>NZ_CP049109.1:2472237-3859475 GCF_011057975.1 Sphingosinithalassobacter tenebrarum | reverse complement strand
GAGGGGACCGCGCTGCATAGCAGCGTGGTGGAGGGGCGCCGCGTCAGCGGCGGGAAACCTGACAGGCTCGAATCTCGTGCAGAGGACGTAGAGCCCTTTCGAAGCCATGCCGTCTCCGCGTTGTTTGCGCCCCGGCGCGAACCGAAACCGCGGCTGCGCCGCTGCCCCTCCACCATCGCTTCGCGACGGTCCCCCCTCCCCGAGACGAGCTCGGGGAGGACGCTAGACCCGCTCGGCCGAGCTGACGATTTCGGTTGCGCGGAGTGCCGCGAGCAGGCGCATCAGGTGCGGCAGGTCGCGCACTTCCAGCTCGAGCGTGTTGGTGTGGAAGGTCGTGTCGCGATCGTCCATGCGCAGGCCGAGGATGTTCGCTTTGTGCGTACCGATCAGCGTCGCGATCGTGCCCAGCGCGCCGGGTTCGTTCTTGAGCGTGACGTTGATCCGCGCGATTCCGCCCGATGCCTTTTCGCCCCATTGCAGGTCGACCCAGTCGGCATCGGTGACCTCGGCGAGCTTCTCGCATGTGATCGCATGGACTTCGATTCCCGCGCCCGGGCGGCGGATGCCGACGATGCGGTCCCCGGGAATCGGCCGGCAGCATTTTGCGAGGTCATAGGCGACGCCCGGTGTCAGCCCCTTGATCGAAATCGCATATTGCTGCGGCGGCATGTCCTGCACCGCGCCATCGGCGGTGCCGGGCATCAGTGCCTCGATCACCTCCGCCTCGGAAAGCTGCTGGCGCGCCATCGCGTCCATCAGTGCCGCTTCGTCGGGAAGCTGGAGGCGCTTGAGCGCGTCCGCCATGCCGTCGGCCCCGACCGGCGCGGGGAGGCGCTGGACGATTTCCTCGTACAGCTTGCGGCCGAGCGCTTCGTTCTCCTCACGCTCCTTGTGGCGCAGCGAACGGCGGATCGCCGCACGCGCCTTTCCGGTAATCGCGAAATTGAGCCAGTTTTCCTGCGGAACCTGCGCGCGCGAACGCAATATCTGCACCTGATCGCCCTGCGCGATTTCGGTGCGCAACGGCACGACGCGGCCGTTGATCTTCGCGCCGACCGACTGGTCGCCCAGGTCGGTGTGGACGGCATAGGCGAAATCGATCGGAGTCGCGCCCTTGGGCAGCTGGATCAGTTCGCCGCGTGGCGTGAAGGCGAAGATGCGATCCTGATACATCGCCAGCCGGGTATGTTCGAGCAGCTCCTCGGCATTGCCGGCATGGTCGAGAATCTCGACGAGGTCGCGGATCCAGCTGACCTGCGTATCGGGGCGCACCGCGTCCTGCTTGTATGCCCAGTGCGCGGCGAGGCCGTACTCGGCCTGGGCGTGCATCTCATGCGTGCGGATCTGGATTTCGACACGGGTATTTTCGGCGAGGATCACGCTGGTGTGTAGCGAGCGATAGCCATTGCGCTTGGGCGTCGAGATATAATCCTTGAACCGGCCCGGCACCATCGGCCATTTGCGATGGATGACACCCAGCGCACGGTAACATTCCTCCTCTGTGCCGACGATCGCGCGAAACGCTGTGATATCCGAAAGCTGTTCGAGGCTGACATGTCGCTCGGACATCTTCCGCCAGATCGAATAGGGGTGTTTCTCGCGCCCCGAGATTTCGGCGTCTATGCCGTTGCGCGCCAGCAACTGGGTGAGGGTCTTCGATACCTTGGCGATGCGGTCCTCGCCGCCCTTGCGCAGCAGCTCGAGCCGGTTGGTGATCGATTCGAAGGCTTCGGGTTCGAGTTCGCGAAAGGCGAGCGTCTGCATCTCCTTCATGAACTCGTACATGCCGATCCGCTCGGCGAGCGGGGCGTAGATGTCCATCGTCTCGCGCGCGATCCGGCGGCGCTTCTCCTCGTTCTTGATGAACTTGAGCGTGCGCATGTTGTGCAGCCGGTCGGCGAGCTTGACCAGCAGCACGCGGATGTCGTCTGACATGGCGAGCAGGAACTTGCGCAGATTCTCCGCCGCGCGCTCATTCTCGCTCTGCGCCTCGATCTTCGACAGCTTGGTGACGCCGTCGACCATTCGCGCCACAGAGGGACCGAATTTGGCGAGGATTTCCTCCGGCGTCGCCACCGTATCCTCGATCGTGTCGTGCAGGATGGCGGTCGCGATCGTCTCGTCGTCGAGCCTGAGATCGGTCAGGATGCCCGCGACTTCGATCGGATGGCTGAAATAGGGATCGCCCGAAGCGCGCTTCTGGCTGCCATGCGCATGCATCGAAAAGACATAGGCGCGGTTGAGCAGTGCCTCGTCCGCCTTCGGGTCGTATCCCTTGACCCGTTCCACCAGTTCATATTGCCGCAGCACGCGCGTGAAACTCTGCCCTCTACCGATTACCGGGACGCCGAAGCGCTCCTGTGCATAGATGGGGCCGTATGCTGCCTATTTGCAACAGAAATGGTCAGCTTTGCGCATAGGCGTTGCATTCGGACAACGCCGCCGCGTCGAAGGGGCTGCCATTGGCGGTGAAGCTGGCGAGCCGACCGATTTCGCGCGCGATCGACTGGCAGATTACGGCGTCGCGTGAAGATGCCCTCGGTGCGACGCAACGCTGCGCGTCGCAATGCCATACGGCGCGGCGTGTGACGATCCGTTCCTTTTCCGGCGCGGCGACGGGAACGGCGGAATAATGCACCCCCGCCGACTGGGCCTCGCTGGTTGCGGGGACGAGCGGAAGCATCGCCGCAGCTGCCGCCGCGGCCTGAATCAGGCGAACCATGTTGCATTCTCCAGTGGAGCAACCATTTCAGTTGCTAAACGATACCTATATTCCGGCAAAGTAAGTTGCAACTAAAAACTGTTCTTGTCTGGCAACGATTTCCGCGATTTGGCGCTGTCGCAATTTGGTCTATGGTGTGCGGTTATGGATGAAGCCGTTCGACAATCGCTGCGTGAAGCGGCGGCAAGCTGCAGCCTGCCCGCCGCGCTGGAAGCGATGGGCGAGCGCTGGTCTTTCCTGATCCTGCGCGGCTGTTTCAGCGGCCTGCGTCATTTCGAGGAGTTCCAGTCGGAGCTTGGAATCGCGCGCAACATCCTCGCCAATCGCCTGTCGCGACTGGTCGAGCACGGCATCCTGCGCCGCGAGCCGCATCCCGACGATCGCCGCAAGATCGAATATCGCCTGACCGAGAAAGGCTATGCGCTGCTGCCGACGATGGTCGCGCTGCGGCAATGGGGCGAGCGCTGGGAAACCGGCGTTCCCGCCAACCCGATCCTGGTCGACGCACGTGACCGCCAGCCGATTCGTCCGGTCGAAGTGCTTGCCCATGACGGGCGCCAGCTCGGCAAGGGTGACTTGCTCTGGGCGATGCCCGGCGATGTTGACGCGGCGGACGCCACCAGCGAAGCAGCCGAATAGATACCGCCAGCTTCGGAAATCCCATGACCGTCAAATCGCTGTTCGCCACGCGCTTCTATCAGGGCGCGCTTAACGACGACGCGCTGCTCGAGGACGTCGAGGAGGCATGCTACGATCTGGCTGAGGCCGACCTTGCCGGGCAGGCCTGGTCCGAACAGCATGGCTATCGCGGCTATACCAGCTACGCGTCGCTCACCGATTTGCCGGTCCGCGATCCTCGGTTCGGCGATCTGGTGCGGCACCTCAATCGCCATGTGGCAAAGTTCGCCAGGGAATGCTGCTTCGACCTGGGCGGCAAGCGGCTGAAGCTCGACAATCTGTGGGTCAACATCATGGAGCCGGGCGGCACCCATTCGGGGCATATCCATCCGCACAGCGTGGTTTCGGGGACCATCTACGTCACCGTGCCAGAGGGTGCGGGGGCGCTGAAACTGGAAGACCCGCGGCTTGCCATGCTGATGGCGGCCCCGCTGCGCACCGAGGACGCGCCCGAAGATCTGCAGCCCTTCGTCTATGCGCAGCCCGAACCGGGGGCGATCTTCCTTTGGGAAAGCTGGCTGCGCCACGAAGTGATGCAGAGCCGCGCGGAGGAAGACCACCGCGTCAGCGTCAGCTTCAACTATCGGCGTTAGCCGGCGACGCCAGCGCCTCCAGCCGTTCGCGCACGCGCGGCGGGATCGTCAGCGGGCGGCGCGTTTCCAGATTTAGGTGCACGCTGGTGATATCGACCGTGGTGTGCAGTTCCCCGGTAATGGAATGCCGCAGTTCGACGCGCATCGTCATGCTCGAATTGCCCAGCCGCGCGACATGGGTGCGCCCTTCGATCAGGTCATCATGGTGAAACGGCGCCGAGTAGTTCAGTTCGGCGCGCACCACATTGAATTCGGCCGCGCTCCATTCGGGCCCGAGATCGTCTAGCGCCGCCCAGCGCCAGAATTCGGTGAGCACGACATCGGCATATTCGAGATAGCGCGAATTGAAGACGATCTTCTGACCGTCGATTTCGGAATAGCGGACGCGGATCTGGGTGGAAAAATCGGTGGCGGTGCGAGTCATCGTTCGCGGATAGCTGCGGTGCGGCGAAAAAGCACGCCCTGCCGGCATTCCGTTGGGTTCGAGTAGCCGTCGAGCCTGTCGAGACGGCGTATCGAGAACCGCCGGCGCACGCGCCAGGGGTTCTCGACAAGCTCGAACCCAACGGATCGTTGGATGTTACCCCGTCTTCTTCTGCCCGCCGGTATTGACGCCCATCGACTGGAGATAGCGCTTCACGTTGCGCGCCGCCTGGCGCAGCCGCTGTTCGTTCTCGACCATCGCGATGCGGACATAGCCTTCGCCGTTTTCGCCATAGCCGACGCCCGGCGCGACCGCGACCTTGGCTTCGGTGAGCAATTGCTTCGAAAATTCGAGGCTGCCGAGATGCGCCAGCGCGGGCGGGACGGGGGCCCAGGCGAACATGCTCGCCTTGGGCGCCGGGATTTCCCATCCGGCGCGACCGAAGCTCTCCACCAGCACGTCGCGGCGCTTGTGATAGAGCTGGCGGTTCTTCTCGACGATGTCCTGCGGACCGTTCAGCGCGGCGCAGGCCGCGGCCTGGATCGGGGTGAAGGCGCCATAGTCGAGATAGCTCTTCACCCGCGTCATCGCCGCGATCAGCTTCTTGTTGCCGACCGCGAAGCCCATTCGCCAGCCCGCCATCGAATAGGTTTTCGACAGCGAGGTGAATTCGACCGCCACGTCCTTGGCGCCCGGCACCTGCAGGATCGAAGGCGTCGGGTTGCCGTCATAATAAAGCTCGGAATAGGCGAGGTCCGAAAGCACCCACAGCCCCTGTTCCTTGGCGAAGGCGACGAGCCGTTCGTAGAAGGCCAGGTCCACCGTTTCGGCGGTCGGGTTCGACGGATAATTGACCACGAGCACGCTCGGCCGCGGCACGCTGAAATGCATCGCGCGCTCGAGGCTTTCGAAATAGCGATCGTCGGGCGTGGTCGGCACTTCGCGGATCGTCGCCCCGGCGATGATGAAGCCGAAGGTGTGGATCGGATAGCTCGGATTGGGCGCGAGGATCACGTCGCCCGGCGCGGTGATCGCAGTGGCGAGGCTGGCGAGCCCTTCCTTCGATCCCATCGTCACTACGACTTCGCTTTCGGGATCGAGATCGACGCCGAAGCGACGGCCGTAATAATTGGCCTGGGCGCGGCGCAGCCCGGGAATGCCCTTGGACTGCGAATAGCCGTGCGCATCGGGCTTGCGGGCGACTTCGCACAGCTTTTCGATGACATGGTCGGGCGGCGGCAGATCGGGATTGCCCATCCCCAGATCGATGATGTCCTCGCCTGCCGCGCGCGCCGCTGCCCGCATCGCGTTGACTTCGGCGATGACATAGGGGGGCAGACGCTTGATGCGGTAGAATTCGTCGGACATGATCGGGTGCACGCCTCCTCGCGTGAAGTTTATCGCGGTACCGAATTGGCAGCCGCGCTTGTCGACTCTATACCCCTGTCATCGGGCATGCCAGCAAAAGCGAGGCAAATGAGCACGCAATGTCGCTGAACGAAGCACGGCGTCGCCTGCGCGAGGCGGCGCAGGAGACCTGGCTGCTGGTACCAGCAGTCGACGCGAGTGACAGCTGGCTGGGGGGCGTGCCGCGAGGCGATATCGGCGGCCCCTGGCCGTACTGGGAAGGCGAACCGCTTGATTTCATAGGGCAGGTCGATCTTTCCGAACTGCATTCCGTGGGCGGTCCCGATTGGCTGCCGGCGGCGGGAACGCTGCAGTTCTTCTTCGATTGCAAGCAGCGCGGGTGGGGACTCGACCCGAGCAAGAAGGGCAGCTGGGTGGTCCGCTATCGCCACGCTGACGCGCCCGAGGGGCTGACGTTGCCGCCGCCCGAGGCATGCACGCCCTTTCCGGTGCGATCGGTGATCTTCCTGCCCGAAGTATCCTGGCCGACGACCAACCGCCTGGTGCTGGGCGATCTGGCACTCACCCAGGCCGATATCGATGCGCTGATCGAGCCGTTCGACCGGCTGGATGAGCAGCGACATCGCATCGGCGGTTGGCCTGAACCGATCCAGTCCGATATCATGGAGGAGCAATGCCAGTGCGCTTCGCAGGGAATCCAGGTGCCCGATGCGGACCGGCTCCCGGCCAGCGCCGGCGCCGCGCTGGCGGTGGGCGCGAACGACTGGCGATTGCTGCTGCAGGTCGATTGCGACCCCGATCTCAACATGGAATGGGGCGAGGGCGGCCGGCTGTATTTCTGGATTCGTGAAGACGATGCCCGGGCGGGACGATTCGAGCAATGCTGGATGATCCTTCAGTCCTTTTGACGGAAAGGCAGTGATGACCACGAGCGAGATGGCCGCTGAACCGGCAATGCAGATGCCGTCGCTCGAGGAGTTGCAGCACTGGACCTGGGTGTTCGGCCAGGCGCAGCAGATGATGCTCGAGCAAGGCCTCGACATGATGGCGCACATGCCCGGACCTGCCGCCATGTCGCATCTGTTCGAACCGGCTGCCGCATTTCGCGCCACTGCGGATTTCTGGTCGGACACGATGACGCTGTGGTCGCGTTTCCTGACGCAGGAGCCGGGGGCGCCGCTGGGTGAGGATGCCGAGCAGGCCCGCGATCGCCGGTTCAGGGCGCCGCAATGGCACGAACAGCCGCTGTTCGATTTCCTGCGGCAAAGCTATCTGGTCATTGCTGAGCATATGCTGAAGGGAGTGGATGCGCTCGAAGGCGTCGACGCGCGACACAAGGAGCAACTGCGCTTCGCCACGCGCGGCTTCCTCGACGCCATGAGCCCGGCCAATTTCCCGGCGACCAACCCCGAAGTGCTCGAGAAGATCGTCGAGACCAAGGGCGAGAGCCTGCTCAAGGGCCTGCAGCACATGCTCAATGACATGGCGCGCGGGCAGCTGACCCAGACCGATCCCGACGCGTTCGAGGTCGGGCGCAATCTGGCGACGACGCCGGGCAAGGTGGTCAGGCGCACGCCGCTCTACGAACTGATCCAGTACACGCCGACAACGCCTGATGTCCTGAAGATGCCGGTGGTGATCTTTCCGCCCTGGATCAATCGCTATTACATCCTCGATCTGACGCCGGAAAAGAGCTTCATCCGCTGGGCGGTGGCGCAGGGCGCCACGGTTTTCGTCGTATCGTGGAAATCAGCCGACGCGTCGATGAAGGACGTCACCTGGGACGATTATGTCGAGGGCGGTCAGATCGACGCCATCGATACTGTGCGCGACCTGCTCGGTGTCGAGAGCGTTCATGCGGTCGGCTATTGCGTCGCCGGAACGACGCTCGCCGCGACGCTCGCGGTGCTTGCCGCGCGCGGGCAGGCGGACAAGGTGAAAAGCGCGACCTTCCTTACCGCACAGGTCGATTTCAGCCATGCCGGCGATCTCAGCAACTTCGTCGACGACGAACAGCTCGCGCTGATCCGCAGCCTGTCGAGCGACGGCTATCTGGACGGGCGCTATATGGCCGCGACGTTCAATCTGCTGCGCGGACGCGATCTGATCTGGAGCTATGTCACCAACAATTATCTGCTGGGCAAGGATTATGCGCCGTTCGAACTGCTCTACTGGAATTCGGACGTCACCAACCTGCCGGCAAAATGGCATCTCGCCTATCTGACCGATCTCTATCGCGATAATCGGATGGTCGAGCCGGGCGCGCTGTCGATCGGCGATACCCCGATCGACCTGAGCAGCGTGAAAACGCCGTCCTATATCCAGGCCGGGCGCGAGGACCATATCGCGCCGCCCGAAAGCGTGTGGAAGCTGACCGAGCATTTCCACGGGCCGATGCGCTTCCTGCTCGCGGGAAGCGGCCATATCGCGGGGGTCGTCAATCCGCCATCGAGCGGCAAATACCAGTATTGGACCAACGGCCGCCGGGTTAAATCGCTGCAGACCTTCCTCAAGGGCGCCAGGGAGACCAAGGGCAGCTGGTGGCCCGACTGGATCGCATGGCTGCGCGGACAGGATGGGCAGACCGTGCCCGCGAAGGGAGAGCGCATCCCCGGGAAGGGCAAGTTGAAGAGCCTGTGCGACGCACCCGGAACTTATGTGCGGATGCGATAGAACGTTAGGTCACGCTGCCGAAATTCATGCTGCAGTGCACAATTTCTCTTGATTTGAGCCTCCGTGACTTGTAAATGTTGCATCGCAGCAAGCGACAGGAGGCCCCGCATGGCAAGCAAGGGACCGAAGCAGCAGGATACCGCCGCTCCGAAACCCGCGCAGCCGAAGAAGCCGGCTGCGACACGAAAGAAGACGTCCGCTCCGGCGGCCGCCAAGGCCGAAGCCAAGCCCGCCGAAACGGCGGCCGCTCCGGTCGCCGCGGCAGCGGAGACGACGCCGCAGGAAACCGCCAAGATCGAAACAGCGCCGGTCCCCACCGGCACCCCCGAACCCGCCGCGAAGGCCGAAGCGCCTGCCGCGATCAATGAGGAAGTGATTGCAATGGAAGCCACTGCCGAAACCACCATCAACCGGGCCCAGGCGATGTTCTCCGATTTCAACGACCGCACCAAGGCCGCCGTCGAGAAGTCGACGAAGATGGCCGAGGAAATGAACGACTTTGCCAAGGGCAATGTCGAAGCGCTCGTCGAATCGGGCAAGATCACCGCCAAGGGCTTTGAAAGCATGGGCCAGGAAGCCGCCGAATTCGGCCGCAAGTCGTTCGAGGAAGCGACCGCGGCGTTCAAGAACATGGCGTCGGTGAAGACCCCGGCCGATTTCTTCAAGCTGCAGAGCGACTATGTCCGCGGCGCGTTCGACGCCTATGTCGCCGAAGCCTCGAAGACGACCGAAGCGATGCTCAAGCTCGCCGGCGATGCCTCGCAGCCGATCTCGAGCCGCTTCGCCGTCGCGGCCGACAAGGCGAAGGCCGTCGCCTGAATCCCGGCACGCTGAACACTGAGTCGGGCGGTCGCGCATGTCGCGGCCGCCCGATTCGTGTCCGGGCGTCCGGCTACCGCGATTGACTGCGGGATCGGGCGGACCGAGGCGCGTTGTGCGGCGGCGTCGTGTCCCGGAACGACCACTTTCCGTGCCGGCCGCTGCCGGCGCCTCTTGCCCTTGGCGGGCCGGTTTCATATTTTTGTCCGCGTGATGGTCTCCAATCCCCTCCCTTTCCAGATGAACGAAGACGACGCCGAGGGCGGCGACGGTGACGGCGACGACGCGGTCGGCATCGCGACGCGCACGCGGACGCGGACCAAGAAGCCAACGCCGTATCGCGTGCTGATGCTCAATGACGATTACACGCCGATGGAATTCGTCGTGCTCGTCCTCCAGCGCTTCTTTCGTATGAACATGGAGGAGGCGACACGAGTCATGCTCCATGTCCATCAGCGCGGAGTCGGCGTGTGCGGCGTGTTCAGCTACGAAGTAGCGGAGACCAAGGTTGCGCAGGTGATCGAATTCGCGCGGCAGAACCAGCATCCGCTGCAATGCACTCTGGAAAAGGCCTGATCGCGCGATCGGTCTTGTTCAGCGCGGCGACGGCAGCCAGCCCAGGTCCAGCCCTTCATAGCGATTGACATAGTTGGCCTCGCGCCTGAGCGAATTTTCGTCGAGCAGCGTAACCCGGCCGCTTTCGCGCGCGATCATGCCTTCCTGTTCGAGCTGGCGCAGCATGCGATTGACATGGACCGAAGTGAGGCCGGTCGCGTCGCCGATCTCCTCCTGAGTCAGTCCCAGCGCGAAGCCGTTCGTCACCGAGCTGTCGGCTCTGCGCAACCGGTTGCGCAATTCGAGGAGCAGCGCCGCGATCCGCGCCTTGGCCGAGGTCCTCCCCAGCGCCGCGAGTCGATCGGTAAGCGCCACTCGCTGGATATTGTTGTAGACGAGCAGCAGTGCCGCCAGCCGGGGATGTTCGTCGAATATCGGTACGAGCAGGTTGCGCTCGAACGGGGCTACCACGGCGTCCGAAAGCGCGCACAGCGTCTCCGGGGCATCGCGATATATGAGCGCGCTTCCCAGCAGATCTCCGGGAAACATAAAGCGCAGAATCTGCCGGCTGCCATCGTCGAGGATGACATAGCTCATCATCATTCCCTTGCGGAGAATGAAGAGCTCGTTGCCGCGCTCCTTCTCGCGCAGCAGGATCGCGCCGCGCCGCAACTGGCGCTGCCGGCCTTCCAGCTTTTCAAGCGCCGCCGACTCGGCGCCGGTCAATTCAATCAGATGACCCAGATTTTCGGCGAAACAACTCGCGGACACACTTTGCTCCCCCAACATCGCAAGTGCAAAGCAGCGCCTTAAAATCAGTGCATTAAAGTCGATCAAGTCCGATCGACCCGCTTGCTCTTGCACCATTGCCGCCACCGGCTAGAAGCCCGGAAATGGACCGTATTTTGATCCGAGGCGGAAATCGCCTCTCCGGCCGCATTGCAATCTCGGGGGCGAAGAACGCCGCTTTGACCCTGCTTCCCTGCGCGCTTCTTACCGATGAACCGCTGACGCTGCGTAATCTGCCTCGCCTCGCAGATGTCGACAGCTTCGGACATTTACTGAATCAATTCGGCGTCTCGACAATGGTAGAAGGCGCCCGCCCGTCCGATTTCGGCCGCGTGATGACGATGCGCGCGGCGCGGCTCACCTCTACTGTCGCCCCTTATGACATCGTGCGCAAGATGCGCGCGTCGATCCTGGTGCTCGGCCCGCTGGTCGGCCGGATGGGCGAAGCGACAGTGTCGCTGCCCGGCGGATGCGCGATCGGTAACCGTCCGGTCGACCTTCACCTCAAGGCGCTCGAATCGATGGGCGCCGAAATCGAAGTGACCGCCGGCTATGTGAAGGCGACCGCTCCGGGCGGACGGCTGCCGGGCGGGCGAGTCAATTTTCCGATCGTGTCGGTCGGTGCGACGGAGAATGCCGTCATGGCTGCGGTGCTGGCAAAGGGGCCGACGCGAATCGAAAATGCCGCGCGAGAGCCGGAAATCGTCGATCTGTGCAATCTGCTGGTCGCGATGGGCGCCGCTATCGACGGGATCGGCACCGAAACGCTTGAGATCGAAGGGCGCGATGCGCTGCACGGCGCCACCTATCGCGTGATGCCCGACCGGATCGAGGCAGGCAGCTATGCCTGCGCGGCGGCGATCACGGGCGGCAGCGTCGATCTCGTCGGCGCGGCGGCCGGCGACATGCTCGCGACGCTCGATGCCCTGCGCGAAGCGGGCGTGACGGTGGAGGAGCGGCCCGACGCCATCCATGTCGAAGCCTCCAACGGCCTGTCGCCGCTAACGCTTTCGACGGCACCCTATCCGGGTTTTGCCACCGACATGCAGGCGCAGTTCATGGCGATGCTGTGCAAGGCAGATGGTGCCAGCGTGCTCACAGAGACGATCTTCGAGAACCGTTATATGCATGTGCCCGAACTCGCGCGCATGGGCGCCGACATCCAGGTGCGCGGCCGCGCGGCGGTGGTACGCGGTGTCGACAGGATGGTCGGCGCGCCGGTGATGGCAACCGATCTGCGCGCATCGATGAGCCTGATCATAGCTGGCCTCGCCGCCGAGGGGGAAACACAGGTCAACCGCGTCTATCACCTCGATCGCGGTTATGAGCGGCTGGAGGAAAAGCTGCAGGGCGTCGGCGCCGATATCGAGCGCGTCGGCGACGGCTGAAGTCGGGAGCAAGAGCGCTCCGGCCGAAATGATCGCGATCGGCCGGGGCGTTGCAAGCGATCAGAAGCTGGCCCAGTCGTCGGCGTCGGCCGGTTGCCTGGCGGGCACGGCCGCCAGCGCCGGGCGCGCGTTCGCGACGATCTGCGCAGTTCGCGACGGCATGGCGATGGCGGGCCGCGCCGCGCCGCGCGTTCCGGCGGCTTGCGTGATCACGAATGTCGATGCCTGGGCCGCCAGCGTATCGACTTCGCTCGTCAGCGACCGCGCGGCGGCGGAGGTTTCCTCCACCATCGCGGCGTTCTGCTGCGTCGCCTGGTCCATCGATGTCACCGCGCTGCTGATTTCGGTGATCGCGCCGGCCTGCGCCTGATTGTCTGCAGCCATGTCGCCGAGCAGGCCGTGCACCTGCGACACACCCTCGGTGATCGCGGAGAGCGCGGCGTCGACACGTTCGACTGCGCCGACCGCGGTTTCGATATCGCCCTGCGTTTCCGTGAGCTGGTCGCGGGCCCGGCCGGCTTCCTCTTCGGCGCGCATCGCGAGCGCCGAAACGAGATCGGCGACGACCGCGAAGCCGCGCCCTGCTTCGCCCGCGCGACCGGCCTCGACCGCAGCGTTCATCGCAAGCACGCGCGTCTGGAAGGCGATCTTGTCGAGCCCTTCGATCACGCTGTCGATGCCCTTGGCGCTTTCGGATACGCGCCCCATCGCCCGGACGGCCTCGTCGGCGATGTCGCGACCGCCCTTGACGGTGCTGATCGCGCCGTCGGCGCGGTCCACGGTACGTTCGGCAGCAGCGGCGGTTGCCTTGAGGCGGCCGTCCATCTGGGCGATCGATGCCGCGGTCTCCTCGAGGCTGGCCGCATTGGATTCGGTGCGGCGTGCCAGGTTTTCGGATGCCTGGGCGATCTCCTGCGATCCGGTGCGGATCGCGGCGGTGCTGGCGATTACCGTGCCGATCAGCGCGCGTAGGCTTTCCAGCGCCTTGTTGTAGTTGGATTTGAGCGTCACATAGTCGCCCTTGAAGTCGCTGGTGATCGCTGCGGTCAGATCGCCCCCCGACAGGCGTTCGAGCTGCGCACTGAACTCGGCGACGACCGCGCTCTGCTCGGCGGCGCTTGCCAACTGATCGCGTGCGGTGTCGCGAAAGGTGAACATCGCCTTGGTCATGCGTCCGACGCAATCTTCATAGTCGGTGAATTCGATATGGCTGTCGAGATCGCCAGCGGCCAGGGCTTCCATGCGGACCACCGTTGTCACATAGGGGTCGGCGATCGCCTTGCGAAAGCGCATGCCGAGAAGCCACGTCGCCCCCGTGAGGAAAGCCGCCAGCGGAAGACCGAGATAGAGCGGTAGAAACGCCGCAACAAGCGCGGCGAGCGCGACCTGCGCCGTCATCACCTGAAAAACGAAAAGCAGCTTGGCCCGTATCGGCGCCTTCGCTGTAAACCACTCCATTTCCGCCACCTGTCTTTGTGGCGCGCAGGCGCCTGATTTTCGTCATCATAGAAACGCTTTTCCCGGGGTCGTGCCGGTAAGATCAAAAAAAGGTCGTATATGCGCCGCAAACTAATCCAGATCAGGAAGTCTCTCGCGATCCGGCTTTGTTTGCGGCGCTTCGGGTCAGATCGCGTCGAGCGCGGCTTCGAAATCGGCGAGCAGATCGTCGGCATCCTCAACGCCGATCGAGATGCGTACCAGGTTGGGCGTGATAGCCAGTGCCTTTTTCCGCTCCTCCGGGACCGAGATATGCGTCATCGCCGCGGGCGCCGAGGCGAGCGTCTCGGTGCCGCCCAGGCTGACCGCCAGCTTGGCGATCTTAAGCGCATCGAGAAAGGCGAATGCCTCTTTCTCGCCGCCCTTCAGATAGAGCGAGAAAGTCGATCCCGCGCCGGTGCAGTGGCGGCGATAGATGTCGGCCTGGGCATCATCCTTGAGAAAGCCGAGATAGCCGACCTTCTCCACCTTGGGGTGGTTGCGCAGATATTCGCACACCTTCGCCGCATTTTCGCCCGCGCGGGTCATGCGCAGTTCGAGTGTCTCCAGGCTGCGCGACAGCATCCAGGCGGTATTGGGATCGCAGATCGTGCCGATGATGTTGCGCATCGCGCGGATCGGGTCGAGCATCTTCTTCGATCCCAGCACGCCGCCGGCGACGAGATCCGAATGGCCGCCGGCATATTTGGTGAGGCTGTAGACGACGATGTCCGCACCGTGGCGCAGCGGTTTCTGCCACAGCGGCCCGAGAAAGGTGTTGTCGATCGCGATCGGCGGGCCTTCATTCTTGCCGAACACGGCGTCGCGCGCTGCGACGACGGCTTCGATATCGACCAGCACATTGGTGGGGTTGGCAGGGCTTTCGAGGTAGATCAGCGCCACGCGCCCGTCGGCGGCCTTGCGCATCACCGCTTCCATCTCGTCCTGGCTGGCGGCGGCGGGGAAATCGAGCCAGTTGGCGCCGAACTTGCCCATCACCCGGCCGATCAGCGTTTCGGTGGCGGCATAGAGCGGCCCCGAATGAATGATCGTGTCGCCCGGATTGGTATGCGCGAGGAACAGAGTCGCGATCGCCGACATGCCCGAGGAAAAGGCAAGCGCTTCCTCGGCCTCTTCCCACACGCCCAGGCGGTCCTCGAGAATTTCCTGATTGGGGCCGTTGAAGCGGGAATAGACAAGGCCTTCCGATCCGCCCGGGCGGATGCCGGTAACGCCTTCGAAATGGCGCTTGCCTGCCGCGGCGTTGGGGAAGACGAACGTCGAGGTCGCGAAGATCGGAGGTTTCAGCGATCCTTCCGACAGCATGGGATCATAGCCATGCCCCATCATCAGCGTCGAAGGCTGCAGCTTGCGGCCGCCGATTTCCTCGATATCGGGTTTGGGCCGGCGGCGCGGCGTGATGCCGGTCATGTCGGCTTCGGTTTCGTCGGTCATGCAAATCCTCTCGAAAGTTCCGGTGCGCCGATAGTGACGCATGATACTACCCGTCTAACGCACCAGCGGCGGAATCGCATCCCGACCCGTCCGCCTATTGGCGCAACCGGTCGAGCGAACTGACGATGAACGCGGTCGACCAGGTGATCTGGACGAAGCCGATAAGCGCCTGCAGCGGCGGGATCAGTCGCCAGTCGGGCGATTTGATGGTTTCGGGAACGCCAAGCGTCGCATAGGTGGCGGCGGACAGGTGCAACGCATCGCCCGCGCCGTCGATGGTACCGACGGCATGGTAGAAAATCGCGAACAGGCTGATTTCGAACAGGTGCAGCGAGAACAGCGCCACGCCGAACAGCGAGATTCGCAGGATCGAGCGCAGGTTGATGTTGCGATCCTCGAAATGTTCGGGATGCACCCGCAGCAAACGGAATATGCCGATCAGCCCGACCGCGTGAACGACGGTCATCAGGATGATCGCTACGCCGCCGGCCGCGAGCTGATAGCCCAGTGCAATGCCGTCCCCTGTCATGCCGCCATCATCGCGGCGGGCGACGGAAAGTTCCTTAGCGCAGCCCTATCACGCTGATCTGCCGGCCATAATCCGATTCGCCGTGATGCGTGGCCCGGCGATAGCTGAAGAAGCGGTCCGGGTCCGCATAGGTGTCGAGCCCGAGCGCTTCGATCCGGCCGACCCCGGCCAGCGCGAGCCGATTCGCGACATAGGCTTCAAGGTCGAACTGGTGATGCCCCGGTCGCCCGGCTGCAAAGAAGCGCTCGTTTTCGGGGTCTTCGATCGTGAAACGCTTGAGAAAGGTCTCATCGACCTCATAGCTTGCCCGCGCGATGCACGGGCCGATCGCGGCGGCGATGCGACTGCGATCGGCGCCTAGCGTTTCCATCGCCGCGATGGTCGAATCGGTCACGCCGCCGATCGCACCTTTCCAGCCGGCATGGGCCGCGCCGACCACGCCGGCCGCGAGGTCGGCGAGCAACACCGGCGCGCAATCGGCGGTGAGGATGCCGAGCAGCAGCCCCGGCCGGTCGGTTACCAGCGCATCGGCATGCGGGCGCAGGCGATCCTCATAGGGTTCGATCACGCTCACGGCATCTGCCGAATGGACCTGGTACAGCGTGACGAGCCGTGCCCCGGGCAGCACCGCCTCGCTTGCGCGGCGCCGGTTTTCCGCCACGGCCTCCGCTTCGTCGGTCGACCCCGGGCCGACATTCAGCCCGGCATGCACGCCCGACGAAATGCCGCCGCGCCGCCCGAGAAAGCCGTGTGCCACGCCGTCGAGCGCGGCGGCGCGATTGACTTCGACCGGATCGGTCACAGGTCGCGCGCCCAGATGCGATCGTCGTCGATCTGGTTGCCGACGCGGAATTCGTATCGCCCGATTTCGGCAAAGCCGTATCGCGCATAGAAGCGCTGGGCGCGGATATTGTCGACATAGACGCTGAGCACCATGCGATCGTAGCCCCGCGCCCGGCCGCGATCCAGCGCCCAGTCCATCAGGCGCGGCGCGATGCCGCCACCGCGCTGTTCCGCCGCCACGTATAGCTGATGCAGTTCGATCGTCCGATCGCCCCAGTCGCCGGGGAACACCACCGGGCCGATCTTGGCGAATCCGGTGATCGCGCCGTCCTGTTCGGCGACGCGGATTTCATAGTCCGGGGAAGCGATCTGCGCGGGCAGGCCGGCGGGGCCGAAGGCTTCCTCGACGAAGCGACCAAGGTCTTCGGGGGCGTAGAGCGTTCCGAACACTTCGCTGAAAACACGGCCGGCAAAGGCGCCGAGCGCGGGGCCGTCCTCGCGCCGGGCGGCGCGCAGCACTGGCATCAGAAGCCTGCCGGTTCGGGTGCGCCGGGGGCGGCGATCGCCAGCATCTTGAACAGATGCCCCATCGTATCGGGCCCGGTCAGCCGCCGCATCGCGATATCGACATCCTCGGCATGCGCAGGCGCGGCGGCGGCGAGCGCGGCGGCACGCGGGCCGATGCCAAGCGCTTCGAGGAACGGTCCCTGCTCGACCGGGCCATAGGTTTCCAGATCCTCGGTCGCGGCTTCGGCGGCGAGCGTGGCGAAATCGACATGCGCGGTGAGGTCCTGTTCGCCGGGATCGGCGAAGGGATCGGCATATTCGTGACTACGTACCGCCTGCAGCGTTTCGCCGATCGCAGGGCCACGATAGCCGTAATCGGCGATCAGGCCGACGCCGCCCTGTTCGTGCAGCCGCGCGGCGAGCTGGCGCATCACGGCGATCCCGGCAGGCGAGGTTTCAAATACCGAACCCTCGGGCGCATCGCGCAGATGCTGCGGAACGATCTGGTCGAAGGCGCGGTCCCCGGTCACGGCGCGGAAGCGTCCGTCGCGGCAATCGACCAGCCGTTCGCACCAGCCCGCTTCGGTCCTGACGAACTGGCGGATCGGCAGCGCGTCGAAAAATTCGTTGGCGACGATCAGCAGCGCCGCATCGTCCGGCACGCCGACCAGATCGATATGCCATTCGGCATGCGGCACGGATTCGGCCTGCGCGGCGCGCAGCACCGGGCTGGTTTCGATGAAGTGCACCGGCGGCTCGAGCCCGACCTTCTTCATTGCACGCAACGCATCCGAGGCAAGCGTGCCGCGCCCGGGCCCCAGCTCGACATAGCGCACCGGCGGGCGATCGCCGCGTACCCAGATATCGGCCAGCCACAGGCCGATCAGTTCGCCGAACATCTGGCTGATTTCGGGCGCAGTGGTGAAATCGCCGCGCGCGCCGAGCGGATCGCGGGTCGCATAATAATGGCCGTTGGCCTCGCCCATATACTGGGCGAGCGGCATCGGCCCGCTCGTGGCGATCTGATCGGCGAGGCGCTGGGCGAACGGCGTCACCGGCTCAGGCGGCGGCTTCGCTGTCGGCCGGCACCGGGCGGACCCGGTCGGTCCGCTTGTTCGCGGTGACGATCAGCCATGCGCCGCCGATGATCATCGGCAGCGTCAGGATCTGGCCCATATGCACCACCGAATAGAGGAACGTGCCCTCGAACTGCGCATCGGCCTCGCGGAAGAACTCGACGAAGAAACGCGAGCAGCCATAGCCGAGCAGGAAGGTGCCGACGAGCATCCCCGGCTTGTAGCGCGCTCGCGTCTTCCAGAACATGAAGCTGAGGATCGCGAGCAGCAGCAGCCCTTCGAGCGCGGCTTCGTAAAGCTGGCTGGGATGGCGCGGATAGGGGCCGGCATAGGGGAACACGATTCCCCAGGGCACGTCGGTCACCTTGCCCCACAGTTCGCCGTTCACGAAATTGGCGCAGCGTCCGAAAAACAGCCCCAGCGGCGCGACCGTCGCGACATAGTCATGGACGCGCAGCCAATCGAGCCCATTTCTGCGCGCGGTATAGAACATCGCCGCCGAAGCGCCGAGCGCGCCGCCGTGGAACGACATGCCGCCGTCCCAGAGCTGCAATATCTGCAGCGGTTCGAGCAGCATTCCGGGCTGATAGAAAAGCACATAGCCGATCCGCCCGCCCAGAATGACACCGAGCGCGGCATAGAAGAACAGGTCGTCGGCATGGCGCGGCGCCATCGGCGCGCCGGGCTGTTTCAGCATCCGGTTCAGGATGACCCAGCCGAGGATCAGCCCGAAGATATAGGCCAGCGAATACCATTTCAGGGAAAGTGCATGGCCCCAAAGCATGACGGTGAAGACATCGGGATCGAGCCCCAGTTCGCTGAAATGCGTATAATTGCTGGCGACTGCGAGGATGGGTTCGATCACGTGGGAGAGCCTTTTCCGGCGCGGGTTCGCGGGTCTCTTATCGTGCCGGGGTGACAAACCCAAGATGGCAAAACGCATCGCTGCCGTGCGCGACGATGGCTGGCGAAGCGTGCGGAGGCGCGATAGAGCGGTGGCGATGGCGGACAAGGGACATGCGAATCGGGGGCCGAGCCGGCGCACGCTGCTGATCGGCGGCGGCGCGGGGATCGGTCTGGTCGTCGCCTGGAGCCTCTGGCCGCGCACCTACCTTCCCAATCTCACCGCCGAGCCGGGCGAGAGCATATTCGGCGCCTGGATCAAGATCGGCACCGACGGGCATGTCACGGTGGCGGTACCGCAGGCGGAGCTGGGCCAGGGAGTCTTCACTGCGCTGCCGCAGATCGTCGCCGACGAGCTGGGCGCCGACTGGCGGCGTGTCGGCGTCGAGGCGGCGCCGCTCAACCCGCTCTACGCCAACCCGCTCGCCGCATCGACGCTGTTCGAAGTCGCGCTGGGCGGTCTTCCCGACAACTGGCAGCGCAGCCATGCGACGCGCTCGTCGCTGATGCTGACCGCCGGATCGACATCGATCCGCCAGTTCGAACATCCGCTGCGCGTTGCCGGCGCCTCGGCGCGTGCGATGCTGTGCAAGGCGGCGTCGCGGCGCTGGAATACCGACTGGCAATCCTGCGGCACCGCCGGCAACGAAGTGGTGCATGGCGAAGCGCGTCTGGGCTTTGGAGAGCTGGCGGCGGAGGCCGTCAACGAAACGCCGCCCGACCCGGTTTTGCTGCGCGGCGGTGAGGAAAATCGCCTCACCGGCCGGGCTGTGCCCCGGCTTGACGTCCCGGCAAAGGTCGACGGCAGTCTCAATTTCGCGGGCGATATCCGCTTGCCCGACATGGTCTATGCCTCGATCCGACAGGCACCGCCGGGCGCGACGCGGCTGACGAAATATGACGGTGAGGCGGCCGATCGCGTGCGTGGCGTCTTCGCCAAGATTCGTACCGAGAAATGGATCGCTGCAGTCGCCAATAACGGCTGGGCCGCCGAACGCGCGGTCGAGGCGATGCAGCCGCAATTCGAATATGACGGCGAACCGGTAAACAGCGACACGATCGAGGCGGCGCTGACGACCGCACTCGAAAATGGCGGATCGCGTATCGCCTCGCAGGGCGACCTTTCGCCGGTGTTCCGCGATGCGCGCGTGGTGACTGCCGAATATCGCGTCGGGCTGGCGGCGCATGCGGCGATCGAGCCGATGACGGCGACTGCCTATTACGACAATGGCCGCCTGAGCCTGTGGATGCCCACTCAGGCACCGGCGCTCGCCCGGTCGGCCGCCGCACGCGCGGCGGGGCTGAGCGAGGAGCGCGTCGTCCTCCATCCGATGATGGCGGGCGGATCGTTCGGCGCGAAGCTCGAGCATGACGTCGCCGAACAGGCCGCCGTGCTCGCCAAGCGCGTGGAGCGGCCGGTGCAGCTCACCTGGCCGCGCAGCGAGGATATCGCGCATGACCGCTTCCGCCCCGCCGCCGCGGCGCGCCTCACCGCGCGGCTCGATGACAAGGGAGCGATCCTGGGCTGGCTGGCCAAGATCGCGGCGCCGGCGACGGGACGCGAGCTTGCCTCGCGGCTGCTGGGCGGCGATCTCGTCGCTTCGGCGTCGCTGGCACTGGGCAGCTCCGATCCCAGCGCCGTCGCGGGCGCGGTGCCTCCCTATGCCATCGCCAATCACGCGGTCGACCATCACCCCGCCGATATCGGCGTGCCGACCGGCCATTGGCGCTCGGGCGCGCACAGCTACACGGCGTTCTTCAGCGAAAGCTTCATCGACGAACTCGCCCATGTCGCGGGAACCGAGGCGCACAGCTTTCGCATGGCGATGCTCGGCGGCAATGCGCGGCTTGCACGGTGCCTCAACAGCGTCGCGCAGCTCGGCGGATGGCAGGGCGGCGTGCAGGGCAGCGGCCAGGGTATTGCCTGCCACGCCTTTCGCGATTCCTATATCGCCGTCCTGGCCGAGGCGCATATCGGCAGCGACAAGAAAGTCACCGTCGAACGGCTGGTCGCCGCGGTCGATTGCGGGCGCGTGATCAACCCCGATCTGGTACGCCAGCAGATCGAAGGCGGGCTGATCTTCGGCATGGCGGCCGCGCTCGGCGGATCGACCGGCTTCACCGAGAATCTGCCTGATGCGCGGCGCCTTGCCGATCTTCACCTGCCCACGCTTGCCAACGCGCCCGATATCACTGTCGAGCTGATCCGCAGCGGGTCCGATCCCGGCGGCGTCAGCGAACTCGCGGTGCCGCCGGTCGCGCCTGCCATCGCCAATGCGCTGCAGGCGAGTACCGGCGTCCGTTATCGCCGCCTGCCGCTGTTATCCGAGGCTTCATGACCCGCCCTTCCGATCATCCGCCGGTGCCGCCGAGCAAGGTGGGGGTGCTGCTCACCAATCTCGGCACGCCGGACGCGCCCGATGCGCCTTCGGTGCGCCGGTATCTGGGCGAATTCCTGTCCGATCGGCGCGTCGTGGAAATTCCGCCGCTGGTCTGGCAGCCGATCCTGCGCGGCATCATCCTGCGTACCCGCCCCAAGAAATCGGCGCATGCCTATGCCCAGGTCTGGGGCGAGGACGGCTCTCCGCTCGCCGCGATCACCAAGGCGCAGGCGGGCGCACTGGCCGGCGCCTTCGGGCCGGACGTGGTCGTCGACCATGCGATGCGCTACGGCAAGCCGGCGATCGGCGATCGGCTGGCAGCGCTGAAGGCGCAGGGATGCGACCGCATCCTGCTCGCGCCGCTCTATCCGCAATATTGCGGCGCGACGACTGCGACGGCCAACGATGCCGCCTTCGCCGAAATGGCCGGGATGCGCTGGCAGCCGGCGATCCGCACGCTGCCGCCCTATCATGACGATCCGGCCTATATCGATGCGCTCGCGCAGTCAGTGCGCGAAGGCGTGGCCGCGCTCGATTTCGAACCTGATGCGATCCTGGCGAGCTTCCACGGCATGCCCGAGCGCACGCTGCAGCTGGGCGATCCCTATCATTGCCAGTGCCGCAAGACGGCTCGGCTGCTGGGCGAAGGGCTCGGGCGCGAGCTGACAGTGACGTTCCAGTCGCGCTTCGGGCGGGCGAAATGGCTCGAACCGGCGACCGATACGGTGCTCGGAGAATTGCCGGCCAGCGGGGTGAGGAAAATCGCCATCATTGCGCCCGGCTTTTCGGCCGATTGCCTCGAAACGCTCGAGGAACTGGCGATCCGTGGACGCGAGACATTCGTGGAAGCGGGCGGAACCGATTTCGCCTATCTGCCTTGTCTCAACGACAGCGACCCCGGTGTCGCGATGTTGAAGAAGATTTTGGCGCGCGAGCTTGCAGGCTGGGTAGCGGCTGCATAGCTTCCGGGCGAATTATATTGGAGGGGAATGCAAGTGGCACGACGCATCGCCATCGTAACCGGCGGAACCCGCGGCATAGGCGAGGCGATCTGCCTCGCGCTGAAGGATCAGGGTGTAACCGTCGCAGCCAATTATGGCGGCGATGACGAAAAGGCCCGTATCTTTTCCGAACGCACCGGCATTCCCGCGTTCAAATGGGATGTCGGCGATTTCGATGCCTGCGCGGCGGGCGTCAAACAGGTCGAGGAAGCGCTCGGCGGCTCGGTCGACATCGTCGTCAACAATGCCGGCATCACGCGTGACGCGACGCTCCAGAAAATGTCGCGCGCGATGTGGGAAGACGTGATCCGCATCAATCTGGGCGGCTGCTTCAATATGGCGCATGCCACCTATCCCGGGATGCGCGAGCGCAAATGGGGCCGGATCGTCAATATCGGATCGATCAACGGTCAGGCGGGGCAGTATGGCCAGGTGAATTATGCCGCCGCCAAATCGGGCATTCACGGCTTCACCAAGGCGCTGGCACAGGAAGGCGCGCGGTTCGGCGTGACCGTGAACGCCGTCGCGCCGGGCTATATCGACACCGACATGGTCGCCGCCGTTCCCGCCGAAGTCCTCGAGAAGATCGTCGCCAAGATTCCGGTCGGCCGGTTGGGCCAGGCGAGCGAGATCGCGCGCGGCGTGGCGTTTCTCTGTTCGGAAGAAGCCGGCTTTGTCACCGGATCGACCATGTCGATCAACGGCGGCCAGCACATGTATTGAGCTGGCGGGCTGCTATAAGAATAAGGGGCCGGAACCTGTGCGGTTCCGACCCCGGCCCTCGATACGCAACCAGAGGGATTTTACGCGATAACTCCCGCGACCCTAAACGGGTTCCGTTGAAGGCTTGCTGAACGACATGGTTACTGAGCGTTCAGCATCTGCGATCGGCGCACTGGGGCGCGGATCCGCCTGGCGCTTCTTTCTGGCGGCGCTGATCCTGTCTGGCTTTGCGGGTGTGAAACCGCGATGGCGCGAGACGCTGGGACCGGCGCGGACGATCCACACCCGTCAGGTGATGCTCGACGCCGACGATCCCGATCGTCGCCGCGTCGGCGATCTCACTTATCTGGGCGGCGTGCGGCTGATGAGCCGCGACAGCGCCTTTGGCGGTTTTTCCGATCTTGTAGTGCGTGGCGACCGCTTCGTGCTGATCAGCGATCGCGGTGGCGTGGTGCGGTTTCGCATGGGCAAGGACTGGCGCCCGCGAGCGGTGCGCTTCGGCGATCTGGAGGAGGGGCCCGGGCCGGGCTGGAGCACGCTCGATCGCGACAGCGAATCGCTTGCGTTCGATCCGGCGGGGGGGAATTTCTGGGTCGGCTATGAGCGCGCCAACCAGATCTGGCGCTATGGCTCCGATCTGGCGCGCGCCACGGGCCATGCGGCACCCCCTGCAATGGCCGAGTGGAGTGACAATAGCGGGCTCGAATCGCTTACCCGGCTTTCCGACGGCAGTTTCCTCGCGCTTTCCGAATGGGGCAGCGCGGCGGGCCCCAGGCTGCGCGACGGCATCTGGTTCGCCGGCGACCCTGTCGATGCCCCGCGTCGCGGCTTTCGCTTTTATTATCGGCCGCCCAGCCGGTATGCCGCGACATCGCTGGTCGAACTGCCCGACGGCGATTTGCTGGTGTTGTTGCGGCGGCTCGATCCGCCGCTGCGCTTCTCGACCCGGATCGAACGAATCGCGCGCAGTGCGATTCGCAAGGGCGCGGTCGTGGAGGGGCGCGAGGTGGCTACGCTCGCCGCGCCGCTGATCCATGAGAATTTCGAAGGGATTGCCGTGTCGCGCGAGGGGAAGGACACGATTCTCTGGATCGTTTCCGACGACAATCTGATGCTGCTTCAGCGCAGCCTGCTGCTCAAATTCCGGCTCGAGCCGAATCGCGCACAGCAGAACGGCCCGCGCGCCGATGCTTCCCGGCGCGATGCACCAGGGAAAGAATAGGCGGACGGGCCGGAAACGCGAATCGTTCGGCGCAGGGCCGAATCGAAAGGATCAGGCAGCAGCCTCGGTGCCGGCGACCTTCTTGCGCACTTCGCGCTTCAGGCGACGGGCGCGCAGCGACAGCTGGTCGTCACGCGTCTTGAGGAGCCAGTTGTCCAGACCGCCGACATGCTCGACCGAACGCAGGCCGTGCGTCGAAACGCGCAGCTTAACGCTCTTGCCCAGAGCATCGGAGATCAGCGTCACATTCTGCAGGTTAGGCAGAAAGGTACGCTTGGTCTTGTTGTTGGCGTGAGAGACATTGTTTCCCACCTGCCGGCCCTTGCCGGTCAGCTCGCAAATGCGCGACATCGCTTCCAAATCCTGATTTCAGCCCGTTTCACAGGCCCGGAAAGAGCGCGCCGATACCCGCAATGGGACGCGGCGTCAACCGATTCACGGTTTACCGGGCAATCGGCATGGTTGATACAGCGTTAGGAGATTAGCGAATCTACGCAAGAGGGAGACAGGACGATGCGCGCGATTCTCGCCCTGATTGGTATTGCGGCGATTGCCGTAGTCGTTCTGATGTCGTTGGGCATGTTGTCGATCGAGCAGGAAGAAGGCGCGACGATGCCCAGCGTCAGTTTCAATGTCGAAGGCGGCAAGATGCCGTCGTTCAAGGCGAAGACCGGCACGATCGACATAAAGTCGACCGAGAAGACGATCGAACTGCCGACCGTCGAAATGCGCAACACCACGATTTCGCTGCCGTCGGTGGAAGTGAAGCAGGCGAGCGACGAGGGCGAAGCTGCGGCGGAGGAATGACCGTTCGCGATGCCTTTCGGCGGCACGGGTGACGTGATCGCCGCCGGGCGCTAGATGCGAAGGCGCATGTTTCCGCTACCCGAACCGATGCATGCGGCGCTTGCCGCCGCGCATGGCGCCGCTGCCGATGGCGAAGTGCCGGTTGGCGCCGTAATCACCTGCGAGGGCAGGATCGTCGCCAGCGCGGGCAATGCGCCGCGCGGGCAATGCGACCCCACTGCCCATGCCGAAATCCGTGCCATCCGTCAGGCGGCGCAGGCGCTGGGCCGCGACCGGCTGGAGGATTGCGATCTTTGGGTGACGCTCGAGCCCTGCGCGATGTGCGCGGGCGCGATCGCGCATGCCCGAATCGCCCGGCTTTACTACGGCGCTTCCGATCCCAAGGGCGGCGCGGTCGAGCACGGTCCGCGCCTCTTTTCGCAACCCACCTGTCACCATCGCCCGGAAATCTATGGCGGGATCGGCGAACGAGAGGCGGCTGGTCTGCTGAGGGATTTTTTCCGCGATCGACGCGCATGAAAAAGCCGGCCCCCGCGGGGACCGGCTTTCGATACGCAAACTGGATCGTTTCGGACGATCAATAGCCGTTTTGCTGAATCGGCACGAGCTTGATTTCGACTCGACGATTCTGGGCGCGGCCCGCTTCGGTCTCGTTCGATGCGACCGGCTGGGTCTCGCCGAAGCCGCGCGTGGCGATGCGCGCCGAATTGACGCCGTGGCTGCTCAGATAATCCGCCACCGATCCCGCGCGCCGTTCCGACAGCGCCTGGTTATAGGCTTCGGTACCGACCGAATCGGTGTGGCCGTACACGTCGACAAAGGTGTTCTCGTAATTGGCGAGCACATTGGAAACATCGTCCAGCGTGGTGCGGAACTGCGGCTGGATCGTCGAGCTGTCGGTCGCGAAGGTGACGTTCGACGGCATCGAGAGAATCAGGTCGTCGCCCTCGCGGATCACGTCGACATCGGTGCCGGCGGTGCGTTCGCGCAGCTCGCGCTCCTGCCGGTCCATATAGCTGCCGACCGCCGCGCCGGCGATGCCGCCGATGCCGGCACCGATCAGGCTTTCGGTACGGCTGTCGCGGCCGCCGATGATGTCGCCGAGCAGATAGCCGCCCAGTGCGCCGCCGATGCCGCCGATCGCCGCGCTGGAAATGCGGCGCTCACCGGTCACCGGATCGGTGACGCAGGCAGTAGTAATCGTCATCGCGCCCAGCGCCGCGGCGCCGAGAATCTTCGATCGAATATGCATATCGTTCCTCCTGTGGGCTGTGGCCCGATCAACCTTTCGGGGCGAAAAACCCGCCACCGGGGCGACTTGTTCCGCCACCGATTTGAACAGAGTATGACCAGCCAGTTGTTAAGCGCGCGAAAGTGGGGTTATGGAGGGCGCCTGCCTCATGGACCCGCTTCCTCCCTTTCCCTGGCTCGATGTCGCGATCATCTTTGCGCTGATCGCTCTCAATGGCCTGTTCGCCATGTCCGAACTGGCGATCGTTTCGGCGCGCAAGGCGCGGCTGGAAACGCTGGCGCGCGCGGGAAAGCGCGGTGCCGACACGGCGATGGAGCTTGCCGATGATCCGGGGAAGTTCCTTTCAACGGTGCAGATCGGCATCACGCTGATCGGGATCGTCGCGGGTGCCTATTCGGGCGCCAGCCTGGGCGAACCGGTCGCGGCGCGGCTCGAATCGCTGGGTATCGATTCGGGCACGGCCTATTCGCTCGGCCTCGCGCTGGTCATCGGGCTCACCACCTATGCCTCGCTGGTGGTCGGCGAACTGGTTCCCAAGCAATTCGCACTGCGCGCGCCCGAGCCGATCGCGATCGTGATGGCGGTGCCGATGCTGTGGCTCTCGCGAATCACCGCGCCGCTCGTCTGGCTGCTCGATTCGACCAGCGGGCTGATCTTCCGGCTGGTCGGCTTCGATCGCGAATCGGAAAATCGCGTTACTGCCGAGGAGCTGCATCTGCTCGTCGCCGAAGCGACCAAGTCGGGCGTGATCGAGGAGCATGAACGCTCGATCATCTCGGGCGTCGTCCGCCTTGCCGACCGGCCGGTGCGCGAAGTGATGACGCCGCGCACCGATGTCGACTGGCTCGACGTCGATCTCGACGACTTCGGGGTGCGCGAAAAATTGCTCGATACCCCGCATACCCGGCTGCCCGTCGCTGAAGGGTCGGTCGACAGCGTGATCGGCGTCGTCCAGGCGCGTGACATCGTCGCCGCGCTGTGCCGAGCCGAGCCGCTCGATCTGCGCAAGCTGATGCGCGACGCGCCAGTGCTGCCAGACCAGATCGATGCGATGGACGCGCTCGATGCGCTGCGCGCCGCCGAAGTGCCGATGGGCCTCGTCCATGACGAGTACGGCCATTTCGAAGGGATCGTGACGCCCGCCGACCTGCTCGCGGCGATCGCGGGCGAGTTCGTGTCCGATGTCGATCCCGACGACGACCCCGATCTGGTCGAGCGCGAGGACGGGTCGCTGCTGGTATCGGGTCAGATGTCGGCCGACAATCTGGCCGACCGGCTCGAAATCGAACTGCCCGAGGATCGCGACTATGCGACGGTTGCGGGGTTGGCGCTGGCGCACCTCAAGCACCTGCCCGAGGAAGGCGAGCGTTTCGAGGAACAGGGCTGGCGCTTCGAGATCGTCGACATGGACGAGCGCAAGATCGACAAGCTGCTGGTCGCGAAAGTCGACGAGGAATAATTCCTCCCGGAGCTTGTCTCGGGGAGGGGGACCGTCGCGAAGCGATGGTGGAGGGGCATGGCCACAGGCGCGTCGCTCAAGGCCGCGAACCCGAAATTACAGCACCGCCTCGCCGCGAAACATCGGCACGCAATCGCCGCCGACGCTGGCGTATATCCAGCCATCCACGCGGCGCGCGCTGAGCGAGAGGGTGCTGGGGCGGCCCATCTCGACGCCCTGGACCGATTCGAACCGGGCTTCGTCGCCGCCGTCGCAATCGAGCAGCAACGCGGCAAGCGTCGCATTGGCGCTGCCCGTGGCGGGGTCTTCCCATGTCCCGGCGAGCGGCGCGAACATGCGCGCGCGGATGGTGTTTCCTTCGCGGGCATAGAGGAAGAGCGAGAGCCGTTCCGAGTCGCCCTCGACCAGCGCCAGCGCCGCGCGGAACGCGGCGATGTCGGGAGCCGCACGGCCGATCGCGTCAGCCGCGACCTGCGCGATTATGAAATCCACGCCGACGGTCGCGCGGACGGGCGCGTGCGTGTCGGTCACGAAATCGCGTTCGTCGAGCCCGACACAGGCGGCAAGCGGCGGCACCGGCAGCTCGCCGAGCCGCTGCAGCGACTGCGGCGCGTCGATTTCCGCGCCGACGGGATTGCCCGCATCGCGCCGCAACCGCACCGTCACCAGCCCGGCCGTCTCCTCGAACCGCAGCACGTCGCCACACCCTTCGCGCAAGCCGGCGAGCACATAGGCTGTGCCGACATTGGGATGCCCGGCGAAGGGCATTTCCGCGGTCGGATTGAAGATGCGCACGCGCGCATCGTTGGCGCCGTCGGCGGGCGGCAGCACGAAGGTCGTCTCGCTGTAATTCATCTCGGCGGCGAGCGCCTGCATCTCGGCGTCGCTCAGCCCCTCGGCATCGGTGAACACGGCGAGCGGATTGCCGCCGAAACGCCGATCGGTGAAGACGTCGACCGTGCTGTAGGCGAAGCGCCGCGCGGCGCCCGGAGCCGTCGTCACCGGGTCGGAACGGGCGTATCGCCCGAATAGTCATAGAAGCCGCGCCCGGTCTTGCGACCGTACCAGCCGGCCTCGACATATTTGATCAGCAGCGGGGCGGGGCGGTATTTGGGGTCGCCGGTGCCTTCGTGCAGCACCTTGCAGATTTCGAGGCACGTATCGAGCCCGATGAAATCAGCGAGCGTCAGCGGGCCCATCGGGTGATTGAGCCCGAGCTTCACTGCGGTATCGATGTCGGGGATGGTCGCGACACCTTCGCCGAGCGCGAAGCACGCTTCGTTGAGCATCGGCATCAGCACGCGATTGACGATGAACCCGGGCGCGTCATTGGCGTGAACGATCGCCTTGCCGAGCGACTGTCCGAAAGCCTCCACCGCCGAAACGGTCGCGTCCGACGTCGCCAGCCCGCGAATCAGTTCGATCAGGCCCATGACGGGCACGGGATTGAAGAAATGCACGCCCATGAAGCGCGCCGGATCGGGCGAAGCCTGCGCCAGCCGCGTGATCGGGATCGAGGAGGTGTTGCTCGCCAGGATCGCGCTGTCGCTCAGCACTTTGCCGACATTTTCGAAGATCTTCCGCTTGATTTCCTCGCGCTCGGTTGCCGCCTCGATCACCAGGTCGCACGGCGCCATTTCAGCAACGTCGCCGATACAGGTCAGGTTGGCGAGCGCCGCGTCGCGCGCGTCTGAGGTGATCTTTTCCTTCTCGACGGCGCGGGCGAGCTGCTTGGCGATGCCCGCCTTGCCCTTTTCGGCATGCGCCAGATCGAGGTCGGAGAGCAGTACGCTGTAACCCGTCTGCGCCGAAACCTGCGCGATCCCCGCGCCCATCTGTCCCGCACCGATCACGCCGATGGTCTTCATAGCTGCCTCCTGAATGGTTGGCTGCGCTTTATCGGCTGGGGTGCGGGAGGAGCAAGCGGTTCGATCCGCAGATGACCGTTGGCCCTGAGCCTGTCGAAGGGCCGTTCTTCTTCTGCCACTGGGCGAGAAAGAACAGAACGGTGCTTCGACAAGCTCAGCACCAACGGTGATGCGGATGGGTCAGGGCGCGCGCCGCACCGGTTTCGCTTCCGCGAGGATCAGCGCGAACCAGTCCTTCGGGTCGGTCCATTCGGCGATCGGTGTCCAGCCGCCTGCGTTGAGCAGCAGCCGCGCGCTGCGCGGTGTGTATTTGTGACTGTTCTCGGTGTGGATCGTTTCTCCCGCCGCCATCGTAAAGGGCGTGTCCGCGACAGTGAACGCAACGTCCTCGATCGCTTCGAGGTGCATTTCCACGCGGGCGAGCCCGTCATTCCACACCGCCTTGTGACGGAAGCTGTCGACCGGGATATGGCCGTCGAGTTCGCGATTGATGCGGTGGAGCAGGTTCAGGTTGAACGCAGCAGTCACCCCCGCCGAGTCGTCATAGGCCGGGATCAGCACGCTTTCGTCCTTCACCCGGTCCATCCCGATCAGCAGCAGCGATCCTTCGCCGAGCGAGGTGCGCATCGCGCGGAGCAGGTCGACGCCGGCCGACGCGGTCATGTTGCCGATCGTCGATCCGGGAAAGAAGCCGAGCTTGGGCGTGTCGGCCACGCTGTCGGGCAGCGCGATCGGCTGGAGAAAATTCCCTTCGACCGGATGGATCGGCAGCGCGGGAAAGGTGTCGCGCAGCGCATCGGCCGAGGCGCGCAGGAAGTCGCCCGAAATGTCGATCGGCACATAAGCGGCGGGTTCGGCCGCTTCGAGCAGGATCGGCGTCTTGGCCGAACTGCCCGATCCGAATTCAACCACCGCGCGGCCCTTGCCCGCGATTTCGGCGACCTTGGGGCAGGTCTCGCGCAGCAGTGCGGTTTCGGTACGCGTCGGATAATATTCGGGAACATCGGTAATGTCCTCGAACAGCTCCGATCCGCGATGGTCGTAGAGCCAGCGCGCCTGAATCGCCTTGGGTTCGGTCGCGAGCCCTGCAAGCACGTCGGCGCGGAAGGCGGGATCGGGCAGGACGGTCTCGCCGTCTTCGATTTCGGGCTTGAGCATGTCAGAGGTCCTTTGCCAGGCGCACGCCGGTGAATTGCCAGCGCTGATGGGGGTAGAAGAAGTTGCGGTAACAGGGGCGGGCATGGCCGCGCGGCGTCGCGCAGCTGCCGCCGCGGAGCACGAACTGCCCGCTCATGAACTTGCCGTTATATTCGCCGACCGCGCCCTCGGCGGCGCGAAAGCCGGGATAGGGGCGATAGGCGCTGCCGGTCCATTCCCAGACATCGCCGAAAAAGGCCGGGCCTTCGGGCGAGGGTCGCGGTTCTACCGGCCCGGCGGCATCGAGCTGATTGCCGCCTTCGCTGTCATGGGCGCTCGCGGCCGCTTCCCATTCGATTTCGGTGGGCAGCCGGACGCCTGCCCAGCTCGCATAGGCATCGGCTTCGTAGAAGCTGACATGCGTCACCGGCGCGGCCGGGTCGATCGCGCGGCGTCCGTCGAGCCCGAAACGCGTCCAGCCGCCATCGTCCTTGCGCCAGTAAAGCGGCGCTTCGATTCGCTCCGCCTGCACCCAGGCCCAGCCGTCCGACAGCCAGTGGCGCGGGTCGGAATAGCCGCCATCGGCGATGAACGCGGCCCATTCGCCGTTGGTGACGGTGCGGTCGGCGATCGCATGCGGGTGGAGCAGTTCGGTATGGCGCGGCCCTTCGCAATCGAAGGCGAAGCCGCCGCCGTCATGGCCGATCTCGACCTGTCCGGTCGCGCCTTCGATCCAGGTGATCGCGCCAGGCATTCGCACCGGGATCTTGCGCTCTCCGGGCCACATGGCGGGCTCGATCGGATTGCACGAAAAGCCGTGGAGAATGTCGGTGAGCAGCAATTCCTGATGCTGTTCTTCATGATGACATCCGAGCGCCACCAGCGCCTGCACGTCTTCGGGCAAATCGGGCAGCGCCGCGACCAGCGCCGCGTCGACCGCCGCGCGATAGGCGAGCACTTCGGCAAGGCTCGGCCGCGTCAGCATGCCCCTGCGGGGGCGGGCATGGCGATCGCCCTCGGCTTCGTAATAGCTGTTGAAGAGGAAGGGGAAGCGCTCGTCATGCAGGCGATAGCCCGGCACATGGTCGCGCAGAATGAAGGTTTCGAAAAACCAGGTGACATGCGCCAGATGCCATTTGGCGGGCGATGCGTCGGGCATCGATTGCAGCGTGGCGTCGGCATCGGAAAGCGGCGCGGCGAGCGCCTCGGTGAGCGCGCGAACCTTGCGGTATCGCTGCGCCAGTCCGTCCGGGGCCGTTTTCGCTACCGTGCTTGCTCGCATCGCGCCTCTCCTTTCGCGGTGACGAGGGCTAATCCGTCCCCCAAGGGTCAATCGTTACGGGTCGGCCTGCTGCGATTTCGCCCGCGAAGCGCCGGGGCGCCAGAGCACATCGCCATCGGCCGATGCATTGGTAACGCGCGCAAGCACGAAAAGATGATCGGACAGACGATTTAAATATTGCAGCGCCAGCGGGTTGAGCGAATCCTCGCTCGCCGCGGTCACGGCGGAGCGCTCGGCGCGGCGGGTCACGGCGCGCGCCTGATGCAGCGCGGCGGCGGCGGGCGTGCCGCCGGGCAGGATGAAGCTTTTGAGCGGTTCGACCACCGCGTTCATCGCGTCGATTTCCTGTTCGAGCCGCTCGACCTGATCGGCGGTGATGCGCAGCGCCATGTCAGAGGGCGCGAAATCCTCGCCCGGCGTGGCGAGATCGGCACCGAGATCGAACAGCTCGTTCTGGATGCGGCGCAATGTCGCATGCGTCGGGCGATCCTTGATCAGCGTCAGCGCGACGCCGATCGCGCAATTGGCTTCGTCGACATCGCCGATCGCCGCCATGCGCGGCTCTGCCTTGGACAGGCGCGACCCGTCGGCCAGCCCCGTCGTGCCGTCATCCCCGGTGCGGGTGTAAATCCGGTTGAGCCGGACCAGCGGATCAGCCCCCGTTGGCCAGCCACATGATCAGCACCGCGATGAAGATCGCCAGCGCCTGAAAGATGATGCGCGACTGCATCATCTTGTTCGACTTGAGGCTGGAATTGCTCGGCCCTGTGCCGTTGAGATCGGCTTCGGTGGTTTTGAGGAAGATCACGATGCCGCGGACAAGCGCGACCAAAGTGGCGATCATCGCCGCGATCAGCAGCAGGGTGAGAAAGGTCTGCATGGGGCCAATCTAGGACGTCGCGAAGCCGATGCCAACCGGCAGCGTGCCGCTTCGGAGCGAATCGGCAACCGCGTGCCCGTCGGCGCCGCTCTCGCGCATCGCCGCGAGCGTCGGCGCGCCGTGGCGCTTGGCGAGGCGATTGCCCTGACTGTCGGTGAGCAGCGGATGGTGGCGATAGTTCGGCGTCGGGAGATCGAGCAGCGCCTGAAGTAGCCGGTGGACATGCGTCGCCTCGAACAGATCCTGCCCGCGAATGACGTGCGTGACCCCTTGGTCGGCATCGTCCACGGTTACCGCGAGATGATAGCTGGCCGGCGCATCCTTGCGCGCAAGCACCACGTCGCCATGCGCCAGCGGGTCGGCGATGACATTGCCTGCGATTTCGTCATGCCACACAAGTTCCTCCCCCGGAGGGGGAGGGGGACCGCCGCGAAGCGGTGGTGGAGGGGTATTGCGCTCGGACGGTGTCGCTTGCGGCGAATACCCCTCCACCAGCCTGCGGCTGGTCCCCAGTGTCGGGTAGCCTGTGCCCCCAGCACAGGCTTGGATTGCCGGGGGCAATCCAACCCGCCACTCCCTCCGGGGGAGGAATTGTAGTGCCTTCTCCACATCCAGCCGCCAGCAATGCGGGCGGTCGAGGTCCGGCGCAGCCAGCCCGCGGCACGTCCCGGGGTATATGATTCCGCTCGGCCCGTGCGGCGCGCTGGCGCTCGCGGCGATGTCGGCGCGCGTGCAGAAACAGGGGTAAAGCAGTTCCATGTCGCGCAGCCTGTCGAGCGCGGCCTGATACAGATCGAGCCGCTGCGACTGGAAGGTCGGCTCACCGTCCCAGTCGAGCCCCAGCCAGCGCATATCCTCCAGGATCGTCGCGACATGTTCGGGGCGACTGCGCGTCCCGTCGATATCTTCGATCCGCAGCAGGAAACGCCCGCCCGCGCGTCGCGCACGATCATGCGCCTGCACGGCCGAATATGCGTGGCCCAGGTGAAGCTGCCCGGTCGGGCTGGGAGCGAAACGCGTTGTCAGCGGCATCGACGTCGCTCTTGACCGCGAGTCGCGGCTCGTGCTGTCATCATGGCGTCATCTCGATTGTCGAAAGGCGTGCGCGAGTGAAACAGGGCGAGGGGAGCGCATGTATCATCCCGATCTGATCCGGCACCCGGACGGATGCCCGGCACTTGTGTTGAACGCGGACTATACGCCGCTGAGCTATTATCCGCTGAGTGTGTGGCCCTGGCAGACCGCGATCAAGGCGGTGTTTCTCGATCGGGTCGATATCGTCGACTATTACGAACGCGAAGTGCGAAGTCCCAGCGCGAGGCTGAAGCTCCCTTCGGTCATCGCGCTCAAACAATATGTAAAACCTTCGCAATTTCCCGCCTTCACGCGCTTCAACCTGTTTCTCCGCGACAAGTTCAGCTGCCAATATTGCGGCTCCCAGCGCGACCTCACGTTCGACCACGTCATTCCCCGCGCACAGGGCGGGCGCACCACCTGGGAAAATGTCGCCACGGCCTGCGCCCCCTGCAATCTGCGCAAGGGCGGACGCACCCCCAAACAGGCGAATATGGCGCTCAACATCGCGCCGATCCGGCCGACCAGCTGGCATCTTCAGGAACATGGTCGCCGATTCCCGCCCAACTATCTCCATGAAACATGGCGCGACTGGCTCTACTGGGACGTCGAGCTGGAGGCCTGACCGCGACCGGCAATTGCCGGTTTGCCGAAAGTGCGGTGCCTGATAGGCTCTTTGCGATAGGGGAGAAGCGCCGCGGAATCATGGTATTCCACCGGCAACCGGTCCAGACCGCCGGCCGCTGCGACCGGAGGATCGCAGCCATATACTGGACAACACTGTATTGTGGATATAACACACTGTGAGCTGACATAATAACGGGAGGATTCGAGCATGAAGATCCGCAAGGCGACTACCGCCGCGTCGATGCTGACGATGGGATGCGCTGCGCTGGCCCTTATGGCCGCGGCACCCGCGCCCCGCGACGGGGCTGCTCCCGCTGCCGCCAGCGCGCAGGCCGAAGACCCCGACTTGATCCCGCGCGACCTGCTGTTCGGCAACCCCAAACAGGCGCAGGGGCGGATCAGTCCCGACGGCAAATATATCAGCTGGCTGGCGCCGGTGGACGGCGTGCTCAATGTCTTCGTCGCGCCTGCGGACGATCCTTCCGCGGCGCGCGCGGTGACCAACGAAACGGTGCGCAGCATTTCGGCGCATTACTGGACGCCGGGCGGCGGCCATATCCTCTATCCCCAGGATTCGGGCGGGAACGAGAATTTTCATATTCACTCGGTCGACGTCGAAACCGGCGCCGATATCGACCTGACTCCGGTCGATGACAGCGTGCGCGCGACGATCGAAAGCGTCAGCAAGGCGCGGCCGGGCGCGATCCTGATCGGCCTCAATGATCGCAACCCGCAGCTGTTCGATCTCTACGAAGTCGACCTAACGACGGGCGAGCGGACGCTGGTGCTCGAAAATCCCGGCTTCGGCCAATGGGTGATCGACAATGACCTGAAGCCGCGCTTCGCAATCCGCCAGATGCCGGGCGGCGGATCGGCGCTGTTCCGCCCCGACGATGCCGGAGAGTGGCAACCGGTGGCCGAAATCGACGCCGACAGCTTCTTCAACACCGCGCCGCTCGGCTTCAATCGCGCCAACGACACGCTCTACTGGGTCGACAGTCGCGGCCGCGACAAGGCGGCGCTGGTGGCGATGGACGCCGATACGCTGGAAACCAGCGTGATCGCGGAAAGCGACAAGGCCGACATTCAGAACGCCGTTCTGGACCCGGTCACCTACGAACCCATCGCCTATGGCGTGAACTATCTCAAGAACGAGTGGACTCCGCTGACCGAGGACGCCGCGGCCGACCTCGACTTTCTGAAGGCGCGGCTTTCGGGCGAGATTTCCTTCGTGGCGACGACCGATGACGGGACGAAATCGGTGGTCGTCGCTTCTTCGGCGCAGGCACCCTCGGTCTATTATGTCTATGATCGCGCGGCACAGAGCCTGACCAGGATGTTCGAATCGCGGCCGGAGCTCGAAGCCTATGCGCTGCAGCCGATGCACCCGGTGGTGATCCCTGCGAGCGATGGCGAGGAACTGGTCAGCTATCTCACGCTGCCCGCCGGGGCCGATGCCGATGGCGACGGCACCCCCGAAAAGGCCATGCCGCTGGTCCTGTTCGTCCACGGTGGCCCCTGGGCGCGCGACAGCTATGGTTACAGCTCGGCGCATCAATGGCTGGCGAACCGCGGCTATGCGGTGCTCAGCGTCAATTTCCGCGGATCGACCGGTTTCGGCAAGGAATTCGTCAATATCGCGGCGGGCGAATGGTCCGGGGCGATGCACCAGGATCTGATCGACGCAGTCGACTGGGCGATCGAGGGCGGCGTCACCACGCCCGACGAGGTCGCGATCATGGGCGGCTCCTATGGCGGTTATGCCACGCTGGTCGGTCTCACCTTCACGCCCGATCGCTTCGCCTGCGGCGTCGATATCGTCGGCCCGTCGAATCTGGCGACGCTGATGAAGAGCTTTCCGCCCTATTGGCGGCCGCTGCTCGAAGGGACATTCTTCAAGCATATCGGCGATCCCGATGATCCGGCGGACCTGGAGGAGATGATGGCGCAATCGCCCATTTCGCGCGTCGACGCGATCACCAAGCCGCTGCTGATCGGGCAGGGCGCGAATGATCCGCGCGTCGCCCAGGCCGAATCGGACCAGATCGTCGAAGCGATGAAGGAGAAGGATCTGCCGGTAACCTATCTCCTCTATCCCGACGAAGGGCATGGCTTTGCCCGCTCGGAGAATAGTCTCAGCTTCTTCGGTGTCGCGGAGGGCTTTCTCTCGCAATGTCTGGGCGGCGAATATCAGCCGATCGGCGACGATTTCGAAGGATCGAGCATTCAGGTGGTCGAAGGCGCCGAATATGTACCGGGCCTTCCCGAGGCAGTGGCGGCGCATGCTGCCAACACCGCTGAGGAGTGATAGGATCGCTCGGCCCGGCGATGTTGTCCGGGCCGGCATCCCGGGGGCGGGAGAGCGCGCTGCACAGGGAAAGCGCGGCGCTTCTGGTGAAGGCGTGTGAGCGACAAGGGCCCTTTCGACTGGACACAGCTGCCACCGCGCGAGGGTGAGGAGCCGTTCGAGCTGCGCGGCGGCATGCCGCCTCCGCGCAGCCGGAGCACATCGCGCGTGCCGCTGCGCACGCCCGATCCCGCACCCGAGCCCGATCCGGCCCCCAATCCGCAACCGCGCCGTCAGAAGCCGCTGCGGCTCACGCAGCCGCTCGAAGACGCGGCAGAGAACGAGGCGGAATGGCTCCCGCCCGAGGGCGGCTACACCACCAATCTGCCGGTCGCCTATGTCTCGCCCTGGTGGCGCTGGGGCGTTCGCGCCGTGGCGGGCGTGCTGCTGCTCTTCATTCTCGCGGTCGGCTGGCTGACGGTCACCGCGCCGCTGTCGAAATCGCTGGAGCCGCCGGCGCCGCCTTCAGTGACACTGCTCGCGGCGGACGGCACGCCGATCGCGCGGCGCGGCGCCAATATCGGCGTGCCGGTCGATGCCTCGCAGCTGCCCGATCATGTCCGCAACGCCTTTGTCGCGATCGAGGACCGGCGGTTCTTCTCGCACTGGGGCGTCGATCCGCGCGGCGTGCTGCGCGCGGCGGTGCATAATGCGACCAGCGACGATGGCACGCAGGGCGGCAGCACGATCACCCAGCAGCTCGCCAAAAACGCCTTTCTCGACTCCAGCCGCACGATGGGCCGCAAGTTCCAGGAAGCGCTGATCGCCTTCTGGCTCGAAGCCTGGCTGAGCAAGGACGAGATTCTCTCGCGCTATCTCAGCCATGTCTATTTCGGCGACAATGCCTATGGCCTGACTGCCGCCGCCCGCCATTATTTCAGCACCACGCCCGAAAAGCTCACGCTGTCGCAGGCGACGATGCTGGCCGGGCTGGTGCAGGCGCCTTCGCGGCTAGCGCCTACCGGCAATCTTTCGGGTGCGCGCGAACGGCAGAAGCTGGTCGTGGCATCGATGGTCTCGGCCGGTTTCCTAACGCCGGGGGAAGGCGATGCCGTGAAGCCCGCCGTGCTCGACACCGATCGCGTGCGCGAGCTGCCGATCGGCACCTATTTCGCCGACTGGGTGCTGCCGCAGGCGCGCGACCGCGCCGGCGAGATCGCCACCGAGCAGACGGTTCGCACGACGCTCGACATGCGGCTCCAGACGGCGGCCGAAACCGCGGTCGGCCGCGCCGCGCTGGGCGGCGCGCAAGTCGCGCTGGTGGCGATGCATCCCGACGGCAGCGTCGTCGCGATGGTCGGCGGGCGCGACTATCGCGAGAGCCAGTTCAATCGCGTGACGATGGCGCGGCGCCAGCCGGGATCGACGTTCAAGCTTTTCGTCTATCTCGCTGCGCTGCGATCGGGGATGACGCCCGATTCGACGATCGCCGACGAACCGGTGACGATCGGCGACTGGTCGCCGGAAAACAGCGACGGGCGCTATCTGGGCGATATCAGCCTGCGCCGGGCATTCGCGCGGTCGAGCAATGTCGCGGCGGCGCGGCTGACTCAGAAAGTGGGCCCGCGCGCCGTGATCCGGGCCGCGCGCGACCTGGGCATTTCGACAGACATCCCCAACGAAGCCTCGATCGCGCTCGGCACCGCCAATGTCTCGCTGCTCGAACTGACCGCCGCCTATGCCGCGATTTCGTCGGGCGAAGCGCCGGTGCGCCCGCGCGGCCTGCCGGCGGAAGAGAATAACGACTGGTGGCTGGCGCAGGATCGCAGCAGCGCGCTCGGCCGGCGCGAGCTGGGCGGGATGCGATCGCTGCTCGCGGCAGTGGTGAACGGCGGCACCGGCAGCCGGGCGGCGCTCTCGATCGATACCTATGGCAAGACCGGCACCACGCAGGACAATCGCGACGTCTGGTTCATCGGCTATGCCGGCGATCTGGTGGTCGGCGTGTGGGTAGGGAATGACGACAACAGCGCCAGCGACCGGCTGCGCAGTTCGCTGCCCGCCGGGATCTGGCGCGACTTCATGGTTTCGGCGCTGCGCATCGCGCCGCGCCCGGCCGCGCCGAAGCCGCAAGTGGTGGACGCGGCATCGGAGGACAGCGAAGCGCTGGAGAACGGCGTTACGTTCGACATTCCCGAAATCGGGCTGGAAGGCGAGGTGTCGGGACGCGGCATCAATCTGCGCTTCGGGCCGGACGGCGAGCTGATTCCGCTGCCCTTGCCGACGCCGCCTGCCGAATCGGATGATCGCGACCGCAGGCGCGAACCGCCCGAAATCGAGCAGCGCGGGCCCGTGCGCGGGATGTAGCTGCCACCGATTGACGCCGGCCCCGTATCACGCCAAGGCGCCGGGCATGCGCTTCTTTTCCGACAATGCCGCCCCGGTCTGCCCGCAGGTTCTCGAAGCCCTGACGGAAGCCAATGTGCTCGACACCGCCTATGACGGCGACGCATGGAGCAAGGCGCTCGATGCCCGCTTTTCCGAGCTGTTCGAAACGCGCGTACATGCGCTTTGGGTACCCACCGGCACAGCGGCCAACGCGCTTGCGCTCGCCGCGCTCTGCCCGCCCTATGGCGGCGTCATCTGTCACCGCGATTCGCATATCCAGAACGATGAATGCGGTGCGCCGGAATTCTATACGCACGGCGCCAAGCTGATGCTGGTCGACGGGCCGCAGGCAAAGCTCGCGCCCGATGCGATCGATGCGCTGCTCGGTACCATCCGCGACGATGTGCATCAGGTGCAGCCGCATGCGATTTCGATCACCAACGCCACCGAATATGGCTGCGTCTATACCCCCGAGGAAGTCGCCGCGATCGGCGCGCTCGCCCGGAAGCACGAATTGGGGCTGCACATGGACGGCGCGCGCTTCGCCAATGCTGTTGCCACGCTCGGCTGCACGCCGGCCGATCTGACCTGGCGCGCGGGGGTCGACATGTTGAGCTTTGGCTTCGTCAAGAACGGCGGGATGAGCGCGGAGGCGCTGATCTGCTTCCGCAGCGAATTCGCGACGTCGAGCCTCTATCGCCGCAAGCGCGCCGGGCTGCTGCTGTCCAAGGGCCGCTATCTCGCCGCGCAACTGCTGGCGATGCTCGACGACGATCTGTGGCTCGCCAACGGTGCCGCCGCCAATGCCGGGGCGCAGTTGCTGGCAACGGCCGCGGGCGATCGGCTGGTCTATCCGGTTGAGGCGAACGAGGTTTTTCTGCGCCTCTCGAAGGAAGAGGCCGCAGGCCTGCGCGAACAGGGCTTCGATTTCTACGACTGGGCCGAAGGCGAAGCGCGGCTGGTGACCAGCTGGGATCAGAGCGAGGCGGAGATCAAGCCGCTCGCCGACGCGATCGCGGTGCTGGGATGAGCAACGCCCCGCCGCCGCAATCGGCGCGGCTGGCGATCCTCCTCCCCTTCTTCGCCGTCACTCTGATCTGGGGATCGACCTGGCTGGTGATCGTCGATCAGATCGCGGTCGTCCCGCCGAGCTGGTCGGTCGCCTATCGCTTCCTCCTCGCTGCGGTCGCGATGTTCGTTGTCGCGGCGGTGCGCGGCAATTCGCTGCTGCTCGACGCGCGCGGCATCGCCTTTGCCGCCGCGTTCGGGATTCCGCAGTTCGCGCTCAATTTCAACTTCGTCTATCGCGCCGAACAGCATGTGACATCGGGGCTCGTCGCGGTGGTGTTCGCGCTGCTGCTCGTCCCCAACGCACTGTTCGCGCGCGTCTTCCTTGGCCAGAAACTCGGGCGGCAATTGCTGGTCGGATCGTGCGTCGCGATGATCGGCGTCGCAATGCTGTTCCTCCACGAGGCGCGCCGCGACCCGGCTGCGAGCGGCGAGGTGCTGATCGGTGTGGGGCTCACGCTGGCGGGAATCCTCTCGGCCTCCGTCGCCAATGTGCTGCAGGCGACAACGACGGCGAAATCCTATCCGCTGCCGACGCTGATCGCCTGGGCTATGCTGCTGGGGGCGCTGGTCGACGCGGTTTTCGCATATGCCGTTGCGGGGCCGCCGACCGTTGAATGGCGCTTCGGTTATTTCCTCGGCATCGCCTATCTCGGCATCTTCGCCTCGGCGGTGGCCTTCTCGCTGTATTTTCGGATGATCCAGGTGATCGGTCCGGCCAAGGCGGCCTATTCGAGCGTCCTCATTCCGGTGATCGCCATGCTGCTTTCGACGCTGTTCGAGGGCTATCGCTGGTCGCCGCTGACGGGGGCAGGGGCGGTGCTGGTCATCGCCGGGCTGGTGCTGGCATTAAGGGCGCGCAGGCCGAACCGGTAATCGGGATAGGCCGGCCGCCAGCCGAGCAGCCGCTTCGCCTTGCCGTTCGCGACGCGGCGATTCTCAGAATAAAATGCGCGCGCGGCGGGCGAAATCGCGGCATCGTCGAGCGGGACGAGATCGGGCACCGGCACGCCCAGCATTCGGCAGCCATAGGCGATGACATCGGCCTGCGGCGCGGGGAGGTCGTCGGAAAGGTTATAGGCCCCCGGCGGCCCGTCGATCCCGGCGACCACGCCTTCGACCAGATCGTCGACATGGATGCGGCTGAACACCTGGTCGCCTGCGTCGATGCGTGTCGCCTTGCCCTCGCGGATCCGGTCGAGCACCGAGCGACCGGGGCCGTAGATGCCGGGCAGGCGGAAGACATGCGCGTTCGGCAGCGCCAGCCAGTCGGTATCGGCCTGCGCCCGCGCGACACGCCGGCCGGTGCCGGTCGGCGCATCCTCGCTCACCCAGGCACCGCCGGCATCGCCATAGACGCCGGTGGAGGAAAGATAGCCGATCCACGCTCCCGAACGGGCGATCGCATCGCCATAGGTTTCGAGCACCGGATCACTGTTGTCGGCGGGCGGGACCGAGGACAGGATATGCGTCGCTTCGGCGAGTTCGAAGCCGACGCGTTCGCGATCGGAAAAGGCGATGCTGCCATCGCGTCCGTCGCGCGTGGTCGCCGCGATGCGCCAGCCATGCGGGGCGAGCCGTGCCGCGATGCGCGCGGCACTATAGCCCAGCCCGAAGATCAGCAGGCGCATCGCGGGACTCGCTTACTCCGCCGTTTCCGCTTCGCCTTCCGGCTCGCGGTCGGCGCCATAGCCGTCATAACGGACGCCATATTCGTTGCCGGGATTCCACGCCGGGCGTTCGTCGGCATTCGCGACGTTCCGCACGAACGTATAGGAAAGCAGCGCGAATTTCGCTGCCGATTCCCAGTTGATCAGCCCGATCTCGTCGGACGGCTTGTGATAGTCGTTCTTCAGGAAGTGCTGGATCGCATCGGTTCCGGTGCCGTCGGGCGAGGGGCCCGAATCGATCGAGATCGCCGGAATGCCCGCAGTGACGAAGCTGTAGTGATCCGAGCGGACGAAGAAATTCTCTTCGGGGAAAGGATCGGGGATCACGCCCATGCCCACTTCTTCGGCGGCAATGTGGACGGCCGGGCCGAGCGAGCTGTGTTCCTCGCCGAGCGCAACGATGTGGGTCAGCGGGAAGGTGAGGATCGGCATGTCGAAATTGAGGTCGCCGACCAGCATTTCGCCATCGCCCACCGGCCAGTGATCGGCCATGTAGCGCGAACCGAGCAGCCCCTTCTCCTCCGCCGTCAGCGCGACGAACAGGATCGAGCGGCGCGGCGCTTCGCCGGCTTCGGTGAAGCGCTTGGCCATCGACAGCACGGTGGCGACGCCGATCGCATTGTCCATCGCGCCGTTATAGATGGTGTCGCCCTCGTCATTGGGGCTGCCGACGCCGACATGATCGAGATGCGCCGACACGACCAGATACTGGCCCGCCAGTTCGGGGTCGCTGCCTTTCAGCTTGCCGATCACATTCTTGCTGGTGAAGCGGTTCATCGTCGTCGTGACATGCGCGGCGAGCGTCACGCCGAGCGCGCCATGCGGGACCGGCTTGCCAGCCATCTCCGCTTCCAACACATCGGCGAACTCGATGCCCGACCCGGCGAACAGCTTGGTCGCGGCTTCCTGGCTCAGCATCGCGAGCGGCTCGGCACCGGCGGCTTCCGCGCCGAGGTCGAGCGTGGTGCGTCCGCGGCTGATATATTGCGAAACCACCGAGAAGGGCAGGCGCGCGCGCAGCTGGCCCGATTCGATGATCACCACCGCCGAAGCGCCATGCGCCATCGCGGTTTCCACCTTGTCGGCAAGGCCACCCCAGCGCTGTCCGACTTCCTCCGGCGCGTCCTTGGGCACGCCGAACAGCATCGCGACCACCTTGCCCTCGACATCGAGGCCTTCATAATCGTCAATCCCGGCTTCGCTGTCGTCGATGCCGAAGCCGACGAAGACCATCTTGCCGGAAACCGAGCGTTCCTCATCGACCGCAGAGGCGAGGCCGAGCACTTCGGCGCCGCTTTCCAGCTCGGTCTTGCGGTTGCCGCGAGTGAAGCTGACGCTGGTCTCGCCGGGGCTGAAGGTGATCAGCGGGACCGGCTGGAACCAGCCTTGGGTGCCGCCCGGCTCCAGGCCAATGCTTTCCATCTGCGACACGACATAATCGGCGGCGCGATCGAAATCGGGCGTGCCGGCTTCGCGTCCGCGCAGCTCGTCGGAAGCGAGATAGGCGACGCGATCGTGCAGGAATTGCTGCGCGGGCGTCAGATCGGGCGCCTCCTGCGCAGATGCGGCCAGCGGCGCCACCAGCAGCGTGGCGGCAATCAGGGAACGTAACATTGGGATCCTCTCCCGGTGGTGAAAAATGGAAAGGGCGCGGCGGCGGATGCTGCCGCGCCCGGATGATCAGTCGGCCATCGGGCCTTCATACAGCGTGCCGAAATAATCGCCTTCATTCCATACCGGCGTTTCGTCGGCATCGGCGATTTCGCGGGCAATCTGGTAGTTGACGTTGATGAAGCGCACGCCCGCTTCCCAGTCGATCGCGGGCGACTGGCCGACTTCGTCCGACGGTTTGTGATAATGATCGGCGAAGAAGGCGTTGGTTCCCGCTTCGCCGTTGCCGGCAAAGCCCGGCCAGACGAAGACCGAAGGAATGCCCTGCTGGACGAAGCGATAATGGTCCGAGCGCACGAACAGGCTCTGTTCGGGCATCGGATCGGGCGAATAGCCGACCCCGGCGTCCTGCGCGGCCTTGCGCACGATCGGACCGAGTGTCGAACGATCCGCGCCGAAGGCGATGATGTCCTCGAACGCATAGGTCAGGATCGGCATGTCCAGATTGACGTCGGCGACCAGCGTGTGACCGGGCAGAGTCGGGTTGTTGGCGAAATAATCCGAACCGACCAGACCCTTTTCCTCAGCCGTTACGGCAAGGAACAGCACCGATCGGCGCGGCGGTTCGCCCGATTCCTGAAAGCGCTTGGCTTCCTCGATCAGCGAGGCGATGCCGACGGCATTGTCCTCGGCGCCGTTATAGATGGTGTCGCCGCTGGCGTCGGGATTGCCGACGCCGACATGGTCGAGATGCGCGGTGAGCACCACGACTTCGCTCGCCAGGTCGGGATCGCTGCCGGGAAGGATGCCGGCGACATTGTAGCTGACGAAATCCTCGCGTTCGGTGTGAATCACGGCATGCAGGCTGGTTTCCAGCGGAAATGCCTCGAACGCGGTTGATGTATCGTCCGCTTTCGCCGCGATGTCTTCCCAGCCCGTTTCGGCGCCCTCGAACAGCTTGGCGGCGCTGTCGGCGCTGATCGTCGCGAGCAGCGGCGCCGCGGCGGAAGGCGAATGGCCGTTGCCCTGCGCATCGACCCATGTGGTGCCGGCGCGCTGCCAGTTGGCGGCCAGCGCGGAGAAGGGATAGCTGCGCCCGCCGGTGGGGTTGTCGATCAGGATCGCACCGATGGCGCCGCGCCGCGCCGCCATTTCGGCCTTGCTGCTCGCCCGGCGCAGCGTTGCGCGGATTTCGCTGTGCAGGTCGTCGGGGACGCCGTTGAGGAAGACGACGATCTTTCCGGTCACGTCGACGCCGGCATAATCGTCATGCCCTTCGCCCGGCGCATCGATGCCGAAGCCGACGAAGACGAGCTCGCCCGAAATGTCGGTGGTCGCGCTCGCGGCGTTCGCGCCGGGCACATAGTCCTCACCGAAAACGAGCGCGCTTTCCTCGCCATCGGGCCCGGTCAGTGTGAAGGCGCCGCGATCGGCAAGCTTGTAGGTCGTCAGCGGCACGCGCTGGAGATAGCCGCCATTGTCGCCCGCCGGGCGCAGCCCCGCCGCATAATATTGCGACGCGACGTAATGGGCGGCGATGTCATATTCGGGGCTGCCCGCCTCGCGTCCCTGCATCGCGTCAGTGGCGAGGAACATCACATGCGCCTTCATTGCCGCCTGATCTTCGGGCAGCGGCGCGGTGATGATTTCGTTTTTCGCGGGCGTGCCCGTCTGATCGGGGGCGACCTGCGCGGCAGCGGGAAATGCAAGCGCGGCCAGCGCGAGCGCCAGGGGGAATCGAAGCATGAAGTTCCTCGGTGCGAATATTCGGATTGGTCAGGCGTAGCATCCCCGTAAAACAGCGCAAGGGATGCGCGTATGAAGATTGCCGTCAGTTTTCGTTGGCGAGCGCGGCTTCCACCCTATATTCGCCCGTCATGGTAGATGCACAGACGGCGGCCCAGGCGCCCAAGGTAATCCGGCGCGACGCGTATCGCGCGCCCGAATGGATGGTTCCCGAAATCGCGCTCGATTTCGATCTCGATCCCGCGGAAACGCGTGTGCACGCGACGCTGACGGTGGAGCGAAACGGCGATCACGACGCGCCGCTCCGGCTCGACGGCGACGGTCTCTCGCCGGTGTCGGTGCGCGTCGACGGCGTCGAGGCGCAGGGCTGGCACATGGACGGGCAGACGCTGGTCGTGCCGCTGTCGGGCAAGGCACACAGTGTCGAAACCGAAGTGCGGATCGCGCCCGAGCGCAACACCCAGCTCGAAGGGCTCTATGCCTCGGGCGGAATGCTGTGCACGCAATGCGAGGCGGAGGGGTTCCGCCGCATCACTTTCTTCCCCGACCGGCCCGATGTGCTGTCGAAATACAAGGTGAAGCTGACTGCCGAAAAGGCGCGTTTCCCGATCCTGCTTTCGAACGGCGATCCGGTCGGGTCGGGCGATCTCGATGGCGGGCGGCACTGGGCCGAATGGCATGACCCGTTCCCCAAGCCGAGCTATCTCTTCGCGCTCGTCGCTGGCGATCTCGTCGCCAACAAGGCGACCTTCACCACCATGTCGGGGCGCGACGTCGAGCTCGGCATCTGGGTGCGTGCGCCCGACCTGCCCAAGACCGATCACGCGCTCCATGCGCTCAAGCTGTCGATGGCGTGGGACGAGAAAGTCTATGGCCGCGAATACGACCTGGACGTGTTCAACATCGTCGCGGTCGGCGACTTCAATTTCGGGGCGATGGAGAACAAGGGGCTGAACATCTTCAACAGCCGCTACATCCTCGCCGATCCCGACACCGCGACCGACTGGGACTATGACGCGATCGCCGCCGTCGTCGCGCACGAATATTTCCACAACTGGTCGGGCAATCGCGTCACTTGCCGCGACTGGTTCCAGCTCTCGCTCAAGGAAGGCTTCACGGTTTTCCGCGACCAGAGCTTCTCGGCCGATCAGGGCTCGCCCGCGGTCAAGCGGATCGAGGATGTGCGCGGCCTGCGCGCCAGCCAGTTTCAGGAGGATGCCGGGCCGCTCGCGCACCCAGTGCGCCCCGACGAATATATGGAAATCTCGAATTTCTATACCGCGACAATCTACAACAAGGGCGCCGAGCTCATTCGGATGATGAGCACGATCCTGGGGCCGGAGAACTTCCGCAAGGCGACCGATCTCTATTTCCGCCGCTTCGACGGCACTGCCGCGACCTGCGAGGATTTCGTGTTGTGCATGGAGGAAGCGAGCGGGATCGACTTGTCGCAATTCCGCCGCTGGTACAGCCAGGCGGGCACGCCGCGCGTCAAGGCGCGACTCGAGCACGCCCAAAATGGCGGCCGCGCGGTGCTGAGCCTGTCGCAGAGCGTGCCGCCGACGCCGGGCCAGCCCTCGAAGGAGCCGATGGTGCTGCCGCTCAAGGTCAAGCTGTTCGGCGAGAAGACAGGCAAGCCGCTGACCTCCGAGCGGCTGGTGCTGCTTTCGGACCCGAGCGAGGAAATCGTCTTCGAGGACATTGCCGAACGGCCCGTCCTGTCGATCAATCGCGGTTTCTCCGCGCCGGTGATCGTCGAGAGCGACCGCGATGCGGCCGATCTTGCCTTCCTTTCGGCGCATGACGACGATCCCTTCGCCCGCTACGAGGCGATGCAGCAGCTGATGCTCGACACGATCGTCGGCGCGGTCCGCAGCGGCAAGGGCGATCATGGCGCGGTGATCGAAGCGGTGCGCAACACGCTCGCCGATGATCGGCTCGACAGTGCCTTCACGGCCGAAGCGGTGCTGCTCCCGTCCGAAAGCTTCGTCGGCGATCAGCTGGCGGTGGTCGATCCCGACGCGATCTTCCGTGCCCGCGAAGCGCTCCGCCGCGATCTCGGTCGCGAGCTCGAGCATGAATGGCGCCTCGCATATGAAGCCGCGCGCGCCAATCGCTTCGAATTGTCGCCTGCGGCGAAGGGCGCGCGGCGGCTCAAATCGGTGGCGCTGAGCTATATCGCGGCGTCGGGCGCTCCCGATGCCGCGAGCCTCGCCTTCCTCCAATTCGAGAAGGCCGACAACATGACCGACCGGCAGGGCGCGCTGACGACGCTCGCGGGCGGCACGTCGGACAAGCGCGTCGCGGCGCTCGATATCTTCTATCAGCGTTATTCGGATAATCCGCTGGTGCTCGACAAATGGTTCCAGACTCAGGCGCTTTCGGCGCGCGACGATACGCCCGAAACGGTTGAGGACCTGGCGCGGCACCGCGATTTCACGCTGGGCAATCCCAATCGGGTGCGCTCGCTGATCGGCGCGTTCAGCGTCAACCAGCGGGCGTTCCACCACGCGTCGGGCCGCGGCTATCGCTTCCTCGCCGACCAGCTGATCGCGCTCGACAAGATCAACCCGCAGACTGCGGCGAAGCTGATTCCGCCACTCGGCCGCTGGCGTCGATTCGATTCGCTCCGCGCCGAAAAGATGCGTGCCGAACTGCAGCGGATCGTCGACACGCCGGGGCTGAGCAAGGACATGTTCGAACAGGCGTCGAAGAGCCTCGACTGACTCATTCCTCCCCGAGCTTGCTCGGGGAGGCGCCCGCGGAACGTCTGGTGGAGAGTAACAAGACGTTGCGTATAAGAAAGAACAGCCCCCTTCGACTGCCTGCCAAGGCAGGCGCTCAGGACAGGCTTCGACAGGCTCAGGGCAAACGGGTTTCTTTGGGCGGATGTGCTACCACGAAAGAAACCGTTCGCGCTGAGCTTGTCGAAGCGCCGTTCTTCTTCTTACTCCGCCAGCCGCATCACTCCAGCGCAGCCGTAGCCTGATCCATCAGCGCCTTGGCCTGCGTCACTGCTTCGTCTTCGCTCACTTCGCCATCCTGCAGCGCATCGGCAATCTCCAGCAGCCGAATGCTCGTCGCGCTGCCGGTCTCGGCGACTTCCATGATGCGGATGCCGCCCTTGGCTTCGGCGATGCGGTCCCATTCGGCGCGGATTTCCGCCCAATAGCCCTTGGTCGCTTCCCAATAGGCATCGGCTGCTGCGACGTCGTAATCGTCATATTCGGCATAGGTGTTGAGGACATATTCCTGGACGATCGGCTCGGCATCGGGGCCGACATCGGTCATCTTCAAATTGTCCTGCCAGTGGATCCAGCCGGTCGGCGTCAGCTGGTGGCGGTTGGTGGCATAGTAGCTGGTATAGACCGGCCCGCGCACCGCGTCGCGGCGGGCGAGCGGGCGCCATGTCGGGTTCGAAACCCAGGTCGGCACGCCCGCCACCGTGTGCCACTTGCCCCATCCGGCATAGCGCGGGCTGTCGTCGACCTGCCACACGGTCTGCGACCAGGCGCCGACGCGCTCGCCTTCGGGAACGGCGCGATAGGCCCAGGTGTCGGCGTGGGTATAGGCGAGGATGCGCTCAGGCTCATACTGCCAGTCCTGCCGCCAATGCTTGATGATCATGGTCTTGCCGTCATGCTCGACCACGAGCAGATGCTGGAGCGCGATGAAATCGCCGCGATCTTCGATCACGCGGACGACTTCATGTCCGCCCGAAACCTCTTCCTCGATCGGCGTGTAATCATCGGTCCATGCGGTCGCTTCCTGCATGTCGAAACGGACCTTGTAGTTGCCCGCCATGCTCAGGATCGCCGCGCGCGCCGCTTCGAAATCCATCGCTTCGGCCAGGCTCTGCTGCGCCGGCGGCGCGGGCTGGGCAAACGCCGGGATCGGTGCGAGCGCCGCGAGCGATACCAGGGCCGCCGCCGTACGCATGTTGCGAAACTTGATCATCTCTTCATCCCCTCAGAATCGATAGCTCAGTGATACGCTGCCATTGCGGCCGGGCCGCGTATAGGCGTCCGTCACGCTCGAACTGGCCGCAAGCCCGCGAACATCGTTCCACGTCGCGTAGGTCTCGTCGGTGACGTTGAATAGACCGCCGCGCAGGGTGAAGCCATGCCCCAGCCGCGCAAAGGCAGTGATATCGAGGATCGTATAGGCGTCGGGCCGGAAACAGTCGCCGCTGCACAGACCCGTGGTGGCATCGGCTTCCTTGCGTGCGCCGTGCGTCATCACGACCTGCCCGCCGAACCGGCCTGCCGGATCGCGATAGCCGCCGCCCAGCACCAGCGTCAGCGGATCGACCGAGGACAGTGGTGTGCGCGCGCCCGACGGATCGATCACGTCGCCCTTGGCATAGGCGATCGCCATGCGACCGTTGAAGCCGCTGTCGGTCCATGCCTCGAACTTGCCTTCGACGCCTTCGACTTCGGCGCGGTCGAGATTGATGAACTGATAGATGGCCGGGTCGCTCGGCGTGAAGCTGCCGCCGACGACTTCCTGCGAGATGAAATCATCGTAATCGGCGTGGAATGCCGTCGCTTCGACACGGAAATTGTCGCCGGTCAGACGGATGCCCGCTTCATAGCTTTCGCTGGTTTCCGGCCCCAGATCGGGGTTGGGCTCCGAAATATAGCCATAGGCGAGATTGCCGAAGAACTGATTGACCTGTCCCGGCTCGGGCGCCTTGAATCCCTGGGCGTAATTGCCGAACAGCCGCACGCCTTCGCCGAGGCGGAGCACCGCGCCGATCTTGGGCGAGACGCGCGATCCGTGCTGTGCGGCGCCGGCGAAGCTGGGCAACAGCGGATCGTCGGTGGGGTCGAGGTCGTACCAGTCGGCGCGCAGCGCGGGATAGAAGGTCACCGGTCCGACTTCGATCTCGTCGGCGAGATAGATGCCCGCCAGCATATAATCGGTCGCGGGAAAGGCGCGCGTGGGAAAGGTCTCGCCGAAGGGCGGCACCGTGCCGTCACGAAGCCCCTCCTGACGGGTGAAGCTGATGTCCCCGCCAAGCAGCAGGCGATGCGACAGCGGGCCCGTGTCGAACGCAGCGCCGGTTTCGCCCGAAAGCCCCCAGACGCGATTTTCGAAAGTGTTGAGCCGCTCGCGATCGGCAGAGGGGGTGCGGTCCTCGACCGTGAACTGGCGGTCTTCCGAATCCTGCCAATAGGCGCTCAGCCGTGCGTGGTCGATGGTGCCCGAGCCCTGCCAGCTCCAGTCGAAGGCGACTCGCTTGCGCTCGCCGGTGTCGCGCCCGACCAGATTGTCGACGCTCGCGCCCATGCCGTTGTCGCCCAGCCCGGAGAGGACATCGGTGTAGAGATAGGTGTCGATATATTCGCCGGTCAGCCGCAGCCGGTGACTGCCGTGGCTGTAGACGATGCGGCCGAGCAGGGCGTTGCTGTTGCCGTCCTGCGGATTGGGTTCGGTGCGGCTCGATCCGGTGCCGCCGACATCGCCCTGATTTTCCATCTCCTGGAAATCGCGGCGGGTATAGGCGAGCATCGCCGACCAGTCGCCGGTTCGTCCGGCCAGGATCGCGGTTTCGGAAAATTCCTGATCGGCCGAATGATAGCCCGCGCGGACCAGCCCGCCGAAATCATTGCCCGGATCGATCAGGTCTTCGGGATCGCTGGTGGTGAAGCTCACCACGCCCGAAAGGCCGTCGCTGCCGTACAGCGCCGATGCCGGGCCGCGCAGGAATTCGACCGACTTGATCAGCCCCAGATCGACATAATCGCCGCGGCCCGCGCTTTGCGCACCGAACGTGAAGCCGTCCGGCACGCGCACGCCGTCGACCTGGATCAGCACGCGATTGCCGCCGATGCCGCGCACGGTAAAGCCTTCATTGCCCGCGCGGCCGGTGGTGCCGAGCGCGGCGCCGAAGCGTGCCGGCTGACGCGGCACGGTGATGCCCGGTTCGAAGCGGACGAGGTCGCGAATATCGGTGACGAGCTCGTCGGCCATCTGGCGCGCGTCGATGACCGTGACGGTGGCGGGTGCTTCGTCGGCGGCGATCGCCATCCGGGTGGCGATGACGGTGATCGGCGGCTGCGCGGGCGATGATGCCGCGCTGTCCTGCCGCGCTTCCGCCCGCTCCTGCGATTGCGTCTGCGCCTGGGACGGCATCGCAGCGGTCAGCGCGATCAGGCTGCAGCCGATGGCGATAGCCGTCGGTCGTTTGAACATGGTCTCCCTCTCTGGGTTATTTTGCTAATGCAAGTGAGTCGCACTAATACTTCTATGCGTAAGCGGGGCCGTCGCGTCAATGGCACTATGCCGCGGATTTCGTACCTCCCTTGAAATACTCTGTATTACAGAGTACGTGCTCTGCACCACAGAGTAACGGAGGTTCGAGATGCAGTTGAAGCAATTGACCGCCGCCGCGCTGATGCTCGCGCCGCTCGCGGCGTCCGCGCAGCCGGCGACAGGCACCGCGCCGGCGACGCAGGGCGTGGCGGTGCGCGAAGACGGGTTGGTCGGCCGCTGGTTCGCACCCGCCGGTTCCGGCCCAGCGCCGGTGATCCTGGTGTTGGGCGGATCGGAAGGCGGGCTCGATAGCGCGACCGGAATCGCCGAGCGGCTGGCGCAGGAAGGCTATGGCGTGCTCGCGCTCGCCTGGTTCGGCGCCGAGGGGTTGCCCGAGCAGCTTCAGGAAATTCCGCTCGAATATTTCGAGACCGCCATCGGCTGGATCGCCGATCGCCCGCGTACCGACGATGCGCATATCGGGGTGTTCGGCGCTTCGAAGGGCGGTGAGGCGGCGCTGCTGATCGCTTCGCGCGACCCGCGTCTGCATGCCGTCGTCGCCGCGGTGCCGAGTTCGGTGGTCTGGCCGGGGATCAACCGCGACGACTATATGGATATCAAATCCAGCTTCACCGCGGACGGCGAGCCGGTTTCCTATCTGCCCTATGACTTCAGCGAAGCGTTCACAGGCATTCATGACCTCTACGCGCGCAGCCTCGCCTTTCGCGACGATCATCCCGAGGCCATCATCCCGGTCGAGCGGATCAATGGCCCGGTGCTGTTGATCTCCGCGCAGGACGACGCGCTATGGCCGTCGACCGAAATGGCCGAGCAGGTGATGGCGCGGCTCGACGCCAAGGGCTTTGCGCCGACGCGCCGCCATATCGCCTATCCCGACGCCGGGCATATCGGAATCTTCGTCGCCGGTGGCAATGGCGATGACAGCGCCTATAGCCGGATGGGCGGCACGCCCGAAGGCAATGCCGCCGCGCGCGCCGATATGTGGCCGCAGGTCGTGGCATTTTATCGCGAGGCGCTCGGCGCCGCCCCGCAGGATTGAGGGAGGAAATCATGGAACGCAGCGAAGCGGCCAACGCCCTCCACGAAGTCGACCGCGCGCGCCGCCGCTCGGGGGCGCTGCGCGGCTATGCCCATGCCGGAAGTACCGTGATCGTCTGGGGCGTGATCTGGCTGCTGTGCAATCTCGCCACCTATTTCATCAAGGACGGCAATCTTTCCTGGATGATCGGCATTCCGGTCGGCGTGCTCTGGTCGGTCGCGCGGCCGTATTTCGCGCGAAGCGAGCGCCCCGAGCCGGCCGACTTGCGCATCCCGTTCAGCATCTTCGCCGCGCTCGGCTTTCTCGGCCTGGTGATGACGGTGACCGATGCTGCGGCATCCTATGCCCAGCAGAATGTGCTGATCTCGCTGCTCGTCGCTGTCGCCTATGTGCTGCTCGGCATCTGGACGGGGCTGCGCTTCGCCTTGCTCGGCCTGGCGCTGACGCTGGTCATCTGCCTCGGCTGGTTCGCCTTTCCCGCCACGCTGCTGCTGTGGCTCGGGCTGGGTGGGGGCGGCGCGCTGATCCTCGGCGGCATCTGGCTGGCACGCGCATGAGCGGCGCGCCCGACGAAGTGATCCACCAGTCGACGCGGCTGCGGATCATGACCGCGCTCGACGCCGAGGCGGCGGGCGCGGCGCTCGATTTCGCGCGGCTCAAGCGCATTACCGGTGCCACCGACGGCAATCTCGGCGCGCATCTGACCACGCTCGAAAAAGCGGGCTATATCGCGCTTGAAAAACAGCCGGTCGGCAAGCGCACGCGCACCTGGGTGTCGATCACCGCGGCGGGCCGCGCCGCCTATGCGCGGCACCTCCTCTTCCTGCGGTCGATCCTCGACGGGACGGCGGCTGGAGAGGGCGACTGAAAATCTCCCGATGACGTCCGCTTCGGACGGCGCTAAAGCCGGCGCCCATGAATCGCCCCCGGCTCTCCGTCGTCGTCCCCTGCTATAACGAGGAAGGTTGCCTCGAAACGCTGCACGCGCGCGTTTCCGCCGCCGCGCGCGACGCAGTGGGGGAAGATTTCGAAGTCGTGCTCGTGAACGACGGGTCGAAGGACGACAGCTGGAGCGTGATGCAGCGCCTGTCGGCGGCCGATCCGAGGCTGGTCGCGATCAACCTGTCGCGCAATCACGGGCATCAGCTTGCGCTCACCGCCGGGCTCGACCTGTGCTCGGGCGAGGAAATCCTGATCATCGACGCCGATCTGCAGGACCCGCCCGAACTGCTCGCCGAAATGCGCAGGACGATGGCCGAACAGCAGGCGGACGTCGTCTATGCCGTGCGCCGCAAGCGCGAAGGCGAGACGATCTTCAAGAAGATCACGGCCGCCTTTTTCTATCGCATGCTCGACAAGATCACCGACACGCCGATCCCGCTCGATACCGGCGACTTCCGCCTGATGACGCGGCGCGCGCTCGACGCGTTCCTGTCGCTGCCCGAACAGGCGCGGTTCATTCGCGGCATGGTGGCATGGGTCGGTTTCCGGCAGGTGCCCTTCGCCTATGATCGCGCGGAGCGGCATGCGGGCGAAACCAAATATCCGCTTGGCAAGATGATCCGTTTCGCGCTCGATGCGGTGACCGGCTTTTCCACTGCGCCGCTGCGCTTCGCCAGCCATGTCGGGCTGGTGCTGACGGCTGCCTCGGCGCTGCTCGTCCTCTACATCGTCGGCGGCTGGATCATGGGGCGCAATGCGGCGGGCTGGACCTCGACGATGCTCGTCGTCGTCGTGCTCGGCGCGGTGCAGATGTTCGTGCTCGGGATGATCGGCGAATATCTTGGCCGGCTCTATGTCGAGGCGAAGCGACGGCCGCTCTATCTCGTCGCCGACATTGCCGGGCCGGTGCAGGGCCGCGCCTCGCTTGGCTATCGCCAGCACGACGCCGGGCCGGTGACGTTCGCGCCGCACATGCCGCCATTGCCCGAAGAAGACGACAATCCCGAGCAAAGCCGTTCGGGCTGAGCCTGTCGAAGCCCGGCTCTTCTTCATTGCAGCGTGGCGAAAGAAGTACGGGGCTTCGACAGGCTCAGCCCCAACGGCTGAAATGGTTCAGCCTTTGGGCGAAGCCAGTGCGATGATCGACAACCCCGGCGGCAGCGGCACGCGGCCCACCAGATGCCGCTCGAGCCGGAAGATCGTTTCGAACGCCATGTTGAGCGGTGCGGGCGGCGGCGAATCGTCGCTGTCTTCCTTGCGCGTCAACTTGCCGACGGCGCGCTGCGCGACTGCGGCGGGAAACAGCAGCGAATTGAAATAGCCGAGCTTTTTCCACCCCAGCCCCGCCGCGCGCAGCGATTGCGTCAGCGTCGTCTTCGAATAGCGGCGATGGTGATGGTTCACCACGTCATGCGCGCTCCACATCCATTGATGCGCGGGCACGGTGATCAGGATGCGCCCGCCGGGTTTCAGGCACGCGGCCATCGCCTTGAGCGCGGCGACGTCATTCTCGACATGCTCGATCACATCGAGCACCGCGACGAGGTCATAGGCGCCGCGTTCGACGCCGGTCAGTTCGGGCAGCGGCGCGGTGCCGATCGGCTTGCCCAGCCGCTCGGCGGCATATCTGCCCGCATCCTCGTCGATTTCGATCGCGTCGATCTCGCCGAATTGCGCGAGCATCGGCAGGTTGTGGCCGGTGCCGCAGCCGATTTCGAGAATGCGTGCCGCCTCCGGCAACGCGCCCCACCGCGTCAGATAATCGGCGAGCACGTCGCGGCGGGCGCGATACCACCAATGGGTGGTGTCGTGCGCGGCCATGCGATCATAGACGATGCGATCCATATCAGCCGAATATCCCCATTATCCGAACACCCACTGCCGGTTGAGCGAAAAGGTGACTAGCGGCGTGACCGTGACGATCGGCAGCAGCGGCGTCCAGTCCGGCCAGTGCAGATAGTCGGCCATTATCCAGGTGAAAGCCGCGTTGAGCACCAGCCCGGCACCCTGCACCACGACGAACTTGGCATGCTGCTTCCCGCTATTGTCGCGCGTGCCATGCCCCTTGAAGCTCCACAGCGAGTGAAGGAAGAAGCCCGCCGTCACCGCGACGGCAAAGGCAAAGGGGACTGCCGCCACCGCCAGATCGGGGAACACCCAATAGGCAAGCGGCAGATAGACCGCCGAATAGATAAGCGTCGAAATGCCCCCGGCGATCCCGAAACGGATCAGCTGGCCGAGCACCCCGCTCTCCCGAAGCGCGTCGATACGCTGAAACAATGCCGTCACCGGAACACCCGTCGATACGAAACCATTGCCGGGCATTGATCCAATGGTATCCCTATAGCTTCAAGGGGGATTTGCCCGCGCCGCTCGGCGCAGTAGAGGGCGGGCGAGCATAGGGGAAGCAGTTTTGCAGCATTTGCCGTCCGGCGCGCTCCGCCTGAGGGACGATTTCGACCGGCACTGGCTTCGCTGGGCACTGCTTGCCTGGCTGCTGATCGCTGCCTGGTTCCTGGCGACGCGCTGGGGCATGATCTACTGGCTCGCGCTCGGCGACACCGACGACAATATGCGGCTGATGCAGGTCCGTGCGCTGCTCGACGGGCAGGGCTGGTACGATCTGCGCCAGTATCGCCTCGACCCGCCGGGCGGATTCAATATCCACTGGTCGCGGCTGGTCGACTTGCCGATCGCGGGGATGATCCTGCTGCTGCAGCCGCTGCTCGGCACTGCGATGGCGGAGAAGATCGCCTGCGGCATCGCGCCGCTGCTGCCGCTGGGCGTGGTGGTGACGGCGATGTCGCTCGCCGTGCGGCGTCTCGTCGCGCCGCTCGCATGGCCGATCACCGTCGCGCTGATGCTCGGCTGTACGTCGACGATGCTGATGTTCGCGCCGCTGCGGATCGATCATCATGGCTGGCAGCTCGCCTGTCTGGCGGTGACGGTCGCGGGCATGGCCGATCCGCGCCGGGCGCGGGGCGGCGCCACGGTGGGGCTCTCCAGCGCACTGTCGCTCACCATCGGGCTCGAACTGCTGCCCTATTGCGCGGCGGCGGGCGCGATCGTCACGCTGCGCTGGATCTGGGACGGTGAAGAGGCGCGGCGGATGCGCACCTATGGCCTGACGCTGGCAAGCGGCAGCGCCTTCGGATTCGCGGTGTTCGGTTCCTACGACAATATGGCGATGCGCTGCGACGCGCTGACGCCGGTCTGGCTGTCGGCGATGATCGCGGCGGGCGGGCTGCTGTTCGCCATGTCGCTGCCGCGGATCGCGCGGCGCTGGCTGCGGCTGGTGATGGCGGCGGCGGCGGGCGCGTTCATTGCCGGAGCCTTCGCCAGCGTCTTTCCGCAATGCGTCGGCGGGCGGCTCGAAGGCGTGTCGCCGGAGCTTGAGGAGACCTGGCTCAACAATGTGCGCGAGGCGCGACCGATCTTCCGCGTGCCGCTGCGCAATGCGCTGCCGATCTCCGTGCTGCCCGCGATCGGGCTGATCGGCGCGCTGGTCGCCTTCTGGCGCGCGCGGCGTACTCCTGCGGCAGTGGGGTGGGCGGCAGTGGCGCTGTTCACGCTGTTCGCTTCGGCGATGCTGATGTGGCAGGTGCGCGCCGGCCCCGCAGCGCAGATGCTCAGCCTGCCCGGCGCCACTGCGCTGCTCTGGATCATCGTGCCCTGGTGCATGCGCCAGCGCTGGATGCTGGTGCGCGTGATCGGCGTGGTCGCCGCCTTCATGATCGTGTCGGGGCTGTTCGTTGCCTATGTCATCAAATGGCTGCCGATCGACCTGCCCACCGGGCGCAGCCCGGTGGTGGCCAAGGCGAACAGCAACTGCCAGCGTTTCTGGGCGATGAAGCCGCTCGAGAAACTGCCGAGCGCGACGATGTTCACGCAGGTCGATCTCGGCCCGCGCCTGATCACGCTGACGCATCACAATGCCGTTGCCGGGCCCTATCACCGCAACGGCCAGGCGATCCTGGACGTGCATCATGCCTTTACCGGCAAGCCGCAGGACTTCCGGCCGATCGCGGCGCGCCATCATGCCGAATATGTGCTGATCTGCGTCAACATGGCCGAAACCACAGTGTATCGCGCACGCAATCCGCACGGCTTCTATGCACAGTTGCATCGCGGGATCGTTCCCGACTGGCTGACGCCGGTCGAGCTGCCCGAAAAAACGCCGTTCAAGCTGTGGCGGATCGACTATGACGCGCCCGCAGCGCCGCCCGCCGATCAGTGAAGCGCGGGCGCCACGGTGAGAAAGCTCTCGCGCAGCCCGTCGACGACGAACTGAGTCGCCAGCGCGGCAAGCAGCACGCCCAGCAGCCGGGTTATGACTGCTTCGATCTTGGCGCCGAGCAGTCGCATCAGTGGCCCGGCGGCGATCAGCGCCACCAGCGTCAGCACCAGGATCGTCATCATTGCCGCCAGCACGACGATGGTGGCCTGAGTCCCGTCCGACTGCGACATCAGCAGCATGATCGACGCGATCGATCCCGGCCCGGCGATCATCGGCATCGCCATCGGAAAGATCGAGACGTCCTCGACTTCAGGCTGTTCGAGGATCTTCTGCGCGCGATCCTCGCGCCGTTGCGAGCGCTTTTCGAACACCATGTCGATCGCGATCAGGAACAGCATGATGCCGCCCGCGATGCGGAACGCGTCGAGGCTGATGCCGAGCGCGCCGAGCAGTTGCTCGCCCACCCAGGCGAAGATGAGCAGGATTACCGCCGACACGACCACGGCGCGCGTCGCCATCGCAACGCGCTCGCGCGAACTCGCGCCGGCCGTCAGCCCGGCATAGATGGGGGCGCAGCCGAGCGGATCGATCACGACGAAGAACGTCATGAAGGTGGAGATGAACAGTTCGATCATCAGATCGCGCTTTCGTCCAGCGGCACGCCTTCGCGGCGGTGCGCGGCAACGAGCGTATTACGCAGCAGTACCGCGATCGTCATCGGCCCGACGCCGCCGGGCACCGGTGTGATGGCGCCTGCCATGCTCGCCGCGCTGTCGAAATCGACATCGCCGACCAGCCCGTCCTCGGTACGGTTGATGCCGACATCGATAACCGTCGCGCCGGGCTTGAGCCATTCGCCGTGGACGAATTGCGGACGCCCGACCGCGGCAACGACGATATCGGCATGTTTGAGATAGTGCGGCAGGTTGCGCGTGCGCGAATGCGCAACCGTTACGGTGCAGCTTTTCGCCGTCAGCAGCGCCGCCATCGGCTTGCCGACGATGTTCGACCGGCCGATCACCACTGCGTCCTTGCCCGAAAGGTCGCCGAGTTCATCCTCGAGCAGCATCAGGCAGCCGAGCGGCGTGCACGGCACCATCGCGGGCAGGCCGCTGGCCAGCCGGCCGGCATTGACCGGGTGAAAGCCGTCGACATCCTTGTCGGGGTCGATGCGCAGGATAACTTCGTCGGCATCGAGATGCGGCGGCAGCGGCAGCTGGACCAGGATTCCGTCGACCGTCGGATCGGCGTTGAGCCGGTCGACCAGCGCGTTGAGTTCGTCCTGCTCGACCTTCGCGTCGAGCCGATGCTCAATGCTCTCCATCCCCGCCGCGCGCGTCATCTTGCCCTTGTTGCGGACATAGACGGCGGATGCGGGATCCTCGCCGACCAGCACCACCGCCAGCCCCGGACTGCGTCCGGTCCGCTCGCGAAAGGCGGGGACATGGCTCGCCACCCGCTCACGCAGGTCTGCGGCAAAGGCTTTTCCATCGATGATCCGGGCGCTCATGGCGTGTCGCCATAATGGCTTGCGGCGCGCTCCGCCAGCGCTGTCGCATCACCGGCGATCGCCAGCCGCTTGAGCCGGGAGGTTTCGCCCGCAATCAGCGTCACTGCGCGCTTTCCCACGTCGAATTGCTTTGCCACCAGCGCGATCAGCGCGGTGTTGGCGGCGCCCTCCACCGGCGGCGCGGCGAGTCGGACGGCGAAATGCTCTTCGGTACCCGCGGCGAATTGCGCGCGCTTTGCCCGCGGCGTCACGCGAACGGCGATCTCGATGCCGTCGTCGCGCATACGCCATGCGGGCATGGCCGGCGTCAGTATCCCGCGCGCATCAGCGATCGGATCGCGTTGGCAATCACGATGTTGTTGAGGATGTAGAGGACCAACAGCACGATCAGCGGCGAAATGTCGAGCGCGCCGAAATCGGGCAGAATCTTCCTGATCGGGCGATAGACCGGCTCGGTCACGACCTTCAGCCCGTTCCACAGCGAACGGACGAATTCGTTATAGGTGTTGATCACGTTGAAGACGATCAGCCAGGACAGGATCGCCTGCGCAACGATGACGAAGGTGAAGACCGTCAGCAGCAGCTGGACGATCTGGAGAAGGGGAATCAGGATCGCGTTCAAGCGGAGCCTCGCATAAGTGATTTAGGGTGTTGATACACAATATAGGGGCGATGGCTCAAGCCCGCCCGTTTTTGCGGACAAGCGTGCCCGCACCGCGCCGGGTGAAGATTTCCAGCAGCATCCCGTGCGGGATGCGCCCGTCGAGGATGACCGCGGCGTCGACGCCCCGTTCGACTGCCTTCACGCAGGTTTCGACCTTGGGGATCATCCCGCCCGAAATCGTCCCGTCCTTGATCAGCGCGTCGATCCCCGCCGGATCGAGATCGGTCTGAAGATCGCCGTCCTTCGAAAGCACGCCCGCGACATCGGTGAGCAGGAAGAAGCGCGAGGCATTGCACGCCGCCGCGATCGCGCCCGCCATCGTGTCGGCATTGATGTTGTAGGTGTCGCCATCGGCGCCGAGCGCGACCGGCGCGACGACAGGAATGATGCCGTCCTTGGCAAGCTGGTGCAGGATCGAAGGATCGACATGCACCGGATCGCCGACGAACCCCAGATCGACATGGCGCTCTATCCCCGAATTGGGATCGGGCTCGCTGCGCTTCACCTTTTCGGCAGTGACGAGCCGCGCGTCCTTGCCCGAAATGCCCACCGCGCGGCCGCCCGCTTCGGCGATCCACGCGACGATCTCCTTGTTGATCTTCCCCGCCAGCACCATTTCGGCGACTTCGGCGGTCGCCTTGTCGGTGACGCGCAGCCCGCCGACGAACTGCGATTCGATGCCGAGCTGCTTGAGCATCGCGCCGATCTGCGGGCCGCCGCCATGCACCACGATCGGATTGATTCCGACGGCCTTGAGCAGCACCACGTCTTCCGCGAAATCGCGCGCCAGCTCGGGATCGCCCATCGCGTGACCGCCATATTTCACGACAAAGGTCTTTCCCGCGTAACGCTGCAGATAGGGGAGCGCCTCGGTGAGCGTCTCCGCCTTGGCGAGCATTGCGGGGTCGGGGCTGTGATCGGTCATGCGCGCGCCAATAGCGCCAAGTTGCGCGGTTGGAAACAAGGGGCGGTTCGCATCTCCGCTCCGTTGCCCCATCCGTTTGGTTCGAGCTTGTCGAGAACCGGTTCTCGACGGCCGCTTCTCGGCCTCGCTCGAAGCTGCTCGAACCCAACGGCTCCGGTGAGGCTTAGTTGCCGTCGACCGCGCGCGCGATCCAGACGAAGATATAGATGAGCAGCGGCACCAGAACCGCCGAAAGCACTACCTTGGCAAGCATCTGGCCGACCAGCAGTTCGAAGATCGGGAACACGCCGTAAAAGGCGATGGTGACGAAGATCAGCGTGTCAACGATCTGGCTGAGCACGCCCGCGACGGCCGAACGCAGCCACATCAGTCCGCCGCCCTCGCGCTTCAGCGCGCTGAAGATGGTGACGTTGAGCAAGGTGGAAATGCCATAGGCAGTGATCCCGCCCAGCCAGATCCGCCAGGTCGCGCCGAGGATATACTGAACCGCCGCCAGTCCCTCGGGCTGCATTTCCGAAGAGGCGGGCAGCGCATGGACGAGCCAGGACAGCGCGACCGACATCAGCAGCGGAATGAAGCCGAACAATACCAGCCGGTTCGCCACTGCCCGCCCGTGGAGTTCGGCGACCGCGCTCGATACCGAAACGAGCAGCAGGAACGCGAAAATGCCCGCCTCGACCGCGAGCGGCCCGATGCCCACCCAATCGCCGATCTGCGAAACTGGCCCCAGCGAAACCTGCTTGTTGCCCAGCACGCCGGCGATGCAGACCATGCCGCCGTAAAAGACCGCGAGGAGGAAGAGCGAGCGCGGAACGGCGCGATGTTCGGTATCCATCGCGGGACGCTAGCGACAATTTCCCGGCCGCGAAAGATGGAGTTGGCTGCGCCCTTGCCATCCATGCTGCACCGCGCCACTCTGCATGTTTCGGGGGCGCCGCGCCCGCAATCCAGCACGAAGGTCTCCACCCTGAGCCAGTTTCCCATCGGCATCGCCGGCATTGCCGTAATCCTTGCAATCGCCTTCCTGATTTCGCCGCGCAAGCGCGCCATACGGCTGCGTCAGGTGATCCCGGCCTTCGCATTGCAGGCGGGGATCGCGGTACTCGTTCTCTATGTCCCGGCGGGGCGCGAAGCGATCAAGGCGATGTCGGCCGGCGTCAGCGCGCTGCTCGGCTATGCCGATGCCGGCACGCAGTTCATCTTCGGGCCGCTCGCGGCCCCCGATGTCGGAGGCACCAGCTTCGCGATCGCCGCGCTGCCCGTGATCATCTTCTTCGCCAGCCTTGTTTCGATCCTCTATCATCTCGGCATCATGCAGCTGGTGATCCGCTGGGTCGGCGGCGCGATCGAGAAATTCACCGGCGTTACCAAGGTCGAATCGCTGTGCGCGGCGGCGAACATCTTCGTCGGGCAGAGCGAATCGCCGCTCGTCATTCGTCCCTATCTCGCCAAGCTCACCGAATCGCAGCTCTTCGCGGTGATGTCGGTCGGTATGGCGGGCGTCGCGGGGACGATCCTCGCGGCCTATGCCAGCTTCCTCGGCCCCGAAGCGCTGCCGTCGTTGCTCGCCGCGTCGTTCATGGCGGCGCCGGGCGGGCTGCTGATGGCCAAGATCATGATGCCCGAGCCCAGGGTCGCGCTCGAGGAAAGCGAACTTCCGCTCGATGACGATCGCGAGGAAGAGGCGATCCGCGCCGCCGAACACGACATGGAAGAGGAAAAGGCGGACAACGTCATCATGGCGGCGGCGGCGGGCGCGCAGACCGGCGTCAAGCTAGCCGTCGCGGTCGGCGCGATGGTGCTCGCCTTCGTCGCGCTGGTCGCGCTCGCCAACGGTATTCTCGGCGGAATCGGCGGCTGGTTCGGCTTTCCGCAGCTCAGCTTTCAGCTGATCATCGGCACGATCTTCCAGCCGGTGATGTTCCTGCTCGGCATTCCGTGGAGCGAGGCGGGCACGGCGGGCGGATTGTTCGGTACCAAGGTGGTGCTCAACGAATTCGTCGCCTTTATCCAGCTTGGGCAGGCGACCGATTTGTCGCCGCGCACTGTGACGATCATCACCTTCGCGCTGTGCGGTTTCGCCAATTTCAGCTCGATCGCGATTCAGATGGCGGTTACCGGCGGCCTCGCCCCCAATCAGCGCGGCGCGATCGCGCGGCTCGGCATCCGCGCGCTGGTCGCGGGCAGCCTGGCCAATCTGATGAGCGCGGCGCTGGCGGGGTTGTTGCTGCCTGCCTGAACGCACCGGTCGCCGCGTCCGCGGTAAAAAGAAACGGCCGCGCCGGCGGGCGAGGGCGGCGCGGCCGGTGCGTCATGGCACCAGTCCCGAAAGGGGTAGGACCAATTGGCGAACGTTTCGGATCGAGAAAGGTTCTTCGCGTCCGAAAAAATCTGCAAATCCGAATCAGCGCACCGTGAACAGCACCTGATCGACGACATTGCCGCTCAGATCGATCAGCCGCAGCCGGTGCCGCCCGGGTGGCGTGAGGATCAGCGGCTTGCCGTCGGCCGATCCCAGGTCCCGCTTGTCGAGCTCGAGCCGGTGGCCGGTGACTTCGCCTGATACGGTGATCGCCAGCCGCTGGCGGTCGATCGGGATATCGGGATCGAGCGCATAGACGCTTCCCGATACCGGATTGATGATACGCGGCCGACGCGATTCGGGCGGCGCGACCGCAACGGTGGCAAAGCCGGTTCCTTTCAGGAAATATTCGGTGCGCGGCTGTTCGATATGCTGGGCGAAGGTCACGCGCTGCGCCTCGACGCCTTCCGGCCGGTCGGGCCGGTGGCCCGGCCGGCCGTCATGGATACCCAGCATCACATCGCGCCATACCGGTGCCGCGCCGCTGGTGCCGGATACCGCGCGCATCGGATCGCCTTCCAGATTCCCAACCCACACGCCGACCGTGTAGCGATCCGAAAAGCCGATGCACCAATTGTCGCGCATCGCTTTCGACGTGCCGGTCTTGGCAGCGGCCCAGAAGGGCAGGCGCAGCGCCGAATCGAGCCCGAAAGTGACGGCGCGGGCATTGGGATCGGACAGCATGTCGCCGACGATCCAGGCCGCCTGCGGCGTCGTGATCGCGCGGTCTTCGGGATGCGGATCCTCCTCGGTCAGCCGCAGCGGCGCCCAGCGCCCGCCGCGCGCGAGGCTGCGGAACGCCGCGACCTGCTCCATCAGCGTGACTTCCGCCGATCCCAGCGCGAGCGAGAAGCCGTAATATTGCCCGTCCTCGGTCAGGCCGCGATAGCCGGTATCCCATAGCCGGTCGCGAAACGCCTCGACGCCGGTCAGGAGCAGTGTGCGCACCGCGGGCACGTTGAGCGATCCGGCGAGCGCCGAGCGCGCCGTCACCGGCCCCTTGAATGCGCGGTCGTAATTCTGCGGCACATAGAGGCCCGACGCCGTGTCGAGCTGCACCGGCGAATCGTCGAGGATCGAGGCGGCGGTGAGATAGCCTTTCTCGATCGCCATCGCGTAGAGGAACGGCTTGAGCGTCGATCCCGCCTGGCGATAGCTCGACGCGCCGTCCACAGCGGGTGCAGTGGAAGCGCCGCCGACCCCGCCGACATAGGCGAGCACATCGCCGCTCTCGTTATCGACCACGATCACCGCGCCGTCGCGCGCGCGGCTCCCGCCGAGCCCCTGAAGCTGGCGCCTGAGCGCAGTGGTGGCGATTTCCTGGAACTGCTTGTCGAGCGTCGTGGTGACTCGCATCCCCGGCTCGCGCAGCAGCCGCGTCGTAAGATGCGGCGCGAGTCCGGGATCAAGCTGGAGGCTGCGCGCGGGGCCGAGCATCGAGGCGGCGGCACCGGCAAAGCGCGAACAATCCTCTTCCTGCGACAGCGCGCAGGCACGCGCGGCGATGGCGGGGGCGTCCGCACCGGGATCGGGGAGCAGTGCGGCAAGCAGCAGCGCGTCGTCGCGTGTCAGTGCTGCCGGGCTCTTGCCGAACAGGCCGAGCGCCGCCGCGCCGATCCCCTGCGCCTCGCCGCGAAACCCGGCGAGGTTCAGATAGGCTTCGAGAATCTGATCCTTGGTCCAGCCGCCGTCGAGCGCCATCCCCGCGCGGATCTGACGCAACTTGTCGCGTATGCCGCGCGATCCGGGTGCGGCGAGTTCGGGCGACAGATACGCGGCGACCTGCATCGAAATGGTACTCGCGCCGCGCACGCGTCGCCCCTCGATCCGGTCGCGGATGGCGCCGCCGATCGCGATCCAGTCGACGCCGCCATGCCAATGGAACCGCTTGTCCTCGGCATGCATCAGCACGTCGCGCGCGGCGGGCGAAATCTTGTCGAGCGGCGTCCAGGCGAGGCGACGCGCCTGGAAATCGACGCGCGCGCTGTCGAGCAATTCGCCGTTGCGATCGTAGAGCCAGCTTTCCGAAGGCGCCCAATGGTCGCGCACCGCGGCATAGCCGGGCAGCGCGGGCGGCAGCGTCGCCCAATATGCCGTGACGAACCCCGTCAGCACCAGCATCGCGGCGGTGAATGTGATGCGCGGCGGCGTGGCGATTCCGCGCCAGCCCCTGTCGCGCCATTCGTCACGGCGGGCATCGACAAAGGCCCATGCCCGCTTTTCGCTCCGTAGCGCGAGTAGCACCGCTCGTCGGCGTGCCCGCCGCAGCCGCCGCCGCAACGCGGCGATCCGCTGACGGCGGGCGTCGGTCATCTTTGTGCGACGGTCACGGTCTGGTTGGGCAATGCCGCGAAGATTTCGGGCGAATACATCGCTTCCACGCGGCTCGGCGGCAGATGGAATTCCCCTGCATTGTTGAGCCGCATCACATAGGAGACAGTGAAGCTGCCGCGCGGCACCCAGCGGAAATAGGCGCGCCATGCCTCCTGTCCGCGCTCGACATAGCTCGGCTGGACGCCCGATCCGCTGTCCGCCTGCGCGCGCAGCAGCTCGGACTGGCCGCCCAACCCGCCCAGCACCTGCGCTCCGGCGGGGACGGGATCGCTGATCACCACCCAGTTGCGCGCCGCGCTCGCTTCGACCGTGATCGTCACCTTGACGACGTCGCCGCGGCCCAGCCGGTTCGGATCGGATGCCTGCACGACTTCGGTCTTGCGAGTCATCTTGTACCCCGCATTGACGCCTTCGGTCAGCGGCACGGCGGCCTTTACCTGCACCATCGCCCAGGGGCCGGCGCCGCCGGTCTGGGTCATGCGCAGCGGCGTGGCACTGTTCGGCAGCGGCAGGCTGAACGCGCGTTGCGGCTCCGCCAGCGGCCATTCGAGGCGGCGCGTGCCGCTGCCGAAGCGCGCTACGGTCGTGCCCTGCACCGCGCTCGCCGGATAGGCGGCGTCGAACTTGCGCGCCGCGACCGCGCCCCAGGCATTGGCCGTCGTCGTATCCCAGTGGCCGCGCTGCTGGCGCATCGACACGCCGACCATCATCTTGGCCATTTCCTCCTGCCAGCCGGGCCGGCCGAGCGCCGCGAGCAGCGCCTTGATCGCGGCCTGGTCGTTCGATGCCATCAGCCACCAGGGCATGGCGCCCTTGTCGCTCAGGTCGATCCGCGTACCTTCATAGACGAGCCGCTTGCGCAGCTCGGCCTCGCCCGCCGCGCGCAGCTGCGCGCCGTTGGCCAGACCCGGGACCTTGCCCAGCGCCATCAGATAATCGGCGAGCGTAGAGGTGGGCATGTCGGCGGGTGTCATGCCGATCTGGCCGAGCATCGCCGGAGTCGCTTCGCCGTTGCGCGCCAGCGCGGCGAAGGCGGCGATCCGCTGGAGCCGGACATCGCCATAGTCCTCGTGCCGCAGCCGCCCGTCGAGCACCGCTTTCATCGCCGCGATCATCTTCGCCTTCGAATCCGCCGGGACCGGCAACCCCGCTTCGGCGGTGATCGAAAGGACATATGCCGTCAGCGCCTCGGACCCGCGCAGATTTTCATAGGCGAAATAGCGCAGCAGCCCCTCATCATCGAGGAAGGCGGGGATTTCGCCCGAGAGGCGATTCCATGCCGGCACGTTGCCGGTGACGATGATGCGCGAGAGCCGCTGTTCGAAACAGTTATACGGGTAGCGCATCATATAGTCGCGCACTCCCGCCAGCGGCGGACTGAGCGTGTCGGTCAGCCGGATGTCGACGCTGCCGCGCCCCGGCAGCGCGCCGGCCGGCGGCGTAACCGGGAAATCGGTGCCGTCGCCCACGCGCGCCAGCGTCGCCGCCCAGGTTTCCACCGGAACCGCCCAGGCGACTTGCTGCGTCACCGAGATACGGTCGGTCGCCTTGCCGTCGGCCGAGCGCGCGCTGACCGTCCAGCGCAATTGCCCGTCGGCATCGGGCGCCACCAGGTTCCACGACACCGGCACCGCACCGCCCGCCGGGATATCGACGGTGAGCGGCCGCCCGGTGGCGATGGCGGGACTGAGCGCGACATTGGCAGTCACCTTCATCGGCTTGTCCGAACCGTTGCGCAGCGTGAACATCGCGCTGAACTTGTCGCCGGTGCGGACCATCGGCGGCACCCCGGCATAGATGCTCAGATCCTGTTGCGTGCGCACGCTGGCGCTGCCGGTGCCGAACAGCTGTGTCCCGTCGGTCGCGACCGCGACGAGCCGGAACGCACTCAGCGCGTCGGAAAGCGGCACCTGTAGCCGGGCATGGCCGTTCGCGTCGAGATCGACACGGCCTTTCCACAGCAATACCGGTTCGAAATTGGTGCGGTTGAGCCCGGACAAATCTCCAGGCCCGCCGCCACCGCCGCCCGCGGCGACTGCCTTGCGGCCGTAATGGCGCTTGCCGACGACCTGCATCTGCGCGGTGGAAGTCAGCACCGACAGCGGCCGCTCGCCCATCATCGCGTCGAGCACGTTCCAGCTGTCATTGGGGGCGAGCTGCAGCAATGCCTCGTCGACCGCGACGAACGCCAGATTGGCCGAACTTGCCGGCTTGCCTTCGGGCGTTTTCACCGTGACGTCGACCGTCGCCCGATCGCGCGGCGCATAGCTGTCGCTGTTCGCCTTCACTTCGACGTCGAGCCGGTGCGATTGCCACCCCACTTTCACTCGGGCGATACCGAGGCGATAGGCGGGCTTGGCAAGATCGACCGTCGCTGTCGGCTTGGCGGCGTCGCGGCGGAAGAAGGGCAGGTTCCAGTCGCGCGCGACATTGGCCGACCAGAGCGACCAGCCGTCGACGCGCCCGCGGACCGCGAGCACGGAGACATAGACATCCGGCGCATAGCCGCCCGGCATCGGCACTTCGACTACCGGGTCCTTGCCCGACAGGCCGACGACGAAGCTCGAAAGCACGCCCTCGCGCTCGATCGTCACCAGCGCGGTGGCTTCGCGGAACGGCATGCGCACCTGGAAACGCGCGGTTTCGCCGGCGGCATATTCGGTCTTCTCGGGCAGCACGTCCATGCGGTCGCCATTGTCGCCGCCGAACCACCAGTCGTCCTCGCCCGCGAGCCACACCGATTGCGTCGCGCGGGCGACATTGCCCTCGGCGTCCTCGGTCGATGCGACGGCATAGACTTCGCCCGAAACGCCCGGGTCCATCGCGCATTCGGCAAAGCCGAGCTCGTTGGTCCGCGTGCTGCACGTCTCGCGCAGCTTCGTCGTCTTCATCTGGTTGTCATAGGCATAGAAGCCGCCGATCAGCCGCCGCCGCGCGGTCAATATCTCGCGGCTGTAGAGCTCGACGCTGACTCGCTGATTGGCGATCGGCTTGCCGTCGGTATCGAGCGCGATGAATTTGAGGCGCAGATCGTCCTCCTTCATCATCCAGCCGTCGGTCCTGACGCCCAGGCGCACCGCCGAACCATAGACCGGGATGCGGCGCGAGGCGGTCAGCACTTCGCCGTTGGCGTCGGGATAGTCCATCTCGACCACCAGCTGCGTATCGCCCTCCACCGTGGCGGGCACGTCGATCGTCGTGCGCGCGGTGCCGTCGCGACCCAGCGTCACCGGGATGGTTTGGGTGGGCGGCAGATCGGGGGTGATGTCCTCGCCGTCGCCGTCCATCGGCCGCACGCCCTCAGTCATCGCGCGCCCGCCGAAGCGAAAGCCGTCATAGCCAGAGGGCGCGCGCAGCCCCTCGAAATAGCCGACGCGCACTTCGACCGGCAGATTGGGCGCCGCGCCGCCCGAAAGATAGCCGACATAGAGATCGACCGGGAGCGATTTGGGCTGCACCACCGCCTCGTCGGGGCCGCTTACCGTCGCCTGCATCGTCGGCAGGCGATATTCGTCGACGCGCACCGATTGCTCGGTCCAGATCCTGTCGCCTTCGGTTTCGACGATCAGGTCATAATCGCCCATCGGCGCGCCTTGCGGCACGTTCCAGGTGGTTTCGCCGATGCCCTGCGCGTCGATCGTCAGCGGCAGCTCGAACTTCGTGTCCGATCCGCGATGCGACAGGCGAAGCGTGCCGGTGAAACCCGGCGTACCGGCGAACCCGGCGGCGACGGGTTTGCGCACGATATGCTTCATGTGCACCGTCTCGCCCTGGCGCACGAGCGCGCGGTCGAACACGGTGTGGAAAATCGATTCCTGCTGGCTCCAGCCATAGGGAAGGTCGAAATCATAGGGGCGGATGCCTTCGCCCCAGCTGGTCAGCGTGAAGCTGAAATCGCCATCCTTGCGCGCCGAGATCATCAGCGGGTGGCTGTTCGAATATTCCTCGCAATTGCCCCAGCTTTCGGGCTCGGGAAGGCCCGGCGGCACCGCCAGGCGGCCCGATTCGTCGGTCGTGCCGCGCGCGAGCAGCTGTCCGGTGCAGCTGTCGGAAATCTGCACCTGCGCGGACCCGACACCGCGCCCGCCGTCGAGCGACGTCACCCAGACCAGCGACTTGTCGCGGCCCCATTTGAAATGGACCGTCATGTTGGTGACGAGCGCCGCGGTGGCGACATAGCGTGTGGCGTCGCGGCCGAGCAGCGCTTCGCCCAGCCGCGGGCTGGCCAGTTCGACGACATAGAAACCCGGATCGGTCAGCGGAATGCCGACGACTTCGAACTGCTTGCCTTCGCCGGGCAGGTCGATGTTGAACGGATTTCCCGCATCGCCCGTCAGGACGGGTTCGTCGCCGGTGTGGTTGACGCGCACTTCCTCGTCGCCGCGCGTGACGGTTTCATAGCGATAATCGTCGGCGTCCTCGACGGTGCGCAGCCAGCGCGCGACTTCGGCGTCGGAGCCGTCGACGCGCAGCCGCTGGCCGGCGACCGACCCCATCTGCCCCTTGAGCTGGGCTTCGACATTGCGCACCGTCACCGGCAGCACGCCGCCTTCGCTCAGCTCGAGAATGCCGAATTCGGCGGCGAATTTCACCAGCGGCGGGCGCTCGTCGATGCGGACCTCGAGCGGAAAGCGCTCACTGTTGGAAAGCGCGCGGCCGCTTTCGTCCTTCAGCCCCTCGGGCATCACCAGGCTGGCGGTGGTGTCGGCGGGCAGCGGCCCGGCGAAGGTGACGCGCGAGAGCGTCTGCTGGCGCTGGTCCTCCTCGGACAGATTGGGCGCGATTTCCTTGCCGTCGGGCGTACGCAGCCGGATCGCTCCGGCGAGCTCGCGCGGGACCTGGGAAGTGAAGACGACATGCGCGTCCTGCACCGGATTGCACCCGGCCTGCGGATTGACGCGCGAACATTCCCAGCGCGCGGTGAAGGGCTGGCGCACGGTGAAGTCGAACCGCTGGTCGCTTCCCGCCGCGCGCCCCGAAGCGCTTTCGATATCCTTGCCCCAGACGAGCGAGACGTCGCGCCCGGGCGGCAGCGGGCGGCGGCACTTGAGCGCAGTCACTGCCTGCATCGCTTCGGCGCGATCGGCTTCGTTCTCGGGCAGTGCTTGCGGCAGGCCGGCATCGCGCAGGAAGCTGCGTACTTCCCAGCGTTCGGTGCCGAGCTCCGCGATCAGCCGCGCGGGCAGAGTCTTGTCGAGGACGTCCACGGGAATCCGCTCGCCGATGCCTTCAACCGCGCAATAGGCGTTTTCGGCCACCGACGCCGGATCGGCGGGCAGGTTGGCGGCGATCAGGAATACCTGGTCCTCTTCGATGCGCCCGCCCCAGCGGCTCGGCAGCACCGCGCGCGCGATCGGGCCGCCGCTGTCGACGGTGAATTCGTCCTGCCCCTCGACGTCATAGCCAGAGAGGCTCTTCAGCCCGTCCTTGATCGTGAAAGTGCAGGTGACGCCGCCGGGCAGGGGATTGGCGAATTCATGGACGAAGGTGCGCTGATCGACCCAGCGGCCCTGTCCGCCGACCGGGCATTCCACGTCGAACGGGCCCGCCGCGCGCGGATCGCCTAGGGGGACCATCGGTTCGTTGAAGCGGACCGTGAAGCGCTCGATCGCGCCATTGCCGATGCCGGGCGTCGCAACCACGACTTCGGGAGCATCGTCACCGAAGGCGGCGACGGCACCCAGTGGCGCCAGAACAAGCGCCAAAATGGCGGCGCGGGCTGCGAGTCTCATCAGAACCCCTCCCCAAGGTTGCCGAAAGGTAAAGGCCTGTGGGCTGGCGAGTCCAGCGGGATTCGCCGGGACAGGAAGCGAATGCTTGATCGTTTCGCGATTGGCACGGATGATAACCTCGCCGAATCGGGGGGAATTCGCGTGCAATATGGAGGAGACTGGATCCTCTGGATCGATGTCGTCGCGCGCGAAGTGACTCTGTTCGCCTCGATCTGTTTCCTGGTCGGCGGGATCGACGACCTCGCGGTCGACATCGTCTATGCCACCCGGCAGTTGCCGCGGCGGATTTTCGGCGCGCGCGGCGGTGCATCCCCCTTGGGCGCGCGTGGCGGCGAAGCGCCGATCGCGATCTTCGTCCCCGCCTGGGACGAAGCGGCGGTCATCGGCGCGATGCTGCGCACGGCACTGGCGCGGTGGGGCGATGCGCGCTTTCGCCTCTATGTCGGCACCTATCCCAATGATCGCGCGACGATCGACGCCGTCGCGAGGGCGGCGGCGGGCGATGACCGGATACGGCTGGTCATCGGCTCGGCGCCCGGCCCGACGACCAAGGCCGATTGCCTCAACACGTTGTGGCGCGCGCTGCTGCGCGACGAAGCGGTGGAGGGGCGCTGCGGCGCAGTGCTGCTCCACGATGCCGAGGATGTGGTGCATCCGCGCGAGCTGGAAGTGTTTGCGCGCGAACTGGCGCGGCATGACGCCGTGCAGCTTCCGGTTCTGCCGCTGCCGCATCCGGCGTCACCGTTCATTTCGGGCCATTATTGTGATGAATTCGCCGAGGCGCACGGCAAGAACCTGCTCGTGCGCCGCATGCTCGGCGCGGGCATTCCGCTCGCCGGCACCGGATGCGCCATCCGGCGCGACATGCTCGCGCGGATCGCCGAGGCGCGCGGCGGCACGCCGTTCGACGCGACCAGCCTGACCGAGGATTACGAACTCGGACTGACGATGGCCGCATTCGGCGGCAGCACCGCGCTGCCGCGCGTCCATGATCCGGCCGAGGGGCTGGTCGCGGTGCGGGCCTATTTTCCCGCGACGCTGGCGACGGCGGTTCGACAGAAGGCGCGCTGGCTGACCGGCATTGCGCTTGCGGGATGGGATCGCACCGGCTGGGCACCGCCCCTTGCCGTCGCCGATCACTGGATGCGGATGCGCGACCGGCGCGCGACGCTCGCAATGCCGGTGCTTGCGCTCGCCTATTGCGCGCTGCTGCTCTGGGGTACCGCTTCCGGCGTGCATTGGATCAGCGGCACCGCGCCCATGCTGCCCGATGCCGTGCTCGGGCTGTTGCTGACTCTCAATTTCGCCAATCTGCTCTGGCGGGTCGTCGTCCGTGCCGGTTTCGTCTGGCATGGCTATGGCTGGCGCCAGGCGTTGCTCTCGCTGCCGCGCGTCATCGTCGCCAATGCCATCGCGCTGCTTGCAGCGCGCCGTGCCGCCTTTGCCTATCTGCGGATGCTGGCCGGAGCGCCGCCGCGATGGGACAAGACGCGGCACCAGTTTCCCGACGATCCCGGGCAGGCGACGGCATGACCCGGCGGGGGCGGCCGTTGCGATTCCTGGCGCTGGTCTGCACCGGCTGGGTAGGACTGCGCATCGCGATCCTGTGGCACGCGACCGGATCGCTGCCGCAGGCGATCGAGGCAGTCGTGCCGGTCGCGGCGCTTGCCGCGCCGACCGCGCACCCCGCACCCGATCCGGCGACAGGCCAGGCACCGGCTTCGGTGTCAGCCGGTCGCAAGAATGCCGCAACACCGCCTCCACCCACACGCCTCCGGCCGAGCGCGCCCGACCCCTTTGATCCCGCCCGCGCGCAGCTCGCAATGGCAGTGATGGTCCGCTACGGCGATCCCGAATATGTCGCGGGCGCGCCCCAGACGGCGCCTTCTCCGTCCGTGGTTCCGGCAACCGCACCACCGTCGCTGGGCTGGTCGGGAGCGCTCTGGGTCCTGCGCCGCGGCAACGGTGTGCGCGCCGCGGCGCCGGGCGCGGCACAGCTCGGCGGCGGGCAGGCGGGCATCCGCGTCGCCTATCGCGCCGGGCCGCGCGGCGCGCTTGCCCTTGCCGGCAGGCTGACCGCTCCGCTCGAGGGCCAGGGGCGCGAAGCGACGATGAGCGTCGAATGGCAACCGACGCGGTTGCCGGTGCGAATCGTCGCCGAACGGCGCGTCGCGCTAGACGGCGGCGCGGACGGAACGGGTGCGGGGATCATCGCGGGGACGCAGGCCGATATTCCCGCCGGTTTCCGCCTCGAAGCCTATGGCCAGGCGGGCGGGGTGCTGCGCGATCGGCTCGAACCCTATGCCGACGGCGCGGTGCGCGTACTGCGCCCGGTCCGCCGACGCGGCAAGACGCAGCTTTCGCTCGGCGCGGGCGCGTGGGGCGGGGCGCAGCGCGGTATCGCTCGAGTCGATATCGGCCCAGCGGCGGTGATCGATTTCCCGGCGGGCGACAAACATCTGCGGCTCGCGTTCGAATGGCGCGAGCGGATTGCCGGCAATGCCCTGCCCGGATCGGGACTCGCCGTTACGCTCGGCGCCGATTTTTAGACGCACGGCGCTTTTGCCCGAACGCAGGACGGGCTATCGCATCGCAGCAATGGATATTTACCTGCCCATCGCCAATCTGTCGGTGAACGCGCTCGTGATCGTGTTCTTCGGCTTTGGCGTGGGTATGCTTTCGGGCATGTTCGGCGTCGGCGGCGGATTCCTGATCACGCCGCTGCTGATCGTCTACGGCATTCCGCCCACAGTCGCGGCTGCATCGGCGTCGAGCCAGGTTACCGGGGCCAGCGTTTCGGGCGTTTTCGCGCATTTGCGGCGCAAGGGCGTCGACCTGAAAATGGGCATGGTGCTGGTTTCGGGGGGCGTGCTGGGCAGTCTCGTCGGCGGCTGGCTGTTCGCGCTGCTCCAGGCGAGCGGGCAGATCGATACGACGATCGGGATTCTCTATGTCCTGCTGCTCGGCTCGATCGGCGGGCTGATGCTTACCGAATCGCTGCGCAGCATCCGCGCGCATCGTGCCGGCATCCATCCGCGCGCGCGACGGCGGCGCCACCATCCGCTGGTTGCCTGGCTGCCGCTGCGCTGGCGCTTCTACGGATCGGGGCTGTATATTTCGCCGCTTGCGCCGCTGCTGCTCGGCTTCTTCACCGGCATCCTGACGGTGCTGCTCGGCGTCGGCGGCGGGTTCATCCTGATCCCGGCGATGCTCTACTTGCTCGGCATGGGGCCGACGGTAGTGGTCGGCACGTCGCTGTTCCAGACGTTGTTCACCACCGCCGCGGCGACGATGATGCACGCGACCACGACTCAGGCGGTCGATATCGTCCTGGCCGTGCTGCTGCTGCTCGGATCGGTGACGGGCGCGCAGATCGGCGCGCGAATCGCGATGAAGGCGCCGCCCGAATATCTCCGCCTCGCGCTTGCGATCATTGTGCTGCTGGTGGCGGTGCGCATTTTCCTGGGCCTCGCCTGGCACCCGGACGAAATCTATTCGGTGGAGCTGGCATGAACTGGTGGCGCCTTCTGGTCGCGCCGCTGGCGCTGCTGCTGCTCGGCGCCAAGCCGGTGCTGGTCCCCGATGTGTCGCAGCGCGAGATCGAAATCTATTACAGCTTCACCGGCGCCGAACTGCTGCTGTTCGGCGCGATCGTCTATCCCGATGGCGAGCGCGCGGCGGACAGCGACGAACCGGCTGAGATCGTCGTGGTGGTGAAGGGGCCGGTCCAGTCGATCCAGCTGCGCGAGAAGGAGCAGATCGCCGGAATCTGGGTGAATGCGAACCGGATGCGCTATCGTTCGGCGCCTTCCTTCTATGCCGTCGCGTCCTCGCGACCGATCACCGAGCTGGTCGATGATCGCACGCGCGCCATCTACGAACTGGGGCTCGACAGCCTGCAATTGTCGCCCGCGTCCGGCGCGGTTCCGGCGGTGCAGGACCGGTTCGACGCCGGGCTCGTCGACCTGCGCCGGCGCAGCGGCCTTTATTACGAAGCGCCCGGCGCGGTGGAGATCACCGACGGCGTCCTCTATCGCGCGCGCATCTCGATTCCCGCGCGGGTGCCGGTCGGGCGGTTCACTGCCGAAACCTTCCTGATTCGCGACGGCCGCGTCCTCGCCGCGGCGGTGCGGCCGATCGAAATCCGCAAATCGGGCTTCGAACGATTCGTCGCCAATGCGGCCGAACGGCATTCGGTGCTCTACGGCCTTACCGCGGTGGCGTTGTCGGTTCTGTTCGGATGGAGCGCAGGCGCGATCTGGCGTCGCCGCTGATCGCGCGGTCAAGTCGCTGCAGGAACGCAATATTTACTCCCCCGGCGCAGAATGGCGGGACAATGGGGAGTTTTTGATGGACGGCCATTTTCCGGCGCGCGCATTTTCCGATGCGTCGCCTTATTCCACGGCACCGGTAGCTGCGGCGCATGCACCGGTCGCCGTCGGCGCGGTACTCGAAGTCGCCGGCGCATCGAGCAAGGTCGTGCTCGATGCCGAAGCGATCGAAACGCTTGCCGACGATTCGGATCCGGCGATAGCGCAGGCCGGACAGGTCGGCGCGCAGCTCAAGATGCGCGTCGGCACGACCTGGCTGATCGCCAATGTCCGCGCGATGCGGCTCGCCGAGCATGATTCGCGCCGTATCGTCGCCGATATCGATTTTCTCGGCGAGGGCGACGAGGAAAAGCTGACCGGCAAACTCTATCGCTTTCGCCGCGGCGTCACGCGCTATCCGGTGCCTGGGACCGAAGTGTTCCCGGTTTCGACTTTCGACCTCAAGCAGATTTATGCCGCCGACGAACGCGCGCATATCGAGATCGGACACGTCTATCCGACGAAGAATATTCGCGCAGCGCTCTATGTCGATTCGATGCTGGGCAAGCATTTCGCGCTGCTGGGATCGACCGGCACGGGTAAATCGACCGCTGCCGCGCTGATCCTCCATCGCATCTGCCAGCTCGCGCCGCAGGGCCATATCGTGATGATCGATCCGCATGGCGAATATGGCGCCGCGTTCAAGGATCACGGCGCGGTGTTCGACGTGTCCAATCTGGCGATGCCTTATTGGCTGATGAATTTCGAGGAACATTGCGAAGTGTTCCTTACCTCTTCGGGGTCGGAACGGCAGGTCGATGCCGATATCCTCGCCAAATGCCTGCTCGCGGCCAAGGCCAAGAACCGGCTGGCGGCGGATATACCGAAGCTCACCGTCGATGCACCGATCCCCTATCTCCTGTCCGACCTGTCGAACCTGATCCAGCTCGAAATGGGCAAGATGGACAAGGCGACCGACAGCGCCCCCTATCTGCGCGTCAAGGCAAAGATCGACGAGATCAAGACCGATCCGCGCTATGCCTTCATGTTCTCCGGCATGCTGGTGTCGGACAGCATGGCGAGCTTCATGGCGCGCATTTTCCGCCTGCCGGGCGGCGGGCAGCCGATTTCGATCATCGACGTGTCGGGCGTGCCCTCCGAAATCACCTCGGTCGTCGTCGCGGTATTGAGCCGGATGGTGTTTGATTACGCCATCTGGTCGCGCGGCGAGGCGCAGCGGCCGATCCTGCTCGTCTGCGAAGAGGCGCATCGCTATGTTCCCAATGAACGCAATGCCGACGGTTCGTCGGTCGGTCGCATCCTCAGCCGGATCGCGAAGGAAGGCCGAAAATACGGCGTTTCGCTGGGGCTGGTGACGCAGCGGCCGTCCGACCTTGCCGAAGGCGTGCTTTCGCAATGCGGCACGATCCTGACGATGCGACTCAACAACGATCGCGACCAGGCCTTCGTCCGCGCGGCGATGCCGGAGGGCGCGCGCGGTTTCCTCGATTCGATCCCCGCGCTGCGCAACCGCGAATGCATCGCGGTCGGCGAGGGCGTGGCGACGCCGATCCGCCTCCTGTTCGATTCGCTGGAAGCCGACAAGCGGCCGGCATCGGGCGACCCGGTCTTCTCCGAACTGTGGCGCGAGACCGGCGGCGAGGAGCAGAGCCTGGCGCGCACCATCAGCCGCTGGCGATCGCAGGCGCGCTGAACCGCACCGCAACGAAAAAGGGGCTCCGTGCCGATGCGCGGAGCCCCTTTTTCGTTTGCGCGGCCGATTATTCGGCTGCCGCTGCGGCTTCCCCTTCCGTCGCCGGCTGGACCGGCGTTTTCAGCAGCTTCGAAACATTGGCGCGGAAGGACGAAAGGTCGCCGCCGCCCAGAATGCTCTGTGACATGAACGACACCGAACCCGGGTTCACCGCAACGCCGCCGCGCAGCACTTCGAAATGGACGTGCGGGCCGGTCGAAACGCCGGTCGATCCGACATAGCCGATAACGTCGCCGCGACGAACCCGCGCGCCGCTGCGCACGGCGGTGCGGAGCATATGGCCATAGGCGCTCTGCAGTCCGCTCGAATGGCGCAGCCGGACGAAATTGCCATAGCCGCCGTTGCGGCCGGAGAAGGTCACGCGACCATCGGCAATCGCGCGGATCGGCGTGCCGCTGGGCGCGGCGATGTCCCAGCCCTTGTGCATGCGGCGACGGCCGAGCACCGGATGCCAGCGCATGCCGAAGCTGGAGGTCAGCCGGCCATGCACCGGGCGAACCATCGACCCGCGCTTTTCGCCCTTGCCGTCCATGTCGAACCACTCGGTCCGGCCCTGATAGTCCCAGGAGGCGAGCTGAACCTTGGTCGATCCCTGCTGAATGCCGCCGAAGAGCACGTTGCCGAAACGAACTTCGCCGGTTTCGGCGCGATCGCGTGCAACGATCATTTCAAAGTCGGCATCGGCGCCGATCTGCGACATCGACATGCGCGTGGCGATGGCGCGGATGAAGGCCTCGACTGCCTTGGCCGGAGCACCGGCGGCGCGGGCCGAACGATACAGGCTGCTGCCGACCTTGCCGCGGATGCGCAGCGGCGTCGAATCGACTGCGATCGGGATCTGGCGCAGCGCCAGCGTGCCGTCGGCACCACGGCTGACCTCGACGCTCAGGTCGAACCGGGCGCGGAAACCGAGCCGTTCGAGCGGGCGTGGCTGCGACTTGTCCGACCGGCGGCCCAGCCGCACGTCGAACGGCGTTCCCGCCTGCAGGTCGCGCAGCGAAATCGCGTCGCCGATCAGCGAGACCGCGTTCGCCGCGTCGGTGGCGCCGACGCCCGAGCGCTGCAGCGCGCCGAGCAGCGTGCCGCCCGAGGAAATCTTGGTGGTAAGGTCGATGATCGGGCGTTCGGGCGTATCGGCCAGCGGCGCGACCAGTCCGGTCGCCGCCATGTCGTACCCCGTCTTCGCCCCGTCGGCGAGCGGCGAAATCGCCTGCACCCGCGCGGCTTCCCATTCCTCGCCCTGAAGCGCGGGCGGGACATAGCCGTAGATCGGATCTTCCAGCCCCGGCGCCATCAGCAGCGTGACGGCGCACAGCCCGACACAGGTCGCAACGCCGCGATACCATTGCAGGCTGCCGATACGTGATCCGAGGTCCGGCACCAGCTCGAAATCGGGGAAGCGGGCGCGCAGCTTGTGCGACAGCCCCGCCTTCGATTTCGCAGGCGCAACAGGTTCGGCGGTGCGCGGATTGCTCAGCGCGTTTGCGCCGCCGCCAAGATCGTATCCGTGATCGTTCCGCAGGAACAAAGCTCGCTGCCCCCAAAAGTCGTCATCAAAGCCGACACCCCCGGCCTGGTCACGATCACTGTGCAAGGGTGGGTTTAAAGTCAAATTAAGTGTGCCCCGTGACTGTCCCGACTGCGGCAAAGCGTGCCAGAGCGCAGATGAAGGGATGCTGACGCGAATTTTCAGCGCAAATCCAGCATGGTTAACACGAATCGGCAATTCGGGGCTGTTGCCTAAGGGATGACTCGGAGCGATGTTGGTTGCCGATGACACAAGCTCGGCGCAGCCCCGTAACCGCCGTTCTCGGCCCCACCAATACCGGCAAGACTCATCTGGCGGTGGAGCGGATGTGCGGCCATGCCAGCGGCATGATCGGCTTCCCGCTGCGGCTGCTCGCGCGGGAGGTTTACGACCGCGTCGTCGCGATGAAGGGCGAGAGCCAGGTCGCGCTGATCACCGGCGAGGAGAAGATCTGTCCGCCCAATGCGCGCTGGTTCTTGTGCACTGCCGAATCGATGCCGCTCGAACGCGAAACCGCATTCGTCGCGATCGACGAGGCGCAGCTCGGCGCCAGTCCCGAGCGCGGCCATGTCTTCACCGACAGATTGCTGCGCGCACGCGGGCGCGAGGAAACGATGATTCTCGGCTCCGAAGCACTGCGGCCGATGGTCGAAGCGCTGGTGCCCGACGCCGAAATCATCGGTCGCCCGCGCTTTTCCACGCTCAGCTACGGCGGCGCACGCAAATTGTCGCGGCTGCCGCGCCGTTCGGCGATCGTCGCGTTCAGCGCCGAGGAAGTGTACGCCGTCGCCGAGGCACTGCGGCGGCTGCGCGGCGGCGCGGCGGTGGTGATGGGCGCGCTTTCCCCGCGCACCCGCAATGCGCAGGTGGAAATGTTCCAGGCGGGCGAAGTCGATTATCTCGTCGCCACCGATGCCATTGGCATGGGGCTTAACATGGATGTCGCGCATGTCGCCTTCGCTTCGCTGCGCAAGTTCGACGGCAAGCGGCAGCGGCGGCTGACGATAGCCGAAATGGCGCAGATCGCCGGGCGCGCCGGGCGGCATCAGCGCGACGGCACGTTCGGCGCGCTGCACGAGGATGGCCCCAACGCCTTCACGCCCGAGGAGGTGCTGGCGATCGAATCGCACCGCATGCCGCGCATCGAAAAGCTGTTCTGGCGCGAAGGCGCGCCCGATCTGTCGAGTGTCGATGCGCTGATCGCGAGCCTGGAAGCGAAGCCGACGCATGATGTGCTGCGCGCCGCGCCCGAAGCAGTCGACCTTGCCGTGCTAAAGCGGCTCGCCGATCAGGACTGGGTGCGCGACCGGGCAGAGGGCAAGGCGGCGGTCGCGCGGCTCTGGGCCGCGTGCGGCCTGCCCGATTTCCGCAAGCTCGGCGCCGATCCGCATGCCCGTTTCGTCGGGCGCGTCTACGGCCATTTGTCCGAGGGGCGCGGGCATGTTCCGCACCAGTGGTTCGCCGACGAAATCGCGCGGCTCGATCGCACCGATGGCGACGTCGAAACGCTCGCGGGGCGGATATCGGCGGCACGCAGCTGGGCCTATATCGCGCACCGCGCCGACTGGCTCGAAGATCCGAATCACTGGGCCGAGCGCACCCGCGCGATCGAGGAAAAGCTGTCCGATGCGCTCCACGCCAGCCTGACCCAGCGGTTCGTGGACAAGCGCACGACGATGCTGTTGCGCGAAATCGGCGCCGATGCCGATGCGCTGCCCGTCACCATCGCCGCCGACGGCGAGGTGACGATCGAGGAGCACAGCCTCGGCACGCTCGACGGCTTTCGCTTCTCGGTCGCGGGCGATGCGCGCGCGGCGGACAAGCGCATGCTGCTCGCGGCGGCGGAAAAGCGGCTTGCATCCGAACTGCGCCGCCGGGGCAGGGCGCTTGCCGATGCCGAGGACAGCGACCTTTCGCTCGGGGGAGATTCCGCGATCCTGTGGGGCGAGCTGCCGGTCGCGCATCTCGTCAGCGAGCGCAACGCCGCGCTGCCCGCGGTGCGGCTCGATCGTGCGCTCGACGTTCTCGACGGGGCGCTGCGCGGTGATGTGCAGGCGCGGCTCGATCGCTGGTTCGCCGAGCGCGTGGCGAACGCAGTGCCGCCGCTCGCCAGGCTCGGCGAAGCGACGCGCGACCCCGCTGCCGGGGCGCCGCTGCGCGCGCTTGCCAATGCGCTGCTCGACGCGGGCGGAATGCTGCCGCGCCGCGCCGCCGCCGAACTGATCGAGGCGCTCGATCCGCCCGCGCGCAAGGCGCTGCGCAAGCTGGGTTTCACCATCGGCACGCTCGATATCTACGCGCCCGCTTTGCTCAAGCCCGCCGCCGCGCAGTTCCGGCGCGAGCTGCTCGGCCTCGGCGACGGTCCGGTCGAGGGCGCGAGTGTGCTGCCGCGCAACGCGCCCGGCGCCGGTCTGGCGCATGGCTTCCGTCCGCTGGGGCAGCAGGCGGTGCGCGTCGATCTGGTCGAGAAGATCGCGCGCGCGGCGCATGATTCGCGAAAGGGCCGCGCGCCTTTCACGCCCGATCCGGCGCTCGCCACGTCGATCGGCCTCACCCCCGACACGCTGTCGCGGCTGATGGCGCAGCTCGGCTTTCGTGCGATCCGCGGCAAGGAAGGCGAGCCGCAGCGCTGGGCTTGGAAGGGGCTGACCCCCAAGCCCAAGGCGCCGCCGCCGCCGCGCGACAATGCCTTTGCCGCGCTCGCCGATCTGGTTTCGGGCAATGGCTGACGCGGCCGGCACGATGCGGCTCGACCGCTTCCTCTGGTACGCACGCCTCGCCGGATCGCGAAGCATGGCACAGGGTATCGCGCGCAAGGGGACGTTACGGCTCGACGGGCGACGAATCGACCGCGCGCACGCGCCGGTGCGGGTCGGCTCGGTGCTCGCATTTCCGTGGAACGGACGAGTGCGGATCGTGCGAATCGAGGCGCTGCCCAAGCGGCGCGGACCGCCCGCCGAAGCAGCCAGTCTTTACACCAACCTCGAATCGCTTGTCGCCAATCCCGTTGACGAGTCGGAAGCAGCCGCATAGCAGGGGCGGCCTCAAGCGGAATGGAGCCTGCGACCAATGACCTATGTCGTCACCGATGCGTGTATCCGGTGCAAATATATGGATTGCGTCGAGGTCTGTCCGGTCGACTGCTTCTATGAAGGCGAGAACATGCTCGTCATCAACCCCAGCGAATGCATCGACTGCGGCGTTTGCGAGCCCGAATGCCCCGCCGAGGCGATCCTGCCGGACACCGAGAACGGTCTGGAGAAATGGCTCGAGGTGAACCGGACCTATTCGGAACAATGGCCGAATGTGACGTCGAACAACGGTCAGACACCGGATGACGCCGACGAGCACAAGGGCGAAGAAGGCAAGTTCGACAAGTATTTCTCGGCCGAACCGGGCGAAGGCGACTGAGCGATCCTCCCGTCCCGCCATGCGCGGGACGGGTTCCGGGCCGCATCGTTTCGCCGGCGACGTTCCCTGCAGCAAAGGCTGCGCGCGGACGCAGATTTTCGGCGGCCAAACCCCATGAATGGCTGGTAATTTTATTACGGCTGTGTTAAACGGGCAGAGTCGAAGGTGTAAAAACGCCTTCGTCCCGGAGTCGTACAAATCGAGCCCCGGCGCCCTTTCCCGTTTCGCCTAGGCGAAGCTCGCGAGAAGCGCAATCCTTCGGGGCCGGAATTTCACGGAAAGGCTACACGCACATGGCTGCCAAGGCGCTGTCCTTCGATGTCGGCGATTATGTCGTTTACCCCAAGCACGGCGTCGGCCGTGTGATTGAACTGCAAAAACAGGAAATTGCGGGCATGCAGCTCGAGCTGTACGTGCTGCGCTTCGAAAAAGAGAAAATGACTCTGAGGGTGCCGACCAACAAGGCCGAAAGCGTGGGCATGCGCAAGCTTTCGAGCGACAAGACGCTCAAGGAAGCGCTCGACACGCTCAAGGGCAAGCCCAAGGTCAAGCGCACCATGTGGTCGCGCCGCGCGCAGGAATATGAAGCGAAGATCAATTCGGGCGACCTGGTGTCGATCGCCGAAGTGGTCCGCGACCTGTTCCGCGCCGACGATCAGCCCGAGCAGAGCTATTCGGAACGTCAGATCTTCGAAGCCGCCGCCAGCCGTCTCGCGCGCGAACTGGCCGCGATGGAGGAAGTCGACGAACCGACCGCGCTGGAAAAGCTGCTTGAGATCCTGAACAAGGCGGCAGCGATCCACAACAAGGTCAAGGAAGACGCCGCCGCCTGATCGGGCAGCGACGCAGTTCCGACATGAAAAGGGCGGTCCTTGCGGGCCGCCCTTTTCATTTGCGCCGCTCCCGGGTGTGTTATATATCCAACACACAAATTTCGGGAGGAATGCCATGCGTCAGTTGATCCTTCTCGCCGCGTTGCCGCTCGCGGCATGCGGCTTTGCCGGCAATGACGGTTCGGGCCGCGCGCAGAGCAGCGGAGAACGGGCGGTGCGCGATTTCGCGGCGACCGATTTCACGCGCGTTCTGCTGCGCGGATCGGACGATGTGACGGTCGCGATCGGCGACGGCTTCAAGGTGCATGCCGAGGGGCCGGCCGAGGAAATCGCCGAGCTGCGGATCGAAGTCGTCGACGGCGAATTGCGCATCGCCAGCGATCATGACCGCAGCTGGTCCTGGGGCTCGCGCGAGGGCGTGCGTGTCCAGGTGACGATGCCGCGTGTCGAAGGCGCGTCGATTTCGGGCTCGGGCGACATGGATGTCGCGCGCGCCGAAGGCGATTTCGCCGGCAGCGTTTCGGGATCGGGCAATCTGGTCATCCACGCCATCGACGCGCAGACCGTGTCGCTGGCCATTTCCGGCTCGGGCGATATCGAGGCCGACGGGACGGCGCAGTCGCTCGATGCCTCGGTCGACGGATCGGGCGATATCGACGCGGAGGGGCTGACGGTGACGCAGGCGAGCGTTTCGGTGAGCGGTTCGGGCGACATTTCCGCCACGGTGAACGGAAATGCCTCCGTATCGATCGTCGGTTCGGGCGATGTCGATCTGGGCGGCGACGCCAATTGCACGATCAGCAAGAGCGGCTCGGGCGACGTCAGCTGCGGCTGACGCATGCGCCAATCCGTACTTGCTAGGTTCATCCCGGGAATGCGATGGCTGCGGCATGACCCGCAGCCTCGCTCTTCTGCCGCTTCTGATTCTGCTCGCGGCGTTCGCCCCGGCGCAGGACCGCAGCTTCATGGTCGGCAGCTTCGACCGGATCCGGGTGAGCGGCCCCTATCAGGTGACGGTGCGGACAGGGTCGCCTTCCGCTCGGGCGACGGCCGAAGACCGCCATGCGCTCGATCAGGTTGATGTGCACCTCGCGGGCAACACGCTGGTGGTGCAGGCCGGGCAGATCGGATGGGACGGCCACGATTCGGTGGCGCAGGCCGCCAGGATCGAAATCACGACCCCGCATCTGCGCGCGCTGACGGTGAACGGCGGCGGCGATGTCCGTGTCGCGGCAATGGACGGCGACCGCGTGGACGCCAGCGTCAACGGCGCCGGCAGCATTGCGATCGACGCAGTCGATGCGCGCGAATTTCGCGGCACGGTGATCGGCACCGGCGCGATCACCGCCGGGGGCAAGGCGCAAACGGCGCGCTTGTCCTCGAACGGCGCCGGATCGCTCGATGCAGGCGCGCTTTCCGCCGGAGACGTCATCATCGTCTCGCAATCGACCGGCACGATGCGCGCGCAGGCACGCAATACCGCGCAAGTGATGGCGATGGGATCAGGCACCGTCGCAGTGTCCGGCAGCGGCAGATGCACAGTCAGCGGCCCCGGGCCGGTGACGTGCGCAGGCGAAGTCACCCGCGCGCGCTGACCGGTTCAGGCCGCGACGGGAAAGCGCAGCAGCCGCCCCTCGACTGCGATCAATGCCTCGGCATCGGGGCCCACCGCGCGCAATATCTCCGGGTGTCCGGCGTCGAGGCCGCCTGTCAGCGATCCGAAAGCGGGCAGGATCAGCTTTCGCTGCGTGGCGACGAAGCAGCGGCGCGACAGCCGCCGCCCGCGCACCGTCAGCCTCAGCTTGGGATGGAAATGCCCGGACATTTCGGGGCGCGCCTCGCCCGGCGCGGCTTCGTGGCGCAGCAATATGCCGTCGACTTCGGCCTCCGTCGCTTCGTGTCCGCCCCAGCGCGCCGCGCCCGCCGGATCGTGATTGCCGGTGATCCAGGTCCAGTCGAGCCGCTGAGTCAGATCACTCAGCACCGCCTGTGCCGCCTGCGAAAGCCGCTCGCCGCCCGCTGCGTCATGGAAACTGTCGCCCAGGCACCAGAGTTCGCGCGCATCGCACCGCGCGACGATATCGGCCAGCGCCGTCAGCGTCGCAAGCGTATCATAGGGCGGCAGCATCTGGCCGCGCGCGGCGAACCAGCTGGCCTTTTCGAAATGCAGATCGGCGACGAGCAGCGCGCGCCTGGCCGGCCAGTACAGCGCGCCTTCGGGCAGCGCCTCGAACGCCTGACCGGCGAACGAAAGGGGAACCATGACGTTGCTATCGGGCCGCATCGCCTGCCCGTCAACAGCGCAATATCGGAATGTCGTCGCCGTTGAAGCGTATGACGCCATGCCCCGCATCGCGCCGCACGATCGTATAGCTGCGAGTCAACGGCGTATCGAGGGCAGTCAGATTGCCGGTTTCCAGATCATATTCCCGCGTCACCGTTTCGGTCAGCCGGTTCCCCTCCAGTGCCCATTGCCCGACTTGCCCGCCATTATCGACCGCGCCATCGGCGTGATAGACGACTGCGAAATCCGAAGATCCGCAAATCTCGTCGAAACTCCAGGTGCCGACGATCCAGGATTCGAGCGTCGCTTCGGCAGGCGCGTCCGCCGGCGCGGCGGCGGGTGTCGCTTCCGCTACGCCGGGCACCGCTACGTTGCTGGTATCGGCTTCGGTTTCACCGGCCGAACAGGCAGCCAGCGCGATTGCCGGCAAGGCAATGGAAAGCGTGCGGACCAGCATGATCACCCCCCGATGTGGTCGCAGCCATCATAGGCAATTTGCCGTGCGCTGGGTAGCGGGCGCTATTCTGCCGCTACGGCTTCGGTTCGTTCGGTATCCACCTGGCCCAGGGCGTTCAGGATGCGCACCCAGGAGCGGATGCCCTTGTAAAACGCCTTCAGGTCGTATTTCTCGTTGGGCGAGTGGATATTGTCGTCGTTGAGCGCGAAGCCGACCATCACCGTGTCCATGCCCAGTATCGCCTTGATCGAATTGACCACCGGGATCGATCCGCCCGAAGCGAGCAGCGCGGATTTGCCCCATTCGGCGTCGAGCGCCGCCCTGGCCGCGCGCAGCGGAGCGCTGTCGGTCGCCAGCGAAATCGCGCGCGATCCGCCGCGCGGCTTGAAGCTGGCTTCGCAATCGGCGGGCAGATGCGCGCGGACGTGGCGCTTGAAGCTGTCCCACACCTTGTCCGGGTCCTGATCGCCGACCAGGCGGAACGAAACCTTGGCATGCGCTTCGGACGGAATCACGGTCTTGAAGCCTTCGCTGATATAGCCGCCCCACATGCCGTTGATCTCGGCGGTCGGGCGCGCCCAGCTCTGTTCGAGCACGTCATGGCCCTTTTCCCCGGCGGGAACCGACAGTTCGACTTCGCGGAGGAACGCGTCGCCATCAAAGCCGAGCTTGTCCCACGCCGCGCGCAGTTCGGAGTCGATCGGCGCGACGCCGTCGTAGAAGCCGTCCAGCGTGACGCGGCCGTCTTCATCCTTCATGCTGCCCAGGATGCGCGCCAGCACTTCGTTGGGGTTGCGCGCCGGGCCGCCATAAAGGCCCGAATGCAAGTCGCGATCGGCGGCGCGGATCGTAACCTGGCCCGCCGCCGTGCCGCGCAGCCCGGTGGTGATGCCCGGCGTATCGGCGTCCCATGCGCCGGTGTCGCAGATCATCGCGACATCGGCCTTCAGCTCTTGCATATTGTCGCGCAGGAACGGTTCGAGGCTTTCCGAACCCGATTCCTCCTCGCCTTCCAGCAGCACGGTGACTCGGCAGGGGAGGGTGCCGCCACTTTCCAGGATCGCGCGAAACGCTTCGATGAAGGTGCGGAACTGGCCCTTGTCGTCGCATGCCCCGCGACCGACGACTTGCTTCGATCCGTCATCGCGGGTTTCGATCACGGGATCGAACGGGCCGTGGCGCCACAATTCGATCGGATCGGCGGGCTGCACGTCGTAATGGCCGTAGAACAGCAGGTGCGGCGCATCACCCCCCGGGCCGGCATGATGCGCGACCACCATCGGATGGCCCTGTGTCGGCGCGACGCGCGCGGCAAAGCCGAGATCGGCGAGTTCGTCCGCCTGGCTCCGCGCCGCGCGGAGGCAATCGTCCTTGTGCGCCGGATCGGTCGAGATGGAAGGAATGCGCATCAGTGCGATCAGCCTGTCGAGGCTGGCATCGATCTGCGCGTCGACATGGTCGAGCGCGGCGGTTTCGTGGGGGGAAGTCATCGCCTGAAACTAGGCGCCGGATCGCGGCCCCGCAAGGCACACACGGTCAGGCCGCGCGGGTTTCGCCTTCGCCGCCATCCTCGTCATCCGCGTCGATATCGACGATTCCCGAACGTTTGCGCCGATCGACGCGCAGCTCGAACACGTCGGGCCGCGAATGGCGTCCGTCGATATCCATCGATGTCAGTCCGTCATCGATCTCCGACAGGTCGAGATCGGCGGTCACGATCTGCGGTTCCTCGCCCGCTTGCGCCAGCACGACGCCGTCGGGTGCGATGATCGCGCTGCCGCCGGTCTGCAGCGCTCCGGCGGGAAGCCGGTCGAGCAATTCGCGCGCCGCGCTGCGGCCCTCGCCGCCCGCCTGCGCGAAGCCGTGGAGAATATCGTCGCGGTTCTGCACCGTGCCCGCCGCCAGAACGAAGGCGCGGCCTTCATAGGCGTAATGGCAGGCGGCGAGCAGATCGATGTCGCGGATCGTCGTCCAGGCCGAAACATGCACGTCCTCTCCGGCATGGTGCATCGCGGCGCGTGCCAGCGGCATCCAGTGCTCGCCGGAGATGAGCTGACCGACCCGGCCCCAGGGCGCCTGATGGGTTTCCAGCGTCGATCCGTCGCCCGCGCCGAACAGCATCCGCTCGGGCGGCGCGGGAAGCAGCTTGCGATGAAGCAGCGGCGCTTCCTTGGGCCGCAGCAGGAACTGTGTGTTGTAGAGGCTGGAGCGCACGCGCTCGATGCCGCCGATCGACACCGCGACACCGGCGACGTCGACCACCCATTGCAATTGTTCGAAGCGCGGATCGGCGCCGCGGATCGCCCGGTCGAGCAGCAGCTTGTGCAAATCGCGCGTGCCGGGATGATCCCATAGCGAAGGGCCGGGCAGATGCTGCAGCCAGGCGGGATAGCCGCCCAGGAAACATTCGCCGAACGCAATGACTTTCGCACCCGTTTCGATCGCGGCCTTCACCTGGCCGACGGCGCGTTCGATCCCCTGATCGATTGCCAGCGGCAGCGGTGCATCCTGAACGATCGCCGCCCGTATCTTGCCGGTCATTCCACCCAGTCCAATCCGATGTCCCGATAAAAGGAACGATCTTCTTGCCAGTCGGGCCTTACTTTCACGTGAAGATACAGATGGACCGTGACTCCCATGAGACGGGAGAGTTCGGCGCGCGATCGGGCGCCGATTTCCTTGATGCGGCTGCCGCCCTTGCCCAGCACGATGGCGCGCTGCGTTTCGCGCGCGACCAGGATCTGCTGGTGGATCTCGACCGACCCGTCCTCGCGCTCCTTGTACAGCTCGGTATCGACCGCGCTGGCATAGGGGAGTTCGGCATGGAGCTGGTGATAGAGCTGCTCGCGAGTCACTTCGGCGGCCATCATCCGGTCGGTGGCGTCCGAAACCTGATCCTCGGGGAAGTGCCAGGGGCCTTCGGGCATGCGTGCGGCGAGCGCGGCCTTCAGCTCGGGCACGCCGTCGCCCGTAGTGGCGGAGACGAAGAAGGTCTCGTCGAAATCGAGCAACTCGTTCAGTTTCGCCGCGTGGCCGAGCAGGCGCGGCTTGTCGGCGACATCGACCTTGTTGAGGATGAGCAGCTTGGGCTCCTTGCGATGCGCCAGCCGTTCGACGATCGCAGTGACCTTGGGCCCGAGCCCGCCCTTGCCGTCCACGACAAAGGCGATCGCGTCGGCGCCCTCGGCGCCTTCCCAGGCGGCGGCGACCATCGCCCGGTCGAGCCTGCGCGCGGGATCGAAGATGCCCGGCGTATCGACGAGCAGCAGCTGCGTGCCGCCTTCGATCGCGATACCCATCAGCCGGGTTCGCGTGGTCTGCGCCTTGGGACTGGTGATCGCGACCTTCTGGCCGACCAGATGGTTGACGAGCGTGGACTTGCCGGCGTTCGGGGCACCGACGACGGCGATGAGGCCGCAATGGGGGGAGGTGGGTTCGGTCATGATGCTCGTTGCGAATGGAGGAAGAACGGCGCTTCGACAAGCTCAGCGCAAGCGGTCTATCATTTGATGGCCTCGAAAACCTACGTTTCGCCTGAGCTTGTCGAAGGCCTGTCCTTCTTCTTCGCCAGCGCAGAAACGCGATCCCAGTCGCCGCGGATCAGCGCCATTTTCTTGGCGCGGCTCCAGCCTTTGAGCCTGCGTTCAATCTCCAGTGCTTCGATCCGCGTCTGAAAGCTCTCTGACCAGACCAGTTTCACCGGCAGATGCTCCGCCGTGAATCCCGGGATCAGACCGGACTCATGCTCGGCGATCCGACGATCGAGATCGTCCGTGTGGCCGACATAGAATCTGCCGGTGCGGCAATGGAGCATGTAGGCCCAGAACGCCATTGAGGCAGTAAGAAGGAAGAACAGCGCTTCGACAAGCTCAGCGCAAACGGGTGAAAGGCGCGGGCGCCACCGCTTCCGTTGGGGCTGAGCTTGTCGAAGCCCTGTACTTCTTCATTGCCCCGCCGACGTTCACTCCCCCAGCTTGCCCAGCAGCGCCTTCGCGGCCTCGGTTTCCGCGCTGCCCTTGCTTGTCCCGACACCTTCCGCCTCGGCATGTTTGCCGATCGTAACCCGCACGGTGAATCGCGGCGCATGCCCCGGGCCTGAGCGATCGATAATCGAATATTCCGGCGGGCGGCGCTGGTGCGCTGCCGCCCATTCCTGGAGCGCGGACTTGGGATGTTTGGGCGCTTTGCGCTGCTCGTCGATGCGGCTGCCCCAGGCCGAGCGGACGAAATCGCGGGCCGCCTCGATGCCCTGCGCCAGATACCAGGCGCCGATCAGCGCCTCCATCACGTCGCCCAGCACATTGTCGCTCTGCGCCGCGCCGTCCTCGCGCGCCTGCTTGCCCAGCCGCAGATGCGCCGTCACGCCCAGATCGCGGGCGACATCGGCGCACATCGCGCCCGTCACCAGTGCGTTCAATCGCCGTGAAAGCGATCCTTCGGGCTCGCCGGGAAACCGCTCATACAGCCATTCGGCGATGACCAGCCCCAGCACCCGATCGCCCAGGAATTCGAGCCGTTCGTAATTGGCCGCGGCCTGGCTGCCATGCGTCAGCGCGCGTTCAAAGGGCGCCAGATCGTCCGGCGCGCTTCCGAAAACCTCCGCGATCCACCCCCCCAGGTCGGGCTTCAAAAGCCCTCCCCGATGCGATCCCAGCGGGCCGCGGTGAACCAGGTCCAGGGCAGCAGCCAGCTCGCGCCGCCATCGGTCGACCAGAAGGTGAAGACTGCCTTGCCCTCCACATTCTCCATCGGGACAAAGCTGATGCCGCCTTCGGCACGGCTGAAGCGGCTGTCGGCGCTGTTGTCGCGATTGTCGCCCATCAGGAACACATGGTCCTCGGGCACGGTGAAGAGCATCGTGTCGTCCGCCGGACGGGTATCGACATCGAGCACTTCGTAGCTCTTGCCGCCCGGCAGCGTTTCGCGGAACATCGCGATGCGGCAGATCGGCGCGCCTTCCGCGCCGGTATCCTCATGCTGGGGCGGGCAGTTGTTCGCATCGTAATTGGGCGAATAGGGCAGCACGAAATCGGCGATCTTCTCCTTCGGCACCGGCTGGCCGTTGAGGATCAGCTGCCCCCCGCGCATCTGGATCGTGTCGCCGGGCAGGCCGATGACGCGCTTGATCCAGTCCTGATCGCCATGCCCCGGCGCCTTGAACACCACCACGTCGCCGCGCGACGGATCGGACCAGTGCATGTTCGGCAGCAGTGGCAGGCTCCACGGCAGCGAGTGCCGCGAATAGCCGTAATTCCATTTGGTGATGAACAGATAGTCGCCGATCAGCAGCCGCGGCATCATCGATTCGCTGGGGATGCTGAACGGCGAGAAGATGAAGCTGCGAATGACGAAGACGATCAGGACCAGCTTGAGCAGGAACGAGCCGAGATCGAGCCATTCGTTCTTCGGCTTCGTTTCCGTGGTCGATTCGGTAGACGATGCGTTTGCCATGCGATTGCTCTGCGGCGGCGCGCGGATGGCGTCAAGCGCTCGCTTGGGTCTGGCGGCGCCGGATATGGGACGGTAGAGCCTATCGCGAAGACAGGAGAAAACCATGCCGACACCCGACTGGTCCCCGATCAAGGCGCTTGCGCAAACCCCGCTGACCGATTTGTTCGCGGACGATCCCGACCGGCTGGCCTTCCTCACCGCCGATGTCGCTGGCATTCATTTCGACTGGTCGAAAACGCATCTCGCGCGCGAGGCCGTGGAAGCATTCGCCGCGCACGCCGATGCGATGGATCTGGCCGGCAAGCGCGATGCGCTGTTCGCCGGCGAGGCAATCAACGTGACCGAGGGGCGCGCGGTCGAACATAGTGCCCAGCGCGGCGAGGGCGCGCCGGACAGCGTGGCGCAGGCGCGGGCCTTTCACGCCCGGATGCGCGCGCTGATCGATGCGATCGAGGCCGAGGCGCTGGGGCCGATCCGCCACATCCTGCATGTCGGCATCGGCGGGTCTGCGCTCGGACCCGATCTGCTGGTCGATGCGCTGGGCCGCGAGTCCGACCGCTACGACGTCGCGATCGTTTCGAATGTCGACGGGCTGGCGCTGGAAGAGGCAGTGAAGGATTTCGATCCCCAGGCAACGCTGCTCGCCGTCGCCTCGAAGACCTTCACCACCACGGAAACCATGCTCAACGCCGAAAGCGCGATCGCGTGGATGACCGAGGGCGGCGTTGCTGATCCCTATGGCCAGGTGGTCGCGCTGACGGCCTCGCCCGACAAGGCGATTGCCTGGGGCGTCGATGAAACCCGCATCCTCCCCTTCAGCGAAAGCGTCGGCGGGCGCTATTCGCTCTGGTCGTCGATCGGCTTTCCCGCTGCGCTCGGCCTCGGCTGGGATGCGTTCGAGGAACTGCTCGAAGGCGCCGCCGAAATGGACCGGCATTTCCGCCTGACGCCGCTGCGGCAGAACGCGCCGGTGCTCGCCGCCTTTGCCGACCTTTATTACACGCAGGTTCGCGGGTGCGAGACGCGCGGCGTCTTCGCCTATGACGAGCGGTTGCGGCTGTTGCCCAGCTATCTCCAGCAGCTCGAAATGGAATCGAACGGCAAGCGCGTGACGGTCGAAGGCGAGCCGGTCACCTGGCCGACCGCGCCAATCACCTGGGGTGGCGTCGGCACCGACGCGCAGCACGCGGTGTTCCAGCTGCTCCATCAGGGCACGCATCTGGTGCCGGTCGAATTTCTCGGCGTGGTCGAACCCGAGGATGTGCAGAGCGAAGCGCATCACCGCCAGCTCCTCCTCAACATGCTCGCGCAGGGCGCGGCGCTGATGAAGGGCAAGGGGCATGAGGATGCGGCGCGCGCCTATCCCGGGGACCGGCCGTCCTCGACACTGCTGCTCGACACGCTCGAACCGCGGACGCTCGGCGCGCTGATCGCATTTTACGAACACCGCACCTTCGTCAACGCGGTGCTGCTCGGCATCAATGCGTTCGATCAGTTCGGCGTCGAGCTGGGCAAGGAAATGGCCAAGGCGGCCGATGCGGGCGACCTCGATTTCGACGCATCGACCAATGATTTGCTGTCCCGCGCGCTTGGCGCCTGAAGGCATTCCCGCACGTTCGGGACTAATGGAGAAAACAGTGTCCGACGAAGAATATGTGTATGACGAAGCCTCGGGCGAATGGATTCCCGCGTCCGAAGCCGCTGCCAAGGCCGCGGCCGAAGACGCGGTCGAGGTCCGCGATTCGGTCGGCAATATCCTGCAGGACGGCGATCAGGTGACGCTGATCAAGGATCTCGACGTCAAGGGCGCGGGCCGGACGCTGAAACGTGGCACGCTGATCAAATCGATCCGCCTGACCGGCGACAGCCAGGAAATCGACTGCAAGTATGAAGGCATCAAGGGGCTGGTGCTGCGCGCGGAGTTCGTGCGCAAGCGGTGAGCCCGCCGGTTGGCATCACGCCGACGCCAGCCTATCTCCCCAACCGAACCTATCCCCCGTTGGGGCTGAGCCTGTCGAAGCCCCGTTCTTCTTCATCGGACCGGTGACAAGGAAGTACGGCGCTTCGACAGGCTCAGGGCCAACGATCCTGAACATGGAGCGTGCCGCCGATGTCCGACTATGATTACGACCTCTTCGTCATCGGCGCCGGCTCCGGCGGCGTGCGCGCCGCGCGCGTTTCTGCCGCGCATGGCGCGAAGGTGGCGATCGCCGAGGAGTATCGCGTCGGCGGCACCTGCGTCATTCGCGGCTGTGTGCCCAAGAAGCTGCTCATCTACGGCGCGCATTTCGCCGAGGATTTGCGCGACGCGCGCCGCTTCGGCTGGAACGTGCCCGATTGCGATTTCGACTGGACGGTGCTGCGCGACAATGTGCTCGCCGATGTCGACCGGCTGAACAATGCCTATACCAACACGCTCGAAAGCCATGACGTCGAGATCATCCTCGATCGCGCGACGGTTTCGGGACCGCATGAAGTCACGCTGGCGAGCGGCCGGAAAATCAGTGCGGGCACAATCCTGATCGCCACGGGCGCGCATCCCTTCATCCCCGAATTTCCGGGGAACGAACTCGGCATCACCTCGAACGAAGTCTTCCACCTCGAGAAGCTGCCCAAACGTGTTCTGATCGCCGGGGCGGGCTATATCGCCAATGAATTCGCCGGCATCTTCAACGAGCTGGGATCGAAAGTGACGCTGATCAATCGCAGCGACGTGATCCTGCGCGCCTATGACGAATCGATCCGCGACCGGCTGCTCCAGATATCGATGACCAAGGGCATCGAATTCCGCTTCCATGCCGAATTCGAAAGCATCACCCAGAATGACGACGGCAGCCTGCGCGTCGAAATGACCGGGCATGATGCGATCGATGTCGACTGCGTCCTCTATGCGCTTGGCCGCACGCCCAACAGCGCAGGGCTGGGGCTGGAGGAAATCGGCGTCGAGATCGACGACAAGGGCGCGGTCAAGGTCGACGAGACCAACCGCTCGACCGTCGAGAGCATCTATGCCGTCGGCGACGTCACCAATCGCATCCAGCTCACCCCCGTCGCGATTCGCGAGGGACAGGCGTTCGCCGACACGGTGTTCGGCGGCAAGCCGCACACGGTCGATTACGCCTGCGTCCCTTCGGCGGTGTTCAGCCATCCGCCGATGGCGGGCGTCGGCATGACCGAGGGCGAGGCGCGGATGAAGCTCGGATCGATCCAGGTCTATACCTCCGATTTCCGGGCGATGAAGAATGTGCTGGCCGATCGCAACGAACGCGCGCTCTACAAGATGATCTGCGATGCGGAGACCGGAAAGGTCGTCGGCCTCCACATGATCGGTCCCGACGCGCCGGAGATTTTGCAGGCAGCGGCCGTGGCGGTGAAGGCGGGGCTTACCAAACAGGCGTTCGACGACACCGTCGCGCTGCATCCGAGCATGGCCGAGGAACTGGTGCTGCTGAAGTAATTCTGACAGGCATTGTACATGAACATCGGCAAGGCAGCGCTGGCGGGAAGCGCCATCATTTCGAGCGGCTTTCTGGGGATTGCGTCGGCTTCGGCGCAAACGCCGCCGACGATCCGGTACGGCTCCGTCCGGGCCGAGGATGCGCCCCGCGAATTGTTGCGTCATGGCGAGCCCGGGCTCGTACTGATGGAATTCACGATCGATACCGAAGGGCGCGTATCGCATTGCGCGATCGTGGTATCGAGCGGCTATGACGCGCTCGATGCCTATTCCTGCAAGATCTGGGGCAAGCGGGTACGCTATTATCCGGCGCGGAACGCGCAGGACGAGCCGGTCGAAGGCACGACGACCCATGCGATACGATGGGACACCAGGCCGCGCTGACGGGGCCGGGCGATGATCGCCGGCTTGTTCTGCCGGGGCTGTTCGGCAATGCTGTGCGAATGGGAACCCGCGAACTGAAATTGCTGCGACTGACCGCTGTTGCTGCGGCAGGCCTGGCCGCGCTTCCGGCATCTGCGCAAACCGATCCCGCGCTGCGGAGCGGATCGATATCGGCGGCGGACTATCCCACGGCGGCGCTGCGCGCGGAGGAAGGCGGCGTTGTGATGATGCGGCTGACGATCGATACGCGCGGCCGCGTCAGCAATTGCGAAGTGACGCAATCGAGCGGCTTTGCCAGCGTTGACGAGGGCAGCTGCAAATTCTGGTCGCGGCGCATGCGCTATACGCCGGCCCGCAACGCCGCCGGGCACCCGGTAGAGGGTGTGGCGTATCAGCAGCTCGGCTGGATCATCGGGCAACGCTGCCCGCCGATGCGCGCCGACGGAATATGCGTCCTCCTCCAATGAGCCGGGCGGGCGGGAACGCCGGCGTCCGCCTCACCCCTCCAGCAATTCGTCCGCTTCGCTGCGCTCGCCGCCCGCGCCCGATCGTGCGGCGATGACGCTGGTGGTCGAAACGTCCATCGTCACATTGGCGATCGTCCGCATGATGTCGGGCAGTGTCTCGACCGCGACCAGCAGCGCGAGCGGTGCGACCGGCACGCCCATCGCGATGGCGACGGGAGCGATCGAGCTGATGAAGCTGATCGCGCCGGGCAGGCTGACCGCGCCCAGCGTCGTGATCGCCGCCGCCGCGACGCCCGCCGCCAGCTGCGTCGGCGTCAGCTCCATGCCGAAGACATGCGCGACATAGATGGCGACTGCGATGTTCATGCACGGTCCCGTCACGCGGAAAATCGCCACCGCCAGCGGCAGTGTGACTCCCGAAGTCGACACCGGAATGCCCAGCCGTTCCGAACTCGCCAGCATCGCGGGCAGCGAGGCGAGCGAGCTTTGCGTGCTCACTGCAACGGCCTGCGACGGCGCGACTTCGCGCGCGAACCGGCCGAGCGGCAGCTTTCCGCCGAACACCGCGAGCGGATAGGCGAGCAGCAGCAGCACGCCGCCCACCGCCGAGACGATCACGACATAATGGAGCAGCGCGCCCAGCGCCGCCGTTCCCGCCCGCGCGCCGACGACATAGGAAAGCGCGACGACTCCGATCGGGGCGAGCCACAACACCCAGTGGATCATCACCAGCATCGCATCCGACAGCGCACGGAAGAATTTTACCAGCGTCTCGCGCGGCTCTTCGGGAAGGCGCGTGACGGCAAAGGCGAAGACGGTGGTGAAGATGATCAGCGGCAGGAATGAATCCTCCGCCGCCGCCGCGATCGGATTGGTCGGCACGATCGCGGCGAGGAAATCGGAGAAGGGCGGCACTTCGCCTGCCGGCTCGGCCCCGGCAAAGGCGTCGCGCAGTGCGGCCGTCGCGCTGTCGGGCAGGGTCCACAGATCGAGGAACAGCGGCGTCAGCAGCGCCCCCAGCGCGGCGGAAATCCACAGCAGCACCAGGAACAGCGCGATCGCGCCGGTTGCGAGCTTGCTCGCCCGCGCCGCCTCCGCCGTCGCCGCGATGCCGACGACGAGCAGCGACACGACCAGCGGCACGATGGTCATCCGCAGCGCATTGAGCCATGCCGATCCGATCGGCCGGACATAATCGATCGCCGAAATGGCGCTTTCGGGCACGGTCGCGGCGGCGACGATGCCGATGGCAAGGCCGGCGACCAGCGACAGGAGGATGCGGGTGGTTTGGGACATGCTCGCTCTGATAAGGATTGCCCGCTATCAGGGGTGCAACGCAATCCCGCAAGGGCGTGACGGTAAGGGCAATGGCAAGAAAATATTTCGGCACCGACGGAATCCGGGGCGCGACCAACATCTTTCCGATGACCGCCGAAATGGCGATGAAGGTGGGCATGGCCGCCGGCGCGCATTTCCGGCGCGGCGATCACCGGCATCGCGTGGTGATCGGCAAGGATACGCGGCTTTCGGGCTATATGCTCGAAAACGCGATGACGGCGGGCTTCACTGCCGTCGGCATGGACGTGGTGCTGGTCGGCCCGATGCCCACCCCGGCGGTGGCGATGCTCACCACTTCGATGCGCGCGGATCTGGGCGTGATGATCTCGGCGAGCCACAATCCCTTCGCCGATAACGGCATCAAGCTTTTCGGGCCCGACGGCTACAAGCTGTCGGACGCCGACGAAGTCGCGATCGAGACTCTGATCGAAAGCGATGCGCAGCTCGCGCCATCGGCGGAAATCGGCCGTGCCCGCCGCGTCGAGGATGCGCGCGGCCGCTATATCCACTTCGCCAAATCGACTTTCCCGACCGATCTCAGCCTCGATGGCATCAAGATCGTCGTCGATTGCGCCAATGGCGCCGCCTATCATGTCGCCCCCTCGGCGCTGTGGGAACTTGGCGCAGAAGTAGTCGCGATCGGCGTGACGCCCAACGGGCTCAACATCAATGACGGCGTCGGGTCGACTGCGCCGGATCAGCTGTGCGAGCGCGTGGTCGCCGAAGGCGCCGCGCTCGGCATCGCGCTCGACGGCGATGCCGACCGGCTGATCGTGGTCGACGAAAAGGGCCGGGTGGTCGACGGCGACCAGCTGATGGCGACGATCGCCTGCGGCTGGTCGCGGCGCGGGCTTTTGAAGGGCGACGGGCTGGTCGCGACGGTGATGTCCAACCTCGGGCTCGAACGGCATTTGTCGGCGAACGGGCTGGGGCTTCAGCGCACCAGCGTCGGCGACCGCTATGTCCTCGAAAAGATGCGCGCTGACGGGTTCAATGTCGGCGGCGAGCAATCGGGGCACATCATCCTGTCGGACTATGCGACGACCGGCGACGGCCTCGTCGCCGCGCTCCAGATCCTCGCCGAAATCGCCCGCGCGGGCAGGCCCGCCAGCGAAGTCCTCCACCAGTTCGATCCGCTGCCGCAGATATTGAAGAATGTCCGCTTCGCCGCCGGATTCACCCCGCTCGACGACGCGACCGTGCAGGAAGCGATCGCCGAAGTTGAGGCCGAACTCGACGGCAACGGGCGGCTGGTGATCCGAAAATCGGGGACCGAGCCGGTGATCCGCGTGATGGCCGAAGGCGACGATCGCGGCGAAGTCGAGCGCGTGGTGGACCGCATCTGCGACGCGGTGCGCGCGGTGGCGGCTTAGCATCGCAACGGCGCCGATCCCGCCCCTCCGCCAGTCGCCGCTCGCGCGGCGCCTGCCACCTCCCCCTGGCGGGGGAGGAATGGCGCTCAGAAGTAAAATCCTCCCCCGCCAGGGGGAGGTGGCGCCGAAGGCGTCGGAGGGGGCGGGCGGCGGTCAGCTACGAAATCGTTCACGACGTTCGAGCGCGACCGCGAAAATCTGACGAACCACGCCATCGATATTGTCGAGAACCTCGCGCGCCGGATAGCGCAAAACCGCAACGCCGCGCGATTTCAGCCATGCATCACGAACCGCGTCCTGATCCGGCCTGTCGCCGCGCAAATGCGCTTCGCCGTCGACTTCGATCGCCAGTTTCGCCGGAGCGCAGTAGAAATCGAGGACATACTGCCCAGCCGGGTATTGTCGGCGAAACCGCAAGCCGACGTCGTTCCGCCGAAGCGCTTGCCACAGCGCGATTTCGGGGGGTGTCATTTCGCTGCGCAGGCGTCTGGCGATATCGCGGTGTGGCCCTTCGAGGCGCATCGTCGTCCTCCCCCTCCGTCAGGCTTCGCCTGCCACCTCCCCCTGGCGGGGGAGGAAACGCTTCAACACTTCATGTTGCCGCACTATACCCGCCCCATGCTCGAAATGCGCCCCGACTGCGAACGCTGCGGCACCGATTTGCCCGCCAATGCGCATGGCGCCTTCATCTGCTCGTTCGAATGTACCTTCTGCGCCGAATGCGCCGACGCGATGGACGAGCGTTGCCCCAATTGCGGGGGCGAGCTGACCGATCGGCCGACGCGGACCGGGGAGCGGCTCAAGGCCAATCCAGCGGGCACGAAGCGGTATTTTCCGGGCTGATTTCCGGCGCCCCACAGCCGTCGCCCCTGCGCAGGCAGGTGCCCATGTCTGTGCCGTCCTGCCTGCCTCTCTGACACATGGCGCGCTGGCGATGTGTCACCCGTTCTCGGAAATCGACAGCGATAGGCCCCTGCCTGCGCAGGGGCGACGGAAGATTGCGGGCCCGTGTCTACCAACCTCCGTTCGCCCTGAGCCTGTCGAAGGGCGCCTCGCCGCGAACGCGCCGTATGCGGCACGGCGGGCTTCGACATGCCTGTCTCGAGCAACGTCGAGAGGCTCAGCCCGAACGGTTCGCGATTGGAAATGGCGTCCAACCCATTAGGGGCTGTCCTACAGCCCCGCGCCTGTGGCAAGGCTAACCCCATGATCCTTCGCGTTTCCCTTGCCGCCAGCCGCCGGTCGTTGCATGGCGTGCGCAGGGGTAGGGGAATCATGGGGGACGTGGTGTCTCTTTTGTCTCTTTCGGGACTGCGCGCATGACGCCGCGCATTCTGATCATCGCCGGGTCCGATTCGGGCGGCGGCGCGGGGATTCAGGCCGATATCCGCACCGCGACGATGCTCGGCGCGCATCCGCTGACTGCGATCACCGCGATCACCGCGCAGAACACCCGCGCGGTCGAGGCAGTCGATCCGGTCTCGACCGACATGGTGATGGCGCAGATCGACGCTGTGCTGAGCGATATCGGTGCCGACGCGGTCAAGATCGGCATGATCGGATCGGCCAGGACCGCGCATGCCGTCGCTGAAAAGCTCGAGGAGTTTCCCGGCGTTCCGGTGGTGTTCGATCCGGTGATGGTCGCGACCTCGGGCGGCGTGCTGGCCGATGATCATACCATTGCCGCGTTCGAGCGGCTGATGCGCGTCGCCACGGTCACCACGCCCAACCTGCCCGAGCTGAAAGTGCTTTCCGGCCAGTCGATCGTCGATCGCGATGCCCAGCGCGACAGCGCGCGATCGCTCGTCGCGCGGCGGGGTTCCTCGGTGCTGGTAAAGGGCGGTCACACCCGCAGCAGCCAGATCGCCGACCGGCTCTTCTGCCCCGGCGACAGCGGAAATCCGCCCGAAATGGAGTGGCGCGACGCCCGGATCGAGACCGATGAGACGCACGGCACCGGCTGCACGCTTTCCACCGCCATCGCCGTCGAACTCGCCAAGGACTGGACGCTGCCCGAAGCCGTCGCCCGCGCGCGCCGCTTCGTTCGCGTGGCGATCCGCTCGGCGCCGGGGATCGGCCACGGCAACGGGCCGATGGGGCATCAGGCGGTGCGGCTCGACCTCAATCTCTCGCGGTTCGCGCCGATGCTCAATCAGGTGACGGTGCCGGCGACCGATTTCGCCGCGAGCGAGCGTTTCTATCGCCTGCTTGGCCTCAGGCAGATCGTCCGCGCCCAGCCACGCTATGCCCGGTTCGAAACCGAGGGCGGCGCGACCTTCTCGATCGAGGCGGCCGAGGAAATCGACGGGCGCCCGGTCGTCTATTTCGAATGCGGCGACATCGACATGACGGTCTCCTATCTGAAGGCGCAGGGCTTGGCGTTCGATACCGCGCCGACCGACCAGCGCTGGGGCTGGCGCGAGGCGCGGCTCACCGATCCGTCGGGCAATGCCGTCTGCCTCTATCAGGCGGGCGAGATGCGGCGCTTCCCGCCCTGGCGCATCGACGAGGAACTGTGATCGCCGTCCTCTATCGCTGGAAACTCAAGCCCGGCGCGGAATCAGAATTCCGTGCCGCATGGGCGGAGGCGACCGATGCGTTTCGCGCGCTGGGCGGGCATGGATCGGTGTTGTTCGATGCCGATGACGGCAGCGTGGCGGCGATCGCCCGCTGGCCCGATCTGGCGACGCGCGACGCGGCTTCGGGCCGGGTCGACCCTGCGCTCACCGCGCGCATGGGCGACGCGGTTGCGCAGCGGTTCGATCCGCTGGTGATGACGGCGATCGACGAACGCTGGGCACCCTATCCGATGGCGCGGGCCGATGCCTGATTATACGCGTGAGCTGCATTTCGGGGCGCTGCATCGCGGCCCGGTGGCGGGCGTCGACGAAGCCGGGCGCGGGCCGCTAGCCGGGCCGGTGGTCGCCGCCGCGGTGGTGCTCGATCCCGATTGCATCCCCGATGGGTTGAACGACTCAAAGGCGCTGACTGCGAAGCGTCGCGCCGAGCTGTGCGCGGCGCTGCTCGAATGCGCGCAGATCGGCGTCGGTATCGCCAGCGTCGCCGAGATCGACGAACTGAATATCCTCTGGGCGAGCATGCTGGCGATGGAACGCGCCGTCGCCGCGCTCGCGCTGCCACCCGCCTTCGTGCTGGTCGACGGCAATCGTTGCCCGCGCTGGAGCCATCGCAGCGAGCCGGTGATCGGCGGCGACGCGCTTTGCCTCTCGATCGCCGCCGCCTCGATCGTCGCCAAGGAACGCCGCGACGCGATGATGATCGCGCTCGACGCCGAATTTCCGGGATATGGCTGGGCCTCGAACAAGGGCTATGGCGCGCGCGTCCACACCGAAGCGCTGCGCACGCTCGGCCCGACCCCGCACCACCGCCGCAGCTTCGCGCCGGTGGCGCAGGCGGAGCTGGATTTCGGGCCGTGCGTGTCGGCGTAGCGGCGCTCTGCCTGCTCTCGGCATGCGGCGGGAGCGGCACCTATGGCGCAGGGCAATGCGGCGCGGCGCCGGATGGGTGGTTCGATCCGCGCACCGAAAGGCCGCATCTGTCTGTCGGCAACGAAATCCGGCTGGATGCTGAAGGCGGGCTGCGCTGGAACGGACAGCCGCGAACCGAAGAAGGCGTTGGGGAGTATCTCGCCATCTCGGCACGGATGGCGCCGCAACCGGCGGTCGTGCTGGTTGTCGATAACGACGCGGAATGCGGCGATGTGCGGCGCATTCGAAGCGTGATGGCCGGGACGGCGATTTGCGATGCCGGACTGTGCGGCGAAGTCTCCGACAGTTCGAACGCGCGGATAAATCAGGAGATGCGCGGCAATCAGCTGGAGCTGGTCCAATGAGCTATTCGGAACGTCGCAAGTCGCTGCGGTGGATCGTCATCGCGCTGCTGTTGCTGCTGGTCGCGGTGCCGATCGTCGGCGTCAACTGGATGCTCGCGGTGCCGGGGGAAAGCTATTCGGGGCCTCTGCCCGAGCCCGATGCGGCTCTGGCCGGGCAATTGCGCGCCGATGTCACTGCGATCGCCAGCGAGCCGCACAATGTCGCGCATCCGCATGCGCTCGAACGCGCGGCGCAGCTGATCGAGACAAAGCTCGTCGCGGCGGGCCATGCGGTGCGGCGGCAGACGTTCGAAGCCGGCGGTGTCACGGTGCGCAATATCGAAGCGGTGATCGAACCCGCAGATCCGCATGCCCATACGCTGGTGATCGGTGCGCATTATGACAGCGCGGGCAATGCGCCCGGCGCGAATGATAACGGCAGCGGCACGGCCGTGCTGCTCGCGCTTGCGCGCAACCTTTCCGACCTTCGCGGCAAGGCGGCGATGCGCATCCGACTCGTGTTCTTCGTCAATGAAGAGCCACCCTGGTTCAAGACGACGGAAATGGGCAGCCTCGTCTATGCAAAGGCGCTCGCGGCGGGCGATGAGCCGGTCGCGGCGATGTTCTCGCTCGAAACGATGGGCTATTATTCGGATGCGCCGGGCAGCCAGAAATATCCGGCGCCGCTCAGCTATTTCTATCCCGATACGGGCGATTTCATTGCCTTTGTCGGGACGTGGGGATCGCGCCCGCTGGTGCGCGAGGCAGTCGGGCGGTTTCGCGAGCATGCGACCATCCCCAGCGTCGGCGGCAGCACGCCGGGCTTCCTGCAGGGAATCGACTGGTCCGATCACTGGGCGTTCGAACAGGCGGGCTATCCGGGAGTGATGATCACCGACACCGCGCCCTTCCGTTACCCCTGGTATCACGACGCCAGGGACCTGCCCGACAAGGTCGATTACCGCCGCCTTGCGCTGGTGACGGCGGGGCTGGAGGCGATGGTTCGGGGCTGGGGCCAGCCTGTGGATAAGTGAGTCTTTCGGGACACACCCCATCGCTAGTGGCTGTGGATAAGTTTCGGACTCAACATCTCGCGGGTCCGACAAATGTTCTGCCAAGTTAACGATTCTTAAGGCTTTTGCGTTAACCAATGATTGCTTGACGGAGTCCCGCACATCCGCAGGATCGGCCGCCTTGTTTGCAGGGGAAGGGCGTATGGGGGTCATCGAGAAGGTTAAGAAAAGCGCGCGCGTCGCCGCCGTTCCGGCCGGTGCGCTGCCGCTCGATTCGATCCTGATGGACGATTGCATTGCGGCGATGAAGGCGTTGCCGGATGCGTGCATCGACGCGGTCTTCGCCGATCCGCCCTACAATCTTCAGCTCGGCGGCGACCTCAATCGTCCCGACGGCAGCCATGTCGATGCCGTCACCGACGACTGGGACAAGTTCGACAGCTTCGCCATCTATGACAAGTTCACGCGCGCCTGGCTGAAGGAAGCGCGCCGCATCCTGAAACCCACCGGCACTTTGTGGGTGATCGGCAGCTATCACAACATCTTCCGCGTCGGTACGGCGGTGCAGGATCTGGGCTTCTGGATCCTCAACGACATCGTCTGGCGCAAGGCGAATCCGATGCCCAATTTCAAGGGCACGCGCTTCACCAATGCCCATGAAACGATGATCTGGGCCTCGATGGGCGAAAAATCGCGCTACACGTTCAACTATCGCGCGATGAAGACGCTCAACGACGAAATCCAGATGCGCTCGGACTGGGAATTGCCGATCTGCGCGGGGCAGGAGCGATTGAAGAAGGACGGCCACAAGGTCCATCCGACGCAGAAGCCCGAAGCGCTGCTCTATCGCGTGCTGCTCAGTTCGACCAAGCCGGGCGACGTGGTGCTCGATCCCTTTTTCGGCACCGGCACCACGGGCGCCGTCGCCAAGCGCCTTGGCCGCCGGTTCATCGGCATCGAGCGCGAGCCGGCCTATGTCGAAGCGGCGCAGGAGCGCATCGAAGCCGCGCTGCCGCTCGACGAATCGAACCTCCAGATCATGCAGGCGGGCAAGGCCGCGCCGCGCGTCGCTTTCGGGACGCTGGTCGAAACCGGCTATCTCCAGCCCGGCACGATGTTGTGCGACACCAAACGCCGCTGGAAGGCGAGCGTGCGCGCCGATGGTTCGCTGGTGCTCGCGGACGGGCAGGCCGGATCGATCCACAAGATGGGGGCGACGCTGCAGGGCGCGCCGAGCTGCAACGGCTGGACCTTCTGGCATTATGAAGCCGCCGACGGGCTGCGCCCGATCGATGCGGTGCGGCAGACCTATCTGCTGGCGACGCAGCCCTGATCTCCGCTTCGGGGCTGTCCTACATGCAGGCGGCGCGATAAGGCGGCGGCATGAACGCGATCCCGCATCATGCCCGCCTTTATCTGCGGCCGATTCACTTCGTCGATACGCCGGTCGGCCGCGATGGCGACGTGGCGCGTCTGGCGGGCGGGCTGCAATGGTTCGCCGCCTATGAACTGACGGCGATGGTCGATGGCGCGCGTGCGGCCCGCCGGGTGGTGCCGGTGGCCGAGCTGCCATCGGTGGCCGAGGAAGTCGCGCAGGGCGAAGCGCTGCTCGAACTGGCGCGCCGCATTTCCGCGCCGCGTGCGCCGCTGCAATTGGGCGAGCGCGCGCTGCGTTTCGATCAGCCGCAGGTGATGGGCATCCTGAACGTCACGCCCGACAGTTTTTCGGACGGCGGCAAGCATATCGATAATCCGGCGGGCGCCGCCGGAGCGGGCATGGACATGAGCGCGGCGGGCGCGGCGGTGATCGATGTCGGCGGCGAATCGACTCGACCGGGGGCCGAAACGGTGTGGGAAGGCGACGAGATCGCCCGCACCGCGCCGGTCGTCGAACGGCTGGTGCGCGGCGGCGCGCTGGTGTCGATCGACACGCGCAAGGCGGGCGTGATGGAAGCCGCGCTCGCGGCGGGCGCGCATATCGTCAACGATGTCGCGGCGCTGCTGTGGGACGATCGCGCGATCGACGTGGTGGCGGGCAGCGGATGCCCGGTGGTGCTGATGCACTCGCCCGATCCGAAGAAAGGTCCGCATGGCGGCTCCGGCTATCGCGATCCGTTGGTCGAAACCTATGACTGGCTCGAAGCGCGGGTCGATGCCGTGGTTGCCGCAGGCGTCGATCGGGCGCGGATCCTGATCGATCCGGGCATCGGCTTCGGCAAGGCGCTGTCCGACAATCTGGCGCTGCTCAACGGTCTGGCGCTGTTTCACGGGCTCGGCTGTCCGGTCGTGCTCGGGGCGAGCCGCAAACGGATTGTCGGAGCGCTTTCGAATGAAGCGCCGACGGATCGGCGGCTTGGCGGATCGCTGGCGCTGGCGCTGAAGGGCGCCGAATTCGGCACGCAGCTGATCCGCGTCCACGACGTCTTCGAAACGGCTCAGGCGCTGCGGGTGTGGCGCGGGATGCGCGACGCGGCACTGACGGCGGGCTGACCGTCAGCTGCCATAGGCGATTTCGATCGAGCGGAGCGCCGCCTGGAAGCCGTTGCCGTCTCGGTCACCGCGCCACATCCGCTCGACGACAGCGGTACGCTCGCCAAGCGGCACAAAGGCGAAACTCGCCCCCTGACCTTCGGCGCCCTCGACCACGCGAAAGCCCTTCCGTCCGGCGAGTTCCGAGGGCTGGTGTCTCAGCGTGTCGATGCGCGAACGGATGGTGCCGATCGGCGCGTCGGCCACGGCGATGGCAAGCCCGGCCTCCTTGCCCGGCGTGCAGCGCTGCTCCCTGCCCGAAAGGCCGTAGCGGCATGCCGTTTCACCGATCCGGTCGAGACGATCGCGGGCGATCAGCTTCAGCGCATCATGGCGCTGGTGATGATCGGGGGGAAGAGTCACTTCGGTTTCAACCGCGGCATGTTGGGCGGGATCGTAGCGGAGACCGACCGGCCCCTGTTGCGCGATCAGCATGACGCCCTTCAGCGCCCGTTCGGCGGTGGCGGCAAAGGCGGCGTCGCGATCGGCGGGATAGGCGAAGCGGGCCGTGACGAGTCGCGACGAATCCGGCCGCGCGAGCATCAGCCATACCCTGTTGCCGGCACTATCCTGTCCCGTCCCACGCCAATATCCGGGAAGCGCAGCGATCTCCTGCACGTCACTCAGACCTTCCGTGGCAGCGTCCACTTGCGCTGCAAAGGCGCGATCGAGCGCGTTGTGGCTGCCCGAGACGCGGAATTCGACAAGGCCGTTGCGAAAAACGCGTCCATCGTCGTTCGCCGGCGCCGGATCGGCGGAAAAGCCGGGAGGCAGCTGTGCCACGAAGTCGAAGCGCGCATTGCGATAGCGCGACCAGTCCGTGAGCGGATCGGCCGGGGAACCCGGACCGGCAGTGGTGGCCGGCGTCGGCGATGGTACCGCGGCGCTGTCATCTTGCGGAACAGGCTGCTGGCTGCAGCCGTGAAGCGTCAGCGCCGCAAGCGGCGCCGCGAGGAAAATACGATGTCGCATGCCGCTTCAATCGCATGGTGCGGCGCGACTGTTCCATTCAGGCCGCGTTCTGGTCGATCCCCAGTTCGCCGAGCTTGCGGTAGAGCGTCGAACGGCCGATGCCGAGCCGCCGTGCCACTTCGGTCATGCGCCCGCGATAATGGCCGATGGCGAGGCGGATGACATCGGCTTCGATCTCGTCGAGCGGACGCAGATTGCCGTCGGGGCGATAGAGGGTGATGCCGGCATGATCGGTGCTGCCGCGCCGCCCGGCGCTACTGCCGCCGCCCCGCCCGGCGGCGTGTTCCGCGATCTGCGGGAAGTCGCTCCGCGTCAGTGCATCGCCGTCACACAATATGGCGGCGCGGAACAATGCGTTCTGCAACTGGCGGACATTGCCCGGCCAGTCATAGGTGGCAAGCAGCTGAAGCGCCTCGTCGGTGATACCGAGCGGACGCAGTCCGGGCTGTTCGGCAATGCGGCCGAGCAAGTGGCGTGCAAGCGCGGGAATGTCGCCGGTGCGCTCGCGCAGCGGCGGGATCGCGACCTGAACGACGTTGAGCTTGTAGTAAAGGTCCTCGCGGAATCGCCCCGCCTCGATTTCGGCGGTCAGGCTCTTGTTGGTCGCGGCGATTACGCGGACGTCGACTTGCCGGGCATGGCGCGCGCCGATCGGCTGAATCTCGCCGGTCTGCAGAAAGCGTAACAGCTTCACTTGCGCGTCGATCGGCAGTTCACCGACTTCATCGAGGAACAACGTCCCGCCATCAGCATCGACGAAGCGGCCGATCTTGCGCTCGAAAGCGCCGGTGAAGGAGCCCTTTTCGTGGCCGAACAATTCCGATTCGACCAGGTTGGCGGGAATCGCGCCGCAATTGACGCTGATCATTTCCTTCTTGCTGCGCGGGCTGGCGGCATGGATCGCTTCAGCGATGACTTCCTTGCCGACGCCGCTTTCGCCTTCGATGAGCACCGGCACGCGGGCACGGGCGGCCTTTGCCGCGATGGCAAGGGCGGCGCGGAATTGCGGCGCCGAGCCGACGATTTCGTCGAAGCCGAGCGGGTGCGAGAGCTTTTCGGTGAGCGGGCGCAATTCGCCGGCGGTCTTGCCCCCGACCGCCGCTTCAAGCGCGGCGAGCAGCCGTTCCGCCGCCAGCGGCTTGACCAGGAAATCGGTGGCGCCGGCGCGCATCGCCGAAACGGCGCAGGCAACCGAGCCATTGGCGGTGAGCATCAGAATCGGCAGTTGCGGGCGACGATTGCGCAATTCCTCGATTAGTCCAGCGGCATCGCACTCGTCCGACCAGTGATCGAGCAGAACCGCGTCGAGCGCCATCCCATCAGGTGTGCCGAGCGTTGCGATCGCGGTTTCGGCATCGCCTGCAAAGACGGTGCGCCAGCCGCGCCGCGCCGTGATCGCAGCTACCAGTCGCCGCTGTGCCGGCTCGTCGTCAATCAGCATCAGGAGCCGCTGGCCGTTGCGCATCATGGGCAAATCCTCAGTCCCAATTGTCCCGTATCTGGGCGGTTGATACGCAATATGGGTAAAGGCCGGCTTAAGCCTGGGCAGAGCAGAGCTAGGCTTGGCAGGCACCCGGCCCCCGGTTAAGGAAACCATCAATTCTTTGCGTTGAGGGGAACAGCCGCAATGGCCGACAATGGCGAAATCAAGGTGCACCAGCATACCTATGACGGCTTCATGTCGATGTTGAAGGTCGGCACGGTGATCGTTGCGATCATCACTGCCGGCGTCGTGATGCTGATCGCCAGCTAAAGTGCGCATCGCCGTATTGAAGGAAGGCGCTGCCGGCGAGCGGCGCGTTTCCGCCACGCCCGAAACGGTGAAGAAGTTCACCGGGTTGGGCGCCACCGTCGCGGTTGAAACCGGCGCGGGCGATACGGCCTCCTATGCCGATTCGGCCTATGCCGATGCCGGGGCGACGATCGGCAGCCGCGCCGAAGTGCTGGCCGACGCCGATATCGTGCTTGGCGTGCAGGGCCCGGACCCGGACAGCCTGAGCGGGCTCAAACAGGGCGCGTGGATCGTTGCGGGGCTCAATCCCTTCGGCGAGCGGGCGCGGATCGACGCCTATGCCGCGATGGGTGCCGAAGCGCTGGCGATGGAATTCATGCCGCGCATCACCCGCGCGCAGTCGATGGACATATTGTCCTCGCAGTCGAACCTTGCCGGGTACAAGGCGGTGCTCGACGCGGCCTATGAATATGGCCGCGCCTTTCCGATGATGATGACGGCTGCTGGCACGGTTTCGGCCGCCAAGCTGTTCGTCATGGGTGTCGGGGTCGCCGGGCTTCAGGCGATCGCGACGGCGCGGCGGCTTGGCGCGCAGGTGTCGGCGACCGACGTGCGCGCGGCGACCAAGGAACAGATCCAGTCGCTCGGCGCCAAGCCGATCTTCGTCGAGAATGTTCAGGGCATCGAAGGCGAAGGGACGGGCGGCTACGCCACCGAAATGTCCGACGAATATAAGGCGGCGCAGGCCGAACTGGTTTCGAGCCATATCGCCAAGCAGGACATCGTCATCACTACCGCGCTGATCCCGGGCAAGCCGGCACCGCGGCTGATCACCGACGCGCAGATCGCGACGATGCGCCCCGGCGGCGTGATCGTCGATCTCGCGGTCGAACAGGGCGGCAATGTCGAAGGCGCGGTCGCGGGCGAGATCGTCGAAAAGCACGGCGTGAAGATCGTCGGCCACAAGAATGTGCCGAGCCGCCTCGCCGCCGATGCTTCGGCGCTGTTCGCGCGCAATCTGTTCAACTTCCTCTCGGCCTTCTGGGACAAGGAAGCCGGCAAGCCGGTGCTCGACGAGGAGATCGGCAATGCCGTGCGCGTGACGCAGGGCGGCAAGGTCGTCAACGAACGGCTGCTGGGATGAGCGTCTCGGATTTTGAGATAAAGATATATGAGCTAAATTACGCACGTAATGAGCATGCGCACGAGCTGCGCTGGAAGTTCATGTACTCATATGTCGCAGGAAGTTTGGCTTTTTGGGGGCTAGTCTTCACCGTTGGTAAGGATCATTCGGTCCCGTTGGTAGCGCGTTTGCTGCCTGCTATTTTCGCGATATTTGGCTGGCTGTCATATCATGCGCTTCGTCAAAACATGCGTGTACGCGGCCAGGTTATGCAGGAGCTGGAAGACAAGGCGGGAGTGCGCGGTTGGCAAAGTTTTCGCCGTGCTACTCCAAAAGCCGAATGGCAAAAGCCTCTAGTTTTTTTGCTCATATTTTTTGGGGAGCGATGGTGCTGATTTCATTGCTTCTTGCTTTTTTTGTGGAGACCTGAGGTGGACTTCATAGCAATCCTCTCGATTTTCGTGATGGCGTGTTTCGTCGGCTATTATGTCGTCTGGTCGGTCACGCCCGCGTTGCACACGCCGCTGATGGCGGTGACCAATGCGATTTCGTCGGTCATCATCGTCGGCGCGCTGATCGCCAGCATGGCGGCGGGGCAGGAAGTGGCGAAGTGGCTGGGGCTGGCCGCGGTCGCGCTCGCCAGCGTCAACATCTTCGGCGGCTTTGCCGTCACCGAGCGGATGCTTGCCATGTACAAGAAGAAGGAACGGCCCGCAGCGGCGAAGAAATAGCCGCAGGGTCAGATACCGTCGCTCCTGCGGAGGCAGGAGCCCATTGCTCTCTCCACGATCGCAGCGACTGACGATGGAGAGATTGGCCCCTGCCTTCGCAGGGGTGACGTTCAGGGGGTAGGAATAGGATGCACGAAGCAGCACCGGTAAATCCGTGGGTGGCGCTCGCTTATCTGGTGGCGGGTGTGTGCTTCATTCTCGCGCTGCGCGGGCTTTCGAGCCCCGAGACAAGCCGCTGGGGCAATCGCCTGGGCATGATCGGCATGCTGATCGCGGTCGTCACGACGCTGGCGACGCACGAGATTGCGAGCCCGGTCGAGCTGGCCGCCGCGATCGGCATCGGCGGCGCCGTGGGCTGGATCATCGCGCAGCGCATCGCGATGACGGCGATGCCGCAGCTCGTCGCTGCATTCCACTCGCTGGTCGGCCTCGCCGCCGTGCTGGTGGCCGCCGCCGCCTATCTCAATCCCGGCGCATTCGGGATTCTCGGCGAGCAGGGCATCTTCCCCGTAAGCCGCATCGAAATGGGGCTGGGCGTCGCGATCGGCGCGATCACCTTTTCGGGGTCGGTAATCGCCTTCCTGAAGCTCAACGGCAACATGTCGGGTACGCCGATCATGCTGCCGGGTCGTCACGTCATCAATTTCGGCACGCTGGCGGTCATCGTCGGGCTGATCGGCTATTTCACGCAGGATCAGGCGCCGTGGATCTTCTGGACCGTTACGATCCTCAGCTTCGTCATCGGCTTCCTGCTGATCATTCCGATTGGCGGCGCGGACATGCCGGTCGTCGTTTCGATGCTCAACAGCTATTCAGGCTGGGCGGCGGCGGCGATGGGTTTTACGCTCGGCAACAGCGCGATGATCATCACCGGCGCGCTCGTCGGCAGCTCGGGTGCGATCCTTTCCTATATCATGTGCAAGGCGATGAACCGCAGCTTCATCAGCGTGATCGCAGGCGGCTTCGGCGCCGACAGCGGCGGTGCGAGCGGCGGGGGCGAGAAGATCGATCGCCCGTTCAAGCGCGGCAGCGCAGAGGATGCGGCATTCCTGATGAAACAGGCCGAGCAGGTGATCATCGTTCCCGGCTACGGCATGGCGGTGGCGCAGGCGCAGCACGTGCTTCGCGAAATGAGCGACAAGCTCAAGGAAGAAGGCGTTACGGTGAAATATGCCATCCATCCGGTGGCGGGGCGCATGCCCGGGCATATGAACGTCCTGCTTGCTGAAGCGAACGTGCCCTATGACGAAGTGTTCGAACTGGAAGACATCAACAGCGAGTTCAGCCAGACCGACGTCGCGTTCGTGATTGGCGCCAACGATGTCACCAATCCGGCTGCCAAGACCGACAAGACATCGCCGATCTACGGCATGCCGATCCTCGACGTCGCCAACGCCAAGACGGTATTGTTCGTCAAACGCTCGATGGGTGGCGTGGGCTATGCCGGCGTCGACAACGAAGTCTTTTATCGCGACAATACGATGATGCTGCTCTCGGATGCTAAGAAGATGGTCGAGGAAATCGTAAAATCGCTCGACTGATCGCAGGGCGCCGAGTCGCGCCCTGGAGGACCGGGCATCTTACCGATTTGCCACCACGGTGCGGTGCAATGATCCGAACCGGACCGTCCTTCGGACGGGTTCTTCGATATGGCCGCCAGAATATATCCGAAATGGACGTGATTTAACTCAACCATTTCGGAGTAAGCGGGCAGGGTCGGAACAGAAGATGAACTCACGGGGCCTGGGAATGACTGCTTCGACGCCGCAAAACGCTTCACAAGCCTATGACCTTCGCCCTGCCGTCATCCTCCTCGTCGATCCCGATATCGATCCGGGTGACGCCCGTGCGGCCATTACCGCGGCCGATCTGCGCGAAATCGCCGGCCCGGAATGGCGTGCGGCGCTTTCAGGGATCGAGCCGGTCGCCGACATCGTCATGATCGAAGGCGGCACGGCGCCGGGCACCGACGTCGCCACGCTCCTCTATCGGGCTGTGGATCAGATGCGCGGCGCCGCCGCGGCAGTGATCGCAACCGTACCGCCCGACCTGCTCGATCAGGTCGCCGACTGCTGGCTCGACGGCGATTGTCAGCTGCTTTGTAATCCCACTCCGGCTGATCGCATTTTCGCGCTGCACCGGGCGCTTGATCGGCGGCAATTGCGGCTCAACGATGTGACGCGCGATGCCGAGGCGGAGCGGCTGCGCCGGCTGAACGAGGAAGTCGCGCGTATCGCGGACACGCTGGTCCGGCTCACGCGTGGCGAACCGGCGGCCAATGGCGGCGGCGCCCTGCGTGAACCGGCGAACGGCTATCGCGGCCCGGATGACGGGAATGATGCGGCACCGGATGTTTCGGCTGACGAAGTGCGCGCCGTGATCCGCGCGCGGCGGCTGCGTGCGCAGTTCTTCGCCGAGGATCTGTTCGCCGATCCCGCATGGGACATGCTGCTGGACCTGTTCGCCGCGAAGCAGGAGCGGCGCAGGGTATCGGTTTCCAGCCTGTGTATCGCCGCCGCCGTCCCGCCCACCACCGCGCTGCGCTGGATCGGCGGGATGCACGAGGCGGGGCTGTTCGAACGGCATGCCGATCCTGATGATCGCCGCCGGGCCTATATCGCGCTCAGTCGACAGGCCGACGAGAAGATGCGCGGCTATTTCGCCGCTCTGCGTCGTCAGGGGCTGAACATCATTTGATAGGCTGCGCGAGCGGCTCTTCAAAAACGCTTGACTCTGTTGATGGCGATGCCCTTCCCTTCAAGGGGGGTTGGGTAAAATGAAGATCATCCTGTTCGTAGCAGCGCTTTTCGTGCTGATCTTCGTTGGTGTTTTCGTTGTGCGCTATCGACAGCGGTGGCGTTTGCAGCGGCATGAAGCGCGCAGGCATCGCGCCTATTTGCGGTCGCAGCGCAGCCGGTTTCTCTCGCGCTTCGTTCGGGGCAGCCGGACCAAGCGGTTGACCTATCGGCCGGAAGAGGAATAGCCGGACTTGCCGAACCGCCCTGTGCTTGTATACGCGGCATCGGCGCAAAGGGCGGTTAGCTCAGTTGGTAGAGCATCTCGTTTACACCGAGAGGGTCGGCGGTTCGAGCCCGTCACCGCCCACCGCCGCGATGAACAGGAGCAGGAAAACCCCAGAGCCGCCGGAGCGCCACGATCTGCTTTTCTTTGAGGCGCAGCTCGAACTGAACCTCTTTCAGCGTCATCGGGTCGTCCGGCCAACGCGATTCCGGCCCGTCAGCAGCCTCGTTGTCATTCGCGGCGATGTAGGTGTGTGACGGTTCCGGCTTCTGCGTGACAGCCATGTCGGCCACGAACTGCGCCATTAAGTCGCAGAGACTCGCCGTAAGCCGGGCTAAGGCATCGTGGTGATTGTGCTGATGAATGTGCTGCATGGTGACCTCCTTTCAGTTGATCAGTGACTTGCGGAAAACCCGGTCGAGGAATGCCGCGATCTTCGCCCATTCCTGCCCGGCACGACCGCCCTGTTCAGCCTTGGCGCGGACCTCGGCCAGCAACTCCTCGCGTTCGACATAGGTCGCGATCATCGCGTAGTCGGCACGCAGTGCTGCTGGTCCGGCTTCCGCAAGGTGCCGCAGTTCGGCCAAGCTACGGTTGCCCTTCAGCCGGTTGGCACGATCGCTGATGACCCGCATATTGCCGGGCACGTATCCAAGCTGCGGAACGATCCGGTCGAGTGACGGTGAACACGCAGACCGGCGGCGTCCCACCGCGATCATAATACCCAGCGCCGGACAGGTCGGTGGCACGGTGACAGAGTCGCGAGGCAGAGCGAACGAGACGGCGCGGCTCTTCGCGCGCTTCAGCGCCCGATCCCAAAGCGACCGTCCGGGAGTGTTGACCCGACGACGGCGCAGATAGCCGCGCATGTAGGCAGGCTAGCTTTCGCGTTTGCTGGGCTTGCCGTGCAGCGGACAACGAGGGAAAAGGCGATCTGATTGATCCATAACACCATCCTCCAATTTGCGAGTCGTTGGTGCTATTTATCAACATTGGTGCTAACGATCAGAAAAATTGGGGCCGTGAGTGATAACTGGATCGCAGCTTCGCGCCGCGCGTGGCCTCCTCAATCTTTCGGTGTCTGAATTGGCCGAGCGGACCGGGCTGGCGATCAACACCATCCGGCGGGCCGAGGGTACGAACGGCGAACCGGCCATCACAGCGGCGAATATGAAATTGCTCGCCTCAGCTTTGGACACGGCGGGTGTGCTGTTCATTCCCGCCGACGAGCTTGGACCGGGCGTACGCCTCAAAGAATCTGACGTGACGCCTGTTCAGCCACGCCGACGTCGGGCTGCTAAGGACGACGACCAATAACTCTATTGTGGATGTTTACGCTCCGCGCACCGCTGGCTGGGGGAATCGGCAATGCGACTTATAGATGCTGTTCGAGAGGCACCAGAATGGAGTGACGATCTCATTATATATGTCTTGGCACCGTGGTCGCCAGATGCTGAGACGGTATTTGTCGTCGCCGAAGGGAATACTACCGAGCCAGTTACCTTTCATGGCAGAGATTATGACTACTTTCTTGAGACGTTCATAGCGCGAGACTTCATTGAAGAGTATTCCGCAACCACTGAAGGGGCTGCCGTATCAGAACTTGAACGATGTGAACGCCTCATAAAATATGCGCGAGACGACGCTTAACGAGCGGGTATCGACTGCCGTAGTTGGTCGCCAAGTGCGCCAATCGTGGGTACTCGATGTGACGAAGGGCAGGCTGTGGCAGCGACTTTTTTCTACCTTGAGTCACCCGGTGCGGGCGAAGTTTTACAATGGTTCCGATCCCTGCCTGCCCGCCCCGTCGAACTGCAAGCTGACGGGTTTATCGCACTACATTTTGAAAGTGCCGGCGCTTTGGTGCTCGATCAGAATCGCCGCATCGACCCAAAACAGTCGTCGGTCGTGACACTTTTTGAACCCGGCGTGGTGCGTGATGCTCGCTGGACCGTGGGCGAAGTGCATTTTCTGTCGCAGCATATCAGGCAACGGTTTCCCTCTCTCGCGCATGTTCAAACGAGATTTGCCAAATGGCTCAGGGGTAACCGAATCGTTTGGGATCAGCGCAGCAGTGAAGCTGACGGGTTCGGATATTTCTTGGAAGGTGGGATAAAAAACCTAGCCGAGCGGATTTATGCTCTTCCATCCGGGAGCGCCGCCTACGACGCGGGCAGGTATTTGATCGGACACCACGAGAGTGAGATCGCGCTCGACCGCATTTGTAAGAGCCTTCGACTTAGAGGTGTGGAGTGCTAGCCAAATGCACCTACCATCGCGCGCGCTGGCCCGACGCCGATGTGCCGGCAGATTCGCCCACTTGGATGCTCTACGAGATCGACAGATCGGCAGATGCCGTTCTCCGAACGATCGAGATTTTCGAGGACGGCCGGATAACTCGAAACAGCATCGACCTCGAACAGCGCAATGGTTATCATTGCCCCTCGCTGATCGACTGTTCGCTGAACGAGGGATTCGACGGCGTTGGGGTGGAGGCGATGCCCCACGACGAGTTCGAGGCGTTATGGGCGAAGGGTGTCGATACGCCGGTGTGGTTTGCTTAGTTTCAACAGCTATCTCTCACCAGTTTCATCTTCTTCGTGTCACCGACGAAACCATCCGAGGATTCACCCGTGAAGATTCTGTGCTTAGCTAGGGCATATAACTCCTACGGGGCGTCAATCCTCACCAGCGCATCACAGCATCTTGAGTTGACACTCAAGGCAGTCGAGCCGGCGGATTTGGCGATCGAGGTCATCGCGTTCATTCGGCACGAAGGCCCTGCACGGCCGACTCTGGAGCAATCTCTTGAGCGACATATCGAGAAATTCCCGCAGCGGGTCCGCGCGCGGTATCGAGCGAAAGCCGGAAAACTCGATCTCGAATATCCGAGCAAACTCCGTGAGGCGGAGTCGTTCGCGCACCCAGGTGGCATCTATGCAGTCGCTCACATCTTGCCACGAGCGTTGGACGAGTTGTCTGAGGCGCTCATCGAAGGCCTCCGCGTGAAGCCGGCAATCTGGAGCAAAATTGATGGGTCGCGGCTCAACGCCGCGATTGAGGAAGCCAAGGCTGCCCTCCCAGCAAGTCCGGATGAGCTACTGGCCTACATGAGGCGGATGGACGAGGCCCGAAAGGCGGCTCGAAAAGTCCCGACCTCGGTAGACGACCTGGACATAGAATGGGCGAAGTATCATCCAGACGCACGGCGAGCCCTGAATGCGCCATTCTTCTGGTCGGAGACCGACGACGATTCACCTCACGGGAATGATACTGGAAGCGACCTGCTTGCCGCATTCAAGGGTTGGAACAAGCGTAACCCCACCGCATCCTACGAAGGCTATGTGGATCGGCTACTGAGAAGATGGGGCCTGACCCCCGAAAAGGCGCGCGGGCAGATCGATGAGGTTCAGCTGGATTGGATACGGCAGGAAGCCGACATCGCACTGGCCTTCGCTGCTATCAAGCTGAGAGGACGCTGTGACGCGGTCGAGGCCAAGGCTGCTATTCGCGCACTCGATCAGCGGCTTGGGGCTTTAAGCGGCGCTCCAGAACGAGTGGAGAAAATCCGCCTGCTTCGTTCGACGCTGGAAGGCTAGCTGCGAAATTGAGCGGCATCGAAGCGCTTCTCAACCCTCCCGCGCTCATCTGGCCGGTTTTCATAGCGATCAACCGCGTAGTCGCGGACCTTCTGGCTTCGGTCGGCGCGCAGCACAGCAAATAGAATGTCGGACTGAGGCTCAGGAATGTCGAGATAGAGGCAGCACGCGACCTTCCACCTGACCCGCCAACTCTCGTGCCCTGCGAGCTCGCTCCATAGGTCATAAGCTGCCGGATATTCGCGAGCCACCTGCCGAAGCCAGTTTGCCGTATTCTGCCAAGCGCCAGAACCGCCTTCAATCATGGCCTTTCGTGCCGCGACGATGAAATCGTCGATCTGGCAGGTTCCTCCTTTCAGATCGTGAACCGCATCAATCACCGGGAAGAGCAGCAGTTGTTGCTCCTCCTCCTCATCCTCCCGAACAAACTTGGCTGCATGAGCCTTTTCGCGTTCACGACCGATCGTCCACACTTGGAAGCTCCCTTTTGTGCGATCTGTCAGTCACCCATCAAAACCGTCAAGTTCGCTGAGCTTTGCGGTCTCAATAGTGATTGTCACGCCCTTACGATGCCACCTAAGCCATTCGGCAGGGGGCATACCGTAAATGCGTTTGAATGCCCTATCCAAACCCTGACGATTGTCGAAACCCGAAAGCTTTACGACTTGCCCAACGGTGTATTCGCCAGACATCAATAGTTGCCGAGCCACTTCAACTCGCTGGGAGACAGTCGATCGTTTGTCGTTTGCGGCTCGTATACCTCCGGGCAAGCGACCAGTGCGTTGTTTAAACAGCTTGGAGAACGCGTTGGCTGAGGCATAGCCCATCTCGGCGGCCGCCGCGCTTGCGGAAGCGCCGGTTGCAAGAAGCGCTTCCGCGCGCTCAACCCACTTAGCAGCCTCGGATTTACGGACGCGCGGGACCGTCAGAACCCAGTTCGCGGTTTCGTCCCGCGTGGTCCACTATTACAGGCCGCGGAAAAGCGCGGTTTCTGGGATTTTCGCGCTGGGGCGGCGACCCAGCCGCATTGGCCTGAGCGCCCCCGGGTGCGCGCTTGCAGCCTAGCGGCGCGGCAACTGCGCATCGAACACCGCTCCGGGGTTGCCTGCCGGACCAAGCACCAGGTCGCCCCTGTGCGCGCGGAATATCTGCCGCGCGAGTGTCAGTCCGATGCCGCTGCCGCCGCTCTTTTGCGAAAAGAACAGATCGAAGATCGCATTGCGATTCTCCGGTGCCACCCCGGGTCCGTTGTCGGCGATGCGAATGCGGAGGGCGGCGGCATCGGCCGACAGGGTCACATGGACCTGGCCCGGTTCGCCGGCGGCTTCGGCGGCGTTCTGCAGCAATGCCCAAAGCGCGGCATGGAGCTGATCGTCGTCGGCCACAATATGCTGCGGCGCGCCGCTGCGGTCCAGCGACAGCATGACGCGTCCTTCCCAGTGCGTCGAAAACAGACGCTCGAGATCGTCGAGCAGCGGCGCCAGCGCAACGGAGCGCAGCTCCGGCGGCGGCAACCGCGCCATGTCGCGATAGGCAAGAATGAAGCGTTGCAACCCTTCGGTGCGCGTAGCGACGGTCCGCATGGCATCGCGCGCGTGATCCAGATCCGGCGCCGGATCCTCGAGAATGTCGACGGCGGTGCGGCTGAGCGAGGCGACGGGCGTGAGGCTGTTCATGATCTCATGGCTGAGCACCTGCATCAGTTCGCGCAGCGTCGCCGCTTCGACTGCCTTCAGCTCCGCTTCGACATCGACGAGCGCCGCAATCCGGGTACCGCTGGCGCCGGCGACCAGATCGGCGGTGGTGAGCGCAAAGGCGCGCTCGGCATCGTCCAGCGTCAGCCGCAATGTCATCGCCTGTCCCGGGACGGCGCTGGCGATCGCCGCCGCCAGTTCGGCGGGCGGTGCTTCGATACGGTCGTCGACGCCGAACAGCCGCCGCGCCGCGCGGTTTATCGCGGAGAGCCGTCCGTCGGGTTCGCGGGCGAGCAGAGGCGCGGGCGAGAGGTCGAGCAGGCTGCGCAGTCGCCGCTGTTCGCGCGCATCGCGAAGGGGAATGGTCGTTTCCGCCTTCGGATCGGCCGCCGCCGGCGGCGTGCGCTGAAGCAGGGTATTGAGCCCGGCGGTCAACAGGACGAGCGCGATTACGGCGATCGCGGCATTGGCGTAGAGGCCATGCGACAAGGCGATCGTGCCGCCCGCCCCCGCCGTAACGAGTAGCGTGGCGCTGAGCAGGACGCGAACCCTGTTAGAGCCCATATTTGGCCATCCGCCGATAGAGGGCTGCGCGCGTGAGTCCGAGTTCGGCTGCGGCGCGACTGACGTTGAAGCCATTGCGCTTGAGCGCCGCCTCGACGAGCAGCCGCTCGCTGCGTTCCAGATTGAGACTGGAGGTCATGGCGCGCGGTATCGGGGCCTGTGCGTCCGCTTCGAACTGGAAATCGACAAGATCGAGTTGGTCGCCCGTGCCGAGCAGTACCGCCCGCTCGACTGCCTGACGCAGGCCGCGGACATTGTCGGGCCAGCGATCGGCGGTGATCGCGGCGGCGGCGGTTTGGCTGATCGGCCGTGGCGGCTTGCCGTAGCGGCCCGCGAAACGCTCGGCAAAATAGCGCGCGAGCCGCAATATGTCTTCGCCGCGTTCGGCGAGCGGCGGCAAATCGATTTCGATCGTGTTGACGCGATAAAGCAGATCGGGGGCGAGCGTCTGCGCCAGCGCCGCCCTGTCGCAGCGGCTGGTCGCGATCGGGCGCGTTTGCGCCAGGCAGGTTGCGAGCTGGAGCTGGAGTTCGGGTGCCAGCGTGTCGACCGCGTCGAGGATCAGCGTTCCGCCCTTCGCCCGGGCCAGTGTCGTTTCGAGCGTCGTCATCTCGCTCACCGCTGCGCAGGCAAGCAGCGTGGGCGGTCGTTCGGCATGGGCTGAGGCGTGGTGAAGTACCTCGGCGAACAGACTCTTGCCGCTGCCTGCCGGGCCGCGGATCAGCACCGGCGCAGGCGTTTCCGCCACGCGCCTGATCCGCTCGCGCGCGGTCTGGATCGCCGGGGCCTCGCCAAGGATCAGCCGGTCGGCGTCGGCGTCGGCGTCGGCGTCGGCGTCGGCAGGCGCGACGCTGCGTCGCGCCCTTGTGAGGGCGACCGCGCGTTCGACCGTGGTCAGCAACCGTTCGTTGCCCCAGGGCTTGATCACGAAATCGGCGGCGCCCGCGCGCATCGCCTGTACCGCGATGTTGATGCCGCTGTGCCCGGTGATGACCACCACCGCCAGATCGCGATCGGCGGCGGTCAGCCGGTCGAGCATCGCGAAGCCTTCTGCGCCACTGGTGCGGCCGCGCGCGAAATTGAGATCGAGCAGGATCGCGTCATAGTGATTCTCGGCGAGCAGCGGCCAGGCCGCGTCGGGCGATGCCGCGCCGGTGAGCGTCATGCCGCGCCGTTCCAGCAGCAGCCGCGCGGCCTTCACGATATCGGCGTCGTCGTCGATGAAGAGAATCGCGGGCGGCGGTGTGTCGTTTGACATGACCGGTACAGTGTCCGAAATCGGACAGTACGTACAGTCCGGGCCTGACATTGATCGTTGGCACGACACATAATATCGTAATATCAATAGTTTAGATCAGTGTTCGGTTGTCCGTTACATTGTCCGCGATGAACCAGGACACTCCCACAGCATCGAGCGCGCATTCGGGCGCGACGATGGATCAGCGGATCGCGCGGCCCGGCCGCGGCCGGCGCAAGCTGCTGGTACGCGGGGCGATCGCGCTTGCCGTGTTGATCGTGCTCGTCGTCGCCTATCTGCTGATGCCGGGCGCCAATGCCGTGACGGTCGACCGCGACAGCGTGCGGATCGGCACGGTCGAGAGCGAGCCATTCCGCGACTATGTGCCCTTGCGCGGCGAGGTGACGCCGCTGCGCACTGTCTATGTCTCGGCGCTGGCGGGTGGGCAGGTCGATGCGCTGGTGGCGAGCGACGGCGCGATGGTCGTCTCGGGCGAGCCGCTTGTACGGCTGGTCAATCCCGATCTGCAATGCGACGTGGCGACCCGTACGGCCGGGATCGCCGGACAGCTCAGCAATGTCAGCGGCGAACGGCTGTCGGTGCAGCGCAGTCGCCAGCAGGCTGAAAGCGAGCTCGCCGATGCCCGCAACCAGCTGCGCCGTGCCGAACATGACCTCCACGTCAAACAGACGTTGTTCGAGAAGAATATCGTCAACGAAGCCGCGGTGCGGCCGCTGCGCGAGGACGTCGCCTATTTGCGCGAGCGCGTGGAGGCGCTCGAAGTGGCACGCCGCGCAGAACTCGCCACGCTCGCCGATCAGGAGGCGCGGATCGACCAGAGCCAGCGCCAGCTGCGTGCAAGTCTCGAAATGGTGGAACAGAGCCTCGACGCGCTCACTATCCGCGCGCCCGCCGGTGGGCGGCTGACCGCGTTCACCGTTCAGCCGGGACAGGCGATCCAGCCCGGCGACCGCATCGGTCAGATCGACTCCGAGGGCGCGTGGAAGCTGGTTGCCGATGTCGACCAGTTCTACCTCAACCGCGTCCGCATCGGCCAGCATGCCGCCGCCGAGATCGGCGGGCGCAAGGTGTCACTGACCGTTTCGAAGATATTGCCGCAAGTCGAAAACGGCCGCTTCCGCATCGAGCTGGTGTTCGCCGAACGCGCGCCCGACGGGCTCAATCGCGGCCAGATCGTCGATGGCAAGCTCGTTCTGGGCGCCGCGCAGCGTGCCGTGGTGGCGCCGTCGGGGCCGTGGCTCGACGCCGGCGGCACCATCGCCTTCGTTGTCGATGCCGACGGCAATCGCGCCGTCCGCCGCAGTATCGCGGTCGGCCGCCGCAATCCCGAACAGGTTGAAATCACCTCCGGCCTCACGCCGGGCGAGCGCATCGTGCTCGGCTCGATCGACGACTACGCAACCCGCGACCAGCTACGCATCCGATAGGAGCTCATGATGATCCGTCTCCAGCATGTCAGCCGCCGTTTCCGCTCCGACGAAGTCGAGACCACCGCGCTCGCCGAAATCAATCTCAACGTCGCCGAGGGCGAATTCGTCGCGATCATGGGCCCGTCGGGCTGCGGCAAATCTACCCTGCTCAACATTCTCGGCACGATCGACCGGCCGAGCGAAGGACATTACTGGTTCGAGGATCGCGATCTTGCCGCGACCAGCGAGGCCGAACTCGCCAAATTCCGTCGCGACCGGCTGGGCTTCGTCTTTCAGAGCTTCAATCTGATCGACGAACTGACCATCGTCGAGAATGTCGCGCTGGGCCTCGCCTATAGCAGCCTGCCGCGCGCCGAGAAGCGCGCCCGCGTCGAAGCCGCGATGGACCGGGTCGGCATCGCCCATCGACGCGGCCATCATCCGCACCAGCTTTCGGGCGGACAGCAGCAGCGCGCGGCGATCGCGCGCGCCATTGTCGGTCGGCCTTCGTTGATCCTCGCCGACGAGCCGACCGGCAATCTGGACACCGAAAACGGTGCGCAGGTGATGGACATCCTTGCCGAACTCAATCGCGAAGGGACGACGATCGTCATGGTCACCCATTCGCCCGCGCATGCCGATTTCGCCAAGCGCACCGTCCATATGCTCGACGGCAAGATCCTTGCCTCCGCGCGCCTCGCCGCCTGAACCGGAGAAGACCGACATGTCCAGCGGCCTGCTGACCTTCTATCGTGCGCTCACCCGGCACAAGCTCTATGCGCTGCTCAACATTGGCGGGCTCGCGCTCGGCATCGCGGTGTTCCTGGTGCTGTTCCTCTTCGTGCGGTTCGAGAAGAGCTATGATAATTTTCCGGGGTCGCAGAATCTGTGGCTGATCCAGGAGCAGTATTTCTTCCCCGGTGTCTCCGACGAACCGAGTCCCTGGACGATGCAGGGCGAGCTGGACGAACTGCAGGCCGATTTCCCCGATCTGGTAGGTACGCGGTTTCAGGGGGTTTCGGCCGCAGTCCGCGATGGAGATCGGGCCGCGTCGGAAGACCTCGCGGCTGTAGACGCCAACTATTTCGAACTCTTCGGATATCCGGTCATCGCCGGCGATCCGACGGCCACTTTGGCGGACCCGGACGGGCTGGTCCTGACCGAAAGCATCGCGCGCAGATATTTTGGCGAGGAGTCGCCGATCGGACGAACGCTCGCGCTCGATCTCAACGGTGAGCCCTATCGCTACAAGGTGGGGGCTGTCATCCATGATCTGCCGCCCAACAGCACCTTCGACACGACGATGTTCGTACCCTTTCTGCGCGAGCGTTTCGGGTCGGAAGTCTATGACCATTGGGGCAGCTCGAACCTGCTCACCTTTCTGCAGTTTCGCGATGCGGCGGCCGCCGAGGCCTTTGCGGCCAAGCTTCCCGACTTCATCGAGCGGCATGCCGGCGCGGACGGCAATTTCTCGAATCCGGTTTCGAAGACGTTTCGACAATCGATCCTGCCGGTGGGCGATCTTCATCTTCTCGCGCCCGCGGACCGGGCAATGGTGACAACGCTGGCGGTTGTCGGGTTGCTCACCCTGCTCATCGCGATTTTCAACTATGTAAACCTGGCCACCGCTCGATCGGGACTGCGGGCACGCGAAGTCGCCTTGCGCAAGGTGCTGGGTGCAAGCCGTGCCGGGCTGATCCGCCAGTTCATGGGTGAAGCCGTGGCGACGGTGGCGCTTGCGGCGCTGATCGGCCTGGCACTGGCCGAGCTGGCATTGCCCTTCGTGAACGCAGCCGGCGGCAGCAGCCTCGAAATCGCCTATCTCGGCAGCGGCGGCGTCCTGATGCCGCTCGTCGCGCTGGTACTGGTGGTCGGGCTGATCGCCGGAGCCTATCCTGCGCTCGCGCTGTCGGGTTTCCGCCCGGCGTCGGTCCTTGCCTCGGCGCGCGCGCCGGGCGGTGGCCGCGCGGGTACGCGGTTGCGTCAGGGCCTGGTGGTGCTGCAGTTCGGAATTGCGATCCTCTTTGCGATCGGCACCACGGTGATGATCGCGCAAATGGCGCATATCCGCTCGGCCGATATCGGCTTCCACCGCGACGGATTGTTCGTCGTGTCCTCCTATGTCAATGCCGATCAGCAGCAACAGGACGCGTTGCTCCGCGAATTTGCCCGCCTTCCCGGCGTCACCTCGGTCACGCGTGCGAACAACGCGCCGGGACGGCAGTTCGAAACCAATTCGAGCAACTTCCATCGCATCGATCAGGACGGTCCGTCGCCTTCGGTCCTGTGGGTGCCGGTTGGCGAAGACTATTTCGCCACCTTCGGTGCGCGATTGCTCGCCGGGCGCTTGTTCGACGCCGCCAATCGCGCGAGCGACGACACCGCGTCCGAGGAGCAGCGCGGTGCCCGAAACGTCGTACTAAACGCGACGGCGGTGGATGACCTGGGCTTTGCGGACGCGCAAGCCGCCGTGGGTGCATTGATCAGCAACGGCAGCGACCGCGACAGTCGCGTGGTTGGGGTGGTCGAGGATATGCGCTTCGATACGCCGCGCCAGAGCGTGCGCCCGACGCTGTACATGCTCGATACGGTGCACCCCAGAGGGCCGCTGGCAACCATTCGCTATCGCAACGCTTCGCCGGCACAGATCGAAACCGCGGTTGAGGCGACCTGGAAGCGCATCGCCCCGGGCGTCCCGTTCAAGGGCCAAACCGCCGATCAGTCGCTGTACGAGAGCTATTACAAGCAGGATGCGCAGCGTGCGAACATCTTCACCTTGGGCGCGGCGCTGGCGGTGCTGATCGGCTGTATCGGCCTTTACGGGCTCGCGGCGTTCGATACGACGCGGCGGATCAAGGAAATCGGTATCCGCAAGACGCTTGGCGCGTCGACTGGCGACGTGCTGCGCCTGTTGCTCGGGCGCTTTCTGCAACCCGTGTTGCTGGCCAATCTGATCGCCTGGCCGCTCGCCTGGTTCGCACTGCGCAGCTGGCTGTCCGGGTTCGACGATCGCGTCGCCCTCTCGCCGTTCTATTTCCTACTGGCATCGGCGGTTGCCACGCTGATCGCGGTGCTCACGATCATCGGCCAGAGCTGGAAGGTGGCGCGTGCCGAGCCCGCTCGTGCGCTCCGCTACGAGTGAAGGCGCCGCAAGGCCGCAGAATGTTTGTGAAGCGCGCCGGCGACCCGCCGAAGCATGAGAGCGATGTCACAATGCGCGGATCAGCCGCGTCGCGCAGGCGATCCAGGGCGGGTCGGAAAGCACTTGCTGGCGCGCGCCGGCCCCGAGCGGCAGCAAGTGCAGCTTGCCGTTCTCGCGGCCGATCAGGCGACCGAACAGGAACCGGCCCGCCGGGCGCGGCACCAATATGTCGCGATTGAGTGCGGTGCTGAAATCCTCCGGGCCCAGCCGTTCGCACCATATTTCGTCCCCGGTGCGATATTCGCCGACGCCGCTGGCAACGCGCAGCGCCACCATGCCCGGCGTCGGTCGGGGCGGCGCGACCGACGCTTCCCGTCGCGGGGCCTGCGCGCCCTGCGCGTCGAGCTGAGCCACGACAGGCACTTCGGGGCGGTCGGGCATCCGCACCAGATCGGCCGAGTCGACATCGAGCGCCGCAGCGATACGGTTTAGCCAGCCCACCGATACGGTTCGCGTTCCCGTTTCCAGCCGGCCGATGGTCTGTGCCGTGGTCGGGGGATCGCAGCGCCGCGCCACGTCCTCCAGCGTCAGGCCCTTGGCGCGCCGCACTTCCCTAATGGCCGTGATCATCGACAATCTCCCCGATAACCATATTGGTACTTTTATGCTGTCCTACAAAGCGGCTGCCGTGGCAAGGGAATTTCGAATCGCAACATTCGGGAGCAAGGGATGCGCAAACTGGCCGAGCGGGAGATCGACGGCGCCACGGGTCGCGTGCGCAGCGAGGCGCCCGGCAGGGGGCGGCGCGGCGTGACGGTGAACCTTGCCGAGTCGCCGCTCTCCTGGCTGAAGGCGCGCAACTTGGTGAGCACGCGGCAACATGAGGCCGGCGAGCGGCTGCGCGCCGATTACGAAACCGCCGCGCTTGGCGCGCGCGTGACCATGACATGGGATGCCGCCCCGGCCGGACGGGGGCGGCGCGGACCGGATGCGCCGCTCGATCCGACTCTCGCCCAGATCGCGGCGAAGCGCCGCTTCGACGCGGCGATGGCCGCGGCGGGGCCGGGCCTGTCAGATATTTTGTGGCGCGTGGTTTGCGCCTGCGAAGGGTTGGCGGCCGCCGAAAAGGGGCTCGGATGGCCGGCGCGCGCGGGCAAGCTGGTGCTCGGCATCGCGCTGGACCGCCTCGCTGACCATTATCGCCTGCCCTGATGTGTCAGCTTTCGGGCGCGGCGCTTCGCTGGCGTTGCCCGCCGAGGAAACGGCCATAGGCCCAGCCGATCGCGATCAATCCCAGCCCGAGGCCGAGGAAGGAAAGGATGCGCAACACGCCGTCGAGCGCGGCGGCATCGATCAGGAATACCTTGAAGGTGACGATGGTCAGCAGGCCGAGCCCGAACACGCGAAGGTCGCGCGTCTCGCCGCGAATGCCCCGCCACAGCCAGAACAGCGCGAGAAGCAACAGTACAGCCGAATAGCCGCCATTTTCCGCCGTGGTGACGGGCCCTGTCAGGATGGCGCCGTGGCTTGCCTGGCGGACCGCGCCCAGCAGCGCGGCGATCGTCGCGATTGCGGCGGCGGGGCGCAGCGCGCGTCTGACGGGCCACCACAGCCAGAAGGCGGCGAGCGCGAGGTGGATGACCAGCAGGTTGAGCAGCGGGAGCGACCCCACCGATTGCGGGAGGAGCGCGGGATTGAGCATCAGCCAGTCGAACCAGACGAGGCGGAAACAGCCGATCGCCAGCAGGGTTTTGCCGATCGCGCTCCAACGCGATCCGCGCGACAAGGCCCAGCCGCCGGCAAGCAGCACCTGCGTGATCGCGGCGCGTTCGAAAAAGCCCCAGCTGCGGAAATCGGATTCGTCGGCTAGCGCGAGCGGCTGTTTCGCCACGACATAGAGCGTCAGCAGCCCGGCGAAGAGCGCTGCGAAAGCCGCGGCGGCGCGGGCGCGACCGAACTGGCGCGCATCCCGCAACAGCCACGCCGCCGCCAGCGCCGGAGCGAGCAGCATGCGCGCCGTGTCGCCTGCGCCGGGGAGTAGCGGATAGGGCAGCTTCGCGCCGGCGAGCGAGCGCGCCGCAGCCTCCAGCAACGGCCAGAGCACCGGCAGCGCGACGAGCAGCGCCCCGGCGAAGGCGATGGCGGGCAGCAGGAAGAGCGTCTGCCGGTCAAGCAGGCGCGCCCATCCGCCGAGGCCGAGCATGATCAGCGCCACGGGAAGATTGAGCCATTCGAACGGGACGGCCTGACCCAGGCCGATCGCGGCAAGCAATCCGGCGAGACAGGTTGCGCCCGTGATCGCGGCATTGCCCGCGGTGTCGCGTACGCGCCAGCCGACCCAAAGGGTCAGCGCTGCCGCTGTCAGCGCAAGCGCGATCCACGCGCCCACAGGAAGCAGGGCGGGGGCGAAAATCTGGGCGATCAGCAACGGACCGCCGGTGCCCGCGACAGCGAGTATCGTCCAGCCCGGCGCGCGGCCCAGCAGCAAATGCGCCGGAAGCGCGAACAGCGCGGTTGCGACCAGTGCGGCGATTGCCGTCGCCGTGCGATCCGGCGGGCCTAGGCCGAGTGCCTCGAGCATCAGCATCAGTGCCAGCGCGACGATCGCGCCGGGCAGATAGCGGGTGTCGCGCCATGCGAGGAACAGCGTCGCGGCGGCCAGTATGAGATAGAAGCCCCAGGCCAGGCCGTCGAAGTTCAGCACGGGCGCCAGAAACATGAGCTGCACGAATCCGGCTAGCAGCGGTGCCAGCCGTAGTCGGACGTCAGTAAGGCCGGTTGCCGGGAACGCTGCGCCCGCAGCCGCCGCGAGCAACACGACAAAGGCGCCAAGCCCGGCAAGATGCTGCGGGGCGAGCGCGTACAGGAGGAAGTTGACCCAGCCGAACCCCGCCGCCGCCGCAGCGAGCGCCAGCCAGCCCCAGCCGCGATGCATCGCCAGCCCGAACAGGGCGGCGATGAACAGCGCCAGATAGACGAGCAGCGGTCCGATTCCCGCGGCGTCATATCCGGCCACAAGCGGCGCCGCGAAGCCGCCCGCCAGCGCCATCACTGCAGTCGGCGGGCCGTGCCGCAGTGCCAGCGCCAGCGCGCCGCCCGTAATCACGAGCATGGTAACGAAGGCAGGCAGCGGCGCGACCAGATCGTACAGCGCGGCGGCGATGTAGAGCGTGCCGTACCCGCTTGCCACGCCCGCACCGGCAAATGCCTGGGCAACGCGGGGATCGTCGCGCGTCCAGGCGAAGCGATGCGTGAACTCGCTTGCCACGACGAGGGTGAGGGCGAACAGCGCCGCAAGCGAAGTGCGGGCAACCGGCCCGAGCAGCCCGCTCTCGATCGTCAGCCGGACGAGGAAGAAACCCGCCAGCACCAGTGCCGCGCCGCCGACCCAGATCGGCAACTGCCCGCCCACCAGGCTTTCGAAGCTGAATTCGGGAAGCCGCGGCAGCGCCCGGTTCCTCGCCGGGGTTCTGGTCGTCGCGGTGCGGGCGGCCGGAGCGGGCTGCGGCATGTCTGGCGCCGGCACAGGCGGCGTGGGTGTCGCCTCCCGGCGGGCCGGCACTTCCGGTCGGTCGCTTCTCGCCAGCGCGTCCCGCAACCCTGCGACTTCGCGCTGCAATCTCGTGATGCGATCGTTCAACGTGACGAATATGAGGATACCGCCGACGATCAGCAGGAATTCGATCATGGCAGCGTCCTGCCATAGCCGGCCGGGGCTGTCCCGGGCAAAGTGGGTTGCAGTATGAAACGGAAATGCTAGGCTGACGCGACCACGGCAAAAAAGGATGCTGCGATGATCGTCTATGGCTCCACGCTGTCACCCTACGTCCGCAAGGTGGCTGTCTTTGCCGCCGAGAAGGGGCTTGATATCAAGATCGAGCTTGCCGGTATGGGGCGCGGCAGCCCCGAATTCTTCGCCGCGAGTCCGTTCGGCAAGATGCCCGCCTTTCGCGACGGCGATTTCGCCATATCCGATTCCAGCGCGATCATTGCCTATCTCGAGGCGAAACATCCCGAGCCGAATCTGATTCCGCTCCGGCCCGAAGCCCGCGCCCGCGCGATCTGGTTCGAGGAATTTGCCGACACCATATTGATGACGGTCGGCCCCAAGATTTTCGGCAACCGCTTCGTCACCCCGCGCGTGCTGAACGGCGCTCCCGATCTCGAAATCGCCGACACGGCCGAGCGCGAGGAATTGCCCAAGCTGTTCGATTATCTCGAAAGCGTGATTCCGAAGAGCGAATTTCTGGTCGAGGACCGGCTGACGCTTGCCGATATCGCAGTCGCAAGCCCCTGGGCGAGCCTGACTACCGTCGGGTGCGCTATCGACGGCGCGCGGCACCCGCGCTGTGCGGCGTATTTCGACGCGATTCTCTCCCGTCCGAGCTTTGCCGCCATCGTGGCGAGCGACCATGCCACCGTCGCGGCGATGGGCGGGCCGGTGAGTGCGGAACCGGCCTGAGCGCTTCGGCGCGAAATCGGCGCCGCCCCTCTGTTTTGCGGAGCCGAAACGCCCCATAAGGATGCGATGCAGATTGCTTTCATCAAGTGTCAGGGCTCCGGCAACGATTTTCCGCTGATGGACGCACGCGCCGCCACGCTGGCCGAGGCCGAATGGAAGAAACTCGCGCGCGCGCTGGCCGATCGTGCCGGGCCGGTGGGGGGCGATGGCTTGCTGCTGCTCACCGCGGGCGATGCGGATCACGCCTTCGGCATGCGGATGTTCAATTCGGACGGCAGCGAGGCGGAGACGTGCCTCAACGGGCTGCGCTGCACCGCGCGGCTGGGATTCGAGCTGCTCGGGCTCGATCATGCCCGGGTGCGGCTCAAGACCAGCTCGGCGGATGTCGCGCGCGAGCCCGATCTTGCGCCTGGCGTAGTCACGATCCGCACCCAGGTGGGGCCGGCATCGCTGGCAGCCACCGATATCGGGCTGCGGATCGACGCGGCGCAGATCGTCGACGCGCCGATACCCGGTCTGCCCAGCGAACGGCATTTCACGGGCGTTGCGATGCCCAATCCGCATCTCGTCGCCTTTGTCGATCATGTCGATGAGGCCGAACTGGTGGCGCTGGGCGACTGGTGCGAAGCAGCGCCGCCGCTGATCCCGGCGCGCGCCAATGTCAGCTTCGTCGAAGCGCGCGACGGCGGATTGTTCGTGCGCACCTATGAACGCGGTGTCGGGCTGACCGACAGTTGCGGCAGCGCAATGGCGGCTTCCACCTTCGCGGCGGGGCTGGCCGGCCGGATCGCCTTTGGCGAAACGGTGACCGTGTTCAATCGTGGCGGAATGGTGCGTGCCTCGGCGACTGCGCCCGAGGCCGGCGCAGTGGTGACGATCCGCGGCAATGCCAGCTTCCTGTACGATGCGACGATCGGATTCGATCGCGAGACGGGCATGATCGAGGCGCCGCTGGTGCATGCGCGCCGGTTTGACGAGGCCGAGGCTTGGGAAGCCGTGCTTGCCAACCTGAAATAACCTATTTGGCACTTTTTACTTGACATCGTCACGCTGTTCGGCTACCCGGAGAGCACGCTGAAGAATTGCGAGTCGGGCCGGGGCGGTGACGCCTTCCGGCCCGATTGCGTTTCAGGCCGGGAAAGTTTCGGGGGAGTGCGGATATGACCGAGGCGGGCAAGGGTAGCGCGAAGCTGCGGCTGGTGAAGACGGGCGGCAAGCGCGGCCGGGCGAAACAGCCCTCGATCGCGGTGCGCAAGGCGTGTTTCCTGGAGATTTTGCGCCAGACGGCGAATGTCGCCCGGGCAGCGCGCGAAGCGGGGCTGTCGAGCTCGACGGTGTACAGCCATCGCGCGCGCTTCCCCGGCTTCGCGCGCGATTGGGACGCGGCGGTGGCCGAGGCGCTCGACGAGCTGGAGAGCCAGCTGATGGAGCGGGCGCGCAACGGGGTCGAGAAGCCGGTCTATTATCGCGGCGAGGTGGTTGGGAGCGTTCGAACCTATTCGGATAGTCTCGGCATGTTTCTGCTCAAGGCGAAACGGCCGGAAGTCTATGACCGTATGGGCGGCAACGCACCGCCCAGTCCGCCGACGATCAGCGAAGCCGAGGCGAAAGCCGAAGTGCTGCGCCGCATCGCATTGCTGCGCGGGCCCGACGCGGATGACGTCACCATCGACATGGAGGATGACGGGGACGCGGCATGAGCGAGACGGCGCGCTCGCTTGCGGGCGATCCGCAGGCGCTCGCGGCTTGGGAGCGTAGAAAGCCGGACTGGAAATCGCTGCTCCACGACTGGCCCTTCTGGGCCGACCCGCGCCAGTTGCCGCCGCCGGGCGACGATTGGCGCGTCTGGCTGATGCTGGCGGGGCGCGGCTTCGGCAAGACGCGGGCGGGCGCCGAATGGGTGCGCGCGCTTGCCGAAGCCGATGGCAGCCTGCGCATCGCGCTGGTCGGCGCGACGCTCGGCGAAGTGCGCGCCGTGATGATCGAGGGCGCGAGCGGCATATTGGCGACTACCCCGGCGGGCGCGCAGCGACCGCACTGGGAACCGACGCGCGGGCGGCTGAAATGGAGCAACGGCGCGCAGGCCTTTGCCTATTCGGGCGAAAATCCCGAGGGGCTGCGCGGGCCGCAATTCCATTTCGCCTGGTGCGACGAGATCGCCAAATGGGCTTATCCCGGTGCGGCCTGGACAATCTGATGCTCGGCATGCGGATGGGCGAGCGGCCGCGCGTGCTGGTGACGACGACGCCGCGCCCGATACCGTTGCTGCGCGATCTGCGCGCGCGACCCGACACCGCGACCGTTACCGGGAGGACCGACGAGAACCGGCTGCTGCCCGAAAGCTTCGTTTCGGGGATACGCGCAACCTATGGCGGCACGCGGCTTGGCCGTCAGGAACTGGACGGGGAACTGATCGACGACGTCGCCGGGGCGCTGTGGACTCGCGGTCTGCTTGAAGCCTGCCGGGTGCGGGTTCTCGACGAACGGTTCTCGACGGGGCTCGAACCTGCTCGAACCGAACGGCTTGGTTCCTGGCGGCGCGTGGTCGTCGGCGTCGATCCGCCTGCCGGATCGCGCGGCGATGCCTGCGGGATCGTGGCGGTGGCGCTGGGGCGCGACGGGCATGGTTATGTGCTGGAAGATGCGAGCGTGAGCGCGGCATCGCCCGAACAATGGGCGCGGGCGGTGGCGGCGTGCGCGGTGCGCAACGGCGCCGATCGCGTGGTGGCAGAGGCCAATCAGGGCGGCGAGATGGTGCGCAGCGTGCTTGAAGCGGCCGATGCCGCGCTGCCGATCCGGCTGGTCCATGCCAGCCGCGGCAAGAGCGCGCGCGCCGAGCCGGTCGCGGCGCTCTATGAAAGCGGCAAGGCGTTTCATGTCGGCGGCTTTGCGGCGCTGGAGGACGAGCTTTGCGGGCTGATCGCAGGCGGCGGCTATGAAGGGCCGGGGCGCTCGCCCGACCGCGCGGATGCGCTGGTGTGGGCGATGACCGAGTTGTTGCTGGGGAAAAGGGGCGAGGCCGGGGTGCGGGTGATGTGACCGCACCCCAGGCGGGTCACTCCGCGATCCGCTCGCTTTTGATCTCGGCGCCGCCCTGGAAGATGGTGAGATAGGGTGCCGGGCCTTCGCCTTCGGGGAAGACGATGCGGGCGCCGACGCGGGGGATGGTGAATTCGGTGGCGCTTTTCGGTTCCAGCACGAAGGAGGGCTGGCCGGTCAGCTGGATGGACAGCGTATCGTTGTCCTCCAGAGCGATATCGGCGACCATGTTCATCACCGCATAGCGGCCGACATAGCGTTCGAGCGTTTCGCGCGGAACCGCTGCCGCAACTGTTTCGGGCACCGGGCCGGTGCGGACGGCGCGCTCGATTTCCTCTGCGCCGTTCTGGTGCATTTCGAGGATGTGCGCGCCGTTGGCGTCGCGCCGCATCTGGAACCAGGTGAGGCTGCCGGGGCCGAAATGGAAACGGTCCTGTCCGGCGGGATAGACCGGCGAGGCCGAACCGCCTTCGCGTTGCGAGTAGAGCTGACCGTCATCGAGGAACAGCGTGCGCGTCTCTTCGCCGCCCGCGATCGCATAGACGCCGGTCAGCGGCTCTAGGCTTGCGGGATCGACCGCGACGGTGGTGAAGACCGGATAGGGATCGCCGAGCGCCACCGCGCCGAGCTTGTGCGCGATCAGCGTGGGCTGGACTTCGGGGGTGTCGGTATTGGTGAAGGCGGCGGTGAAAATGCCCGTTTCCGGCAGGTAGAGCGCATAGGTGGAGCCGCCGAAAATGCCGCCGCCATGCGAAATCGCCTTGCGGCCGCGCACATCGTTGAGCTGGAGCCCGAAGCCATAGGGAATGGAGCGGCCGTCGGGCAATTCGGTGGGAGAGGTCATTAGCGCATAGCTTTGCGCGCTGATGACCTTGCCGTGATGGAGCGCATGCGACCATTTGGCGAGCGCGCCGACCGAGCCGACCAGCGCGCCGGCGGCATGCGGTACGCTCATATGGATTTTCTGGGCGGGGACGAAGCCGTCATTGCCCGTGGTATAGGGCAGGGCGCGGTTGGCGAATTCGGTTTCGCTGACGCCATAGCGGATATCGGTGATGCTCAGCGGATCGAGGATTCGCTCGCGCAGCGCGACATGCCAGGGTTTGCCGGTGACGGCTTCGATCACCGCGCCGACCAGGACATAGCCGCTGTTATTGTAGCGCTGATCGGTGCCGGGTTCGAAATCGAGCGGCAGATCAGCGAATTCTGCGATCATTTGCTGCGTGGTGAAGGCGCGATTTGTGTTCGCTTCGACCATCCAGCCGGGAATGCCGGTATAGGATTTGATGCCAGATGTGTGATTGAGCAGCTGGCGCACCGTGGCCGCGCCCCCGGGGCCGGGATAGTCGGGCAGGAATTTGGTGAGCGGGTCGTCCAGCGACACGTTGCCTTCGTCGACGAGCTGCATCATCAGCGCGGCGGAGAATTGTTTGGTGATCGAGCCGAGGCGGAACAGCGTGTCGGGGCGGATCGGTCGGCCGGTGGCGAGATCGGCCAGGCCGCGCGCGCCGGCATAGGTCGTCGCGCCGTGTTCGGTGACGATCGCGGCGCCGCCCGGGCCGTCGGTCGGCCAGGCATCGGCAAGGATCGCGTCGGCGGCGGAGGCGATATCGGATGCCGCGAAGGCCGAAAAGGCGGGGGCGAAGGTTCCGACGGCGGCTATGCCCGCTCCGGTTCCAAGCAGGCGGCGTCGCGATATCCGGTGGCGCATGATCGTCTCCCTTTGCGGGTGGGGTAACATGGGTGTGTTAATCGGTCAAAACACCAGGGTTTTACTGGGATCGGGCGGCGTCTAAGAAGAAGTCATGTGTGTTTTCGCAATGTTGTGGCGCGGGCATCCCGACTGGGTGCTGGTCGCCGCCGGGAACCGCGACGAGCGGCATGAGCGTCCCTCGCTGCCGCTGGCGCGGTGGGACGACGGGTCGTGGATCATCGCCGGGCGCGATGCCGTGGGTGGCGGGACCTGGCTGGGGGTGAGCGAGACGGGGCGGTTCGCGGTCGTGACCAATGTGCGCGGGCAGGGCGATCCCGATCCGGCCAAGGCTTCGCGCGGGGCGCTGGTGGTGGATTTGCTGGGACCGGTGGCGCTGGAGGATGTGGTGCCCGAACGCTATAATGCGTTCAATCTGTTCGCGATCGACGAGGGGCGCGGGAGCTATCTGAGCAACCGGCCCGAGCCGATGCGGGCGAAGCTGGCGCCGGGACTGCATGGGCTGGCGAACGGGATGGGGACGCAGGCCTGGCCGAAGACGGCGGCGTTGCAGGCTTCGGTGCAGCGCTGGGCGGCGAGCGGGAGCGACGATATCGCGCCGCTGTTCGACGCGCTGCGCGACGAGAGCGGGTTCGTGACCGATGTTCCCGATACCGGGTCACCGATCTTCATTCGCGACCCCGTGTACGGGACGCGATGCAGCACGGTAGTCGCCGTAGATGCCGAGGGGCGCGGATTGATTGCCGAGCGGCGCTTCGATGCCGATGGCGTGGTGACGGGCGAGACGCGGCTGCCGTTCAGCTGGATGGTGTGACGAGCTTCACCTTTGCGCCCCGCGCCAGGGAGGGCCGTCAGTAAAGCCAGCCCGCCGCGAAATAGTCATGGGGCGCCACCGTGCCGCCATCGAGCAGGGTTACAATATTTTGCGCGGCAACGGGGGTGTAGGGGAGCAGAAATGCGGGCGCGCACGGCGCCTGCAGCAGTTGCGGCAGATCGGGACGGCGCGAGCCATAGACGGTGGCGCTGGTGCCGCGCAGCGGAAGGCCTGCATGGTTCGCCCGCGCAGCGGCGACCAGCACGCGTTCGCCGAGCTTGACCTTTTCGGGCATGGCGAAGGTGGAATTCCACCAGTAAATCTGCACTTCGCCCGAAACTTCGCCGCGGAGCGCCTCGTCGACACGGATCGTCAGGAGGCCATAGTCGTCCAGCGTGCCGGGTCGGCCGGGCGATACCACCTTGTAGCCGGTCAACACACCGTCGATCACGATATCGGCCTGCCGAACATCCTCTACGACAAAGGGGGCATTGGCCATGCACGCAACGGCCGTGCCGGAAAGCGCCGTCACTGCGGCCAGCGAGATCGCGATTGCGGAAATAGTCTTTCGTAGCGGCACGGGCTCTGTCCTTGCTGCGCAGCATCGGAATATGTCGGTGGCGATGGCAGTGCGCAAGCCGAAGCGGTGTGCCGCGCCAGGAGCTCAGGGGAGCAACAGATGAAAAACTGGTTCAAACGCCGGCGGTCGGGCGACCGGCCGGCGCTTTCACGTGGGGCGAACATGGTCGTCGCGGGGGATTGGCCGCGTTCCTATGAGGCGCAGGTGCGTACGGGATATTGCGCCAATCCGGTGGCGCAGCGCGCGGTGAAGCTCGTCGCCGAGGGCGTTGGCGGGGCGCCGCTTTCGACGAGCGACCCGGCGGTTGCGGCGCTGGTCGGCGCGCGCTCGGGCGGGCAAGCGCTTACCGAAACCGTCGCGGCGCAATTGCTGCTGCACGGCAATGCCTATGTTCAGCTGCTGACCGATGCCGAGGGGCAGCTTTGCGAGCTCTATGCGCTGCGCCCCGAACGCGTGACGGTCGAGCCCGATGCGAGCGGGTGGCCGGCTATCTATCGCTATCGCGTCGGCGAGCATGTCGCGCGGCTGGCGGCGGAGGACCCGGCCGGACGGCCGCAGATCGTGCATATCAAGGCGTTCAATCCGGTCGACGATCATTATGGGCTGGGGTGCCTGGGCGCGGCGGCGGGGGCCGTCGCGATCCACAATGCGGCGTCGCAATGGAACAAGGGGCTGCTCGACAACGCCGCGCGGCCCAGCGGCGCGCTGGTCTATGAGCCCGGCGACGGCAGCGTGCTGTCGCCCGATCAGTTCGACCGGCTGAAGGCAGAGATGGATGCGGGATTCGCGGGCGCGGCCAATGCCGGGCGGCCGATGCTGCTCGAGGGCGGGCTCAAATGGCAGGCACTCAGCATGTCGCCCGCCGACATGGATTTCGTCGGGCTGAAGGCGGCTGCCGCGCGCGACATCGCGCTTGCCTTCGGCGTGCCGCCGATGCTGCTCGGGCTACCGGGGGACGCGACCTACGCCAATTATCGCGAGGCGAACCGCGCGCTGTGGCGGCTGGCGATCCTGCCGCTTGCCGAGAAGATTCTCGGCGGGATTTCACAGGGGCTGGCGGGCTGGTTTCCCGATGCCGCGTTGTCGGTCGATCTCGATCGCGTCACTGCGCTCAGCGAGGACCGCGAGCGGCTCTGGGCGCAGGTTAGCGGCGCGGATTTCCTGAGCGACGAGGAAAAGCGGGGATTGGTCGGGCTCGACTGATCATGTGCCCTGCCCAATGCAAGGAGACATTGATGAGCGATTCTGCGGTGCTGGCGCAATTGCTGCGCCAGGGCGAGGAAGCGGGCGCGGACCTGACGACGCTGCGCGCTATCGTGGAGGAAGCGGGCGAGCTGGGCGCGCGGCGCGCGCTCGCCAAGCTGGGGCTGGATGACGGCGCGGCGCCCAAAGACATGGCCGAGCTGCGCGAACTGCTCGGCGCGTGGCGCGACGCCAAGAAATCGGCGGTGCGCGCGGCGCTTGGCTGGTTGGCCCATCTCGCGCTGGCGGGGCTGCTGGTCGGGCTCGCGGTGAAGCTGGGCTTTTCGGGCTGGGTGAAGTGAGCGTGCGTTTCGCCGGCTATGCGGCGGTGTTCGACATCGCCGATCGCGGCGGCGACGTGGTGCGCAAGGGCGCGTTCCGTGCGCCTGGCGCGGTGCCGCTGCTGTGGCAGCATGGCGGCGCGCCGATCGGCGCGGTCGAGTGGCTGGAAGAGGATGCGCGGGGCCTGCGCGTCATCGGGCGCGTCGATGATCCGGTACTGGCCGCATCGTTGCGCGACGGCGGCGTTACCGGCCTTTCCTTCGGCTATCGCGCGCGGGAAAGCCGGCTCGGGCCGGCCGGACGCGAGCTGTTGCAGGTCGCGCTGGCAGAAATCAGCCTGGTCGCTTCGCCGATGCAGAAGCTGGCGCGGGTGCACGCGGTGGCGCCTGTCACCGACTGAATCCTCGAAACCGGACCGGGGGCGGCTGCGGCCGCTCCTCTTTTTCCTCTCGCCGACGGCGAGTGGTTCCCCTCCTCACGGGCGTGTGGAGGGCTTTTTTGTGCGGGAGACTTTTATGATTGAGACGAAGGCGAATGGCCTGGGCGCAAGCTTCGGGGCAGTGGAAATGGCGGGCGTGCCGGCGGCGCGCCCGATGCTGGCCGGAGCCAGTCCCCGGAGCGGGGCGATGTTCGAGAGCTTTTTGCGCTCGGGCAGCGGCGGGCTGGAAGTAAAGGCATTCACCGGCGCGAGCGACGGCAGCGGCGGGTTGGCCGTGCCGCAGGAAATCGATGCGCAGATCGACGCGACGCTGAAGAGCATTTCGCCGATTCGCGGCATCGCCAATGTCGTCCAGGTGGGGTCGGCCGGCTATCGCAAACTGGTGACGAGCGGCGGCACGCCGTCGGGCTGGGCGAGCGAGACTGGCGATCGCGACGAAACCGGCACCCCGACCTTCAACGAAATCGCGCCGCCGATGGGCGATCTCTACGCCAATCCGGCGGCGAGCCAGACGATGCTCGATGATGCGGCCTTCGATGTCGAGGCGTGGCTCGCCGGCGAAATCGCGATGGAGTTCGCCAGGGCCGAAGGCGAGGCGTTCGTCAACGGCAGCGGCACCAATCGCCCCAGGGGCTTCCTCCAGTCGCCGGTTTCGGCCGCGGGCGACGCGACGCGCCCGTTCGGAACGCTGCAGACGCTGTCGAGCGGCGCGGACGGTGCCTTCTCCATCAATCCCGAGGAAAAGTTGATCGATCTGGTCCAGGCGCTGCGGCCGCCCTATCGCCAGGGCGCGGTGTGGGTGATGAATTCGGCCACGCTGGCGCGAATCCGCAAGCTCAAGACCACCGACGGCGCGTTTCTGTGGCAGCCGGGCCTCGCCGCGGGCCAGCCCGCGACTCTGCTCGGCTATCCGGTGGTGGAGGCCGAGGACATGCCGGACATCGACACCGATTCGCTGTCGATCGCCTTCGGCAATTTCAAGGCAGGCTATCTGATCGCCGAACGCGGCGAAACGCAGATCCTGCGCGATCCCTATTCGAACAAGCCGTACGTCCATTTCTACGCGACCAAGCGCGTCGGCGGCATGGTGAGCAACAGCGAGGCGATCAAGCTGATGAAGTTCGCCGCAAGCTGATTTGCCAGGGCGGCGGCGCATCGATGGCGCCGCCGCCCTCTCGCGTGTCGCCGGCGCTGCGCCGGCCGGACACCGATCCGATCGAGGGAGACCGAAATGACCCCTGGCTTTTCCGGGGCGGTGCTGGCCGCTGCCCGCGATGCCGCCAAGGCCTATCTGCGCATCGCCGACACGAGCGAGGACGCGCTGATCGAAAGCCTCGCCGAAAGCGCGCTGGCGCTCGCCGAAGCCTTTGTCGGGCGGGCGCTGATCCTGCGCGGGTTCGAGGATGTGATGCCCGTGTCGCGCGCCTGGCAGCGGCTCGACATGGCGCCGGTGATGGCGATTACCGCCGTGACGGGCATTCCGGCCGAAGGCCCGGAGGCGGAACTGCCCGTCGATGCCTATGCCATCGATATCGACGCCGACGGCAATGGCTGGATCCGCGTCCTGGCGCCGGGTACGGCCGGGCGGGTTCGCGTTACCTTTCAGTGCGGCACGGCGATCGACTGGGATTCGCTTCCCGCGCCAATCCGGCAGGCCGTGCTGCTGCTGATCGAGCATCTGTTCGGCGGTGCCGAGGGCGCGGCGCCACCGGTTGCCGCGGCGGCATTGCTGCGCCCCTGGCGGCGGTTGCGACTGCGCGGCGCGGAGCATGCTGCATGATGGAGCGGATAGAAGCGCGCGGCAGGGCGCGCGCCGAAGCCGCCGCCGAAGCGGCTGTGCGGCGGCTCGAGGCGGAACTCGATGAACACCTGCCCGGCGTGCGCGTGTCGCGATCGCAGGGCGTGATACGCCTTACCGGCCGGCGCCTGCATCGCCGCGCCATGACCGATCCGGCGCTGCGCTGGATCGCGGGGTGGCTGAAATGAGCGTGCAGGACGTGCTGCAGGCGGCGATCAAGGCCGCGCTGGAGGGTCATGCACCGCTCGCCGACGGCGTCACCGGCATTTTCGAAGCGCCGCCGGTGCGGAGCGCGCCGCCTTATGCGGTCATCGGAGAAAGCCTGTTCACCGACTGGGGCGCCAAGGCGCTTTCCGGGCGCGAGGCGCGGGTCGCCGTGATGCTGCACGATATCGGCGAGCGTCCGGCGCGGCTGCGTGCGCTGGTCGGCGCAGCGGAGGATGCGATGGCGGCAATGCCGCGCGTGCTTGGCGAAGGCTGGGCAGTTGCCAGCATCGTCATGCTGCGCAGCCGGATCGTCCGCGAAGGCGAAGCGCGCTGGATCGGCACCAGCGAATATCGGCTGCGCATGCTGCGCAGCGAACTCTGATCGGGAGAAAGACTATGGCGGCGGAAAAGGGCAGCGCGTTCCTGCTGAAAGTTGGCGATGGCGGCAGTCCGGTGGCATTCACTACCGTGGCGGGACTGCGCACGACGCAGCTTTCGGTGAACGGCGAGGCGGTGACGATCACCAGCAAGGATTCGGGCGGCTGGCGCGAGCTCCTGTCGGGTGCGGGCGTGCGTTCGGTGAGCGTATCGGGCGCGGGCGTCTTTACCGGATCGGCGGCGGAGTCGCGAGTGAAGGCCAATGCGCTTTCGGGGGTACTCGACGATTATCGGCTGACCTTCGAGAGCGGTGAGACGATGACGGGCAGGTTCCTGGTCACGCGGCTCGACTATGCCGGCGATTATAATGGCGAGCGCAATTATACGCTCAGCCTCGAAAGCTCCGGCGCGGTGGTGAGTGCGTGACCGGCGCCAATCCGGCGCGCGGCGAGGCGTCGCTGCGCGTCGCGGGGGAGACGCTTGTGCTGCGCCCCAGCTTTGCAGCATTGGTCGCCGCCGAAACCGAGCTCGGGCCGCTGTTCGCGCTGGTCGAACGTGCGGCGGAGGGCCGGCTGGCGCTCGGCGAAATGGCGACGCTCTTCTGGCATTGCCTCAATGAAGTGCCCGAAGGCCTGAACCGCGAAGCGTTCGGCGAAGCACTGGTCGCGGCCGGGCTGGCCGAAGCCACGCCAGCGCTGCGCGTGCTGTTGCGGCAGATATTGGCGGGCCGGTGAGCGCATATTTCGTTGACGCCGCAAAGCGGCTGTCGGGCGCGGCTGGCGTGATGTTCGGCTGGACCCCCGACGGTTTCTGGAACGCGACGCCCGAGGAACTGGCCGCGCTGGTGCGTGCGGCGGGGGGCGAGGAAGCCGCGCCGCCCGATGGCGCGGTGATCGCGCGGCTGAAGGAGCAATTTCCCGATGGATGAGGAAATCGAACGGCTGATCGTCAGCGTACGTGCCGATACGCAGGGTTTCGCCCGCGACGTGGCGGATATGCGTGGAACGCTGGACGGCACATTGGTCAACGGCGTGGAACGGGCGGGGCGCATCATCGAAAATTCGCTGCTGCGCGCGATCCGTACCGGCAAGCTCGAATTCGCCGATCTGGGCTCGCTGGCGCTTTCGGTGCTCGACGATATCGCGGGCAAGGCGCTCGACCTGGGGCTGGAGGTGCTGACCGGCGGCAGCGGCGGCGGCCTTGGCGGCGGACTTCTCTCGCTGATCGGCCTGCCGGGCCGTGCGACGGGCGGACCCGTATCGCCGGGGCGGCCCTATGTCGTTGGCGAGCGTGGACCCGAGCTGTTCGTGCCGACCAGCGCAGGTGCCGTCGCTGTCCCTGCGGCCGCGGGATCGCGCGATGTGCGGGTGGCGATCACGATCAATGCTGCACCCGATGCTGCACCCCGCGCACTGCAGCAATCGAGCCGCCAGGTGGCGCGCGCGGTGAAGGCGGCGCTGGCGCAGGTGGGGTGATCAGAGCCGGTGGTAAACCTGCCAATCGTCGTTCGTCGCCTTGTTGGCGAGCATTGTTAGCGCGCTGATCACGCCGTCACGACTGTCGAAGGTGCAGGCAACCAGATTGCCGTATGGCTCAGCAAGGCCGCCCTCGACTTCGGCAATATGTCGGTCAGTCGGCTTTGAGCAGTCCGCCGCAAACAGGGCGAAACCGGGTTTGTCGGGGATTAAGCGGAGAAGGCCATAGAATGCATCGTGATCCCCGTCCGATTGCTGGAAGAGGTAAAGTCCTGGGCTACCGTCGATTGGGATAAGCGCCACTGTTGCTGGCCAAGCCCGACCGGCAAGATGATAATGATCGCCCTCTCGAGTGAAGGAAAGCGTGCTGTCGAAGCCGTTGCCATAATAGCCTTCTGCGAGAGGCTGAACGCCTTCGTTCAAAGCGAAAAGCGGTTCTTCTGACCGATAGAAATCACCGAAGAGCAGCGCAGGCAGCAGCAAGAGCGTGATCGCCTGAAGCATAGACGTGATCCACTTCCCGCGTGGCGGCCCCGGCGCAGCCGGGCGTCGCATCGTTTCCGCGATCCTAGCAGAGAAGGACGAGATAGAAATGGCTTTCTGGCTCGCGTCCGAGCGGACGGTGCAGAGCGAAGACGTGATCTCGCGCTTTGATCCGCGTTTCTGGACGGTCAATTTCCCGCGCCCGATGATGGCGAGCGTGGTTTCGACCGCGGCTGACGCGCTGCGCGTCGATGCCGTCTTCTATCGGCAGAATGACTTGCTGGGACTGACCTGGGAAGCGGAGGATCGCCACGATCATCCGTTGCTTGCCTATGAAACCAGCCGGGATTTTCGCGACTGCCGCCTGTCGTTTCGCTGGCGGTCGTCAGGGGTGCTGGCGCTCGATACAGTCAATGGCCCGGTGCTGACGATCGAGGGACGCGACGCGGCGGGCGACTCGCGTGCCTGGTATGTCCGACTGTGGAACTATGCCGATGGAACGGCGGAAGACGCGACGGTTTCGCTTGATTTCGGCGATCTCGAAGGCGGATTTCTGTTGCCGGGCGAAGCCGATCCCGTGTTCGCGGGCGATGTCGACCGGATGTTCGTCTCGCTGGTGGCACCGGGATATACCGGCGCGGACGATCTGCTTGCGGCGCCGGCGGAGGGCTGGGTCGAACTCAGCGATATCGCCTGCGAGGGGGCGGGGGCGGTGCTGGCGATCGGCGACGCGCTCGTCCCCGAACACGCGCTGCAGATCGCAACCGGCTATGACGACAGCTATCATGTCACGCCCGCGCGAATGCTGCGCAACATTTTGCAGCTCGGATGGCGCGGGGCCATCGTCCATTATGTCGGGATGAGCCATTATTTCCGGCTCGAGCCGCTGGGTGAAGACCATTATGTCAGCCTGGCGGGTGGCGTGCTCAATACGCCCTGTGCGGCGTGGCACGGCGATTTCGCGGCGCGTGCGAAGGCGCTGGGATATACGATCATCTGGTCGCTTTCCTATGAACTGTTCGACGCGCATTGCTGGAACGACTGGAAGCAGCGCGCGGCCGATGGTTCGCCGGCGCTGACCGGGTGGGAGCCGCCATCGGCGCTGCTTTCGCCCGCGCATGCCGGCGCGATGGGCTATCTGCGGCAAGTCGCCCAGGCATTTGTCGGTATCGCGGCGGCGGCGGACATGCCCGTGCGCTTTCAGATCGGCGAGCCCTGGTGGTGGGTGATGGCCGATGGGCGGCTGTGCATCCATGACGACGCGGCGAAGGCGGCGCTGGGCGATCCGGCCGAACAGAATATGCGCGGCGCGCCCGATATCGATGTGCTCGACGCGGCGGGAGCGTTGCTGGCCGATTCGACGCTGGCGTTGCGTGACGCGGTACGCGCCGTGGCGGCCGATGCGCAGGTGTTGCTGCTCGCCTATCTGCCGACGGTGCTCGATAGCACAATGCCCGAACTCGATCGTGTCAATCTCCCGCTCGGCTGGGCGCGGCCCGCCTTCGATATCCTGCAGCTGGAGGATTATGACTGGGCCGCCGAAGGGCTGAGCGCGGCGACTGCGCGGGGCGTGGCGCAGGCCGAGGCGCGGCTCGGCTATCCGGCCGGCGAACAGCATTATTTCGCAGGATTCGTACTGAGTCCCGAGGATGCGCATCAGTGGCGCGCCATCGATGCAGCGGCGGAAACGGCGCGGGCGCGCAGCGTCGCGGCGACTTTCGTCTGGGCGTTGCCGCAAGTGATACGCGACGGATATGTCCATTTCGACCAGGAGAGCGATGTGCAGCCTTTTGACGATGTGCTGTTTCCACTGGCGCTGGGCAGCGAGGCGGAAGTCGCTGCCGAGCTTTCGACGGCGATCGTCACCAGCGCGGGCGGGCATGAAAAGCGCAATGCCGACTGGGCGCAGGCGCGCACCCTTTACGATGTCGGGCCGGGGCTGCGGTCCGAAGCGGACATCGCGGCGCTGCTCGCCTTTTATCGCGCGCGGCTGGGTCCGGCGCGCGGTTTCCGGCTGCGCGATCCGTTCGACGGCAGCTCGAACGATGGCGGCGATCCGACGGCGGTGGATCAGATGCTGGGCGTGGGAGACGGAAGCGCGCAGGCATTCGCGCTGGTGAAACGCTATGGCGAGAGCGAGCGGCGCATCACCCGGCCGGTGGCGGGAAGCGTGCGTGTGGCCGTCGACGGGGTTGAGACGAGCGCGTTCAGTATGGGTGAGGGAGGCATCATCACGTTGGATACGCCGCCCGAGGTGGATGCGGTGGTGACGGCGGGATTCCGCTTCGATGTGCCGGTGCGCTTTGCCGAGGACCGGCTGACGGTGAGCCGGGCGACTTTTCTGGCGGGCGCGGCGGTTTCGGTACCACTGATAGAACTGCGCGAGGGTTAGGGCTCCGTCCGTCGCCCCTGCGCAGGCAGGGCCCATGTCCGTCCCGTGTCGCGACCAGCCGGACACTGGCATCAGCGCTTCCGTGTCAGCCGGTCATGTGCACTGCACAGAAATAGGCCCCTGCCTGCGCAGGGGGGACGGTGGAAGATGTAGCGGCCGGTTACGGGAAGCTGTGCGTCACTTCTATCTCGCCGACGATCGCGGCGTTGAAGTCGGACAGGTCTTCGGCCGGGATCCAGTATTCGCGATGCGCGCGGCCGCCGGCTTCCTCGACCCTGTAGCGGTCGAGGAAATCCCTGCGGACGGCGAAGCACGTAACGAAGCCCGAACCGCTGTCGGGCACATTCCAGTCGCGCGCGATCTTGATCGCATAGTCTTCGGTCACGACCGGATAGAAGATCGGCTGCCCGGGCAGGCGCGGCGGGAAGGCGCGCATGCCGCTTTCGCGGATCAGGGCGAGTTCCTCGGGGCCGACGGGGCGCCAGAGCGTGACGGTGGCGGGCGTGTCCATGCGTCTTTGATAGCGACAACCGATGGAGCAGGCGATGGCGGACTGGCTGGAAGGCGATCTGACGAGCGTCACCTTGTGCTGGCGGATCGACAGGCGCGACGGGGTAACGATCGGGCTGACTGCGCATGACAGGGACCTGGAGATCGGCGGGCTGGTCCACCACGCGGCGCCCGGGATGACGCCGTCGGCGATCGACCGGTCGGCAGGGCTGGACGCGGACACGATGGACGTTACCGGTGCACTGACCGGAGCGGCGATCAGCGAAGCCGATTTGCTCGCCGGGCGTTGGGACGGCGCCCGGGTGTCTCTGTTCGCCTGCGACTGGTCGGAACCGGATGCCACGGTTTCGCTCGGCAACGGCTTCATCGGCTCGGTCGAGACGCGGGGTGAGCGGCTGACGGCGGAACTGCGCGGCTGGTCGGTCGCACTGGAGCGGCCGGTGGTCGAGGAAACCTCGCCCGAATGCCGCGCCGAGCTGGGCGACCGGCGGTGCCGCGTGGCGATGGCGGGGCGGCGGCGTTTCGCGCGCGTGGTCTCGGTCGCGGACGAGACGATCACGCTCGATGGCGTCGAGCCCGAGCCGAATTGCTATGGAGGCGGCAGGCTGCGCTGGATGACGAGCGGCAATGGCGGGCTGGAAGACGATATCGCGCTTTCGAGCGGTGCCACGGTCACGCTGCGTGCGCCGCCGCGATTCGATGGCACCGGCGCGCTGGTCGAGTTGATCGAGGGATGCGACAAGATGCTCGCGACCTGTTCGGGCCGCTTCGGCAACGCCGCCAATTTTCGCGGCGAGCCGCACTTGCCGGGCATGGACCTGCTGACGCGATATCCGGGCGGATGAAGACGGGGAGGCGGCGCTTGCCGCCGCGCGGGCCGCGCTGGGCACCCGGTTTCGCCTGCATGGCCGCGATTGCGCCACGGGGCTCGATTGCGTCGGACTGGCGGCGCTGGCGATGCGGGCGGAGGGGCATGGCGGCCCGGTGCCCAGCGGCTATGCGATGCGCAGCGCCGACGCAGCGCGCGTTGTCGCGCTGCTCGATTCCTCCGGGCTGGTCCGCGCCGCCGATGCGCGGCGGGGGGACCTGCTGCTGTGCCGTATGGGGCCGGGACAGCTGCACCTGGCGATACAGGATGCGGACGGCGTGATTCATGCCGATGCGATGCTGCGCCGCGTGGTGGCGCGTCCGGGGCCGGTTCCCTGGCCGGTGATCGGCGCTTGGCGCGTGCGCGGGTAGGGGAGAGTGGGATGGCGACATTGGTGCTGACGGCCGCGGGCACGATGCTCGGCGGGCCGGTGGGCGGTGCGATCGGAGCGACGCTGGGCGGTACGATCGATCGCGAAGTGTTGTTCAAGCCGGGCGGGCGGGAAGGCCCGCGGCTGACCGAACTGGCGGTGCAGACATCCTCTTACGGCACGCAGATCCCGCGTTTGTTCGGGGCGATGCGCGTTGCCGGATCGGTGATCTGGGCGACCGACCTGATCGAACATCGCTCCACCAGCGGCGGCAAGGGGCAGCCGCGCACGACCAGTTACGGCTACACGGTATCGCTGGCGGTTGCGCTGTCGGGGCGACCAATCCGCTCGGTCGGGCGGATCTGGGCCGACGGCAAGTTGCTGCGCGGCGCGGCCGGCGACTTCAAGGTGCGGACCGGATACCGGCTGTACCACGGCCGCGAGGGTCAGCCGGTCGACCCGTTGATCGCGGCGGCCGAAGGCGCGGACAATGCGCCGGCCTATCGCGGCGTCGCCTATGCGGTGTTCGAGGATCTCGACCTTGCCGAATATGGCAATCGCATTCCTTCGATGACCTTCGAGATTTTCGCGGACGAGGGGGCAGTGGCGGCTGCCGATATCGCGGCGGAATTGTCGGGCGGTCTGGTTTCGGGCGAAAGCGGGAGCGTGCCGCTCGAAGGGTTCTCGGCGCAGGGAGCGAGCCTGCGCGCAGTGGCCGAAACCCTTGCGGGCGCCGCCAATGGCTGGTTCGGCTTTGTCGATACCGGCGCGCGCATGCGTCACGGCGCGGGCGACGCTATCCCGCTGTCCGATGACGGCATGCGCAGCGCGCGCGGCGGTGCCGATCCGGCCGGGCGCAGCATCGCGTCGATCGACGGCGTGCCGCGCAGTCTTTCGCTGACGCATTATGACGCGGCGCGTGACTATCAGGCAGGGCTGCAACGCGCGGTTCGTCCCGGCGCGGGTATCCGCGAGGCGCGGCTCGAGCTGCCGGCGGCGATTTCCGCCGGCTCCGCCCGAACGATCGCGCAGGCTGCGTTGGCGCGTCTCGACCGGGAACGCGAGCGTCGGACGCTGACGCTGGGCTGGGAGGCGATCGGCCTGTCACCCGGGACACGCGTGACGGTCAACGGAACGCCCGGCCTGTGGCGAGTCGATCGCTGGTCGCTCGAAGCGATGGTGCTTCGCGTCGAATTGCTGCGTATCACAGCTGCGCCGCTGCCGGTTTCCGCGAGCGGCGGGCGCGTTCTTTCCCCGCCCGACCTGCGTGTCGGCGACACGGTGTTGCAGGCGTTCGAGCTGCCGCTGCTCGACGAAGCGGCGGTGGCGGTGCCGCGTCTCGGCGTCGCGGCGGCGGGAACAGGCTCTGGCTGGCGCAGTGCCGGCCTGTTGCTCAGTACCGATGGCGGCGGACGCTGGGGCGACATCGGCGCGACCGCGCTGCCGGCGGTTCTGGGGACGGTGGATGTCGCGCCCGGTTCGGCTCCGGCGTCGTTAATCGATCATATCAACCATATCGACGTGACGCTTGCCCAAGCCGGAATGACGCTGGCTGATGCCGATGACCTGGCGCTCGACGGCGGTGCCAATCTTGCACTGATCGGCGAGGAGTTGGTTCAGTTTGGCTCCGCGACCGCGCTCGGGGAGGGACAATGGCGGCTCGCGACGCTGTGGCGCGGCCGGCGCGGTACCGAAGATGCGAGCGGTGACCATCAAGCCGGCGAGCCTTTCGTCCTGATCGACGGGGACACGCTGCGCACTATCGATCTCGCGGCGAGCCTCATCGGAGGGGAGGTCCATGTGCTTGCCCAGGGGGCGGGCGATTCGGAAGGTGTTTCCACCGTTGCGCCGGTTACGGGGCGTTCGGTTCTGCCGCTGTCGCCTGTCCACCCGGAGGCATTGCGCCACGCCGACGGTACGACATCGCTCAAATGGATTCGCCGCAGTCGTTCGGGCTGGCGGTGGATCGACGGCGTCGACGCCCCGCTTGGGGAGGAGGCCGAACGCTATCGTCTGACGATCACGCCGACCGGCGGCGACGCGCGCGTCGTGGAGGTGTCGGAGCCCGGATATCTGCTTTCTTCCGAAGATCGCCTTTCGGGCTGTGCGATCGCGATCCGCCAGGTCGGTACGTTCGGCACATCGTCGCCACTGGAACTGCAACTATCCCCTGCCGGAGAATCGCAATGAGCGAATTTGCCACGCCGCGCCTTTCCCTTCCGCTGTTGCAAGCGGGGCAGGCGCAAAAGGAAATGTCTCATAATGAAGCGCTGATGCGGATCGACATCGTTTGCCAGGCGATGGTGACGGCGGCGGGGATCGATGCTCCGCCGGCCGCGCCCGGCGTCGGCGAATGCTGGGTCGTCGGAACCGAGCCCACGGGCGATTGGGCGGAGCATCCCGGCGCGATTGCCTGCTGGACCGAAGGCGGCTGGCGCTTCGTCGCGCCGCGAGAGGGAATGACGGCCTGGGTGACGGAAAATCCCGGGACTGCGCGGTTTCGCGGTGGCGCGTGGGAAACCGGCACGGTTCACGGGCGTCTCCTGGTCGGCGGTGTGCAGACGGTCGGCGCGCGGCAGCCGGCGATCGCGGATCCTTCCGGGGGGGCAACGATTGACACCGAAGCGCGCACGGTCGTGGCGCAGCTGCTTTCCGCATTGCGCGAACACGGTCTGATCGAGCCCGATTAACTGTGACGTTCCTGCAACAGTGCCCTGATTCTTCGGCTTGCGTGGAAACCTTCCTTTAGGTAGGGAGTTAGCGCTGTCCGTAGTGACATCAATGAAAGGGGATCAAAATGCGGAAGCTTGCCGTCACACTGGCACTCGCGTCGACCGCGCTCAGCACTCCCGCCCTGGCCCGCGACGACGCGTGGTACGTGGGTGTGGAAGGCGGCGTGATGCTCGTCGAAGACATCGATTTTGACATCAATTCCGCGCCGCAGGCCGGAACCGTCGATCACGACTATGGCTGGGATGTGGATGCCGCTGTCGGTTACGACTTCGGCGCGTTCCGCATCGAAACCGAGGTCGGCTATCGCCGTGCCACGGTCGACAGCTATTCCTCGACGGTCAGCACGCCGGTCTACACCGCTGGCGGCGCCCTGGCTTCGACCAACGGCGGCGGCACCTATAACGGTGCGGGCGGCAAGACCTCGGCGCTCAGCTTCATGGTCAACGGCATGTTCGACTTCGGCGACGGTCCGACGACCGCGTTCGTCGGCGGCGGTGCCGGTGTCGCGCGCGTCAGCGCTGAATATGCGCTGACCAACGGCGGTGCGTTCCTGGACGATTCGGACACGGTTTTCGCCTATCAGGGCTTCGCCGGTGTTCGTCAGGCGCTTTCGGACAACATCGACGTGACGCTGAAGTATCGCTTCTTCAGCACCGACAAGGGCAACTTTGTCGATATCGTCGGTCGTGAATTCGAAGGCCGGTTCCGCTCGCACAGCATCCTGGGCGGCCTGACCTACAATTTCGGTGCGCCGGCTCCAACGCCGACGCCGACGCCCACGCCGACGCCGACGCCGGTCTACACGCCGACCCCGACTCCGACGCCGACCCCGACTGTGGTCTGCACCCCGGGGCCGTACATCGTGTTCTTCGACTGGGATGAGTCGGACATCACGCCGGAAGCGGCCAACATCCTGAACAACGCGATCAGCAACTATCGCAACTGCGGCAACGCCCAGGTGATGCTTGCCGGTCACGCCGACCGTTCGGGCCCGGCCAGCTACAATGTCGGCCTGTCGCAGCGCCGCGCGGACTCGGTGAAGGCCTACCTCACCGCTCGCGGTATTCCGACGGGTGTGATCACCACCGAAGCGTTCGGCGAAAGCCAGCCGCGTGTCCCGACCGCGGACGGTGTGCGCGAGCTTCAGAACCGTCGCGTGGAAATCAAGTACGGCCCGGGTTCGGGTATGTAAGCCACGCGATCCGAAGCTTTCGGATCAAGAAATCGGGGAGGTCGGGAAACCGGCCTCCCCTTTTTCATGCCTGCCGCTTTTCCTTGCGAGTGGCGCATAGTGTTTTGCGAGACCGGTCAAGCCGCGGCAACCGGCTTCGAAGCTCGGGTTGCCGTCGATGCGGCGGGGCGGTTCGAACTGTCCGGGGACGGCAGATTATTCCGAACGACGATGGGATCGGCGCCTGTGCGCTGCGCGATGAACTGCAGCGCGAGCCGGCTTCTGCATCAGTCTATTCCTGCGGCACTGCGAGCGCGGCAGCCAGCCAGTCGGGAATGTGCGCATTTCCGAGATCGTCGATGCGCCGATGCTCGACCATCAGGCCCAGCTCGGGATAGCGCGCCCGGGTGCGGTTGCTTTCTTCGCCCAGCGGGGCGACCACCAGACGCCGGTTCACCTTGCCGCGATAGTGCATCCGCGCGGTATTTTCCTGGCCGATGAAACACCCCTTGTCGAACCGTACGCCGTTGAGCTCGCGCGCATTGCATTCGAGCCAGAGCGTCTTGTCCTGCCCCAGTTCCGCGACGCCTTCGGTAACGCCGAGGCCAAGCCGATGCGCGCGCCAGCCCGTCGCCGGCGCCGCATCGCGAGTGCCCAGCCAGCGCCGTCCCAGCCTGGCGAGACGCGGATCGGCATAGCCGTCCGTGCCATTGGCGGCCCAATGGACTCCGATATCGTCGACCGGCGTGATCTCGATCGGGCGCCGAAGGCGATAGAGCGTCAGGCGCCGCGCCAGCGCGTCAAGCTGTTCGCTCTCGCAATCGATCAGCATCGTGCCGTCGCTCGCTTCCCAGATGAGAAAATCGAACAACGCCTTGCCCTGCGGCGAAAGCAGCCCCGCCCATTGCGGCGTTTCCGGCGTCACCAGCGTCATGTCCTGCGTGACAAGGCCCTGAAGAAATCCGCGAACATCCTCCCCCGACACTCGAAGCAGGGCGCGGTCGGCAAGCAGCGTGGCTGGACTGGTATCGGACATGGGGAACAGGTAGGAGGCAGACCCGGCCTGGAAAAGGGGATAGTCGATGGCGAGCGTGGATCTGAAGCTGAGCGGTGGCCGAGTTCATCTGCCCGCGGGGCCGGTCGACTGCGATATCGGCGTGCGAGACGGGCGCATCGTCGCACTTGGCAATGTTGGCGATGCCGGCGAAACAATCGACTGCACCGGGCTCGACATCCTGCCCGGCGTCATCGACAGCCAGGTGCATTTCCGCGAGCCGGGTCTGGAGCACAAGGAAGACCTGGAAAGCGGCAGCCGATCGGCGGTGCTCGGCGGCGTCACTGCGGTTTTCGAAATGCCCAACACCAATCCCAACACCGACAGCGAAGCGGCGGTGGCCGACAAGCTCGCGCGGGCGCGCGGGCGGATGTGGTGCGATCATGCCTTTTATGTCGGCGCTACCGCCGAAAACGCCGATATGCTGGGCGAGCTCGAGCGGCTTCCCGGAACGGCCGGGGTAAAGATCTTCATGGGCGCTTCGACGGGCAATCTGCTCGTCTCGGAAGATCGGGAATTGGCGCGCGTATTGCGGTCGGGCCATCGTCGCGTGGCAGTGCATTGCGAAGACGAGGCGCGAATGCAGGAACGGGCCGGCGAACGCGTCGCTGACGACCCTTCCTCCCATCCGGTCTGGCGCGACGACGAAAGTGCGATCCGCGCGACGCGGCGGATTTTGGGGCTGGCGCAGGAGGCGCGGCGTCGGGTTCACGTGCTGCATGTGACGACGCCCGCCGAACTCGAATTGCTCGCCGCGCACAAGGATGTCGCGACGTGCGAAGTCACGCCACAGCACCTGACGCTGGCGGCCGAGGACGCCTATCCCGCGCTTGGTTCGCATGCGCAGATGAATCCGCCGATCCGATCGGCGGCGCATCGCGACGGGCTGTGGCACTGGATGACACAGGGTGTGCCCGATGTGATCGGTTCCGATCACGCCCCGCATACGCGCGAGGAAAAGGCGCAACCCTATCCCAAGAGCCCCAGCGGCATGCCCGGCGTCCAGACGCTGCTGCCGTTGATGCTCAATCATGTCGCCGAAGGGCGGCTCACGCTGCAGCGGCTGATCGATCTCACCAGCGCCGGGCCGCAGCGCGTTTTCGGGCTGGTGCGCAAGGGGCGGATCGCAGCCGGTTATGACGCCGATTTCACGGTCGTGGATCTCAAGGCGAAATGGACGATCGAGGAAAGCTGGCTGGCCTCGCGCTGCGGCTGGTCGCCCTTCACCGGCATGGCGCTGACCGGTAAGCCGGTCGGCACGATCATCCGCGGCAATCGCGTGATGTGGCAGGGCGACCTGGCCGAAAGCGCGGTGGGCGAACCTGTGCGATTCGAATCGGTCGTCTACGGCTGATCGAAGCGATGGCGCCCCTCAGAAGGGCAGCCAGCGCTGCTTCTCGGTGAATTTCATATAGCCGACATTGGCGCCCAGCCGCCAGCCGACGCCGAGCCGCACCGGGATCAGCACTACGTCGCCGCTGCGCATATAGGTCGCCGAAAACCCGCCGACGAAATAGACGCGGCCCTCACCGCCGGGGAAGCGCTTGTAGAGATCCTGGGTGTCGTAGAGATTGTAGACGAGCACGAACACCTTGTTGGCATCGCCCCCGACATCGAAGCCTACCGACGGCCCCGTCCAATAGACCGGGCGCTGCCCCTCGACCTTGTGGAACAGCGTTCCCGACCCGTAGCGCAGCCCGACGATGAACGCCCCGCTCGCCTCGCGTCCGGCGATATAACCGTTCGGCTCGCCCTGATCGCGCAATATGTCTTCGATGATCCCGGCAAGGCCTTCGGCCCCCTGGCCGAACACGCCTTCCGCCGCGCCGATCAGATCGTCGCGTTTGTAGGTGGTGCTGTCCTCGGCCGGGACCTGGGCACCCTGACTGGCCGGATATTCGGGCTGGACATAGCCGCCGCTGCTTTGCGTCGGCGTGGGGCTGGGCGTCGCATAGGGATCGTAGGGATCATCGGCATGGCCGTCCTGCTGATTCTGGTTCGAATCCTGCGGCGGGTACAGATCGGCGTCGATCTGGCTGTTGGGATCGATCGTCTGGATATCCTGCGCGACGGCCGGAGCCGCCGAGAATGCCAGTGCCGCCGCCGCGGCGATGATGATCCGATAAAAGCTGGCCATGCGCCTACCCCGCAAACATAGAGTGACGTTCCCTATGCGGTAGCCGATGAGCGGGCAATGAACGGGCGGCCACCCGAGTCCTATTCGCGTCGGATCGCGGCGCGCGATGGTGTTGCGTCGCTTCGAGAGCAAAGCTATAGCGCGCGCTTCAGGCCGTTCGGAGACGTGGGTGAGTGGCTGAAACCAGCGGTTTGCTAAACCGCCGTACGGGGATTACTCGTACCGAGGGTTCGAATCCCTCCGTCTCCGCCATTTTATCGGTATTGTAGCGCAAATGCACCAAGCGTTCCGCTAGAAGTTGATCACCAAACGATCGATAGAGTTTTGCGCGTAATCACTGGTCCTGTGGATGAGTCTCTTGACCACCCGGTAGCCGAGACCGTCGTTGGCTACGATCCTGTCGACAACCGATTGGAACCGCTCCAAGGCTTCCTCCGAGTCTTCTGCTGGCCCGAAAATTGCGCCACCGATGTCGCGAGCGACTCGATAGTCAGGGCCGCCGGCTAATAGGTCGTCAAGGAAGCTCATTCGCTTACGCCTGCTCGTTGCTTTACAAACTCCCGATGAAACTCCCACGCCTCGTCGCCGATGCCAAGGGCGACGCGGCTGAGCATCTGCATCACCCAGCTCGGGCCGGAGATAATCTCGTCTTCATCGATCTCTTGGCTGTCAAAGTCCGGGTTCGTCGGAATTTCGACGTTCACGATCCACCATTTTTCAATTTTCTGGACGAGCGCCATTAGAATGGTGAACTGGTTCGCGAATTCCGGCGGCTTAGACCCGTCGACCATAGCCGTCATTTCATGTGCCAGATCGTTGCGGGCGTCTGTCACCGCGCGAATCGAAGCCTCGTCATCGACCGTGATTGCATCCATCATTCGTAGCCAAGCAATCGATCCTCGAAGAGCATCGTTCTTTCCTTTAAGGTCACGGGCTAAGATTTCGCTCGTGTATTTCGCGCTCGGTTGTGGTCCATCGCGCGTCCATTGATCGGCGAAGAACGCCAGTGGGTGCCGTTTTATCGTGTCGAGCAACATCTCATGGCCGATGAGAAACAACCCCGCCGAGATGAGCTTCGTGCGAACCACGTCAGGGTTCAAGAAGGATTCCCATGCGTCTATCATGTTCGCGGGTCTCTCCATCCGGGCGCGGCCTATTCCAGCAGACGCGCCACTTGCCGGTTAGCTGGCCAGCATCCATTCGCTGGGTTCGACGAAGCCGCGTCGTCGTTTCTCGTCACTGTTTTCATGCGACGAGTATCCGCCGCAGTGGGCGCAGCGAAAGGCATTCGCTACCCATGGGTGGCGAGCGGGTCGACTGGTTGATGCTGATGGACGAGTGAGCGCTTTCCGACCGGGTGGAAACGACATTTGGCGTATCCGCTTCCCGGCATGGATGCGGCTGTCAGGGCGTGGGCCGGGGCAAGCGGACGCGGAAGAGGCGGAACCTTAAGGTCCCGCCTCTTCTTTTCCGTCGCACGAATGTCGAGCGTGATCAGGAAGCGCCGTTCTGAGGACTGACCTGCGCCTTGCGGCGGCGTTTCACGCTGCCGGCCTTGCGCGGCTTGTCGCCATAGTCGAGCGTGCCGAACAGCCAGTCGTAGAACAGCGATATCGTGGCGAAATTGCCCCCGGTGAAGCGGGCATGATGGTTGTGATGCATCTTCGCCATCGTGTTCGCATAGCGGAACGGGAATTTGTCCGCGGTCCACAGATCGTGATTGTGCAGATTGATCTCCGAAAAGGCGATCCAGGTGATCACGATCGTCACGACATGGAAGTCGCCCATGAAGCGCGACAGCAGGAACACCGTGCCGACATAGAGAGACAGACCGAGCGCCACTTCGATCGGATGGATGAAGCTCGAATCGCCGCGGCAGGGATTGTGCTGGCGGTGATGCACGGCATGCACCCACAGCAGCGGCCCGCCGAAAAAGCCTTCATCGTGGAAGAGGAATCGATGGGCGAGATAGTAGAAGAAGTCGTACACCATCAGGATGACGAACATGTCGACCAGATAGCGCCACCAGGGCTGTGCTTCGACAGTGACGCAGAAGGGAATGATCAGCCCGAAGATCACCGCGAAGAAGACGACGCCCCATTTGCGGTTCCATTTCTGGTTGGCCGCATAGGAGGCCTTCTGCATCTTCGTCGCATAGGCTTCATGATTGGCGGCCCGCGCCTCGCGCAGCGTCGGCACCAGCGCTACCGCGATCTTCTTGGCGATGAAATTCACCACGAAGATCGACACCAAGGTGATCAGCGAAAGCTGCCAATGGTAATCGGCAGCGATCGCGTCGAAAGAAAATCCGTTCATCGGAATCTCCTGCAATCCGGTGGCGGAGGCCTCAGGCCTCCGCCATCTCCTTGGCGCGGCGTTCCGCATGGTCGCGGAACATCTGCATCACGTCACCCGACGTGACCGGACGATCCTCGGTCATCGGCACGGCGCCGCCCGAGGATTTCGGCGCGGTGTCGACGCCCTTGGCCTTGGCGCGGGCATGGCAGGCGCCGACGGTCAGGTCCTCGCGCTTGTTGTGCTCGAACATCGCGTCGTGGCGCAGCCACTTGATCGCGTTGAGGTGCGTCACCTTGTCGATCTGCTCGTCGGTGAGACCCTTGACCTGCTCCCAGAGCAGTTCGGCGGCGTCGGGCCACAGCGCGTCCGAATGCGGATAATCGACTTCATAGGTGACATTATCCTCGCCGATCTCGCTCAGGTTCTTGAGGCCATAGGGGTCCCAGAGGAAGCAATGCGCGAAGTGGCGCTTCATCAGCTCGCTCGGCTTGATGTCCTGGAAGCGCGACTTGGTCCACGCCTTGTGGCGCCAGTTGGAGAAGTCGGCGCGTTCCATCAGATACGGCACCCAGCCGATCGAGCCTTCGGAGACGATGATCCGCATGTCGGGATATTGGTGCAGTTCCTCGAGCTGCAGCCAGTCCGACACGCCCTGCGCGACCGAGAGCGGCATGGTGGAGATCCATGCCTCGATCGGGGTTTCCTCCGACGCGTGCGGCGCCGGGTTGCCGGAGCCGATGTGCAGCGCGATCGTCATGTCGTTCTCGACGATCGCCTTGTAGATCGGGTCCCAATAGGGATTGTGGATGCTCGGCAGGCCCTGCACCGTCGGGTTCTCGTTCATCGAGACGCAGTGAAAGCCCTTTTTCGCAAGGCGATGGACTTCGTCGACGGCGGCTTGCGCGTCCCAGGTCGGCAGGATGCCGAGCGGGATGAAGCGGCCCGGATAGGCCATGCACCATTCGTCGTAATGCCAGTCGTTATAGGCCTGCATGTGGCGCAGCGCGAGCTTCTTGTCGGGCGCCTTGTGAAAGGTCTGCCCGTCGAAGCCGATCGAATTGCCGAAGCACATCGAGGCGGCAATGCCGTTGACGTCCATGTCGTCGATGCGCGCATCGACGCTCCAGCAGCCGTCGCGCAGCTGGTCGAGCGACGTCGGCTCCATGCCATATTCCTCGAACGGACGGCCGACGACGGCGTTGAGGCCGACTGACGGGCGGATATTGCCCTGATATTCCCAGTAATTCTTGCCGCGCGGATCGACGCGCAGCTTGGGCGCGCTTTCGAGCAGTTCGCCCGAAAGCTGGTTGTCGAACAGGGTCGGCGGTTCGCAAATGTGATCGTCGGTGCTGATCACGATCATGTCATTCTTTTGCATGTTCAATTCCTCTCCAGGAACAGCGGGGGTTAAAGGTCGAGATCGAATATCTTGCCGTCGAAATTGCCACCCAGCTTGCGGGTGGCGGCGGCGAGCTTCTCCGGCTCGGCGCCGGCGATGTATCCGTCGATCAGGCGCTGATAGTTGGAGATCAGCCCCTCGACGCTCTTGGCCAGCCGCATGAAATCGAAGCCGGTCGAGTGCAGGCCTTTCTGCTGCAGCGGGATGTTCGAATAATCCTGACGCGGGATCATCGGGAAATCCTGGCTGTCATAGGGCAGCACGGTCGGCTCCTGCGGAACCTCGGGCTCCTCGCCTTCGGGATATTGCGTCAGCGACCAGATTTCGAAGCGGCACGTCTCCGGCCCGGTCGGGCGGATGCGATACGACGCCATCGAGGTGAAATAGGTGAGCAGGAAATAATTGGGGAAGAGGTAGGTCACCGCTTCCACCGGATGCTCGACCATCACCTTGGCGACATCGGGAACATCCTCGCCCTTGGCGCGAAGCTGCTCGGTGATGGCGGTCATTACCATGCCGTACCAGGCCATCACGCCCTGCTGGGGGTCCTCGGGCAGATCGACATCGGCGAACTGCTTGGCGATCGCCACTTCCTTGGCGTGGACCAGGCCCGACATGCCTTCGTTGAGCAATTCCATCGTCTCGATGGCCTCGGCGATATTGCCTTTGGTATCGAGATTGGGATTGATCAGCGGACCCAGCCCGCCGGTATCGTTGCCGTAGCGCGCATTATACAGGCTCGGCTGGGCGTGCTGGAGCTGCGGGTGCGTCTTCATCACGTGATAGCCTTCCATGAAGGCTTCCATCGCGATCTTCCAGTTGGCGGGCAGCTCGGTAGCGAACCACCATTCGACGCGCAGCTTGTCCATGCCGCGCGCTTCGAGCGCGGGCAGAACATCGCCCATGCTCTCGCGGAACGAAGGCGCATCCTTGTCGTGATTGATGAAGGCGCAGCCGCCCCAGGTTTCGACGCGCACTTCGCGCAGCGCGAGTTCGGCGGGGTCGAGCTTGTCCTCCTCGAACAGCTGGCGACCATAGACGAAGGTGTTTTCGCCATCCATGTTCCAGCGCCAGCCGTGGAACGGGCAGATAAAGCCCTTGGTCTTGCAATTGCCGTGACCGCCTTCGGTCAGCGGCACGCCGCGATGGCGGCAATGATTGTGATAGGCCTTCACACCGCTCTTGGTGCGGACGACGATCACCGATTTGCCGACATTGGTATATTCCACCCAGTCGCCGACATTGGGGATCTGCTCGAGCCGGCACGCCATTTGCCAGACATGCGGCCAGAGATGCTCGTTCTCGAGCGCGTAGAAGGCGGGATCGTAATAGCGCGAAGCGGGCACCATCGCGGGATCGCGAACCGCGAACGGGTTGACGGCGGCCAGCGCTTCCTTTGCGTCGTAATCAGCCATGATCTTGTTCCTCTCCAGTCAGCCGCGATCAGGAAAAGGGCTCGTCGCCCAGCAGGATCGTACGGCGGAGAAGACGCCCGCAATCGGGATCGTAGGGGCGGGCGCGGTGCAGCGTGCCGGTATTGTCCCACATCACCGCGTCGCCGACTTCCCACTCATGGGCGTAAGTGTAGGGTTCGCTGGTCGCGTGTTCCCGCAGGCCGTGCAGGATGCGCGCGCTTTCCTCGTCGCTCTTGCCCAGAACCTTGTGCGCGGTGTTGCCCAGAACGAGCGACTTGTGGCCCGATTTATGGTGCCAGACGAGCGGTAGTTCGGCCGAACCCTTTTCTTGCCAGTCCTCAAGCTGCGCGAGCGTCGGTTCGGGGCAGTGATAGAGCTGTGAGACCCACATGCTGTGCTTGACGCGCAGATCGTCGATCTCGGCCTTCTTCTCCTCGGGCAGATCGTCGTACGCGGCGTAGCAATTGGCGAATTCGGTGTTGCCGCCCCAGGTGGGCAGCACTTTCGACGACAGCACCGATCCGCGGATCGGCACCGGGTTCATCGAACCGTCGATATGCCAGAACAGCGAGCCCTTGAGATATTCGATCGTGCTCTTGTCGTTTTCCTTCTCGTCGAGCGAGATGGAAAAGACCGCGCCGCCCTTGACGCCGATCTCGGTGGCGTTGCCGCCGAGCAGATTGGTGAACTGGATCTGTTCCTCGTCGGTGAAACCGATCTTCTTGAAAACCAGTACGCCGCGCGCTTCGAGCAGTTCGTTGATTTCGTCGGTCAGATCGCCCGAGAGCAATTCTTCCTTGGTATTCGATATGCGGCTGCCGATCTTTTCCTTGATCGGCTCGGCCTTCAGGCGGGTCCGCGTGGTGACGGTCATGGGTGGCTCCTCTCCATTTGAGCCGGCCCATTCCCGACTCAGATGCTAACTATGCTCAGCATTTTGCGCACCCTCTTTGATTTCGCTCAATCGGGAGTGTTCCGTAGCGTCACTTGGTCCCGGGATCGGCGTCGGCGCCCCGGCGTCCATATAACGGGCGAGATTGCGGTGGAGATTGGTGACTTTCCGTTCCTGCCAGGGATTGGGCAAGTTGCCCTTGAACCCCTGCGACTTATAGCCGCGCTGCACTTCGACCATGTTCGAAATGTCCTGCGCGATGACGTGCGGCCATTGCGACAGATCTTGTTCGGCATAGGTCCATTCGGTCTCGGGTTCTTCCCCTTCGGGAAAGCGATCGAGCGCGACGGCTTCGAAGATGCATTTGTCAGGATCGGTACCGTACGGGCGGACGCGATAATATAGCGAGAAGGTCGGCCCGGGGATCAGGTTCATGTTCGGGAAGAGCGCGACCGCGAGTCCGGCCGCCGCCATTTCCCTGTCGCTGATTTCAGGCCAGTCGACGCCGCGCGCGGCATCGTCGCGGCGGGCGGATTCGAGCCAGTGGCGATGCACCTCGGCGGCGGGCGTGCCTTCGGGCAGTTCCTCCGGCAGCCGCTGTGCCGCCTTCACCAGCGTTTCGGTGGTGCTGCCGCCGATGGTTTCCCAGAATTCGGCCTGCATCTTCGCGATGGTGTAGCGCGGATCGTCCTCGCCCGCGGCACGATGGACGCTGGTCGCGGCAGCCGAAGCCTCGCGCTTTTCCTTGCTGTCGAACCCGGTCTGGCTGTGCATCCCGATGACGCGGCTGAACGAATAGAAGTCGCCATATTTCATCAGCTGGGGATGCGTCCCCTGGACATGATAGGCTTCGAGAAAGGCCTCGAGCGCGACTTTCCAGTTGCAGTCGAAAATGCCCCATTGGCGGAAGCGATAGCGCATCGCCTCGAACTGGAACGGATCGAGCAGGCTGGCGGCAGGCTCGAGCCATTCGCGCAGCGGCCCCGCCTCCATATCCATGTTGATCCAGATCCAGCCGCCCCAGGTATCGACCTGCACCGGCGTCAGGCTGGTGCAGACATGGTCGAGCATGCCGCCCCAATCCTCGGCATCGGGGATATGTTCGGCGCTGCCGTCCAGATCGAAGGTCCAGGCGTGATAGTTGCAGCTGAAGCGCAGGCGATTGCCCTTCGCGCTGTGCGCGCCGGTATCCTGCGCCACCGTCTTCGGCCCGCCGCCGGTGTTATTGCCGACGAGCCGCCGCCCGCGATGCGGACAGACATTGTGGAAGGCGCGCAGGGTCTCCGGCGTATCGCGCACGATCAGGATCGAATCGTGGCAGATATTATAGGTGATATAGTCGCCGACCTGTTTGAGCTCCTCGACCCGCCCGGCCTGCTGCCACACTTTCGACCAGAGCCGTTCGGGCTCGGCCTGCGCATATTCGCGGCTGATGAACGCATCGACCGGGTAGGTGACGGCCTCGGACAAATCGTCCGAGACCGCCTTGCCGACGGGGCCGTTCATTTCGGTTCTTCCAGCGCGACCGGGAAGCCGGTGCCCATGTAATTGGCGAGATTGCGGTGCAGGCTGATCACCGCGCCTTCGGACTTGGGATTGGGAATGTTGCCGCGATAGCCGTCCATCTTCATCCCCTGCTGCACGGCGGCCATGTTGCTGAAATCCTGTTTCAGAACATGCGGGAAATCGGACGGATCGGCATAGGCCCATTCGGTCTCGGGCGCTTCGCCTTCGGGATAGAGCTCATAGACCGCGACTTCGAAATAGCATTGGTCGGGGTCGTATCCGCACGGGCGCGCCTGATAGCAGAGCATGTTGTTGACCGCGTGGCCGATCTGCTGATTGGGGAAGATCTGCCACGCAGTGCCGCTCTTGCCGGCCGTTTCGGCATCGACTTCGGGCCAGAAGACGCCGCGATCGGCGTCGATCTTGCGCGCGGTGTCGAGCCAGTATTTGGACACTTCGGCCGCGGGCGTCCCTTCGGGCAGCACATCGGGCAGGGTCTGGGCGACATCGACCAAAGTCTGCGTCGTGTTGGTGTTGACGCCTTCCCAGGTATATTTCTGCATCTGCGCCGTCGAAATGCGCGGATCGCCCGCGCCAAGGCGCAGCTTGGCCTTGTTCGCCTCGAGCCCCTTGGGCGCGTCATAGCCGATATGGCTGTGCCGGCCCTGCTGGCGGCCCCAGCCGGTGAAATCGCCGAACGCGTTGAATTCGGGATGCGTCCCCGCGACGTGATAGGTTTCGTTGAACGCTTCGAGCGCGACTTTCCAGTTGCAGTTGAACTTGGTCCAGCAGCGCCAGCGCGGACGCATATTCTGGAGCTGGAACGGCTCGAGTGCGGACGCGGCAGGCTCGAGATAGTCGCGCAGCGGCTCGGCATCCTTGTCGAGATTGATCCACAGGAAGCCCGCCCAGGTGTCGAGATTGACTTCGCCCAGCCGCGTCACTTCGGAGCAGAGGCCGACGCCCCAATCCTCCTTGTGGCGGATGCCGCTGGCGCTGCCGTCGATATCGAAGGTCCAGGCATGGAAGCCGCAGACGAACTTGCGTGCGTTGCCGCGCGCGTTGCGCATGCCCTCGGGCGTGTCGACCAGCCGCCGCCCGCGATGGGTGCAGACATTGCGATAGGCCTTCACTTCGTCGGGCGTGGTGCGGACGATCAGCACGCTGTCGTCCAGAATGTCGTAGGTGATGTAATCGCCGACATTCGGGATATCCTCCAGCCGGCCGGCCTGCAGCCAGGTCTTGCGCCACAATTTGTCGCGCTCGGCGCGGGCATATTCGGGCGAGACATAGGCTTCGACGGGAATGACGACGGCTTCGGACTGGGTTTCCGAGAGCGTCGGGAAAGCTTTGACTTCGTTCATGGCATCCTCCTTCGCCAAGCGGGAAGGCGCGACCGGCGTCTGGCACGCCGCGCCGCGCCCGCACGCTTATTCGGCGGCCTGCAATTGGGGGTCGCTGGTGAGTTCGAGACCGGCGAGTTCGCCTTCGTTGCGCCAGGCGGCGATCATGTCCTCGAAGGCGTAATAGCCTTCGCCCCACGGTTCGCCGAAGATGAAGCGCTTCTTGGTCTGGTCGCCTTCGTTGTTGAAGTAGCTCGGCGTGCATTCGTTGACGAATTCCGAGTTGTCGACCGCCACCGAGCGCAGGTGCCGGATATAGGCGTCCTGCGCTTCCTGCGTCGGCTCGACCGTCACTGCGCCGCGCTTGAGCGCTTCGCTGGCGATATAGCCGATGTGGCGCCCCTGATCGATGAAGGTCTTCGAATTGGTCGCGTTCGCCCCGGCCTGCGTGAAGCCGGTGAAGAACATGTTGGGGAAATTATGCGCCATCATCCCCTGGAAGGTCTGAAAGCCCTCGCGCCAATAGTCGTAGATCGACAGGCCGTCGCGTCCTTCGATCCGGTCGATGCCCCAGCGGCGATCGAGATCGTTGGTCACTTCGTATCCCGAAGCGAAGATCATGCAGTCGATTTCATATTCCTTGCCGTTGGCGACGAAGCCCTTCTCGGTCATCCGCTCGACACCCTGTGTCGCGGCGACGTCGATCAGTTCGACGTTCGGGCGATTGAAGGTCGGATAATAATCGTCGTTCGAGCAGGGTCGCTTGCACAGGAAGCGGTAATAGGGCTTGAGTGCCTCGGCAGTGTTGGGATCGTCGACGATTTCCTCGCAGCGCTGGCGCAGCCGTTCCATCACGCGATAATCGACCACTTCGCGCCGCGCGGCATATTCCTCGGGAGTCGTTTCGGGCCAGCCTTCGGCCTCCAGCTCGGCGGCGACATTGCGGCTGATCTCGGTCCAGATGTCCTGGATCATGTCGGGTTCGCCGGGCGCCAGTCGCTCCATCGCGGCGTGGTGGAAGTTGCGGATGCGCTCTTCCTGCCAGCCGGGCTTTTGCGAATTATACCATTCGGGGTCGGTCGGCCGGTTGTCGCGCGCATCGACCGAAGAGGGCGTGCGCTGGATGACATAGACCTGCTTGGCGTACTTGCCGAGATAGGGGACGACCTGCACTGCGGTGGCGCCGGTGCCGACGATCGCGACCTTCTTGTCCTTGAGCTTGCTCAGCACCGGATTGCGCCATTCGCCCCCGGTATAGTCATAATCCCAGCGCGCGGTGTGAAAGAGCTTGCCCTTGAAGCTATCGATGCCGGGAATGCCGGGCAGCTTGGGCTTGTTGAGCGGGCCCATCGCCAGCACCACGAACCGCGCCTTGATGTCGTCGCCGCGATTGGTGCCGACATGCCAGCGATTGATTTCGGGGTCCCAGCGCAGTTCCTTGATCAGCGTGTGGAACAGGGCGTGGGGATAGAGGTCAAAGGTTTCGGCGATGATCCGGCAGTGATTCTGGATCTCGTAGCCGTCGCAGAATTTCTTCGACGGCATGTAGCCGGTCTCTTCGAGCAGCGGCATGTAGCAGAGCGCGTCATTGTCGCACTGGATGCCGGGATAGCGATTCCAATACCAGGTGCCGCCGAAATCGCCGCCGTGATCGACATTGTAGAAATCGGTGAAACCGGCCTTTTTCAGCTCGGTCGCGACCATCATGCCGCAGTAGCCCGCGCCGAGGATGACGACGTCGGTCTCGCCGGTGATCGCCTTGCGCGGGATCACTGGGTTGTACGGGTCTTCCTCATATATCTTTGCCCATTTGCCGCTGGTTTCGACATATTGGTCGTTGTGATCCTTCTTGATCCGGCGGTCGCGCTCTTCCAGATATCTGGCGTGCAGCACGTCGATCTGCTCGCGCGTGACGTGCGGGCAATCGCTGGGGGTCAAAGGCATATCAGGCTCTCCCGTCTGTTTTAATCAACAGTGGTGTTGATTAGTGACTCGGAAGCCGCCTTCGGGAATTGACCTTCGTCAAACGGGGCTAACGCTACGGCGATGGGCGCGGGCGGTAGAAAATGCTGCGCAGCATTCTCCGGGACGCGCTAACGCATCGGATCGTGCTTTCCTGCGGCGACGAACTGGTCGCGCAGCCAGCAGGCCGCCGGGCCGGGCGGCGAATCGCGGCGGTGGATCGCGTGGAAGCGATAGGCGCCGGCGGGCTCCTCGGGCATCGCCAGCCGCACCAGCGATCCGTCGATCAGATCGGGCTCGATCATCGGCAGCGGCATGTTGCCCCAGCCGACGCCCTGTCGCAGCAGCGCATGCTTCGCGCCGAGATCGGCGAGCCGCCAGCTGCGCGGGCTTAGCACCGCGAAATCCTGCCCCTCGGTCAGCGGGGAGCGATCGGTGAGGACGAGCTGGATATGCTCGCGTGCGGCGCCGGGCGGGATGGCGTGGAGCCGCGCTAGCGGATGATCGGGCGCGGCGACCGGCACCATCGCCACCGATCCCGCCGCGACGGTCTGCACGCCCTCATGCCCGACCGCGAGCGGCCCACTGATCCCGATCCCGGCGGTGCGATCGAGCACCAAAGCGGTGACCGCGCCGAGCGCCTCGACATGCAGCCGCAGCGTCACGGTGGGGAAGGCGGCGCGAAATTCGCGCAGCACGCGGCCGAGGCATTCGCTGGGCAGCATCACGTCGACCGCCATGCTGACTTCGGCCTCCAGCCCTTCGAGCAGCCCCTTCACCCGCGCGCGCAGTCCGTCCATCCCCTCGGCGACGCTGCGTGCCTCGGCGAGGACGGCCTTGCCCGCTTCGGTGAGGCGCGGGGTGCGGCTGCCCTCGCGATCGAACAGCGTGACGCCGAGCTGCGCTTCGAGATTGGCGATGCCGTAGCTGATCACCGAGACGGCGCGATTTAGCGCGCGCCCGGCCGCGCCGAAACTGCCCGTCTCGACCACTGCCAGAAAGGTGCGCAACTGATCATAGGTGGGCGTGCCGGGTTCCAATGTTCAACTTTCTTGAACAGATCAGATGACTTTATCTCACTGTTTCGAATGCTGGCCAAGCCCTAGATCGTAGCCAACCGATGCATCCCTGCATCGCAAGGGAGACCCAGGATGATCGAACTGCGAACCTTTGAAAGCCTCGGCGGCGCCAATCACGGCTGGCTCCACGCGAAGCATCATTTCTCCTTCGCGGGCTATCACGATCCCGCGCGTGTCCATTGGGGCAATCTGCGCGTGTGGAACGACGATACGATCCAGCCGAACACCGGCTTTCCGCCGCATCCGCATCGCGACATGGAGATCATCACCTATGTCCGTCAGGGTGCGATCACACATCAGGACAGCCTGGGCAATACGGGTCGCACCGAGGCGGGCGACGTCCAGGTGATGAGCGCGGGCACCGGCATCCGGCACAGCGAATATAACATGGAAGACGAAGTCACGCGCATCTTCCAGATCTGGATCATCCCGACGCGCGAGGGTGGGGAGCCCGCCTGGGGCGCCAAGCCCTTTCCCAGGGGCGAGCGGGCCGGGCAGTTCGTCGTGCTCGCCAGTGGCTATGACGGCGATGGCGACGCGCTGCCGATCCGCACCGACGCGCGCGTCGTCGGCGCGACGCTGAAGGCCGGCGAGACCGCCGAATATCGGCTGGGCAGCGAGCGCAAGGCCTATCTCGTCCCCGCCACGGGTGCGGTCGAACTCGCCGATGCCGGCGGCGCGGTGCGCGTGAACGCCCGTGACGGCGCGGCGATAGCGGAACTCGAAACGCTGCGCGTTACTGCGATCGAGGACAGCGAAATCGTCCTTGTCGACGCCGCCTGAAGTCGTCGGGCCGCCGGACCGGAACTCCTGGTCCGGCGGCTTCCTTTCGCTGTTTTGCAGATTTTGACGCGCGTCAAAGCTTGTCGCGGCAAGCGACCCTATCAGGATGCAATGGCATTTCGCCCGGAGGATTCATGATGCCGCCGTCAAATACCCCCCGGCTGTCGTCGGCCGATCTCGATATCGACCACCAGGTTCAGGAAGCCTTGTGCCACGATCTCGAGGACATTGCCGACGCGCTGCCGCAATTGCCGACGCCGGCCAAGGTGCGCCGCCTGGCCGAGCGGATCGAGCGTGTCGTCGACGAACATTTTCCGCGCGCCGAACGGGTGCTCGCCGAACTGCCCGAGGGCCGGCGGCTAACCGAGCGCGAGTTGCGCAGGTTGCGCAGTATGCACACGATGGATGCGGTCCATGCAGAGGATCTGGTCGATGTGCTGTGGGCGCGCGTATGCGATCGTCCGATCGGCAGCCAGACCGACCTAGCCTATATGCTCCGCTGCTTTTTCGACGGGTGTCGCCGCGCGATCGCGTACAAGGAATCGCTGCTCGACCGCCGCTGTCGCCAGCGCGTCAGTCGGGATCGGCTATCAGCTCCAGCCGCTCGCGAGAAAGCACCGTGCAGCAACGGTCGCCTTTCGCCATCGCAATCACCCCGTCTTTTCGCAGCCGGGTAAGCTGGCGGCTGACGGTTTCGATGGTGAGGCCCAGATAGTCGGCCATTTCGCCGCGGCTGATCGGCAGGTCGATTTCGGCAGGGCCGTCTTCATGGTCCGGCCGGGTGCGGTCGAGCACTTCGAGCAGGAAGCTGGCGATGCGCTCGGCGGCGTTCTTGCGCCCGAGCGAAAGAATGCGCTGCTGCGCGCCGCCCAGCGATTCCATCGTCTGCTGGAGCAGCCTGCGCTCCATCGTGCGATGCTCGCCAAGCGTGCGTTCGAACGGACCGCGCGGGAAGAGGCAGAGATCGGTCTCGCCGACCGCAGTCACGGTTAGAGTCGCGTCTTCGGCAAAGGGATGGCCGACGAAATCTCCGGGATAGAGCAGGCCGACAATCTGTTCGCGCCCGTCGGGCGTCGAGGCCGTCACCTTGACGGCGCCCGCGACGACATTGGCGCAAACCGAATTGGGATCGCCCGACCATGCAACGACCTGCCCGGTGGGAAAGGTCTTGCGGCGGGCAATGCTGCTCAGCGCGTGGAGCTCATTGTCCTGCATCGCTCCGCAGAGCGAGCTATCGCGGATCATGCACTCGGCGCAGCGGGACGGGATCGTTTCCATGCGCCCGATATTGCGCGCAGGGCGAAACGAGTCAGTTAGGGATTTCCCGGATCGCCGTCGGTGCCGTCACTGGCTTCGTCGCCCGGATCGTCGCTGCGGCTGCAGGCGGCGTGACAGGCGCCGGGGCAGTCCGGCGATCGCTTTCGTTCCTTCTTCAGCGGAATGCGGATCGCACTGTTGGTTCCGCAAACGCCGATGCTCAGCGCGTCACCGCCCGAAGCCAGCGCAGGCTGAAGCGGCAGCAGCGCAGTCATTGCAGCTGCCGCCAATGCGGTTTTCCCTGCCCAGCGTTGGTCAGACAGCACTGCTGAAACGTACTCCGCTATTGTGCCGATAGGGATCGAGCGTCGCCGCCACGGCACGGGCATAGGGAAGCGATGCGGGCGCCAATGTCAACCGCGTGCCGGCCCAGCTCACCAGATTGCGTTCGGCAAAGGGGGCCAACCGCTCGCGGATCTCGGCAAGATCGGGCAGGCCCGCCAGATCGGTCGCGCCGGCGCACAGCAGCCGTTCGATCGCACGGCCGCGCTGTGCGTCGGTGGCGCTGCGCCGCAACCCGCGCGCGGTCGCCAGCGATCCGTTGCCGACGCGCAGATGCCAGCGCCCGGCATTCTTCTCATTCTGCAGCAGCGCACCGGGGAAGGCGCTGATCGCCGACGCGCCGAGGCCGATCAGGATATCCGACTGATCTTCGGTGAAGCCCTGGAAATTGCGGCGCAGCGTTCCTTCGCGCGCGGCAGTGGCAAGCGTGTCGCCAGGCAGGGCGAAATGATCGAATCCGACCGCCTGATACCCAGCGGCGGTCAGTTGCCCGTGCGCCTGGATCGCCTGATCGAATCGCGCCGATGCATCGGGCAGCGCGCTGGAATCGATCCGGCGCTGGCGCGGCAACAGGTGCGGCACATGGGCATAGCCGAACACCGCCAGCCGGTCCGGTTGCAGGGCGATTGCCTGATCGATGCTGTCCGCCAGTATCTCGGCCGACTGGCCGGGAAGGCCGTACATCAAGTCGAAATTGAGCGAATCGATGCCCGCGCCGCGCAACAGCGAAACGGTGCGCGCGATATGTTCTGCCGGTTGAACGCGGCCGATCGCCGCCTGAATGTCGGGCGCGAAGGTCTGCACGCCCAGGCTGGCGCGCGTGACGCCCTGGCGCCACATCGCCTCGGCCCAGGGGGCGTCGAAGCCGCGCGGATCGATTTCGATCGAGACGATCGCGTCGTTGCAGGCAAAGGCATCGCGCACGCGGCGCATCACCAGCTCGAACTGTTCGGGCGAAAGCGCGTTGGGGCTGCCGCCGCCCAGTGCGATCCGGGCGACTCTGCCGTTTCCGCGCAGATGGTGCGCGACGAGGTCGATTTCCTCGGTCAGCCGCTGAACATAGGCGGAAAGCCGGCCCGAACGGTTCGCCGCGCCGGTGTTGCACCCGCAATACCAGCAGATTTCATGGCAATAGGGGATGTGCAGATAGAGCGAGAGCGGCGCGTCGACTTCGACCGCTGCCAGCGTGCTTGCAAGGTCGGCCGGGCCGACGGCGTCGCCGAACTCGGCGGCGGTCGGAAAGCTCGTATAGCGCGGGACCGGAGTCGCCAGCAGTTCGGGGTGATAGCTCCACATGCCACATCCCTATCAAACCGCATATTTTTGCGTTTTGACGCCGGTCAAGCCTGCGTTTGAGCAGAAACAAGGACGCCGAATCACTCCCGGTTCAAAAGCTGCTCACCGATTTGAATACGGAGTAGTGAAATGAAAGGGTTGATTCCGGCTTCGCTGTTGGCGGCCACCGTTCTTGTCGCGCCGGCTGCGGCGCAGGATACGGGTATTGCGGCCGGCGACGTTCTGCTGCGGGTACGCGGCATCGTTGTTGCCCCGAACGAGGATTCGAGCAGCATCATGCCGGCCTTTCCCGGCGAAGGGGTCTCGGTCGACAATTCGGTCATGCCCGAAATCGACTTCACCTATATGGCGACCGACAATATCGGCTTCGAGCTGATCGCTTCGACCACGAAGCACAGCGCCAGCGGTGTTACCGGAACGACCGGCTCGCTGGGCGAGCTGGCTTCGACCTGGGTGCTGCCGCCGACGCTGACCGCGCAGTATCACTTCAATCCGAAGGGTGCGATCCGTCCCTATGTCGGTGCGGGTGTCAACTATACCATCTTCTGGAACGAAGAAGCCTCGGACAGCCTGGAAGCGGCGGTCGGCCCGACGACGGTGAAGATGGACGACAGCTTCGGCTGGGCAGTGCAGGCCGGCATCGACATCGACATCACGCCGACGGTCTTTCTCAACCTCGATGTGAAGTACATCGACATGGATACGACCGCGCACATCGATACCACTGCGGCCGGCATGCAGAATGTCGATATCGACCTCGATCCGCTGGTGTTCGGCATCGGCGTCGGCATTCGCCTGTAATGGCGAAAACGGGGGGAGGAGCGGAGCCTCCCCCCGCTCTCCTCAAGAGCTCTCTCCCCTCGGGCCGGTGCAAACCGGCCCGTTTTGTTTGTGCGCGAAAGGTGGATGACGGCGTTGCAAAAACAAGGGGAACTGGTGACATTCCGGCAATGCCTGCATTTGCATCACGCATTCTCGCCTGCCTTTTCCCGCTTCTGCTGGGTAGCTGCTCCTATAGCTATTCGCTGAAGGCGGTGGCGATCGAAGGCCGGCTGGCCTTTGTCGTCGACTCTACCTCATCGCGGGGGGCGTCCTGTATCAGGAGCATTGAGGTGTCGGTTGACGATGATGGGCCAAAAGCACAGCCAGAGCCGGGAGACGATGTTGCACTGGTCACCCGAGGCGGTGTTTACTGGTGGGACTTCAGGGCTGTCGGCACGTGTGAGAATGATTTTCCGGTCTATTATGGTGCACCGTTGAAAGGGCCGCCCGCTAGGGAGAGTATCGGTCAGGTGAAGCCCAAGCCACTCAAGCGCGGCGTCTTGTATCAGGTCACAACAACAGGCTCCGGATCGGGCTCGGGTAGCGGCTGGTTTCGGATATCGCCGGACGGCCGGATAGAGAGTTACGTTGACGATCCGACGCCGCCGATACGCGACGACAACGGCTATGTATCAGCGTAGGCGACGCGTCCGAATGAGACGCTAGCGTCGCCAACGAATATGCCGTCTCACTCTCGGGTGTCGGGCTTGTCCTCGTCGTCGATCAGGATCCGCATCGCCGCGCCGTCGAGATCGTCGAATTGCCCGCTCTTCGCGGCCCAGAAAAAGGCGCCGATGCCCGACAGGCCGAGCAGCAGCGCGACCGGGATCAGGATAGCGAGCCCGTTCATCGCGCCGCTCCGCGCAGTCGCAGCGCATTGGCGACGACGATCAGCGACGAGCCCGACATCGCCGCGGCGGCGATCAGCGGCGTGACAAACCCCGCCATCGCCAGCGGGACCGCGAACAGGTTGTAGATCACCGCCATCGCGAAATTCTGCTTCACCACCGCCATCGTGCGCCGCGCGGCGGCGATCGCCATCGGCACGGGCGCCAGGCCGTCGCCCAGGAAGACGATGTCCGCCGCCTGCCGCCCGACATCGGTAGCGCTCGACGGTGCCATCGAAACCGACGCGGCGCGCAGCGCGGGCCCGTCATTCAGCCCGTCGCCGACCATCAGCACATGGTGTCCGCTTTCTTCCAGCGCGCGGATCGCGGCGACCTTGTCCTCCGGGCGCATCCGCGCCCTGCCTTCGATGCCCAGCCGGTCGGCAAGCCGCGCGACCGGATCGGCCGCGTCGCCTGAGATCATGGTGCAACCGATGCCCAGCCGCTGCATCCGCGCCAGCGCCGCGACGGTATCGGGGCGCGGCTGATCTTCGGTAACGATATGGTGGACGGGCCCGTCGCCCAGCCGGAAACTGGTGCCGCTGCCGTCATGCCCGCTGCTGCCGACCCAGTCGGGACGGCCGAGCATCGCTTTCCGCCCGGCAACGATGCCGCACACCCCCTTGCCGGGCACTTCCTGCAGCGCGCTGGCCTCTGCCGCATCGATGCTGTCGCCCAGTGTGCAGACGATCGCGCGCGAGGCGGGGTGGTTGCTGGTGCGGGCAAGCGCGAGCAGCGCGGCGCGCTCGGTCGCGTCTTCGGGCATCCCGGCGGTCACCAGCGGGCGGCCGATCGTGATCGTCCCGGTCTTGTCGAAAATCGCGGCATCGGCGCGCGCCAGCCGCTCGAGCCCCGATCCGTCCTTGACCATGATGCCCTTGCGCATCATCGCGCCGGTGACGACGACCTGCGAAATCGGCACGGCGAGGCCCAGCGCGCAGGGGCAGGTGATGATCAGCACCGCGATCGCAGTGGTGATCGAGGCATGGAGGCCCATGCCCGCGATCATCCATCCCGCAAAGGTCAGCAGCGCGAGCGAATGAACCGCGGGCGCATAGAGGCGCGCGGCGCGATCGGCGATCCGGGTGTAACGCGACTTGCCCTGTCCCGCGCTTTCCATCAGCCGCGCGATTTCGGCGATGGTGGTGTCGTTGCCGACGCCGGTGATCTTCACGGTCAGCGGCGCCGAAAGATTGATCGTGCCGGCCAGCACCTCGCTGCCCTCAACCACGGGTTCGGCGTCGCTTTCGCCGGTGACGAGCGAGCGATCGACATCGCTTTCCCCCGAAAGGACGACGCCGTCGGCGGCGATCCGCTCGCCCGCGGCGACCAGCAGCTTCATGTTGGGCGCCAGTTCGTCGATCGCGCGGCGGCTGGTGGTGCCGTCCTTGCCGAGCACCAGTGCATCGTTGGGCAGGCGGCGGAGCAGCGCGGTAATGCCGTCCTGCGCCTTTTGCCGCATCACGCTGTCGAGGAAGCGACCGCCGAGCAGAAAGAAGAGCAGCATCAGCGCGCCGTCGAAATAGGCGTGGATGCCCCCGGTCGCGGTTTCATAGACGCTCAGCGCCAGCGCCAGCACGACGCCGATCGAAATGGGCACGTCCATATTGGTGCGGCCGCGCTTCAGCGCGCTCCACGCGCTCTTGAAAAAGGTCTGCCCCGAATAGGCGGCGGCAGGCAGCGCGATCAGCGCCGAGATCCAGTGGAACATGCCGCGCGTCGCACCGTCGGCGCCGGACCAGACCGACACCGAGAGCAGCATCACGTTCATCGCGGCGAAGCCCGCCACGGCGAGCGCGAGCACCAGCTTGCGGCTCTCGTCGGTGAAGCCGGCGGGGCGCTCGTTCTGCGCCTCATGCGCTTCGAAACCGAGCGCGCGGATTCGCTCGGCGATCGCTTCGGGGTCGATTTCGGAAAGATGCGCGACGCGGACCTGGCGCGTCGTGAAGTTGACGCGGGCAGTGGCGATGTCGTTGTCGGCCGCCAGTCCGTGCTCGATCTTGGCGATACAGCCGGCGCAGCGCATCCCTTCGACCGCGAAGGTGGACGTCGTCAGCGGCTCAGGCCGGCGCGCTGCTGCCGGTGCATTCAAATCCGCACCTCTTCGTCGAAATAGGCGCGGTCGCCCGCGGCATCGATGGCGATGCGCAACTGCCAGCGTCCCGCCGGCAGCTTGTGATCGGTTTCATAGACGCCTTCGGCGCCGTTCCAGCGCATGTCGAACCGGCGCTCCTCGGCATGGCCGAAGGGGTGGCTGGCCTTCACCGTCACGTCGGCGCCCGTGATCGTTTCGCCCGCGCGCTGCAGCAGCACGACCAGCGTACCGTCCGCGGCAACCAGAGGGGCGGCTTTCCAGCCCGCGGCCGCCTGTTTGCGGCCGGCATCGATCCATTTGTTGTAGTGCTGGCTGGCGACATAGGGGTTTTCGACCGTGACACCGCCAAAGCCGCGGATCGCGCTGGTCGCCATGATCACGTTGACGGCGATGATGACGCCGAACATCACAAACATGACTCCCAGCATGTGCCAGCCGGTAAAGCGTTTGATCATCGCGACCCCTCCGGGCGTTCGAAAAAGCTCTCGTCGCTCGCGCTGGCGCCGTCCTGATCGAGCGCGCGCACGGTAAAGACGACATCGGTGCGCTGCGGTCCGGCACCCGGTGCGGCAACGAAAAGCTGAGTCTTCGCCACCTTGTCGGCAGGCACCTCGAGCCGTACCGCCTGCGCCGCGTCGTCGCGGCTGCCGCGATCGTTCCACAGCACTGCGTCGATGCCGTCAACCGTGATTTCCACGGTGCGCGGGCGTGCCTCCATATTGCGGATCTTGAGCGTATAGGTGTTGCGGATGCTGCCGTCGGCAAGCTGGACCCAGAGCGGATTGCGCGTCTGGAGCACGTCGATACCGATCCGGGCGCGATTGCCCAGCACGAACAACATGCCCAGTCCCACGCCGCACCACAGCAGGAAATAGATCAGCGTGCGCGGGCGCAGCAGGCGCTTCTTCGCCGAAACGGGTTCCTTGCCTTGCTTGATCAGCGCCTCGTCTGCGGCGGTGGCATAGCCGATCAGCTTGGGCTCGCGACCGACCTTGGCCATGATTTCGTCGCACGCGTCGATGCACAGGCCGCAGGTGATGCAGCCGATTTGCGGCCCTTCGCGAATGTCGATGCCGGTCGGGCACACCGCGACACAGGCGTTGCAGTCGATACAGTCGCCCACTTTCTCGCCTTCGGCGAGGTCGGTCAGCGGCTGCGCATGCGCGCGCTTCAGGCCGTGGGTGCGCGGCTCGCCGCGCCAGTATTTATAAGTAACGCCGAGTGACTTCTCGTCCATCATCGCGCCCTGGATGCGCGGCCAGGGGCACATATAGATGCACACCTGCTCGCGCATGAACCCGCCGAGCGTGAAGGTGGTGAAGGTTAGGATGCCGACCGCGGCATAGGCCGCGAACGGCGCCGTGCCGTGGATGAAATCCATGAACAGCGTCGGCGCGTCGGCGAAATACCAGATCCAGGCGCCGCCCGTTGCGGCGGCGATATAGAGCCAGATCGCGTATTTCAGGCCGCGCTTGCCGATCTTCTTCGCGCCCCAGGGCGCCTTGTCGAGGCGGATCTGCGCGTTGCGATCGCCTTCGACCAGCCGTTCGACATGGACGAACAGGTCGGTCCACACAGTTTGCGGGCAGGCATAGCCGCACCACGCGCGGCCGACCGCCGAAGTGACGAGGAACAGCCCGATCGCGGCCATCACCAGCAGGCCGACGACATAATAGAATTCGTTCGGCCAGATCTCGATCGAGAACATGTAGAAGCGGCGGTTCGCCAGGTCGATCAGCACTGCCTGATCGGGGGCGTAGGGCCCCCGATCCCAGCGCAGCCACGGCGTGACGTAATAGATCGTCAGCGTCACGGCCATGATGACCCATTTCAGGCGACGGTAGGTCCCGTTCACCTTGCGCGGGAAAACCTTTTTCCGCGCTTCGAAGAACTGCTGCTTCTCTCCGGTCAGGTCACTCGGCGACGACATTGCCTTCACTTTCATCGGGCGCCGGCGCGGTTTCGGCCTCCGGCACCGGCGATGCTTCGCCGCCGCCCAGCGAATGGACATAGGCTGCCAGCATCTTGATCGTCACCGGATCCAGGCGGTCGCCCCAGGCCGGCATGATGCCGTAGCGCGAATTGTGAATGGTATCGGTGATCGTGTTGCGATCGCCGCCATAGAGCCAGATGGCGTCGGTCAGGTTCGGAGCGCCGAACTGACGATCGCCCTTGGCGTCGGCACCGTGGCAGACCGCGCAGTTGTTTTCGAACAGCGGGCGGCCGCGCTGCGCCGATTCGCTGGCCGGTTCCTGCCCGGATACGAAGCGGACATAGGAGACCAGGTCCTTGATCTCGTCGGAGCTGAGCAGTCCGTCGCGGCCGAATGCCGGCATCTGCGACATGCGGGTTTCGTCATGGCCCGGCTGGCGGATACCGTCGATCAGCGTCTTTTCGATCGCGGCGATATCACCGCCCCACAGCCAGTTGTCGTCGTTCAGATTGGGGTAGCCCTTGCTGCCCGCGGCCCCCGATCCGTGGCACTGGACGCAATTGACGAGAAACGCCGAACGCCCGCCCTGAATCGCGGTTTCGAGGAGTTCTGGCTTGCCCAGCAGCTTTTCGACCGGTGTGACGGCGAGCGCCGCCATCACCGGCGCGCGTTCGGCGCGATCCTCGGCAAGCTGCTCTTCGAGCTGCCCGTGACTGGTCCAGCCGAGCACGCCGGCAGTGGCGCGGTCGATCATCGGCCAGGCCGGATAGAGGATCGTGTAGACGATCGCGAAGACCACGGTGGCGTAGAAGATGATCAGCCACCAGCGCGGCATCGGCGTATCGAGTTCCTCGATGCCGTCCCATTCATGCCCGACGGTTTGCGTGCCGGTCGGTTCGTCGATGCGCTTCTTGTCAGCCATTGTCGTTCTCGTCTTCGAAAATGCTATTGGCGGCGCGGCGGTTCGCCTCGCGGTTACGCGGCAGGAAGGCCCAGCCGATCAGCGACAGGAAGAGCACGGTCATGATGACCAGCCCCCAGCTGTCGGCGAATTCGCGCAGAAGGTGATAGTTCATTCGGCGACCTCCTGCGGAATGGCGGTCTCGAAATCGACTTGCGTGCCGAGGCCCTGGAGATAGGCGACGAGCGCGTCCATCTCGGTCAGGCGCGTCGGATCGCCGTCGAAGTCGCGCGACTGGGCCTTGGGATAGCGCGCCGTGACGGCGGCGGTATCACCTTCGCCGCTGCCCTGCGCGATTGCGTCGGCTTCGGCATTTTCGATCGCTTCGTCGGTATAGGGAACGCCCACCCGGCGCAGCGCCACCAGATGCTCGCCAAGGCCTTCGACGTCGAGGTCGCGTTTCGCGAGGAAGCCGTATTTGGGCATGATCGATTCGGGCACCACCGATTGCGGATCGGCGAGATGCTGGACGTGCCATTCATCCGAATAGCGCCCGCCGACGCGCGCCAAGTCCGGCCCGGTGCGCTCGGACCCCCATTGGAAGGGATGGTCGTACATGCTTTCGGCCGCCAGGCTGTAATGGCCGTAACGCTCCTTCTCGTCGGGGAAGGGGCGGACCATCTGGCTGTGGCAGCCATAACAGCCTTCGCGCATGTAGATGTTGCGCCCCGCGAGTTCCAGCGGCGTATAGGGCCGCACGCCCTCGACATGGGCGACCGTCGACTGGATCCAGAACAACGGCGCGATTTCCACGATGCCGCCGATGGCGACGGTGACGAGCGCTGCGACACCCAGCAGCGTGACGTTGCGCTCGAGCTTTTTGTGCTTTTCTGCCCAGTTGGCCATTTTTCTATCCTTACTCGGCGGCTGCGACGTTGGCGGCGGGAGCCGGCAGCGGACGGTCCTTGGCGGGGTCAAAGGCGGCGTCGGTCAGCGGAGCTTCGTCGCGAAGCTTGCCGGCGATCGTCATCCAGACGTTCCAGACCATGACCAGGGCGCCACCCAGATAGAGCAGCCCGCCGGCCCAGCGGATCAGATAATAGGGGTGCAGCGCAGCCACGACTTCCACGAAGGAATAGACGAGGTAGCCATTGTCCCCATATTCGCGCCACATCAGGCCCTGGGTGATGCCGGCGACCCACATCGATGCCGCGTAGAGCACGATGCCGAGCGTCGAGAGCCAGAAGTGCCAGTTGACCATGCGCAGCGAATAGAGCCGCTGACGGCCCCACAGGCGCGGCACCATGTAGTAGATGGCACCGAAGGTGATCATGCCGTTCCAGCCCAGTGCGCCCGAATGGACGTGGCCGATGGTCCAGTTGGTATAGTGCGACAGCGAGTTGACTTCCTTGATCGACATCATCGGGCCTTCGAAGGTCGACATGCCGTAGAAGGCGAGCGCGAACACCATCATGCGGATGATCGGATCGGTGCGGATCTTGTCCCAGGCGCCGTTGAGCGTCATCAGGCCGTTGATCATGCCGCCCCAGCTGGGCATCCACAGCATCACCGAGAACACCATGCCGAGCGTCTGCGCCCAGTCGGGCAGCGCGGTATAGTGGAGGTGGTGCGGACCGGCCCAGATGTAGAGGAAGATCAGCGACCAGAAGTGCACGATCGACAGCCGATAGCTGTACACCGGGCGCTCGGCCTGCTTGGGCACGAAATAGTACATCATGCCCAGGAAGCCGGCGGTCAGGAAGAAACCGACCGCGTTATGCCCGTACCACCACTGGGTCAGCGCGTCCTGGACGCCCGAAAAGGCGGCGTAGGATTTGGAACCGAGCAGCGACACCGGCATCGACAGGTTGTTGACCAGGTGCAGCATCGCGATCGTGATGATGAACGCGAGGTAGAACCAGTTGGCGACATAGATGTGCGGTTCGGCGCGGCGGAACAGCGTGCCCGCGAAGACCACCAGATACGCGACCCAGACGATGGTCAGCCAGATGTCGACATACCATTCGGGCTCGGCATATTCGCGGCCCTCGGTGACGCCCATCAGATAGCCGGTCGCGGCCAGCACGATGAACAGCTGGTACCCCCAGAAGACGAAACGGGCGAGCCCCGGCAGGAACAGCGTCGCGCGGCAGGTGCGCTGGACAATGTAGAAGCTCGTCGCGATCAGCGCGTTGCCGCCGAAGGCGAAGATCACCGCCGAAGTGTGCAGCGGGCGCAGGCGGCCGAAATTGAGATAGGGTTCGAGATTGAGCCAGGGGAAAGTGAGCTGCGCGGCGATGAAAACGCCGACCAGAAAGCCGACGACGCCCCAGAAGACCGTCGCGATCGTGCCCCAGCGAATGACCTCGTCATAATAGACGTCGCGTCGCTTGTCGGCGACGGCGCGCTTCTCCTCGCTGCCGATACGGCCGATACTCACCCATGCCGCGATCAACGCCGCGATGGCGAATATGCCCATATGCACGGCAAACGCCCCGTCGACGGCCATCGCAGACGCGCCGAGGCACACAAATGCGAGCAGCGTCAAGCCACCCGCGCGGAATACGGTGTCGTCCATTCCCACCCCGTTCAATAACTTTGGATACCGCCTATGGTTGGAAGGTCTGCCTATACCATTGATCGACGTCAAATCCGCCATAGGGGATTATCCCAAGGCGGATTTCGAGAACGGGAAAGCCGGGGTTGGCGGCCTCAGGCGGCGACTTCGCCGTGCAGGCTCATCAGCGAATCCATCAGCCCTTCATCGGGGCTGGAACAGACGCCGAGCACCAGCGCCTCGTCACATCCCGGCGCCACCAGATAGGCATGGCCCATTGAGCTGTCGATATAGATCGATTCGCCCGGGCCCAGCTCGACGCTGTCATAAAACTCGGTGTGGACGACGATCCGCCCCTCGACGACGTAGATCAGTTCCTCGCCGTGATGGCGAACCAGATCGCCGAATTCCTCGGTGCTGCGCGCGCGAATCCGCGTGAGAATCGGAATCATCCGCTTCCGGCGCAGGTCGGTGCACAGATAGTGATAGTCGTAATTGTCGGTTTCGACGCGAAACGCCTTTTCCAGGCTGCCGATGCTGCGCCGCGCGGTTACTCTCGGCGGCTCGGCCGCCTGCTGGTCCTCGGCGAACAGATCGGACATGCGCATGTTCAGCCGGCGGCTGAGCTGCTGCAGCTTGTCATAGGTCAGCGTCAGCCGGTCATGTTCGACCTTCGACAGCGTCGAGACCGGGATGCCGCTCTGCGCGCTCATTTCCTTGAGCGTCCAGCCGCGTTTGGCGCGGATTCCGCGCAGCACCGCGCCCAGAGTCGGCTGGTCGCTGCTCATTCGGCTCGCTCCCCGAGTTGCCGTCGATTTGACAATTTTCCAATCAGGATCATTATGTCCTTATCCGGCTAAGCCTGTCGCGATTCAGGTTAGGCCTAACCGGCGTTGCGTGCAACTGCGCCGAAACGAAAAAAGGGGGTTTGCAATGCGACTAGTGCGGAAGTTCCTGGCCGTGGCAGCCTTGCTGGCATTCGCGCCGCTGGCCGCGCAGGGCCCGGCGCCCCAGGCGGCGGTGCCGGCGGACCAAGTCGGCGCGGCATCTGCTCCCACCCCCGCGCCCGGCGATGGCGGCCATGCGCTGACGCGTGAGGATCTTTCCGCCTGGCTCGACGGAATGATGCCCTATGCGCTGGCCCGAGGCGAGATTGCCGGCGCGGTGGTCACTGTGGTTCAGGGCGATACGATCCTGTTCGAGCGCGGCTATGGCTATGCCGACGTCGCGCAGCGCGAGCCGGTTTCCCCTGAAGACACGCTGTTCCGCCCCGGCTCGGTTTCCAAGCTCTTCACCTGGACCGCTGTGATGCAGCTGGTCGAGGCGGGAAAGATCGATCTCGACACCGATGTGAACAGCTATCTCGATTTCGAGATTCCGCCCCTCGACGGGCAGCCGATCACGATGCGCCAGATCATGACGCACAGCGCCGGGTTCGAGGAAAGCCTGCGCCACCTGATCGGCGATGATCCCGAAACGGTGATGCCCCTTTCCGAATATGTGCGGAAGGGGCGCACCGAACGGGTATTCGCGCCGGGCACGACGCCGGCCTATTCCAACTATGCCACGGCGCTGGCGGGCTATGTCGTCGAGCGCCTCTCGGGCATGCCCTTCGACGATTATGTCGAACAGCGCATCTTCGCGCCGCTGGGCATGGAGCATTCCAGCTTTCGCCAGCCGCTGCCCGAATCGCTCGCGGCGCAGATGTCCAAGGGCTATGAACTGGCGACCGGGCCGGCCAAGCCCTATGAAATCGTCTATCCCGCGCCGGCGGGCAGCCTTGCCTCGACCGGCGAGGACATGGCGCAGTTCATGATCGCGCATCTCAACGGCGGCGGGCCGCTGATGTCGCCGCAGACGACGGCGATGATGCATGATTATCGCGCGCCGGGTATCGACAATCTCAACCGCATGGCGCTCGGCTTCTACGAGCAACGAGTCAACGGTCATCGCGCGATCGGGCATGGCGGCGATACCGGCTATTTCCACTCCTATCTCTGGCTGTTCCCCGAAGCGAAGATCGGCATCTTCTTCTCGATGAACAGTCAGGGCACGCCGGGCAGTTCGCTGGCGGTGCGCGGCGCATTGTTTCACCAGTTCGCCGATCGCTATCTGCCCGGGCCCGAGCCCGAAGGACGGGTCGACGAAGCCACCGCACGCGAACATGCGGCGATGATGGCGGGCAATTATTCGAGCAGCCGCGGGCCGGTCCGCAATTTCCTGAGCATTCTCGACCTGCTCGGACAGGCCACGGTCGCCGTCGATGAAGACGGCAAGCTGGTGGTGCCGGGCGTGCCGAGCCTGGGCGATCAGCCGCGTAATTGGGAGGAAGTCGAACCCTTTGTCTGGGTCGACCGGGCGACCGGCGAGCGGCTTTCGGCTGAAGTGAAGGACGGCAGGGTCACGCGGTTCAGCAGCGACATGTTCTCGCCCTTCACCGTGCTTACCCGCACGCCCTGGCAGTATAATGCAGCCTGGCTGCTGCCGGCGCTGATGCTCGCGCTCGGCATTGTCGCGATCACGGCCGTCGCATGGCCGTGGGCGGCGGTGGCGCGGCGGCGCTACGGCGCGTCGCTTCCGCTCGAAGGGCATGCCCGGCTTTCCTATCGGCTCAGCCGCGGTTTCGCCTGGCTCGCGCTTGTCGCGATGCTTGGCTGGGTGCTGCTGGTGACCAGCATGATGAGCGACCTCAATTCGCTCGGCGGCGCGCTCGACTGGGCGCTCTACCTGCTCCAGTTCCTGACGCCGATCGCGCTGTTCGGGCTGCTCGGGCTGTCGCTCTGGTATGGCTGGACGGTGTGGACCGGCGGGCGCAAATGGGGCGCCAAGCTGTGGAGCGTGCTGCTTGTCCTGGCGGCCTTCCTGCTGCTCTATGTCGGGCTTGCCTATCACCTGATCGGCTTCGGCACGCGGTATTGAGGGCGCGATGACCAGCCGAAGGACACTCGACGTCCGCGTGGAGCGCTTTCCCTATGCCAAGCCCTTCCGCATCACCGGACATGTCTTCACCGAAACCGCGGTGGTGGTGGCAGAGATCGCGGAAGGGCCGCATCGCGGGCGCGGCGAAGCGGCGGGCGCCTATTATCTGAACGACGACATCGAAACGATGACGGCGGCGATCGAACGCGTTCGCGGCGCGATCGAGACCGGGGCCGACCGTGCCGGGCTGCAGCAGTTGCTGCCCCCGTGCGGCGGGCGCAACGCGCTCGATTGCGCGCTGTGGGAACTGGAGGCGCAGCAGCGCGGCCGACCGGTATGGCAATTGGCGGACCTGCCCGAGCCGAGGCCGCTGCGCACCACCATCACCATCGGTGCCGACGAGCCGCGCGTCATGGCCGATGCCGCGACGGCGCTGGCCGATGCCACGACACTCAAGCTCAAGCTTACCGGCGAGGCGGCGCTCGATGCCTCGCGCGTGGCTGCGGTGCGGGCCGCGCGGCCTGATTGCTGGATCGGAGTCGATGCCAATCAGGGCTATGCGGCCGAGGCGTTGCCGGCATTGTTCGCGACATTGGAGCGGCATGGAGTCGCCCTGCTCGAACAGCCGCTGGCGCGCGGCGATGAAGCCGGACTGGACGGCGTCAAGCGTGCCATTCCCGTCGCAGCGGACGAAAGCGCCTTGTCGCTTGCCGAAATAGACGGGCTGGTCGGCCGGTTCGACATGGTCAACATCAAGCTCGACAAATGCGGCGGCCTTACCGAAGGCATCGCGATCGCGCGGCGCGCCCGTGCGCTCGGGCTCGGCGTGATGGTCGGCAACATGATGGGGTCGAGCCTGTCGATGGCGCCGTCTTTCCTGCTTGGGCAACTCTGCAGCGTCGTCGATCTCGACGGGCCGACCTTTCTTGCGCGCGATCGCGAGCCGGGCGTGTGCTACCGGGACGGGAACATCCATTGTCCGGCGGAAATCTGGGGGTTCCCGAGGTCTTGCGCGTAATTCTCTGTTGGGGTTGACAGTTCTCTGATTAGGACAATAGTCTCCAAATTGAAATTATCGTGACACGGAGTCGAAGCGGCGGGGACGCAATCCCGCAGCATGCGATGCGCCGATGGGCGCGGGCGTGACCGGCCCGGTTCGGCCCGGCTCCGGCGACACGGCGATTTCGCACAAGGGGAATGACCGCCGGGAAGCGGGGCCGCATCGGGACGTGCGGCGACATCCGGTGGCGGGAAAATGGGGAAAGATCACATGAAGAAGCATCTGCTACTCGCCTGGACGGCCATGCCGCTGATCGGTGTCGCCATGCCCGCCTTCGCGCAGGACGCGCCCACGGAGTCGCGCGTTCACGGCCAGGAAATCGTCGTCACCGCGCAGAAGCGCGAGGAAAGCATGCTCGACGTGCCGGTTTCGATCAGTGTTGTCGACGGCGAAGCCATGCAAGCGCAGGGGGCGACTTCGCTTACCGACTATTCCTCCTATGTGCCGGGCATGCAAGTGACCAGCAGCGGCACGCCGGGGCTGGCGAGTATCTCGCTGCGCGGCATCTCCGCGACTACCAGCGCGGCAGCGGTCGGCTTCTACATCGATGATGCGCCGGTGGGGTCGAGCAGCCTCTATGCGCGCGCCACCGAAATGTCGCTCGACCTGCTGCCCTATGACATCGAAAGGATCGAGGTATTGCGCGGGCCGCAGGGCACGCTCTACGGCGCCAGCGCGATCGGTGGCCTCGTCAAATATGTGACGGTGCAGCCCAGCCTTTCCGAATTCGGTGTTCGCGGCGGCGGGGAAATCTTCACCATCGACGGCGCCGCCGATCCGGGCTGGGCCGGGCAGGTGATGGCCAATGCGCCGCTGGTCGAAGGGCGGCTCGGCATCACCGGCAGCTTCGCCTGGCGCAAGTCGCCCGGCTATGTCGACAGCGTCAACAACGCCGCGCTCGATGATCAGAATGACTATGAACAGCGCGGCGGCCGTGTCAGCCTGCTTTTCCAGGCGACCGACAATTTCTCGATTTCGCTGAACGGCATCTGGCAGGCGACCAACGCGGAAAGCAACGGCAGCTATGCCGCCGATCTTTCGGGCGATCCGCTGGGGAACGGCACCTCGTTCAACAATTATGTCGCCGAGCCCTTCAATGCGAGCCTCGACTATTATGCCGCGACGCTCGACTATGATCTCGGCGGTGTCGCGCTGACCTCGGTCACCACCTATAGCGAGCGGCATATCCAGCAGGTGCGCGATACCAGCCATATCTACGGTGCGCTGTTCCCGCTGCTCACCGGCGGCGCGATTCCGGCGGGGGTGACTCCGTACGACAATACCGTCGCGCTCGAGAAATGGACGCAGGAGGTTCGGTTGGCCTCGACCGGCGAAGGCGCGTTCGAATGGCTGATCGGCGGCTTCTATACGCATGAAGACAGTACGCAGGACCAGACGATCCGCCCTTATGACATGGCGGGGAATCTGATCCCGGCGCTCGATCCGCTGGCGATCGTCGAATTGCCCGCCACCTATGAGGAATATGCGGTTTTCGGAAACGCCACGCTGCACCTGGGCGACATGTTCGCGATCACCGGCGGCGTGCGCTGGGCGAAGAACGAGCAGAGCTTCCGCCAGGCCAGCTATGGCTCGCTCGTCCCGGTCGCCGACGATCCGGGCGAGTCGAGCGAGGATGTTGTCACCTTCAGCGTCAGTCCGCAGGTCTTCTTCGGGGACGATGCGATGCTCTATGCCCGTGTCGCGACCGGCTATCGTCCCGGCGGCCCCAATGTGATCGTCCCCGGCGTGCCGCCGACGGTCGATTCGGATACGGTCACCAACTATGAGGTCGGCTTCAAGGGCGCGTTGGCGGACGGCCTGATCACGATCGACGCCGCGCTCTTCTACATGGACTGGCAGGATATCCAGGTCGCGATGGCCTTTGGCGGCATCGGCGGAATCGGCAATGGCGGATCGGCCGAAAGCAAGGGCGCCGAAGGGTCGGTCGTGATCGCCCCGGTCGCCGGCCTGACCATCGGCTTCACCGCGGCCTATACCGATGCGACGCTGACCGAGGACGTGCCTTCGATCAGCGGCCTTGATGGCGACAGGCTGCCCGAAGTGCCCGAGTTCAGCGGCTCGGCCCGCCTCGACTACAGCATGCCGGTCGGCATCGGCGACACGCTCGATTTCGGTATCGGCGTGCGCCACGCCAGCAGCCGCTTCTCGCTGGTCGAAAGCGATCCGCTGCGGGCGCGGGCCAAGCCCTATACGACGGTCGACGCCAATATCGGCTATACTTTCGACGGGCACTGGACCTTGCGCGCCTATGTCCGCAACGCGCTGAACGACGAAGGTGAACTCGGCCGGACGCTTTTCACCGACGGGCTCAACATCCCGTCCTATCTGGCGATTTCCCCGGTGCAGCCGCGTACGTTCGGTCTTGCCGCCGATGTCGCTTTCTGAGTGGATGCAATGAACGCACCGTTTCAAAGCCGAACCGCGGAACCGCTGGCATTGCCGCAGCCCTATCTGCTCTTCCTCGGGGACACGCAAAATCCACAGTTCGCCAAGACGGCGTTCGGATTGCGCGACTGGGCGGGTGAGCTGTGCATCGGCGAATATGGTGTCGCGGGGTGCGGCGTCTCAACGGGGCTGCCCGCCATGACGCCGCGGCAGGCGCGCGAAGCCGGTGCCCGCGCGCTGGTGATCGGCGTCGCCAATCAGGGCGGTATCATCAATGCCGACTGGGTGCCGGCCCTGGTCGCGGCGCTGGAGGCCGGGCTCGATCTGGTGAGCGGGCTGCACGCCCGGCTCGCCGATGTCCCCGCGCTGGTCGCGGCGGCGCGCGAAAACGGCCGCCAGCTGATCGATATCCGCACGCCGCCGCCCGGCATCCCGGTCGCCACCGGGCGCAAGCGCAGCGGCAAGCGGTTGCTGACCGTCGGCACCGACTGCGCGCTGGGCAAGAAATATACGGCGCTGTCGCTGTGGCGGGCCTTTCAGGCGCGCGGCATCGACACCGATTTCCGTGCCACGGGGCAGACCGGCATCATGATTGCCGGTTCGGGCATTCCGATGGATGCGGTGGTCGCCGATTTCGAAGCCGGAGCCGCCGAAATCCTGTCGCCCGACGCCGATCCAGCGCATTGGGACGTGATCGAGGGGCAAGGGTCGTTGTTTCACCCCGCCTATTCGCCGGTGTCACTGGGGCTGCTTCACGGTAGTCAGCCCGATGTGTTCGTCGTGTGTCACAGCCCGGGCCGTACCCATATCGTCGGGCTGGAGACGTTTCCGCTGCCCGATATCGAGGCGGTGATCGAACTGACCCTGATGCTCGGCAAGCGGACAAATCCGGCAATTCGCTGCGGCGGGATAGCGCTCAACACCAGCGACATGACCGAGGAAGCGGCACTCGCGCATATCGCGGCCGAAACCGAGCGGCTCGGTCTGCCCGCCGCCGATCCCATCCGCGGCGGCGCGGCGTTCGATGCGCTGGTCGAATCCTGCCTGGGGGCGGCGTGAGCGCGGGGGCGGCGGGAGCGAGCTGGTTTCAGCGTTTCCTGCTGCCCGGTTTCGCGCTGAAGGCGTTCATCATCGGCGGCGGCTATGCCACCGGACGCGAACTCGCCGAATATTTCCTCGCCAGCGGGCCGCTGGGCGGGCTGGCGGGCATGATCCTGGCGATGTGCCTGTGGAGCCTGATCGCCGCCGTCACCTTCGCCTTTGCCCAGATGACGCATGCCTATGACTATCGCGCTTTCTTCATGCGGCTGCTCGGCCCCGGGTGGCGCGTGTTCGAGCTTGCCTATCTCATTTTTATCGTGCTGGTGCTGGCCGTGTTCGGCGCCACCGCGGGCGCGATCGGCGAAGCGATGCTCGGCTGGCCTAGCTTCATCGGCGCGGCGCTGCTCGCAATCGCGATCCTGCTGGTCACTGCGTTCGGCGAAGCCACGGTCGAGCGGCTCTTCAAATTCGCGTCGATCGCGCTCTACGGCGTTTATGCCGCGTTCCTGATTCTCGGCCTGTCCAGCTTCGGCGATCGAATCCTTGCCGGGTTCGAAACGCCCGCGCCCGCCGAGGGCTGGCTCACCGGCGGGCTCACCTATGCCAGCTACAATATCGTGGGCGCGGTCGTGATCCTGCCTGTGCTGCGTCACCTGACCGGCAGGCGCGACGCGCTGATCGCGGGCGCGCTGGCGGGGCCGCTGGCGATGCTGCCGGCGATCCTGTTCTTCATCTGCATGGTGGGTTTCTATCCCGAGATCGGGTCCGAGACATTGCCGTCCGATTATCTGCTCAGCCGCCTGAATGCGCCTGCCTTTCACTGGCTGTTTCAGGGGATGATCTTCATCGCGCTGCTCGAAAGCGGCGTCAGCGCCGTCCATTCGATCAACGAGCGCGTCGCGGGGATATTCGAAAGCCGGGGGCGCGGTTTCGGCGTCGGGCCGCGCGCGCTGCTCGGCGGGCTGCTGCTGCTCGGCTGCATGTTCGTCGCCGATCGCGTCGGCCTCGTGGCGTTGATCGCCGGCGGCTATCGGTTGCTTGCCGCGCTGTTTCTCATCGTCTTCGTCTTGCCGGTGCTCACCCTCGGAACTGCCCGCCTTTTGCGAGCACCGGCATCCCCTTCCGAAAAGGTCGTCGCATGATCCAGACCCTCCGCCGCGTGGTGGCATTGCCCGCTCTGATCCTCGCCGCGCTGCCGGGCGTGGCGCTGGCCGATCCGCCCGCCGGCTTTGTCGAGCATGTCGAGCAATTGCGCCAGCGCAGCGGCTCGCCCGGCATCGCCATCGCCATCGTCGAACATGGCGAGCCGGTGCTGGTGCGCGGCTGGGGCGTGCGCGAGACCGGCAAGCCCGCGCCGGTCGATGCCGACACGCTGTTCCAGATCGGATCGTCGGGAAAGGCCTTCACCGTCGCCGCGCTCGCGCTGCTGGTTGATCGCGGGCAGCTCGGCTGGGATGACAAGGTGATCGATCACATGCCCTGGTTCCGCATGTACGATCCCTGGGTGACCAACGAAATGACGGTGCGCGACCTGCTCACCCATCGCAGCGGCCTCGGGCTGGGGCAGGGTGATCTCTTGTTCGTGCCGCGCGCATCACTTTCGCGTGAGGAGACGGTGCGCAGGCTGCGCTACATGAAGCCCGCGACGAGCTTCCGTTCGGCCTATGCCTATGACAATATCCTCTACACCGCCGCCGGGCAGCTGATCGAGGAAGTGACCGGCAAGCGCTGGGAAAGCTTCATTGTAGACGAACTGCTGCGCCCGGCCGGGATGGACCGCGCGACTGCGACCAACGAATCCAGGCTCGCCACCGCCAATCGTGCGCACCCGCATGCGCGGGTCAGCGGCGTGATCCGGGGCGACGGGCCGATCACCGCGCTCGATGAGCGCGAGGTCTATATCAGCGCCAACGCCGCGCCCGCCGGCGGGCTCGCGCTGAGCGCCGAAGAACTTGCCCGCTGGCTCCAGATCCAGCTCGGCCACGGGGCGCTGCCCGAAGGCGGCCGCCTCTACAGCGAAGCGGCGGCGAAGGAGATGTGGGCGCCGGTCACGCCGATGCCGCTGCCCGCATGGCCCGCGCCGATCGACGCGGCGCGCCCGAGCTACAACAGCTATGCGCTCGGCTGGACCGTCGAGGATTATCACGGCGTCCGGGTGATCGAGCATGGCGGCGGCGTGTACGGATCGATCACGATGGTCGTGCTGCTGCCCGATCAGGATGTCGGTTTCGCGATCGTCGTCAACTCCGAGGAATCGGAGCTGCGTCGTGGCCTGATGTACGAGTTGCTCGATCATTACACGGGGCGCGAGCCGGTCGATTGGTATGGCCGTTTCGACCAGTTCATGAACGCGATGGTCGCGGGCGGGAAAGCCGCGCTCGAAGGCGCGCATGGCGATGCCGCTCCGGTCGGTCCTTCACTGTCGCTCGATCGCTATGTCGGCACGTATCACGATCCCTGGTATGGCGATGTCGTGGTCGGCCGCGACGGCGCGGGACTGACGATCGATTTCACCACCACGCCGGATATGGCCGGACGGCTGGAACATTATCAGTATGACAGCTTTGTCACGCGCTTCAGCGATACCGGCATCGAGAACGCCGTCGTCACCTTCCAGCTCAACGATGACGGCTCGGTCGATCGCGTGAAGATGCGTGCCGAAAGCCCGATCGCCGATTTCAGCTATGACTATCGCGATCTCGATCTGCGCCCCGTGGAGTCCGAATGATGAAAGCCCGTACCGCCACCTTCGCCGCGCTGCTGCTCGCAGGCTGTGCCACGACGCCGTCGAAGACTTCCGCCGACGTTTCGCGCGATCAGGCGCGGGCAGTGCACGATCGGCTGCTCGTGCTCGACACGCATCTCGACACGCCGATGCATTTTCAGCGGCCCGGTTGGGATTTCGGGGCGCCGCACGATCCGGCCACCGATCTGGTGCAGGTCGACATGGTGCGGATGGAGGCAGGCGATCTCGATGGCGGCTTTTTCGTCATCTATACCGATCAGGGGCCGTTGACCGGGCAGGGCTATGCCGATGCGCTGGCATTCGCGCGCGCGCGGTCGGATCTGATCGACAGCACGCTGGCGAAATACCCGGAACGCATCGTTCCGGTGACGACCGCAGAGGAAGCGCGCGCCGCCGCCGCCCAGGATAAGCTGATCGCGTTCAAGAGCATCGAGAACAGCTATCCGCTGGGGCTCGACCTTTCGCATATGAAGGAATTTTACGATCGCGGCGTGCGGTTGATGGGGCCGGTTCACGGCGCCAACAATCAGTTCGCCGACAGCGCGACCGACGATCCCCACTGGAACGGTCTCAGCTCGCTCGGGCGGCAATGGCTGGCCGAGGCGAACCGGCTGGGCATCGTCGTCGATGCCAGCCATGCCTCCGACGCGGCGTTCGACCAGATGCTCGCCCTGTCGACCGCGCCGCTGCTGCTTTCGCATTCGAGCGCGCGCTGGGCGCATGACGCGCCGCGCAATCTCGATGACGCCCGCATTCGCGCGCTGGCGGCGAAGGGCGGCGCGATCTGCGTCAGCACCATCTATCTTTCGGACATGCATCTCGAGGGCGAGCGTGCCGAGCTGTTCGAGCAATATGAGCATATGGAGTCGATGACGCCCGCGCAGCAGGCCGACCTCGCCCGGCGCTGGCGTGCGCTCGACGCGGAACAGCCGCTCTGGGACGCCGATTTCGAAACCTATATGGAGCAGGTGCTGCATGTGATCGACGTCGCGGGTGTCGACCATGTCTGCTTCGCCGGCGACTGGGACGGCGGGGGCGGCGTGACCGGATTCAACGATATCAGCGCGCTGCCTCTGGTGACCCAGCGCCTGCTCGATGCCGGCTACAGCGAAGCGGATCTCGCAAAGATGTGGGGCGGCAACGTGCTGCGCATCGTCGCGGCGGCGCAGGCGGCGGCCGAATGACGCGCGGATGAAGCGGCGCGCGGCCTGCCGCTAGAGCGGCAGCGCCGTGGTTGCCTTGATTTCCGAAAGCGCCATCGTCGAATTGATCTCCTGCACGCCCGGCAGCGCCGACAATTTGTCGAAGAAGAAGCGTTCATAGGCCTCGATGTCGCGCGTCACGATGCGCAACATGAAATCAACCGGTCCCATCAGCACATAGCATTCGAGTACTTCGGGAAAGCCCCGGATCGCCGCGCTGAATTCCTCCAGATGCGCCCGGCCATGCGCGTTGAGCTTCACTTGCGCGAAGACCTGGGCGTTCATCCCGACCTTCTGCCGGTCGACCAGCGCGACGCGACGGCTGATGATGCCGTCGCGCTCCATCCGGTCGATCCGCCGCCAGCAGGGCGAGGCGGAAAGCCCCACCGACTCGGCAATCTCGGCAGTCGAGCGCGAGCAATCCTCCTGCAGCAATCTCAGAATGGATCGTTCGTATCTATCGAGGTTATCAGGCATGTTTCACCGGTGTATATATATAATCCGGTAAATTCATTCGATCATCGCTGCATTGGCGTCAAGTTGGGTCAGCTTTTCCCCAGCGCCTCTGCGAAAAGCCCGGCATCGTGAAACATGAGGTGAATGATGGTTATGACGCATGGCGACCGGGCATTGCCGCCCGAACGTGTCTGTTCCGTGGAAGACGCAAGATCGGGTCTGCGCGGCGTGATCGTGATTCACTCGACAGCGCTCGGACCGGCGGCGGGCGGATGCCGGTTCTGGACCTATGACAGCCCCGATGCGGCGACCGAGGACGCGATGCGCCTCGCCGAAGGAATGGCGTACAAGAACGCGGTCGCCGGGTTGCCGCTGGGCGGAGGCAAGGCCGTGCTGCGCATGCCCGAACCGCCATTCAGCCGTGGCGAGCTGTTCGCGGCGTTCGGTCGCGCGGTGCAGGCGCTCGACGGCGAATATGTCACTGCCGAGGACGTCGGAACCAGCGTCGAGGACATGGAAGCGGTCGCGCGCGAAACGCGCCATGTCGCGGGCCTGCCGCCGCGCGAAGGGCGGCCGGGGGGCGATCCGTCGCCGTGGACGGCGCGCGGCGTGTTCGAAGCCATGCGTGTGGCGGCGCGTGCCCGGCTGGGACGCGAGCTTTCCGACTGCACCGTGGCGGTGCAGGGGCTGGGCCATGTCGGGGCGGGCCTGACGCGGTTGCTCCATGCTGCCGGCGCGCGGCTGATCGTCGCCGACCCCAAGCCGGGCATCGCGGCGAAGGTCGCAGTCGAATGCGACGCCGAAATCATGTCGAAGGATGCGATCGTCGATGCGCGTGCCGACATCTTCGCGCCCTGCGCGCTGGGCGGCGTGCTGAACCGGCAAAGCGTATCGCGGCTGCACGCGCGGCTCGTCTGCGGCGCTGCGAACAATCAGCTCGCCGACGAAAGCGTCGCCGCGCTGCTCGCCGATCGCGATATCCTTTATGCGCCCGATTATGTCGTCAATGCCGGGGGTATCATCAGCGTCGCGGCGGAATATCTCGGCTGGGAAGCGGACGCGGTTCAGCGCCGGGTTGGCGAGACGGGGATGCGGCTGCAGCGCGTTTTCGACGAAGCCGAACGTTCCGGCCGGACCCCTGCCGATGCCGCCGATACGCTGGCACGCCGCATCATTGCGCAGGGAGGGGCGGATGCTGCGGTCGCGGCATGATGTCCGGCCGCCTGGTCAGGATGTATTGATCGTCTCCGCGCCCGCCATGCCTTCGAGGTGCTGGCGGACAATCCTGCGGTTCTGGCGGTTCGCCTCGAACCGGGCCAGCGCTTCATCGCCGTCGATGATCGCGGCGATGATCGCTCTGCGACCCGCGCACCATCGCCTCACGTCGCTGTGAAGGTGATGCACCGACGGGGCGCTGCGGCTGGTCGCATAATGTAGCGTTACGCGGGTGAGCATTTCGAACAGCGGGCGCCGCACCATCTGGAAGAGCCGTTCCTGAAATTCGATCTCGAGCACGCCGAGTGCCGCCTGATCGAGTTTCGTTTCGTCGAATTGCTCTGCGATCGTGGAAAGGGCCGCGCGCACCGCCGCATCATCGCAGCGGGCGGCGGCGGCGACGAGCTCGTTGAACAGCAGCGAGGTCACATCGAGCGCTTCGTCATAGGTGGCGGGGTGGACGCGCAGATAGGCGTCCATCGCGCGTTCGAGCGCGGCATCGTCAGGCCGGGTCCCGTAATAGCCGCCGCCAGGGCCGCGCCGGACCTCCAGGACGCCTTCATGCTCGAGCACGCGCGCGGCCTGTTGCAGCGTGACGATGCCCACTTCCAGATCGCGCGCGAGCTGGTGAAGCGAGCCGAGAAGCGTGCCCGATTCGTTTGCGAAGATATGCTCGCGCAGCGTCGCTGTCGTCGCGGTGACAAGATTGACGCCGCGTTTGCGCGGTACCTTGGTGAGAAGGGGCATATGGCAATTACTATGCATAGTATTGGCTAAAGTCGACTCGCTCTCTGCCCGAAACGGGCATTTCAAGCCAGTTGTCAGCCTATTTAATCCTTCATAGCCTGCGACCGAATTGACTCGCCATAGAGCGAGCGAACATCGGAGTTGGAGCAGGAAATGGCGTTTCAGAGCCCCGATCAGTCGCGTCTGCCGACCGCCGCCACGGTGATCGGCGACAGCCAGCCGCAGGGCGGCGGCGCGAAATATGCGCATATCTATCCCGCCACCGGCGAAGTGACTTCCGAATTTCACCTGTCGGACGCAAGCGACGTCGCCAAGGCAGTCGCGGCGGCGCAGGCGGCATTCCCCGAATGGCGCGCGATGACCGGCGACAAGCGCCGCAACCTGATGTTCAAACTCGCTGCGCTGATCGAGGAGCGCGCCGAGGAAATGACGCCGCTGCTCTCCTATGAGAACGGGTCGATCCTGCTCGCCGGGCCGCATATGAGCGCCGACGCGGCGCAGAAATTCCGCTATTTCGGCGGCTGGGCCGACAAGATCGAAGGGCGCGCGATCGACACCTGGGGCGGCCCCGCGCATGACTATGTCCGTTACGAACCCTATGGCGTGGTCGGCGCGATCGTGCCGTGGAACGGGCCGCTTTTCGCTGCCACGATGATCATGGCCCCGGCGCTGGCGGCGGGCAATTGCGTTGTGCTGAAAGCGCCCGAGAACGCGCCCTATTCGCTGATGAAGCTGGTCGAGATCATTCGCGACGCGGGCTTCCCGCCGGGCGTCGTCAATCTCGTCACCGGCGGGCCCGATGTCGGCGAGGCGATGGTCGGCCATCCCGGCATCGGCAAGATCGAATTCATCGGATCGGGCGGCACCGCGCGCAAGATTTTGGCCAAAGCCTCCGAGACGCTCAAGCCCATCGGGCTCGAACTCGGCGGCAAATCTGCGGTGCTCGTCTTCGCCGACGCGGACCTTCAGGCGGCCGCCAAGCGCGGACTTGCCGGGGCGGTCAGCGCCAACGGGCAGGGCTGCGTCAACGGCACGCGGCTGCTGGTCGAACGTTCGGTGTACGAGCCCTATCTGCAGATGCTGCAGGCGATGGCGGGATACGTAAAGGTCGGCGATCCGCTGGCGCAGGACACGGTGATGGGGCCGGTGATTTCGGACACCGCGCTCGATCGCATCCAGTCGATGGTCGAAGGCGGCAAATCGGACGGCGCGCGCGTCGTGGTCGGCGGCGAGCGGCTGGACGGCGAGCATAAGGACGGCTTTTTCCTGCCGATCACCGTCCTCGCCGATGTTTCTCCCGAAAGCCATATCGCGAAGAACGAAGTCTTCGGGCCGGTGCTGGTCGTGACGCCGTTCGATAGCGAGGAAGAGGCAGTCGCGCTGGCCAATGACAGCGATTACGGGCTCGGCGCCTATATCCACACCACCAATCTCGCGCGCGGCCATCGTGTCGCCAACCGGATGATGGCGGGCCAGGTTCAGGTCAACGGATCGGGCGAGGCGATGACACCCTGCGTGCCGTTTGGCGGCATGAAGCATAGCGGTCACGGCCGGCTCGGCGGGATCGAGGGGCTGCGCGAGTTTCAGCAGGTCCGCAACGTCTGGATCAACCTGCAGGACTGAGGAGCGCGGACATGCCAATGCTCGACCCCGCCGACCGGTCGCAAACCGGCCTCGACACCGAAGCCAGATCGACCGGGCGCGACCCGGTCCAGCCGAAGACTTTGCTCGAGGAGAGCTGGCGCGACTTTGTCTGGGCGGAAGTATGGACGCGCCCCGGATTGCCGCTACGCGCGCGCTATCTGGTCGCGATGGCGACCGCCGCGACGTGCAATCTGGAAGACGGCCAGATCGACGATTTCGTGCGCGGCGCGCTGACCAACAAGGAACTGACGCTCGCCGAACTGCGCGAAGCAGCCTTGCATCTCGCCGTCTATGCCGGATGGGGCAATGGCGGGCGGCTCGACCGCGCCGTCACCCGCGTCGCCGAGGAACTGGGCCTGCCGCCCGCCGAGGTGCCGCCGATCCGCGGCGAAGCCTGGGACCCGCAGGAGCGCAACGACGAGGGTCACGCCGAATTCGACAAGGTGATGCTGTTTCCGCCCGGGCCGCCCAAGACGCCGTATCTGCAGGGGATCAACAATTTCGTCTTTGGCGAAATGTGGCGCCGTCGCGGGCTCGACGAGCCTTCGCGTCGCTGGATCACGCTGGTCGGCGTGTGCGAGTCCGGGGCCGAAATCCCGATCCGCAGCCATATCCACGCGGCGATGGCGAGCGGCAATTGCCAGCCCGACGAGATGCTCGAATTCGTGCTGCAATATGGCACCCATGCCGGCTGGCCCAAGGCGTCGCGGATGCAGATGGTCATCCTAGAAATGATCGACAAGGTTGCCAAGGGCCTGCCCTGGCACGCCCCGAAAGCATGAGGCGGAACGCATGAATACCGATATGAACGGCAAGGTCGCGCTGGTCACCGGCGCGGCATCGGGCCTCGGCCGCCAGACGGCGCTGACGCTGGCGGCGGCGGGCGCCGATCTCTGGCTGGTCGATGTCAATGCCGACGATCTGGCCGAAACCGTTCCGATGCTCGCCGATAGCGGGCGCGAAGTGGGCAGCGAGACGGCGGACCTTTCCGATCCGGCGGCCTGCGCGGCGGTGGTCGCGAAGGCCGTTGCGAAGTTCGGCAGGCTCGATGCGCTGTGCAACATTGCGGGCGTCATCTATCTCGCCAATTCGGCCGACATGCCGATCGACCTTTATCGCCGGACGATTTCGGTTAATCTCGACGCGCCCTTCCTCCTCTCGCAGGCGGCAATCCCGCATCTGCTCGAAAGCGACGGCGCGATCGTCAATGTCGCGTCCTCGGCCTCCTATATCGGCGAAGCCTATGCCGCCGCCTATTGCGCGAGCAAATGGGGCATTGTCGGCATGACCAAGGCGATGGCGATGGAATTTCAGAAGAAATCCATCCGCATCAACGCTGTCGCGCCGGGCGGGATGATCACCAATATCGCGAAGAATTTCCGCCCGCCCGAAAATGCCGATTTCGATCTGATCAAGCGTTTCTCGGGCATGCGCGGCACGGTGGAGGTCGCGGACGTCGCCGACATGATCCTGATGCTCGCATCGCCCGCCGGGCGCGGCTTTCACGGATCGTGCCTGTCGATCGACAAGGGGATCACCGCCGGATGAGCGGGAAGGCGAGCACCGGCTTTATCGGGCTGGGCAGCCAGGGCGGCCCGATGGCCGAGCGGATGCTGGCCGAAGGCTATCCGCTCACTGTCTGGGCGCGCCGTCCCGAGGCGCTCGATCCGTTCGTCGCGCAAGGGGCGGCGACGGCGGCTTCGCCCGCCGAACTTGCCGCAGCCTGCGACCATGTCGGGTTGTGTGTCGTAGATGATGCGGGCGTCGCCGATCTGTGCGAGCAGATCATTCCGGCGATGCGGCCGGGCAGCCTGCTCGCCATCCATTCGACCATCCTGCCCGAAAGCTGCGAGAAGCTCGCCGCGCGCTGCGCCGAGCGCGGCATCGCCTTTGTCGACGCGCCGGTGAGCGGCGGCGGACCGGCGGCGGCGGCGAAAACGCTCACCGTGATGTGCGGCGCCGAAGAGGCCGCCTACGAACAGGCCAAGCCAGTGTTTGAAAGCTTTGCCGGGCTGCTCGTGCTGCTCGGTCCGGCGGGGTCGGGCCAGCGCGCCAAGATCGTCAACAACGCGCTGATGGCGGCAAACATGGGCCTCGCCCATGCCGCGATACAGGCAAGCGAAGCGCTCGGTATCAAGCGCAAGGCGTTCGGCGATCTCGTCAAGGCGAGCAGCGGGCGCAGCTTCGGTTTCGAAGTCTATGCGCGGCTGCCGCAACCGCAGGCCTTCGCGCACGGCGCGGGCCTGCTCGCCAAGGATGTGAAGCTGCTCGCTGCCACGCTGCCCGACAGCGACGCGGCGGGGCAACTCGCCGATGCCGCCAACCCCTTTCTGCGCGCCGCCGGCGCCAACTGACCTTCAGGAGAGACCAGCATGACATTCTCGCTCGACCAGTTCCGGCTCGACGGCAAGGTGGCGGTAGTGACCGGCGCGGGCGGCCGCGGCAATTCGATCGGCGCGGCCTATGCCAAGGGACTCGCCGAAGCGGGCGCCTCGGTCGTGGTCGCGGACCTCAACAAGGCAGGTGCGCAAGCCGTCGCCGAAGAGATCGAGGCGAGCGGCGGCAAGGCCGCAGCGGTCGAAGTCGATGTCGCCAGCGAAGACTCGACCAGGGCGATGGCCGCCGCGGCGGTCGAGGCGTTCGGCGGGGTCGACATCCTGGTCAACAACGCCGCGCTGATGGTCGATATCAGCTATGACAATTTCGAAACCGTCAGCATGGACGCCTGGCACAAGGCGTTCGCCGTCAATCTTGACGGCGCCTTGCTCTGCGCCCGCGCGGTGATCCCCTCGATGCGCGAACGCGGCGGCGGGCGGATCATCAACCAGACGTCAGGCGGCGCCTTCCCGGCCTCGGGCCTTTACGGCATCACCAAGCTCGCGCTGGTCGGTCTCACCACCAGCCTCGCCAAGCAGTTCGGCAAGGAAGGCATTACCTGCAACGCGATCGCGCCGGGCAATGTCACCTCGGATGCGGGCAAGATGCTCGTCCCCGACGATTCGCCCTTCATCAAGTTCCTCGAAATGGCCTGCGCGCTGCGCGCCCGTGGCGCGCCCGACGAACTGGTCGGAACGCTGCTGCTGCTCTGCTCGGACGCCGGCCAGTGGATCACCGGCCAGACCATCCATGTCGACGGCGGCTGGGTGCTGCGGCCGTAACGGCAAAGCAAGGCCCCGAGGCGGCAAGCGTAAGAGGTAACGCCGCTATCCGCCGAAAACGCACATGGCGGCTCGGGCTGGAGCGAGGAAAAATGGCGCACCCGACAGGATTCGAACCTGTGGCCTCTGCCTTCGGAGGGCAGCGCTCTATCCAGCTGAGCTACGGGTGCCTTGCCTCTGGATAGGCGCGCCTAGCAAAGCCCGCGCGCCTGCGCCAGCGCTTAGTTGCCTGCCAGCGTCACCGGCTGAAACTTGCCCAGTCCGCAGGTCGCGCCGCGCATCAGGCCGGGCTGATGGATCACGGTGATCGTGTCGAGCGAACAGAGCTGCGTGGTGTGCAGCTCGTACATGATGGTGCGATTGGCGTTGAGGCCGGGGCAGCGCATCCGCAATTCGTTGCGATAGACCTTGCCGCCCATCATGTGGAAATCGATCACCCGGTCGCTTTCGACGCGGGTGTGGTTGATCCGGTGCGCCGAGATACAGTCGACCGCTTCGCCGGCGGGCGTCGCTTCGGGAACGTCCTGCGCGGCGGGGGCGGCGCCGATCAGCATCAGGACGGGGGCCAGAAACAGGGCTTTCATCATGCGTTCCTCTTCTTCGCTTCGCCGCTCTTGGCGCGCTTCGCGTCGTGAGGCGGCGTCTTCGGCTTGAACGCGCACAGATCGGCGACGTTGCATCGCCAGCATTCAGGGGTCCGAGCCTTGCACACATATCTGCCATGCAGGATTAACCAGTGATGAGCGTGCAGGCGAAAGGGCTGCGGCACTGCCTTTTCCAGCTTCTTTTCCACCGCCAGCGGTGTCTTGCCCGGGGCGAGGCCGGTGCGATTGCCGACGCGGAAGATATGCGTGTCGACCGCGAAGGTCTCCTGCCCGAAGGCCACGTTCATCACGACGTTGGCGGTCTTGCGCCCGACGCCGGGGAGCTGCTCGAGCGCGTCGCGATCGGCGGGCACCGCGCTGCCGTGCTCGGCGATCAGCTTTTCGCTCAGCGCGATGACGTTCTTTGCCTTGCTGTTGAACAGGCCGATCGTCTTGATGTGCTCCTTGAGCCCGTCCTCGCCGAGCGCGACCATCTTTTCGGGCGTGTCGACTTGCGCGAACAGCCGCCGAGTCGCCTTGTTCACCCCCGCATCGGTCGCCTGCGCCGACAGCACGACGGCGACGAGGAGCGTATAGTCGTTGACCGATTCGAGCTCGGTTTCCGGGTGCGGATTGGCCTCGGCCAGCCGCGCGAAGAATTCGACGATATCAGCCTTTTTCAAAGCGGTTACAGCCCCAGAACCGCGCCCATGTCGTAGCGCCCGGCGGGCTGTTTCGCGAGCCACATGGCCGCGCGCACGGCGCCGCGCGCGAAGATCGCGCGATCGTCGGCGCGATGCGTCAGTTCGATCCGCTCGCCATTGCCCGCGAAGACGACGCTGTGATCGCCGACCACGCTGCCGCCGCGCAGCGAGGCGAGACCGACCGTGCCGCTCGCGCGCGCGCCGGTGAGCCCCGCGCGGCCGATCACGCCCGCTTCGGTAAACGTGCTGCCGATCCCCCCGGCCGCCGCCTCGCCGAGCATCAGCGCGGTGCCCGACGGCGCATCGACCTTGTTGCGGTGATGCATCTCGACGATTTCGATGTCCCAGTCGGTGCCGAGCCGCTGTGCCGCTTCGCGCACCAGTTTCGCCAGCAGCGCGATGCCGAGCGAGGTATTGCCCGTCTGCAGCACGCCGATCTCGCCCGCCGCCGCGTCGATCGCCGCCTGATGCGCGGAAGTGAGCCCGGTGGTGCCGATGACAATCGGCGTCTTCGCCGCGCGCGCGGCGGCGAGATGCGCCTCGATCGCGGGGGCGGCGGAGAAATCGACCAGCACGTCGCACTGCTTGGCCAGTTCGAGCGGATCATCGCCGATATCAGCGCCGCCGCAGATCATCGCGCCTTCTTCCGGCGCGACATTCGCGATCGCCTGACCCATGCGGCCGAGACTGCCGTAAATCCCCAGCTTCGTCATGCCGCAACGCTCCCCCAATCCGGCGAAAAGAGACAAAAGAGACGGCACGTCCCCCCTGATTTCCCCTGCCCGCAACGGCGAAGGGAAAGCGTGGCGCGACGGCGCGAGGCGAGGATGCACATCATCGCCAGCCCTGTGGCACAAAGGGGGCGTGTAGGACAGGGGGGAAAGGGGGCGTGTGGCTTCCGGCAACGGCGGCGCGCAGATTGGCCTGCTGCCTCATAGAATTGCGTCGGCGGCCGATGTCGGCAATGATTTCGGCAGGAGAACGGATGAAAATGCGAGGCTTACGCGACCATGAGCAAATGGGATTATAATTCAGTCATCAATACGCTTACCTATCTCGATGTCTCGTCGGCCAATGCGAAGCTCCGCCGCATCGAGAACGAGTTGAGCCGGCCGGTACGCGACCCCGTGGCCGACCGCGAAGGGCTCGCCTATATGGCGAACTTCAAGCTGGAACAGATCTTCGACAAGCTTCTGGCGCGTGATCGCAACATGGAGCGCGACGGATCGGCGCGCGAATATCTGGAAACCGAGCTGCTGACGCTCGAAGTCATCGACCATGACCCCGAGGATTTCGACCGGCCGAACTATGCGACCAAGGTCGACCATCTGCGTCAGGATCTCCTCTATCGCCGCAAGAAGCTCGCCGAGAAGTTCGGACCCGAGGGGCAGCGCTATGTCGAGGACCTGATTCAGCTTCCCTATCTGATCCACAAGACCCGACAGGGCTATGTCTATGAAGCCGCCTACCAGGCACAGAAAGGCAGCTGGCTGCTCGGTGGGGCGGGTGTTGCGCTCTATGCCGTCGGACTGGTGCTGATTGTCATCGCGGCGCTGATGCCGACCATCTGGGATGGGATGCTGCTCGGTATGATGGATGGCAATGCCAGCTATTTCCTCGCGCCCGTGCTGATGGTGGCGGGGCTGGGCGTCGTTGGCGCCACAGCGGTTTTGCGCTTTCTGTCGCAGGCGCGGGTCAAGGCTGGGATAAACGCGGCGAAGAAGCGGGCCGGCTATGCAGGCAATGTTGCGTTGCTGCGCGGAAAGGCCGCGAAGGACCGGGCATATTACAACAGCTCGCCCTTCGGGCCGAACACAGCCGATCGGCATAGCGTCCCCGCCGAAACCCAGTCGGAAAAGCTGGAAGCGATCGCGGTGCTCGAGCGCCAGCTTACCGAGGCGCAACGCTGGCTGGAGGCCAACTAGCCGCCGGTAGGGGTCAGTCGAACACCCGGCCCCAGCCGTCATTCTCGCGATAGGCGATCAGCGTGGCGAGAAATGCTACCTTGTCGACATATTCGTCATGCGTCAGCGGCTCGCCATCGTAATTCCAGGCATCCATTTCGCCCTGGGCCTGTCGCTTTGCGCGCATCGTGTCCAGGCTTCGTGCGATGACCGGTTCCAGATCGATGTCGCTGCGGCGCCGGAAATATTCCAGATAGCAGGGGTTCTGAAAGTCGATGCCGACATCCAGTTCGGCATAATTGTCGCTTTCGCTCAGAAACCGATGGTCCTCTTCGCCCCGCAGGCAGTTTGGCGGTCCTCCCAGCTGGCTCGGGCCATAGCGCCGCATCCGTTTCGGAATCGTCGCATCGGCCTCTTCCTGCCGTTCGACGACATTTTCGAAGAACGCCATCGCGTCTTCGTCACGGCCCATATGGTGGAGGATGTTGGCCAGGCCGAGCAGGTCGCCCGCCTTTCGCTCGCTCAGGCCGGCACCGAGTATCTCGCGCTTGCCCTGTTCGAAGACCGTGTCGAGCTGGCTGCGATAATCCTCGTTGGTATCGATGAACCGCAGCGCCCAGACCCATTGCTGGTTGAGCTTGCGCGAATAGGGTGCGTCCGTGGGGCCATAGGCCTCGTCAAACGCCTGGCGTGCGCATTCCGCGTCCATCTGACGCACGCATTCCTCGCCGGGCACGGGATCGTAGCGATAGGATGTCCAGTCGGCATAGGCGGGGACGAACTTGAACGCGACAAATGCCGCGGCGCCGATCGCAAGCAAGTCGATCACCCCGAAATTGCTGCCAGTCGGATTCTTCTTTTTTGCCGCCATCGGATCCCCCTGTTGCCTTTTGGCTGATCTTGGCGGCGTTCTTGCGCTGCCGCAAGTTTGGCGGCGCTTGGGCGGGCGTCGTGCCTGCGTTAGAGTTGGGGGATGGCCAGCATTCGCAACATCGTCATTCTCACCGGCGCTGGGATTTCCGCCGAAAGCGGCGTCGCCACCTTTCGCGGGCCGGACGGATTGTGGGAGGGGCATCGCGTAGAGGATGTCTGCACGCCCGAAGCGATCGCGCGCGATCCGGGGTTGGTGCACCAGTTCTACGATATGCGCCGCGCCAAGCTCGGCGAAGTTCAGCCCAATCCGGCGCATCATGCGCTCGCAAAGCTCGATGCCGAATGGCGGGGCGAGTTGCTGATCGTCACGCAGAATGTCGATGACCTGCACGAGCGGGCCGGGGCCAGGCGGACGCTGCACATGCATGGCGAGCTGCTCTCGGCGCTGTGCGCGCGGTGCGGCGCGCGGCGGCCCTGGCGCGAGGCGATGCCGCCGGGGCAGGCGTGCGGCGCGTGCGGGATGGAAGCGCTGCGGCCCGACATCGTCTTCTTCGGCGAAGTGCCGTATCGGATGGACGAGATCGAAGTCGCGCTGGCGCAGGCTGACTTGTTCGTTTCGATCGGGACGTCGGGGGCGGTCTATCCGGCCGCAGGGTTCGTCCAGCTCGCCAATCATTATGGCGCGCAAACGCTCGAGCTCAATCTGGAGCCGTCCGAAGGCAGCCACTGGTTCGACGAGAGCCGGATGGGGCCGGCCGGGGTGCTGGTGCCGGCATGGGTGGACGAGGTGCTGGCGGGTTGAGTTCCTCCCTTTGCAGGGCAGGAGTCAGCGAACGCCCATCCGCACGATCACCGCGCGCGGGGCGCCGAGCTGCGCGAGCGCACCGTCGCTGTCGCGCAGGCCGCAGAGTTCGCGCTGGATGACGAAGCCATAGGCGGCGTCGGCGGCGGCGCGCAGGGCCTGCGCGCGTTCCGTATCGTCGGTGGCTTCCGCCAGCGCGGCGAGGCGTTCCTTGAGCTTGCGCTTGGTGTCGGCGAGCGCCTCTGCCTTTTCCTGGATGACTTCGGCCGCGACTGCCGCGACGGCGCCTTCGGGGTCGAGGCGCCCAGCGATGCGGTCGGGCAGGCTGCGGGTCATTCGCGGTAATTTAGGGCGATGCGCCGGGCGCTGCAACTTAGCCGAGCACGCTGCGATAGGCGTTGGTAACGTCCGGCGCGAAGGTGCAGAAGCTGACCTCGAGAGCCGGATCTATGGTAAGCGCCGCACGGGCCTCCGCCACCGCGATCCGGGCTGCATGTTCGATCGGAAAGCGATAGATGCCGCACGATATTGCGGGGAAGGCGATCGACTTCATTTCCTGCTCGCGTCCGATGGCGAAGCAGCGCCGGTAGCAGGAGGCAAGGAGATCCGACTCGCCATTGTCGCCGCCACGCCAGACCGGGCCGACCGTGTGAATGATCCACCGCGCTGACAGGCGATAGCCGCCGGTGAGTTTCGCGTCACCGGTCTTGCATCCGCCGAGCGCATAGAGCTTGCGACATTCCTCGAGCAGGCCCGGCCCGGCCGCGCGATGGGTCGCGCCGTCGACGCCGCCGCCGCCGAGCAGCGAGCTGTTGGCGGCGTTTACGATTGCATCGACTTCGAGGCGCGTAATGTCGCCTTCGACCAGCGCGATCCGTTCGTCAGGCATGCACCACGCGATTCTCGACCAGATCGTCGACCACCGCCGGGTCGGCGAGGGTGCTGGTGTCGCCCAGGCTCGACACGTCGTTTTCGGCGATCTTGCGCAGGATGCGGCGCATGATCTTGCCCGAGCGGGTCTTGGGCAGACCCGGCGCGAATTGCAGTGCGTCGGGCGTGGCGATCGGGCCGATTTCGCTGCGGACCCATTTGATCAGCTCGCCGCGCAGTTCCTCGCCCGGCTCGCACCCGGCGTTGAGCGTGACATAGGCGTAGATGCCCTGGCCCTTCACGGCATGCGGCATGCCGACCACGGCAGCCTCGGCGACCCTGGGATGCGCGACCAGCGCGCTTTCCACCTCGGCGGTGCCCATGCGGTGGCCCGACACATTGATCACATCGTCGACGCGGCCGGTGATCCAGTAATAGCCGTCCTCGTCGCGGCGGCATCCGTCGCCGGTGAAATATTTGCCCTTGTAGGTCGTGAAATAGGTTTCGAAGAAGCGCGCGTGATCGTTCCACACGGTGCGCATCTGCCCCGGCCAGCTGCGCGCGATCACCAGATTGCCCTGAGTCGCGCCGTGCAGGATATTGCCGTCGGGATCGACCAGTTGCGGATCGATGCCCGGAAGCGGCCTGGTGGCGCTTCCGGGTTTCAGGTCGGTCGCGCCGGGCAGCGGGGCGATCATCGCGCCGCCGGTCTCGGTCTGCCACCAGGTGTCGATGATCGGGCAGCGCCCGTCGCCCGCGACATCGTGATACCAGCGCCATGCTTCGGGATTGATCGGCTCGCCGACCGTGCCGAGCAGCCGCAGCGAGGCACGGCTGGTCGCTTTCACATACTCGTCGCCGTCCTTCATCAGCGCGCGCAGCGCGGTGGGGGCGGTGAACAGCGTGTTGACCTGATGCTTGTCGACAACCTGCCAGATGCGGCTGGCGTCGGGCCAGTTGGGCACGCCTTCGAACATCACTGTCGTCGCGCCGTTGGCGAGCGGGCCGTAGAGGATATAGCTGTGCCCGGTGACCCAGCCGATATCGGCGGCGCACCAGAAGACCTCGCCTTCGCGATAGTCGAAACAGAGTTCGTGGGTGAGGCTCGCCCAGAGCAGATATCCACCGCTGGTGTGGAGCACGCCCTTGGGCTTGCCGGTCGATCCCGAGGTGTAGAGGATGAACAGCGGGTCCTCGGCGTCCATCGGCTCGGGCGGGCAATCGTCCGAAACATCGGCGGCCGCCTCGTGATACCAGATGTCGCGGCCTTCGGTCATCGTCACGTCGCCGCCGGTCGACTGGACGACGATCACTTTTTCGAGCGCCGGAGCATGGCCCGCCGCGGCATCGACATTGGCCTTTAGCGGCGTGCGCCGCCCGCCGCGCCGCCCTTCGTCGGCGGTGATGCAGACGGTCGAATCGCAATCGGTGATGCGCCCGGCGAGCGCCTCGGGCGAGAAGCCGGCGAAGACGACCGAATGGATCGCCCCGATCCGCGCGCAGGCGAGCACCGCGAACGCGGCCTCCGGGATCATCGGCAAGTAGATGGTGACGCGGTCGCCCTTCCTGACGCCCTGCGCCTTCAGCACATTGGCGAACCGGCAGACTTCGCGATGCAGCTCGAGATAGCTGAGCCGGATCGGCGCCATGTCGGGATCGTCGGGTTCCCAGATGATCGCAGTCGCCGCGCCGCGCTTCTTCAGATGGCGGTCGATGCAGTTCGCCGCGACGTTCAGCTTGCCGTCGGCAAACCAGCTGATGTGGAAATCCTCTTCGTCGAACGACCAGTCGCCGGCGAGTTCGGGGCGCTTGATCCAGTCGAGCCGCCGCGCCTGTTCCAGCCAGAAACTGCCCGGATCGGCGAGCGAAAGCCCGTACATCTTCTCATAGCCCGCCGCGTCCAGCCGGGCGCGCTTCGCCCATTCTTCGGGTACGGGATAGATGTCGCTCATGCCTGTGCCTCCGCTGGTCGCTCCCCCGCGCCTCCATGCCCCTGCGGGCGCGTCGAGCGCAAGCCAAGATCGGCGACGCGCCGCCGCCGAACTGCGCGCCGATACATTTTGCGACAAATTTTGCGTGGCATCGGCGACTGTTTTAGTTATGCAACGCACCCATGACCTTTCACAGAGTCGTACCGCTGATTCCCGGGCTGCTGCTTGCCGCTTGCGTGCAGGGGCCGGAATATCGTCCTGCGGCGCCTTCCGAGCTGGGCGTGCCGGACAGCTATTCGGTGCCCGCCGACGAAGCCGAGGCCGAGCGGCTGACGCAATGGTGGGAAAATTTCGACGATCCGATGCTCGCCGATCTGGTCGAGCGCGGGCGCGAGGCCAATCTCGATGTCGCGCAGGCGGTTGCGCGGCTTCGGCAGGCGCGCGAATCGCTGGTCCAGTCGCGCGCGTCGCTCTATCCCACGCTCGGCGCTTCGGGCGGCTATTCGCGCAGCGAGGCGCTGCGCGGCGGCACCACGACGACGACGCTGCCCGACGGCACAGTCACCTCCTACAGCCAGGGCGGCTCCAACAGCATCTCGCTCGGCGCCGATGCCAGTTATCAGGTGGACCTGTTCGGCGGCACGATCAGCGGCGTCGCCGCGTCGCGCGCCGATTACGCGGCCGCCGGTTTCGACTATGCGTCGGTACTGATTTCGGTCGAGGCGGAAATCGCGCGCAACTATGTCCAGGCGCGACTGCTCCAGGCGCAGCTCGACAATGCGCGCCGTTCGCTGACGATCCAGGACGACAATCTGGAAATCGCCGGGTTCCGCGTGCAGGCGGGACTGGTCTCCTCGCTCGACGCCGAACAGGCGCGGTCGCAGCGCGCGCAGACCGCGGCGACCATTCCCCAGCTCGAAGCCAGCTATAACGCCACGGTTTCGCGGCTCGCGGTGCTGCTGGGCCTGCCGCCGGGCGCGCTCAAGCAGGAACTGGCGGAAACGAAGGCGATCCCGCAGGGCCCGGGCAGTGTGTCGGTCGGCATTCCCGCCGATACGCTGCGCCAGCGCCCCGATATCCGCAGCGCCGAACGCAATCTTGCCGCCGCCACCGCGCGGATCGGCGTGGCGCGCGCGCAGCTTTTCCCGTCGCTCACCGTCGGCGGCAGCATCAATACCGGCGCCAGCAGCTTCGACACGCTGACCGATGTCATCACCGGGCGGCTGTTCGCCAATATCGCGCAGACCATTTTCGACGGCGGCCGCACCGGCAGCCAGATTCGCGCCAGCGAAGCCGCGGCGCAGGGCGCCTTCTTCGCCTACAAGCAGACGGTGCTGACTTCGCTCGAGGATATCGAGAACGCGCTGGCGGCACTGCGCAGCGCGCGCGAGCGCGAACGCTATTTTGCCGACGCGCTCGACGCGGCGAACAATGTCGCGATCCTTTCGCGCAGCCAGTATCGTACCGGGCTGACCGATTTCACGACGCTCAACCAGGCCGAAGCCTCGCTGCTCAGCGCGGGCAACGGCCTTGCCCAGGCGCGCGCCGATCAGGCGAGCGCCCTCATCCAGCTCTATCTCGCGCTCGGCGGCGGCTGGGACAGCTCGATTGTCCCCCAGGCCCCCGATGAACCGCTCGAGCCCTTGCCAACCAGTCAGGAACGCTGATGGCCGACGATCCCGAACTCGACGAATTCCTTGGTGCCAAGCGCAAGCCGCGCTGGCGGCGATTCCTGAGCCTGAAATGGATTTCCATTGCGATCGGCGTGCTGCTTCTGTTGCTGCTGATTGCGCGCTGCATGGCACCTGCGCCGCCGCCGAGCTACGCGACGGCCGAAGTGCAGCGCGGCCAGCTCAACGTCACCGTTTCGGCGACGGGCAAGCTGGCCCCGACCAACCAGGTCGATGTCGGTTCGGAAATTTCCGGGCTGGTCGATCGCGTGCTGGTCGAAGTCAATGATCGCGTCACCAAGGGCCAGCCGCTGGCGGTGATCGATCCCTCGCGGCTCGACGACCAGATCCGCCAGGGCGAAGCGTCGCTCAACGCCAATGTCGCGTCGGTCGCGCAGCAGCGCGCAACGCTGCAGGAAGCGCAGGCGCAGCTCGCACGGATGCAGGAAGTCGAACGGCTGTCGGGCGGCCGCGTGCCTTCGAAGACCGAAATGGAATCGGCCGAGGCCGCAGTGGCGCGCGCCCGCGCCAATCTGCGCGCGGCGCAGGCCAATGTCGCTTCGGCGCAGGCATCGCTCTCGGCAAGCCGAACCGAGCGGTACAAGGCGGTGATCCGCTCGCCCGTCAACGGCGTGGTGCTCGCGCGGCAGGTCGATGCCGGCCAGACGGTCGCCGCTTCGTTCAACGTCGCGACGCTGTTCGTGATCGCGGAGGATCTGACCAGCATGAAGCTGGAAGTCGCGGTCGACGAAGCCGATGTCGGCGAAGTCGCGCCGGGTCAGAAGGCCAGCTTCACGGTCGATGCCTTTCCCGGCCGGACCTTCCCGGCGGAAATCCAGCGCGTTGACCTCGGCTCGAACCTGTCGGCGCAGGGCAGTTCCTCGACGACGAGCAGCGCGGCCAGCGCTTCGCAGGTGGTTTCCTATGCCGCGGTGCTGACCGTCGACAATCCCGATCTGATCCTGCGCCCGGGCATGACCGCGACCGCGACGATCCAGACCGACTCGCGCGACAATGTGCTGCTGATCCCCAACGGCGCGCTGCGCTTCAAGCCGAGCGAGGGCCCGGAATCGGGCGGCGGCGGATTCCAGATGCGCTTCGGCCCCAATCGCGGCGAACAGCAAAAGGAAATCGGCGAAGGCAGCCGCCAGACCATCTATGTGCTGGGCGAGGACGGCAAGCCGCAGCCCGTGCAGGTCGTCACCGGCGCGAGCGACGGCAGCCGTACCGAAGTGCGCGGCGAGGACCTCAAGGCAGGCATGCAGGTGATCGTCGGCGTCCGTTCGGCCGCCGCCGCCGCTGCCGCCGATGCGGGCGACGATGACTGATCCGCTCATTCGGCTGGAAGGCGTTACCAAGACCTTCGGGGAAGGGGCGACTGCGTTCCAGGCGCTGAAAGGCGTCGACATGACCGTCGAGCGCGGCGATTTCATCGCGGTGATGGGCGCCTCGGGCTCGGGCAAGTCGACGACGATGAACATCCTGGGCTGTCTCGACGTGCCTTCGGGCGGGGCCTATCTGTTCCGCGGCGTCCATGTCGAAAAGCTTGATCGCGACCAGCGCGCGCTGCTGCGGCGGCGCTATCTCGGCTTCGTCTTTCAGGGGTTCAACCTGCTCGCGCGCACCACCGCGCTCGAAAATGTCGAGCTGCCGCTGCTCTATCGCGGCGAGAACCGCAAGCTGCGCTACGACATGGCGATGGCCGCGCTCGACAAGGTCGGGCTGGCGCCGTGGGCCGATCACACGCCGGCGGAGCTGTCGGGTGGCCAGCAGCAGCGCGTCGCCATTGCGCGCGCGATCGTTACGCAGCCCGATGTGCTGCTCGCCGACGAACCGACCGGCAATCTCGACAGCGAACGCTCGATCGAGATCATGGAGCTGCTTTCTTCGCTCAATCGCGACAGCGGCATCACCGTGCTGATGGTCACGCACGAGCCCGACATGGCCGAATTCGCGCGCACCATCGTCCATTTCAAGGACGGGCTGGTCGAGCGGGTGGACCGCAATCCCGGCCGCGCTCCGGCGGAGGCGCGCTGATGCTCTATACGACGATCCTGTTGTCGCTGCGCGAAATCGCCCGGCACAAGCTGCGTTCGTTCCTGACAACGCTCGGCATCATCATCGGTGTCTTCTCGGTCATCACGATGGTGACTCTGGGCAACGGCATTTCCGCTTCGGTGCAGGAATCGATCAGTTCGCTCGGCACCAACACGCTGACCATCTTCCCCAGTTCCAGCAGCGGCCGCGGCGGCGGCGCGCCGCCCCCCTCGTTCGACCAGGACGATATCGACGCGCTGCGCGAACAGATTGGCGGCGTCCGATCGGTGGCCGGGCAGGTCACGTCGTCCGCGCTTGCGGTGCGCAACGCGCAGAACTGGACGACGACGATCACCGGATCGAGCAACGAATATTTCGATTCGCAGAATCTGGAATTCGCCAGCGGTCGCCCCTTTACGCAGGCCGAGCAGGTTGCCGGCAAGGCAGTGTGCGTCATCGGCGACACGATCCGCGAAAACCTGTTCTCCGACGGCGACGCCGCCGGGCAGCGCTTCCGCCTCGGCAGCGTCAGCTGCGAAGTCGTCGGCGTGCTCGAAAAGCGTGACAGCGGCGGGTTCAACGATCCGAACAATTCGGTCGTGATGCCGATCAAGGCGGTCCAGCGCCGCTTCACCGGCAATCAGGACATCCGCGCGATGATCGTGTCGGTGCAGGACGGTTTCGACACCGATACGGTGAAACAGTCGATCACCGCGCTGCTGCGCGAGCGGCGGCATCAGCGCGCCGGCCAGCCGGACAATTTCAACATCTTTGACAGCGCCGAATTCGCCGCGACCGTGACCCAGCAGACGCAGCAGATGACGATGTTCGTCGCGGCGATCGCGGCGGTCAGCCTGCTCGTCGGCGGGATCGGGATCATGAACATCATGCTGGTGTCGGTGACCGAGCGGACGCGCGAGATCGGTATCCGCCTTGCCATCGGCGCGCTGGGAAAGGAAGTGCTGCTGCAATTCCTGGTCGAGGCAGTCGCGCTTTCGTGTCTCGGCGGGCTGATCGGAATCGTGATTGCCTTCTTCACCAGCTGGTGGGCGTCCTCGGCGCTCAGCATTCCCTTCGCCTTTGATCCGTCGATCAACACGCTGAGCTTCGCCATATCGGCACTGACCGGCGTGGTGTTCGGCTATTTTCCCGCGCGCCGCGCCGCCCGGCTCAACCCGATCGACGCACTGCGGCACGAATAAAGTTCCTCCCCCGAGCTTGTCTCGGGGAGGGGGACCGCGCTGCGCAGCAGCGTGATGGAGGGGCAAGGCTTCAAGCGCATCGTTTGCCGCTTTACCCCTCCACCACCAGCCTGCGGCTGGCGGTCCCCCAGCGAGCTGGGGGGGGAATTTACTGATTCAATCCACGCCGTATTTTTCCCGCAGCGCGGCCAGATCCCCGGGCGTATCGATATCCACCAGCTCGGCGGGCGAGGCGATGACGTGATGCCCCGCGCGGACCAGCGCGCGGGCGCCCTGGTCGCCCTGTTGCGATTCGAGCGCATCGAAATGGCTCGCGCCGAACAGCGCGGGCGGGCAGGGGGCGTGGCCGTCGCTTGATGCGACCACTGCATCGGGGCCATCGGCTTCGTCCAGCAGCCGCCAGACATGCGCCGCAGTAACGCGCGGCATGTCGGCGAGCGCGACCAGCACGGCGCGCGCGCCCAGTTCGCGGGCTGCGCGCGTGCACAGTGCCAGCGAATGCGACTGGCCGCTTTCCGGCGTGTCATTGTGAACGACGCGATAGCCGCGCGCGGCGAAATCGAGGCTGGTTCCCGAAACCACTGCGACGCGCGCCTGGAACGGCACGGCCTCGAGCGCGGTGACGACGTGAAAGGCGAGCGGCTGGTGCAGGAAATGCTGTTCCAGCTTGTCGGTATCGCCGAACCGCCGCGAACGGCCGGCGGCGAGCAGCATCAGCACGACGTCCTCAGCGCGCATCGCGAAACGCCTTGACCATACCGGCGGCGATCGAAAGCGCGATTTCGGCGGGTCCCACCGCGCCGATATCGATTCCCGCCGGGCCGTCGATCCGGGCGAGATCGGTCGCGGCGACGCCCGCCGCCGCGAGTCGTTCGAGCCGCGCGGCATGGCTCTTGCGCGATCCCAGCGCGGCGACATAGCCGGTGTCGGCCGCGAGCGCCGCGATCAGCGCGGCGTCGTCGATCTTGGGATCGTGGCTCAGCGTCACCACCGCCGTCGCGCCGCCGGGATTCCATGCCTCCACCGCTTCGTCGGGCCAGCGATCGTCGAGCGTCGTCCCGGGGAAACGCTCCTCGGTCAGGAAACGCCCGCGCGGATCGATCACCACTGTTTCGGTACCCAGCTCGCGCGCCAGCCCGGCCAGCGCCTGCGCGATCTGCACCGCGCCGACGATCAGCAGCCGATGCGGGGGCTGATAGCGATGAACGAAATCGCCCTTCTCGCCCGGCGCCGCGCGACCGCTGCGATAATCGAACGCGACCGGCAGCGTCTTTCCCGCCGCGCGTGCATCGGCGATGGCGTCGAACAGCTCGGGCGGGAAGCCATCGGCTGAAACCGGCTGGACGAACACGTCGATCTGGCCGCCGCACGGCAGCCCGACTTCCCACGCGGCGGCGTCGGCCACGCCGTAATTCTTCACGACGGCAGGCGCGCCCGCGATCACTTCGGCGGCGGTGGCGAGAATATCGGTCTCGACGCAGCCGCCCGACACCGACCCTTCGAACCGCCCGTCCGCATGCACCAGCATGTGCGATCCGCGCGGGCGCGGCGCTGAGCCCCAGGTCGTCACCACCGTCGCCAGCGCCATCTTCGCGCCGCGCCATTCGCGCGCGGCGGCGATTACTCGGTCATTTTCGCTCAAGGCTGTCGTGCTCCCGTCATATCGGCTGGTTAGGCGCAGGGGCGTTGCCACGGGAAACCCGCTGGCCCTGAGCCTGTCGAAGGGCCGTACTTCTTCTTTGCCGGCAGAGATAAGGAAGAACGGTGCTTCGACAAGCTCAGCACCAACGGGAGGAGTTGTCGGAATGCGAATTGCACATGCTATCCTTGCCTTGGCCGGGCTTCTGTGTGGCTGTACCCCGATCGAGGAAGCGCGTGTGATGACCAGCCTGCCCGAAACCCGGCCCATCGTCATCGCCCATCGCGGCGCGAGCGGCGAGCGGCCCGAACATACGCTGCTTTCCTATGATCTGGCGATCGATCAGGGCGCCGATTTCATCGAGCCCGATCTGGTGTCGACCAAGGACGGCGTGCTCGTGGCGCGGCACGAGAACAACATCACCGACACCACCGATGTCGCCGATCACGCCGAATTCGCCGACCGCAAGACGACGAAGACAATCGACGGGCGGCAGGAAACCGGCTGGTTCACTGAGGATTTCACCCTCGCCGAACTGCGCACGCTGCGCGCGAGGGAGCGGCTGCCACAGCTGCGCCCGGGCAATACCGCCTATGACGGGCAGGCGGCGATCCCGACCTTCGCCGAAGTGATCGCGCTGGCGCAGCGGCGCTCGGCCGAGTTGGGACGCGTGATCGGCGTCTATCCCGAAACCAAGCATCCCGGCTATTTCGCGTCGATCGGCCTGCCGCTCGAGCCCGCGCTGCTCGCCGCGCTGCGCGAGGCGGGATGGGACAGCGCTGAGGCGCCGGTGTTCATCCAGTCGTTCGAAGTCGCCAATCTGAAAGCCTTGCGCGCGGAGACTTCGGTCCGTCTCATCCAGCTGCTCGCGCCCGGGGGATCGCCGCCCGATGGCGGCACGGAAAGCTATGCGGCGATGATCACGCCAGAGGGTCTCGCCGAGATCGCCACCTATGCCTTCGGCATCGGCCCGGAAAAGCATATGATCCTGCCCGATTGGAACAGGGAACCGACCTCGCTGGTCGCAGATGCGCATGCGGCGGGGCTGCGCGTCCATCCCTGGACCTTCCGCGCCGAAAACATGTTCCTGCCGCAGCCGCTGCGCGGACCCGGAATTTCACCTGACGGAGCGATGGAGCGGGAAATTGCACGCTATATTGCAATCGGTGTCGATGGTTTCTTCACCGATTACCCGTATCGCGGAGTACAGGGACGCGCATCGGCACTGGAGCTGACCCGCGCGAGATGAACGGGGTGGACCAATGCGGAAATATCTCATGCCGGCAATTGCCGTGCTGCCGCTGCTGACCGGCGGCTGCGTCGCCAAGACCGTGTGGAATGTAGCGACGGCGCCCGTGCGCGCGACGTCGCAGGTGGTCGACTGGACGACGACGAGCCAGGAAGAGGCCGATCGCAACTATGGCCGCCGCGTGCGCGAAGAGGAACGCCAGGCGGGCCGCGACGCGCGCGAGGCATGCGAACGCGCCGCGCAGGAAGACCGCCGCCAGGGATACCGCCCGCGCGAGTGCGATTGAGGGTAGTTCCCGGGCCATAGCTTGCCGCGGGCGGAATATCCGCCGGACACTGTTCGAGAATCTACTCGTCGCCCCTGCGCAGGCAGGGGCTCATGTCTCTATCGTATCGCGAGACGGTCTGACACAGGGCAGTCCGTTCTTGTGTCCACGCGGATGCAGGACGCCACAGAGATAGGCCCCTGCCTGCGCAGGGGCGACGCGGTCAGCAGCCTTGCGCCGTTATTCGGCTTCCGCTTCCCCCGCCAGCGTCCGGGCGATCGCCAGCATCGCTTCGGGATGCATGTGGACGCCCAGATGTCCGCCGTCGATTTCGATCGCGCGGCATTCGCTGCCGTCGGGTTCGCGGCAGATCGCGCCGTTGACGAAGCCGTCCGAACGGCTCCAGATCGCAGTCGACGGCACCGGCAGCGGCGCGGCGGCTTCCTCGCGATTGGCGGCGACGGCGGGGTCGCCGATCTTCTCGCCGGTCAGCCATTCGAACGCGCGCCAGACATTGGTCGCGGTCGGCGGCCCGGCGAAGGGCGAGCTGACGGTGATCACTTCGCGCACCAGTTCGGTACGGCGATGCGCCATCAGCCGCGCCATGATCCCGCCCAGCGAAATGCCGATCAGCGTCACCGGCTCGCCGGTTTCGCCGAACAGCGCCTCGAGCCGCTTTTCGAGCAGCAGCGCGTCCTCGCCGATCGTCCTGGCGCCGCGATTGCGGCCCAGTTCCCAGCCATAGGCGCGATAGCCCAGCCGGTTGAGCCAGCGGCGCAGTACCGCCGTGGTCTTGTCGGTATTGCCCAGCCCCGGCAGTACCAGCACCGGGCGACCATCGCCGCGCGGCGCGGCGCGCAGCCTTTCCTGCGAAAGCGCGAGCGAGCCCAGCGTCACCGCGGCGCGCGGCAGTTCCGAAAGGAACAGGTGACGGGGCGGGGGCGCGTGCTTGGTCATGGCGAACTGGCATCCGGTTGCGGCATCCAGAACATCACCGATGCCGAGAGCGGTGTCCATGCGCCGATCGGAACCCCCGCTTCGCGCAACGCTTCGCCTGTCCAGTTATTGCACGTGCGCAGCAGATTGTAGCTGCCCTGCGCGGCATAAAAGGCGTCATGCTGGCCATAGCCGGGCCAGCTTTCGGGCAGATCGGCAAAGCTGGCGCGGATGAAGTCGGTCAGTCGGGCATATTCCGCCGGCGTCAGGATCAGCGCGCGGCGGTTGGGGCCGGTCGATGGTTCGGGCACATGTTCGACATGCAGCACCGTCTCGCCCATCCCCGCCATCGCCGCGAGCGTACGGCCCGGGCGCACGTCCCACCAGGTCGGCGTTTCCATGTAGAAATTGCGGTCGCCCCACCCGATCGCCAGCCAGCCATGCGCGGCATGGCGCGGATCGCGCAGGTCGCCGGGGCGCACCAGGTCGCGCCAGCCGATGCCGACGGCCTGCGCCGGAATGACGATGCCGGTATGGACACCATTGTCCTCGACGAAGACACGGATGCCGCTTTCGGGCGTTTCGCGTGCGGCATTGACCGGGATCAGCGTCCCGGCGAGCGCCGCCGCGTTCCACAGCGCGAAAAGCGCCGCGATTCCAAGCACCAGCCAGAGTAGGGCCCGCCAGGCCCGGGTCGCGATTCCGTTGCTGCCAATTCCCGCCATCACGACAATATGCTATGGGATTTCCATGATCCAGGAAACGCATGTTTTGGACCGCCCGCCCGAGGGTGCGGCGGCAGATTGGACGATCCCGCAAAACTGGGACGGCTATACACAGGAAGATCACGGCGTCTGGGACACGCTGCTCGAACGTCAGATGAAGCTGCTGCCCGGCCGCGCGGCGCAGGCCTATATGAACGGGTTGGAAGCGCTGCGCCTTTCCGAACGCGGCATTCCGAATTTCGAGGAATTATCCGAACGGCTGATGAAGCTCACCGGCTGGCAGGTTGTCGCGGTGCCGGGGCTGGTGCCCGATGACGTATTCTTCGAGCATATGGCCAATCGCCGCTTCGTCGCGGGCAATTTCATCCGCCGCCCCGACCAGCTCGACTACATCCAGGAGCCGGACGTGTTTCACGACGTGTTCGGCCATGTCCCGATGCTCGCCGATCCGCGCTTCGCCGATTATCTGGAGGCCTATGGCCGCGGCGGCCTGCGCGCGCTCGATCTCGGCATGCTCAAGCAGCTCGGGCGGCTTTACTGGTATACGGTGGAATTCGGGCTGGTGCGCGACGAGGAAGGGCTGCGCATCTATGGCTCGGGCATCGTGTCGAGCTCGGCGGAAAGCCGATTCGCGCTCGAAAGCGACAGCCCCAACCGGATCGGCTTCGACTTGCGCCGGGTGATGCGCACCGAGTACCGGATCGACGACTTTCAGCAGAATTATTTCGTCATCGACAGTTTCGACGACCTGCTGCGCCAGACCACCGAAACCGATTTCGCGCCGCTCTACGATTCGATCCGCGAACTGCCCGACATTCCGATCGCCGCGATCCTGGAGAAGGACGAAGTGATCACCCACGGCACGCAGGAATATGCGCGGAGCAAGGCAGAGGGTGAGGCGGTGTGACCCCTCTCGATCTCAAACGCCGTTTGCACTGAGCTTGTCGAAGTGCGGTTCTTCTTCTGACTTGCGTGGAAGAGGCAGAACGGCGCTTCGACAGGCTCAGCGCAAACGGAAGGCGTGCTCGGTCACCAGCTCCCGAAGCCCGGTGCCTCGCCGCTTCCCCGGCTCAGCCGCCGCGTGCGCGCCGGGCCGTAGCGGGTGCGCTTGACGAAGCGGAGCGTCGGCCAGTCGCCGCGCGGGATGCGCTGGGCGAGGCGCAGGCCCTGCGCGCGATAGGCGCGGGCGACCATGTCGACATGGCGGTCGAGCAGCCCGGCGACGAGCAACGTCCCGCCCTCGGCAAGCGCGTCGGCGACGCTCGGCGCGAGCTCGACCAGCGGCCCGGCAAGGATGTTGGCGATGATCAGGTCATAGGGCGCCGATTGCGTGAGCAGCGGGTGCTGCATCCCCGAAGCCACGGCCAGTGCCAGCTCGCCCGCGCCGCCGCCGATCGCCACGCCGTTGATCCCGGCATTTTCGCGCGTCACTTCGATCGATGCCGGATCGATGTCCGAAGCCGTCGCATGCGCGCGCGGCCAGAGATGCAGCGCGGCGAAGGCGAGCAGCCCGGTGCCCGTTCCCAGATCGAGCAGATTGTCGAACCGCGCGCCGCGCCGCTTCAATGCGTCGAGCGCGATCAGGCAGCCACTCGTCGTTTCGTGCGTCCCGGTGCCGAAGGCGCGGCTCGCCTCGATGCGGATCGGATGCGCGCCTTCCGGCACGTCGCCCTTGTTGCTTTCCGTATGGACATAGAAGCGCCCGGCATGGACCGGCTCGAGTCCCTCCTGGCTGATCGTCACCCAGTCTTCCTCGACGATTTCCTCGATCACGGGCTGGGCATCGGTGCTGCTCGGCACCAGCGATTTGAGCGCGTCGATCGTCGCGGCGCCTGGCGCCTCCTCGAAATAGGCGTCGAGCTGCCATTGTTCGGCGTCGTCGGGCACGCGCTCGCTGGTCATCAGCACCGGCAAGGGGTCGAGGTCGGCGAGTGCGATATCCTCGACCTGCAGCGCTTCCGCCTCGGCACGGGTGCAGGGAAGGGTTACTTTCCAGCTCATTGATCGCTCCCTATCGAACGAAGCTGGCGCCGTTGGCGTCGATCACCGCGCCGGTCATCGAAGGCGGCGCCTCCAGCGCGCAGAAGCGGGCGATGCGGGCGATCTCGTCGGGCTCGGCAACTCGGCCCAGCGGGATATCGGCGAGCAGTTTTTCGCCGCCGCGGCTTTCCAGATAGTCCTCGGCCATGCCGGTCATGGTGAAGCCGGGGCAGATGGCGAAGGCGAGAATACCCTCATGGCCATAGCCGCGCGCGATCGTCTTGGTCATCGCCACCATGCCCGCCTTTGACGCGGCATAATGCCAGTGCGCGGGGCTGTCGCCGCGATAGGCGGCGCGGCTGGCGATGTTGACGATGCGGCCCGGATGCTGCGTCGTCTGCCAGTGGCGCACGGCGAGCCGGCACAGCTCGGCCGAAGCCGTAAGGTTGATTCGCATCGTGCGTTCCCAACCTTCGACCCAGTCGTCATGCTCGCTGTCGAGCGGCAGCGGCTCGAAAATTCCGGCATTGTTGATCAGCACGTCAATCCGCCCGTCAAGGCTGTCGAGCGCGCGTTCCCACAGCGAAACGGCGGCGCCAGGCTGCGTGAAATCGGCGGCGATGCCGCTGTTCGTGCCGTGGCCGACCACGCGGCAGCCGGTATCTGCGAACGATCCGGCAACCGCGGCGCCGATGCCGCGGCTGCTGCCGGTCAGCAATATATGCATACTCATGCGGCCAATCATAGCGGCTTGGCGGCAAAAGCAGAACCTCTGCGATGCGAAGGGCTCAGGCGGCGACCGAGACCGAGAAGCTTTCGGCCGCGTCCTGCAGCTTGTGCAGCCGCTCGTCGACATCGGTGACGTCGCGTTGCAGCGTGTCGATCTCCAGCGTGACCGACTGCGTATCCTCGCGGATCACGCCGATGGTGGCGGACATCGAATCGGCGGCGAGCGCGGTTTCGTCGACCGCGGCGGTGATTGCCGTCACGGTCTGCGCCTGCACTTCCATCGCGCCGCGAATGCGATTGGCGCTGTCCTGCACTTCGCTGACCGTCGATCGGATCGAGGCATTGGTTTCGACCGTCGATGCGGTTGCCGACTGGATCGCCGCGATCTTGGCGGCGATATCGTCGGTGGCGCGCGCGGTCTGGTTGGCGAGGCTCTTCACTTCCTGCGCGACGACGGCGAAGCCGCGACCGGCATCGCCCGCGCGGGCGGCTTCGATGGTGGCGTTCAATGCGAGCAGATTGGTCTGCCCGGCAATGTCGCGGATCAGGCCGAGGATCGATTCGATCGACTTGGCGTGATCGGACAGAAGTTCGGACATGCCGACTGCTTCGCCCGCCTGGCTCGATGCGCGCGTTGCGATTTCGGCGGCGGATTCGACTTCGCTTCGTGCATCCTCGATCGCGCGGATCAGGCCGGCGGCGGTCTGTGCCGCTTCGCGCATCGCGACGGCGGACTGTTCGGCGGCGGCGGCGACTTCGCTCGATTTGCCCAGCATCGAGCGGACCGATTGCGACGCGTTCTGCGCCTGAACGCGGATACGATTGCCCAGCCCCGTGGCGCCTTCGATCGATTCGGCGATGCTGGCGCGGAAATGCGTGGCACGTTCGCGGCGCTCGACCAGTTCGTCATGCGCGTCGCGTTCGGCGAGGTGGGCAGTCATCAGTTCGGCTTCGAGCAGCGACAGCCGCTGCATGACATCGCACAGGCGCGCGGTGCGGGCCGCATCGCCCTCCAGCTTTTCGGCGAGCAGCCGGATCGTGATGCCGTGGGCATAGGAAAATGCCGCGAGCATACCCGACAGGGGAATGCCAGCCTTGTACATTTCCGAAGCGTTGCGCACGACCATCGCCATCCAGTCGTCGCTGAACGGCCGTTCGAATTTCGACCGGATTTCCTGTGCGCTGCGCTCGAGCGAATATTCCTTCACATCGGCGGTAAGCCGCGCGCGCAGATGCTGCGCAACCGGCAGGTCAGCGAAATGCTCCCAGAATGCGCGCGCGATATTCTCGTATTCGCCTTCAAAAAGCTGCGCGATTTCCGCGCAGCCGGCCGCAATCTGGCCATCCCAGTCATACTGTTGCAATCGCTCGGCAATCGAGCCGCGCGTGTTACCCCAGCGGTCTGATCTCGTTACCGCTTCAGCCATCGGTCTCTCTCCCTCAGGCGGCAACCTTTCCGACGAAGTCGCCTGCCTTGTTCTTCAACCGCCCGAGTTCGCCATCTAGCGTGGCGAATCCCTGACCGACCCGATCGATTTCGGATGCCACCGCCTCGGTATCCTCGCGGATCGCGGCGATGGTGGTGGACATCGAATCGGCGGCGAGCGCGGTTTCGTCGACCGCCGCCGTGATTGCCGTCACGGTCTGTGCCTGCACTTCCATTGCGCTTCGGATGCGATTGGCGCTGTCCTGCACTTCGCTGACCGTCGAACGGATCGAGGCATTGGTTTCGACCGTCGATGCGGTTGCCGACTGGATCGCCGCGATCTTGGCGGCGATATCGTCGGTGGCGCGCGCGGTCTGGTTGGCGAGGCTTTTGACTTCCTGCGCGACGACGGCGAAGCCGCGACCGGCATCGCCCGCGCGGGCGGCTTCGATGGTGGCGTTCAATGCGAGCAGATTGGTCTGCCCGGCAATGTCGCGGATCAGGCCCAGGATCGATTCGATCGACTTGGCGTGATCGGACAACAGTTCCGACATGCCGACCGCCTCGCCCGCCTGGCTCGACGCGCGAGTCGCGATTTCGGCGGCGGCTTCGACTTCGCTTCGGGCGTCCTCGATCGCGCGGATCAGGCCGGCGGCGGTCTGTGCCGCTTCGCGCATCGCCACGGCGGATTGTTCGGCGGCGGCGGCGACTTCGCTGGCCTTGCCCAGCATGCCGCGTGCCGAAGCCGACGTCGTTTCGGCCTGATTGCGCAGCGTATCGCCTTCATGCGAGGCGCGCTCGACCGTGGCGCCGATCGAGTCGCGGAATTCGCTCGCCAGCTTGTCGCGGGCGATGTGCGAGCTGTGATCGCGATACATGTTGTAGATTTCGACGGTGATGTCGCTTTCCAGCGCCGAAAGCCGCATCAGCGTGTCGATGAGTCGCGGCAGGCGCGTATCGCCCGAATCGAGTCGCCGCGTCAGCACTTCGAGCGCCGCGCGATCGCTGGCGTTGATCATCGAAAGCAGCGCCATCGGCTGCACCTGCGCGGCATAGGCGGAGGCGACCGAACGCTCGATCGATTCGACCCAGCCCATTTCGCTGGTGTTGAGGAAGCGGTTGCGCAGAAAGACGATGCCGAGGTCGATCATCTTGTCGTCATCCTGCGGCGCCCATTTGCCGAGATCGGAAAAGCAGCGCTGCCACTGATTCCAGTAAGCTGCTGATACGCCCCGAATTTCAGGTTCCAGCGTTTCCCATGCCTCACGCGCCGAGGCGATCAGCGATCCTTCGAAATCGAAAATGTGCAAGCGGGAGCCGACATCGATACGACGGCTCATCGTTCCTGGAGCCGGCAAGTCGCTGGAAAGCGTTTCGCTCACTTCTGTACCATCCTTTGCGATGCGCATTGCGGCCCTTTGAGCCGGAGACGGGACCAGATATTGTCGAAACTGGTTAAATCCAGGTTAGTCCCGTGCGCAATTCCGCATCGCAACAGCGTGTTGCGGCATGCAGGCGCGGATGCGGCTTGCATCCGCGCGCATGGCGTCTAATTAGGCCCGTCGACCTGAAGGGGGAGCCGATCTTGGCCAATGTCAGCAAATCCGCGCGTCCGCTGTCGCCGCATTTGAGCATCTGGAAATGGGGACCGCACATGGCGGTTTCCATCGTGCACCGCGCAACCGGCTCCGGCCTGGCGACGGTGGGAACGATCCTGTTCGTATGGTGGCTTGCCGCCGCTGCGGGCGGGCCGGACAGCTATGCAGCGTTCGTAAATGTCTTCACGCTCGAATCGGGCGGTCTCAACGTGCTCGGCTGGATCCTCGGCCTCGGCCTTACGCTCAGCGTGTTTCAGCACATGATGAGCGGCGTGCGACACCTGTTCCTCGATCAGGGCGCCAATTTCGAACTCAAGGGTAACCGCACCACCGCGCTGCTGACTTTCTTCTGCTCGCTGGTGCTGACGCTCGCATTCTGGTTCTTCATGCTGGAGAAATTCAATGGGTGACGGCACCAGCATCGGCCGTGTTCGCGGTCTGGGCTCCGCGCATGAAGGCGTGCATCACTGGTGGCACCAGCGGCTGACGGCGGGGTCGAACCTGCTGCTCGTCCTGTGGCTGATGGTCTCGCTGCTGATCCTGCCGGACTACAGCTATGAAACGATCACCGCGTGGATGGCCTCGCCGATCGTGGCGGTGCCGCTGATCCTGTTCGTCGTCAGCGTCTTCTATCACTTCCGCATGGGGCTGCAGGTCGTGATCGAGGACTATCAGCATGACGAATCGCGCATCGTGCTGATGGTGCTGCTCAACTTCTTCACGATCGCCGCGTCGGCGCTGGCGATCTTCTCCATCCTCAAGATCGCCTTCACGGCGGGAGCGGCCGGCTGATGTCCGAAGCCTACAAGATCATCGACCATAGCTATGACGCCGTCGTGGTCGGCGCCGGCGGTTCGGGCCTGCGCGCCACGATGGGCGCGGCCGAAGCGGGCCTGAAGACCGCATGCATCACCAAGGTGTTTCCGACCCGCAGCCACACCGTGGCGGCGCAGGGCGGCATCGCGGCTTCGCTCGGCAACAACACGCCCGATCACTGGACCTGGCACATGTACGACACCGTCAAGGGGTCGGACTGGCTGGGGGACCAGGACGCGATCGAATATATGGTCCGCGAAGCGCCGCAGGCGGTGTACGAGCTGGAACATGCCGGCGTGCCGTTCAGCCGCAACGAGGATGGCACCATTTATCAGCGCCCGTTCGGCGGCCATATGCAGAATATGGGCGAAGGCCCGCCCGTGCAGCGCACCTGCGCCGCGGCGGACCGCACCGGCCATGCGATGCTGCACGCGCTCTATCAGCAGAGCCTGAAATACGCGGCCGATTTCTACATCGAATATTTCGCGCTCGATCTGATCATGGAAAACGGCGAATGCCGCGGCGTGATCGCGCTCTGCATGGAAGACGGTTCGATCCACCGTTTCCGCAGCCACGCGGTGGTGCTGGCGACCGGCGGATACGGCCGCGTCTTCCAGTCGGCCACTTCGGCGCACACCTGCACCGGTGACGGCAATGCGATGGTGCTGCGCGCGGGGCTTCCGCTGCAGGACATGGAATTCGTCCAGTTCCACCCGACGGGCATTTATGGCGCGGGCGTGCTGATCACCGAAGGAGCGCGTGGCGAGGGCGGGTATCTCACCAACTCCGAAGGCGAGCGTTTCATGGAACGCTATGCGCCCTCGGCCAAGGATCTGGCGAGCCGCGACGTGGTTTCGCGCTCGATGGCGATGGAAATCCGCGAAGGCCGCGGTGTGGGCAAGAACAAGGACCACATCTTCCTGCACCTCAATCACATCGATCCCAAGGTGCTGGCGCAGCGGCTGCCGGGCATCACCGAAACCGGCAAGATCTTCGCCGGCGTCGATCTGACGCGCCAGGCGCTGCCGGTGGTGCCGACGGTCCATTACAATATGGGCGGCATCCCGACCAATTATCACGGCGAAGTCGTGACGCTGAAGGACGGCAATCCCGATTCGGTCGTGCCGGGCCTGTTCGCGGTCGGCGAAGCGGCCTGCGTGTCGGTGCACGGCGCAAATCGCCTCGGCTCCAACTCGCTGATCGATCTGGTCGTGTTTGGCCGTGCGACGGGCCTGCGCCTCAAGGAAACGGTCAAGCCCAACACGCCGCACAATCCGCTGCCCAAGGGTTCGGAAGACATGGCGATCGGCCGTCTCGATCACTTCCGCAACGCCAAGGGCGGCTCGCCCACGGCGGACATCCGCGCCGACATGCAGCGCACGATGCAGACGCACGCCGCCGTGTTCCGCACGCAGGAGCTGATGGAAGAAGGCCTGGAGCACATGGACAAGGTCTATGCGCGGATGCAGGACGTCGACGTCACCGATCGTTCGCTGATCTGGAACACCGATCTGGTCGAAACGCTCGAGCTCGACAATCTGCTGGCGCAGGCGATGGTGACGATCCGTTCGGCGGCGAATCGCAAGGAAAGCCGTGGCGCGCACGCGCATGAGGATTTCCCCGATCGCGACGACGCCAACTGGATGAAGCACACGCTGTCGGGCTTCGAAGGCTGGGGCGGCAAGGGCGGCACCGTGACGCTCGACTATCGCCCGGTCCATGATTTCACGCTGACCGACGAAGTGAAATATATCGAACCGAAGAAGCGCGTTTACTGACGCGCCCTTCCCCGGAAGCTGCGGCTTTCGGTCGATACGAAATCCGTGCGCCGCGACCTGCCCGGTCGTCGGCGCACATTTCGTTTGGCGGACTCTAGGGGGAGAAGGGGGCGCATCCCCGCGCAAACAAAAATCCTGTCCTACATCGCCGCAATCTGTCAGGCCCGCCCGGTGATGCCGTAAAATCCGGCCTCGCGCGGGCGCGCGCATGCCCGCTCGCGCGCGCGTTGCGTCGCGACCCGGTGCGAACTTTGCACGGTTTTCTGCGGGTTTTCGCGAATGGCCCGATTCGGGCTTCGCGGGCCGGGCTGCACGCTTGACTCGTCGCGCCGCAGCGCGACACTGGAAAAGGTTAACGCGATCCGGGAACGCCCGCGCGGCGAGGGAAGAGGTTGATGGCGAACGGTTTCGAAATGCCCGACATGCCCGAGCTGCCCGCGATGCCGAGCTGGCTGAAGGACAGTTTCTCGAACAAGCTGGTGCGGATCGGCCTGGGGCTGATGATCGCGCTCGGCCTTGCCGTGGTGGTGCGGAAGATGCTGGAAAAGCGCGAGGCGAAGCGCCGCGCGCTGGCCGGGGGCGGACAGGCGGCGCCCGAAATGCTGCGCAACGAAACCGCGCAACCGATGGCCGCGCCGCCCGCCCCAGCGCTCACTGCGCCTGCGGAGACAGGCGAAAATGTGCAAAGCCAGTCGGTTCAGACGCCGGCGGCGGAACCTGCTGTCGCGCAGGGGGTTGCGCCTGACATGAACGAACCTTCGCCTCCGCCTGTCTTCGGCAGCGATGCCGCCCCGACGCCGACACCATCGGCTCCGCCGCCCGCGCCGATAAGCGAGGAGGGGCGCGCGCGGCTCTATCCGCTGCTCGCGCGCCCGCACATCCATCTGTCCGGTCCGGTCGACCAGACCATGTATGCCAGCTTTCGCGACCAGCTCCGCGCCGCGCCCGATGAGGGGACATTGGTGGTCGCGATCTCGACGCTGGGCGGCGACCCCGAAGTCGCACGGCTGATGGGCGACGAGATTCGCCTGATGCGCGAATATCAGCAGCGCGAAATCCTGTTCCTCGGCAAGGTCGCCGTTTACTCGGCGGGCGCCACCTTCATGGCGGCGTTCCCGGTCGACAAGCGGTTCCTGACCAAGGGGACGCGGCTGATGATCCACGAACGCGTGATGACCAGCACGATCAACCTGTCCGGTCCGCTCAAGACGCTGACCGCGACTCTCCGTGCCAAACTGCACGAAATCGAGCATAGCGTGGCGATCGAGGAAGAGGGGTTTCGCGATCTGGTCGCCGGCTCCGGGATCGCGTTCGAGGAGGTGCAGCAGAAGGCGCCTTCGAACTGGTATATCGAAGCGAACGAAGCGCGCGAGCGCGGTCTCGTCCTCGATGTGATCTGACCGGCGATGCTGCATCGCGCCATTGGGTTTGCGGCGCGCGCTTTGCTTGTGTATCGGTCCTGACGCGCGCCCACGGGGTGATCCGGAGACGAGAGAAACGATGGCCGAATTTTTCCTGCCCAAGAACAGCAAGATCCACTCGGGTACGACGCACCCGAAGCCGGAAGGCGCCAAGCGGGTAAAGAAGTTCAAAATCTATCGTTACGATCCCGATTCGGGGAAGAATCCGCGCTACGACACCTATGCGATCGATCTCGACGATTGCGGTCCGATGGTTCTCGACGCGCTGATCAAGATCAAGTCGGAAGTCGATCCCACGCTCACCTTCCGCCGTTCGTGCCGTGAAGGCATTTGCGGTTCGTGCGCGATGAACATGGGCGGCAAGAACGGCCTCGCCTGCACCACCGCGATCGAGGATATCTCGGGCGACATCCGCATCACGCCGCTGCCGCACATGGACGTGATCAAGGATCTGGTCCCCGATTTCACGCATTTCTATGCGCAGTACGCGTCGATCAAGCCGTGGCTTCAGACGGTTTCGAACACGCCGGGCAAGGAACGGCTCCAGTCGCCGGAAGAACGCGATCAGCTCGACGGCCTTTATGAGTGCATCCTGTGCGCCTGCTGCTCGACCAGCTGCCCCAGCTATTGGTGGAACAGCGACAAGTTCCTCGGCCCGGCGATCCTGCTCCAGGCCTATCGCTGGCTCGCCGACAGCCGCGACGAAATGACCGGCGAGCGGCTCGACGCGCTGGAAGATCCCTTCCGCCTCTATCGCTGCCACACAATCATGAACTGCGCGAATGTGTGCCCCAAGGGTCTGAGCCCCGCCAAGGCGATCGCAGAGATCAAGAAGATGGAAGCCGAGCGCCTGGTCTGATCGCATGAGCGAGGCGCAGCCCGCCGACTTCATCTTCGAAGACGATCCCGACCATCCCGGCTGGAAGCGTTGGGAAGTCGCGCATGAAGGGCTGTATAACGGCTTTATCGGCCCGCTGCTGGTTAGGCGCGACGGCGATATGGCGCGCATTCGCATGATCCCGCGTCCCGGCCAGGGCAATGTCCGCGGCGACGTGCATGGCGGGACGCTGCTCGGATTTCTCGATCTGTCGCTGTTCGCGACGGCGCATGCGCTGGGCCAGGGGCAGGGCGGGCTGGCCGCGACGGTGCAGCTCGACACCCAGTTCATTGCCGGTGCCAGCATGCACGAGCCCGTCGAAGCGCAAGTCGAATTGCTGCGCGAAACGGGTCGGTTCTGGTTCCTGCGCGGGCTGGCGGTGCAGGGTGAGACGATCGTGGTGAGCTTTACCGCGCTGGTCCGCAAGGCGGTGCGCTGATGCGTAGCGTCGCCGGTGACCTCACACACACCGTTGGCACTGAGCTTGTCGAAGTGCCGTTCTTCTTTTCCCGCGTGAGGCATGGAAGAAGGACGGGGCTTCGACAGGCTCAGCCCCAACGGAAACAGAGGGGGGCATTCCTATGACCGGCGTTCTCGCCCGATACGAAGCGCTGGTCGCCGCGGGCGAATTGCGCCCCGATGCCGAACAGGCCACCGCCGCGCATCGGCTCGACAAGCTGGCGCATGAACTCGAGCGCGGGCCGCGCAAGGGCAGCGTGCTGTGGCGCTTCGGGGGCGGGCGCAAGGCGGAAACGCCGCGCGGCGTCTATATGTGGGGCGGTGTCGGGCGCGGCAAATCGATGCTGATGGACCTGTTCACCGGCTGCCTGAAGATCGATCGCAAGCGCCGCGTCCATTTCCACGAATTCATGCTCGAAGTGCACGATGCGCTCGAGGCCCAGCGGCGCAAGGCGGCCGACAAGCCGGTGGCGCGCGTCGCGACTCAGCTTGCGGCCGATCTGCGCGTGCTGGCGTTCGACGAAATGGTGGTCAACAACCCCGCCGACGCGATGATCCTCTCGCGGCTGTTCACCGAGCTGATGGATCTCGGGATCACCGTTGTCGCCACATCGAACCGCCCGCCGCGCGACCTGTACAAGGACGGGATCAACCGGTCGCTCTTCCTGCCGTTCATCGACCTGATCGAGACGAAGATGGACGTACTCGAACTCAACGGGCCGACCGATTACCGGCTCGAACGGCTCGGCAGCATGGATACCTGGCTGACGCCCAACGGGCCGGAGGCGACGCAGGCGCTGTCCGACGCGTTCTTCCGCCTCACCGACTATCCGGTCGAGGACCGCGCGCATGTGCCGTCCGAGGAAATCGAGGTGCCGGGCGGGCGAAAGCTGTTCGTGCCGAAGAGCCTGAAGGGCGTCGCGGTCTTCTCGTTCAAGCGATTGTGCGGTGAAGCGCGCGGCGCGCCGGATTATCTGGCGATCGCGCGGCGCTATCACACCGTCATCATCGTCGGCATTCCCCGGCTCGGCCCGGAAAACCGCAATGAGGCCGCGCGCTTCGTCACGCTGATCGACGCGCTATACGAGAACAAGGTCAAACTGCTCGCCGCCGCCGATGCCGAACCTGACGCGCTCTATGTCGCCGGTGACGGCGCCTTCGAATTCGAGCGGACCGTCAGCCGCATCCACGAAATGGGGTCGGACGACTATCTCGCGCAGGGGCATGGCGAGAGCTAGGAGAGGATGATGCTGAATCCGATCGCTCTGGCATTGCTGCCACTATTCGCATCCGTGCAGACGGGTTCCGACGTGCGTCTGGCGCAGACGCTCGACGCATTCGATCGGCAATGCGCGACGCTCGACAGTATCGAGGGGCTGGATGCGCGTGCCACCGCGGCAGGCTGGGAAGCCTTCACGCCCGAGGAAGACAGCGCGGCGGGCAGGTTGCTTGGCGTCACGCTCGGCGCGGCGGAGGATTCGGGCGCTACGCTGAAGACCGGCACGCTACGCAACGCCGATGTCGAGGGGCGCGTTCTCTTCCTGGCGCAAGTCGTCGCTTCGAACGGGGCTGGCTCGGTGGAATGCCGCCTGCTCGACGAATCGACGGTTCAGCCACCCGCGGCTGAGCCGCTGATCGAATGGGCGGGACGGGCGCCGCGGGAACGGACGCTGCCTTCGGGGGCGACCTCCTGGTTCTGGAGCGGCGGCGTTCATGGCGAGGCGAACTTCACCGTCGTGCTGTTCGTCGAACCCGGCACATCAGCGGCGCGGGCCGGAACGGGTCTGCAGGTGGTGGCCGCGCGAATGACCAATCCATAGCTTAATGCAGTTGCGAATTAGTTGCAAAGATATTCCGGCATGGCGATGGATCGCGGGTTGCGGCTGCCCTATAAAGGGCCTAAGCCGCCGACGCTTCCGCGGGTGCCGGGATAGCCGCGCGCGCGAGAGCTATGGTTTTCGCCCCTGTGGATTGGGGCACCAGCGGAGTAGGAGATCCCATGGCCCGCAAGAAGATCGCGCTGATCGGTTCCGGTATGATCGGCGGCACGCTCGCGCACCTCGCCGCGATGAAGGAACTGGGCGACGTCGTCCTGTTCGACATTGCCGAAGGCATGCCGCAGGGCAAGGCGCTCGACCTGTCGCAGTCCGGCCCTGTCGAAGGCTTTGATTCGTCGCTCAAGGGTGCGAATGACTATGCCGATATCGCCGGCGCCGATGTGGTGATCGTCACCGCCGGCGTGCCGCGCAAGCCCGGCATGAGCCGCGACGACCTGCTCGGCATCAACCTCAAGGTGATGAAGGCGGTCGGCGAAGGCATCGCCCAGTATGCACCCGACGCCTTCGTGATCTGCATCACCAACCCGCTCGACGCGATGGTCTGGGCGCTGCGCGAATTTTCCGGCCTGCCGCACCAGAAGGTGGTCGGCATGGCGGGCGTGCTCGACTCGGCGCGCTTCCGCACCTTCCTCGCGCAGGAATTCGACGTGTCGGTCGAGGACGTTACGGCGTTCGTGCTGGGTGGTCATGGCGACACGATGGTCCCCGTGGTCGAATATTCGACCGTCGCGGGCATTCCGATCCCCGACCTCATCAAGATGGGCTGGTCGACTCAGGAGCGCATCGACGCGATCGTCCAGCGCACCCGTTCGGGCGGCGGGGAGATTGTCGGCCTGCTCAAGACCGGATCGGCCTTCTACGCGCCCGCCACTTCGGCGATTTCGATGGCGGAAAGCTATCTCAAGGACAAGAAGCGCCTGCTTCCCTGCGCCGCGCATCTGACCGGCCAGTATGGCGTCGACGACCTCTATGTCGGCGTGCCGATCATCATCGGCGCGAACGGTGTCGAGCGGATCGTCGAGATCGAACTCAAGGGCGAGGCGAAGGACAATTTCCAGACCTCGGTCGACGCGGTCAAGGAACTGCTGGTCGCGTGCAAGGGCATCGACGAGAGCCTCGCCTGATGTTTGCGCTGCTCGCCGCCATTGCGCTTACGGGCGCCGCGCCGTCGGATGATCCCTATCCGGCCGAAGCGGTGTTCGCGGCGGTGCGGGCGGCGTGCGGCGACGTGCAGGACTATGCGGCGACTCAGGCCGCCGTGCGTGCGCAGGGCTGGGAAGCCTATGAACCCGAGGAGGGGTCGCCGCAGCGGACCTTCCTCGATCACGCACAGCTGTTCGTCGACAATTTCGGCGACATGGTTTCGCATCGCGAAGGCCATGTGTTCCGCGCGACCATCGCTGGCGAAGCGCTCGACCTGGTGGTCAGCCGTGTCGAAGGCGGCGGTCGCTGGGTCAATGGCTGCGCGGTGTTCGACGCCGCGGAAGCGCGTTCGCTTCCGATCGCCTTCTTCACCGAAAAGCTGGGCGCTGCGCCCTATGAACGGGCCGATGTTCCGGGAGCCATGCGCAAGGCGTTCTGGCAACCGGGTCTCGCGCCCACCCATCTCAACTTCGAATATTATTACGTGCCTGCCGACAGTCCCGGCGTTCCCATGTTGGGGAGCGGCGGCATGGGCTTCATCGCGCAGGCGTCAGGGGAGCTGAACGGATGAGCATTCTCGTCGACAAGAATACCAAGGTCATCACACAGGGCATGACCGGCGCGACCGGCCAGTTCCACACCCAGGCGGCGCTCGATTACGGCACGCAGATGGTGGCGGGCGTCACCCCGGGTAAAGGCGGCGAAACCTGCATCGGCCTGCCGGTCTATGACACGGTTGCCGAAGCCAGGGACAAGACCGGCGCCGATGCCTCGGTCATCTATGTGCCGCCGCCCTTCGCCGCTGACTCGATCCTCGAGGCGATCGACGCGGAAATCCCGCTGATCGTCTGCATCACCGAAGGCATTCCGGTGCTCGACATGGTCAAGGTGAAGCGCGCGCTTTCGGGTTCGAAGTCGCGCCTGATCGGTCCGAACTGCCCGGGCGTGCTGACGCCGGGCGAGTGCAAGATCGGCATCATGCCGGGCAATATCTTCTCCAAGGGGTCGGTCGGCGTCGTGTCGCGCTCGGGCACGCTCACCTATGAAGCGGTGTTCCAGACGACCAATGCGGGTCTGGGTCAGACCACGGCCGTCGGGATCGGCGGCGATCCGGTCAACGGCACCAACTTCATCGACGTGCTCGAACTCTTCCTCGCCGACGACAAGACCGAATCGATCATCATGATCGGCGAGATCGGTGGATCGGCCGAGGAAGAGGCCGCGCAGTTTCTGAAGGATGAGGCCAAGAAGGGCCGCAAGAAGCCGATGGTGGGCTTCATCGCGGGCCGCACGGCGCCTCCGGGCCGCCGTATGGGCCATGCCGGCGCGATTGTTTCGGGCGGCCAGGGCGGCGCCGAGGACAAGATCGCCGCGATGGAGGAAGCGGGCATCCGTGTCTCCCCGTCGCCCTCGCTGCTCGGCGAGACTTTGGTCGAAGTCCTGAAGGGCTGAACGAAATTGCCTCCCCCGCATTATGTGGGGGAGGTTTTAACCGAGTGTGTGGCACGCCGCGCATTCGTCACCGCGACCGGGCGAGCGCCAGCGACGGCGCGAAAGCAGCCGCAGGCGCCCTCCGGTAGCGGTAACAGTCGGTTGCCGGGTGCGCCGGACCCGACATTCCGCATCTTCTCCTAATCCGGGAGAGAGAGGCAGGGTAGAGTGACTATGGGCTACGAAGGCCTTGATTTTGCAGATATCGCTGGGGGGGTAAGTCCCGCCTTCGTCGAAACCCTCTATGCCAAGTACAAGGCGGACCCTTCGTCGGTCGAGCCGGGCTGGCGCGAATGGTTCGACGGGCTGGAAACCGCCATGTCGGGGCCGAGCTGGAAGCGCAAGGGCTGGCCGCTCACCGACACCGACGCGCTGACTGCCGCGCTCGACCCCACGCAGATGGAGCCTGCGCCCAAGCCCGCAAAGGGCGGCGGCAAGGTCGCACCGGCGCCGGCCGCGGCGCCTTCCGCCGATGCCGTGAAGCAGGCCGCGGGGGATTCGATCCGCGCGATGATGCTGATCCGTACCTATCGCGTGCGCGGGCATCTGGCGGCGCATCTCGATCCGCTCGGCCTCCATCACGCTGAAATGCCCGAGGATCTGAAGACCGAATATCACGGCTTCCCCGACAGCGACATCGATCGCCCGGTCTATCTGGGCGGCGCGCTGGGCCTCGAAAGCGCGACGATTCGCGAAGTCGTCGACATCCTGCGCGCCAATTACTGCGGCAATGTCGGCCTCGAATATATGCACATCGCCGATGTCGAGGAACGCCGCTTCCTCCAGGAGCGGATGGAAGGCCGCGACAAGGCGATCGAATTCACCGAGAACGGCAAGAAGGCCATTCTGTCCAAGGTGATCGAAGCCGAGCAGTGGGAAAAATTCCTCGGCAAGAAATATGTCGGCACCAAGCGGTTCGGCCTCGATGGTGGCGAATCGATGATCCCGGCGCTTGAGGCCGTGATCAAATATGGCGGCCAGTATGGCGTGCGCGAGATCGTCTACGGCATGGCGCATCGCGGCCGCCTCAATGTGCTCGCAAACGTGATGGCCAAGCCCTATCGGGTGATCTTCCACGAATTTGCGGGCGGTTCGGCCAATCCCGACGATGTCGGCGGCTCGGGTGACGTCAAATATCACCTCGGGACCAGCACCGATCGCGAATTCGACGGGATCAGCGTTCATATGTCGCTGGTCGCCAACCCTTCGCATCTCGAAGCGGTCGATCCGGTCGTCCTCGGCAAAGTCCGTTCGCTGCAGACGATCCGCGGCGATCTTCAGGAGCACGAGCAGGTGCTGCCGGTGCTGCTGCACGGCGACGCGGCGTTTGCCGGACAGGGCGTGGTCTGGGAAACGCTCGGTTTCTCGGGCGTGCGAGGATATAACACCGGCGGCTGCATCCATTTCGTCATCAACAATCAGATCGGCTTCACCACCAGCCCGCAATTCGCGCGCTCCTCGCCCTATCCGAGCGATGTCGCGAAGGGCGTCCAGGCGCCGATCTTCCACGTCAACGGCGACGATCCCGAAGCGGTGACCTTCGCCTGCAAGATGGCGATCGAATTCCGCCAGCGCTTCAAGCGCGACATCGTCATCGACATGTGGTGCTATCGCCGCTTCGGCCATAACGAAGGCGATGAACCGAGCTTCACCCAGCCGTTGATGTACGCGGCGATCAAAAAGCATCCGCCGGTCAGCGAAGTCTATGCCAGGCGGCTGACCAGCGAGGGCGTGATCGGCGACAGCTTCATTCCCGAGAAGGTGAAGCAGTTCAATGACCTGCTCGAAGAGGAATTCGAGGCGGGCAAGAGCTATGCGCCCAATCGCGCCGACTGGTTTGGTGGGCGCTGGAGCGGGCTCGGCGCGCCGGTCGACCCCGAAAGTGCGCGGCGCAACATCGAAACCGGCATCGACAAGAAGCTGTTCGATTCGCTTGGCCGCACGCTGACCGAAGTTCCCGAGGGGCTGACGATCCACAAGACGCTCAATCGCGTCATCGACGCCAAGAAGGCGATGTTCGATGCGGGCGAGAATTTCGACTGGGCGACCGGCGAGGCGCTGGCCTTCGGATCGCTGCTGTCGGAAGGCTATGGCGTGCGCCTTTCGGGCCAGGATTCCGGGCGCGGCACGTTCAGCCAGCGGCACGCCGTCTGGGTCGATCAGACCGACGAGCATAAATATGTCCCGCTCGACGAAATCCCGCACGGCCGGTTCGAAGTGCTCGACAGTCCGCTCTCGGAATATGGCGTGCTGGGTTTCGAGTATGGCTATGCGCTGGCGGACCCGAAATGCCTGGTGCTCTGGGAGGCGCAGTTCGGCGATTTCGTCAACGGCGCGCAGATCATGATCGATCAGTATATCGCTGCGGGCGAGGCCAAGTGGCTGCGTGCCAACGGCCTGGTCATGCTGCTGCCGCACGGCTTCGAAGGGCAGGGCCCCGAGCACAGCTCGGCACGTCCCGAGCGTTTCCTGCAGCTGTGCGCGCAGGACAATATGCAGGTCGCCAACTGCACCACGCCAGCCAATTATTTCCACCTGATGCGCCGGCAGATGCACCGCAACTTCCGCAAACCCCTGATCATCATGACGCCCAAGTCGCTGCTGCGGCACAAGTTGGCGGTTTCCAAGGCGCAGGATTTCCAGGGTGACAGCCACTTCATGCGCATCCTGTCGGACACCAATCCGGCACCCGACGCGCAGACCAAGCGGCTGGTGCTCTGCTCGGGCAAGGTCGCCTATGACCTGATCGAGGCGCGCGACGCGGCGGGTGACAAGAATACCCAGATCGTTCGCATCGAACAGCTCTATCCCTTCCCCGGCGATCCGCTGGTGGTGCGGCTCAAGCGCATGACCAATTTGGAGGAAGTCGTCTGGGCGCAGGAAGAGCCGAAGAACAATGGCGCGTGGTTCTTCGTCGAGCCGCTGATCGAGGAAGCGCTGGCCAAGGCGGGCGTCAAGCCCAAGCGTCCGGTCTATGCCGGCCGCCACGCCTCCGCTTCGCCGGCCACCGGCCTGATGAAGCGTCACCAGAGCGAGCAGGCGGCGCTGGTCGCCCATGCGCTCGGCCACAATGTCCGTGAAGAACTCCGCCGTAGCAAGGAAAGCTGATCCAATGGCAACCGATGTAAAGGTCCCCACGCTGGGCGAATCGATCACCGAGGCGACTCTCGGGGAATGGCTGAAGCAGCCGGGCGATGCCGTCGCGGTCGACGAGCCGATCGCCAGCCTCGAAACCGACAAGGTGTCGGTCGAAGTGCCCTCGCCGGTCGCCGGCACGATGGGCGAGCACAAGGTCCAGCCGGGCGACACCGTCGAAGTCGACGCCGTGATCGCCTCGATCGAGGAAGGCAGCGGCGGCGGTTCCGCGCCGGCGCCTTCGGCCGCTCCCGCTCCGGCCCCCGCTCCGGCCCCCGCTCCGGCCGAGGCCGGGCAGCAGGCGCCTGCCGGGGGAGACGATGTCGCCGCCGCGCTGTCGCCTTCGGTTCGCCGCGCGGTGCTCGAGCACGGAGTCGACCCTTCGACCATCAAGGGCACCGGCAAGGACGGCCGCATCACCAAGGAAGATGTCGAGGCCGCCGCCGCGAACAAGGGTGCGTCGCCCGCGCCGTCGCCGGCACCCGCCGCATCGCCTGCGCCTGCCGCTGCCCCGGCCGGCGGTCGCAACGAAGAGCGCGTGCGGATGACGCGTCTGCGTCAGACGATCGCCAAGCGCCTGAAGGACGCGCAGGATACCGCCGCGATCCTCACCACCTTCAACGATGTCGACATGTCGGCGGTGATGGAGGCGCGCGCCAAGTACAAGGACCTGTTCGAGAAGAAGCACGGCGTCCGACTCGGCTTCATGGGTTTCTTCGCCAAGGCCGTGTGCATGGCGCTGAAGGACGTGCCCGCCGTCAACGCGCAGATCGACGGCGACGAGATCGTCTACAAGGATTATGCCGATATCTCGGTCGCCGTGTCCGCGCCGCAGGGCCTGGTGGTCCCCGTGATCCGCTCGGCCGACGCGATGAGCGTCGCCGAGATCGAACGCACGATCGGCGATTTCGGCAAGCGCGCAAAATCGGGCGACCTCAAGATGGAAGAGATGAAGGGCGGCACCTTCACCATTTCCAATGGCGGCGTGTTCGGTTCGCTGATGTCGACTCCGATCATCAATCCGCCGCAGTCGGCGGTGCTCGGCCTGCACCGGATCGAGGATCGCCCGGTCGTGATCGACGGCGAGATCGCCGTGCGGCCGATGATGTACATGGCGCTCAGCTATGATCACCGGTTGATCGACGGCCGCGAGGCCGTAACTTTCCTCGTCGCGGTCAAGAATGCCATCGAGGATCCGACGCGGCTGCTGATCGATCTGTAGTATGTTATGAACAGCCTTCTTCCCACACTCCTTGCAGTTTTCGGTTTGGCGGCTGCCGTGGCCGCGCACGGGGTCAGTAGGAAGGGAGCATTGCTCGGTTTTTATCCACTGGAGGAAAGATCAGCGATCACTACAGTCGTGTCGCTAGTCGCGATGTGGGTATGCTTGTTCACCGCGATCATTTGGTTGTGGTTGTTCAAGACTTGGTGGATTGCGCTCGTTTTGACGGTCGTCGGAATGTTCGCTTCAAATTTGATCCTGTTCGTGTTGCCGCGCGAGGGCGGACGTCGAATGCCCTTGGGCCGCTCAGCGCTTTGGACAGTATCGCTTCTAGCGATAGTTAGCACGGCAGGTGCGTTCGCAATTTCGTATTGGAAGTAAAGCAATGGCTGAAGAATTTGACGTCCTGATCATCGGTGCCGGCCCCGGAGGCTATGTCGCGGCGATCCGTGCGGCGCAGCTGGGCCTAAAGACCGCATGCGTCGAGAGCCGCGAGACGCTGGGCGGCACCTGCCTCAATGTCGGCTGCATTCCTTCCAAGGCGATGCTCCACGCGTCCGAATATTTTGACGCTGCGAAGAACGGATCGATGGCCAAGATGGGCATCAAGGTGACGCCCGAACTCGATCTCGACGCGATGCAGGCGCAGCGCGTCGACGCCGTGAAGGGGCTGACCGGCGGCATCGAATATCTGTTCAAGAAGAACAAGGTCACCTGGATCAAGGGCCGCGCCGCGTTCGTCGACGCGCATACGGTCAAGGTCGGCGACGACAGCTACCAGGCGAAGAATATCGTTATCGCCACCGGTTCTTCGGTGACGCCGCTGCCGGGCGTCGAGATCGACCAGAAGGTGGTGGTCGACAGCACCGGCGCGCTCGAGCTCGACACGGTGCCGGGCAAGATGGTCGTCATCGGCGGCGGCGTGATCGGGCTCGAACTGGGCAGCGTGTGGCGCCGGCTCGGCTCCGAAGTCACCGTCGTCGAATATCTCGACCAGATCCTGCCGGGCTTCGACGGCGACGTCCGCAAGGAAGCCGCCAAGATCTTCAAGAAGCAGGGCATGACCTTCAAGACCGGGACCAAGGTGACCGGCGTCGAAGTGAAGGACGGCAAGGCGACGGTCAGCGTCGAACCCGCCAAGGGCGGCGATGCCGAAAGCCTCGAGGCCGACATCGTCCTCGTCTCGATCGGCCGCAAGCCGAATACCGAAGGGCTCGGCCTCGATGCGATCGGCCTTTCGACCAACGATCGCGGCCAGATCGAAACCGATGGCATGTTTAAGACCGCCGTCGACGGCGTCTGGGCGATCGGCGACGTCATCCCCGGCCCGATGCTCGCGCACAAGGCCGAGGACGAAGGCATTGCCGTCGCCGAGAATATCGCCGGGCAGACCGGCATCGTGAATCACGATGTCATCCCCAGCGTCGTCTATACCATGCCCGAAATCGCCGGCGTCGGCCTCACCGAAGAGGCGGCGAAGGAAAAGGGCGAGGTCAAGGTCGGCAAGTTCCCGATGGTCGGCAACAGTCGCGCCAAGACCAATCACGAGCCGGATGGTTTCGTGAAGGTGATCGCCGACGCCAAGACCGATCGCGTGCTCGGCGTGTGGATCATCACCTCGGTCGCCGGCACGATGATCGCGCAGGCGGCGCAGGCGATGGAATTCGGCGCGACCAGCGAGGACATTGCCTATACCTGCCACGCGCATCCGACGCATTCGGAAGCGATCAAGGAAGCCGCGATGGCGGTGACGGGCAAGCCGATCCACGTCTGACGGCTTTCAGAGGGTGACAGCATGGCGACTGCGCGTTTGGCTTTGATACTGGCATGCGCGTCGGTCGCCGGTGCGATCGCGCCTTCTCCCGCTCTGGCGCAGAGTACGGTACGCTATATCGGTGCCGAGGATCCCGCGATGAACGCGGCCGAGCAGCGCGCGATATCGGAGCTGGATGCGTTCTTCCGGCATCTGGCGGTCCCTGCCGCCGACGAAACCGAATTCATGATCAAATTCGATCTGAGCCGGGGCGGTGCCGACGGCGATGTCGAGTTCATCTGGGGGCTGGTGCGTCAGCGTTCGGGAACGCGCACCGAAGTCACGCTGGCCAATGAACCGGTCAATCCCGACTATGTCGTGGGGCAAGTCGTGACGGTCGAGGACCGCTGGATCGACGACTGGTCCTATTGGAAGGGCGATACGCTGCAGGGCGCCTATACGGTTCGCGTCCTGCTGGACCAGATGCCGCGGGAACAGGCGGCGGCGCTGCGGCGTGACTATGGCTGGTAAGGCAGTGCGGCACGCACCGGCCACTGCCGCCCGTCGCGTTGTCTGAAGGCGGGGCGATGCGCGACGACGCCTTGACGCTCGGAGCGCTCGCCGCCGGTGCCGCCTGTGTTGCGGCGCTGGCGCACGAAGCCGTCGGTCACGGCACGGCCTGTCTGATCGAGGGCGGGCGCGTGACCTTGCTCACGGCGACCTTTTTCGGGTGCGAAGGCGGCGGTGTGCTCACCGACATGGCGGGGCCGTTTGGCGGCCTGACGGCAGGACTGGTCGCCCTATTGGTTCAGAATCGGTTTCGGTCGGCCGCCTGGCGCTATTTCTGCGCGATGCTTGCCGCCTTCAGCCTCTGTTGGTTTGCCGGCGGGTTCGTCTATTCTCCGCTTACCGGTCATGGTGATCACGCGACCGTCGCGTATCAGTTGCGCGCCCCCGATATCTGGCGCGTGGCTTCGCTCATCACCGGTATCGTCCTGTATGGACTGTTTCAGCCGTTGATGGTGCGCGGGTTTCGGCGGATCGCCGCGCCGGACGATCCCCCCGGAATGCTGTCGCGGCGCGTCGGTGTGGGCCAAGCGGCGGGCGCTGTCGGGCTGGGGCTGGCGGGCTTCGGATATCCCGACTCGCTGCTGTTGGGCGCTCTGCAGGGGTTTCTCGCCATCGGGCTCGCTGCGGTGCCGATGTGGCTGGCAGTGGCCAGCGTGGCGCGGCGGCGCGAACGCCAGGGCATATCGGTGGCGCGCAGCCGATCATGGATCGTCTCCATGACCGCCCTGTGGATCGCGTTCGTGGCGATACAGGGCACCAACCTTCTGGGCGGCGGCTAGGCGCTTATCACTGCGACTGGCCGACTTGCCGGACCTTGTCCTGGCCCGTCTTGCCGATCAGCGCCGCGATGCCGGTGAGCACCGCCGCCGCGATCACGGCGAGCCACAGGGCATTCCACTGCATATCCGCTTGCGCCCAGGCACCCAGAACGACGCCCCCGACAAAGCCCAGCCAGAGCAACAGCCAGGGGCCCCAGGCCCAGCGATCCTTGTCGCCCATCAGTGCGTGCGCCAGCTTCTGCCCCATGCGTACGATCGACCCGGTCATGTAGGTAACGCCGATCGTCACCTCGCCGTCGCGTTCGAACATGCCGTTTTCGGCACCCATCGCAGCAGCGAGCAGCAGCAGTACCTGCGCGCCCGGCCGCACCATCGCCAGCGCGGCTGCGGCAAGCAGCAGCGCCGTGACGAGCATCAGGACCGCCGGCTGGCGCCGCTTTTCCCAGGCACGCCCGACCACGCTCGCCAGGATGACGCCGGCGATGAAGCACATGATCAGCGCGCCCGCCATCACGCCGTTGCCGACGGTGCCGCTGCCGATTTCCACGCCCAGCCGGGTGCTGTTGCCGCTCATGAACGAGGCGAAGAAGCTGCCGAAGCTGGTATAGGCCAGTGCGTCGACGAAACCGGCGAGCGCCGCCAGCGCGACGGCGAGGGCGATGAAACGGGGTTCGGTGCGAGACATGCGCGCCTACATGGACGTTCGCGGCGTGGTTCGCCACCCCCCGAATTGACGCGCGGGACGCGAATATTCATGGGGGCGCGATGAGCGTTCCCGTCCCCGGCTATATCGGTCCGATCCTGCCCTGGCTCGACCTGTTCGGCATCGCCGTGTTCGCCGCGACCGGCGCCGTGGCCGCGACGATGCGCGGACAGACGTTCGTTACCGCCGCCTTTTTCGCGCTGGTGACCGGCGTCGGCGGCGGCACGATCCGCGACCTGCTGATGGGCGCCCCGGTATTCTGGGTGCATGATCGCAGCGTCGCGGCGATCTGCATCACCGCGGCACTGCTGATCTGGCTCACGCCGGAGCGCTGGTGGCACGGCAAGGGTTTCGACTGGCTCGATGCGATGGGGCTGGCGGCCTATGCCGTGTTCGGCGCGGCCAAGTCGCTCGGCTATGGCGTTCCGCCGGTGCCGGCATTCGTGATGGGCGTAGTCACTGCCTGTGTCGGCGGCATCATCCGCGACATGATGGCGGGCGAGCCCTCCATCCTGATGCGACCCGAACTCTATGTCACAGCCGCGGCGCTGGCCTCCGCGCTCTATGTCGTGCTGTCCTTCACCGGCCTGCCGCCTTTCGCCTGCGGGCTGGTCGCGGCGGGGGCGGGGTTCGCTCTGCGCGCGGCGGCGATCCAGTGGCGCCTCGCGCTGCCCGCCTATCGCGGCAAGCGCTGAAGGCGCGGATCAGCAGCCCGGCCCGGCCGATTGCTCGACGAGGTCGGCGATCTGGTCGGCGGGGATCGTGAAGACGCCGCCCTGGTCTTCGCGCCAGACAGCGATTCCCGTCGCGAAATCGACGTCGGCCATTGCCGCCTGGTCCGCGGCGAGCCGGGTTACGCTGGCATCGAGCGCTTCGCGCGATATCGGCGCATGGGGCAAGGTCATGCCGCCGGGCTGCCCGGCAACGCACAGTCGGCTGAGGCTGATATGGAAGACCCATTGGTCCTGCTGGCGTTCGATCCGCTGGATGCGCAACAGCGAACCCGCGTCCTGCGGCCGGTTGTGATATTCCCACACCTGACCGGCGGCATATCGCGGCGGCGCATCCTGCGCGGCGGAAAGCGTCAGTGCGGCTAGGCAGGCGAGCAGGGAGCGCAGCAGCATGGACAAGCCTTTCGTTCGGCGCGAAAGTGTCATCAGTCGCGGACCAGTCCGGTCTCTCCGAACGGCCTGATTTCGGGCGGCGGCAGTGTCGCGGGGCGCAGCTCGCATTGCCAGAAACCGACATCGAGCCACTGGCCCGCCTTGAACCCGATTTCGCGGAAGATGCCGACCTGGCGATAGCCGACCGCTTCGTGCAGCCGGATCGAGGCATCGTTGGGCAGGGCGATACCGCCAACGGCCTGCGTGAAACCCTGGGCGCGCAGCGTCGCCACCAGCGCCGAATAGAGCAGCCGGCCATAGCCGCGCCGCTGCGACCCTTCGGCCATGTAGATCGCGGTTTCGACGACATGGCTATAGGCGTCGCGCTCGCGAAACCGCCCGGCATAGGCATAGCCGATTGCCGCACCGCCGGCTTCGCTGTCGGTCAGGACCAGCCAGGGATAATAGCCCTCGCTTGCGGTCATGCGGCGCCGCATCGTACGGCTGTCGGGCGGACTGGTTTCGAACGAAACCGTGCCCGCCACCACATGCGGCGCATAGATTTCCGCGATGGCGTGCGCGTCCTCGGCGCGTGCCTCCCGGATATCGATCATCCCAGCAGGCGTGCGAAGAAGATTTCGATCAGGCTGGCGTTCCGCACGGGAGCCGCAGTCCGGCCAGGGCCGATCGCGGCGCATTCGATGCAGCGGGCCTGCATCGCCGTGCCGCCGGCCAGCCGCCGTACATCGGCCACAGCCTGCGATACCAGCGCGGTCTGGCGCGCGGCGATCCGGGTGGCGATGTCGGCGCCCGCCGCCGCGCTCACCCAGTCATCCTCGGGTTCTTCCTCGCCAAGGGTTTCGAGAAACTGTACCCAGCCGCTCGGTTCTTCCTGCAGGAAGACGGGATAGACGCTGTCGGCCTCGACGCCCGCCCGGCGCGCGGCTTCGGCGATAGCCTCGTCGAGCCCGCCGAACCGGTCGACCAGTCCAATCTGATGCGCGGTTCCGCCGATCCAGACGCGACCCTGGCCGATCGCGTCGACTTCCTCGGGCGTCTTCCCGCGCGCTTGCGCAACCAGACCGATGAACCTGCGATAGCCATGTTCGATCGTCGCCTGAATCACCTGATCGGTGGCCTGGTTTGTGCCCCCCATCACGTCGGGCTGGCCGGTCAGCGGCGTCGTCGCGACGCCGTCGGTGGTCACGCCGACTTTTTCGAGCGCGGCCTCGAAGGTCGGGATGATGCCGAAAATGCCGATCGATCCGGTGATGGTATTCGGTTCGGCGAAGATCACGTCGCCCGCGGTCGAAACCCAATAGCCGCCGCTGGCCGCAAGCGATCCCATCGACGTGACGATCGGCAGCCCCTGCGCCTTGGCCTGCAGGATCGCCTGGCGGATCTGCTCGGATGCCAGCGCCGATCCGCCCGGTGAATCGACGCGGACGACCAGCGCCTTGAAATCATGCTCCGCCAGCCCCTTGAGCAGCAGCTTGGAGATGGTGTCGCCGCCGGCCGTTCCCGGTCCGGCTTCGCCGTCGACGATTTCGCCCGCGATGGTGATGACACCGATCGCATTGCCGCGGCTGGGCGCGGGATTGGCTTCGATCCAGTCTTCCATGCGGATCATACGGAAATTGCCCGTGCGTGCACCGGAAGGCGCGCCGACCAGTTCCGCGACGCGCTTGCCGAAGGCGACCCGGTCGCCGATCTTGTCGACCAACCCGTTGTCCAGATTGGCCTGCGCGATGTCGCCGTTCGCGGCCGTGACGACTTCGGCGGGGTTGTTGAGGAACAGGTCCACCTTGGCCTGCGCCCGCGCTGTCACCACTGCCTCGCGCCATTGCGAGAGAATGTTGCCGTAGAGCGCTTCGCTTGCCTCGCGCGCTTCGGGCGACATGTCGCTGCGCGTATAGGGCTCCACTGCCGACTTGTAGCTGCCGACGCGATAGACATGCGCGTTGACGCCCAGCTTGTCGATCAGCCCCTTGTAATAGAGCCGCGATCCGCCGGGCCCCGAAAACAGCGTGCCGCCCATCGGATTGACCCAGATTTCGCTGGCGTTGGCGGCGATCAGATAGCTGTCGTCGGTATAGGCCGTGGCATAGGCGAGCACTTTCTTGCCGCCCGCACGGACCCGGCCGACGGCATCGGCGACGGCCTGAACATCGACCGGATAGCCGCCCATGAAGCGATCGAGATCGAGCACGACCGCCTTGACGCGCTCGTCCTCGATCGCGGCGTCCAGCGCGCGCACCACATCGCGAACGCGATGTTGCCGCAACACGTCGCCCCCGCCGAAGTTGCCGAAGGGGTCGGGCGCTTCCGGTTGTTCGGCAAGCGTGCCGTCCAGCGCGACGACCAGCGCGCCGTCATGGATCGCGGCAACGTTGGGCTTTGCCGACAGCAGCATGAACAGGCCGGAAAAGAACAGCAGCATGAAGACCAGGACCAGCGCGTCCTTGATCCCGACGAGAATTTTCCAGGCGCCTTTGATCAGCTTCACGATCCCGTCCTTGCTGCAGAAATCCGCGCGAAGGCCTATCGCACGCGAGGCTCTGAGTAAATGTTCTGTATTATCCCGCCAATACGCGAAAGCGACCGAACCCGGCGCTCGCGCGTCCCGTGGCGGCACGGCCTTGCGGACATCAAAAAAAACGCCATCTGCCCGTTGACGCACCGCCGACCCCGACACATATGCCCGCCTGTTAGCACTCGGGTTGCCTGAGTGCTAAAGCCATATTGTTACAACCCAGATACTGGAAGGGATCAGGCGCATGAACTTTCGTCCGTTGCACGATCGCGTGCTCGTTCGCCGCGTCGAGGCCGAGGAAAAGACCGCCGGCGGGATCATCATCCCCGATTCGGCCAAGGAGAAGCCGCAGGAAGGCGAAATCGTCGCCGCCGGCAGCGGTGCCAAGAGCGAAGACGGCAAGGTGACGCCGCTCGACGTCAAGGCGGGCGATCGCATCCTGTTCGGCAAGTGGTCGGGCACCGAAGTGAAGGTGAACGGCGAAGACCTGCTGATCATGAAGGAAAGCGACATCCTCGGCATCGTCGAGGGCTAACGCAACCGCCGTCTTCCCTGCGAAGGCAGGGGGCCGTGTCTGTCGCTTGTGCCGGAACGGCGCGTCGCTGACGGAACAGAGGCCGACGGAACAGAGATAGGCCCCTGCCTGCGCAGGGGCGACGATCAAGAAAGGATCTGCAACATGGCAGCCAAGGACGTTAAATTCTCGCGTGACGCACGCGAACGCATCATGAAAGGCGTCGACATCCTGGCCGACGCGGTCAAGGTCACGCTCGGCCCCAAGGGTCGCAACGTTGTCATCGAAAAGTCGTTCGGTGCCCCGCGTATCACCAAGGACGGCGTTTCCGTCGCCAAGGAAATCGAGCTTAAGGACAAGTTCGAGAATATGGGCGCGCAGATGGTCCGCGAAGTCGCTTCGAAGACCAATGACGTCGCTGGCGACGGCACCACCACCGCCACCGTACTCGCTCAGGCGATCGTGCGCGAAGGCATGAAGTCGGTCGCCGCCGGCATGAACCCGATGGACCTGAAGCGCGGCATTGATCTCGCCACCGCGAAGGTCGTCGCTGATATCCAGAGCCGCTCGAAGGAAGTTTCGGGCACGCAGGAAGTCGCGCAGGTCGGCACCATCTCGGCCAATGGCGACAAGGAAGTCGGCGAAAAGATCGCCGAAGCCATGGAAAAGGTCGGCAAGGAAGGCGTGATCACCGTCGAAGAGGCGAAGGGTCTCGAATTCGAGCTCGACGTCGTCGAAGGCATGCAGTTCGACCGCGGCTATCTGTCGCCCTATTTCGTCACCAACCCGGAAAAGATGAATGTCGAGCTTCAGGATCCCTATATCCTGATCTTCGAAAAGAAGCTGTCGAACCTCCAGTCGATGCTTCCGATCCTCGAAGCGGTTGTCCAGTCGGGCCGTCCGCTGCTGATCATCGCCGAGGACATTGAAGGCGAAGCGCTCGCGACTCTCGTCGTCAACAAGCTGCGCGGCGGCCTCAAGGTCGCGGCGGTCAAGGCGCCGGGCTTCGGCGATCGCCGCAAGGCGATGCTCGAGGACATCGCGATCCTGACCAAGGGCGAAGTCGTCAGCGAAGATCTGGGCATCAAGCTCGAAAACGTCACGCTGAACATGCTGGGCACGGCCAAGTCGGTCACGATCGACAAGGACAACACCACCATCGTCGACGGCGCGGGCGACGCGGACGCCATCAAGGCGCGCACCGAGCAGATTCGCGGCCAGATCGAGCAGACCACCAGCGACTATGACCGCGAGAAGCTCCAGGAGCGCCTCGCCAAGCTCGCCGGCGGTGTTGCCGTGATCAAGGTCGGCGGCGCCACCGAGGTCGAAGTGAAGGAGCGCAAGGATCGCGTCGACGACGCCCTCCACGCCACCCGCGCTGCGGTCGAGGAAGGCATCGTTCCGGGCGGCGGTACGGCGCTGCTCTACGCCACGGCGGCGCTGGAAGGCGTCACCGGCGAGAATGAGGACCAGACCCGCGGCATCGACATCGTGCGCAAGTCGCTGACCTCGCTCGTGCGTCAGATCGCGGCGAATGCGGGTCATGACGGCGCGGTGGTTTCGGGCAAGCTGCTCGACCAGAAGGACACGTCGTTCGGCTTCAACGCCGCGACCGACACCTACGAGAACCTCGTGGCTGCCGGCGTGATCGATCCGACCAAGGTCGTTCGCACCGCGCTGCAGAACGCCTCGTCGGTCGCCGGCCTGCTCATCACGACCGAAGCCACGGTCGCCGAGCTGCCGGAAGACAAGCCCGCCGGTGGCGGCGCTCCCGACATGAGCGGCATGGGCGGCATGGGCGGCATGGGCTTCTAAGAAGCCCCGCTGTCTGGCGGCTCCCAGGCGGAGCCGTTTCGCTCAGGCGAAAGCAAAAAGAAGGGCCGGCGGGGAACCGTCGGCCCTTTTTTTGACGTTCCTCCCCCGGAGGGGGAGGTGGCAGCCCGAAGGGCTGACGGAGGGGTAATCTCCACAGGCGGCGCGCTTGCGGCCAATACCCGTCCATCACGCTTCGCATGGTCCCCCTCCGCTCCGGGAAAACCATTGGAGTGCGCGCTCAGCCCGCTTTCGCCGCCGTCCAGAGCAGCATCAGGATGCCGACCCCCACGATGCCCAGTCCGGCCGCTTCGTGCCGGCTGGTCTTCTTCCCCGTCAGCCTGCCCGAAAGCAGCGCCGCGATCGGCATTTCGACCAGTCCCAATGTGCGGACGTTCGCCGCCGGGGTGAGCGCGAAGGCGCAGAACCAGCCCGCCGAGGCAAGCGCGCCGAGAAACCCCGCGCCGATGCTCGCGCGCCATTCGCGCAGCGATCCGGCAAAGGCGGCGCGATCGCGCCAGAACAGCCAGATGCCGAGCAGCGACGTCTGGATCGCCAGCGTGACGACGAGCATTTCGAGCGAGCGCACGATGAAGCCGCCGCTCGCTATGCCATCAATCGCCGCGCGAAAGGCGATCGCCGAGAGCCCGAACAGCGCGCCTGAGGTGACGCCCGCAGCGATCATGTTGCGCTCGTGGAACAGCTTGCCGAAATCGCGCGGTGAAACCGATGCGATCAGCACGCCCGCCGTGACGACGAACACCGCTGCCCAGCCGAGCGGCCGCAGATGATCGCCGAGAAAGATCACGCCGAAGACCGCGACCAGCACCGGTTCGGTCTTGATATAGGCATAGGCGACGCCGAAGGCGCGGCGGTGCATTACCACCAGCATGAGCGCGGTCGCCGCGATCTGGCTGCACGCGCCGAGCAGGCCCCATAGCAGCGACGCCGGCGGAACGGCCGGCAGGGGTTCGCCGAAGAGCGCCAGCGCGGCGAGGAGGAACAGGATCGCGAAAGGCAGCCCGAACACGAACCGCACCTGAGTCGCGCCGAGCGTGCCGATTTTCTCGGTCAGCGACGCCTGCGCGCCGTTGCGCAGCACCTGGGCGGCCGAGGCAAGCAGCGTGAACGGAATCCACAACATGGATTGCCGCTACCCGGCGGAGGGGGAGGGGGCAAGGTGATAGGTGTCCGGCTATCCGGCTATCCGCTTGCGCATCCGCACCAGCGGTACCGCGACACCATCCACCGCATGCACGACATTCTCGATCGCCGTGTAGCCGCTGACCGCATAGAGCCGCTGTCCGCTGAGCGTCGCCATCAGCTCGACCGTCGAAAACCCCGCGCCCGCCGCAGCCGCCTCGCATTCGGCGAGGATGCGGCGACCGATGCCTTGCCGCGCATGGTCGGGGTGGGTGTACATGGCGCGGATTCGCGCCGGATAGATGGCGGGATCGAGAAGGGCCGGCGCGCGCAGGCCTACGCCATGATCGCCGCCATAGAGAGTCGCGCGGCCGCTCCAGCCGCCGCACCCGACGGCGATGTCCCCCCTTTCGGCGATCAGATAGGTGCCGTCTTCGACCAGTTGGGTGTCGAGGCCCATGATCGCATGGCTGGCGGCAATCTGTTCGGGCGAGAGCAGCCCGTGCTGCAGCGCTTCGATCGCGCGTTCCATCAGCGCACGCAGCCGCGGCAGATCGCGGCGTTCGGCCCAGCGGGTTTCGATCGGCAGCGGCTCGGGTTCAGCCGACATACCGCATCGCCACATTGCACCGTTCATAGGTCCGTCCGAATTCCTCCATGATCGCGTCGTCATGGACGAAGCCGTGCTTTTCATAGAGGTGGATCGCAGCCTGCGACTTGCGGTTGGTGAGGAGATAGAGCGTCTCCGCGTCGAGCGCATGCGCTTCCTCGATCGCGGCTTTCAACAGGAATTCGCCCGCCTTGCGTCCGCGCGCGGAGGACCGCACGCCCATCTTGGTCAGCTCGAACCAGCCCGGACGCGTCTGGCGCAGCGCGCAGGTACCGATGATGCCGAGATCGGGCGCCTCGACGAACAGGATCGATCCGCCGCCCTCGACATAGCTTGCGCGCGGGGCGGCCAGCATCCTCCGCTCGACCTCTTCCATCGCGTACATATCCTCGATCCACTCGGTGTTGATCGCCGTGAATTCGTGCGCGAGCGCGTCTTCGAACCTGCGGATTCGCAGCCCGGGCGGCGGTTCGGGCGGGCGGTGGGCATGGAGCGGCCGCTCGGCGAGGGTGGTCTCGATCGCGCCGATCTGGTCGAGCAGCGAGCCCTGCAGGTCACCGCACAGCGCCACCACCGCGGCTTCGACGCGCGGCCAGACCTCGCGGCGGGAAACCGCCATCACCTCGCGCCCCCGCTGCGTCAACGACACCAGTTTCTGGCGCCGGTCGCTGTCCGATCGCGCAACCGATACCAGCTCCATTTCGGCAAGCTTGTTGACGATGCGGGTAACGGCGGGCTGGCTGATCCCCAGCCGCCGGACGATTTCGCCCATCACCTGGTCCCCGTGCCGATCGAGCAGTCCGAGTACCGGATACTGGCTCGGCTGCACGGCGATTCCCGCGTCCGAAGCGATGGTCAGCACATCGGCCTGCATTCGCTCGGCCAGTCGTTTCATGCGACTGCCGAGAAACAGCCAGCCGCGCTCCGCGATATAGTCCATAAGGCCGCCTTCTCATTGTATAGCCAGGTATATAGCATGTTATTCAAATTGCGGAAGGGGGTGATGCGGCTTCCGGTCGACCGAGGTGCCGGGGCATCCCAATCGGGCGGACACTCCCGGACCGTGATCTGTACCATGTTGACAGGATCAGGGCTTAGTCTCGCTTTCGTCGCCGCGTCGGGGCGTGGAAATCGGGCGGCTTCTTCGCGATCCATTTGCGGAAAGCGGCCAGCCTCGGGCTGTTGCGCAGCGTTGCCATGTCTCCGCCGCGTGCCAGTTCGGCATTGGTGAAATGCGAATGGATCGCGCGGTGGCAGATCGGATGGACGGGCACGGTATCGCGGCCGCCCTCGCTTTTGGGCAGCGGATGATGCTGCTCGACCAGATGGCCGAGCGGGCGATCGCACAGCGCGCAGCGGCGTTCAGTCGCCCTATCGTCGCGGCGTTCGGCCAGCGCCGCCAGTGCCGCCTTCCGCTTCACGCGCCCGCGCATGGCCGTCCCTGGTGCGCGCGAAAACGGGCCCTGCGGCAAATGGCTTCGATCCTGTTCAGCATTTCTTCGTCAATTTGCGAGAGAGATCGGCACTGTCGGTAGAATTTACACCAGGGCGAAGAACATACGATGATCCGTCTGTTCAATCACTATGTGCCTAATGCGGTGCTGCTGCTGGGTCTGCTCGACCTCGTCATGTTGCTCGCCGCGGGCGAAATCGGCTGGATCGCGCGCGCGCACCAGATTGGTATGGAGCTCGAGTCGCTGCTTTCGCGGCTGCCCCAGCTGATCACCTTCGCGCTGACGCTGCAAGTGGCGATGGTCGCGGTCGGCGTCTATGGCGCCGATGCGCTGCAATCGCTGCGCTATGCCGTCGCGCGGCTGATCGTCTCGGTCTCGCTCGGCGTGATTTTTCTCAGCGCGATTTCCTTCCTCGCCCCGGCGCTCAGCTTCTGGCGGTCGAATCTCCTCTACGCGATGCTCATGGCGATGCTGCTGCTGGTGCTGATGCGCATCCTCCTCGGCTCGACGCTGGGCAGCCAGGTGTTCAAGCGCCGCGTCGTGGTGCTCGGATCGGGTCCGCGCGCGCAGCGGCTCAAGACGCTGTCGCGCACGCCGGGTTCGGGCTTTGTCATCGTCGGCTTTGTCGCGATGAGCGAAGCCAATCACGTCATTCCCGAAGCGATCCCGCGCGACGCGATCTACAACCTTGCCGATCATGTCGTGCTGCTCAATGCCAGCGAAGTGGTGCTCGCACTCGAGGAGCGGCGCAACGCGCTGCCGCTCAAGGATCTGCTGCGGATCAAGACCACCGGCGTGCACGTCAACGACACCTCGACTTTCCTCGAGCGCGAGACGGGACGAGTCGATCTCGACAGCGTCAATCCCAGCTGGCTGATCTTTTCCGACGGGTTTTCGTCAGGCCGGATGTTCTCGGCTGCGTTCAAGCGCCTGTTCGACATCGCCGCGAGCCTGACGCTGCTGGTGCTCACGCTGCCGGTGATCCTGATCACGGCGCTGCTGGTGAAGATCGACAGCAAGGGGCCGGCCTTCTATCGCCAGCGCCGCGTCGGCCTCTATGGCGAAGGGTTCGACATCATCAAGCTGCGCTCGATGCGCACCGATGCCGAAGTCGCGGGCACTGCCGTCTGGGCGGAAAAGGACGATCCGCGAATCACGCGGGTCGGCCGCATCATCCGCAAGCTGCGCATCGACGAACTGCCGCAATGCTGGACGGTGCTGAAAGGGCAGATGAGCTTTGTCGGTCCGCGCCCGGAACGCCCGCAATTCGTCGAGGAGCTGGAAGGGCAGCTGCCTTATTATGCCGAACGGCATATGGTGAAGCCGGGCATCACCGGCTGGGCGCAGATCAATTATCCCTATGGCGCCTCGATCGAGGATTCGCGCCAGAAGCTCGAATATGACCTGTTCTACGCCAAGAACTACTCGCCTTTCCTCGATCTCCTGATCCTCCTCCAGACGTTGCGCGTGGTGCTCTTCCCCGAAGGCGCACGCTGATGGTCGCAACCGTCATCCTCTGGACGCACGCGCTTGCCGCGATGCTGTTCGGCGCGGTGGCGCTATGGGCGTTCGGCCGTACCGAAAGCGGCGCGCCGCGCGGGCCGCTGGGTGTCGCGCTGGCGATGACGGCGCTCTGGGCGCTGGCGGTGGCCGGGATCGGCAATGGCGAGATGGTGACCGGCGTGGTCGAAGCCGCGCGCGACATCGCCTGGTTCGGCTTCATGCTTGTGCTGCATCGTCGCGACGGCGCGGCGCGGCCGCGATTCGCGCTAGCCACTGTCTATGGCGTCGTGACGATCGTCACGATTGTCGCGACCATACTCGATCTGATCGGCCATACCGCGCCCGATCCGCTGGCCCAGCAATTCGTGACGGCCGGATTGTTGCTGCGGATGCTTATCGCGGTGGCGGCGCTGGTGCTTACTCAGGCGCTGCATTCGGCGGTGGCGCCGTCGGCGAGCGCGGGGCTGCGCTGGATCGTGCTGTCGCTCGGCGGTCTGTGGCTGATCAATCTCAACATGCTCGGCAGCGCCTATCTGCTCGGCTATCTGCCGCCCGACCTCCAGGCGCTGCGCGGCCCGGCAGTGGCGATCATCGCAATCGGTGTCGGCATCGGTCTGCAGCGCAAGGGCGAATGGACGATGCAGGTGTCGCGCACCGTCGCCTTTCAGTCGCTCTCGCTTGCGGGCATCGGGGCCTATCTGGCACTGGTCGCGCTGACCACCAGCGCGCTGGCGACCGTGGGGGGCAGCCATGCCCGCGTGCTGCAGACCGCCTTCGTCTTCGGCATGACCGCGGCGGTGCTGACGCTCGTGTCCTCACCCTGGTTGCGCGCATGGGCGAAAGTGAAGCTGGCCAAGCATTTCTTCCGGCATCGCTATGACTATCGCGCCGAATGGATGCGCTTCACCGAGACGCTGGGTCAGCCGGACGGCGCCGCGCCGCTCGACGAGCGGATCGTCAAGGCGATTGCCGACATGACCGATTCGCCCGCCGGCGTATTGCTGATGCCCGAAGGCAGTGGACTGGCGCCCGCCGCGAGCTGGAACTGGGAGGCGGGCCAGCTTCCCCCGACGATCGATGCCCGGCTGGCGCGGCACCTTTCCGAAACCGGGCGGATCATCGAGCTCGACGCGGTGCGCAAGGATAGCGGGGACGCGCGCGATCGCGACGCGGTTCCCGAAACGCTGCTCGCCATGCCGCGGGCCTGGGCGCTGGTGCCGCTACCGCATTTCGGCAAGCTGGCCGGCGCGATCCTGCTCGCCCGCCCGCCGATCAACCGCGCCTTCGACTGGGAGGATTTCGACCTGCTCAAGGTCGCCGGGCGCCAGGCGGCAAGCTTCCTTGCCGAAGCGCGCGCGCAGGAGGCGCTGGCCGAAGTCGAGCGGTTCGACGAATTCAATCGCCGCTTCGCCTTCATCCTGCACGATATCAAGAATCTGGTGAGCCAGCTCACGCTGGTCGCGCGGAACGCCGAACGCCATGCCGACAATCCCGAATTCCGCGCCGACATGGTCGCGACGCTCAAGGATTCGGTCGAGCGGATGAACGGCCTGCTCGCGCGGCTTTCGCAAACCAACCGCAGCCGTGCCGACGTGCCGCAGGCGATCGACGTGGTGCCGATCCTGCAGCGGCTCGCCGCGGCGCGACGCGGGCAGCATCCGGTGCAGGTGGCCGCGGCCGGTCCGGCATCGGCGCTGGCCGATCCGGTGCGGCTCGAACAATTGCTCGAACATCTGATCCAGAACGCCATCGATGCCAGCGCCGAGGGCCAGCCGGTGACGCTCGCCGTCGAAGCCGATGATGCGCAGGTCGCGATCGACGTGATCGATCGCGGCTGCGGCATGTCGCCCGGATTCGTGCGCGACAAATTGTTCAAGCCCTTCGTCTCGTCCAAGCCGGGCGGATTCGGCATCGGCGCGTTCGAGGCGCGCCAGCTCGCTGCGGCGATGGCCGGACGGATCGACGTCGAATCGCGTGAGGGCCAGGGTACGCGCTTCCGCGTCACGCTGAAGCCGGCGCAGCCGACAAATGTGGAACAAGCGGCATGACCGATTCCAAACCGAAACTGCTGATCGTCGAGGATGATGCGGGGCTGCAACGGCAGTTGCGCTGGGCCTATGACGATTACGAAGTGCTCGTCGCGGGCGAACGGGAAAGCGCGATCGCGACGCTGCGTGCCGAACAGCCGCCGGTGGTGACGCTTGACCTTGGCCTGCCGCCCGATCCCGACGGGACCAGCGAAGGCTTCGCCACGCTGGAGACTATTCTGTCGCTCCAGCCGGAGACCAAGGTGATCGTCGCCTCGGGGCACGGCGCGCACGAATCGATGCTCAAGGCGATCGCCGCTGGGGCATGGGATTTCTATCAAAAGCCGATCGACATCGATGCTTTGGGCTTGATCGTCGCGCGCGCATTTCACGTTCATGCGCTCGAAGCGGAAAATCGCCGGCTTGCCGAGCGTGCCGAGGCCGGCACGGAACTGGGCGGCATGATAACCGGCGCGCCCGAAATGCTGAAGGTGACGCGCACGATCGAGCGTGTCGCGGGCGCCGACGTATCGGTGATGCTGCTCGGTGCCAGCGGTACCGGCAAGGAACTGCTCGCGCGCGGCGTGCATGAGTCGAGTCCGCGCAAGAGCGGTGAATTCGTCGCGATCAATTGCGCCGCGATCCCCGAGACGCTCCTCGAAAGCGAGCTGTTCGGCCATGAAAAGGGCGCGTTCACCGGCGCGGTGAAGACCACCGAGGGCAAGATCGAACAGGCGCATGGCGGCACGCTGTTCCTCGACGAAGTCGGTGACATTCCGCTGCCGTTGCAGGTCAAGCTGCTGCGCTTCCTGCAGGAACGCGTGATCGAACGGATCGGTGGCCGTAAACCGATTCCGGTCGACACCCGGATCGTCTGCGCGACGCATCAGGATATCGATGCTATGGTTGCCGACGGGCGGTTTCGCGAAGACCTGTACTACCGTCTCGCCGAAATCGTCGTGCGGATTCCCGCGCTAGCCGAGCGGCCGGGCGATGCCGGGCTGCTCGCGCGGCATTTCCTGCGCAAATATGCCGAATCGATGAAGGCCGGGGTCAGGAATTTCGCGCCCGACGCGCTCGCCGCGATCGATGCCTGGCACTGGCCGGGCAATGTCCGCGAGCTGGAGAACCGCGTGAAGCGCGCCGTCATCATGGCCGACGGCAAGAGCGTTACCGCCGCCGATCTCGATCTGGAAAGCGCCGCCGAGGACAGCGCCCCGATCAATCTGAAGGCGGCGCGCGAAACCGCCGATCGCAAGGCGATCCGCCACGCGCTGGCCCGCGCCGAAGGCAATATTTCCGGTACCGCGCGGCTGCTCGGGATCAGCCGCCCCACGCTATATGACTTGATGAAGGCCTATGACCTCCAGCCCTAGGCGCCGTCGCACCCGCTATTCGCGCAAGCTGCAATTGCGTCGTGCCGCCGTGATCCTCGGCGGTCTGGCGGCGTTCGGCCTTGCCATATTCGGGTTCATCCGGCTGCTGCCCGAATATCACGATCCCGCTGCCGCGCGCGCCGAGCTTGAAAAGAGCATCGCCGCGTTCCGGCAGAGCAATGTCAGCGCGGCGCGCGCGCATGCGTTTGAGGCGGTGCGCGCCAATCCCGATTGGGGCGACGCGCATGCCATGCTCGCGCGTACGCTGCTCGAACTCGACAATGGTCTTGCCGCCGAAGCCGAACTCGATCTGGCCGAGGCGCATGGCTATGATCCCGCCCGAACCAGACATCTGCACGCGCAGGCGCTGCTGCTGCAGGGCGATACCGAGCGCGCATTGCAGGTGGTCGAGCAGACCGCGCCGCAGGATCGCGTCTACGGGCTGCGCATTCGCGGGCGCATCCTTACTGCGACGGGCGATCTCGCGGGCGCGCGCGCCGCGTTCGGCAAGGCAGTCGACATGGCGCCGAAGGACCCCGGCGTGTGGACCGATATCGGCCGTTTCCGTTTCGCCGCGGGCGATATCGGCGGGGCCATCGCGGCATCGCAGCGCGCCGTCGAACTGGGGCCGGGCGATGTCGAGGCGCTGCTGCTGCGTGGCGAACTGGTGCGCACGCAATATGGGCTGGTCGCGGCGCTGCCGTGGTTCGAGCGCGCGCTGGAACGCGATCCCTGGCATCACGACGCGCTGATCGAATATGCCGCGACGCTCGGCGATCTGGGCCGGACGCGCGCGATGCTGGCCGCCACGCGCCGCGCGCTCGAAGCGCGGCCCGGCAGTCCGCAGGCCTATTATCTGCAGGCAGTGCTTGCCGCGCGCGCCGACAGGCTCGATCTCGCCCGGGCGCTGATGGAGCGGACCGGCGACGCGCTGGTCGGCCTGCCCGGCGCGCTGCTGCTCGGCGGATCGCTCGACATCGAGGCGGGCAATTACGCCCGCGCGATCGAACAGCTCGGCCAGCTCGTCGCGACTCAGCCCAAGAACATCACCGCGCGCAAGCTGCTCGCGCTCGCTTATCTGCGCAGCGATGCGGCGCGCGACGCGATCAGCGTGCTGCGCCCGGTGGTCGCGCGCTCCGATGCCGACAGCTACGCCAAGCTGCTTGTCGCGCGCGGTTTCGAACGGATCGACGAACGCGCGGCGGCGGCACGGTTCCTCGACTGGGCGGCATATCCGGCGCGCGGCGAATCGCCATCGTTCAGTGCCGATGACAGCGTGGCCGTGGCCGATCTCGCCGCTGCTGAAAATCCCGGCGATCCCGACCGGATCGTTCCCTATCTGCGCGCGCTGGTCGATGCGGGGCAAGTCGATCGGGCGCTGGCGCGCGCGCGACAGGTTGCGCGCGAAAATCCCGGCGCGCCGGGGTCGCATATCCTGCTGGGCGACGTGCTGATGATCGCCGGGCGGCCGGGCGCGGCGGCGACTGCCTATCGCGCCGCTGCAGACATGGCGTTCGACGAGCCGACGATGCTGCGCCTTGTCGAGGCGAACCAGGCGAGCGGCAACCGGCAGGAAGCGGCACGGGTGCTCGCGCTGTTCCTGACGCAGAACCCCAATAATCTCGTCGCGCTTCGTCTGGCCGGGCATTGGCAGCTCGCCGAAGGCGAATATGCCGCCGCCATCGCGACGCTGGAACGGCTGCGCGAACGCGTGGGCGACCGCGATGTGGCGCTCAATATCGAACTGGCGCAGGCCTATGCCGCGCTCGGCGACAGCGAAGCGGCCGTCGATGCCGGCCATGCGGCCTATTCGGTGGCGCCCGCCAATCCGGCGGCGGCCGACGCCTATGGCTGGGCGCTGTATCTGGCCGGCGATATCGCGGGCGCCGAGGAGCTGCTGGAAAAGGCGGCAAAGACCGCGCCTGATCATGACGGTATCCGCAGCCATCTGAATACCGTGCGTTCGGCAGGTTGAGCCCGCTTCCGCTGCCGCGGCGGCTTGACTATAGGCTTGTGCGATGACCGATCCGATCACGCGTATCGCCGAGGCGCTGGAACGGCTGGCGCCGCCGCGGCCCGAGCCGGCCGATCCGACGGCCCATCCCGCCTATGTCTGGCGCGGGGGCCTGCTGACCACGGCGCGCGAGTTCGCGCCGCTTCCGCTCGCCATGCTGCGGGGAGTCGAACGCCAGCGCGATACACTGCTCGCCAATATGGAGCGGCTCGCCGCCGGCCATGCCGCACAGGACGTGCTGCTCTGGGGCGCGCGGGGCACCGGCAAGTCGGCGCTGGTCAAGAGCGCGGTCGCCGCCGTTCAGGCCGAAGGCGGCGCGCTTGCGCTGGTCGAGGCGGCGACTGCCGATCTGGAGGGGCTGCCCGATCTTTTCGCATTGCTCGCGCCGGTCGAACGGCATTTCGCCGTCTTCATCGACGATCTCGGATTCGACGCCGCGTCGGATGCCCGCGCGCTGCGCTCGCTGCTCGAAGGCGGCGCGGAGGCGAGGCCGGGCAATACACGACTGTTCGTCACCTCCAATCGCCGCCACCTGATTCCGCGCGACATCGCCGAGCAGGAAAGCGCGATCAATCCGCGCGACAGCATCGACGACAATCTGGCGCTGGCCGATCGGTTCGGACTGAGCCTGGGCTTTCACGCAGTCGATCAGGACACCTATCTCGCCATCATTCGCGGCTATGCCGAGGCGCATGGCCTGACGGTCGAGGATGCCGATGCCGTGCAATGGGCCACCCGGCGGGGCAGCCGTTCGGGCCGGGTTGCCTGGCAATATGTGGTCGAGCTGGCCGGGCGGACGGGAAAATCCCTCGATATCTAGTTGATTCAAGTTAGGTAATATCCTGAATTGCTTGACTTTAGATCGAAATTGGCCGTCATGTGCGCCAATGGCGCGCATCGGCGAACTCGATCTTCCCGCCCGGCTCGCGCCGGCTGTTCCGCAAGTAGCGACGCAGATCGGATTCGGTCTGTTGTGCGCCGCGGCGGCGATCACCTTTCGCGCGGTGGTGGATCTGATCGCCCCGGCTGCCGGCCCCTATGCGCTCGGTTATGTCGCGGTGCTGGTCGCCACGCTGTTCGCGCGATGGCCCGCCGGCGCGATCACGGCGGTCTTCACCATCCTGTACAGCTGGTATTTCATCCTGCCGGTTTTCAACAGCTTCGCTTTCGGCAGCCCGCTCGACGGGCCGCGCACGATCGTCAACGCCAGTGCCTATGCCGCGATCGTGGTGGTGGCGGAGCTGTTTCGCCGGGCCGTGCGCTGGGCGGTTGCCGAGCGTGATCGCGAAGTCGCCGAACGCGACCTGTTCCTCGAGGAATTCGACCATCGCGTGAAGAATAATTTCGCGCTGGTCGCCAGCCTGCTCGATCTGCAGCGGCGCCGCGCCGACGATCCGGCGACCGCCGAGGCCTTGTCGCGGGCGCAGACGCGGATCGAAAGCATCGCGCGGGCGCATCGGCATCTCTACCGCGGCGGCGCCAGCGTCGACGCCGTCGACATGCAGGTCTATCTGCGCGAACTCTGCGCCGCGCTGTCGGAGGCGCTGTTCCTGCGCGCGACGATAACGCTGACTTGCGAAGCCGATCATGTGCGGATGGCGCGCGACAGGGCGGTTTCGATCGGGCTGGTGGTCAACGAACTCGTCACCAACGCCGCCAAGCACGCATTTGTCGGGCGCGATGCCGGCAACATCCAGGTGCGGTTTCGCGCGCATGGGGACGGATGGCTGCTCGAAGTCGCCGATAACGGCATCGGCATTCCCGAGGAGATGCAGATAAAGGGCCGTGAAGGCGGCCTTGGCCAGCGGCTGGTAACGGCCTTTGCCGGTCAGGCGGGCGGCACGCTTTCCACCGAAAGCGATCCGCACGGTACGGTAACGCGGCTGACGCTCGAAGCGTAGCCGCGTTCCGCAAGCGACCGGCCCCGGCGATGCCGGAGCCGGTTTGTCCCATCGATTATTCGCAGGCGAGATCCGAGCGATCGATCTCGCGTCCGGCGACACCGCCGGCAAGCGCGCCAAGGATGGTGCCGACGGTCTTCGATCCGCCCGGCGCGATGATGTTGCCGAGCACGCCGCCGGCGGCGGCGCCGACCAGCGTACCGGTGGTGCCGTCCTCGCGGCGGCAGTAATAGCGGCCCTGAGCGTCGCGATAGATGACGACATCGTCGTTCATCGCGCGCTGATCATAGACGCGTTCGCCGGGGCCGAAGATGTTACCCTGCTGCGTGCAGGCGCCCATCGGCAGGGCTGCGGTGGCAACGAGGGTGGCGGCGATCAGCTTGCGCATGGTTCCGGTTCTCCAGGCTGTGAATGTTCTGTGAGAGGCGGAACGGATTGCGGGGCGATTGTTTCCGTAGCGTTATGCATTCAGCCGAGCGATTCCACCTGTTCGGCGAGTTCGAGCCAGCGCAGTTCGGCGGTTTCCTTGGCTTCGCGCGCCTTTTCGATGGCATCGGTGAGCGCGGCAAATTTTTTCGGATCGCGTGTGTAGAGGTCGGGATCGGCAAGCGCCGTCTCGTCGCGTGCGATCGCCGCGTCCAGCGCCTCGATCTTGCCGGGAAGCAAATCATAGTCGCGCTGATCCTTGTAGCTCAGCTTGGTCGGCTTCTGCTTCGGCGGTTCGGGCGAGGAGGGCACGGATTTGGCCGGCGCCTTCTTCTCCGGGCGCGGCTTGCGCTTGGCTTCCCAGTCGGCATAGCCGCCCGCAATCACATCGACCGTCCCGCTGCCGTCCAGCCCCAGCGTCACCGTGACGGTGCGGTCCAGAAAGTCGCGATCATGGCTGACGATCAGCACCGTGCCGTCATAATCCGAAATCACTTCCTGGAGCAGATCGAGCGTTTCGAGGTCGAGATCGTTGGTCGGCTCGTCGAGCACCAGCAGATTGGAGCGCCGCGCGAATTCACGCGCGAGCAGCAGCCGCGAGCGTTCGCCGCCCGAAAGCGAGCCGACCTTGGCGTCGGCCAGCGAGGGTTCGAACAGAAACTCCTTCAGATAGCCGTGGATATGCTTGCGCGCGCCGAGCACGTCGATCCAGTCGCCGCCGTCCGCCAGCACGTCGCGCACGGTCTTTTCGGGTTCCATCAGGCTGCGCTGCTGATCGATGATCACGCCGTCCAGCGTCTTCGCGCGCTTCACTTCGCCCTGATCGGGCTGCACTTCGCCGGTGAGCAGCTTGAGCAGCGTCGATTTGCCCGCTCCGTTCGCGCCGACGATGCCGATCCGGTCGCCCTTGGTCACGCGGAAGCTGAAATCGCGCAGGATGACGCGGTCGCCATAGCTTTTGGTGACGTGCTTCGCGTCGATCACGATCTTGGTCTGGGCGTCGTCGGTGCCCGTCGCCAGATTGGCGGTACCCTGCGGCCCGAGCATCGCAGCGCGTTGCGCGCGCATTTCCTTGAGCTTCTCCAGCCGCCCCTGGTTGCGGCGGCGGCGACCGGTGACGCCGCGCTGCAGCCAGTGCTCCTCGATCTTGAGCTTCGCGTCGAGCCGCGCGGCGTTGCGCTCCTCTTCGGCATGGACCTGTTCGGTCCAGGCCTCGAACCCGCCGAAGCCGACATCGGCGCGGCGGATCGTGCCGCGATCGAGCCACAGCGTCTGGCGCGTGAGCCGCGTCAGGAAGGTGCGATCGTGGCTGATGACGACGAACGCGCCGCGATAGGAGGACAGCCAGCCTTCGAGCCATTCGATCGCGCCGAGATCGAGATGGTTGGTCGGCTCGTCGAGCAGCAGCACGTCGGGGTCCTGCGCCAGCGCGCGGGCGATCGCGGCGCGGCGCCGTTCGCCGCCGCTCGCAGTGGCGGCTTCGCGCGACAGGTCGATGCCCAGCTGGTCCGCGATCGCTTCGGCCTCGTGCCGCGCGGGGGCATCGTCGCCGTGCAGCACGAAATCGAGCAGCGTTTCGCAGGCCGTCATCCGCGGTTCCTGTTCGAGCAGGATCACGCGCGTCCCCGGCACGATCACGCGCCGGCCCTCGTCCGATTCGATCTGGCCGGCGACCAGGCGGAGCAGAGTCGTCTTGCCCGCGCCGTTGCGGCCGATCAGTGCCAGCCGGTCGCGCGCGCCGATATGCAGGTCGAGGCCGCGAAACAGCCAGCCGGTGCCCTGGTTCAGACCAAGGCCTTCATAAGACAAAATGGGGGCAGCCATGCCGCGCGCGCTATCGCGCCGGCGCCCGCCGCGCAAGTTGCCGGGACGTTACGGGGCCATTCATGGGCTATTCAACGGCCGCCCCCTATGCAATGTCGATGGCAATGGTCTGGAAATCCTGTCTGGCTGCGGGTGTGGCAGTTATCGCGCTGTGGAGCGCGGCGCCCGCTCATGCGCAGGCCAAATATGTGCCGGCCAGCAGCCAGGATGCGCAGAGCCAGGCGGCGGTTCGTCAGCAGAGCGGCCAGAATCTGCCTGCCCGCGAAATCGAACGTCGGATCGTTCCCCGGGTGCGGGGCCAGTATCTCGGATTCGACTATGACCCGGAAACGAACATTTACACGCTCAAATTCCTGCGCGATGATTCGGTCATCTGGGTGGACGTCAATGGCCGCACCGGCCAGGTCGTCCGTCGCTCGGGCGGTTCGCGCTAGAGCAGATACGGGAACACGACATGCGCTTATTGATCGTTGAAGACGAACCCAATCTCGGCCAGCAGCTGCGCAACGCGCTGGAAGGCGCGGGCTATGCGGTCGATCTCGCCACCGACGGCGAGGAAGGTCATTTCCTCGGCTCGACCGAGGAATATGATGCGGTGGTGCTCGATCTCGGCCTGCCCGAAGTCGACGGGCTGACGGTGCTCGATCGCTGGCGCAAGGAAGGCAAGACGACTCCGGTCCTCGTCCTCACCGCGCGCGACAGCTGGTCGGACAAGGTCGCCGGGCTCGATGCCGGCGCCGACGATTATGTCGCCAAGCCGTTCCAGACCGAGGAACTGATCGCGCGGCTTCGCGCGCTGATCCGCCGCGCTTCGGGCAATGCCTCGGCCGAACTGATGGCGGGCGACATTCGCCTCGACACGCGTTCGGGCAAGGTGACCAAGTCGGGCGAGCCGGTGAAGCTCACCGCGCAGGAATACAAGCTGCTCAGCTACCTGCTTCATCACAAGGGCAAGGTGGTCAGCCGTACCGAATTGATCGAGCATATCTACGATCAGGATTTCGATCGCGATTCGAACACCATCGAAGTGTTCGTGACGCGCATCCGAAAGAAGCTCGGCGCCGAGACGATCACCACCATTCGCGGGCTGGGCTACAGCCTCGAGGAACCCGCCGAAGCCGCATCGTGACAACGGCCTGACAGGAGCCGTTCGCGCCGTGGCCGAATCCGAGCCATCCCCTCAACAGCAGCCGCGATCCTATCTGCGGGTGACCGGATCGGTCAGCCGCCGGATGATCTTCGTCGCGGCGGCGTGGATCCTGGTGCTGCTGACCGGCGGCGGCATCGCCCTCGATCGCGTGCTGACATCGGCGTTCACGAAGAATTTCGACGATCAGCTCGAATTCCTGCTCTATTCGATCATCGCCTCGGCCGAATTCAGCCCCGACGGACGGCTGATGCTAAGCCGCGAGCCCGCCGACCAGCGGTTTCTCGAACCGTTTTCGGGCGCCTATTATCAGATCAGCAGCGATCAGACCGGCGTCTATTATCCCAGCCGTTCACTGTGGGACTGGCGGCTCGCGACCGACGAGAGCCATAATGACAGTGCGATGCACATCTACGACAGCAGGCAGTTCGATCAGGACCTGCGCGTTGCCGAACGCGATCTGACACTGCCCGGATCGCCGATTCGATGGCGCTTTCAGGTCACCCAGCCGCGGGCGACGCTCGATGCGCAGCTCGCCCAGCTGCGGCGGACCTTGGTGCGCAGCTTTCTCGTGCTCGGCCTCGGGCTGATGCTGATGGTGGCGCTGCAGACCTGGTACGGCCTCAGTCCGCTGCGCAAGGTGCGCGCCGAACTGGCGAAGATGCGCGCGGGGCATTCCACGCGCATCGAAGGGCCGATGCCCGCCGAAGTCGCGCCGATGGTCGAGGAGCTCAACGCGCTGGTTGAGCATAACGACAAGCAGGCCGAGGAAGCGCGGATGCATGCGGGCAATCTCGCCCATGCGCTGAAAACGCCGCTCAGCGTCATCATGAACGCCGCCGCTGCCGGGCAGCCCGATCTCGCCGATGCCGTGATCCGCGAGGCGCGCACGATGCGGCGTCAGATCGACCATCATCTCGCCCGCGCCCGCGCGGTCGGCCGCCGCGGCAGCGCGCACAGCCGAGCGGAAATCTGGCCGGCGATCGAGGCGGTCGAGCGCGCCGTCGCGCGCCTCTATCCCAATGTCCGCATCGATATCGACGGGCAGAAGGATCTGGTCGCGCATATCGAGCGACAGGATCTCGACGACCTGCTCGGCAATCTTGTCGAAAACGCCGCGAAATATGGCGGCGGCAGCGTGTTCATCACGGCGACCGCCCAGGCGGGGTTTGCCGAAATCCTGGTCGAGGACGACGGCACCGGCATTCCCGAGGCGGATCGCATCCGCATCTTCGATCGCGGCGTCCGGCTCGACAGCGGCAAGCCGGGCACGGGCCTCGGCCTCGCCATCGTGCGCGACGTTGTGGAGATTTACGACGGCACGATCACGCTTGAGGAAAGCGAGGATCTGGGCGGGCTGCTGATCCGGCTGCGGCTGCCGCTCGCCTATTGAGCGGCAGGTTCCGATGTGCGTGCGCGCATCGCATCGGCCGCGATCGCGAAGCTGCGCTTGCGTGCCTCGTGATCGTGGATCGAACTGACGAACATCAGTTCGTCCGCGCCGGTGCGCTCGACAAAGGCGGCGATGTCGCGCGCCACCGTTTCCGGGCCGCCGGTCGCCGAACAGGCGAGCACCGAATCGAGCACGGCATTTTCCTGACGCCCCAGCGTGTCGCGATAGCCTGGCACGGGCGGGGGAAGCTGGATGCCCTTGCCGGTAGTGCGGATCGCGACGAACATCTGCTGCGCCGATGTGGCGAGCAGTTCGGCGTCTTCGTCGGTTTCGGCGGCGAAGACATTGTAGCCGAGCATCAGATGCGGTTTTTCCAGCACCGGCGACGGGCGGAAATTGCGGCGATAGGTCTCGATCGCCTCGTCCATCATCGCCGGCGCGAAATGCGAGGCGAAGGCATAGGGCAGGCCGAGCGCGGCGGCGAGCTGCGCTCCGAACAGGCTCGATCCCAGGATCCACATTTCCGGTTTCGCACCGGCGCCGGGGATCGCCTGGATCCCGGTTTCGCCGTCATCGGCGAAATAGCTCTGCAGCTCCATCACGTCGCGCGGGAATGCCTGCGGATCGCTGTCGAGCGTGCGGCGCAGCGCGCGGGCGACCTGCTGGTCCGATCCCGGTGCGCGGCCGAGGCCCAGATCGATGCGTCCCGGATAGAGCGCGTCGAGCGTGCCGAATTGCTCGGCGATCACCAGCGGCGCGTGATTGGGCAGCATGATGCCGCCCGCACCGATGCGGATGGTGCGCGTCGCCTGCCCGACATGGCCGATGACGAGCGACGTGGCGGCGCTGGCGATTCCCGCCATGCCGTGATGTTCGGCCACCCAGTATCGGGTATAGCCGGTCGCTTCGGCATGGACGGCAAGGTCGGCGGCGCGATCCAGCGCGTCGCGGATGGTCCCGCCCTGCAGAACGGGGACGAGGTCGAGCATCGCATAATCGGTCATGCCCCGTCAGATGGGGAGCCGATCACGCCGCCGCCACTCCTGTCGCTGGAAGGATCGCTCCGCGCGTCAGAAGGAAATGTTGAAGCGGACCGCGCCGCCGACATCGTCGGGCATTGCCGCGATATTGCCCGGATCGCGCCGCCAGAACAGGTTGGCGCCCCAGTCGCCGCCGAAGAACCGCGCCGAATAGCTGGCTTCGACATCGATCTCGCGCCCTTCCGGCGCCAGGTTGACGCGCTGATGCGACCAGGCATTGACGCTCTCGCTGGCATAGTCCCAGCCCGCGGGAAGCGTCAGGTCGAGTCCGCCGTCGCGCACGCGCAGCGGCTGGGACACGCGCAGCCCGAGCTGGTCGCCGCGCCCGAACACGCCGCGCTTGCCGATGTCGGCGGCGAAGCCGTCGGTGCGGATCGCGCCGCTGCCGATGATGCCGCCGCGCAGCCGCGCCTGCGTCCACCCCTGCCGCCACGAAGCGCCGAAGGTGAAACCGTCGCCGAGCGACTGGCGCGCCGCCAGGTCGAGGAACCAGCTGTCGGCGCCCGCCGCGCCCAGCGCGCCGCCGAACCGCGCCCCGAGCACGCTGTCTTCCTCGTGCAGCCGCGATCCGGTGACGCCGATCCGCAGTCCGCCGAACCGCCGGTCGAGCGCCACAGTCATGCGGTCATAGGCAAGCCGTTCGCGGCGCCGCAGCAGATCGGGCTCGGTCGCAAGCGCGCGGGTGCGCACATCGCCATATTCGGCCGCCACACTCAGTCCCCAGGAACCGATCCGGTGGCGCAGCGCGACTGCGGTGCCGCTGTCGCTTTCGAAGCCCGATCCGGTCGCCGGATCGCCTGCGATCAGGAATGCGGGCTCGGCGCGCCCGGCCAGCCGCGCGGTAAGCGCGCCGCCGCTTTCCGACGCGCCCAGCGCATATTGCAGGTCGCTGCCCAGCCGGCCGGTCACCGAAGCGGCGAGCAGGCGCGCGCGTTCGGCATCGTCGCTGCCGATGGCGAGCCGATCGATCCGCACGCCTTCGCGTCCCGGCGCGATGCGTACCGCAACGCCGATATCGCCGATGCCGAGGGCATAGCTGCGCTGCCGCCCCGCGATCGCACCGGTCAGCCGCTTGCCCGGCGCGGCGCGGCGGATGGTATTGGCGAAATCCATCGCGAAGGCGCGATCGAACCCGTCGAGCACGACCATGCCGAGCCCGGACTGGCGCGCATCGCCCATCGGCGCGGAAAGCGTGGCATTGACCCTGTTCGAAGCCACAGCCTGCGTTCCGGCGACGAAAGTCTGTCCGACGGGCTGAAATGCGCGGGTCAGATCGAGCACGCCGCGACCATAGATCGCGTCGATACCCGGATCGCCCGCGTCGCGCGCCGTGGTGAAAAGCAGCTGGACGATTTCGCCCGGGGTCATGTTGGGAAAGGCCTGGGCGAGTAGCGCGACGGCGCCGCTGATCTGCGGCGCGGAAAAGGACGTGCCCGACCAGAGAAAGGGCGTGTTTTCCTGATCGGGCGCGCGCACCCGCTCGCCGACCGCGGTCAGATAGAAATTCTGGCCGGTCCCCGCGCGATTGCTGAAACCGGAAATCTGGTCATTCCCGTCCACCGAACCGGCGATGATGATCAGGCCGTGTGATTGCGCCGCGTTCGTTGCCGGCGCCGTAAAGGGATCGGGATTCGCTTCGCCGTCATTGCCTGCCGACATGACGATGATCACCCCGGCTGCCGTCGCGCGCGTCACGGCGTCGATCAGCGCGCTGCTCGGCGCATTGCCGCCCAGCGAGATATTGACGACGCGCGCACCGGCATTGGTGGCGATGTCCAGCCCCTGCGCGATGTCGCGATCATCGAAGCTGCAGCCGCTGTCCTCGTCGTCGGGATCATAGGTGGCGCAGCTGCCCGGTGAATCGGCGCGCAGCACGACCAGCTGCGAATCGAATGCCACGCCATGCGTGCCCGCGCCGTTGCGCCGCCCCGCCAGCGCGAACGCCACTGCCGTACCGTGCCCGCCTTCATCGTCGATCGTGCCGTTGCCGCCGACATCGGCAGAGATCGAGCTGATCCGGCAGCTTCCCGTGCCGGTGCCGCGCGAGCAATCGCCGAACTCCTCGCTCTGCAGGTCAATGCCGCTGTCGATGATGCCGATGCGGATTCCGCTGCCGGTGGCGCCGTCCTGATAGGCGACGAGCGCGTTCATCGACACCGGCCCCGCGCTCGCGCGATATTCGGCGGTGTCGTAATCGGTCGGCGACGGGCTGGGCGAAGGTGAGGGTGAAGGCGAAGGCGTCGGAGACGGCGCCGGGGAAGGCGGCGTCGGCAGCGTGGGCGTGGAGCTGCTCCCGCCACCGCCGCTGCAGGCGGCGACCAGCATCGCGCCGCAAAGCCCCGTCGTGCGGATCAGTCGCGAGTGCCAAACCGAAGCCATTCTCATTCTCCCATGCTCCTTTCGCTTCCTGATGCCCGCGAACCGGTTACGCTTTTCATATCAGGCAAATCGCGCAGGCGCGCCTTTTTCCCGCACGGCCGTTGCGGGCGTTCGCCCCAGCGCCTAGAGCGCGCGGCGATGCACGCCGCGCTTGCCCATGTCCGCAACTGGATCTTCGATCTCGACAACACGCTCTATCCGGCGAGCGCGGGGCTGTTCGCGCTGGTGGACAAGCGGATCGGCGACTATGTCGCGCGGCTGCTCGACCTCGACCCGGTCGAGGCGCGGCGCGTGCAGAAACATTATTTCTACAATCATGGCACCACGCTGAACGGCCTGATGGCCGAGCACGATGTCGACCCGCATGATTTCTACAACGACGTGCACGACATCGAGCTCGACGCGCTCGAACACGATCATTCGCTGGTCGGCGCGATCGCGCGGCTGCCCGGACGCAAGCTGATCTTCACCAATGCCGATGTGCCCTATGCCGAGCGCGTGCTCGAACGGCTGGGGCTTTCCGGCGCATTCGAGGCGATCCACGACGTCCATGCGACCGACTATCGCCCCAAGCCCGACCCGGTTGCCTATCGCGGGCTGTGCAGCGCCTATGACCTCGATCCCGGCCAGTCGCTGTTCGTCGAGGATCTTGCCCGCAATCTCAAACCCGCCAAGGAAATCGGCATGACGACCGTATGGGTCGACAATGGATCGGAGCAGCCGCCGAACTGCACCGACCGCAGCTATGTCGATTACACGGTGCCCGATATCGCGGCGTGGCTGCACGCCATCATGGAGGAACAAGCGTGACCGATCTTTCCGCCACCATCGACGCTGCCTGGGAAGCGCGCGCCGATATCGGCCCGTCGACCGAAGGCGAAGTGCGCGAGGCCGTCGCCGAAGCGCTCAACCTGCTCGACAGCGGTGCCGCGCGCGTCGCCGAACCGACCGACAGCGGCTGGCAGGTCAATCAGTGGCTGAAGAAAGCGGTGCTGCTCAGCTTCCGCCTCAACGACAATGTCGTGATGCCCGGCCCGGGCGGCGCCAACTGGTTCGACAAGGTGCCGAGCAAGTTTCACGGCTGGGGCGAAGACGCGTTCCGCAAGGCGGGCTTTCGCGCGGTGCCCGGCAGCATCGTCCGCCACGGCAGCCATATCGGCAAGGGCGCGGTGCTGATGCCCAGCTTCGTCAATATCGGCGCCTATGTCGGTGAAGGCACGATGGTCGACACCTGGGCGACGGTGGGCAGCTGCGCGCAGATCGGCAGGAATGTCCACCTTTCGGGCGGTGCCGGCATCGGCGGTGTGCTCGAGCCGCTTCAGGCCGATCCCGTCATCATCGGCGACGGCGCGTTCATCGGCGCGCGTTCCGAAGTGGCCGAGGGCGTTCGTGTCGGTGAGGGTGCGGTGCTTTCGATGGGCGTCTATCTGGGCGCCTCGACCAAGATCGTCGATCGCGCGACCGGCGAAGTCTTCCGCGGCGAAGTGCCGCCCTATGCGGTGGTGGTTCCCGGCACGATGGGTGGCGGCGAAGGGAAGCCGAGCCTCTATTGCGCGGTGATCGTCAAGCGGGTCGATGAACAGACGCGCAGCAAGACGAGCATCAACGAGTTGCTGCGGGACTGATTTTGGTTCCCGCAAAATGCTGACTTGGCAGCGAAAATCCTGACAATTCCCAATGGCGATACCTGCCCGGCCCGCGTTGATTTCGGGCCGGGCGGGACGTTATCCTGCTTCGCGAGCCGGCACCGATGCGTGCGGCTGCCCGGATCGGAAATTTCCGGCGGATGCGTAACAGTGGAGTAGGAACATGAAGGGTCTTCGCCTCGCGCTCGGCGCGAGCCTCATCGTCATGCCGGGCACGGCCTTGGCCCAGCAGGCCGGCAGCGATGCTGAAAACAGCCAGGAAACCCCCCCTGCACCCGTCGCTGTGCAGGATGTCGCGGGCGACGAAATCGTCGTCACCGCGCAGCGCCGCGAACAGCGGCTGAAGGACGTGCCGCTGACGATCGCCGCGCTTTCGCCCGAACAGCTCGCCCAGTCGGGCGTCGACAATGTCCTCGATCTGCAGAACGCGGTGTCGGGCCTGTCCTTCGGCGGTGTCGGTACGGCGTTCCAGCCCTCGATCCGCGGCGTCGGCACGCTGGTCAGCACCGGCGGCAGCGAAAACGCTGTCGCGCTCTATGTCGACGGCATCTACTATTACACGCCGCAGCTGCTGGGATCGACGCTGCCCGATGTCGAGCGCGTCGAAGTGCTGAAAGGGCCGCAGGGCACGCTGTTCGGGCGCAACTCGGTCGCCGGCGCGATCCGGGTCTTCACGCGCGATCCCTCGTTCACGCCGCAGATGGACATGCAGATTTCGGGCGGCGCCTTCACCGGCGACGGCGGCAGCCGCAGCTCGCCGCACATCGCCGCCAGCGCCTTCGTCACCACGCCGATCAGCGATACCGTCGCGGTCAGCCTGTCGGGCGGCTATGACTGGATCGACGGCTTTCTGACCGACGAGACCAACGGCAACAGCTACGGCACGATCCGCCGCGCCAATGCCCGCGCGAAACTGCTGTTCGAGCCGACCGGCAATCTCTCGATCAAGATCGGCGGCTTCTACCTCAGTCATGACGACGAAGGGTCGAATGCCTCGACCGCGGTCGACGGGCTTTCCGTCGCATCGGCCTATCCGGGGTCGATCGTTCCGACCGAGCCCTATCACACTGCCTATAACTCAGGCTTCGGCGGCCCGATGAATGTCGGAACGGTCGAAACCTGGGCGGCGGATGCCCGTATCGAGCTCGATGTCGATGGCGTGGGGACGTTCACGTCGCTGACCGGGTATAACGACAATTCGATCGTCAACCTGGTGTCGCTCACCCATTCGCAATCGTCGCCGACTTGTCTCGCGACCTTCGCCTGCGTCGAATATTCCTATTTCGTCGACACCCAGGCCTTCTCGCAGGAGCTCAATTTCGCGTCCGAACGCTGGGGCATCTTCCAGCTGACCGCCGGGCTCTTCTATTATCGCAACCGCACCGATACGATCGCCTATCTGCAGGAACCGATCATTCCCAACGGCGGCATGCTGGCCAAGGCCGAGCATTTCGAGATCGACGCCTATGCCGGCTATGCCGAGATCGAGGCGCATCCGACCGACCGGCTGACGCTGACCGCGGGCGGGCGCTACACACATGAAAGCCGCGACGACACCGCCACCACGGCGGCGACCGTAAACAAGCAGCGCGACTTCAACAGTTTCGTGCCGCGCATCACCGCGCAATATGAACTGACGCCGACGCTCAATGCCTATGCCAGCTTCTCGGTCGGCGAGAAGAGCGGCCTGACCGGCATCGCCAACACCGCCAGCACGCCGCCCTATGCGCCGGTCGAGGCGGAAAAGAACACGGCCTATGAAGCCGGGCTGAAATATGCCGATGGCGGCAACAGCGTGAATTTCGCCGGCTTCTTTTACGACTATACCAACAAGCAGGAGCAGGGCTTTACCGGCACTGCCGTCTTCCTTCAGAATTCGGGGCCGGTGCGCGTCTGGGGCTTCGATGCCGATGCCAGCTTCCGCCTTTCGGACGATTTCCGCCTGCGCGGCGCCGCGACCTGGGTGCCCGAAGCCAAATATACCGACTTCCCGAACGCCGCCTCGTACGGCCGCACACGCAATCCCGATGGCAGCTTCGCTTCGGTATTGTTCGACGCGACCGGCTATCGCCTGCCGCGCGCGCCGGAGTTCAGCGGCAATGTCGCGCTGGATTACGAGCATTACACGGCGGGCGGGATCATCGACGGCAATGTGACGGTGAGCTACACCAGTTCGCAGTTCCACGACCTGTATCACGTCGTCGAACAGCCGGACTATACGATCGTCAACGCCCGGTTCGGCTATACGTTCGGCGATCATATGCGGCTCGGCATCTATGGCCGCAATCTCACCAACGAGACCTATATCTCGAACACCGCGGTCAGCGGGCTGGGCTTCTTCGCCGCCTACGGCCGTCCGCGCGAAGTGGGGCTGCAGCTCGGCTACAGCTACTGATCGCATACCGCATCGGCGATGAAAGCCGGGTCGCACCGCGGCCCGGCTTGTCGGGACTCGCCGGTTGCTTGCGCAGCCGTGAAGCTTTCCGGTACGGTCTCTCCCGTCTCGAAAATGTACCGGGGTAATGGTAATGGCACATGCGAAGGCGATATTGCTGGCGACGGATCTGACCGCCAGATCGGACAGACCCACCGACCGTGCGATGCTGCTGGGAGACCAGCTGGATGCATCGGTCCTCATGCTGCATGTCGTCGAACCCGGCCGTACTGACGGCGATGCGGCCGAGCAGGCGGCGCGGGAGGAATTGCAGGCCATCGTCGACAGGGCGGGGTGCGAGGCCGAGCCGCTGGTGCGCAGCGGCGCCGTGCATGACGAGATATTGAAGCTGGTGGACGCGCGATCGCCGTCGCTGATCCTGACCGGCGTGGCGCGATACAATAATATCAGCGACTATTTCCTGGGAACGGCGGTCGAAGCGCTGGTGCGCCGCGCGCCGGTTCCCGTGCTGGTGGTGAAGGCGCGGGCGAGCGCGCCTTATCGCCGCCTGCTCTTCGCTACCGATTTTTCCGATTGCGCACGCCAGGCGCTGGAGCGGGCCGCCGCGATCTTCCCCGATGCCGAAATCACCGTCTGGCATGGCTGCCACGCCGCCTATGAGGCGTTTCTGGGCAAGGAAGGCACCGAGCTGGAGATTCAGCAGCAGGCCGACCGCGACATGAAGAAATTCGTTGCCGATGCCGATCTGCCCGCATCGGTGCGCGACCGGATGACCACGCTGGTCGAAGTCGGCGAATTCTACAGTCAGCTCCGCGACTGCCTGAACGACGGGAAATTCGACTTGCTGGTGATCGGCACCCACGGCGCCGGCGGGCTCACGCGCGCCGCGATCGGCAGCCGCGCGGCCGAGATCCTGAAATATGTCGACAGCGATACATTGGTGGTGCGGCCCGTTCGGCAATAGGCTTTACCTGCCGGCAACAGGAACGGTACCAAGACGGCCATGCATGCCGACATCCCGTTTCTGAGCGAGATTCTGCTCTTTCTGGTTGCGGCCGGGCTCATTATTCCGCTCACGCACCGCATTCGGATCAGTCCGGTACTCGGGTTTCTGTGCGTCGGCCTGCTGATCGGTCCCTATGGGCTGGGCAGGCTGGCCGGAACCTGGCCGGTGCTCGAACATGTCGTTGTCCATGATGCCGAAGGCGTCGCGACGATCGGCGAACTGGGCGTCGTCTTCCTGCTGTTCGCGATCGGGCTGGAATTGTCGCTGGCGCAGCTATGGGCGATGCGAAAGCTGGTTTTCGGGCTCGGCGGCGCGCAGGTGCTGCTGTGCGGCCTCGCCATCGGGCTGATCGCCAATGCCTATGGCAATCCGCCCGGGGCCTCGATCATCCTCGGCCTCTGCCTCGCTTTGTCGTCGACAGCGATCGTGATGCAGCTCCTGTCCGAAAAGCTGCAGCTTTCCACGCCCGCGGGCCGGGCCTCGTTCGGGATATTGCTGTTTCAGGATCTCGCGGTCGTCCCGATCCTGTTCCTGATCGGCGTGTTCGGCGCGCAGACCGAAGGGCCGGTGCTGCTTTCGGCGCTGAAGGCACTGGGAATGGCGGTCGGCGTGATCGTGGGCATCCTTGCGGTCGGGCGGCTGATCGTGCGCCCGCTGCTGCGCATCGCCGCGGCTTCGGGCATTCGCGAACAGTTCATGGCGGCGGTGCTGCTGCTGGTCATCGGCACCGCGACGCTTACCGCGGCGGCGGGGCTTTCGATGGCGCTCGGCGCCTTCCTTGCCGGGCTGCTCTTTTCGGGCACCGAATATCGCCACCAGATCAACAGCGATATCGAGCCGTTCAAGGGGCTGCTGCTCGCGCTGTTCTTCATCTCCGTCGGGATGAGCCTCGATCCCTATGCGGTCTATTCGCAGCTCGGGCTGGTGGTGATGTCCGCGATCGGACTGATCCTCTTGAAGGCCGCGATCATGGTCCCGCTCGGGCGCGCCTTCGGGCTGAACTGGGCGACCTCGGCGCAAACCGCTTTGCTGCTCGGCGAAGGCGGCGAATTCGCGCTCGTCGCAGTGACGACCGCGATGTCGGTGGCTGTGATGGACCGCGATGTCGGCCAGTTCATGCTGCTTGTCGTCGTCGTCACCATGTTCCTGACGCCGGGGCTGGAGCTGCTTGCGCGGCGCACCGGAGCGGCGGTCCGCGACCGTTTCGGCAGCGAGGAAGCGATGCCGCAGGCCGAGGACATGGCCGATCGCGTGGTGATCGGCGGCTTCGGCCGGGTCGGCCAGATGCTTGCCCGTCTGCTCGAGGACAATCGCATCGCCTATGTCGCGCTCGATCAGGATCCCGAGCTGGTAGCCGAGCATCGCAGGCGCGGCGCGCCTGTTTATTTCGGCGATGCCAGCAAGCCCGAAGTGCTCGAACATCTCGGGTTGCGACAGGCACGCGCCTTTGCCGCGACGATGGATCAGGGGCGTGCGTCGGAGCATCTGGTGGGGGCCGTCCATCGCGCCTGGCCGGACGTGCCGATCTTCGCGCGGGCCCGCGATCCCGAACATGCGCGTCGGCTGATCGAACTCGGCGCGACCAGCGCGACGCCGGAAACCACCGAGGCGAGCCTGCGCCTGTCGGAGGATTTGCTCGGCAGCGTCGGCATTCCCGACGATGCGGCGCGCGCGATCATCGAGCGCTACCGCGCCGAGAGCCGCGAATGGGCGGCATAGGGCCTGTCCTACATTGCCCGGTCGCGTTACAGCCGGGCCTATGACCGATATGATCCATTGCAGCCCGCGCGCGACGCCGATCCGGTCGTTCCGTGCGGAGAGGGGAAATCATGGGGGGCGTGGTGTCTCTTTTGTCTCCTTTCACTGCGTGAACGCCGTGCCGGGAGGCGCGTGATGAGCAGCGAATCACCCGAAGACATGACCTATGGGCGCTATCTCGCGCTCGACGACATTCTCTCCGCGCAGCATCCGATTTCGGACAAGCATGACGAGCTGCTGTTCATCGTCATCCACCAGACCAAGGAGCTCTGGCTCAAACAGGCGATCGCGGAACTGCTGCTCGCCAAGGCGCTGATCGGCGAGGGGCGGCTGATCGAGGCCTATAAGAGCCTGGCGCGAGTCAGCCGGATCCAGTCGGTGATGACGCTGAGCTGGGAAATTCTCGCGACGATGACGCCGAGCGATTACAGCGAATTCCGCTCGGTCCTCGGCTCCTCCTCGGGCTTTCAATCGGATCAGTTTCGCGCGGTCGAAACGCTGCTCGGGTTGCGCGGCGGCGGCGAGCCGGGGCCGCTGACGCTCGAATTCGCGGCGATGCCCAGCCTGTGGGACGACGCCAATGCCGCGCTCGCGCGTGCCGGCTTCGGCCTGTCGGATGCAGTGCTAAAGCGCGATTGGCCGCAACCCTATGAGCCTTCGGCCGAGGTCGAGGACGCGTGGGCGGAAGTCTATCGCGATACCGAAAAATATTGGGATCTCTATCAGCTCGCCGAAAAGCTGGTCGATATCGACGACGCGCTCGCGACCTGGCGCCACAAGCATGTGCTGACCGTCAGCCGCATCATCGGCGGCAAGCGCGGGACGGGTGGCACGGCGGGCGTGCCATATTTGCAGACCACATTGTCGAAGCGCGCTTTCCCCGAACTCTGGACGCTGCGGACGCAGCTGTGAGCGCTAGCTACAAACACCTGTTCCAGCGCAGCCTCGCCGCCGCGCCCGACCGGCTGCACTTCGCCGCGCACAGCCACCATCTCTGGCCCGACGCCAGCTATGTGGGGCAGATCGCCGCGTGGCAGGACGCCGCCCGGCTCGCCGACCGCAAATGGGGGCGGGTGATGGAGGAGCTGTGGCCCGCCGCGCAGCACCATGTGACGCACGAACTGGGACTTCCCGATCCGGCAAGCATCGCCTTTGCGGGCAACACGCATGATTTCCTGATCCGCATCGTCTCTGCGCTCGGCAAAAGTCCGGTGCGTATCCTGACCAGCGACGGCGAGTTTCACAGCTTCCGCCGCCAGATCGCGCGCTGGGTGGAGGCGGGGCATGTCGAACTCGAAACCGTGCCGGTGGGCGAGGGGTTCGAAACCGCCTTTCTCGAACGCGCGCTTTCGGGCGACCATGACCTCATCTTCGTCAGCCAGGTGATGTTCGGCACCGGCCGCGTGACGCAGGGGCTCGATCGCCTGGCCGCGCTGTCGCGGCCCGAGGGGCCGTGGCTGGTGGTCGACGGCTATCACGGTTTCATGGCGGTGGAGACCGATCTCGCGCCGCTCGCCAACAGCGCCTTCTACCTTTCCGGCGGATACAAATATGCGATGGCGGGGGAGGGCGTCGGCATTCTCCATGCGCCGCCGGGTTTCGGCGCGCGCCCCGAAATCACCGGCTGGTATGCCGAGTTCGACGATCTTTCGCTATCGACGGGGCAGGTGGGCTATGCCCCCGACGCGCGGCGGTTTCTGGGCGCGACGTTCGATCCCTCGGGCCTCTATCGCTTCGTCGCGGTGCGCGACATGCTGGCGGACGAGGGGATCACGACCGCCACTGTCAGCGCGTATGTAGCGGGGCTGCGCGACCAGTTGCTTGGCGGGCTGGACGACTCCCCGCTTGGAGAGGCAGAGCTGCTGAATCCGCCCGGCAAGGGGTCGCAGGCGCGGTTCCTGGCCTTCCGTACGCCGCATGCCGCCAAATGGCAGGAAATGCTCGCGGCGCAGGATATCGTCACCGATGTCCGCGCCGATGTGCTGCGGATCGGGTTCGGCCTCTACCACGACCAAAAGGATGTCGCGGAGTTGCTGGCGGTGCTGGGGCGGCTGCCAACCGAATAACAATGTCCGTTCGCACTGAGCTTGTCGAAGTGCGGTTGTTCTTTTCCAACGTTGGAGAAAGGCAGAACAGGGCTTCGACAGGCTCAGCCCAAAGGGGTCTTTATTGGCAGGGGCAGGGCCTAAGCCACCGGCTCCAGCCCCAACCGGGGGATTTCGATCTTGGGGCAGCGATCCATCACCACTTTCAACCCCGCCGCTTCGGCCCGCTGGGCCGCCGCTTCGTTGACGACGCCGAGCTGCATCCACACCGACTTCGCCCCGGCCGCGATCGCCTGGTCGACTGCTTCGCCCGCGGCCTCGGAATTGCGGAACACATCGACCATGTCGATCGGCTCGCCGATCTGCGAAAGGTCGCGGAAGACGAATTCGCCATGCACATGTTCGCCGGTGATCGTCGGATTGATCGGGATCACGCGATATCCCTGCCGCTGCAGGAACGCCATCACGCCGTATGAAGCACGCGAGGGATTGTCGGACGCACCGATCATCGCGATCGTGCGGGTTTCCTTGAGCAGAAGGGCGATATCGTCGTCGCGGGTCAGCGGCATGGGCTACTCCTTATCCGGCGAGCCATTGGTCGACCTTGCCCGCCATGTCAGCGAACGCAGGGTCGTCCGCAGCGTTCCCCGAATCGGACGCGGTGCGGATCGCGATGTCGAGCGGAATGCGGCCGAGGAACGGAATGCCGAGCTGCTTCGCCGCCGCTTCCGCGCCGCCCTTGCCGAAGGGATCGGAGACTTGGCCGCAATGCGGGCAGGCATAGCCCGCCATATTCTCGATCAGGCCGATGATCGGGACATTGACCTTGTTGAACAGGTCGATCGCCCGTGTCGCGTCGATCAGCGCCAGATCCTGCGGCGTCGAGACGATCACTGCGCCCGCTGGCTTGTGCTTCTGGATCATGGTGAGCTGCACGTCGCCGGTGCCGGGAGGCAGGTCGAGGACGAGCGTCTCGGTGTCGCCCCAATGCGCGTCGACCAGCTGGCCCAGCGCGCCGCCCGCCATCGGCCCGCGCCAGGCGATCGCCTGCCCCTCGGGCACCAGCCCGCCCATCGAAAGGAGCGGAACACCGTGCGGGGTTTCGACCGGGATCAGCTTCTCGTCCTTCGCCTGCGCCTTGACGCCTTCGACATGCATCAGCTTGGTCTGCGAGGGGCCGTAGATATCGGCGTCGACCAGCCCTACCTTGCGGCCCGCGGCCTTGAGCGCGATCGCCAGATTGGCGGCGACGGTCGATTTGCCGACGCCGCCCTTGCCGCTCGCCACGGCGATCAGCCGCCGCTGCACGCGTTCGCTGGTCTGCAGAACGCGGACGTCGGAAATGCCGGGCAGTGCCTGCGCGGCGGCCTTCACATCGGCCTCCAGCGCGTCGCGCGCCGATTCGGGCAGGCCGGTGACGTCGAGCACGATATTGGCTCGCCCCTCGGTAATGCGGGCAGTGGCACGTCCGGCGGAAACGGGAGCGAGGGCGGCTTCGAGCGTTGCGCGATCTGTCATAGCGGCCAGATAGGGAACAAATCGCGCGCTGCCACTGTAAATCCGCGCCTGCATCCCTATAAAGGCACGCATGACAATCGGATCACGCCTGCGGCGATGGACAGGCATCTTGATGAGCGAAGGGCCGAAAAGCCCCTGGGGCGGCGGTAGCGGCGACAAGGGCGGCGACGGCGACGATTCGGGCGGCGGTCCGCGCAATCCCTGGGCCTATCCGCCAGAAGGCAAGCGTCCCCGCTCCGGCGGCAGCACGACGCTCGACGATTTGCTGAAACGCGCGCGGCGCGGCGGCGGCGGATCGGGCGGTCCTGGTGGCGGCTTGCCGGGCATTCCCGGCGGCAAGGGCTTGTGGGCGCTGATCATCGGCGGCCTGCTGCTTGCCTGGGTGGCGCTCACCAGCTTCCACACCATTGGCCCCGAGCAGCGCGGCGTACTGACCTATCTCGGACGCTTCCAGAATGTGCTGGGGCCGGGCATCTATCCCACCTGGCCGGCGCCCTTCGCGTCGGTCACCGTCGTCAATGTCGACGAGATTCGCGACGAGAATTTCCCGCGCGGCGGCGAAGAGCCCAATCTGATGATCACCGGCGACCAGAATATCGTCGATCTCGATTATCAGGTGCGCTGGAACGTCGCCAATCCGCAGGCCTATGTCTTCCAGATCGAGGATCCCGAAGACACGGTCCGCTCGGTTGCCGAAAGCGCGATGCGCGCAGTGGTCGCCACTGCGACGCTCGACGAGACGATCGGCGATGGTCGCGACGCGATCGAGGCGCGTGTCATCGAATTGATGCAGCGGATCCTCAACGAATATAATTCGGGTGTCCGGGTGCAGGGCGTCGCGATCAAGAACGCAAGCGCGCCGGCGGAAGTCGACGAGGCGTTCAAGGCCGTCACCGCCGCGCAGCAACAGGCGCAGGCAGGCCTCAACGACGCGCGCGCCTATGCGCAGCAGGTGATCGCTCAGGCGCAGGGCGAAGCGGCGCAGTTCGACAAGATCTATGAGGAATATCAGCTCGCCCCCGAAGTGACGCGGCGGCGCATGTATTATGACACGATGGAGCGCGTGCTCGAACATGCCAACACGACCGTGATCGAGGCCGATGGCGTGACTCCCTATCTGCCGCTTCCCGAAGTCCGCCGCCGTGCGGCGCAGGGCAGCCAGCAACAGCCTGCCCAGCAGAACGGAGGCCAGCAATGAGTCTCGTCCGCAATCCGATGACGATCGGCATCGCCATCCTGCTAGTGCTGGTGCTGCTGTTGAGCTCGGTGGCGATCGTACCCGAGACGCGCCAGGCAGTGATCCTGCGTTTCGAAAAGCCGATCCGCACCGTCAATGCGTATCAGACCGGCGAAGTTTTCGGGAATACCGGCGCCGGACCGATCTTTCGCGTGCCGTTCCTCGATCGCATCGTCTGGGTCGACAAGCGGGTTCAGGGCATCACGCAGGACAATCTGCCGGTGCTTTCGACCGACCAGCTTCGCCTCGAAGTCGACGCTTTCGCGCGCTATCGCATCGTCGATCCGCTCAGGATGGTGATCACCGCGCGCAGCGAGGAAGGCGTCGCGACGCAGCTGCGGCCGTTGCTCGGATCGGCGCTGCGCAACGAACTGGGCAAGCGCGAATTCGCGGCATTGCTCAGCCCCGAGCGCGGCGAAGTGATGGAAAGCATCCAGCGCGCGCTGCAGGTGCAGGCGAGCCAATATGGCGTCGAAGTGGTCGATGTGCGGATCAAGCATGCCGACCTGCCCGACGGGTCGCCGCTCGACAGCGCGTTCGATCGGATGCGGACGGCGCGGCGTCAGGAAGCGGCGACGATTGCCGCGCGCGGGCGTCGTGAAGCGCAGATCATCCGGGCCGACGCCGATGCGCAAGCCGCGAAAATCTATGCCGAAAGCTTCGGTAAGGACCCGGATTTCTACGATTTCTACCGCGCGATGCAGTCCTATCGCTACACCTTCGCGGGCGAGAACGGGAAGAATCGCGGCGATGACGGCAGGCCGACAATCGTCCTGTCGCCTGACAATCAGTATCTGCGAGAGTTTCAGGGGCGTCGATAATCGGGGGGAAACCGAAACTGACGATCTGTTCATATTCAATCAGTGTTCAGGAATCGGGGCGCAGAACCCGATCCGGGGGCTGGTTACCTGAAGCAAGAGGATGAAACCGTGCGCTACGCATATGCTCTGACGACTGCACTTCTGCTGGGCGGAGCGGCCGCCACGATGACGATTCATCAGCCGGCCGGAGCCCAGACAGCGCAGAACGAACCTGGCGCGATCCAGGCACAGGCGCCGCGACCCAATGCGCCGATGAGCTTCGCCGAAATGGTGGAAAAGCTGCAGCCGGCGGTGGTCAATATCTCGACCACGCAACGCGTGGAAGTGCCGACCAATCCGTTTGCCGGTACGCCGTTCGGCGAGTTTTTCGGTAACCGGGGCGGCGGCGGTTCGCGCACGCAGGAAGCCGAATCGCTCGGCTCCGGCTTCGTCATTTCCGACGACGGCTATGTCGTCACCAACAATCATGTCGTCGCGCCGGGCAATGCCCGTGCCGTGGTCGAATCGATCACGGTAACGCTGTCGGACGGCCGCGAATATGAGGCTCAGCTGGTCGGCCGCGACGCGCAGTCCGATCTGGCGGTGCTCAAGATCGACGGCGATGGCCTGCCTTTCGTCCGCTTCGGCGATTCGACGGCGGCGCGCGTCGGCGACTGGGTGGTCGCGATCGGCAATCCCTTCGGCCTGGGCGGCACCGTGACGGCGGGCATCATTTCCGCAGTGCATCGCGTTACGGGCGCGGGCGCCTATGACCGGTTCATCCAGACCGATGCCTCGATCAACCGCGGCAATTCGGGCGGACCGATGTTCGATCTCAACGGCAATGTGATCGGCATCAACTCGCAAATCTATTCGCCCACCGGCGGCAATGTCGGCATCGGCTTTGCGATTCCCGCCGAGGAAGCCAAGCCGGTGATCGACACGCTGATCGCCGGAGGCGAAATCAAGCGCGGCTATCTGGGCGTGCAGATGCAGGATCTGAGCGACGATCTGGCCGATGCGCTGGGCGTGCCCAAGGGCAAGGGAACGCTGATCGCGCGGGTCGAGCCGGGCGAGGCAGCGGCCAAGGCGGGCCTCAAGGCCGGCGATCTGGTCGTAAAGGTCGGTGGCAAGGACGTGACCCCCGATCAGACGCTGAGCTATCTCGTCGCCAATATCGAACCGGGCAAGCGCGTTCCGGTCGAAGTGATTCGCGAGGGCGAACGCCGGACCTTCCAGGTGACGCTGGGCACGCGGCCGAGCGAAGAGGAACTGGCCGGGTTCGACCCGAATGATGATTCGACTCCGCCATCGGCCGAAACGCCCGATTCGGCAGCGGCATCGCTGGGCCTGATCGTACGCCCGCTGACACCGCAGATCGCGCGCAGCGTCGGTATCGATCCCGAGACCGAGGGCGTGGTCGTGCTGCGCGTCGATCCGTCGAGCGCGGCGGGGCAGCAGGGTCTGCGCCGCGGCGACGTGATCACCAGCGCCAACCGCAAGCCGGTAAAGTCTCCGCAGGAACTGGCGGAGATCGTCACCGGTGCCAAGCAGGCGGGTAACGGTACTGTCGTCGTCTATATCCAGCGCGGTCGGGCTGGTCGGTTCGTACCCCTGCAGATCGACGGCTGACCCTGACGAAGCTGTGAGGGCATGAAGACGGGAGGCCGCCGACGCGATCGCGTCGGCGGCCTCAGCTCATCTGGTCGAGCAGCGATTCGATCGGGACGAAGGCGAACGCCACCGAGCTGTCGGCCACGCCATAGGGAATGAAGATCATGTCCCCGTGGCGCACCGCGCCACAGCTGTAGACGACATTGGGTACATAGCCCTCGCGATCCTGATCGACCGCCGCCAGGATGGGCTCGCGGGTCCGGCCGATCACCATCGACGGGTCGTTCTTGTCGAGCAGGATCGCGCCGATCGAATATTTGCGCATCGCGCCGACGCCGTGGGTGAGCAGCAGCCAGCCCTCGTCCAGCTCGATCGGCGGGCCGCAATTGCCCATCTGCACCAGTTCCCAAGGATAGACGGGCGTTACCAGCACCTCGCCTTCGTCCCAATGGGTGAGGTCGTCGCTTTGGATCAGGAAGATATTCTCGCCGTCCTGCCGGCCGATCATCATATATTTGTCGCCGATCTTGCGCGGAAAGAGCGCCATCCCCTTGTTGCGCGCCGCGCTGCCGGTCATCGGCACCAGATCGAAGGCGCGCCAGTCGGTCGTGCGCAGCAGCTCCGACTGGATATGCGAGCCGTTATAGGCAGTGTAGGTGCCGATCCATTCGCGGCTTCCATCGTCATGGACGAATTGGCACAGCCGCAGATCCTCCAGTCCGTTCGACTGAGCGGCGGTGATCGGAAAGAGGACGGTGCCCGAAAGCGTCGAATCGCGATGCCGCAGCACCGTCACCTGCCCCTGCGGAACTTCATTTTCGTCGCCGTGTGTATCGGTGGCGGTGGCGAAGGGTGGTTCGGGCGCCAGCCGGATATCCCCCTGGTCGGTGATGATCCCCTCGCGAAAGGCGACCGAGGAGATATGGCCTTCGCCCACCGCGCGCAGCGAGATGATGACACGCAGCGATCCTTCGCGCAGACCGCTCTGATCGTGATGCGGCACGGCGCTGGGATTCATCAGCGCGGCGGCGGCATAGCTGTATTCGTGACAGAAATAGGCGCCGATCAACTGGCGTTTCTCGTCGCTGATATGCGCGCCGTCGAGCTGCATCTGCGCCTCGATCTCGTCATAGCGCGTCATGAAGACGCGGCGCGTCTGCCAATGGCGCTTTTCGAAGTCCTTGAGCACGCGGTCGAGCTGGACCCGCGCCTGCGCGGGCGACATGTCCAGCACTTCGCGGACCAGCCGCTCGCTGCGGCTCGGCCCCGACCCGTTCGATTGCCAGGACAAGTGAAAGGGCCGGACCACCACTCGCGAAGGATCGGCGCGCAGCCGGAGCGAATGGTGGAAAATCTGCAACATGGCGCCCCCGGCTCTTGCTCTTGCCGGCGCGGGATCTCTATGCGGCGGCGACTTCCGGTCCTGCCACGTTTTCAGTCACCTTTGAAAGTACCGAAATGGCGCAGGAAGCCAGCTGAAGCGCCAAAATCGATTCGGCGCCCTGGTTGCGGTTGAGTCCGGTGGGCATCAGCCCGTCGAAACATCCGCCATCCTGACTGGTGGCCAGCGGCAGATCGAGATCGTTGGCCCCTAGATACCAGCGATAGGCGCGCATCGCTTCGGCTATCCAGCTGCGGTCGCCGGTGGCGGTGAAAGCGGCATCGCACGCGTCGACCATCGCCTGCGCTTCCAGCGGCTGCTGGTCGAACGGAAGCGGATCGGCATATTCACGTCCGAAGCTTTCGGTACCGACGGCGCGAAACCGGCCCTCGGGCGAAAGCTGGCGGTCGCGGATCCACTCGAGCGTTTCGAGCCCGACAGCGATGAAATCGTCGCGCTCCAGGGCCTTGCCTGCCCGCAGCAGCGCCTCGGGCAGCCGGGCATTGTCATAGGCCAGGACGATTTCGAACCAGCTCCATTCTGGCCGGCGCGCCTTGTCGAGCAAGGCGATCAGATCCTCGCCGAAGCGTTCGAGCAATTCGCGCGAGAGGGAATGGCCGGGATGCGCCGCGAGCATTTCGGCGGCGCCGAGCATTGCGAAGGCCATCGCGCGCGGGCTGCGAAGCTGCAGCGCCAGCGTGGCGGTCGCATCGTAGAGCGACAGCGCCCAGTCGCGATGCTTGCGCGGTTTCGCGCGGTTCGCCGCGACGCCCAGCGCCCAGATGGTGCGGCCGTTCGAATCCTCCGATCCCGCTTCCTCGCTCCAGCTGCGATCGAACCGCATGAAGTTGCGGAACCGCTGTTTTTCCGGGTTCCAGGCGAACTGGATGAAGGACGCGTAGATGCCGATCCACTTGTCGCGCACTACGGGGTCCAGATCCTCCATCTTGCACATCAGGATCAGCGCCCGGGCATTATCGTCGATGCAATAGCCGTGATTGCGATCGGGTACCGAATAGACCGAATGCTGGAGCATGCCGGTGGTGTCGCTCATACGCTCGACAGCGGAAATATCGGGTTCGATCGGGGTGATGTCGACGACTCGCTGATTGAGCCGCCGCGGCTTGGCGGTTCGCGCATTATCCAGCACTTCGATCGCGCGTTCGGCCAAGCGGGGCCACAACATGGTGCGACCGCGCGCATAGGCGCGATGCGACAAGGCCTGACGCTCATTGTCGTCCGTCAGCAGCCGCGCGATCTCGTGCGCGAAGCCGCCGCTGTCGCCGAATCCGACCAGCACGCCGTGACGATCGGCGAGAATTTCGGTCGCGTGAACATAGGGAGTGGAAACCACTGCCTTGCCCACGCCGACGGCATAGGAAAGCGTGCCCGATGTGATCTGTGCCGGATTGGAATAGGGCGTGACGTAGATGTCGGCGGCCTGGAGATAGTCGAGCAGCGGTTCCTGCTCGACAAAGGCGTCGACGAAGCGGACATGATCGGCGACTCCCTTCTCCTGCGCCAGCGTCTTGAGCTGGTCGCGATAGATTTCGCCTTCATGCGCGACGAGATTGGGATGCGTCGCGCCCAGTACGACATACAGCGCGCGCGGCTCGACGGCGACGATATCGGGCATTGCCGCGATCATCGTTTCGATTCCCTTGTTGGGTGCGAGCAGGCCGAAGGTGAGGATCACCTTGCGCCCCTCCCAGCCGAACCGGCCCTTCATCGTCTCGGGTGCGACAAACGGACGATCGGGCACGCCGTGCGGGATCGTTACGATAGCGCGATCGTCGGCACCGTGCACCCGCTTCAGTATCTCGCGGCCCTTTTCGGCCATCACGATCACTTTCGAGCAGCGGCGCAGCAGTGCCTCGAGCACACGGCGTTCGTCTTCGCTGGGATGTTCGAGGATCGTGTGCAGCGTGGCGACGACAGGGATGGTCAGTCGGTCGAGCAGCGCGATCAGGTTTTCGCCCGCCGGACCGCCATAGATACCGTATTCATGCTGTACCCATAGCGCCTGCGCGCCGCTTTCGCTGATCGCCCGTGCCGCTTCGACATGGGCGGCGGGATCATGCTGCGGGATGGCGGCGACGACTTCGGGTGGATATTCGTAGCGCCCGGGATGGTCGTCCATCGCATAGACGTCGACGCGAAGGTCGGGAAAACGTTCGGTGAGCGCGGCATGCGTATCGGACGTGAAGGTGGCGATCCCGCATTTGCGCGGCAGGAAGTTGCCGAGCAGTGCGACATGGCGCAATCGCGACGTTTCCAGCGTGTGATGCTGTTCCACGGCAAATCCCTTCAATTTGAGACTTTTCGGGGCAATTCAGCCCCTTAGGTCCGATACAAAACTCTCCCGGCGCCAAATGGTTGCTCAATGGTGCGCTGCAGCATGTGTTACGCTGCCGAGTCGTGTCAAATTGTGGGGAATTCAGCCTCGTCCGCGATATCCGGGAACATCCTGATCGGGGATCCAGACGCCTTCGGGCGGCGCGCCGGTTTGCCAGAAGACGTCGATCGGAATGCCGCCGCGGGGATACCAGTATCCGCCGATCCGCAGCCATTCGGGGTTCATTTCGTTGAACAGTCGCTCGCCGATACCGACGGTGCAATCCTCGTGAAACGCGCCGTGATTGCGAAAGCTGCCGAGGAACAGCTTGAGCGACTTGGATTCGACTATCATGTCGCGCGGGACATAGTCGATCACCAGATGCGCGAAATCGGGCTGGCCGGTGATCGGACAGAGCGACGTGAATTCCGGCGCCGCGAAGCGCACCAGATAGCGTGTCCCCGCCCGCGGGTTGGGAACATAATCGAGCACCGCCGCGTCGGGAGAAGTGGGCAGCGTGCTTTCCTTGCCGAGATGTACCGGGTTCATGGCTCTCCGATACTGGGCCCGGCTCCCGCAATCAATCGCGCGCCTCTCGACGCACGGCGCGGCGATGCTAAGACGGGGTACGGAGGAGTTGCTTTGGACGCGCTGGTGACAAGCGATTGGCTGGTCGAGGAAATCGGAAAATCCGATCTCGCGCTGATCGACGCGACCTATACGGTCACGATTCCCGGCGCACCGGCCGGCGATCCCCGCGGCGCCTATCTCGCCGGGCATATTCCCGGCGCGCGCTTCCTCGATCTCGATACGCTGTGCGACCTGGAAAGTCCCTTGCCGTCCACCGTGCCGCCCGCCCGCACTGTTGCCGAGCGGCTCGGCGCGCTGGGCGTGTCCCCCGGCATGCGCATCGTCCTCTATGACGACGGCAGCCCCTATACTGCCTGTCGCGCATGGTGGCTGCTGCGCCTGGCAGGAGTGGAGGCGTCGATACTGGACGGCGGCATCGTGAAATGGCGCGCGGAGGGACGGCCGCTCGAATCGGGGTCGGTTGCGGTCCCCGAAACGCATTTTCCCGTCGCGCCGGCAATCGCCGAGGTGCGTACGCTCGATCAGATGCGCGACAACCTCGTCAGCGGTGCCGAGCAGGTCGCCGATGCGCGTTCCGCCGCGCGCTTTTCGGGGGAACAGGCGGATGCCCGGCCGGGCTGCGCCGCCGGCCATATTCTCGGATCGCGCAATATCCCGTCGGGAAGCTTTTTCCGAGCCGACGGGACATGGAAGCGGGGGGCGCAATTGCGTGCGGTGTTCGACGGCGCCGGCATCGACCCGCTACGGCCGCTGGTCGCCACTTGCGGATCGGGCATCACGGCTGCGATCATCGTTTTCGGCGCGCATCTGCTGGGACACGCCGCCGCATTGTACGACGGAAGCTGGACCGAATGGGGCACGCTTCCCGACACACCCAAGGCAACAGGAACCGTATGAGCGCAAGCGACGACGACAAACAGGCCACCCGCATCGTTACCGCGGGGCGCAGACCCGAATGGACGCAAGGCATCGTCAACCCGCCGGTCTGGCGCGCTTCGACGATCCTCTATGACAGTGTCGGCGACTTGCGCGCGGCGGGCGGGCGCGACAGCCATCATCGCCTGTTCTACGGCCGCCGCGGGACGCCTACCCAATGGTCGCTTGCCGATGCGCTGACAGAACTGGAGCCCGGCGCCGAGGCGACTCTGCTCTATCCCTCGGGCGTCGCCGCGGTGTCCTCGGCGCTGCTGTCGGTGCTTTCTCCCGGCGACGAATTGCTGCTCGCAGACAGCGTCTATGATCCCACGCGCGGCTTTGCCGATCAGTTTCTCAAGCGCTTCGGCGTCACCACCACCTATTATGATCCGATGATCGGGGAGGGGATTGCGAGCCTCGTCACCGACCGCACCAGGGCTGTCTTTCTCGAAAGCCCGGGCAGCCTGACCTTCGAGGTTCAGGATATTCCCGCGATCCTCGGCGTGGCGCGGGACAAGGGGCTGGTGACGCTGATGGACAATACCTGGGCGACACCGCTGCTGTTTCCCGCGATCGCGGCGGGGGTGGATTATTCGATCCTCGCCTGCACAAAATATGTCGTCGGGCATTCGGACGTGATGCTGGGTTCGGTGACCGCTGCGAAGGGTAAATATGCCGAACTGCGCAAGGGCGCCTATCATCTCGGCCAGACGGCCAGTCCCGACGACGCCTGGCTCGGTGCGCGCGGGCTGCGGACGATGGATGTGCGGCTTAGGGCGCAGGGGCATGCCGCGATGCATATCGCGCAATGGCTCGATCGCCGGCCGGAAGTGGCGCGGGTACTGCACCCCGGCCTGCCGTCCTGCCCTGGCCACGAATTTTTCGTCCGCGATTTCAAGGGGAGTTCGGGACTGTTCTCGATCGTGCTCAACGGTGGCGGCGAGCGCGAGCGCGCCGCGCTGATCGACGGGCTGCGCCTGTTCGGAATCGGGTTCAGCTGGGGGGGCTATGAAAGCCTCGCGCTGCCGGTCGATCCGCAGAAGATTCGCACCGTCGTTCCCTGGGAAGCCGAAGGGCCGGTCGTGCGGCTCCAGATCGGGCTGGAGGATCCCGACGATCTGATCGCCGATCTCGATGCCGGGCTGATGCGCTTCCGCGAGGCGCTTGCATGAGGGACGTCACACGCTGGCTGTCCGCGCAGGGCATTTCGATCCCGGACACCCCGGTATTGATCGAAACCGCCATCGCCGTCGCGCTGACGGCGGCGGCGCTTGCGCTCGGCTGGCTGGCGGGGCGGCGGCTGGGGCCGCTGATCACGCGGTTCTGGGAAAAGCGCGTCGGCGGCCATGCCGAAGGGCTCGGCGCGCGGATGTGCGATATTGTCCGTCACGGGTCGGTGGTGATCCTTCTGGCGATCTGCGCGGCGTTCTGGCCCTGGCATGCGCCGGGGGCGCTCGTCATCGGCTTCGTCGAGGGCATTGCGGCGGGGCTGGTTATCGCCGCCGTGTTGCGCGGTCTCGGTATCCCGCGCTGGGCCGCATGGACGATGGGGTTGATCGCCTTCGTGGCGATCCTTGCCAATGCGATCGGCGGATTCGACGTGATCGAAGTGATGCTCCAGCGTGTGGGCTTCGATATCGGCAAGCGGCGCTTCTCGCTCTATTCGGTGCTGACGATCGCCGTGACGCTGATCGTGCTGTTCGCGCTGGTGCGGCTGGCCAATCGCGTCACCAACCATACCATCGCCAATGCCCGCGGCTTCGATCCGACGCAGAAGCTGCTGTTCCAGAAGCTTGCCGGCATTGCGGTGCTGGTCGTCGCTTTCTTCATCGGGATCGATTTGCTCGACGTCGACCTGACGGCATTCGCGGTTTTTTCCGGTGCGCTCGGACTTGCGGTCGGTTTCGGTCTGCAGAAAACGGTCGGCAATCTGATCGCCGGAATCATCCTGCTCATGGACCGATCGATCAAGCCGGGCGACGTGATCGTGGTCGGCGACAGTTTCGGCTGGGTCAACAAGATCGGCGTGCGCGCGGTTTCGGTGATCACGCGCGACGGCAAGGAGCATCTGATTCCGAACGAGAATCTGATGACGCAGGAAGTCGAGAACTGGAGCTATTCGGACAAGAATGTCCGCGTGCGTATTCCGGTGGGCGTTTCCTATGCGAGCGACCTGAAGCTGGCGCAGGAACTGATGCTGCGCGCGGCGACCGAAAGCCCCCGGGTGCTCGACAATCCCAAGCCCAATGTCTGGCTGGCCGGGTTCGGCGACAGCTCGGTCGACCATGAGATTCTGGCCTGGATCAACGATCCCGAAGGCGGGGTCGGCAATGTCCGGTCGGATGTGCTCAATCGCGTGTGGAAGCTGTTCAAGGAGAACGGCGTCGAAATTCCCTTCCCGCAGCGCGATGTGTGGGTGAAGGGCCTTCCCGAACCAAGCGGCGGTGCAAAGGCGGACAGCAAGACGCCCGCAGAATAGCGATCCGCGGGCGGCAAAGGAGAACGAGCGGCCTAGATCGGCCCGGGCGGGCAACCCCGTTCAGAAAAGGCGTATATGAAGCCGCGCCCCGACGGGGAAGCTGGGGGATCTTTGCCGGAGCGCGGAGCCGGCCTGTTACTGCAGCTTTTCGAGCAACAGCATGTACATTCCGCCGAGGGTGCCGACGGCAACCGCGAGCGGCATCAGTACATCCATGGATCCACGAACCCGGCGAACAATGGCCGTCATAGCATCCTCTCCCACATGCCAGATTTTCTCTGGTCGATTGCAATAAACTGCCGGACAATTGCGACAAATGCAACAGGGGAAATGTGCTGCGGCGCAGCGGAAATCGCGGAATTTCAGGCCTTTCATGTTGCGAAAGCGAAGCGGACGTTGGTAACGGCTTGATTCTCGCCTACATTGCACGGGTGGATGGCACTCCGATCACCGCGCGTATCGCCGATGGCGTCGCTTCGATTCCGCAGGCCGAGTGGGATGCCTGCGCGGGCGCGGAAAATCCGTTTCTCAGCCACGCCTTCCTTTCGATCCTCGAACGCTCCGAATCGGCCGGGTCTCCGGCGGGCTGGCAACCGGTGCCGGTGGTGATCGACGGACCGGACGGCGCGGCGGCGGCAGTCGCACCGGTCTATGCCAAGGGGCACAGCCAGGGCGAATATGTTTTCGACCATGCATGGGCCGATGCTTGGGAGCGGTCCGGGCGGCGTTATTATCCCAAGCTTCAGGTCGCCGTGCCCTTCACGCCGGTCCCGGGCCCGCGCCTGCTGGTGCGGCCGGACATGCCGCAGGCCTATGCGGCCGGGCTGATCGCGGGGATTGCCGCGCTGACCGATCAGAACGGGCTGTCTTCCGCGCATGCGACCTTTGTCGCGGAAACGCAGATCCCGCTGTTCGAAAGCGCCGGCTGGTTGATCCGCCAGGGCACGCAATTCCATTGGCACAATGCCGGCTATGCCGATTTCGACGCGTTCCTGGGCGATCTCGCCAGCCGCAAGCGCAAGGCGATCCGCAAGGAGCGCGCGCGGGCCGTGGAGGGGCTGACGATCCGCCATCTGACCGGCAGCGACATCACAGAGGCGCATTGGGACATCTTCTGGGAATTCTATCAGGATACCGGCAGCCGCAAATGGGGCCGCCCCTATCTGACGCGACGCTTCTTCTCGATGCTGGGCGAGGCGATGGCGGACAAGGTGCTGCTGATCCTTGCCGAGCGCGATGGTGTGCCGATAGCCGGCGCGCTCAATCTGATCGGCGGAGAGGCACTGTACGGGCGCTATTGGGGCTGTACCGAGGACGTGCCCTTCCTGCATTTCGAGCTTTGCTATTATCAGGCGATCGATGCCGCCATCGCGCGCGGCCTTTCGCGTGTCGAGGCGGGCGCACAGGGCGAGCACAAGCTCGCGCGGGGCTATGTTCCCGTGCCGACCTGGTCGGCGCACTATATTCCCGATCCCGGCTTTCGCGACGCGATCGCGCAATGGATCGCGCATGAGAAGATGGCCGTGGCGCACGAGCAGGAATATCTCGGCGAGCTTGCCCCGTTCAAAAAGGCAGCGACGTAGTCGGCCGCGGCAGGTCCTCCGGCACCAGTTCGGCCGGCGGCACGTCATGGTCTATGCGGAACAGCGCGCTGTCGCCGTCGCGCCAGACCTCGATCAGCCCCTGTTCGAGCCGGGGGTCGTAGGCGGGCGGCCGGATCAGCCAGACATAATCGAACGCGTCGCGCGGGAAATGCGTCAGCGACCAGGCGATCGGCCGCCACCATTCGCGCGGGCATTTGACGTCGGTCACCAGTTCGGAAGGGTCATGCGCGTATCGGCCCGCCGCGCGATAGCGCACGGTGAGCAATTGCCCGCCCGCCATAGACCACTGATCGTTGGCGTAGGACATGCGCCGTTCGAGCGCGAGGCCCGGAAAATGCTGATAGCGCGTCATCATCCATTCGTTGCGGCAGGTTTCGCCGACGAAGGTGACGAGGCGCGATCCGACCGGCAGATGATCGAGCGCGGCCAGCTCGCGCTGATATGTGCGGTCGTAGAGCAGGAAGCTCGCGGTCGTCCCCGCGGTACGGACGAGGAAGAAGGCCGCGCCGATCGCCGCGACCACCGCAGCGCCGCGCATCGACAGTCCCGGCTTGGGCCGCAGGCCGATCAGCGCGATGGCGAGCATGTACGGCGCCAGCCGCATGTCGGCATAGGCCGACCCGAAGATGATGCGCGGCAGCAGCAGATAGACCGCGATCAGGAACAGCGCCGACAGCGCCAGGTTGCGCGAATAGCCGATATTGGGATCGCGAATGCCACGCAGCCCGATGACGAACAGCACGCCCAGACTGGCGATGTCGAAAAACTGCCAGCGGTCGCGCAGCACCATCGTCACCCAGCGCGCCTTGGCCCGCCAGTTGAACATGTCCGTCGTCTGCCCCGAAACCGCGCCCGAACGCCACATCAGCATCAGGATGGCGGGGAAGGCGAGGACGATGCACTGGATGCCCGCCTTGAACCAGGGGATCAGCCAGACGCCGACGAAATCCTCGTTCCATTTCTGCCCGGGCTTCTTCGCCGCGTCGTGATGGCGGATCAGCTCGGCCGAGAAGGCAAGCACACCCAGCGTCCCCCAGCCATAGGTATGGCAGACCCAGATGAGGAACGAGATCGGTACGAAGACGATGTTGCGAAAGCCGAACTTTCCCAGCCGCGCCAGCCGCAGCCACCAGGCGAAGGCATTCAATGCCAGCGCCATCGACAGCGCGAAATTCACGAAGCCGAAATGGAAAGGATAGTTATAGGCGAGCGGCAGCGCGAACAGCGCCGTCGCAGGGATCTTCCCATGCACTTCGCGGGCGATCCACAGCAGCCCGGTGACCGTCAGCACCGGGATCGTCAGCACGATCAGCTTTACCGACAATTCCAGCCCGAAAATCGGGCGCAGCGGAATGATCAGCAAATCGATGCCGAGATTGCCGATCAGCTGCCACTCGAAATTATACCAGTCCTGGAACCAGGGATAGAGATGCCGGTCGAGCTGGACGCGGTAGCGGCCCATATGGCCGGGCAGGTCGACCAGCGGCGGAATCTGCGGCCAGATCAGCGGAATCGCAGTGATCAATGCGGCGACCAGCACGAATGTGCGCGTCTGCCACCAGCGGCGCGGCTCTGCAGTTCCCCCTTGCATCGCGCGCTTCTACTGCGCTGTGGGTGGGAGAGACAAGCGTGCTTAGCGGTGGATACGGAACAGCTGGTCGTGTTCGTCACGCCATACCGGTGTCAGCCCGGCAGTAACGCCCGCATCGATTGCGGGGGCGTCGAGCAGCCAGACATAATCGAACCGGTCGCGCGGGAAGTCGCGCAGTGCCTCTTCGACCGTGCGGAAATCGCCAAGGCCGCAGTGATAGGGCGTCACGGTGTGCGAGGGATCCATCGCAAAGCCCTCGACGCCGGGCGCGATGATCTTCAGCGTCGCGCTGTTGCCCAGATCGAACTGGTCGTTGGTGAAGCTGGCGCGGCGCACGATCGCCATCGCGGTAAGGTGGCGAATGCGAAACATCGCCCATTGCGGCTCGCACGGCGCAGTGACGAGTCCGAGCACGCGCTGCCCGCGCGGCACGTGATCGAGCGCGACCAGCCGCTGCTGCCAGTCGGCGCCGGCGATGGCGAAACTTGTCGTGGTGGCGATCGTCCGCACGCCGAAAAATGCAAGCGCGATCAGCGCGATGCGGCTTGCGGTTCTGCCCTCCATCCGTATCGCGAGCAGCGCGAGAATGATGACGAAGGGCGCCAGCCGCGCATCGGCATAGGCGGCGAGGAAGGGCATTGCGACGAACAGAAGCAGCAGCCCGATGGCGGAAGCTGCCAGTCGCGGCGCGAACCGCGCCTCTGGCGAGCGAATCGCGTGATAGAACAGCACCGCCGCCAGCCCCATCGCGCCGATATCGAGCACCGGCCAGCGGTCGCGCAACGCCATCGCGAACCATCCCGGCTTGTAGGCGAGCGAGCCGAGCCAGTCCGCCGTCCCTTCGCCACCCGGTTGCCAGCTCAGGAAACGCAGAAAGGGAAGGGCGAGTGGAATGCAGCTCAGCCCCGCCCACCAGATCGCCGCGATCCAGCCGCGACCGGCTTCGCGCCGCCGCATCAGCTCGGCGGCGAAGCAGAAGAGCCCCAGCACCAACCAGCCGACGACATGAATCAGCCAGATCGCGCATGAAATCGGTACGAAAATCGCCGCGCGCAGCCGCAGCTTCTCCAGCCGCCCCAGCCGCAGCCACAGCGCGAAGGCGTTGAGCGTGCACGCCATCGCCAGGCAATAGTTGAGGAAGCCGAACTGGAAGGCGAGATTATAGACGAAGGGCAGCGCGAGGATCGCGAGCGGCTGAACCCGCCCATGCGCTTCGCGCGATATCCAGAGAATTCCCGCCGCGCTGGCCATTGCTGTCAGGAGGACAAGCAGCTTGACCGTCATCTCCAGACCGAGGAACGGAGCGAGCGCGTTCACGATCAGATCGAAGCCGATATAGCCAATCAGCTTCCATTCGAAGTCGAACCATTGCGACAGCGTGTCGGCATCGGTGCCGAGCATGACGCGATAGCGGCCCATATGCGCGGGCAGATCGGTCAGCGGCGGCAGTGGCGGCCAGAGCAGCGGTACGGCAGTGAGCAGGATCAGCAGCGCCAGCGTTCGCGGCCGCTGCCACCAGCAGGGAGGCGCGTCGTTCATTCCGGTTGCTTCACTGCGAGAATGATCAGCGGCGCACCCGGCGGCGACACCGGCTGCAGCCATTGCGGCGGCGCGTCGTGGCGCAGCAGCGCGAGCAGGCTGTCGCGATCGGCACGCGCATCGACTTCGCCGAAAGAGCCTTCGCAATAGGCGAGATAGGAAATGTCCAGTGCGGCAAACTGCGCGCGCCCCGCCAGCGGTTTCGAAGTTAGTATCCGATACAGCGCGCGATTTCCCGCTTCGTTGCGGTGATAGGGGCCGGCGAGAAAGCGGTGTTCCGTCGCCGGAAGCGCGCGCGCGGACAAGTCGACGGGGGCGAGAATGCGCGACGGCGGCAGGTCCCGCAGCGCGTCGATCGCGCCATCGAGCGAGCAGCCGTTCGGGGCTTCGCGCACCGGCTCGGATACCGGGCGGCTGGTCAGCGCCGTCGCCATCGCGGGATAGGCGATGCCCGCCGACGCGAACCAGGCGAGGATGAGCCGCAGCGTGCCCCGGCGCCGTGCTGCGGCCACCAGTGCGGCGAGCGCGGGCGCGGCAAGGATTGCCCCGGCATAGGCGCCGCGAAGCTGGATACAGGCAAGCGCCAGCGATGCGATCTGCAGCGCGAGCAGCGACAGCCAGCGCGCGTCGCGGCGCGCGAACCATGCCGACGTGCCGATGCCGGCGACCATGATCCCGGCATAGCCGATCGCGGTGGTGAGGTCGGTTTCGAACAGGGGCTGCGCCTCGGCGACGTTGGACAGCCAGATATCGTTCAGCATCGAATCGAGTCCGGCATAGGGCGACAGACATATCGGCGCCGTGAGATGGACGAAGGCCAGCGCCGCCAGTCCGCCGAGGATCGCGCAGGCCGCACGGGAGCGCGAATCGGGGACGATAAAGCCGATCAGCGCGAGCAGCAGCGGTACGATCGCTGCACCCTGTGCCGCCCGCCACAGCGTTTCGGTGAAGCCGTCGCAGCTGGGATAGGTCCAGCCATTGGTGCGCAGCAGCGCCGCTCCGGCGGCAAAGCCGAGCGTCAGCGTGACGCTCCATGCGCCGAGCCGAGCCTGCGCCCCGCGCGCGCCAGCGATCCATTGCAGCACCAGTACTGCGGCGGCGGCGGCGAGCAGCGGCGCCGTTTCCATTCCGATCGCCAGCGACACGGCCGTCGCAAGGCCGGCGGTAGCGGCGGAGCGCCATGACATCGGCCGTACCAGCATCAGTGCGACGATCAGCAGCAACAGGATCTGAAGCCCGTGATGGTCGATCCGCCCGGGTAGGAACAAGGTGGTGGCGGGATAGGCGAGCGCCGCGATCACCTGCGCGACGGCGGGCTGCGTTTCCAGTGCGCGGGCGATGCCGCCGATCAGCATCAGCGCACCGGCAAACAGCATCGCCGGCCACAGGATCACTGCGGTCAGCTCCGCATCATGCGCACCGATCAGCGGTGTCAGCAGTGCGATGATCGCGGCCGGAACGAGATCGGGAATGCGCGACCAGTGCATGATCAGCCCGTCCGGCCCCAGCCGATACTGCATCAGATCGCCGAATGCCTGTCCGCCCAGCCAGTCGCGTATCTGCTGCAGCCGCATGCCGTCATCGGTATCGGGCAATGCCAGTGCCGAAAGCGCAGACCAGTCACGCGCCGCCCAGGCCAACGTCAGCACGCATGCCAGCGCGCATGCGACCGCCAGGTCGCGCCACTCGATCCGGTGCGCGCGCGTTTCCATGAAAAACGCGCTACGCCACTATGGTTAACGGTGCGTTTCCGGGGCGGCAATGCGTCGGAAACGGCGGTCGTCGCAACCGGGCGCTATTCGCCCAGCCATGCCTTGCGAAATGCCAGTTCTTCCGCGCTCGGTGTCATTCCCGCTTCCTCATAGCGCACAACCTTGAACGACGGGTCGGCACCAATCGTCATTTCGGACTGTTTTTCGGCGCCGTCGCGGGTGCGATAGATCACGGTCACGACGTCGCCCGGAGCGGTGGCGAGCACCGCCGCGGTCAGCGCGCTGGTGCTGTCGACCGTCTGGCCGTCGATCGAAAGGATCACGTCGCCGCGATCGAGGCCCGCTTCGTACAGCGGCGTTTCGGGCGCCGGGCTGCGCGCCAGCAACAGCCCTCCGCCGCGCTCGTCGAACTTCGTGCTGCCGATATAGGGGCGTTCGGGATTTTCCGGCGCAAGCAATATCCCGGCCTGTGCCAGCAGCGGCTTGAGGTCGGGCAGGGCGCCGGCATGGATCGATTTGGCGAAGACATCGTCGGCAAAGGCGGGGGCGCCGAGATATTCGCCCAGCCCCTCGCGCAGATCGTCGAGCGTATAGGCGCGGTCGACCGAACCGTGCTCGGCCCACATGTGTCGCATATAGCCGTCGAGCGTCTTGCCCGGATATTCGTCGCGTATCTCCAGATCGAGCGCGAGCGCGATCACGGCCCCATAGGGATAGTAGGACGTGAAGATATTGGGGTTCGCTTCGTCGATCGCGGTGGCGGCATCGACGAATGGTGCGCGCAGGCTCATTTCGGCGGGCCCGGCATAGTCGCGGCCCGGCCCGTGGATCACATAGTTGAGCGTGCCGGCCAGCCCGCGCAGCAGCTGATCGGTATCCCAGATGCCCGAGCGGCGAAGCGTAAGCGGGCCGTAATAGCTGGTGAAGCCTTCAGCGAACCACAGCGACGGCGTGGGGTTGGCGCGCGTGAAATCGAACGGTTCCAGCTCTGCCGGGCGCAGCCGCTCGACATTCCAGCTGTGGAAGAATTCGTGGCTCAGCGTGCCGATCTGGCCATAGCCGGCCTCGGCCAGCCCGCGCGGCATCGTCAGGATCGTCGAATTGCGATGCTCCATCCCGTCGCCGTCGATCCAGGGGACGTAGTCGGCGATGAACGTATAGGTGCCGTAATCATAGGCCGCGGGGGCACCCCAGATTGCGACCTGTTCGGCAACGACCTTTTGCGCCATTTCGGCGAAGCGATCGGCTTCCGCGGCGCTGCCCTGGTGATGGATGGCGAGCCGGATCGTATAGCCGTCCTCGCCGCCCGGAATCTTCCATTCGCGCAGCATGAAATCGGAAAGCTCGGTCGGGCTGTCCATGAAATATTGCAGGTTGGGCGCCATGAACGTCGCCGTTTCGCCTTCGACCGGCGGCATCTGCGTCGCGACCTTCCAGCTCGGATCGAACCCTTCATATGTCACGTGCAACGGCCGCTGGTCGTATCCTTCGGCCCACATGAAGGCCGACGGCATGTTGAAATGCGCGTGCGTCGGATCGATCTGCGAATAGGTGCCGTCGCCATGATCGGCATAGAGCGTGTAGGTGAGCGCCACTGTCTCGCCATGCTCGGCGACGGTCCAGCTATAGGGGTCGGTGCGCGTGATGGAGAGCGGTTCGCCGTCGCCGTTCGTTGCCGACACCGAATAGACGTTCTTGGCGAATTCGTGGATCGCATAGCGCCCCGGCGAACTGCGCGACATGCGAAAGGTGATCGGAGCGTCGTCGAGGCCCGAATAGGTGACGGTGATCCTGGCTTCGTGATGCGCGGCGTTGGACAGGTCGACACTGTATTCGACCGGCGGCGCGTTGTGCCCCGTCTGTGCCAGGGCGGGCGTCGCGAACAGCGCCAGAACCGAAACACTCGTCAACATCGCCCGCATGAAGCACTCCCGGATTAGGCATCGATGGGGCGTGTTATGGGGGCGTGGCGGCACGCCGTCCAGAGTGTCCCGCCAAGCCGCGCCTCGCTCACTCGAAGCGCAGCACAGTCACCGATCGCGGCGGCAGGCGCAGGCTCGCCTCGCTGCCCTTGCGCGCGACGTCGATCGGCCGGGGCGATACCGCATCGGGCGCTTCGAAGCTGTTGTGCGCATCCATTGCATCCCCCGCCAGCACGCGTGCGGACACCAGCCGCCCGCTGCCCACATCCAGCGTCACGGCATGGTCGGCATGCGCATCGGCATTGATCAGCGCGACGACCAGCCCGCCATCGGCCGGGATGGCCGCCGAAGCGGAGAGCGCCGGAACGCTGCTGTTTCCCAGTCGGTATTCGGGGCTTTCGAGCGACACCGGCAGCGCGGCCGCGCCCTGGAAGGGGCGGTACATCGCATAGACGTGATAGGTCGGCGTCAGCACCATGCGCGGCCCGTCGGTCAGGATCATTGCCTGCAGCACATTCACCATCTGCGCGATGTTGGTCATCGCGATGCGATCGGCATGGGCATGGAAGACATTGAGGTGCAGCGCCGCGACAATGGCGTCGCGAATGCCGTTCTGCTGATAGAGCGCGGGATCGCCCGGCTCACCGTCGACCCACATGCCCCATTCGTCGACCGCCAGCGCGGGCGGATCATCGCCTGCCGCCGCGTCGTTGGCGGCAAGCTGGCGCTCGATGATCGGTTCGATCTTCAACGCATTGGCGATGGTGGAAATCCATTGCGCCTCGCCGAACCCGGTCGCTGGCCCCTTGGTCGACCAGTCGCCTGTCGGCAGCGTGTAATAATGGAGCGACACTGCATCGGCGGCCCATCCCATCTGCGGATGGCGCAGCAGTTGCGCGCTATATTCGGGATTGGTGTCGTTCGATCCCGACAGGATGCGATAGGGCTGCTCGCCGGGGATTTTGATCAGCGTGGCCCACTGCAGATAAAGGTCGGCATAATATTCGGGCCGCATATTGCCGCCGCAGCCCCAGGTTTCGTTGCCGATCGAGAGGTAGTCGACATGCCACGGCTTGTCGCGGCCATTGGCGCGCCGTTCCTGCGCCAGCGCCGAGTTCGAGGCGGAGCTGATATATTCGAGCCACTCGGCCGCCTCACGCACGCTGCCGCTGCCCAGATTGACGTTGAGATAGGTCTTGGCGCCCAGCCGTTCGGCGAGGTCGAAGAATTCATGCGTGCCGAAGCTGTTGGGCTCGGGCGTCTCGCCCCAGCTCATATTGACGCGCGGCGTGCGCTCCGGCCCGATCCCGTCGCGCCAGTGATACTCGTCGGCGAAGCAGCCGCCCGGCCAGCGGATCACCGGAATGTCGAGCGCATCGAGCGCGGCGAACACGTCGTTGCGAATGCCGTCGGTATTGGGGATATCGCTGTCCGGCCCGACCCAGATCCCGTCATAGATCTGGCTACCGAGATGCTCGACGAACTGGCCGTAGATTTCGGGCTGGATCGTCCCGGTCGGCGCGTTGCGATCGATATGGATGGCGGTTTGCGCGCTCGCGGCCAGGGGAGCGACAAAGACGGCGAGCGCGAGCAGGGCATGTTTCAGCATGACCGAAGCCTAGGCTGCGGGATGCATCACTGACAACCGCCAATGATAGCGCTCACGCCACGCGGACGCGCCGCCGCTCAGCCGTGCCGCTGACCCAGCAACCGCAGGCGCAAGGCGTTCAGCTTGATGAAGCCCGCCGCGTCGCGCTGGTCGTATGCGCCGGCATCGTCCTCGAACGTCACGACCTTTTCGCTGTAGAGCGTATTGGGCGACTTGCGGCCGACGACATAGCAGCCGCCTTTGTAGAGCTTCATGCGAACGGTGCCCGATACATTCGCCTGGCTGTGGTCGATCGCCGCCTGCAGCATCTCGCGCTCGGGGGCGAACCAGAAGCCGTTATAGATCAGCTCGGCATAGCGCGGGGCGAGCTCGTCCTTCAGATGCGCGGCGCCGCGATCGAGCGTGATCTGCTCGATCCCGCGATGCGCGAGGTGATAGATGGTGCCGCCCGGCGTTTCGTACATGCCGCGCGACTTCATGCCGACGAAGCGGTTCTCGACCAGGTCGAGCCGGCCGATGCCGTGTTTGCGACCCAGCTCGTTTAGCGCTGCGAGCAGCGTCGCGGGGCTCATCGCCTCGCCGTTCAGGGCAACGCCGTCGCCCTTTTCGAAATCGATGGTGATGAATTCGGGTTCGTCGGGCGCGTCTTCCGGGTTCACCGTGCGCGAATAGACATAGTCGGGCACCTCTTCCCACGGATCCTCGAGCACCTTGCCCTCGGAGGAGGTGTGGAGAAGATTCGCGTCGGTCGAGAAGGGCGATTCGCCGCGCTTGTCCTTGGGGACAGGGATCTGGTGCTGTTCGGCGAAATTGATCAGCGCGGTGCGGCTTGTCAGGTCCCATTCGCGCCAAGGGGCGATCACCTTGATGTCCGGGTTGAGCGCATAGGCGGACAGCTCGAACCGCACCTGATCATTGCCCTTGCCGGTCGCGCCGTGCGCGACGGCGTCGGCGCCGACTTCCTTCGCGATCTCGATCAGCCGCTTCGAAATCAGTGGCCGCGCGATCGAGGTGCCGAGCAGGTAGAGCCCTTCGTAGAGCGCATTGGCGCGCATCATCGGGAAGACGAAGTCGCGGACGAATTCCTCGCGCAGGTCGTCGATGAAGATATGCTCGGGCTTGATCCCCATCAGCTCGGCCTTGTGCCGCGCGGGCTCCAGCTCCTCGCCCTGACCGAGATCGGCGGTAAAGGTGACGACTTCGCAGCCATATTCGGTCTGCAGCCATTTCAGGATCACGCTGGTGTCGAGACCGCCCGAATAGGCGAGGACGACCTTGTTGATTTTTTCGGGGCGTTTGGCCTGATCGGACATGGTGCGACTCCGCTAAGAAACCCGTTTGCCCTGAGCTTGTCGAAGGGCTGTACTTCTTCTTGCGAAAAAGGGCGGGGCTTCGACAGGCTCAGCCCGAACGGGAAAGGTTCGAGTGAAAAATCGAACCGCGCTCTAGGGCGCGGCGGGCTTCTCCGCAATGCCGCGTATCAGTCCGGGCAGCGCGGCGCCCAGCGTACCCGCGCGATAGAGATAGCCGATCAGGAAGGCGATCCACATGCCGTGCGCGCCGCACGGGCGGAGCAGGAGATCGGTGGCGACATAGAGCGCTGTCGTCACTACCGCAGCGTTGCGCAGCGCCTTGCCGCGCGTCGCGCCGATGAAGATGCCGTCGAGCAGCCATGCCGGAACGCCGATCAGGGGGACGAGCGCGGTATAGGGCAGGAACGCCCGCGCCAGCTCGCGCACCTGCGGATCGGTGGTGATCAGGCCGATCAGCCAGCTTCCCGCGAGGCCCGTGGTCAGTGCGAAGACCAGCCCCGCACCGAGCGAAAACTCGCCGGTCAGCCGGATCGCGCGCTTCAATTCCTCGTGGCGGCCGCGCCCGATGGCATTGCCGACGCGCGATTCGGCCGTAAAGGCGAAGCCGTCGAGCACGAAAGCGGCGATCGACACGAATTGCATCAGCACCTGATTGGCGGCGAGCACTTCGGTGCCGAGCCGCGCGCCGGCATTGGCGAACCAGGCGAAGAGCAGCAGCAGCGCCACGGTGCGCACCATGATGTCGGCATTGATCGCGAAGAGGCGTTTCAATGCCGCCAGATCGAACAGCCGCGTACGCAGCCCCTCCAGCGCCGTAGGACCGAGGATGCCCGCGGCGATCGTCAGCCCGGTCCCCAGCGCCACCCATTCGGCGATCGCGGTGCCGAGGCCGACGCCCTCCGCACCCATGCCGAACCCCCATACGAACCAGATATCGAGTACGCCGTTGACGACATTCATCACGATCTGGAGCAGCAGCGCCGATCGCGTCCGTCCGAGCCCGAGCAACCAGCCGTTGATCGCGAACACCGCCAGGCTCGCCGGCGCGCCGAGGAAGCGCGCGGTGATATAGCCGCTGGCGGCGGCGTCGAGCTCGCGCGCACCGGCGAAGAGCCCGAGCGAGACCGGCACCAGCACCCATTGCAGCGCGAACAGCAAGGCGCCGAGCGCCAGCCCTAGCAACAGCCCGCGCGCCAGCATCGCGCGCACTTCGGTGCCGTCATCGGCGCCCTGTGCCTGCGCGGTGAGGCCTGTCATCCCCATCCGCAGAAAGCCGAAGGTCCAGAACAGGAAATTGACGATCGTCGTGCCCAGCGCGACGCCCGCCAGCGCCGCGGCGTCGCCCGTCCGCCCGATCACCACCGTATCGACCATGCCGACGAGCGGCACCGTTGCCTGCCCGAGCATGATCGGCCACGCCTGCGCGAAGATCGATCTGCGGGTGAGGGCGGCGGTGGTCATGCGCGCCGCTTAGGCGAATCGTGTGGTTTGCGATAGCGTTACGCAACGCCTCGGGGAGAGAATGGATGGCGGAGAACAAGACCCAGCCGACCGACGCGAGCGTCGCGGGCTTTCTCGAAGCAGTCGAACATCCGGTGCGCCGCGCCGACGGCAAGACGCTATGCGCAATGATGGAGCTGTCGGGGTACGAGCCGGTGCTGTGGGGGCCGTCAATCATCGGCTTCGGCAGCTATCATTATCGCTATGACAGCGGCCGCGAGGGCGAATTCCTGCGCATCGGCTTCAGTCCGCGCAAGGCGAACCTCGCATTGTATCTGTTCGGTGGCGCGGAGAAGGACGATATCCTCTCGCGGCTGGGCAAGCACAAGCGCGGTTCGGGCTGTGTCTATGTCAACAAACTGGCGGACGTGGACATGGGCGTGCTGGAGGAACTGATCCGCGCCTCGCTCGCGCATATGGATGCAAATTACCCCGAGTAGTTCCTCCCCCAGCTTGCTGGGGGAGGGGGACCGCGACGCGAAGCGGCGTGGTGGAGGGGCAAGGCGACACGCGACACGCTTGGGGCCTTACCCCTCCACCGTCGCTGCGCGATGGTCCCCCTCCCCGAGACAAGCTCGGGGAGGAATTCAGGCCGCGAACATCTCCGGGCTCACCGAATAGAGCACATCCGCCTTCGCGCTCGCCGCGGCTTTCAGCCCCAGCGCCTCAGGCACGATCTGCTCCGCATAAAACGCCGCCGCCGCGCGCTTCATCGCTTCGAATTCGCTGTCGCCGCTCGCCGCCTTGGCCTGCTTTTCGAGCAGCCAGCCCGACACCGCGACCGAGAACATCGTCATATAGGGATAGCTCGCCGCCAGCCGGTCGTCGGCTTCCGCGCCGAGCAGCCCGGTGGTAATTTCCTCCAGCGCCCCGGCAAGCGCGACGAGGTTCGCCGAACCCGCGCCCTTGATCGTCTCGAGCAGCCCGAGCGCCGTGGCGCCATTGTCCATGCTCAGCTTGCGACCGACCAGATCGGCGGCCTGAATGCCGTTCGTCCCCTCATAGATGCGGAAGACGCGGCAGTCGCGATATTGCTGCGCGGCGCCGGTTTCCTCGACGAAGCCCATGCCGCCGTGCACCTGGATGCCCAGATCGGTGACTTCGCTGCCCAGATCGGTGCCGTGGCCCTTGGCCATCGGCGTGAGCAGGTCGAGCAGCTTCTTCGCATCCTTGTCGCCCAGATGCGCGCGATCGAGCTGCGCGAAGGCGTAATAGACCAGCGCCCGCGCCGCCATCGTCTGCGCCTTCATCCGCATCAGCATGCGGCGGACATCGGGATGCTCGACGATCGCGACGCTCTCGCGGCTCGGCGCCCCCGCGCGCGCCGACTGGATGCGTTCGCGCGCGAAGGCGACCGCCCGCTGCGTCGCGCGTTCGGCGACCTGCACGCCTTCGAGGCCCACATTCAGCCGCGCATTGTTCATCATCGTGAACATCGCCGCGATGCCGCCCAGCTCGGGGCCGATCAGCTCGCCGATGCAATCGCCGTTATCGCCGAAATTGAGCACGCAGGTGGGCGAGGCGTGCAGCCCCATCTTGTGCTCGATCGAGGCAACAGTGACGTCGTTGAACGCGCCCGGATTGCCGTCGCCATCGAGCCGATATTTGGGAACGAGAAACAGCGACAGCCCCTTGGTCCCTGCCGGCGCGTCGGGCGTGCGGGCGAGGACGAGATGGACGATGTTCTTCGTCATATCGTGATCGCCGAAGCTGATGAAGATCTTGGTGCCGGTGATCCTGAACGTGCCGTCGCCCACCGGTTCGGCCTTGGTTTTGAGCGCGCCGACATCCGAACCCGCCTGCGGCTCGGTGAGGTTCATCGTCCCGGTCCATTCGCCGGTCGCGAGCCTGGGCAGATAGGCCGCCTGCTGCTCGGGCGTGCCGTGATGCATCAGCGCCTCGATCGCGCCCACCGTCAGCGTCGGCGCGAGCGCGAAGCTGGCGTTGGCGGTGCCGAGCGTTTCGAGGACCGCAGCCGACAGCACCGCCGGAAGCCCCTGGCCGCCAAATTCGGGCGGCGAACCGATCGTGCCCCAGCCGCCTTCGACATAGGCCTGATAGGCAGCGCCATACCCCTCGGGCATCACCACGCCCTGCTCGGTCCATTTGGCGCCGACTTCGTCGCCCAGCCGATCGAGCGGCGCCCATTCGCCCGCGGCGAAGGCGCCCGCGCCCTCGAGCACCGCGTCGACCAGATCGGGCGTGGCGTCGGCGAATTTTTCCTGCTGCGCCAGTTCGGTGATATCGGCGACATGGTCGAGCACGAAACGTTGTTCGGTGACGGCGGGGGTGAAGCTCATACGATCCTCTCTTGTCGGCTGTCGCGCGGCTCTATAGCGCCGGGTTTGTGACCGGCACAATTCCGCCTTTTTCGACCCGAACCTTACGCTACGGCACCGCTGCGATTCTGGAAGCCGCCGACGTGATCCGCGCGGGCGGCTGCGTCGCGGTACCGACCGAGACGGTATATGGCCTCGCCGCCGACGCCACCGATTCGCGCGCGGTGGCCGGCATCTACGCGGCCAAGGGACGGCCGTCGTTCAATCCGCTGATCGTGCATGTGCCCGACTTTGCGGCGGCCGAGGCGATCGGCGTTTTCGATGAAGCGGCCCGCGCACTCGCGGCGCGTTTCTGGCCGGGGCCGCTGACGATGGTGCTGCCGCTGCGTAAGGATACGCCGATCGCGAGCCTCGTCACCGCCGGGCTGCCAACCGTGGCGATCCGCATGCCCAGCCATCGCGCGATGCAGGCGCTGTTGCGCGCGTGCGGCAGGCCGCTCGCCGCGCCTTCGGCCAATGCCAGCGGCACGATCAGCCCGACCCGCGCCGAGCATGTGGCGAAGAGCCTTGCAGGACGTATTCCGCTGATCCTCGATGACGGGCCGACGCCCGGCGGTATCGAGTCCACGATCGTCGCACCCTCGCCGCAGCCCCGCCTGCTGCGCCCCGGCCCGATCGCGGAGGAGAAAATTGCCAAGGCGCTCGGGCGGCCCGTCGGCGGAGCGGGAGCCGGCATCGAAGCGCCGGGGCAGCTTTCGAGCCACTATGCCCCCGCCAAGCCGCTGCGGTTGCATGCGACCGAGGCGCGCGACGGCGAATGGCTGATCGGTTTCGGCGCTGTCGCCGGCGACGAGACGCTGTCCGCTTCGGGCGACTTGGTCGAAGCCGCTGCGCGCGTGTTCGATGCGTTGCACCGGGCCGATGCCGAAGCAGCAACGGCGATCGCCGTCGCGCCCGTTCCCGAAACCGGTATCGGCGCCGCTATCAACGACCGGCTGCGCCGAGCCGCGCATCGCGACTGATCCCATCCCGCAACCGTTCGGCTGAGCCTGCCGAAGCCCGTCTCGCGATCGCAAGCCTGCCATCCGGCAGGCTCAGGGCGAACGGATTTTGCGCCGGTCGCGCTGTTCCTACGCCTGCTCGCCTTCCTTCACGCGATCGGCGAAGCTCTTGCGCAGTTTCTGCAGCTTGGGGGGGATGATCGCGAGGCAATAGGGATTACGCTGCCCTTCGCCTTCCCAATATTCCTGATGATAGTCCTCGGCGGGCCACCAGTCGCCGGCCTGTTCGATGCCGGTGACGATCGGGGCGGCCCAATCGCGCTGATTGCGCTCGATCGCCATCATCGCCTTCTGCGCCTGCTGAGTCGAAAGCGGGAAGATCGCGCTGCGATACTGCGTGCCGACATCATTGCCCTGCCGGTTGAGCTGGGTCGGATCGTGCGTCGCAAAGAAGATGTCGAGCAGATCGGAAAAGTCGATCTGTTCGGGATCATAGGTGATGCGGACCGCTTCGGCATGCCCGGTATTGCCTTCGCATACCTGCTTATAGGTGGGTTCGGGGGTCGTGCCGCCGATATAGCCGCTCTCCACCTTTTCGACGCCGATAACGTCGTTGAACACTGCTTCGGTGCACCAGAAACAGCCTCCGGCCAATATTGCCTGTTCGCTTGTCATGAATGTCTCCTTGGCCATGCAACATAGGATCGGCTAGGCGAGACGCAAATTTCCAGCGGGGGTATGCATGCGCGAAGGATCGATACTCGTCACCGGCGGCGCGGGCTATATCGGCAGCCATGCGGTGCTGGCGCTGCTCGATTCGGGGTGGCGGGTGGTGGTCGTCGACAATCTCGTCACCGGGTTCGACTGGGCGGTGGATTCGCGCGCGACGCTGGTGCGCGGCGCGATCGAGGATGACGAGCTGGTCCGTGCGACGATGCGCGAACATGACGTGCGCGCGGTGATGCATTTCGCCGGATCGGTCGTCGTCCCGGAATCGGTCACCGATCCGCTCAAATATTATCGCAACAACACCGCCGCGAGCCGGTCGCTGATCGAAAGCGCCGTTGCGTGTGGGGTGAAGCATTTCATCTTCTCCTCCACTGCCGCTACCTATGGCACGCCCGAAGTCGTGCCGGTGCACGAGGACGCGCCCAAGGCGCCGATCAATCCATACGGCACGTCTAAGCTGATGACCGAGATGATGCTGCGCGATGTCGCGGCGGCGCATGACTTCAACTATTGCGCGCTGCGCTATTTCAACGTCGCGGGCGCCGATCCGCAGGGGCGCAGCGGCCAATCGACCGCCGGCGCGACGCATCTGATCAAGATCGCGGTAGAGGCGGCGACCGGCAAGCGCGGCAATGTCAGCGTGTTCGGCACCGATTATGATACGCGCGATGGTACCGGGGTGCGCGACTATATCCATGTCAGCGATCTCGCCGCCGCGCATGTCGATGCGCTCGACCTGCTGATCGTGAAGCCGGAGGCAAGCCATACGATGAACTGCGGCTATGGCCGCGGCTATTCGGTGCTCGAAGTGCTCGACGCGGTCGATCGCGTTACCAACATGAAGCTCGACCGCAGGATGGAGGGGCGCCGCGCCGGCGATCCGGCCGAACTGGTCGCCGACAACAGCCGCATCCTCGCGACACTGCCCTGGCGGCCGGAGCGCGACGATCTCGACCAGATCGTCACCGATGCGCTCGCCTGGGAACGCAGGCTCTCCGAACGCACCGACCGGTAACGGTTCGCGCCGCGTTCCCCGCGCTCCTGCACGATGCAGGAGCCCAGTGCCCGAACTTGGGGGGGAGGGGCACCGGCGCCCCGCCCGGGGGGCGGGACCACGGGGGACGGCGGGCGCGCCGCAGCCCCGTTCAGAGCTGCAGGCGCGCCGTAACCCGAATGTCGCGTCCGGCGAGCGGCGCGAAATCCTTCAGCATGCTGGCATGCCGTCTTGCGACTACGTCGAAGATATTGTTGGCGGAGAGCGTCAGGCTCGTGCCGCTGTCTCCCCACGGTTTCCATGAAACGGATGCGTTGACCAGCGTGAAACCGTCGGTCGGTGTCTCGAATGCGGTGATGCGAGTCTGTTCGAAACTATGTTCGACTTCCAGCCGCCCGCTGAGCGTATCCGACTGGGCTTCGATGCCGCCCAGCAGCCGCAGCGGCGGGATGCGCGGCACTGCGCTGCCGTCTTCGAGCTCGGCACGAACATAGTCGGCCAGACCGTCGAGGTTGATCGCATATGCGCCGACCCAGCCGACACGATAGGAGGCCTCGGCCTCGAACCCGTAATAGGTCGCGTCGGTCTGGGCATATTGGTAGACGGGAAGTTCGTCCTCCTCGGCACCGGTCTGGTAATCGTAGATATAGTCGGTAAACCAGTTGGCATAGGCCGATGCGCTGAACGACCAGCCGGCGCCCGCGCCCTTGAACGTGGCTTCCAGTCCCCATGCCTTTTCGCTGTCGAGCGTCGGATCGCCGACTTCGAAGGATTGTGTGCCCATGTGCGGGCCGTTGGGATAGAGTTCCTCGGCCGAAGGCGCGCGTTCGCTGCGGGTGCCGTTTAGGCCGATGCGAAGCCCGTCGCCGATCGCATAGCTCGCGCCCAGAGAGGCGGAGAAACTGTCGAAGCTGCGATTCAGATCGGGATTGCCCAAATCCTCGTCGGCAAAGGCGGTTATCGAAGCCGACTCATAGCGGGCGCCCGCCTCCGCCTTGAATGCACCCCAGTCGAACGACTGCAGCGTGAAGATGCCATATTGCTCGGTGCGGTTGCGCGGTACGAACTTCTCTTCGCCGATCACGTTGAAATCACGAACGAAGAACTGGCCGCCGATCGCACCCTGCCATGCCCCGAGCGCGGACTGCACCAGCTCGAGCCGGCCTTCATAGCCCTGATTGTAGAAGCTGGTGCCGATCTCGCCGCTGTCTTCGATTTCGCTGTGCTCGTAATCCGCCGCCGCTGCGCGCAGGCGAATCCGCTCCAGGAAACCGCCGCCGGTCTCGATCTCGCCGCGCAGGTCATAGCGCGTCTGTTTCATCGCAAGAACGACGTTTTCGTGCGAATGGCCATGCTCGTCATGGCCGTGATCGTCCTCATGATCGTGATGCTCCTCCTCGAATTCGAGGCGGGGCGGAACGCCATATTGATTGTCGTAATGGCTGATGGTGAAGCCCAGATTCCCGGTGTCGGTGACGATCGAAAGCCCGCCGGTGACGGTCCATCGCTCCGCCGCGCTGTTGGTCAGGTCGCCGCGCAGTTCCGCATTCTCGCGGATCTCCTCCTCGTCGCTCTGCGCCGCGATCGCGCGCAGCGGGTCGGAGAGAATATAGCCGCCGGTGCGCAGATCGTCGGTCTTGCTGTAGCTGCCGTCGACATGCGCGACGATGATTCCGGCCAGCGGCACGTCGAGCACGCCGGAAATCGACCGCTCGTTCGCGGCCGATCCATAGGAGCCGATGGCCTCGGCATGGAACGGTTCTTCGGGGAGGCGGCGCGCGATGCTGTTGTCGATCACGTTGACGACGCCGCCGATCGCCGAGGAACCGTAGAGCAGCGCCGCCGGGCCGCGCAGAACCTCGATACGGTCGGCGGTCAGCGGGTTGATCGCCACGGCATGGTCGACCGAGGTGTTCGACACGTCCACGCTGCCGATACCGTCGGTGAGCACGCGGATGCGTTCGCCCTGGAAGCCGCGCAGCACCGGCCGGGAGGCATTGGGACCGAAGCTGGTCGCCGAAACCCCCGGCTGCGAGGCAAGCGTGTCGCCGATGGTCGGCTTCAGACTGCGGGTCAGTTCCTCGCCCGAAACCACCGACGTCCCCGAAAGCACGTCGACCTGCGCGCGGGCGAAGGGCGCGGTAATGATGATTTCGGGCGCGGTTTCCTCATGGGGATCGGTCTGTTCGCTTTCCTGCGCCTGCTGGGCGGCGGCGGGAAAGGCAGTCAGGCAGGCGGAAGCGAGAAGCGCGAATCGAATCATGGATACCCCGATGCTGGTTATGCTGCGCCGCAATAGAGGTTATGATATAAGGTATCAAGACCTGTGTGTTATTCAGACATAGCGGTTCGTCGCACGCGAAAATCATTTCGTCGGGAGAATGGTGGGTCCGCCGGGGCTCGAACCCGGGACCTCTCGATTAAAAGTCGCTTGCTCTACCAACTGAGCTACGGACCCGCACCAAGCCGGTCGCACCTAGGGGCAGGGCGAGGTCTGGTCAACCGGCTGCGCAGCTGCCGCAGTGTGCGGCCGCTCAGCGGGTCGCGCCAGTCACCGGCGATTTCGCATGCGGGCGCGAGCACGAAATCGCGAATGCGGAAGGCGGGGTGGGGGATGGTCAGCTCCGGCGAGGACCAGGCGCCGCCCGACCAGAGGATGATGTCGATGTCGAGCGCGCGCGCGCCCCAGCGCCGCCCGCGCCGCCGCCCGAACCGGCGTTCGATCTGCTTGAGCCGATGGAGCAGGTCGGTCGGGGGCAGCGCGGTTTCGACGATCGCCGCCATATTGGCGAAACGCCGGATCGAAGGGCCGAGCGGCGGCGTATCGTGGACGCGCGAGGCGGCCATGACGCCGCCGACTTCCGCGAGCGCGGCTGCAAGTTGCGCGCGCGGCGGCCCGGCCTTGCCCGGCCGGTTCGATCCCAGCGCGATCAGATAGGTTGATGTCGGCACGCACCAACGCCTATCCCGCCGCAATGTTCGCGCCAAGCCCGATCCCGCAAACCGAACCGCCCCGCGATTGTCCGCGCTGCCCCCGGCTGGTCGCGCTGCGGGAGGAATTGCGTGCGGAATATCCCGACTGGTGGAACGCGCCGGTCAATGCCTTCGGCGATCCCGACGCCTGGCTGGCGATCGTAGGCCTGGCGCCGGGCAAGCACGGGGCGAACCGCACCGGGCGGCCCTTCACCGGCGACTATTCGGGGGACCTCCTGTTCGACACGCTGGGCAAATACGGCCTCGCGACGGGCGTCTATGAAGGATCACCGGCCGACGACCTCGCACTCACCGGCGCGATCATCATCAACGCGGTCAAATGCCTGCCGCCGCAGAACAAGCCGACGCCCGAGGAAATCCGCACCTGCCGTCCGTTTCTGGAGGGGCAGGCGGCGGTGCTTCCCAATGTCCGCACCTTCGTCGCGCTGGGGCAGATCGCGCATCAGTCGGCGGTCAAGGCGTTGGGCGGGAAACTGCCCAAATGCCGCTTCGGCCATCTCGCCGAACACCGCATGCCCGACGGACGCATCCTGATCGATAGCTATCATTGCAGTCGCTACAATCAGAATACCGGGCGGCTGACGCCCGAGATGTTCGAAGCGGTGTTCGCCCGCGCGCTGGAATTGCGCGAACCGTGAAACGCGTGCTGTTCGTCTGCAGCCAGAACCGGCTGCGCAGCCCGACGGCGGAACAGCATTTCGCCGCGCGCCCGGATATCGAAGTCGCTTCGGCGGGTACGAACCACGACGCGGAAAATCCGCTAACCGACGAACTGGTCGGCTGGGCGGACCTGATCTTCGCGATGGAGCGCCAGCATCGTTCGAAAATCCAGAAGCGGTTTCGTCGGGTGCTTCGGGCGCGCGTCATCGTGCTCGATATCCCCGACGAGTACGACTTCATGGACCCGGATCTGATCCGATTGCTCGATGTGCGCATGGCCCGGCATCTGCCCGGCCTGGCGGCAGTCGAGGAATGACGTGGCGTCCTGCCCCTGGGGGTACAATCTGATGGCCGCGATCGGCTGTTTCGTGCCTGTCTTCCTGATGCTCGGCGGCGTCGTGCTCGGCGCGCTGCTGGGCGGAGCGCAAGGCGCGCTATGGGGCGGCGTTGCGGGCGTGGTGCTGGGCAGCGCGGTGCCGGCGATAACGTTCTATTCGCTTTCAAAAGCCCGCAAGCATCGTGGCCGACGCTAGGCCCCGGCAGTCCCGAACAGGCTGCCGATCCCGGCCGTCACAAGCATCGCCAGCGCGCCCCAGAAGGTGACGCGCAGCACCGCGCGCGGAAGCGGCGCGCCGCCCGTCTTCGCGCCCACCGCGCCCAATATGCCGAGATAAAGCAGCGCCGCGACGAACACGGCCGGTACGATCACCGATACCGGCACCAGCAATGCGACCAGCAGCGGCGCCGCTGCGCCGATGGTGAAGGTGGCGGCGGACGTCAGGGCGGCCTGAACCGGCCGCGCCACCGTGGTGTCGTTGATGCCCAGTTCGTCGCGGGCATGGGCGTGGAGCGCGTCCTTCGCCATCAGTTGGGTCGCCACCTTGTCGGCAAGCTCGGGTTCCAGCCCGCGCGCCTCATAGATGTGCGACAATTCGGCATGTTCATATTCGGGCGCGTCGCGCAGCTCGCGCTTCTCGCGTTCCAGATCGGCATGTTCGGTATCGGCCTGCGAACTGACCGAGACATATTCGCCCGCCGCCATCGACAATGCCCCCGCCAGCAGCGCGGAAACTCCGGCGATCATTACGGTATAGCGATCCGGCGTGGCTGCCGCGACGCCGACGATCAGGCTGGCGGTGGATACGATCCCGTCATTGGCGCCCAGCACGGCGGCACGCAACCAGCCGATGCGGTGGACAAGGTGCACTTCAGGGTGAAACGTTCCGCGACCGGGCATCCGCGTCAGATGTCCTGCACCAGCCGGCCGTACAGCTCCGGCCGCCGATCGCGGAAGAAGCCGAAGGCGGCGCGGTGGCGCTTCACCCGATCGAGGTCGAGCGTGGCGGCGATCACCCCGGTTTCGGTGCGGTCGAGTTCGGCGAGGATGTCGCCGCGCTCGTCAGTGATGAAGCTGGTGCCGTAAAAGGTCTGGCCGTGCTCGGTGCCGACGCGGTTTGCCGCAACGACGGGCACGACGTTCGACACCGCATGCCCCACCATCGCCCGGCGCCACAGCCGCGCGGTGTCCAGGCTTTCGTCATGCGGTTCGCTGCCGATCGCGGTCGGATAGAACAGGATTTCGGCGCCCATAAGCATCATCGCGCGTGCCGTTTCGGGATACCATTGGTCCCAGCACACCCCGACGCCCAGCTTCGCGCCGGGACCGTCCCAGATCTTGAAGCCGGTATTGCCGGGGCGGAAATAGAATTTCTCCTCATATCCCGGCCCGTCGGGGATATGGCTCTTGCGATAGACGCCCGCGACCTTGCCGTCGGGATTGACCATCGCAAGGCTGTTATAGTGATGCGGACCATCGGCTTCGAAGAAGCTGGTGGGGATCCAGATGCCGAGTTCGCTTGCCAGCTTCTGCATCGCCAGCACCGCCGGATGCTCGGCGGTGGGCTTGGCATTGGAGAACAGCCCCTCATCCTCGACTCGGCAGAAATATTCACCTTCGAACAGTTCGGGCGGCAGCACCACCTGCGCGCCCTTGCCCGCCGCCTCGCGCACCATTTCGGAAACGGCGGCGATATTGGCGTCGATATCGTTGGAAAAGGCGAGCTGGAGCGCGGCTACGGTGATGTCGGTCATCGCCGCTATGTAGGCGAGCACGCGCGTCAGGCAAATGGCCGGTTGTCGCTAGCGGGCGCGGGTCCGTGCGGGAATGTCTATGGTCATCGTCTGTTGCGGCATCGGCATGACCACAAGGCCCAGCCCCAGCATGACCCCAATGACTCCCCAATACCGTCGACCGGCGCGGAAATCAGCGACGCCGCGCGCGAAACAATAGACTATCGCCAGAAGCAGGATCAGCATCGTGAAAACGGACATTGCAAATTCCCTGCTGCGCCAGCGCGGCGTTTCGCGCGCGCTTGTCCTAAGCAAGATTGGCGGCATTGTCTCGGTTTCCGCGTTCGATTCGCGAGCGGCGGACTCTGGGGTGCGATATGGAGCGTGCGTTCGAACGGTTCGCGCAGGCAGTGGCGGCATGGGCGGGACGGCCCTTCGCCTTCGTGCTGGCGCTGGGGATCATTGTTTTCTGGGGGCTGAGCGGCCCGATATTCGGCTGGTCGGACACCTGGCAGCTGGTGATCAACACCGGCACGACCATCGTCACCTTCCTGATGGTGTTCCTGATCCAGAATGCGCAGAATCGCGACGCGAGCGCGATGCAGGCCAAGCTCGACGAACTGATCCGCGCGGTCGACGGCGCGCGTGACGAATTCATCGGGATCGAGCATCTGACGCAAGGGGAGCTGGAGAAGATCCGCCGCCTGCTCGAAAGCGAATTCGGCAGCGAATCGGTCCGCGCCGAAGCGCTCGCGCGGTTCCTGAGCCGGCGGTAGAATTTCGTCATCTCTCTCGTCATCCCCGCGAAGGCGGGATCCAGCTTCTTCTTTCTTGTTGCCGCCGAGCAAGGCAGCTGGACCCCCGCTTTCGCGGGGGTGACGATTCAGAGCTAGATGGAAATTGCGCTGGGAATCTGCTGGCTGATGCAGTGAAAGCTGCCGCCGCCGGTCAGGATATGCCCGGCTTCCATGCCCATGATCTGCCGGTCGGGGAAGAGCGCTTCGAGCGTCGTTACTGCCGCGACATCGTGCGGCTGGCCGTAGAGCGGCACCACCACCGCGGCATTGCCGATATAGAAGTTCATGTAGCTCGCCGGGATGATCTCCTCATCCTCATTAAGCACCCGGCCGGGCGAGGGCATGTGGACGACGTCGACACCGAACGCCTGCGCGCGCGATGCCGCGTCCTGATAGACGCGCCAGTTGGGATCGTTTTCGGTCGGTTCGGGGATCAGCAGCCGGTTCGGCCCGACGAACCGCGCCAGATTGTCGACATGGCCGTCGGTGTGATCGTTGGCAAGCCCGTTGCCCAGCCACAGCACGCGATCGAACCCCAGGTCGCTGCGCAGTCGCGATTCGACATCCTGCTGCGACATGCCCGTGTTGCGATTGCGATTGAGCAGGCATTGCTCGGTGGTGACGACCAGTCCCGTGCCGTCGCCGTCGATCGCGCCGCCTTCGAGAATCCAGTCATGTTCGACCGGCACCAGCCCGCGCGCCGTGGCCAGCCGCGCGCCGACATCATCGTCGCCCGGCAGGTCATATTTGCCGCCCCAGCCGTTGAACTGGAAATCATGCGCGACACCGTCGCCATCGAGGATGCAGCCGGTGTCGCGAAGCCAGATGTCTCCGAACGGCGCGACGACGACTTCGGCGGCGTCGCCCGCATGATCGCGCGCGGCCTGCGCCGCATCTTCGTCGGCGGCGACCAGAATGACGCGCTCGCCCTTGCCTCCGGCATGCACCGCCCGGGCGAACGCCGTCACTTCGGCGCGCGCGGGATCGAGGTCTTCGAGCCAGAGTTCGGGATGGCTGGGAAAGCCGATCCAAACGGCGTCATGGCGCGCCCATTCGGGGGGGGGAGGCGTGGTCATGCCCGCTATCTAGTGTCGATATGGCCGCAGGGAAACGGCCATTTTCGCCGCCGCCCGTCGCCCCTGCGTAGGCAGGGGGTCATCTCTGTACCGTTGCGCCTGACGCTCTAACACAGGCGCCGCAGCTGCTGTGTCAGCCGGTCATATGCACTGCACACCGATAGGCCCTGCCTGCGCAGGGGCGACGGCGTTTTTTTTAAAGGGTTACTCCGCCTCCGCCCGGCTCTCGTCCCGAATCGCGCGGAATTCGTCGCCTTCGACCCAGTTGGGCCAGGCATCGGTTTCCGCCAGAGCGCGGCCGACGCGGTAATAGAGCGCTTCATTCTCCATGATGCCCGACCAGTCCCAGTCCTCCGAATATTCATCCTTGGGCCCGTGATAGCGATTGTCGGTATAATCCTGCGCAGCGGCGGCGCCGGCTTCCTCGCCGCCCTCGACCAGATCCTCGCCGCCCTCGAAATAGATCATCGGCACGCCATGCTTCGCGAAGCTGAAATGATCCGAACGGTAGTAATAGCCTTTCTCGGGCGTCGGCTCTGCCGAAGCGACGCGGCCCTGCGCGGCAAGCGCTTCCTCAAGATAGGAGTCGAGCTCCGACTTGCCCTTGCCGACCACCGTCACGTTGCGCGACGGGCCCATCGGCACCAGCGCGTCGATATTCACGCCGCCGACGGTCTGGGACAGCGGGAAGACCGGATTGTCGCCATAATAGGCCGATCCGAGCAGCCCCGATTCCTCGGCAGTCACTGCCAGGAACACCTGGCTGCGCGCCGCCGGCCCCGCTTCCTTGTTGGCCTGTGCCAGCGCGACGAGCGAGGCGACGCCGGTGGCGTTGTCGACCGCGCCGTTGCAGATATCGTCGCCGTCGGGCGCCGCTTCGCAATGGCCGAGATGATCCCAATGCGCGGTGTAGAGGACATATTCGTCGGGCCGCTCGCTGCCCGGCAATATGCCGATGACATTCTTCGAGCTGTGCTTGCGGATTTCATTGTCGAACGACACCGATGCCTGCACGCCCTCGAGCGGTACTGCCTCGAATCCAGGCTGCTTTGCCGCCTGCGCGAGTTCGTCGAAATTCAGCCCCGCGCCCGCGAACAGCTTCTTGGCATATTCGAGCTGGATCCAGCCGTCCGCCTTGCTCTGGTCCATATGGCCGTTTTCGGCGTCTGCCACCTGTTGCGGGCCCGACCAGCTCGACTGGACGACATTCCAGCCATAGGCGGCGGGTTCGGTCTGGTGGACGATGATCGCTGCCGCTGCGCCCTGCCGCGCGGCCTCTTCATATTTGTAGGTCCAGCGGCCGTAATAGGTCATTGCGCGGCCGTTGAAGGTGCCGTCCAGCCCTTGCGTTTCCCAGTCGGGATCGTTGACCAGGATGATGACGGTCTTGCCGGTCACATCGACGCCTTCATAATCGTTCCAGCCGCGCTCAGGCGCATTGATGCCGTATCCGACGAACACAACGTCGCTGTTCTCGATGTCGATGCGCGGCGTCACGCGATAGGTGCTCACCACCATGTCCGGCCCGTATTCGAGCGACAGATCCTCGCTGCCGCCGGTGAAGGTGAGCGGCGAGACGTTCTTCGCATTGATCTCGACCAGCGGGACGTCCTGAAACCAGCTGCCGTCATTGCCCGGCTGCAGCCCCGCCGCCTGAAACTGCTCGACCAGATAGGCGAGCGTCTTTTCCTCGCCAGCGCTGCCCGGCGCGCGGCCCTCGAAATCGTCCGAGGCGAGCGTGCGCGTCACGTCCTTCATCGTTTCGAGCGAGATGTCGGGAGCCGACGCCGTTTCCGGCTTGTCCCCGGCGGTGCAGGCCGCAAGCGGCAGCAACAGGGCGGCGATCATGGGGCGCATGCGAATACCTCAAGGAAATTGGGGGATGCGTCGATCATGGCAGCGCCGGGGCGGCACGACAAGGCGGGGCGGGGGAATGGCGGCAGGGAACCGTTTTCCGCGTTCGATCGATATCGGATCGCATGTGCGCAAGGGGAGCGGAAATGGCCGGAGACCGTGATGTTACGCGCAACGAGCGGCTGTCGCGTGTAGGCGGGATCGTCGCGCTGCTCGGCTGCGTGCTGGTGCTGGCTGCCGATTTGCTCGGCGTGACGCTGGCAAGCCGGATCGGCCCGGTCAGTGAAACGATCAGCAACGTCGCCGCAGGTCCCTATGACTGGATCGAGGATGCCGGGTTGTACGCCTTTGTCATCGCGGTGCTCGCCGTCGCCGCCGGGCTTTCCTTCTGGCGCGTCGACGGGTGGGACTGGGTCGTGGGGCAGGGGCTGCTGGTGCTGCTTGCGGCCGACGTGATCGCGATCGCCGCCTATGAAGCCTATAACCGGCCCGGCGGCGGGCCCGATCTGCATTTGTATTTCGTCGGCGTGCTCGGCGCGAGTTTTCCGCTGGCCGTATGGCTGACGTCGCGCGGGCTGACGGCGGGGAGCCGCCGCAAATGGTGGCTGCGCGGCTTCGCGGCGGTTTGGGGCCTCGCTGCGCCGTTCCTCTATGTCATGCCGACCGGGTGGGACGGCCTATACGAGCGCGTGCTGGCGCTGTGCATGCTCGGCTGGTTCGCGCTGGTCGGCTATCACCTCTGGCGCCACGCCGAGTGCGGCCGGCTTGGGGGTGGGCGGATTGCGTAACCACGAGTAATATTGCCCGTCATCCCTGCGAAGGCAGGGATCCATGTCTGTATCGTATCGCGATCTGCCGGACACATCGGGCTGCCCGCTTGTGTCGGCCGTTGCGCACGCACGACAGAGCGATAGGCCCCTGCCTTCGCAGGGGCGGCGGCAACAGCGCCTTCTAAGCGCTCTCGCGTTCCAGTTCGCGCCAACCGATGTCGCGGCGGCAGAAGCCGGTCGGGAAATCGACTGCGTCGACCCCGCGATAGGCGACCTGCTGCGCCGCGCGGATATCGTTGCCCATGCCGACGATATTGAGCACGCGCCCGCCATTGGCCTTGAGCGCGCCATCCTCTTCGATCGTTCCCGCATGGAAAACCAGAGCACCGGCATCCTGCGCGGCGTCGAGCCCCGAGATCGCGCCGCCCTTTTCGGGCGTGCCGGGATAGCCCTTCGCCGCAAGTACCACGCCCAGTGCGGCTTCGCTGACAAATTCAGGGGCGGGCGCATCGGCGAGCCTGCCTTCGTCGATCGCGACCATCAGCGCGAGCAAGTCGTTCTTGAGGCGCGGCATCAGCACCTGGCATTCGGGATCGCCGAAGCGGACGTTATATTCGATCAGCTTGGGCCCCTCGGCGGTCAGCATCAGCCCGGCATAGAGCACGCCGGAATAAGGCGTGCCCGCGCGCGCAAGCGCATCCACGGTCGGCTGTACGATCGTATCCAGCGCCTGTTTCTCGATCGCGGGCGTTAGCACCGGCGCGGGACTGTAGGCGCCCATGCCGCCGGTATTGGGGCCGGTATCGCCTTCGCCGACGCATTTGTGATCCTGCGCCGAACCGATCGGCAGGATCGTCTTGCCGTCGGTGAGGACGAACAGGCTCACTTCCTCGCCGGTCAGAAACTCCTCGATCACCGCGGTCGCGCCGTTGCTCGAAAAGATCGCGGCGATGGCTGCCTCGGCCTCCTCCCGCGTCTTGGCGACGGTCACGCCCTTGCCCGCGGCCAGCCCGTCCGCCTTCACCACCACCGGGACCCCGAACTCGTCGAGCGCGGCGCGCGCGCCGTCCTTCGAGGTGACATAGCTGTAGGCGGCAGTCGGGATCTTCTCGCGGCGGCACAGATCCTTGGTGAAGCCCTTTGATCCTTCGAGCTGGGCCGCATCGCGGCCGGGACCGAACACGCCGATCTTCATCGTCCGCAGATTGTCCGCGAGCCCTGCGACGAGCGGCGCTTCGGGACCGATCACGACGAAATTAACCGAATGGCGCAGGCAGAAATCGATGATCGAGCGCTGGTCCTCCGCGGCGATATCGGCCAGCTCCGCATGCTGCGCGATTCCCGGATTGCCCGGCGTTGCGTATAATTTGTCGAGCAGCGGCGATTGCGCCAGCTTCCATGCGAGCGCATGTTCGCGGCCTCCCGACCCGATCAGCAGGACGTTCATGCCCGATTCCCCATTCGATTCAGATTCGCAACGGCTGGTAGCCCAGCAGGCGCCCGGGGACAACGCCGCACCGTGGTCGGTCGGTGAAATTTCGTCGCGACTCAAGCGGTTGGTGGAAGGCGAGTTCGGCCACGTCCGTGTGCGCGGCGAGATTTCGGGATGGAAAAGAGCGGCTTCGGGCCATTGCTATCTCGCGCTCAAGGATGCCGATGCCGTGATCGACGGCGTCATCTGGCGCGGCGCGGCCAATGCCATCCCCTTTACCCCGCAGGACGGCGTCGAGGTGATCGCGACCGGAAAGCTCACCACCTATCCCGGCCGCTCGAAGTATCAGATCGTCATCGAGCGAATGGAGCTGGCGGGCGAAGGCGCGCTGATGGCGCTGTTCGAGAAGCTGAAGGCGCAGCTCGCGGCCGAGGGGTTGTTCGCGCAGGAGCGCAAGCAGAAGCTCCCCTATATGCCGCGCACGATCGGCGTGATCACCTCGCCCACCGGCGCGGTAATCCGCGACATTCTCCATCGGCTCGAGGATCGCTGTCCCTGCCATGTCCTGCTCTGGCCGGTGAAGGTGCAGGGGGAGGGCGCCGCCGCCGAAGTCGCCGCCGCGATTCGCGGGTTCGATGCGATGCCCGCCGACGGGCCGGTGGCGAAACCCGACCTGCTGATCGTCGCGCGCGGCGGCGGCTCGATCGAGGATCTCTGGGCGTTCAACGAGGAGCCGGTGGTGCGCGCGATCGCGCAGTGCCGCCTGCCGATCATCTCGGCGGTGGGGCATGAGACCGACACCAGCCTTTCCGACTATGCCGCCGACCTGCGCGCGCCGACGCCGACCGCCGCGGCGGAAATGGCAGTGCCGGTGCTCGCCGATCTCGCCAACAATCTCGCGACATTGGGCCTGCGCGCCGAACGCTGCGCGCGGCGCTATCACGAACGCGCGGGCGAGCGGCTCGCGGCGCTGGTGCGCGTGCTGCCCAAGCGCGATGCGCTGCTCGGGCCGCAGCGGCAGAAGCTCGACGATATCGGCGCGCGGCTCGATCGCGGGCTGGAGAACCGGCTGACGCGCGGGCGGCGCGATCTCGACCGCGTTTCGGGCGCGCTCCGCCCGGCGATGCTCACCCAGCGGCTCGCTGCCGCGCGCCAGCGGCTCGACGGCGTCGGGCGGCATCTCGATCTGGTCCACCCCAATCGTCCGCTCGAAAAAGGCTATGCCTGGGTCGAGGGGCGCGCCAGCGGCAAGGTGCTGCCCAATGCCGAGGCGGCGCGCGCCGCCGGGGCGCTCACCTTGCGCTTCATCGACGGAACGGTGGACGCGCGGGTTGAGCGATCGGGCGGCAAATCCTATCCTGTGGAAAAGCCGGAGCAGCCGACTCTGCTCTGACGCGTCCAGCCCGAACCCAAAAAGGAGGTCGCCAGCGATGCTGATGTCCAATTCCAGCCGCGCCGCGCGGCTCCACTATATGGCCAACGGATTCCGCGTGCTCTCGCCCGGCGATCATGTCGTCTGCGCCGTTTCGGGCGAGCGGATCGCGCTCGACGAACTGCGCTACTGGAGCGTCGAAAAGCAGGAGGCCTATGCCTCCGCCGACATGGCCGGAAAGGCGATGGGGCACTGATGATGGCGGGGGGAAAGCTGATCGCCGCCGCGCTCGCGCTGGTCGCGCTGACGACGTGCATGAAGGTGCCCGCCGCGGAGCCTGTGGCGCCTTCGCCACTGCCGACACCGACACCGAGCGAGGCGGCGCCGACACCTGCCGCAACGCAGCAGATCCAACCCCATTTCACGCTGACCGGCCCGATCACCCAGGGCGGCGCGCTGCTCGGCACCGCGCCCGAGGGCACGACCTTTCTCACCTTCGATGGCGAATCGATTCCGGTGGCGCCCGACGGCCGCTTCCTGATCGCCTTCGATCGCGATGCGGGCGACAGCGCGACACTGGTCGCGCGGCTGCGCGACGGACGCGAAATACGCAAGGAACTGACCGTCAGCCCGCGCGCCTGGCGGATCGAGCGAATCGATTCGCTGCGCCCGCGCTCGCAGGTTTCCGACGCATGGCGCCGCCGCCGCGCCGGCGAGATCGAACAGATCGTCGCCGCGCGCGCGATGCAGACCGGCGCGGAGGGCTGGCGCCAGGATTTCCTCTGGCCGGTGACGGGCCGGATTTCGGGGCTTTTCGGCGCGCAGCGCGTCTATGGCGGCGAACCGGCGTCCTATCACTCCGGCATCGACATCGCCCGCCCGAGCGGAACGCCTGTCCTCGCCCCGGCGGACGGCGTGGTGATTCTCGCCGCGGAGCAGCCCTTTTCGCTGGAAGGGCATTTGCTGATGCTTGATCACGGCATGGGGCTGAACAGCGCCTTCCTGCATTTGTCGCGAATCGATGTGAAAGTGGGCGAGCATATCCGGCGCGGTCAGCGGGTGGGGGCGATCGGCCAGAGCGGCTCTGCAACCGGCCCGCACCTTCACTGGAGCCTGAAATGGAATGACGCGCGGATCGATCCGCTGCTGATCGCCGGGCCCATGCCGGCTGCGCAATAAACCGGCAGCTTTTTTCGCAGCTGCACAAAAAACCGGCGTGCCTAGCCGGCATTCATAACAGCCGCGAGACGAAGTTGTGGCATTTTGGCTACACCTAACCCAAAAGGCGGCAACTGAACCTGAATGTCACCTTTACAGCGCGAAAGCGGGGCTTCATCCCTTCACCCCATGCCCCTCAGTGCGCGTTTCGCACGCTTTTCTGAGGGGCGGGCAAACTCCGGTCAGGGGCGCTCCTTTGCGGGTCGACCGGAATAGACGAGGGAAAACATCGTGAAGAACACTCTTCATACCAAACGCAAGTCGCTGCGCGCGGGGACGGCGCTTCGCGCGCTGGCGCTCATCGGCGCTGGCGCAGGTGCAGTCGCGGTCGCGGCTCCGGCTGCGGCTCAGGACTATACGACGGGTACGATCACCGGCACGGTGACCGATGAGGTCGGCTCGCCGATCTCGGGCGCGACCGTCACTGTCACCTCCACCGGCCAGGGTTTCACCCGCACCGCCACCACCGGCGCTTCGGGCACCTTCCGCTTCAACAGCCTGCCGACCGGCAGCTACGACGTCGTCGTCGTCGCCGAGGGTCTGCCGACCTATACGGCCACCGGCGTTCGCATCCTGTCGTCGCAGACCGCGGATATCGACGTCGCGCTCATCACCGGTTCGACCGACGAAATCGTCGTTTCGGGTGAAGCCGTCGCGGACTTCAGCGGCACCACCACCGGCCTCAACGTCGACGTTGCGGAACTGGTCAAGACCACGCCGATCGGCCGCGACCTCACCTCGGTCGTGCTGCTCGCGCCGGGTACGTCGCAGGGCGATGACGGCTTCGGCAACCTTTCGTCGATCGGCGGTTCGTCGGTCGCGGAAAACGCCTATTATCTCAACGGTCTGAACCTGACCAACTTCGACAACTATCTCGGCTCGACTCGCGTTCCGTTCGAGTTCTACCGTTCGGTCGAAGTCAAGTCGGGCGGCTATCCGGCCGAATTCGGTCGTGCCACCGGCGGTATCGTGAACGCCGTGTCGAAGTCGGGCTCGAACGACTTCATGGCGGCGATCCACCTGAACTGGGCGCCGGACTTCCTGCGTTCGCCGGGTAAGAACCTGACGAGCTGCGATTCGGCCGGCACCTGCATCAACACGACGAACCGCGCGTTCGACGAGTCGGACAGCTACTCGGCGATTCTCGAAGCCGGCGGCCCGATCATCAAGGATCGCCTGTTCGTCTATGGACTCGTCGAATTCCGCAGCACCGAAACGCTGACGGCCAGCCGCACCGGCGGTCTCGCCTTCGATCGTCGCAACAACGATCCGTTCTATGCGGTGAAGGTCGATGCCTATCCGATCGACGGCCAGCACCTCGAATTCACGCTGTTCGATACGCGCAACACCACGACCCGTCGTGACCTTGCCTATTCGGAACTGAACGGTGTCGGTTCGACCGGCCCGGTGCAGTCGCTGCAGGAATTCAACTATGGCGGCGTGAACTTCGTCGGCAAGTACACCGGCAACTTCACCGACTGGCTGACGGTTTCGGGCGCCTATGGTCGTTCGCGTGACCGTTTCGACAGCATCGGTCTCGATTCGGGTGCGCAGACGCCGTACTTCGTGAACTCTTCGGGCGTTGCGGTCGGCGGCACGCCGAACGGTGGTCTGCTTCTCAGCCAGGCCTCGTCCAGCCGCGCGTTCCCGTATCAGACCGAGCGTGAATTCTATCGCGCCGATGTCGACATCTTCGTCGAACTCTTCGGTCAGCATCACTTCCGCGGCGGCTTCGACGTCGAAGAGAACTCGCTGTCGCACTCCACCGTGCGTACCGGCGGCGACTATCTCTTCAATGCCGGCTTCCTCAGCTCGGCGGCGTACAACGCGAATACCGGTTCGGCCGGTGCCGCGTTGCTCCTGCGTCCGTCGGATGCGATCGGCGACATCGTTGAAGTCAACTACTTCAACAGCGGCGGTACGTTCGATGCGACCAACCGTGCCTTCTACATCCAGGACGAATGGAACATCACCGATCGTCTGACGGTGAACCTCGGCGTTCGCCAGGACGACTTCGCGGTCCGTTCGCCGGACGGTTCCGAGTTCATCTCGCTGCAGGACAACTGGGCACCGCGTCTCGGCTTCACCTATGATCTGTGGCCGGACAGCTCGGGCTCGCTCTACGGTGCCTATGGCGTCTATTACCTGCCGCTCGCCAGCAACACGGCATTCCGTACCGCCGGTTCGGAATACTATATCCGTGAACGTTACTATTATTCGGGCTTCGACTCGGATGGTCTGCCGATCCTGACCGGCGAAGTGCAGAACCAGGGCGCCTATCAGGACGCCTGCCCGTTCGGCCTGACCCCGCTCTCGAGCGGCAACTACTGTAACGTGACGGGCGACGGTTCGGTTGCGACGGTCAACACCTTCGTTTCGGGCAACCTCGAAGCGACGCAGGAAACCGAATGGATCGTCGGCTACGAGCATAACTTCGGTGGCTTCACCGCTGGCATCAGCTACACCCATCGTACGCTGGACCAGACGGCTGAAGACGTCGCGATCGACGCGGCTGTCATCGACTATTGCGACGACAACGGCATCGCCGGCTGTGACTCGATCTGGACCGGCTATCATCAGTATGTGCTGCTGAACCCGGGCGAAGATCTGACGATCGACCTGCTCGCGGACGGTACGCCGCTGGCGAACCAGACGGTTACGCTGACGGCGGAACAGCTGGGCTATCCGAAGGCCGAACGTACCTATGACGCAGTCGAACTCACCTTCGACCGCAAGTGGGACGGCAACTGGAACCTGGGCGGCAGCTACACCTGGTCGAAGAGCAAGGGTAACACCGAAGGCTTCGTTACCTCGGACTTCGAACAGACCGACGCCGGTCTGACGCAGGACTTCGACCAGCCGGGCTTCACGGAATATGCCTATGGCTATCTTCCGAACCACCGCATGCACCGCTTCAAGCTGTGGGGTGCGGTTGCCCTGTCCGATGCGTTCACCATCGGTACCAACATGAGCCTGTCGTCGCCGCGTAAGCTGAGCTGCATCGGCTATCACCCGACCGACGCCTTCGCGAACGGTTACGGTGCGGCTTCGCACTATTGCGGTGGCCAGCCTTCGCCGCGTGGCACGGCTCAGGAAAGCGACTGGATCGAAGAGGTTAACCTCTCTTTCCGTTACAACGTCGAAGTGCCCACCGGGCAGGTCGTGACGCTCCGTGCGGACGTCTTCAACCTGTTCAACTCGCAGGGCATCCAGCAGCGCGGTGAATTCGGCGATCTGGACGTCACGACCGGCCCGAACGGCCTGCCGGCGACGTACATCCCGAACCCGAACTATGGTAACCCGAGCGCCTACCAGTCGCCGCGTTACGTGCGTCTGGGTCTGGACGTCTCCTTCTAAGAGACGCTTCGGCTAACAAAGAGAGCGGGGTGGACTTCGGTCCGCCCCGCTTTTTTTGTGCCACCGCTAAGCCGCTAAGCCGCTAAGCCGCTAAGCCGCTAAGCCGCTAAGCCGCTAAGCCGAGCAGGCGGTTCGTTTCTGACCGATAATGTTGGAATCAGCTTGGCCCGCGACCGGACCAGCCGCGGTGGGGCGCGCTAACCGCCGTAGATCGTACGAAATGCCGCGAGCTGTTCGTCATACTGCTGCGACATGCCGATCCGCCCGGTACCGATCGCGCTGCGCACCTGCTGCACGCTTGCCGTGCGGACCGTGCGGCTGTTCCGATGCGGTTCGAGCATCGCGCTGTCCATCGACAGGCCGACATGCGCCGCCATGCGCGGAACCCATTGTTCGGGATCGCGCGCCAGCGCCTCATAGGACACGGTAAGGATCCGCTCGGGAAACAGCGCGCGCCAGTGCGCGTGCAGGCGGTCCTCGATCGCGAAGAGCCGTGCGATATCCTCGAGCGACCAGCTCCACGGCACCGGTTCGGTGAAATAGGTGGTGAAACAGCTGATCGCGCAATCTTCCGGGTCGCGGCGCATCCAGATCATCTTCGCCTCGGGCAGGCTGTGCAGCAACAGCCCGGCGATATGCGATTGCAGCAATGTCTTGTCGACGAACCGCCCGGAATCACCGAACAGCATCGTGCAAAGGCGCAGATAATCGTCAGCGATCGCGCCCCAGGGATCCTCGCTTGCGCTGCGCTGCTGATAGGCGAGCGCGGCCTCCAGCCCGGTGTCGCCGGCGGGCAGCAATGCCGCCCGGGCGAGGTTGATCTCGCCGCCGTCGCCGACATCGTCATGCGCCGTCAAAATCTGCTCGGCGAGTGTCGTACCCGATCGCGGCAGGCCGTTGACGAAAATGGCGCGGCGCGAGTCATTTTTTGACGGCGTCAGCCTTGCCAGTCCCTCGGCGGTATAGTCGCGGATGACGCGGTCGGCGACACTAGACAGGGCATCGGCGTCGAACCGCTCGCCTTGCCTTCGCAGTGCGGCGCCGTTGCTGAAACACGCGAAGGCGCGGTCATATTCGCCCTGATCCTGCAGCGCCTTGCCCAGCGCATAGTGCCAGCGCGCGGCGATCAGGGGCGGAGCCGAGCGCACATGCGGCGCCAGCGCCTCGATTGCAGCAAGATCGGAATCGCCGGGCGAAAATTTCCTGAGCATGGCAAGCGCGAACCAGCTTTCCACTTGCGCCGGGCCCGGGGAGCGGGCGATCGCATCGCGATATCCGGCGATGGCGGCGTCGAAATCGCCGCGTTGCTCAGTGATCGTCGCCTGGAAATGCAGCACCGCCGGATGTCTGCGCGCCGCTTCCGGCAGCGCGGAAATGCCTGATTCGACATCGTCCAGCCGCCCGTTGGCGGCCAGTTCGCGCCAATAGAACAGCTGTTTCTCAAGCGTGACCGGGGGCGTTTGCGCATATCGATGTGCCGCTTCGATCGCGATCTCGATCTCGCGGATGTTCGACGCCAACCGGGATATGCTTTTCCAGGCATCGCCGGTCCGCGGGCCATGCTGCAACTCGGCGTTCAGCAAGGCGACGGCTTCGTGCCGTTCGTGGCGCTTCAGCGCATCGACGGCCGCCAGAACGCGCGAAGTGTTTCTCGTTTCGGTCATGCCTACAGGCCTAGGCGCGGCAGCCGGAAATGAAAACATCCGGCTGCCGCGCCCCTGTGCCCGGTTCAGGTGACGTTGAGCACCAGCTGCCCGTCGCCTTCGCCGACCTTCACGGTCGAACCGTCCTTCACTTCGCCCTTCAGGATCAGGTCGGCGAGCGGATCCTGCAGGTAACGCTGCACCGCGCGCTTGAGCGGGCGTGCGCCATAGACGGGATCATATCCGACCCGCCCCAGCCAGTCGCGCGCCGCGTCGGAAAGCTCGATCGTGATCTTGCGATCCTTGAGCAGCTTCTGCACGCGCGCGACCTGGATATCGACGATCGGGCCCATATGCTCGGCGCCGAGCCGGTGGAACAGGATGATCTCGTCGAGACGGTTGAGGAATTCGGGGCGGAAATGCGCCCGGACGACTTCCATCACCTGCGGTTCGACATCCTCGACCTTCTGGTTTTCGGTCATGTTGGTGAGGAAGTTCGATCCCAGGTTCGACGTCATGATGATGATCGTGTTCGAAAAATCGACCGTACGGCCCTGCCCGTCGGTCAGGCGACCGTCGTCGAGCACCTGCAGCAGCACGTTGAACACGTCGCTGTGCGCCTTCTCGACTTCGTCGAACAGCACGACCTGATAGGGGCGCCGGCGCACCGCCTCGGTCAACACGCCGCCTTCCTCATAGCCGACATAGCCGGGAGGCGCGCCGATCAGCCGCGCGACTGCGTGCTTCTCCATGAATTCGCTCATGTCGATGCGCACCATCGCATTGGGATCGTCGAACAGGAATTCGGCGAGCGCCTTGGTCAGCTCGGTCTTGCCGACGCCGGTGGGCCCCAGGAACAGGAAGCTGCCGAGCGGCCGGTTCGGGTCCTGCAGCCCCGCGCGGCTGCGGCGGACGGCGGTCGAAACGGCCTTAACCGCATCTTCCTGCCCGATCACCCGCGCGCCGATCGCGCTCTCCATGTTGAGCAGCTTGTCACGCTCGCCTTCGAGCATCTTGTCGACGGGGATGCCGGTCCAGCGGCTCACCACGCCGGCGATGTCGTCGCTGGTCACTTCCTCACGCAACATCGCGCCCTCGGTCGCGCCCTGCGCATCGGCGAGCTGTTTCTCCAGCGACGGAATCGTGCCGTAGGAAAGCTCTCCCGCGCGCGCGAGATCGCCCGCGCGTTGCGCCTGTTCGAGTTCGATCCGCGCCTGATCGAGCTGTTCCTTCAGCTTCGCTTCGGATTGGATCTTCACCTTCTCGGCCTGCCAGCGCTCGGTGAGCTGTGCCGATTCATTCTCGGCCTGCGCCAGCTCGTCCTCGAGCTTCGCCAGGCGGTCCTGCGACGCGGTGTCGCTTTCCTTCGACAGCGCCTCGCGCTCGATCTTCAGCTGGATGATCCGCCGGTCGAGATTCTCGATTTCCTCGGGCTTGCTCTCCACTTCCATGCGGATGCGGCTTGCCGCCTCGTCCATCAGGTCGATCGCCTTGTCGGGCAGGAAACGGTCGGTGATGTAGCGATTGGAAAGCGTCGCCGCCGACACGATCGCGCCGTCGGTGATCCGCACGCCGTGGTGCAGCTCGTACTTCTCCTTCAGTCCGCGCAGGATCGAGACGGTATCCTCGACGGTGGGTTCGCCGACGAACACCGGCTGGAACCGCCGCTGGAGCGCCGCGTCCTTTTCGACATATTTGCGATATTCGTCGAGCGTCGTCGCGCCGATGCAGTGGAGTTCGCCGCGGGCGAGGGCGGGCTTGAGCAGATTGCCCGCGTCCATCGCGCCTTCGGTCTTTCCCGCGCCGATCAGCGTGTGCATCTCGTCGATGAACAGGATGATATTGCCTTCGCCGGCCTTCACTTCGTCGAGCACACCTTTCAGCCGCTCCTCGAATTCGCCGCGATATTTGGCGCCCGCGATCAGGCTGCCCATGTCGAGCGCCATCAGCTGCCGGTCCTTCAATGTATCGGGCACGTCGCCGTTCGCGATGCGTAGCGCCAGCCCCTCGGCGATGGCGGTCTTGCCGACGCCGGGTTCGCCGATCAGCACCGGATTGTTCTTGGTCCGGCGCGACAGGATCTGGACCGTGCGGCGGATTTCCTCGTCGCGGCCGATCACCGGGTCGAGCTTGCCGTCGCGCGCGGCCTCGGTCAGGTCGCGTGCGAATTTCTTGAGCGCGTCGTAACGGTCCTCGGCCGACGCGGTGTCGGCGGTGCGGCCGCCGCGCAGTTCGTTGATCGCGGCATTGAGTGCCTCCGCCTTCACCCCCGCCTTGGCCAGCGCCTTGCCGGCGTTGCTGTTGCTCGAAAGCGCCAGCGCGAGCAGCAGCCGCTCGACAGTGACGTAACTGTCGCCCGCTTTCTGGGCGACCTGTTCGGCCTGGTCGAGCACTCGCACGGCTTCGTTATCGAGCCCGGGCGTCTGCTGCGCGCCCGATCCCGATACGGCCGGAATGCGCGCCAGCGCGGCGTCGGTTTCCTGCACGGCGGTCGCGGCATTGCCACCCGCTTTCTGGATCAGGCCCGCGGCCATGCCCTCATTATCCTCGAGCAGCGCCTTGAGCAGATGGTCGGGCGTGATCCGCTGATGGTTCATGCGGATCGCCACGGTTTGCGCCGACTGGAGAAAACCCTTGGCGCGATCAGTGAATTTTTCGAGATTCATGTGTCGTCCCTGCTATCCTTTGTCGCCAAGATGGTGTTGTAAAATTGCAACACAAGGGGAGCGCGATGATTTTTCCGACGCTGATGGCGCTGCTGATTGCTCAGGAAGCACCGATACCGGTCACGCTGGAAATAGGGTTTGACGGGGGGCAATGCACGGTCGTTTCGGATGAGGAGCGTTTCCCGCTCGACGAATTGTCGCTGCGTACCGCCGCCTGGGCGCGCGATGGGCGCCCGGTGGAGATTCACGGCCTCGATTCAGTGCCCGAGCAATGCGGAACGGGCATTGTTTTCGAATTGCAGCGTGCGGGAATCACGCGGATCGAGGAAGTGCGCGAAGCCGAGCCGCTGGCGCTCACGATGGCGGCCGGTGCGCCGTGCCATGTACTGGTCGGCGGGCAATCATTGGCTATCGAGGAACTGCCGGTCTTGTTGACGGCTGCGCGCGAGGCGGGTCTGCACCTGGTCCTGGAGAGCGAGACGGGGGTCGCATATGAATGCGCCGACCGAGTGATGCGTACCGTTGTCGAGATCTGGCAGGATGCTCCGCTGAGGATCGTCGCGAACGAAGAATAGAAAACGGCGCCCGTCCCGAGGGACGCGCGCCGCTTCTGTCACTTACGCTGAAGCGCCTTATTCGGCGGCTTCGGCTTCCGCTTCTTCCTCGACCGCCGGGGCCGGCGCCTTCGCGGCGTCGGGGGCGTAGCGGTCGCCATATTCATTGCCTTCATACCACATCGGCGCGGTATCGGCGTTGGCGATCTCGCGCGCGATCAGGAAGTTGATCCGCGCGAACTTGGCCGCTGCGTCCCAGTCGAACGGCAGGTCGATCTGGTCGCTCGGCTGGTGATAGTCGGTCGCCAGGAAGTGGCGGAACGCTTCTTCACCGCCATTTTCGAAGCCGGTGACGAGGAAGACCGAGGGCACGCCCGCCTTGACGAAGCTGTAGTGATCCGAACGCACGAACAGATTTTCCTCCGGCATCGGATCGGGCGACAGGCTCACGTCCGCCTTGGCGGTGGCCTCGGCGACGATCGGACCCAGCGTCGAATGCTCGGCGCCGAACGCGACCACGTCCTTGAAGTCGTAGAGCAGCACCGGCATGTCGAGATTGACGTCGGCAACCATCGTGCCGCCTTCGACGAACCAGTTGTTGGCGAGGAATTCGGAGCCGAGCAGCCCGTCCTCTTCGGCGGTCAGCGACACGAACATGATCGAACGACGCGGGCTGGTGCCGGTCGAAGTGAAGGCGCGCGCGGCCTCCAGCATCGTCGCGGTGCCGCCGGCATTGTCCATCGCGCCGTTGTAGATCTGGTCGCCTTCCTTCTCGCGGTCGATGCCGTTGTGATCGAGATGCGCGGTCAGCAGGACATATTCGTCCTTCAGCTCGGGATCCGAACCCGGCAGCAGCCCGATGACGTTGGGCGATTCGAAACGGCGCACCGAAACATTGCGGGTCAGCGTCACCTGATGCGGCAGTTCGAATGCAGTCGTTTCCACCGTGTCGGCGGCTTCGAGCGCACCTTCGACCGTCATGTCGGTGCCTTCGAGCAGCGGGGCGAGCGTTTCGGGCCGGATATAGGCCGAAATCTGGATACCGCCCGGCGCGGCTTCCTCACGCGAGGTGCCGTCGGCGTTGAGCAGCTGAAGCTGCGCGCCGGTGACGTAATGTCCCAGCTGTTCCCAAGGAATGCGGACATCCTGCGGACGCAGCACCATCAGGACGCCGATCGCGCCGTGATCGGCGGCCACCTTCACGCGGTTGATCGAGCGCAGCGCCGCCATCTGTTCGGGCGCCAGATCGGAAGGCGGGCCGACGAAATAGACGACGAACTTGCCGGTCGCGTCGACGCCGGCATAATCGTCGATCCCATGTTCCTCGGACACCATGCCGTGGCCGACGAAAACGGCATTGCCGACGATCGTCTGCTCGCCGCCTTCCAGGCTGCTGCCCGCGCCGATCAGCATGTCCTTGCCCTGCTGCAGCGGCGCACCGTCGACCATCATGGTCGGCGTGCCTTCCAGGCCGACTTCGGCGAAGGGCACCATCTGATACCAGCTGCCGTCGGGGCCGCCGGGTTCCAGTCCCATCGATTCGAAGCGCGTGGCGACGAATTTGGCCGCGACGTCATAGCCGCGATCGCCGGCATTGCGGCCCTCGAGCTCATCGCTGGCGAGGAACGTGACGTCCGCCTTCACGCGCTCGGCGGAAAAGGTCGGCTCGTCGGCAGTCTGGGCAACCGCCGCGGCCGGCGCGAGCGCCAGCGAAACGGCAGTCAGCAGAAGGGAAAATCGCATCAAATACCCCCGGAGGATGATTGTTGCGCGGGAGACTAGTGTCCAATTCCGCCACCGCAAGGGTGATTTGTCGAAATAATACGGTCGCGGCTTGCGACACGCGCTTTGGGCGGTATGTTCGCGCCCAATCTCACGACCGGGGACCCTGATTGATGAAAACCGCCCACCTTCTCTGCCGCGCCGCCGCATGCGCGCTCGTTGCCGCCGCCGCGCCGATGGCCATGCCCGCCGCGATCGCGCAGGAAGCCGCCGCGCCCGAGCCCGCTTCGGTGGCGGAGCTCGTTTCCGCGATCGACATTCCCTATGAGCAGTTCACGCTCGACAACGGGCTGCGTGTCATCGTGCACACCGACCGCAAGGCGCCAATCGTCGCGGTTTCCGTCTGGTATGATGTCGGCGCGAAGCACGAGCCGGAAGGCGAGACCGGTTTCGCCCATCTGTTCGAACATCTGATGTTCAACGGGTCGGAAAACGCGCCCGGCGATTTCTTCGCGCCGCTGCGCGAAGTCGGCGCGACCGATCTCAACGGCACCACGTCGTTCGATCGTACCAATTATTTCGAGACGGTCCCGCGCCCCGCGCTCGAAAAGGCTCTGTATCTGGAAAGCGACCGCATGGGCTATCTGCTCGGCGCGGTGACGCAGGAAGTGCTCGATGAACAGCGCGGCGTCGTCCAGAACGAAAAGCGGCAGGGCGACAACCAGCCCTACGGCCTTGCCTGGTACAGCATCATGGAAGGCGTGTTCGGGCTCGATCACCCCTATGGCCACGGCGTCATCGGATCGATGGCCGATCTCGACGCGGCCAGCCTCGACACGGTCAAGAACTGGTTCCGCTCGCATTACGGCCCGAACAACGCGGTACTGGTGCTGGCGGGCGATATCGACGCCGCCGAAGCGCGCCCGCTGGTCGAGAAATATTTCGGCGCGATCGAACGCGGACCCAAGAGCGAGCTTCCCGAAATCACGCCCGCGCCGATGGCCGAAACGGTCAAGGAAACCATGAGCGACAATGTCGCGGCGACGCGCATCTATCGCATCTGGTCGATCCCCGGCATGACCGACGAGGACGCCGTGCCGCTGCAGGTGGCCGGCGGCGTGCTCGGCGGGCTTTCCTCCTCGCGTCTCGACAATATCCTGGTCCGCAAGGAAAAGCTGGCCGTCAGCGTCAGCGCGAGCGCCGACACGATGGCCCAGGGGGGCACGTTCGACCTGATCGTCAATGTGCGTCCGGGCGTCGATCCCGAACTGGTCGAACAGCGGCTCGATGAAATCCTTGCCGATTATCTCGCCAACGGTCCGACCGCCGAGGAAGTGCAGCGTTACGCTACCGACAAGGTATCGGGGATTCTCGAAAATCTGGAATCGGTCGGCGGGTTCGGCGGCAAGGCCGTGACGCTCGCCGAAGGCGCGCTCTATGCCGACAATCCCGGCTTCTACAGCGAGCAGCTCGACCGCCTGGCCGTGACGACGCCGGAAATGGCGCAGGCGGCCGCGCAGAAATGGCTCGGCCAGCCCTATTATCAGCTCACCATCTCGCCGGGTGAGCGCGAAGCCTATACCGAATCGCAGTCGGTCGACACCACGCCGGTGACGGTTCAGGAGCCCGGCCCGGACCAGATCGAGGAAGCATCGCAGGAGGCTCCCGCGGAACCGCAGGTAACGGCAACGCGCGATCCGATGCCCGAAGTCGGCCAGCTGACCGATCTCGACTTCCCCGATGTCACGCGCACCACACTGTCGAACGGCGTCGAAGTGATCTACGCGCATCGCGACGCGGTGCCGGTGACGCAGATCGCGATGAGCTTCGATGCCGGCACGGTCGCCGATCCGGTCGATGCGCTCGGCACTCAGTCGCTGATGCTCAGCGTGATGGACGAAGGCACCGACACGATGGATTCGATCGCGCTCGCCGAAGCCAAGGAGCGGCTTGGCGCGGCCATCAGCCTCGGCTCGTCGACGGACCGGACGACGGCCTCGCTTTCGGTGCCCAGTCCGAACCTGCCCGCCGCAGTCGACCTGTTCGCCGATATCGTCCGCAACCCGGCCTTCGCGCCGGAGGAAGTCGATCGGCTGCGCAATCAGCTGCTGGCCTCCATCTCTCAGGAACTCACCAGCCCGCAGGGGCTGGCGATGCGCGCGCTTCCCGGGTTGGTCTTCGGCAAGGACTCGCCTTACAACAAGCTGGGCGCGGGCCGGGGCGATGCCGCTGCGGTTGCCGAGCTGACGCCGCAGGATCTGGTGGCTTTCCACGATGCATGGCTGCGCCCGGACAAGGCAAAGATCTTCGTCGTATCCGATCTGCCGCTCGAGCAGGTGACGGCGGCGCTCGAAACCGGTTTCGGTAACTGGACCGCGACCGGGGAGGCGGGCAGCAAGGATTTCAGCGCGGCTGCGGTGCAGGCGCCGGTGGGCATCCTGCTGATCGATCGCCCGGATTCGCCGCAATCCTACATTGTGGGCGGACAGCTCACCACGCTGGCCCCCCGCGGCGAACTGCTGCCGGTCTTCACTGCGAACGACGTTCTGGGCGGCGATTTCCTCAGCCGCATCAACATGGATCTGCGTGAGGAGAAGCACTGGTCCTATGGCGCGTTCGGTATCTTCCGCCGTCTGGAGAACGCTGTCTCCTACATGATCATCGCACCGGTCCAGGCGGACAAGACGGGCGAGTCGATCGCATCGCTCCAGCGCGAGGTAACCGGCTTTCTCACCACCGACGGGATCACGCCCGAAGAGTTCGACCTCACCATCAAGGGCAATATCCGCGAGCTTTCGGGCGGTTTCGAAACCAGCGACTCGGTACTCGGCGCGATGCAGACCAATGATCTGTTCGGGCGTCCCGACGATTATTACGACACGATCGCGCAAAAATATCGCGCGCTGAGCCGCGAGGAACTTGACGCTGCGTCACGGGAGGCACTCAATCCCGATGCGTTCGTTTGGGTCGTGGTAGGTGACGCCGAAACCGTCCGGCCGCAGCTTGACAGTCTGGGTCTGCCGGTCGAGGTCATCTCCGTAGACGAACTCGCGGGCACTGCGCCCGAGGACGAGTGACAAGCCCCAACTGGAGAGTTTCAAAATGGCCAATGTGGACGGAAGCTGGGAAACGGTCGCCAAGACGCCGATGGGCGATCAGAAGGCGACGCTGACCGTCGTCAGCTCGGGCGACACCTTCACCGGCGACTTCAACGGCGCGATGGGCTCGGCCGAAGTCAAGGACGGCAAGGTCGACGGCGACACGCTCACCTGGAAGATGGACATCACCGTGCCGATGCCGCTCTCGCTCGATTGCGAAGCGACGGTCGACGGTGATTCGATGGAAGGCAAGGTAACCGCCGGCGCCTTCGGCAGCTTCCCGCTGACGGGCGTGCGCAAAAGCTGATCGCACGGTTCCTCCCCTTCCAGGGGAGGAACGTGTTGCACACGAAAAGGCCCGCTCCGGTCATGCCGGGGCGGGCCTTTTCCGTATCGTGCACCGGTCGCCGATTTGCTTCGCGTTGCCGGAGGCGTATCAACGGGCGTCGCCACAGCCTAAAGAGGTCGCCCATGCGCAAGCTGCCTGGTTCCACGCTCGTCGCGCTTCTCGCCTGTACGCTCGCCTTTCCGGCCGCCGCGCAGAACGCGCCGCAGGTCACGCCGGACATGGTGCAGACCGGCAGCGACATCCCCGCCGACTGGCAGCAGCCGGGCGACCAAGACGACTATGTGACGCGCGAGGAAATGATCCCGATGCGCGACGGCGTGTCGCTCCACACGGTGATCATGATCCCCAAGGGCGCGCGGGACCTGCCGATCCTGCTCGAGCGGACGCCCTATAACGCCAATTTCCCGATCGCCTCGAACAGCCCGGACATGCGCGCCGCGGTATGGTCGGGCAATATCGACTGGGCCGACGGCAGCTATATCCTCGTCTGGCAGGATGTGCGCGGCAAATACGGCTCGGAAGGCGATTATGTGATGACGCGCCCGCCGCGCGGGCCGCTCAATCCCAGCGATACCGACGACACCACCGATGCCTGGGACACGATCGACTGGCTGGTGAAGAACCTGCCCGAATCGAACGGCAATGTCGGGATGATCGGCTCTTCCTATGACGGCTGGACCGTCACGATGGCGCTGCTCGATCCGCATCCCGCGCTCAAGGTCGCGGCTCCCGAAAGTCCGATGGTCGACGGCTGGATGGGCGACGACTGGTTCCATTACGGCGCGTTCCGCCAGCTCAACCTTGATTTCTTCGCCAGCCAGTCGGGCGCGAAGGGGCGCGGCAGCGGCATGGTCCGCACCGGCTATGACGATTATTCGAATTTCCTCGAAGCCGGCTCGGCGGGCGCGATGGCGCGCGCGCATGGCATCGATCGGCTTCCCTGGTGGCAGCGACTGTCGGCGCACCCCGCCTATGACGCCTTCTGGCAGTTGCAGGCAGTCGACAAGCTGCTCGTCGAACGCCCCTCGACCGTGCCCACCATCTGGCTGCAGGGCATGTGGGACCAGGAGGATATCTATGGCGCCGTCCATGCCTGGGAAGCGCTGACAAAGGCGGGGCATGGCGCCAACAACCATCTCGTCATCGGCCCCTGGTGGCACAGCCAGATCAATCGCTCGGGGCGGGAAATGGGGCCGTTTACCTTTCGCGGCGATACCGTCGCCGAATTCCGCCAACAGGTGCTGATCCCCTTCTTCAACCACTATCTACGCGGCACGCCAATGGCGCAGCCGATGCCCGCGGCGATGCTCTACGATCCGGTTGAGGATCGCTGGGACCGGTTCGCGCAATGGCCGGGCGCGAAGACGCTGACGCCGCTCTATCTGCAGGCCGATATGGGGCTGGGCTTCGGCCGGCCGGCGACGGGGGAGGACAGCTATGTCTCCGATCCCGCCAAGCCGGTGCCCTATCTCACCCGCCCGATCCCGGCGGCCAACGACCGCTGGCGTACCTGGCTGGTGCAGGACCAGCGTTTCGCCGAAGCGCGCCCGGACGTGCTCACCTATCAGACGCCGGTGCTGACCGAGGCAGTGAAGCTCGAAGGCGCGCCGATCGCCGACATCCATGCCCGGACGACGGGCACCGACGGCGATTTCATCGTCAAGCTGATCGACGTCTATCCGTCCATCTATCCCGAAAAGCCGGAGATGGGCGGCTATCAGCTGCCGATCGCGATGGACATCTTCCGCGGTCGCTATCGTGAGAGCTTCTCCGATCCCTCGCCGATCCCGGCGGGCGAAGTGCAGGAATATAAATTCCGCCTGCCGACGGTAAACTACACGGTGAAGCCGGGGCACCGGATCATGGTGCAGATCCAGTCGACGCTCTTCCCGCTCTACGATCGCAATCCGCAGACCTATGTTCCGAACATCATGTTCGCCGAGCCGCAGGACTATCGGGAAGCGACAATCGAAATCGTGCGCGGCGGCCCGGGCGCGAGCGCGGTGCTGCTGCCCGTGGCGAAGTGAGGGGTGGGGGCAGTCGCTGGCGTGGGGATTCCACCCCTCCGTCAGCCCTCGCCCTGGTGCGGGCTGCCAGCTCCCCCTTGCTGGGGAGGATCGCCGAGGTCTGACGAACGGGAAGGTATCAGCGCGTGACGCGCGTCACATGCCCCATCTTGCGGCCCTCGCGCACTTCGTGCTTGCCGTAAAGGTGGAGATGCGCACCCGGCTCCGCGAGCAGATGCGCGACGTTCTCGGGTAGTGCGTCCTCGCCGATCAGGTTGGTCATCGTCACCTTCCTGCCGGTCAGCGCGGTGGGGCCGAGCGGCAGCCCGCAGATCGCGCGGACATGGTTTTCGAACTGCGAGGTTACCGCGCCTTCGATCGTCCAGTGGCCGCTATTGTGCACGCGCGGCGCCATTTCGTTGAAGATCGGGCCGTCGGCGGACGCGAAGAATTCGAGCGTCAGCACGCCGACATGGTCGAGCGCCTGCGCGATCCGGCTCGCCAGTGCCACCGCCTCGTCATGCTGCGCGGCGATCTTCTTCGGCGCGGGCACGGTCGAGAGCGAGAGGATGCCGTCCTTGTGCTCGTTTTTCGGCGCCGGCCAGGTGACGATGCTGCCATCGGTCCCGCGCGCGAGCACGATCGAGAATTCGGCGTCGAATTTCACGAAGCCTTCGAGGATCGCCGGGCGTCCGCCGATCGCTTCCCAGGCGTGCCGGGCATCCTCGGGCGTCATCAGCCGCGCCTGCCCCTTGCCGTCATAGCCGAAGCGGGTCGTCTTGAGGATCGCGGGGCAGCCGATTTCGGCGATCGCCTCCTCAAGCGCCCGCGGCCCGTTCACTGCGCGCCACGGGGCTGTCCTGCCGCCTGCCTTCTCGGCAAAGGTCTTTTCGGCGATCCGGTCCTGCGCCACTGCCAGCGCGGCGGGGGAGGGGTGGACCGGTACGTGCTTGGACAGCGCCTCGATCGGACCGGCCGGAATATTCTCGAACTCGTAGGTGACGACATCGGCATGGCTGGCAAACACCGCCAGCGCCTCTTCGTCGTCATAGGCGCCGCGCGTGAACCCGGCGCTGACATCGTTGGCCGGGCCGCTCTGCGGCGCGAAGATATGCGTCTGATAGCCGAGCTGGGCAGCCGCGACGCTCAGCATCCGGCCGAGCTGGCCGCTGCCGATAACGCCGATCGTGGTTCCGGGCGGAAGTGGCTTCATTCGGGGCTTTCTGCCACGCCATCGGTCTGGCCCGCGCGCCACACCTGCAGCCGCTCGGCCAGCGCTGGATCGCTGGTGGCGAGGATCGATGCGGCGAGCAGCCCGGCATTCGCCGCGCCCGCATTGCCGATCGCCAGCGTTCCCACCGGCACGCCGGCGGGCATCTGTACGATCGAAAGCAGGCTATCCATCCCCTTGAGCGCCTTGGACTGGACCGGCACGCCGAGTACCGGCAGATGCGTCATCGACGCCGCCATGCCCGGCAGATGCGCCGCGCCGCCCGCGCCGGCGATGATCACCTTCAGCCCGCGATCCGCCGCGCCGCTGGCATAGTCATACAGCCGCTGCGGCGTGCGATGCGCCGACACGACCTTGCATTCGTGCGGCACGCCGAGCGCTTCGAGTTTCTTCGCGGCATGCGCCATCGTCTCCCAATCGGAAGTGCTGCCCATGATGATGCCGACAAGAGGTGCTTCGCTCATTTCCGCCCGTGCCGCAAAAGGAAGCATTGCCTCCTAATGGCGTGCGCGGGGCAGGGCAATGGCTGTGAGGTGTCGGGTATTCCCCCCCTTGCAGGGAAGGAACTTGTCAGCGCTCGCTCAGATAATAACGGTCCTGCGCGACCAGATCGTCGTCTAGGTCATAGACGATCGGCTGCCCGGTCGGGATTTCCAGCCCGGTGATCTCCTCGTCCGAAATCCCCGAGAGATGCTTGACCAGCGCGCGCAGCGAATTCCCGTGGGCGGAGATCACCACGCGCTTGCCGGCCTTGAGCTCGGGCGCGATGCGGCTTTCCCAATAGGGCAGCACGCGGGCGATCGTGTCCTTCAGGCTTTCGGTGTCGGGAATGTCGATCCCGGCATAGCGGCGGTCCTTCTTCAGATCGAACGGGCTGCCCGGCTCCATCGGCGGCGGCGGCACGTCGAAGCTGCGGCGCCAGATATGGACCTGTTCGTCGCCATGCTTGGCGGCGGTCTCCGCCTTGTCGAGCCCGGTAAGGCCACCATAGTGCCGCTCGTTCAGCCGCCAGTCCTTCTCGACCGGCAGCCACAGCCGCCCCATCGCCTCCAGCGCGATGTTGAGCGTCTTGATCGCGCGCGTCTGATAGCTGGTGAAGCAGAGATCGAAATCGAAACCCTTTTCGGTGAGCAGCTCGCCCGCCGCCTGTGCCTCGGCGACGCCCTTTTCGGTCAGGTTGACGTCCCACCAGCCGGTGAAACGGTTTTCGAGGTTCCAGGCCGACTGGCCGTGGCGGATCAGGACGAGCGTGGGCATGAAGTCTCCCGGTCTGGTTCTGCCTGCCCGCGATGCGCGGACATCGGTTCGACGCCTCTGTAACGCGTGCTACGCTCAGGGCAACTTGCGCGGCATCCCCGGACCGTGGCAAGGCGAAGCGATCAATTGTTATAATAGCAATACAAAAGGAGCCCGATATGCGGATCGAACGCCAGACCATCGTTCATGACGGCCCCGGCGGCCCTTTCGAAGCGCTGGCGGTGTTCGATGCCGACGCGGCGGGACCGCGCCCGATCGTGCTGCTCTTTCCCAATGTGCTGGGGCTGAAGGAAGCCGATTTCGAAAAGGCCGAAGCGCTTGCCGCGCTCGGCTATGCGGTATTCTGCGCCGACGTGTACGGGCAGGGCAAGCGCACGACGCGTCAGTCGCTAAACCCGGCGGCCTATATGGACGAGCTCAACAATGATCGCGTCCTGATGCGCGAACGGCTGCAGGCCGCGTTCGAAACTGCCCGTGCGATGCCGCAGGGCGATTCGACCAGGGTCGCGGCGATCGGCTTCTGCTTCGGCGGCAAATGCGTGCTCGATCTGGCGCGCAGCGGCGCGGACTTCGCCGGCGGCGTCAGTTTCCACGGCGTCTATGATCCCGCGCCGCAGGGGCATGGCGGGCCGATCGTGGCGAAGCTGCTCGTCTGCCACGGCTGGGACGATCCGATCGCGCCGCCCGAGGCGACCGTGGCGCTGGCGAAGGAACTGACCGATGCCGGCGTCGACTGGCAGCTCCATGCCTATGGCAATACCGCCCACGCCTTTACCGACAAGGATGCCGACATGGTCGAACGCGGCGTCTATTACGTCGAATCCGCCGACCGCCGCAGCTGGCGCGCGATGGTCGGTTTTCTCGAGGAATGTTTCGCGTAGTTCCTCCCCGAGCTTGTCTCGGGGAGGGGGACCATGCGTAGCATGGTGGAGGGGCCGGCGACGCAGTCGCCGCTGACGCGGCGCCCCTCCACCACGCTGCTGCGCAGCGCGGTCCCCCTCCCCCAGCAAGCTGGGAGAGGAATTAAAGCACTTTCGTCATGAACACATTGAACTCGCTCGCCACATAGTCCCCGAACGGGCCGCAGGCCTCGAACCCGTGCGCGCGATAGAGCGCATGCGCGGCATCGAAGGCCGCGCCCGTTCCGGTCTCCAGGCTCAGCCGCGCATAGCCGCGCTCGCCCGCCGTCTTCAGGATATGCGCCAGCATCTTCCGCCCGACGCCCCGGCGCAGCGCGGCGGGCGCGGTCCGCATCGATTTGATCTCGCCGTGATCGGGCGCGATTTCCTTCACCGCGCCGCAGCCGAGCAGCGTTTCGCCATCCCAAATGGTCCAGAACGTCACATCGGGCGTCGCCAGCCCCGACAGGTCGAGGAAATGGCACGATCCGCACGGCGAATTTGCCAGCATGCCCGCGAAATGCAGCTCCAGCAGGGCGATCACATCGGGATGATCGAGGCCGCCCTGCCGAATCTCCATCAGAGGTCGTCCACGAATCCCGCCAGCGTGTCGAGGCACGCATGGGCGAGCTGTTTGCACCGGTCGGGCGACCAGCCCTGTTCGGCGTCGGGGCTGGGATCATGGTCCTTGAACGGCATTTCCAGCGTCATCGCCACCGCGCCGAACCGCTCGGCGACCTGATTGGTCGACATCGACAGGTTCGCCTTGCCCGGCGCCGCCTTGTCATATCCCTGTTCGAGCTGGAACAGCGGCGTCGCGGCCGTCAGGCGGCGGCCGAACTCGTAATATTTCTCGCCCTGCGCGTCGGTCCAGCTCGGAATCCCTTCGAAGCCGGCGAGGAAATTGGCCGGAATCGCCTCGTCGCCATGCACGTCCATCGCGAAGGCGCAGCCGGTTTCGTCCATCGCATTGCGAATGGCGAGCACTTCGGGGCTCTTCTCGGCCGTCGGCGCATGCCATTCGCGGTTGAGGTTCACCCCCGCCGCATTGGTGCGCAGATGCCCGCGCCGCGACCCATCGGGATTGGCGTTGGGCACGATGTGCAGCGTCGCCTTTTCGCGCAGTGCCTTGGCGGCGGTGTCGGCGGGATCGGTGAGCTTTTCGAGCGCGCCTTCCATCCACCATTCGGCCATGCTCTCGCCGGGATGCTGGCGGGCATAGAGCCACACCTGCTTTTCGCCGGTGCCGATCGTCAGGCAATCGAGCGGCTGATCGTCGAGCGTGCGCCCCAGCTCGCGATGCGAAACGCCGGGCATCAGCGCGATCCGGCTCACCAGATCATGATGACGCTCCATCGAATAGGGCGCGAAATAGGCGAACCAGGCGATGTCGCTGTCGAATCGATGGGTGAAGGTGAGGACGCCGTCTGTGTAATCGGTGTCGGTCATCCGCCACAGCTGCCGGTCTATCGAAACGCGCGTGCGATAGCCCGGCCAGCCGAACGCATAGGCCGACCCGCCCGCATTCACGATGCGGAAGGTGACGGTCTTTCCCTTCGCGCCCGACGCACGGAAGTGAAACCATTGATAGAAGTCGGACTGATGATCCTTGACGATCTCAAGGTCGACACGGTCGCCTTCGATCCCGACCAGGCGGATGTTGCCGCTGTCGAACGCGGCGCAGATCTGAATACTCATTCCACCGTGATAGTGATGCCCGACTCTCCCGGAAAGCCCTTGAACAACGCCCCGGCGAGTCGATCGGGCGAAGGCTGCGTCTCGGGCACTTCATCGAGCGAGCGCGTTTGCGCGCGGCCTTCCCACACGGTGGTGCCGTCGCCGCGACGGCGCAGATGCACCGACAATTCGGAAATGATGATGTGCCGGTCCTTGCCGCCCAGCCCGATGCTCGCGCCGCCGCCGAGGCCCACATTGCCGCTCGACGTGCCGCCACCCAGCCCGATCGTCACCGGCGAGCGTTCGCGGAGCACGCCCGCGTCGGCGCGACGAAAGGCGATGCCCGCGACATAGTCCGATTCGCTGCCGTCGGGCACCGGGGTATATCCCAGCGACTGGAGCTGCGCGGCGACGGCATCGGCATAGCGCCGGTAATCGACGCTGATCTCCTGCGTGCTCGACAGCGGTTCGATCGTGACCGTGCCTTGCGGGATCGGCGTGCCGAGGTGATAGCGCGTGGCGTCCACCGGCTGCAGCCGGTTCATTCCGCTGGTCGTGCACGCCCCGGTCGCCAGCGCGGCAAGGGCAATGGCAAGGGTGGCGAGGCGGTTCATCGGCGTCCCTTTCTGTGGCGCACCTTGTCTGTGGCGCAGGCGTAACGGCTTTCGCAAGGGCTCAACCCGGTGGCGCCCGAGTCGGTTCCGCGCCATCCGCGTCGCCGCCGTCCCGCCGCTTTGCCTTGACTTACGGCGGCCGCGACTATAGGCGGTCGCCTCTTTCCGGCATTCCATAAATTTTACGAGAAGTGAGCTCGGTCATGAAGATCGTGAACAGCCTGAAGTCGCTCAAGGATCGGCATCGCAACAACCGCGTGATCCGCCGTCGCGGGCGCATCTACGTCATCAACAAGACCAACCGTCGTTTCAAGGCCCGCCAGGGCTGAGCATCGGCGTGCGTCCGACGGCGGTCATATTCGACGTCGGCAACGTTTTGTATCGCTGGGAGCCGAGAGCTCTCTACGAGCGCCTGATCGACGACGATCAGGCGCTTGACGCGTTTCTGGAGAATGTCTGCACGAAAGAGTGGCATTTCCAGCATGATGCCGGGCGCGATTTCGCCGACACCAGCGCGGAGCTGACGCAGCAATATCCGCAGCATGCCGAACTGATCGCCGCCTGGGGGCCGCGCTTCAACGAGCAATTGCCGGGGCCGGTGCCGGGCATGCCGCAAATCGTCGCCGATCTCCATGCCGCGAAGGTGCCGATTTTCGGCATCACCAATTTCAGCCATGAATTCTGGCCGCCGTTCCGCGGGCGCGAGGAAGCGGTGTTCGCGCCGTTCCGCGACATCGTCGTGTCGGGCGAGGAACGGATGGTGAAGCCCGATCCCGCTATCTATGCGCTCGCGCTCGACCGATTCGGGCTCGAAGGGCCCGACGCCGTGTTCGTCGACGATTCGCCGCCCAATGTGGATGCGGCGCGCGACGCGGGCATCCACGCGGTGCTGTTCACCGGGGCGGAGGATTTCCGCGCGGAACTGGAGCGGCTCGGGCTGCTCTGAGCCGGCGAGCGAGCGAGTTTCCCCTCATGCTTCGTCGGTAGAGAATACGCTCCCGTCATCCGCCGCGATATGCGGGGCCGAATGCAGCTCGGGCGCGGTTGCCGGCCAGCGCGCACCGAGCAGGCGGCCCTTGGCGATCTTGGCGATGCTCACCTTGTTGGACTGGTTGCCACCCAGCACATAGAAATCGCCGTTCGGGGTCTGTGCGGCATAGAAGCCGACATGGCCCTTCCAGCCATTGGGGCTGCCGCGCCAGAAGACCAGCACCGCGCCGACCTGCGGCGGGCAGGGCGCTCCGAATCTCATCCAGTTGCGCGCGCCCAGCGGATTAGTCGGCAACGGCTCGCGCGCCATGGTCGCGGCGACGCAATGCGCCACGAACAGGCCGCACCAGGGTATATCGTCCGAGCCATAGGGGATGCCGGCATCGCTGGCCCATTCCAGGATTTCGGGATTGCTGCGCGAGGATGTGTCCTCGCGCACGCCGAGCAGATGGCGCGCCTCCTGGAACCAGGGAAAGGCCGGATCGTCGACCGGGTTCGGCTGCGCGGTGTCGCCGAACAGCGCCTTGCGCGTATTCGGTCCGACGATGCCGTCGATCAGCAGGTCGGAGGCGGCCTGAAAGGCGCGCACCGCAGCTTCGGTTCGTCGGCCCCAGATGCCATCGACGGGCCCGGGGTCGAAGCCCTTGCGGGCGAGCGTGTGTTGAATCTTGACGACTTCGTCGCGCGAATAGCTCGGCATGATCTCGGCTCCCGAAAAGCAGGGTTGCTGAAAACGCGGTTACGGTGCGCCCGAGATCGTTCTGGATTCGATATGGTGTTCTAGCAGCTATCCCCGCCCGCGCAATTCGTCGCCCAGCAGCCGCACGACATGGACGACATTGGTCGCGCCGGGCGTGCCGAAGGGAACGCCCGCGCACACCACCATCCGCTCGCCCGCTTCGGCGATGCCGTGGCGCAGCGCCATGCGCTTGGACTTGGCGACCATTTCCTCGAACGATTCGACGTCGCGGGTATGCGCGGCGTGGACGCCCCATAGCAGCCCCAGCCGCCGCGCGGTTTCCAGCTTCGGCGTCAGCACGAGTATCGGCACCGAGGGACGCTCGCGGGCGATGCGCCGCGCGGTCGATCCCGAACTGGTGAAACAGACGATCGCCGACGCCGAAACGGTCGCCGCGATCGATTTCGCGGCTTCGGCGATCGCGTCGGCGGTGGTGGGATCGGGGCGCGTGACGGTGAAATGCACGCGGTCGCCATGCGCCGGGTCCTTTTCGACCGAATCGGCGATCGAATTCATCATCGAAACCGCTTCGACCGGATAATCGCCCGCGGCGCTTTCGGCCGACAGCATGATCGCGTCGGCGCCGTCATAAACCGCGGTCGCGACGTCGGACACTTCGGCGCGGGTAGGGCTGGGCGAAGTGATCATCGATTCGAGCATCTGCGTCGCGACGATCACCGGGCGGCCCATCCGGCGCGATACCTCGACGATGCGCTTCTGCAGCGGCGGCACCGATTCCGGCGGCAGTTCGACGCCCAGGTCGCCGCGGGCGACCATCACGCCGTCGCACATCTCGACGATTTCCTCGAGCCGCGCGATCGCGCTGGGCTTTTCGATCTTGGCGAGCAGCGCAGTGCGCCCGCCGATCAGCTTGCGCGCCTCGGCCAGATCCTCGGGCCGCTGGACGAAGGAAAGCGCGATCCAGTCGACACCCTGATCGACCGCGAAGGCAAGGTCACTGCGATCCTTGTCGGTCAGCGCGGCCATCGGCAGCACCACGTCGGGAACGTTGAGGCCCTTGCTGTTGGAAAGCTTGCCCCCGACCTCGACTCGAGTCGTGATCCAGTCATGCCCGTGCGAAGTGACGCGCAGCACCAGCTTGCCGTCGTCAAGCAGCAGCCGCGCGCCTTCCTCGATCGCTTCGAAGATTTCGCGATGGGGCAGCTCGACTCGACTCGAATCGCCCGGCGTCGGATCGCGATCGAGCGTGAATTCATGGCCCGATGCCAGCATCACCGATCCTTCGGCGAACTTGCCGACGCGCAGCTTGGGGCCCTGCAGATCGGCCAGGATCGTCGTCGGCCGCCCGGTTTCCCGTTCCAGCGCGCGGATCGCCGCGATCACCGGAATCTTCGAATCCTGGTCGCCGTGGCTCATGTTGATGCGAAAGGCATCGGCGCCCGAGGCGAACAGCCGGGCGATCATTTCCGGCGAGTTGCTGGCCGGCCCCAGAGTCGCCAGCACGCGAACCTTGCGGGAACGGGGCGTCATGGCGGTTTGCATTTCGGCCTTGGTCATCGGGCATCCTCGCCTTGTACGCGCCCGGCTCTACTCATAACTCGGAACGGATCAACCACGGAGGCGACCATGACCGATCTCAATACGCTGGACGACAAGGTGGCGGCAGCGGCGTTCCGGCGGCTGGTGCGCCACCTGCGCCACCGCACCGACGCGCAGAATGTCGACATGATGGGGCTGTCCGGTTTCTGCCGGAACTGCCTGTCGGACTGGATCGCCGAGGCGAGCGCCAAACAGGGCACGCCGCTGGCGAAGGACGAGGCGCGCGAAATCATCTACGGAATGCCCTATGCCGAGTGGAAGTCGAAGCATCAGGAGCCGGCGTCTCCCGAACAACTCGCCCGGATGAACGAGAGCGTCGCCAAAAATCTCCATGACAGCGAATTGCTCGACGAAGCGCTCGATCAGAGCTTTCCGGCGAGCGACCCCCCGTCGATGACCGATCCGGCCAGCTGAAGGCGGCAATCAGTCCTGCCCGGTGCCCAGCGGAACGAACAGGCTTTGCTTGTGCGTGCGCTTGGCGAAGCGGGTTTCATAGCGCTGCACCGCCGGGTCCTGCTGCAACAGCCGGTCGGTGAGCGCGTTGAAGTCGTTCATGTCGCGTGCGGAGATCAGCAGCGCCAGGTCATATTGGCCGCTGATGTCGAGCAGCGTCTGCACTTCGGGAGTGGCGGACAGCCGCTCGCGCAGGGCGCCGAGGCCGCGTTCCTCGGCATGCTCGCGGACCTGGACCAGCACCAGGGCATTGAGCCGCGCATCGGTGAAGTCGCACGCCAGCACGGCGACATCGGCGCGGATCACGCCTGATTCGCGCAGCCGCCGCACCCGCCGCGTGATTGCCGAGGCCGACAGCGCGACATGATCCGCCAGCCGTTCGGCGGTCATCAGGGCATCCTGCTGCAGCAGTTCAAGCAGTTGCAGATCGAACGAATCAAGCCGCTCGGACGAACGAAAACTGGCGGAAGTGCTGCGCATGTTGAAATATTATGCCGAATTTAGGCGTATTGCCTAGATAAAACGCCTGCAGTTCGCAGCAGAATCGGTTACGTTGACCACATCTGTAATCGAAACGAGTCGCTGGGGACAGGGTGATGAAGGCGTATCGGCTCGCGGCACTGGCCGCGGCGTTGCTGGCTTGCGGTGCAAGCGCGAGCGCGGGGGAAGTCTCCGCCACGGATGGCGGAACGACGGGACGCGACGGCGACCGGCCCACGCATTGCGTAGAGGACGATTCCGGGCGCCAGGTGCCGGCCAGGCATCGTGGATCGCGAGCCCGTCGCGATGGCGGCCGTGCCAGCGACGATCGCAGGCCCGCCTGCCGCGTCGGCGTGCTGCTGATGGGCGATCCCTGCGGCGGGAAGGCGCGGCTTCCGCTGCAATGAACCGGGAAGGGGGCGGACGAAACGGCCGGCCGTCACCTGCCGTGGGCGCATCGGGCGATTCGCAGCGTTGCCCTTCGCCGCGCTTGGCCCTAGACGCGCTCGCTCACCATCTGGGAGCATGACATGAGCGACGTGATCGCCGCCGACCAGCTGCGCCTGTTGATCGAGCGCATCGAGCGGCTGGAAGAAGAGAAGAAGGGCATCGCCGACGACATCAAGGACGTCTATAACGAAGCCAAATCGACCGGCTTCGACGTCAAGACGATGCGTCAGATCGTCCGTCTGCGGAAAATGGAAAAGCACGACCGCGACGAAGCCGAAGCGCTGCTGGAAACCTACAAGAACGCGCTGGGTCTCGCTTGATCCCTGCCTCCCGCCGCCTCACATGAGGCGCGGGACCAGCATGGGAGAACCGCAATGATTCTCAGCACGACCAACAGCATCGAAGGCAAGGCCGTCACGCGCTATCACGGCATCGTCGCGTCCGAAGTGATCCTCGGCGCCAATGTCTTCCGCGACATTTTCGCCGGGATCCGCGATTTCGTCGGCGGGCGTTCGGGCAGTTATGAAAAGCCGCTGCGCAAGGCGCGCGAAATGGCGTTCGAGGAAATTTCCGATCAGGCGAAGGACGCGGGCGCCAACGCGGTGATCGGCATCGATATCGATTACGAAGTCATCGGCGAGCAGGGTTCGATGCTGATGGTGTCGATTTCGGGCACGGCGGTGACGGTGAGCTGATCGCGATTTCGGCAAGCTCCGTTTGCACCGAGCCTCTCGGCGATGCTCGAGACATGCTTGTCCAAGTGCCGCTTTTTCTTCTAGGTGCGGGCCGGAAGAAGGGCGGGGCTTCGACAGGCTCAGCCCACACGGATTTCATGGAAAACCAATGGCAGGCCATTCCAAGTTCAAGAACATCATGCACCGCAAGGGTGCGCAGGATAAGAAGCGCAGCTCGCTCTTTTCCAAGCTCAGCCGCGAAATCACTGTGGCGGCGAAGATGGGCACGCCAGACCCGGACATGAACCCGCGCCTGCGCGCGGCGATCAACGCCGCCAAGGCGCAGTCGATGCCCAAGGACAATATCCAGCGCGCGGTCGACAAGGCGAGCGGCGGCGATACCGAGGCCTATGAGGAAATCCGCTATGAAGGCTTTGGCCCGGCGGGCGTTTCGCTGATCATCGAGGCGCTGACCGACAACCGCAATCGTACCGCGACCAATGTCCGCACCGCGATGAGCAAGAATGGCGGCAATCTCGGCGCCTCGGGTTCGGTGACGCACGGCTTCGACCGGCTCGGCCTGATCACCTATCCCGCCGATGTCGCCGACGAGGAAAAGGTGTTCGAAGCCGCGCTCGAAGCGGGCGCCGACGACGTCACCTCGAACGACGAGGAATATGAGATCTGGACCGAGGCCGAGGCGCTGCACGAAGTCGCCGGCAAGCTCGAACCGATCCTTGGCGAGGCGGGCGGCGCGAAACTCGCCTGGCGGCCGCAGACGACGATCGATGTCGGTGAGGGCGACGCGCAGACCCTGTTCAAGCTGATCGACGTGCTGGACGATGATGATGATGTCCAGACCGTGTGGGGCAATTACGAAGTCAGCGACGAAGTGATGGAGAAGCTGGGCTGAGCGCAGGCCGGCCGCTGCCATGCTGATCCTCGGGCTCGATCCGGGGCTGGGCACCACGGGTTGGGGGCTGATCCGCGCCGAAGGCAATCGCCTGTCGCATATCGCCAATGGTCGGTTGAAGACCGACGCGAAGGCACCGCTGCCCCGGCGCCTCGCGCATCTCGACATGCAGCTTGCCGCGCTGATCGCCGATCGCGCGCCCGATGCGGCGGCGGTCGAGGAAGTGTTCGTCAACGCCAATCCGCAATCGACGCTCAAGCTGGGGCAGGCGCGCGGCGTGGTGATCTGCGCCGCCGCGCGCAGCGGCATCGATGTCGGCGAATATGCGGCGCGGCTGGTGAAAAAGGCCGTGGTCGGCGTCGGCAATGCCGACAAGACGCAGGTCCATGCGATGGTCGCGCGGCTGCTGCCCGGCGTGAGGATCGACGGCGCCGACGCCGCCGACGCGCTCGCGGTGGCGATCTGCCACGCGCACCATCTGGCAAGCGCCCGCGCGGTGCTGCGCTAGAGGCGCGTCGCCGACATCGCGCTGTATGCGGTCAGCCAGGTGATCGCGGCATGCGGCGAAAGGAAGAGCTCGCGCTGCATCTTTTCGGCCGTGCGCTTCAGTTGCGCCTTGATCAGCGAGGATTGCACGATCATCGCGACGCGATCATGCTTGCGAAGCAGCTTGTCGGTTTCCGCCAGAATGAGGCTGATGCCATGTTCGCAGAATATCGCCGTCTCGCGCAGGTCGACCAGCGCCAATATCGATTCTCCGCGATCGCGAAACGGGCGGATCAATTCGTCGAGCCATACGAAATGGGCAAGCAATTGCGCCGGCTCGCCGGTTCCGCGCACGGAGACATGAATAACGCCGGTCCGGGGATCCAGCCTGGCCGATAAGTCGGCCGCTCCCGGTGCCGGGCGTCGGCCACACTGCATCGGTTCGGCCTGTTCAAAACGCTGCGTGTTAAACACTCCGCACTCTCCCCACATTCCCGCGCCTTGCAGGAAGCGGAATTCCCGGAGCGCATCAGCGGATTAGCACGGCTGCGAAACGACCCGGAATCGGGGAATGTCCGTAAGCAGTATCCCGGAACCGGTGTCCCCGCGCCGCGCCGGCATGCCTGGCGATGTCGGGGCGCTTGCCGCCTCAGTTGGCGATAAGGTGATCCTGGCGATAGGCCGTCAGCCAGGTCATGGCCGCGTTCGGCGAGAGGAAAAACGCCGCCCGGGAATGGGAGACCGCGCGTTTCATCTGCATCTTCAGCAATGACGAGCTGGTCAGCACCGCGAGGCGATCGGCATCGGCGAAGCAGCGGCGCCCCTCGATATTGACGAGCTGCGCGATTTCCGGCGGCTGTGTTTCCGCATTGCGCAAATCTCTCAGCACCAGCACCTGCTCTCCGCGTGCACGGACCTGCTCGATCATCCGGCGGATGCGGCTGAAATGGATCAGCAGCTTTTCGCGTTCCCAAAGCCCGCTTGCCACGGTCCTGATGACGCCGTTTGCGCTATCCATCGATACGTCGAGGACGCGCGGATTGACGCTCGGCACGGGAACGAAGTCCGGCCGGCGAGGGAGTTCCGTCTTTTCAGCTGTTGCGTAATCGCTGTTGCGCACTTCGGTTCCGCCCTTTGTCGTCGCGTCGATATCGAATTCCTGTTCTTCCCGAATAGCGGGGATCGGCGGACAGCTGTGCTGGGGTCTTCTACGTAGGCATGCCCGTGTCTTCGCGGATTTCCGCTTTCCTACCTGGCTTCGTTCTGCCTATGTACCGGCATGGCCCAGCGTGTTCCTTCCGCTCCGTTTCATGATCCCGCAACGGCTTTCGCGCGCGTACGCGTGAGCGCGTGCGCGCGCGTTACGTCGCGACCCGGTGCGAACTTCGCACGCGAAACCGCGGTTTTTTCATGATCGCGCATCTCACCGGAAAACTGGTGTCGGCGGGTGCCGATCATGCGGTGATCGACGTGAACGGCGTCGGCTATCTGGTCGGCGCGTCGGCGCGGACGCTCGAAGCGCTCGGCATCACCGGCGACCATGTGACGGTGCACACCGAAATGCTGGTTTCGGAGGATTCGATCCGGCTGATGGGCTTTGCCAGCGCCGACGAACGCGACTGGTTCCGCCTGCTCACCAGCGTCCAGGGCGTCGGCGCGAAAGTGGCGCTGGCGATTCTCTCCACGCTCGCGCCCGAAGAAGTGCAGGGCGCGATCGCCCGCGCCGACAGCGCGATGATCGCGCGCGCTAACGGCGTCGGCCCGAAACTCGCCCAGCGCATCTGCAACGAATTGAAGGACAAGGCGGGCGTCGCGCTCGGCGGCGGCGCGGAGGCGGGCGCGGCGTCGGCCCCGGCGGCCGGCGCGAGCCAGGACGCGGTATCGGCGCTGCTCAACCTCGGCTTCAAACCCGCCGAAGCGAGCGCGGCGGTGAAGGCGGCGGACGATGAACTCGGCGCGGGCGCGAGTCTCGACGCGCTGGTGCGACTGGCGCTGCGGAAGGCGGCGAAGTGATGCGTCGCCCCTAACTATCGTCATGCTGAACTCGTTTCAGCATCCACCTCGCCTCGGAGCGCGGACCATTGGAGAAGCAGCCCTGCGTCTACATCCTCGCAAGCCAGCGGAACGGGACGATCTACGTTGGGGTGACCTCCGACCTGATGGCGCGGCTGCACCAGCACCGAACCGGCGTCATCCCGGGTTTTGCGTCAAAACACGCCGCCAACCGCCTCGTTCGGTTCGAACAATTCGGGACGATGGAATTGGCGATCACACGTGAAAAGCAGCTCAAGCGGTGGCGTCGGGAATGGAAGCTCAACCTGATCGAATCGGATAACCCCGAATGGGTCGATCTTGCTGTGGGGCTGGGGTTTGATCCGCTGGGTTCGCGCGGGCCGGGAAGTGGATGCTGAAACAAGTTCAGCATGACGGTTTTTGGTGGGGGGGGATACGCTTCCCCACACTCCACTCGTCATGCTGAACTTGTTTCAGCATCCACCGGGCCGCATCGCCCTGGCACCCGTTGGGAAGCGCCACGTCGGCCGCCACCCCCTCGGAAAGTCCCCAATGGCATTTGGGCAGCGCATGCGCTCCAATCGCCGCGAAAGGAGGCCGCGATGAATCGCAGAACCTTGCTTTTGGGCGGTGCCGCCGCCGGCGTGTCAGTCGCGGGCGTTGCCGGGATCAGCATCGCCGGGATGGGCTCCCGATCCGAATATGACGACTGGGCGCGCGACCTGCGCCGGCCGCTGGCCCCCGATGCCGGGCCGCGCGAGGCAGTGCGCTATGCCGGGCTCGCCGCCAACGGGCATAATACGCAGCCCTGGCGGTTCGTGCTGGAGCAGGACCGGCTGCGCATCCTGCCCGATTTCGACCGGCGTACGCCGGTGGTCGATCCCGACGATCATCACCTGTTCGTCAGCCTCGGCGCGGCGGCGGAGAATGCGTCGCTGGCGCTGCGGGTGATGGGGCTGGGCGGCGCGCCGATCGCCGATGACGCGGGCGCCGCGCTCGAAATCGATGCCGGGCTGGCGGAGGAAAGCGCCTTGCTCGCCGCCGTGCCGCAGCGCCAATCCTCGCGCACCCTTTATGATGGAAGCGCCATTCCCGCCGAGCAGCTGCGCCGATTGCAGCAGGCGGCGGCGGTGCCCGGCGTGCGCATGGTGCTGCTCACCGATGCGGCGCGCCGCGCGACGCTGCGCGACATGATCGTCGCGGGCAATGACATGCAGATGGCCGATCCGGCGTTCATGGCCGAGCTCAAGCAATGGCTGCGCTTCAATCCGGCGAGCGCGATGCGCCGGGGGGACGGGCTGTTCACGGCCTGCACCGGCAATCCCAGCATGCCAGGCTGGATCGGCGGCCCGGTATTCGACTTTGCCTTCGATCCGGGCGCGGAAAGCGATCGCTATGCCGCGCAGGCAGACAGTTCGGCCGGGTTCGCGGTTTTCTTCGGCGAGAAGGCGGATCGCGAACACTGGATGCGTGTTGGCCATGCCTGCCAGCGGTTCGCGCTGGCGGCGACGGCCGCGGGGCTGGCGCATGCTTTCGTCAACCAGCCGGTCGAAGTGCCCGCGCTGTGCGCCGATCTGGCGGCGCTGGCGGGCGAAAGCGTGCGGCCCGATCTGGTGATCCGATTCGGCCACGGCCCGCGCGCACCCTATTCGCCGCGCCGCCCGGTTTCGCAGCTTTTGGCGTGAGCGCGGACATGCTTTGTTCCCTTCACGCCGCGATTGCCCTAGCAAGGGGGCGATGACCGACCCCGACCGCATCCTCACCCCCGCCCGACGGCCCGACGATGTCGACGCCGCGCTGCGCCCCAAGTCGCTCGACGAGTTTGTCGGGCAGGCGGCGGCGCGCGAGAATCTGCGGGTGTTCATCGATGCCGCCAAGGGGCGCGACGAGGCGCTCGACCATGTCCTTTTCTTCGGCCCGCCGGGGCTGGGCAAGACGACGCTGGCGCAGATCATGGCGCGCGAAATGGGCGTGGGGTTCCGCGCCACCTCCGGCCCGGTGATCGCCAAGTCGGGCGATCTTGCGGCGCTGCTCACCAATCTCGAGGACGGCGACGTTCTGTTCATCGACGAGATTCACCGGCTCAATCCGGCGGTCGAGGAAGTCCTTTATCCCGCGATGGAGGATCGCGCGCTCGACCTGATGATCGGCGAGGGCCCCTCGGCGCGATCGGTGCGGATTGATCTGCCGCGCTTCACTTTGGTCGGCGCGACGACGCGGCAGGGGCTGCTCTCGACGCCGTTGCGCGATCGTTTCGGCATTCCGGTGCGGCTCAATTTCTACACGGTCGAGGAACTGGAAAAGGTGGTAACCCGCGCCGCCAATCTGCTCGACCTGCATGTCGCGTCTGACGGTGCGCAGGAGATTGCCAAGCGCTCGCGCGGGACGCCGCGCATCTCCGGCCGGCTGCTGCGCCGGGTGCGCGATTTCGCCAATGTGGCGGGGGTCGAAACGGTCGATGCGCCCACCGCAGACCGCGCGCTCAACCGGCTCGAAGTCGATGCGCTCGGCCTCGACGCGATGGACCGGCGCTATCTGACGATGATCGCCGACATTTATCGCGGCGGGCCGGTCGGCGTCGAAACGCTCGCGGCGGGGCTCAGCGAACCGCGCGACACGATCGAGGAAGTGATCGAGCCGTACCTCATCCAGATCGGCATGATCGCCCGCACCGCGCGCGGCCGCTGCCTCAACCCGGCGGGGTGGAAGCATCTCGGCCTCAACCCGCCCGAAGGCGGACAGGACGGGCTGTTCGATTGAAGCCGTCGCCCCTGCGCAGGCAGGGGCCCATGTCTGTAGCGTTGTGCCTGACCCTCTGACACAAAGGACGGACCGTTTGTGTCAGCCGAATATGAAGACTGCACAGCGACAGGCCCCTGCCTGCGCAGGGGCGACGGGAGGTTGTTACGCGCCCTCAAGCCCAAACAGATCCTCGACCCGCAGGTCGAACGCCGCCGCCAGTTTGAGCGCCAGCACCGTCGAAGGGACGAACACGCCATTTTCGACCGTATTGATCGTCTTGCGGCTGACGCCCACGCGCTCGGCCAGTTCGGCCTGGGTCCAGCCGCGCTCGGTGCGAACGTCCTTGAGGCGGCAGATCAGCCGCTCGCTCACTGCGCCGCGCGCAGTTCGAGGACGGCGAAATGCAGCAGGGCGATGCCGAGCGTGGCCGTGACCGCGGATGCCAGCGCGGGCAGCGCGAGCAGCGGATCGGACAGCGTGGCAAACATCGCCGCCAGCATCGCGACCAGCCCCGTCCAGAAGCCGGTCGTCACGGCCATGCGGCGATGCGCCTGCACGACTTCGTCATTGAGCAGGCGACGCAGCCCCGCATTCTTGAACCAGCCGCCGATGCCGGTGAGGTTGAGTGCGATCACGCCGACCATCAGCGTCCAGCCGATGAGCCGCGACGACCGGTCGAAATCGCCGATCGATATCGCGAGGTTCAGAACCAACAGCCCCGCCATCGCCAGAAACAGCATTGCACGGGCATGTCCCAGCCGATCCGCGCGTTCGACATTACTCATTACTTCGACTCCATGTAACCTTAGCGTTACATGTAACCTGTGGGTGACATCGTCAAGCGGAAGTTTTCGCGCGCCGAACCGAGTGGCTTTCGCCGTACCGCTGCCTTCCTTCCGCCCCCCTGCTCGGCTAGTGCCGCGCGTTCATGGCGACCGATGCGACAGACTCCGTACCGACCGGCCGCTTCGTCGATGGCGAGCATCGCTTTGTCCTGCGTGTCTATTTCGAGGACACCGACCTCACTTCGATGGTCTATCACGCCAATTATCTGCGGTTCTTGGAACGCGCGCGTTCCGATATGCTCGAAGTCGCCGGGATCAGTCAGCGGGCGGCGTTCGACGCGGGGCAGGGGGCCTATGCGATACGCGACTTGTCGATTCGCTATCTGGCGCCGGCGCGGCTGGGCGATGTGCTGACGGTGGTGAGCCGGGTGACGGCACTTCGCGCGGCGGCGGTGGTTATTCATCAACGCGTAATGTGCGCGGAGAAACTATTGGCGGAAGCGGAAGTCGAAGCGGTGTTCCTGACGCCCTCCGGTCGCCCGCGCCGCCAGCCGGCTGAATGGATGGCGGTGTTCGAGCCGCTGGTGTGGAAGGGAAACTGAGCCTCGATGGAATTCTTCGCCAATCTCAACACGGACGCAGCGAGCCTTTCTCCGATCGCGCTGTTCCTTCAGGCCGACTGGGTGGTGAAGGGCGTGATGCTGGGCCTGCTTGCCGCCAGCATCTGGACCTGGGCGATCATCATCGGTTTTGCGATTCGCATGGGCAGGACGCGCAAGCGGATGACCCAGTTCGAAGAGGAATATCGCGAAGCCGACGATATCGATGAATTCCATCGCCGCATCGCCGGGCGCGACGTGCCGGTGGCGCGGGTCTTTTCGGCGGGCGTCACCGAATGGCGCCGGTCGACCACCGGCAAGAGCGTCGATCGTGAAGGCACGCGCGAGCGGCTGGCGACGGCGATGGGCGCGACGGTGGCGGCGGAGATCGACAAGCTGTCGGATCGTCTCAACTGGCTCGCGACGATCGGATCGGTCGCGCCGTTCGTCGGGCTCTTCGGCACCGTCTGGGGCATCATGCGCAGCTTCACCAGCATCGCGGCCGAGCAGAACAGCTCGCTTGCGGTCGTCGCGCCGGGCATTGCCGAGGCACTGTTCGCGACTGCGATCGGCCTGTTCGCCGCCATCCCCGCAGTGATCGCCTATAATCGCTACAGCCACGGCATCAACAAGGTCGAGGCGCGGCTCAATCGCTTCGCAGACGGCTTCCACGCGACGCTCAGCCGCCGTCTGGAGAATGAAGCCTGATGGCGATGCAGCTCCCTTCGCAGCGCGGCAAGGGCCGGCGCGCGCCGATGGCGGACATCAACGTCACGCCGCTGGTCGACGTGATGCTGGTGCTGCTGATCATCTTCATGGTCACCGCGCCGCTGCTCACCGCCGGCGTGCCGATCGACCTGCCCGAAAGCCGAGCCAAGCCGCTCGAACAGGATCAGGAGCCGGTGCAGATTTCGATCGACGAGAATGGCGGCGTCTTCATCGACCGCGAAGCGGTGCGGCAGGCCGATCTCGCCGCCCGTCTGGATGCGATCGCTGCGCAAGTGGGCGAGAACGGCAAGCCGCCCCAAATCTATCTGCGCGGCGATCAGATGCTCGGCTATGGCAAGGTTATGCAGGTGATGGGCGAGCTCAACCGCGCCGGGCTCAATCGCGTGTCGCTGGTCACCACGTCGCAATCGGGCGGCGAGTAAGGGCGCGTCGATGGACAGCGGCGAAGGAACCGGGCTGGGAGTAGCCGTTTTCGGCCACGTCCTGCTGTTCGGCGGGCTTTCGCTCGGCTTTCTCGCGACGCCCAACCCCACCAGCTTCGAACAGCAGCCGATCGAAGTGTCGCTGACCGACGACATCGCGCTGGTCAGCGCGTCGCAGGTTCCCGACGCCCAGGTTCCCGCCGCCCGCCTCGCCGAAGAGGAAGGGCCGGTCGAGCATGAAGTGCCCGAAGCGAATGAAGCCGAACCCGAACCGGTGACTCAGCCGCGCAGCGAGGAACAGCCCGCGCCGACGCGCGCGCCGACGACCCGGCCCGAACCGGAGCCCTCGCGCTCGCCGCGTGCGGCATCGACCACGCGACGCGAGCAACCGCGTGAGCAGCCAACGCGCCGCGACGTGCGGCCCACCGGGCGGCTCGACGGAATGGACCTGGGGCGATCGGACACGGCATCGCAAAGCCAGTCGACCACCGCGCCGGCAGCCACGCTGGGGGATCGCGAAGTCGCTTCGCTGCGTGCGGAGATTCGTCGCCAGCTTCGCCCGCACTGGTCGCCGCCCACCGGCGCCGATTCGGAAAAGCTGGTGACCTTTGTGCGCGTGCGTCTCAATCGCGACGGTTCGCTCGCCGCGCGGCCGACGGTGATACGCACCGAAGGGCGCACCGCCAGCAATCGCGGCCAGGTGTCGCTCCATCAGGAGCGCGCGATTCGCGCTGTCGAGCTGGCATCGCCTTTCCGCCTTCCCGATCGCTTTTACGATGCGTGGAAGGATTTTGACATTTCGCTCGACCAGAGGCTGGCATTGTGATGGCTGCGATCGCTCTTGCCGCCGTCGCAACGGCGCCTTCGGCACGCTGTCCCGGTCCCTTTGCCGGCGTGGATATCGCTGCGGATGTGGCCGCTTCGCTGGCTGCCGAGTTGCGCCGTCAGATCAAGCCGTTCTGGAAGCCGCCCGAGGGCACCGGGCGGCTGCGGACGCGCCTGCGGCTTCGCTTTTCACGCGATGGCGCGCTTGTCGGAGAGCCAGCGCTGGTGTCCCAAGAGGGCATCGCCGAGGTATCCGACGCACTTGCGCAGGAGCATGCCCGGCGTGCCATAAAGGCAGTGTATCGGGCCGCACCCTTTCGACTCCCCGTCCAATATTACGCTATCTGGTGTAGCGTGGACATTCAGTTCGATGCGAGGCTGGACCAATGAAGTTGCTTGTTTCCCTATTCGGTTCGCTCACGCTGCTCGCGGCGCCCGCCGTTGCGCAGGTGACGGATCAGCCGACGCCCGCGCCGACCAGTCCCGCAACCGGACAGGATGGCCGATCGCAGGACGGCCGCCTGCAGGTCGACGTGACCGCCGATATCGGTGCGGATCAGCTCGTCATCGCCATCCCGCCCATGCCGACGTCCGCCAATCAGCAGACCGCCGCGGGCTCGACTGCCGATCTCGGCCGTCAGATCGCCGAAGTGATCGAGGCCGATCTGCGCAACACCGGGCTGTTCCGCACCATCGGTCCCGATCAGACGCCGACGATCCCGTACCAGCAGGTAACGGCCCCGGATTTCCCCTTCTGGTATTCGGGATCGGCGCAGGCGCTGGTGCAGGGCTATGTCCGCGCCAATGGCGACGGGCTGACGGTCGGCTGCTATCTCTACGACGTCGCGCTGCAGAGCGAGCTGGTGCGGCAGGGTTTTGTCGTCGGCGCCGGCGACTGGCGCCGTGCCGCGCATAAATGCGCCGACGCCATCTACACCCGGCTGACCGGCGAAGGCCCCTATTTCGACAGCCGCGTCGTCTATGTCTCCGAAACCGGGCCCAAGGATCGCCGCCTCAAGCGGCTGGCGATCATGGATCAGGACGGCGCCAATCACCGCTTCCTCACCAACGGCCAGTCGATCGTGCTGACGCCGCGCTTCGCGCCCAATCAGCAGATGATCGTTTACATGAGCTATCAGAACGATCGCCCCTCGATCCACGTCTATGACCTGTCGAGCGGGCGCCAGCGGCTGCTGGTCAGCGATGACAATCTCAGCTTCGCGCCGCGCTTCTCGCCCGATGGCCGCTGGGTGCTGTTCACCATGTCGATCGGCGGCAACGCCGATATCTATCGCGTGTCGGTTTCGGGCGGTGCGCCGCAGCGGCTGACCAGCTCGCCGGGCATCGACACCGGCGGCAGCTATTCGCCCGACGGCAGCCGGATCGTCTTCGAAAGCGATCGCGGCGGTTCGCAGCAGCTCTATGTGATGAACGCCGATGGCTCGAACCAGCACCGCATCAGCTTCGGCGGCGGCCGTTATGCGACCCCCGTCTGGAGCCCGCGTGGCGACCTGATCGCCTTCACAAGGATGGGCGGCGGCGCGTTCCGTATCGGCGTGATCAGCCCGAACGGCGATGGCGAACGGCTGCTTACCGATGCCTGGGGCGACGAAGGCCCGAGCTGGTCGCCCAACGGGCGGGTATTGATGTTCTTCCGTGCGTCCCAGGGATCGGGGCAGGCGGACTTGTGGTCGGTGGATCTCACCGGCGTGAACGCGCGGCGCATTCCGACGCCGCTCGACGGATCGGACCCGAGCTGGGGGCCGCTCCGCGATTGAACCTTTCCAGCAGTAGCGCGTACCGATCCGCGAGGATGCGGGATCGAACAGGGAAACCAAGGAGGAGTTTCACAATGAACAAGCTGACGATTGCGATGGTCGCCGGTGTCGCGCTGGTCGCCACCGCGGGTTGCGCCAAGAAGCGACCCGAACAACTGCCGCCGGGCCCCGGCCCGACGACGCCGACGCCGGCTCCGACCCCGGGTCCGGGCACTGGCGTCGTCCCCGGCTCGGCCGCGGATTTCAAGCGCTCGGTGGTCAGCGACACGATCCACTTCGCGCTCGATCAATATGACATCGACCCTGAAGCCCGTGCGGTGCTCGACAGCCAGGCGCGCTGGCTGGCGCAGTATCCGAACGTGCGCATTACGCTCGAAGGCCATTGCGACGAGCGCGGCACGCGCGAATACAACCTCGCGCTCGGCGATCGCCGCGCCAATGCGGCGAAGAACTATCTCGCCGCGCGCGGAGTCTCGCCCTCGCGGATCACGACGATCAGCTACGGCAAGGAACGTCCGATCGCGCTCGGTTCGAACGAAGCCGCCTGGGCGCAGAACCGCCGCGCGGTGACGATCGTCCTCAACTGATCGCGCGCCGCCCCGGCGGCAATGCGAAACGAGAGGGGAGTGCCCATAGCGGGCGCTCCCCTTTTGCGTGGGTTGCACCAAATCCTCCCCCTGGCGGGGAAGGAATTAGTGCTGCCCTGTTGCGCTGACTCCGCTAGGCTGATGCCATGTCCACCGACACCGCCGCCCGCATTCGCGCTCCGATCGATCTCGTCTCCGATACGATTCAGGGGTGGATCGACGGCTTCTATATCCAGCTTCCCAATATCGTTGCGGGCCTCATCTTCCTGGTGCTCGCCTGGATATTGGGCAGGCTCTTCGCCCATGTCGTCCGGCGTGTCGCGGTGCGGCGCGGGCGGCCGGATCTGGGGCAGTTGCTCGGATCGCTCGCTTATGGCGGCGCGATGATCGCGGCGCTGATGGTCGCCGCCGCGATCATCTTCCCCAGTGTCCATCCCGGCGACATCCTCGCCGCGCTCGGCATCGGATCGGTCGCGGTCGGCTTTGCCTTCAAGGATATCCTGCAGAACCTGTTCGCCGGCGTGCTGATCCTGCTGCGCCGTCCGTTCCTGCGCGGCGACCAGATCGTCGTGCAGGGGTATGAAGGCACGGTCGAACATATCGAAAGCCGTGCGACCGTCATCAAAACCTATGACGGGCGGCGGGTGATCATCCCCAATGCGGACATCTATACCTCGCCGGTGACAGTGAACACGGCATGGCCGCACCGCCGCGACGAATATGATGTCGGGATTGGTTTCGGCGATCATCCCGCACAGGCCGCCGCCGCGTTTCTCGACGTACTTAAGGGCATCGACGGCATCGTTGCGGAACCCGCGCCCGAGGCGCTGCCCTGGGCGCTCGAGGACAGTTCGGTGGTTCTCAAGCTGCGCTGGTGGACCGATTCGCGGCGCACCGATGTCGTCCATGTCCGCGCGCGGGTGATCCTCGCGGTGTACGAAGCGGCGAAGGCGCAGGGCATCGACTTGCCCTTCCCGACGCAGGTGCTGCTGTTCCACGATCAGACCGAGGAAAGCGACGGCGACCGGACGCGCCAGCGCGAAGGCTGGCCGGCGGGGAGCGATCCGCCGAAGCCGCGGCGCGCGGTGGTGTCTGAGCGGGGCGGAGACGCGAAATAACTCCGTCGCCCCTGCGCAGGCAGGGGCCTATTGCTGTATCGTTCCGCCTAGATGACTGACACAAGGAGCGCGTGTCTTGTGTCAGAGGGGCAGGCACCAAGCCACAGACATAGGCCCCTGCCTGCGCAGGGGCGACGGTCGAGCGGCTCGTCCGATTTCGCTTGCGCAACGCTCGCATCCGATATAAATATGATATCACTTTAATGGAGGTGGAGATGAGCGATTTCTCGGCCTATGCGCTGCGCAACAGCAAGGAACGCGGCGCGCGGACTTCGAGTGGTTACGGGATGCTTGCGCTGGCGGCGGTGCTGCTGGCGGGCACGATATGGATCGGCTTTCAGATTGGCACCTGGCCCGACTGGATGGCGGCGGTAGGCATCGGCATCGGATCGATCGCCGTGCTGTTCGTCGCGGCGGGTTTCTATCTGCTGCAGCCCAATCAGGCGGCGGCGATCCTGTTGTTCGGCGATTATCAGGGCAGCGACCGCAATACCGGGCTGCGCTGGGCGTGGCCGTGGCTCACCAAGCAGAAAATCTCGGTGCGCATTCACAACATCACGTCCGAACGGCTCAAGGTGAACGATCTGCGCGGCAATCCGATCGAGATTGCTTCGAATGTCGTGTGGCGCGTGGCGGACACCGCGATGGCGCTGTTCGACGTCGATGACTACAAGGAGTTCGTGAACATCCAGATCGAAAGCGCGGTGCGCGCGATCGGATCGCGCTATCCCTATGACGAGTTCGAGGACGACAAGATCACGCTGCGCGGCAATGCCGATATCGTCAGCGACGAGATTAAGGCCGAGCTGCAGGATCGCGTCGCGCTGGCGGGTGTTTCGATCGAGGAATGTCGCCTGACGCACCTCGCCTACGCCTCCGAAATCGCGCAGGCCATGCTGCGCCGCCAACAGGCGGAAGCGGTCGTCGCGGCGCGTGCCAAGCTGGTGGAAGGCGCGGTCGGCATGGTCGAAATGGCGCTCGAACAGCTTTCCGAAAAGCAGGTCGTCGAGCTCGATGACGAGCGCCGCGCGGCGATGGTGTCGAATTTGATGGTCGTATTGTGCTCGGAACGCGACACGCAACCGGTCGTCAACTCGGGTTCGCTCTATCAGTAATGTGTAAGGCGTAGGGCATGGCTGCTCCACCGAAGAAGGCGTTTCCCCTGCGGCTCGATCCGGCGCTCCACGCCGCGATCGAGCGCGCGGCGGCGAGCGATCTTCGCAGCGTGAATGCGGAGGTGGAGGTGCTGCTGCGCGAGGCGCTGGCAAGGCGCGGCGTCAAGCTAGCCGACCCGGCGCCGCGCAAGCGCGGCCGGCCGCCCAAGAGCGAAGGAGACAGTCAGTGAGCGACGACAAGGAACTGATGTTCACCCTCTATCGCGGCCCGGGCCAGTATCGGCTGGTGCCGTCGAGCGGGAAGGGGATGGCGGTATTCCTTGGCGTGCTGCTCGGCGGGCTGGTGCCGCTGCCGCTGGTCGTCTGGCTTTCGCACACGCTCAGCTACTGGATGCTCGCGCTCTATCTGACCCTGTTTGTGGTCGCGATCGTCTGGATGATTCGTTTCGCCAGCCGCCACGCCGAAGTGATCGATCTGCGCGAACTGGCGCGCGATCTGAAGGAATTCAAGGCATGGCGGGAGGAGCAGAAGCGCCACCGCTGACATCGAGGAGAAGACCTATGCTGATGGCCATTTTCGCAAAACGTTCGCACCTGCCCTGGCTGATCGGCGGCTCGGCGCTGCTGCTCGCGGCGGGGATCGCGGCGATGGTGGCACTGCCATGAACCTCGGCCGCCGCATCCGCCGCCATTACAAGGTCGGGGAAGGCTATTGGTTCGCGCCCAAGATGTTCGGCTGGGGCGCGACGCCGGTCACCTGGCAGGGCTGGCTCGCCACGCTGATCTTCGCGGGCCTGCTGTTCGGCGTGGTCTATGCGACGCCGGGGACCTACATCAAGCTGGTCGCGGCTACGCCGATCGTGCTTGCCTTCCTGCTCCTGCTCGCGCGCAAGACCGAGGGCGGCCTCCACTGGCAATGGGGCCCGCGCGACCGGTGAAGCCAGTCCCGTCGCCCCTGCGCAGGCAGGGGCCCATGTCTGTGGCGTGGCGCCTGGCCCTTTGACACAAGAGGCGCGCTTCGTGTGTCAGCCGAGTATGTAAAATGTACAGCGATAGGCCCCTGCCTGCGCAGGGGCGACGTCACGGGGCGCTTGAGAACCGGTTCTCGAAGGACGCTTCTCGACAGGCTCGAAGCTGCTCGAACCCAACGGAAGGGATAAGCGGCCGTCAGCTCCCCAGCGCTTCGCCCAGCAGCCGCGCCAGCCGCAGCCCGGCGCGCTCGATCTGCCGCTTGGCCACCGGCACAAGCTCCGCGATCGTCTCGTTGCTCAGCATCGCGCGTTCCTCCTGCGGGATGCAAGGTTCGCCCAGCGCGGAGGTGTAGGCGAAATCGCGGCTGACCTGCCAGCTTTCGCGGCTCCAGTCCTCGACGCTACCCGCAGCGATCCGCGCGGCTTCGTCGGCCGGATAGCGATGCACCAGCGACGGTGGCGTCGAAATCGCCCGCTCGGCGAGCGGCCCGTCCCAGATGCTGTGCAGGTTGAGCCGCTCGGTCACGAAAATCCCGTATCCCGCCGGCACGCGATTGCCGCCCAGATCGCCGCGATCGCCGGCATGGAGCGGCATGTGCAGATCGCCGACGAAATGGATCAGGAAGGCCAGCGCCTGCACCTTCTCGCGCACCGGAACGCGATCGTCCTGAAGCAGCTTCACGTCGCGCTCGATCTGCGCAGAGACGCAATTGCCGTCCTTGCACGCAGCCTTCAGGTCGAACGGCTCGCAGACATGCACATTCTGATAGTGCCAGTTATAGGCATAGCTGAAGCGCGGCCCGAGCGCCTTGATGCAATCGGCCCACACGCTCGCCTGTTCGATCGTGCCCGCCGGGCAGGTCGGGGTTTCGAGCAGCGCCGATTGCGCGAGCAGCCGGTCCACCGCCGCGCGGGTGCGCGCATCGATATTGGCATAGGCGATCTTCGCCACCGTCTCATGCCCATATTCCCAATAGGCAGCGGCAGGCGTGGTAGCGAAGGCGCCGGCAAGCGCCAGCAGCGGGAGGAGCAAACGACGGAGCATCAGGGGCGACCTTCTCTTATGCGTCGGAATAGATTTGCACGTCGGGCGCGGCATCGGAAGCGGCGCGGCCGCGATACATGCCCGGCGTGGTGAAACTCCACACCGTTTCGCCGCTCGGCGCGGTGACGATGACGCCACCGACTCCGCCCATGTCCAGCGTTTCGGCGAGCACGAAATCGGCGGCCTGCTGCAGCGTCTCGCCGAGGAAGCGGACGCGTGCGCTGATTTCGTGCGCGACGCCTTCGCGAATGAAAAATTCGCCCGCGCCGGTCGCCGAAACCGCGCAGCCGCGATCGTCGGCATAGGTGCCCGCGCCGATCAGCGGCGAATCGCCGACGCGGCCCCAGCGCTTGCCGGTGAGGCCGCCGGTGGAGGTGCCCGCCGCGACATGGCCGTTAACATCGCGCGCGACGGCGCCGACGGTGCCGTATTTCATGTCGATGTCGAACCCGTCGCCGTCATGCTCGCGGAATTCGTCGAGCTGGCGGCGCCGTTCCTCGGTGGCGAACCATGCCGGGTCGACGGTTTCCAGATCCTGTCCGCGCGCAAAGGCCTCGGCGCCGTCGCCGCTCAGCAGCACATGCGGGCTCGCCGTCATCACGGCGCGGGCGGCGCTGATCGGGTGGCGGATCGTGGTCAGCCCCGCCACCGCGCCCGCGCCGCGATCGCGCCCGTCCATGATCGAGGCGTCGAGTTCGTTGCGGCCTTCCCAAGTGAACACCGATCCGCGCCCGGCATTGAACGCCGGATCATCCTCGAGCACATGGATCGCGGCTTCGACTGCGTCGATCGCGTCGCCGCCGCGGTCGAGGATATCGGACCCCGCCTTGAGCGCATCCGCAAGCCCCGCCAGCGCGGCTTCCTCCTGCCCCTCCGGCAGATTGCCGGGCCGCATGCTCCCCGCGCCGCCATGAATGACGAGCGACCATTTGCGCTCGTTTGGGGCATCGGCAACAGACGGCATGGGCAGAGGTCCGAATACTGGTGTCAGGCACTGGGCACGCCGCTGTCGACGGCCGGGGGCCTGTTAGCAGATCGCGATGGCGATGCCAGCCGCAGCTTGAGCCCCACCAGCGGGCGCAGCGGCGGAATGGTGCGGCCGATCGCGTAAAAGGCCCAGCAGCTTGCCACGGTCGCCACGATGACGATGGCGAATTCGACGAACCAGGGCAGGCCGAACGGCAGCAGCCAGTATTCGACCATGACGATCGCTGTCTGGTGGATGATGTAGAAGGGGAAGACCGCTTCGTTGAGCGTCCTGCGCCAGCGATGGTCGCGATTCCAGAAACGCTCGGCGATGCCGATCAGCGCGATGATCGTCCCCCACTCCTGAAACGGGCGAGCAAAGCGGAACAGCCGATAGGCCCAGTCCGCCGCCACTGTCTCCCCCGGCCAGGTCCATTCGACGCCCGCCGCCGCGCAATAGCCCGCCAGCCCCAGCAAGGCCGCCAGCTTCCACTGCCGCGCGATCGCGGCCATCACCGGTTTTGATCCGGCGAGCAGGAAGCCGAAGACGAACATCGCCGGATAGACGAGATGCGACACCGGATCGGTGAACAGGTCGTGCGTCTCTTCCTGCCCCGGAACCAGCACCATCCGCACGAAGAGCAGCCATGCGATCGGAAGCGCGAGCAGCCCGCCGCCGGTCATCCCCCGGTCGAACCAGCGCTGGATCGTCGCGCCGCCCCGGCGCACCGCCAGCACCGCCGACAGCGCCAGCGTATAGACCCACAGATAGACGACGAACCACAGATGCTGCCAGGTCGGCACATGGATGCCGTGGATTTCGGTCCAGCGGAAATAGTCGTTCTGCCAGAACCACAGGAAGCTGTGCGCATAGCCATATTTGGTGACCAGCTCGACCCAGGGCTGGGCCGGGATCACCACGATCATCGCGAAGATGGTGGGGATCAGCAGCCGCCACGTCCGGTTCCCGGCGAAGCGCAGCGGCCGGGGTGAACGCATATACAGCGCGCGGCTGGCATAGCCCGATACGACGAACAGCAGCGCCAGCCGCCAGGCATTGGTCGCCAGCATCGGTATCGCCAGCCATTCCTGCGGCTGCGCGGTCTTCACATGAAAGCCCCAATGCACGAACACCATGCCGGTGTGATAGAGAATGAGCAGGCCGAAGGCGGCGATGCGCAGCCAGTCCATGCCGTAATGCCGTTCCATGAAACGCTCCGATGATTGCGGGATGCGCGACGGCTAGCGGCGCGCGCCGGGGCGCGGTATCGCCGGGGGATGAATGGCGGACGGGCTGGGATGACGGCGCGAGAAGCGGGGACGAGCGGCGGCAGTCGCGGGACGAGCGGTGGCTGGATCGCCGCCGTGCTGTTCGTCGCGCTGACGGCGATCCATCTGGTCGTGAATGCGCTCAGCCAGAGATCCGATTTCGATTCCGAACCGGCGCATCATATCTGGCTGTGGGAAGCATCGAGCGCGCTTGGCTGGTGCCTGCTCGCCTGGCCGATCTGGCATGCCGTCGCGTTGCTGCGCCCGCCCCGCGCGGGCTGGCCCGCCGCAGTCGGCGCGCATCTCGCGCTCAGCGTGGCGGCCTCGGCGATCCACGTCGCGGTGATGGTCGCGCTGCGCAAGGCGGTCTATGCCGGATGGGGCGAGACCTATGTCTTTGCCGACAACCTTCCGGCATCGCTGATCTACGAATATCGCAAGGATCTGCTGACCTATGTCCAGATCGCTGCATCGTTCGGGTTGATCCGCTGGATCGCCGAATCGCGCATCGTGCCGATCGCGCGCGAGCAGACCGCGCCCGCTCCGGTGCTCGAAATCGCCGACGGCGCCGTCACGCATCGCGTGCCCGTCGCCGAGATCGACTGGGCCGCCTCCGCGGGTAACTATGTCGAGATCGGCCGGGGCGAGCGGACCTTGCTCCACCGCTCGACGCTGACGGCGCTGGCTGACCGGCTGGGCGAGGATTTCGTCCGCATCCATCGCGGCCGGCTGGTGCGTCGCGCCGCCGTCGCGCGGATCGAGACCGACAGGAGCGGCGATTTCACCGTGACGCTGGCCGGTGGCCAGACGCTACGCGGCAGCAGGCGTTACCGCGGCGGGCTTTGACCGGCGCGGGCCGAGTCCGATCAGCGGGCGCAGCGGTGCGATGTCGCGCCCGACGATGTAGAAGGTCAGGCAGGCCGCGATGGTCGCGGCGACCAGCGCGACGAACTCGGCGAGCGGGTGCAGGCCCAGCGGCAGCAGATACCAGGCCGTCAGGATGATCGCGCCGTGATGGATCAGGTAGAAGGGGAAGACCGCTTCGCTGAGCGTGGCGCGAAGCGGATGATCTCGATTCCACATCCGGTCGGCAAGACGGAACAGCGCCAGCGTCATCGTCCATGCCATCGCATAGCGCGCCGCGCGGTCGAGTGCCTGAATCGCATGCGGCGGCCAGGCATCGCCCTGCCATGTCAGTTCGATCGCGATCAGGATCGCTCCCGCCAGCGCCGATGCCAGCAGCGCCGGTCGCCACAGCCGCTCCATCGGTGCCCATAGCGCGGGCGTGCGCGCCAGCACGAATCCGAACAGGAAAGGCGGGACATAGAGCGCATGGCCCGACCAGTCGGTGAACAGTCCCTGTTTTTCGGGAACGACGAACAACAGTCCCAGCTTCATCGTCACCAGCGCGGCGGCGGGCGCCCAGAGCAGCCGGTTCCTGATGCTCAGCCATTCGGCGGTTGCCGCGATCACGCGATCGGCGCGCTGCGGCAGCCACGCCAGCACCAGCGCCAGCGCGAAGGTGTAGGCGGCGAGATATTCGACGAACCAGAGATGTTCCCAGCTGGGAAATTCGGTGTCGAAGAAGCGGCCCCAATGCCAGCTGTCATGCAGCCAGAAATAGGTATAGCCGTGATCATAGCCGTTCTGGAGCACGCGGACCCACATTTCCACCGGCACCAGAATCACCATGCCGAAGGCAAGCGGAATCAGCAGCCGCTTTGCGCGCGACCAGGCAAAGGCGCCGACGCTGCCGGTCTTGGCGAGCAGTTTGGCCGAGGCATAGCCTGACACGGCGAAGAGCAGCGCCAGCCGCCAGGGGTTCAGCAGAGTCGCCGGAACGATCAGCCATTCATAAGTGGTCGCGCTCTTGATCACCCAGTTGCCCGGCACGAAAACCAGTGTGATGTGATAGAAGATCAGCAGGCCGAAAGCGGCGATGCGCAACCAGTCCAGCCCGTAATGGCGCTGGCCTTGCACTGCTATCGGGATGGTGCCGGCTCTGGCGTCCATCGAAATTGCGGTCCTCGCGGCGTCTCGTGCCTTTCACGTGCGACGCGGGATCGCTATAAGGCGCAGGTGTAAGCGAAGCGTTAGCGAGCAAATCCCCATGTCCGTCCGTCCCTGGCGCGATATCATGCGCCGCAAGAGCCGCCAGATCATGGTCGGCAACGTCCCCGTCGGGGGCGATGCGCCGATTTCGGTGCAGACGATGACCAATACGGTCACTGCCGACGTCACCGCGACGGTCGACCAGATTCGCCGCTGCGAGGAGGCGGGCGCGGACATCATCCGCGTCTCCTGCCCCGATGTGGAAAGCACGACCGCGCTCAAGCAGATCGTTCGCGCGGCGCAGGTGCCGATCGTCGCCGACATCCATTTCCACTATAAGCGCGCGCTCGAAGCCGCCGATGCCGGCGCGGCGTGCCTGCGCATCAATCCGGGCAATATCGGCTCGGCATCGCGCGTGAAGGAAGTGGTGGACGCGGCCAAGGCGAATGGCTGTTCGATCCGCATCGGCGTCAATGCCGGCAGCCTCGAAAAGGATCTGCTGGAAAAGTACGGCGAGCCGTGCCCCGAGGCTTTGGTCGAAAGCGCGCTCGATCATATCAAGCTGCTTCAGGATCACGACTTCCACGAATTCAAGGTCGCGGTGAAGGCAAGCGACGTGTTCCTCGCCGTCGCCGCCTATCAGCAGCTCGCCGAAACGGTCGATTGCCCGCTCCATCTCGGCATCACCGAAGCGGGCGGGTTCGTCGGCGGGACAGTGAAATCCGCGATCGGCATCGGCAATCTGCTGTGGTTTGGCATCGGCGACACGCTGCGCGTCTCGCTTTCGGCCGAGCCGGAAGAGGAAGTGCGCGTCGGCTTCGAGATTCTCAAGGCGCTCGGCATCCGCAATCGCGGCGTGCGCGTGGTGAGCTGCCCCAGCTGCGCACGGCAGGGATTCGACGTGATCCGCACCGTCGAGAAGCTCGAAGAACGCCTCAGCCACATCCGCACGCCGATGTCGCTCAGCGTTCTCGGCTGCGTCGTCAACGGCCCCGGCGAAGCGCGCGAAACCGATATCGGCATCACCGGCGGCGGCGCGGGCAAGCACATGGTCTATCTTTCGGGCGTCACCGACCATCATGTCCAGGACGCCGACATGATCGATCATATCGTCCGGCTGGTCGAGGCGAAGGCCGCCGAGATCGAAGCTGCGGGCGAGGCAACCGCGCAGGTGCAGGCCGCCGAATAGCATGACCGGCATCGCGCATGTCGCCGCCACCGGAGACGTGCTCGCGACGGCGGCCGTGCTGCTCGTGCTCCGCTATCTGCTGCTGTTCGTGCCCGGCCTGCCGCGCTGGATGACTCGCTGGACCGGGCGTTTCGCCGCATTGTTCGCGATCCTGCCCGCGCTGCGGATGGTGGTCGTGTCGCAGACCGGCCAGGCGCAGGGCGACCCCGCCATGCTCGGCGCGGGGCTGGCCATATTCGCGATCATCGCGGCGCTTGCCGTCGCCGATGCGCCGCTGGTGCGGCTGCTCCACCGCATCCGCAGCTACGCCACCCGGCAGCGCTGACCGATGCGCGGCACGTCTCCGGCCTTCGCCTTCCTCGTCGCGTCGTTCGGCATCGGCGTCTTCTCGGCGATGGACGCGGTGATGAAGGGGCTGACGCTCGCGCTCGGCGTCTATCTCGCGCTGTTCTGGCGCACGCTGGCGGGGATCGGATTCAGCGGCCTCGTCTGGTGGATTGCCGGGGCACGCAGGCCGTCACGTGCGGCGATGCGCCTCCACCTCATCCGGGGCGCGGTATCGACGGCAATGGCGCTGCTCTTCTTCTGGGGGCTGGCGCGCGTGCCGATGGCGCAGGCAATCGCGCTTACCTATGTCGCGCCGCTGATCGCACTGTTCCTCGCAGCGCTGCTGCTGGGCGAACGGGTGCGCGGCCGGACAGTCGCCGCATCGCTGGTCGCCGCTGCCGGAGTCGGCGTCATCCTCGCCGGCCAGGCGCATGGCGATCTGGGCGACGACGCGTTCCGGGGCGCGCTTGCCATATTGGCATCGGCGCTCTGTTACAGCTGGAACATCATCCTGATGCGCCAGCAGGCGCTGGTCGCCGGTCCGGTGGAGATCACGCTGTTCCAGGGCATCGTCGTCGCGCTGCTGCTGGCGTTTGCCATCCCCTGGCTGGGCGCGGTGCCCGCCGCCGAACACTGGCCGGCGATCCTGCTCGGCGCGGCGCTGGCGACCGTGTCGCTCGGTATATTGAGCTGGGCCTATGCCCGCGCCGAGGCAAGCTATCTCGCGCCTACGGAATTCACCTCATTTCTGTGGGCGGCATTCTATGGCTGGATATTGTTCGGCGAGCATGTTTCGATGTTCACCCTTGCCGGCGCGGCGCTGATCATCTGCGGCTGCGTCTGGGGGGCGCGGGGGCGCTATGCGCCGCAGGAAGCGGAGGTGATGCCATGACTCATATTCGCGAGGCGCGACCCGAGGATATCGGCCTGATCGCGGGCTTCATCCGCAAGCTCGCCGAATATGTCCGGCTTTCCGATCGGGTGACATGCACCGAGCGCGATCTGGAGCGGCATTTGTTCGGTGATCATCGCGCCGCGCAGGTGCTGATCGCCGAATGCGAGGGCAGTCCGGCGGGCTTCGCAGTCTATTACACCACCTTCTCCACCTTTTCCGGTGTGCCGGGGCTCTATCTGGAAGATCTGTTCATCGACCCCAAGGCGCGCGGTACCGGCATCGGCCAGGCGCTGCTCGCGCGGCTGGCGGCGATCGCAGTGGAACGCGGCGCCGACCGACTGTCCTGGGCGGTGCTCGACTGGAATGTCGACGCCAAGGGTTTCTATCGCCGGATCGGTGGGGTTCCCGAGGGTGGCGAGTGGGAGCACTGGCGCCTTTCGGGGGATGCGCTGCACGAATTCGCGGCAAGCGACGCGGGCTGATGGCTATCGACGAAGGGCTGATCGCCTGGGTGGGCGAGGCGCTCGAACCGCTCGGCCCGGTGACGATGCGGCACATGATGGGCGGCGCGACGCTCTACTGCGACGGCACTATCTTCGCGATCGTCGATGACGGCGAAATCTGGTTCAAGGCCGATGCGAAGAGCGATCCCGTCTGGGACGCGGAAGGCGCCGAGCGCTTCGCTGTCGATATGAACGGCAAGACCGGCACGATGAACTATCGCCGCGCGCCCGCCGATGTCTATGACGATCCCGAAGCGATGCGCCGCTGGGCCGGACTGGGGATAGAGGCCGGCGCGCGGGCGCCGGCGAAGAAGAAGCGCAAGGGGTAGGGGCACTCCGACTGCCCACCCACACCCGTTAGCACTGAGCCTGTCGAAGTGCCGTTCTGCCTTCTGCGACGGTGCAAGAAGAAGAACGGTGCTTCGACAGGCTCAGCACCAACGGAGTGACTGGAAAGAAGCGCTTACGCCGCCTTGGCGTCCTTCGCGCGTTCGATCGCCTCGATCACGATCCGGCGTGCGTCGTCGGCGCCGCCCCAGGTGCCGACGCGGACCCACTTTTCCTTTTCCAGGTCTTTGTAGTGGGTGAAGAAATGCTCGATCTGCTGGAAGACGATGTCGGGCAGATCGTCCTTTTCCTCGACATTGGTGTAATAGGGGAAAGTCGAATCCACCGGCACGCAGACCAGCTTTTCATCGCCGCCATGTTCGTCTTCCAGGTTCAGCACCGCGATCGGGCGCGCGCGCACAACGCAGCCTGCGATGAACGGCGAGCGCGCGACGACGAGCGCGTCGAGCGGATCGCCATCGGGCGAAAGCGTGTGCGGCACAAAGCCGTAATTGGCCGGATAGCGCATCGGCGTGTGCAGGATCCGGTCGACGAAGAGCGCGCCCGAGCTCTTGTCGAATTCGTATTTTACCGGCTCGCCGCCGACGGGAACTTCGATGATCACGTTAAGGCTGTGGGGCGGTTTGTCGCCCACCGGCACCATATCAATGCGCATGTTTTCTAGGTTCCTATTTGGCTTGCAGAAGCCGATCCAGGCCAGCCTCTCCACTGGCGATTTTTTCGAGGCGCGGATAGCGCAGCCCGCCGTGATAGTCGATCACAACTTCGTGAATCCTATCGCCCGAGCGAACAGTCAGGCGGATGGGGTCGCTGCTGTCCTTTGCCGCGGTCACGGCGGCCTTCAGTCCGGCATTGCTGTAGGCAGTGCCGTTCACGGCGATCAGATCGTCGGCGACGTCGAGCCCCGCCTCGAAGGCCGGGCCGCCCCAGGTGACTTCGGTGATGTTGCCGCTGCCGCTCACCACCAGGCCGATCGAATAGCCCAGATGCACGCGATTGCGCTGCGATTCATAGTTGCGCATGTAGCTGTTCGGCGTTTCGGTGAAGACCAGACGATAGCCGTTCTCGGTAAAGCCGGCGAGCGGCACGTCCGGGTTCACGTCATAGACGCGCTCGGTCAGGAAACTGTCCCAGTCCCAGGCGACGACGCCGTTCAGCGTGTCGACCACTTCGGCGAAATCATAGGTCACTTCGCCCCAGTCGCCGTCGCGACCCGAACCGAAAAAGGCGCGGGCGAAATCGTCGATCGATTTTTCGCCGCCGGTCAGCTCGCGGATCTTCGCATCGGTTTCGAGCCAGATCAGCAGCCCCTCGACATAATAGTCTTCCGAGCGCTGCCAGCTGGTCCAGGGCTTGGGCTTGCGCGCGGCGATGATCGGATCGTGCGTCGTGTCGATCAGCGGGCGCCACTGCCGCCCCGCGCGCCCTTCGCCATAGATGGCGGCGTAGAAGGCGAGCAGCCCGAGCACGTCTTCCTTGGGGATCATCCCCGATCGCGCGGCGAGAACGACGCCCCAGAATTGCGTCTGGCCTTCATAGACCCACATCTGGTTGTCGCGCATCGGCGTGCGGAAATCGGGCGTCCACAGGTCCTCGCCGCGGCGGTATTTGCCGTTCCAGCTGTGCACGAATTCATGCGGCAGCAGCCCGCGATCGCCGAGCGCGTTTTCCCAGCCGGAGAAATAATCGGTATCGACGCCGTTTTCCGAGCTGCGGTGATGCTCCAGCCCGATACCGCCCATTTCCCCGGTCAGCGCCAGCAGGAATTCATACTGGTCATATTGCTGGGTGCCGAAAAGCTTTACTGCCTGTTCGACCAGCGCGCGGTGGGTTTCGATCATCTCGTCGGTTGCCGCCGCAAGCTGTTCGGGCGCGTCGGCGAAGACATTGAGGTCCACTCGGTCGGTCAGTTCCCATTCGCGGAAATAGCGCCCGGCAAAGACCGGCGAATCGACCAGCACCATGTAGTTGGTCGGTTCGTAGCTATAGACCGATCCCCGGTTGGTCGCGGGGAGGCCCGAACGTGCCGTCCAGCCTTCGGGATAGGTGACGGTCGCCTCGATCGGGATCTGCCGCGTGAAATAGCCCGCGGGATACAGGCTGACCGAAGGGAATTGCAGGTTCATCATGCTCGGCGCGACGACGATGCGGCCCTGATTGCCGGCAACCGCGGAGGTGAACTGAAAGCTCAGCTCGAGCGTGTCGACACCTTCGGGCACATCGAGGTGAAAGGCATAGACGTCGACCGAATCGCGCACCCACGGCACCGTCTCGCCATTGGCGGTGATGGTCAGCCCGGTGAGCTTCTCGATCTCGCCGCGCGAGGCATGCTTGCCCGGCAGCCAGGACGGATAGAGCAGCACCATCGGGCCCGCTTGCGCGACCGGGATGGTCTCGCGGACATGGAAGATGCCCTGTTCGACATCGGTCGCATCGACGTTCAGCATGATCGTGCCGGGATAGGGCACGTCCTTCGGCGCCGGGATGGTGTCTTCATACGGCACTGGCTGCGGCGCCGAATTCTGGGCGAGCGCAGGGGTGGCGGTGGTGAGCAGCAATGCGGCAAAGGCGAACGAACGACGCATGGAGGTATGGCCTTTCGGGAAGGAATTGGGTTGGCGGCAATAAAGCCGCTGCGCTGCACAAGGTAAAGGGGGCGGCGGCAGTCCGCTTGGTATCATAAGGTTTCGCGGTGCTCGTCGCCCCTGCGCAGGCAGGGGCCTATCGCTGTGCAGTTCGCATGACCGGCTGACACAGGAGCGACGGCGAATGTGTCAACGATGCGCGGCACGATGCAGACATGGGCCCCTGCCTGCGCAGGGGCGACGTTTCGTCAGTACCGCGCCCGAAACACCTTCACGGCCGCCGGGGGGCCATTCCGAAGCCGATGCGGCAATGCGGGCCATCAAGGCTGCACCATAGGCGCCCAACGCGGCCATCAGCGCCAACATCGCCGGCATCATCGGCGCCCCAAGCGTTGCGTCGAAGTCGGGATCGCGGATCGTCGACGTCATCAGCTGATCGCCGACAAGGAGTGCGGCCAGCGCGCAAGGCAGCAGCAGCACGTGCAGGATCAGCGCGTACAGCGGTCCGGCGCGTTTCGTCAGCCGCCAGAAGATCACGATGACGGCAATCGGAGCATAGGTCGCGATGATCCAGCCGGCCGTGGCCACGGCCAGCCCTCCTTCCGGCATTTGCGCAAGATAATAATCGTACACATGGCTGTGCAGGAGGTTCGCGCCATAGAGCGTCGCTCCGATCGCCACCACCACAAGCACGATTTCGAGCCGGTTCATGGCCCGTTGATACGCTATCGCCGTTTTCGCCGCCAGGCGGCGGTGCGCGCGAAGCAAAACACCCTTCACGGCTTGCTTACCATTCGCGCCTAAACCCGGCACCCATGTATCACGACACCGCATTGGCAGCCCCGGCCAAGGCCGATCCGCGCCCCCGCTCGGCGGTGAGCGGCGCGGTCGGGCTCGTCGGCATGGCGGGCATGATCACCTGGGTGGTGATCGCGCGCACTTTCGGGATGGACGGGCCGTTTTCGGCACTGACGAACGTGCTCGCCTGCGCACTGCCGATGGTGCTGTGGTCGGTCTTTGTCGACAAGGTGCATCGTCGCCCCTCGACCGGGATCGACTGGTCGATCAGGCGACCTTGGCGCGAAACCTTCGACATCAGCCTGACCAAGCTTGCGGGCCTGTGGCTCACCTGGGGCGGGATCGGCGTGATCTATGCCACCGGGCGCTTCTACTGGCAGGGCAATTTCGCCTTCGCCATGTGGTGTTTCGAAATGGCGGCGCCGTGGCTGTTCGTTCTTTCGATCCCCTATGTGCTGTGGCTCGACCGGCGGCTGATCGAACCGAAGGACGGGTGCTGGTCGCTCGGCGCCTGGCTGATGGGACATGGCGAGGACGTCGACCGTTCGGCGATCGCCAATCACTTGCGCAGCTGGGCGGTAAAGGGGTTCTTCCTCGCCTTCATGCTGTCGATCGTGCCGCCCAATTTCGGCGATTTCATCCGCTGGGAAACCGGCACCATCCTGTCGCATCCGGTCAGCCTGGCCAACTGGCTGATCAGCTTCATGTTCGTGGTCGACGTCGCCTTTGCGACCGCCGGCTATATCCTCACCTTCCGCCCGCTCGATTCGCATATCCGCTCGGCCAATCCGTTCGCCAGCGGCTGGGCGGCGGCGCTGATCTGCTATCCGCCCTTCATCCTGATGGGCAATGGCGGGCCGCTCGACTATCATTCCGGTACCTATGGGCAGGACGGCTGGTTTCGCTGGTTCGGCGAAAGCATGCCCGCAATGTGGGCGTTCGGCGCGGTGCTGGTGGCGCTCACTGCCGTCTATGCCTGGGCGACGGTGGCGTTCGGCTTCCGCTTTTCCAACCTCACCAATCGCGGCATCCTGACCAACGGCCCCTATGCCTTCACCCGGCACCCGGCCTATCTGTCGAAAAACCTGTTCTGGTGGGTGGCGACGCTGCCCTTCCTCGCGACAACCGGCAGCCTTGCCGACGCCGCTCGGAACACGCTTCTGATGTGTGCGGTCAGCGGCGTATATTACTGGCGCGCAAAGACCGAGGAAAAGCATCTGAAGCTCGACCCCGATTATGTCGCTTATGACGGCTGGATTGCGCGCAACGGCGCGGTGCCGCTGTTCTTCGCCTGGCTGACGGGGAAGAAGGCGGGGGCTGGAGCGGAAGGCTCACCGCAAACCTGACTGTCACTCTGGACTCGTTTCAGGGTCCACGCCTCCACTTGCGAAGGCATCGCTTGTTGCTCGGTGGATGCTGAAACGAGTTCAGCATGACGATGATGGTGGGGGTGACAGAAACCACATAAGAACCCGTTGGTGCTGAGCCTGTTGAAGCATCGTTCTTCTTCTTCGCTGACGCAGGAAAAGAAGAACGGCCCCCTTCGACTGCCTGCCAAGGCAGGCGCTCAGGACATGCTTCGACAGGCTCAGGGCAAACGGAGGGACTCTAGAACCTCGTCTCGCGATAGATCGAGCAGACGTCGCCGTCCCACGCGCCCGCAAACTTGTCGAGCAGCATTTGCGCGGGCACTTTGCCGGTCCGCACGATCTCGCGCAGCGGATCGAGGAAGCCGGTCTCATTGTCGCCCGAGGCATTGAACCGCGCGCGCGCCGCCAGTCCCGCATTGGCGATCTCGAGCACTTCTCCGGCAATGTCGCGCAGTTTCCCGCCGCCCGGCAGCGGCGCATCGAGCGCCAGCTTCGGCACGGCGTTGCGCAGATCCTCGCGCGCGTCCATCGACCAGTCCTTGACGAGACCCCACGCGGCATCGAGCGCCGTCTGATCGTAGAGCAGTCCCACCCACAAAGCCGGCAGCGCACAGATGCGGCCCCACGGCCCGCCATCGGCGCCACGCATTTCGAGAAAGGTCTTCAAGCGCACTTCGGGGAACGCAGTCGATAGGTGATCGGCCCAATCGTCGATGGTCGGCAATTCGCCGGGCAGGACCGATAGCTCGCCCTTCAGGAAGTCGCGGAAGCTGAGGCCTGCCGCATCGATATATTTGCCGTCGCGATAAACGAAGTACATCGGGACATCGAGCGCATAGTCGGCATAGCGATCATAGCCGAACCCGTCCTCGAACACGAAGGGCAGCATGCCCGTGCGTGCCGGATCGGTGTCCGACCAGATATGGCTGCGATAGGAAAGATAGCCGTTGGGCCGCTTTTCGGTGAAGGGCGAATTGGCGAACAGCGCCGTCGCCAGTGGCTGCAGCGCCAGCCCGACGCGAAACTTCTTCGCCATGTCGGCTTCGCTGGAATAATCGAGATTCACCTGGATCGTGCAGGTGCGCAGCATCATGTCGAGCCCCAGCGATCCGACGCGGGGCATATGGTTGAGCATGATGCCGTACCGCCCCTTGGGCATCACGGGAAGGTCTTCGCGGGCCTTGTCCGGCCACATGCCCAGGCCGAGGAAACCGAGCCCCAGTCGATCCCCGGCCGCCTTCACCTGTTCCAGATGCCGCCCGGTCTCGGCGCAGGTCTGATGCAGGTTTTCGAGCGGCGCGCCCGAAAGTTCGAGCTGCCCGGCCGGTTCGAGGCTGACCGTACCGTCCGGTCCCGAAAGCGCGATCACTTTGCCGCCTTCCTCGACCGGCTTCCAGCCGAACTCGGTCAGCGCGGTCAGCAGGTCGCGGATGCCGCCCGGCTCGTCATAGCTTGGCGCGTGCAGGTCCCTGGTCGAATAGACGAATTTCTCGTGCTCGGTGCCGATCCGCCAGCGGTCCTTGGGCTTTTCGCCGCTCGCGAAATAGTCGATCAGCTGCGCGCGATCCTCGATGACCGGTGCGTTGCTTTCCGAAACCGTCTTCGTGCTCATCGCCGCCCCTTACGTCCAGGCGCCGCTGTGCGCCAGTCCCTTGGGCTCACAAATGGGGAGCGATGGGCGCGTTACCAATCCCTTGGCGGCCGTATCGGGACTAATAGCCGGAAGCGGTGCGGCTGGCTTGCTGTCGCTCAAGCGCGAAGGTGTTACCTCCCCACGACAGGGCGACCGAGATGACCAAGCCTCCCGCTAGAAACAAGACGATTGCCGCGTTGCTCTTATACTTGGCATAAATGAACGTCGCTGCGATCAGGATCGCGGCGCCCGAAATCAATCCTGCTGCGGTCAGCGCCACTGTTCCGTCCATTTCATTCCCCCCGGAATACAGCACAGGCTGTTGATTTACTCAAATATCCTATGGCTGCGGGATTTCATGTTCAACCCATTGGATGTCGCCAATCCCCCGCCGCCGCCATCCACAACGAAACAGCCGCCGCGGCCGCCGTATCGGCGCGCAGGATTCGCGGGCCGAGCGCGATGCCGACGGCCTGCGGCAGCGCCTTGATCGCGGCGCGTTCCTCCTCGTCGAACCCGCCTTCGGGGCCGATCAGGATCGCCGCCGGTCCAGCATGCGCGGCCATCGCTTCGAGCGCGTTCGCGCCGCCGGCCTCGTCTGCGAAGAACAGCGCGCGGTTGTCCGGCCAGTCGCGCAGCAGTGCGGGCAGTTTCATCGGCTCGGCAAGCTCGGGCAGCGCGGTACGGCCGCATTGCTCGGCGGCTTCGATCATATGCGCATTGAGGCGATCGAGATTGAGCCGGTCGACCACCGCGCGGCGCGTGAACACCGGCACGACGCGATCGACGCCCAGTTCGCACGCCTTTTCGATCAGCCAGTCGATCCGCCCCTTCTTGATCGGCGCGGCGCACAGCCACAGGTCGGGCACCGGCTCGCGCGGCGAAAGATTTTCGGTCACTTCCAGCGTCAGATCGCGCTTGCGTACCTCGCGCGCGATGCCGATCCATTCGCCGGTCCGGTTGTCGAACAGCCGCACCGGCCCATCGACTTTCACGCGCATCACCGAAATCAGATAATGCGCCTGCGCGGCATCGATGCGCAGCATCTGTCCCTGCGCCAGCGGTTCTTCGACGAACAGGCGCGGCGTGGAATCGGGCGGCCAGGCGGGTGTTGCGGGCATGACTGCGATGTGGCGGCCCGCCGCGCCGCTGTCCAGCCCCGCGGGACTTGCGTCGCGCCGCGCCAGCGGCCAGTGCGTGGCGCATGGACCTCGACGCGCTGCTCCACCATTATTTCGGCCCCGCCGGACCCGATCCCGACGATGCCGAGGCATTCGAGACCGGCATTTCGCGGCTGCGCACCGATATGGGCGTGGAGCGGGATTCCGGGCGACGCTTTGCGCTCTGGGCGGTACTGCATGCGCTGGGCTCGGCGACCGATCCCGACGATGTGTTCGAAGACCCCGAGGAGCGCGAGGCCGCGCGCGATTTCGCCTGGGCGGCCGACAAGGCGGCGGGCCGCGAGCCGTGACGGCCGACACTGTCCCCGACACCGAGTATCGCGGGCTGGTCGGCCTGCTGCCCGCCGCCGCGCGTCCCTATGCGCTGCTCGGGCGATTCGACCGGCCGATCGGCTGGTGGCTGCTCTTCTGGCCGGGTGCCTGGGCGATCGCGCTTTCCGGGCAGATGCGCGAGCGGTGGGACATGCTGCTGTGGTTCCTGCTCGGCAGTGTCGCGATGCGCGCGGCGGGGTGCGTCTATAACGACATCGTCGATCGCGATCTCGACCGGAAAGTCGCGCGCACGGCCAGCCGCCCGCTGGCGAGCGGCGCGGTGTCGCTGAAAGCGGCATGGGCGTGGCTGCTCGCGCTCTGCGCGGTCGGGCTGATCGTGCTGGTGCAGCTTCGCCCGGCGGCCGTGATCGTCGCGCTCGCCAGCCTCGCGCTGGTCGCCGCCTATCCCTTCATGAAGCGGATCACCTGGTGGCCGCAGGCATGGCTCGGCCTCGTCTTTTCCTGGGCCGCCCCGGTCGGCTGGGTGGAAATGGATGTCGCCACGCTGACGCCGATGTTCCTGCTCTATGGCGGCTGCATCTTCTGGGTGATCGGCTACGACACCATCTATGCGCTGCAGGATGTCGAGGATGATGCGCTGGTCGGCGTACGCTCTTCGGCGCGGGCGATGGGGCGGCACGTAAAGCCGGGCGTCGCGCTGTGCTATCTGCTGGCGCTCGGCCTGTGGGGCGGTGCGATCTGGGCGATGCGCCCCGATATGCTCGCGCTCGTCGCGTTGCTGCCGATGGCTGGGCATCTCCTGTGGCAGGTGGCGACGCTGAACGCGGCGGACGGCACCAACCCGCTCGCCCGCTTCCGATCGAACCGCAATGCCGGCCTGCTGATGTTCGCGGCCTGCGCGGTGGTCGGGCTGTCGCTTTGACGTTGGCGCTTTGACCTTGACCACGCGGCTCCCTAAATCGCGTCGATGCTGACGATCGACAAGGCGCGCGAGCGCGTACAGGACACCGTGGCGCGCGCGACCCGCGCCGGAGCCGATGCCGCCGATGCGATGCTGGTGCGTAACCGCTCGCTCTCGGTATCGGTGCGGATGGGCGCGCTCGAGGATGTCGGCCGTTCCGAAAGCGAGGAACTGGGCCTGCGCGTCTTTGTCGGCAATCGTTCGGCGAGCATTTCCACCAGCGACCTGTTGCCCGACGCGCTCGACGAGGCAGTCGATCGTGCGCTCAAGATGGCGCGCGAGGCGCCCGAGGATCGCTGGGCGGGCCTCGCCCCGCGCGAGCGACTGATGCACGGCGAACCGCCGCTGCTCGATCTCGATGACGGTGCCGAAGTCGAACCCGAAACGCTGAAAGCGCGCGCGCTGATCGCAGAGGAGGCCGCGCGCGCCGTTCCCGGCGTCAGCAACAGCGAAGGCGCGGGCGCAGGCGCCAATCGCGCGATCATCGCGCTGGCGACCAGCCACGGTTTCGCCGGTGCCTATGCCGTAACCAGCCACGGCCTGTCGGCAAGCGTGCTTGCCGGCGAGGGCGGCGGGATGGAGCGCGATCACGCGCATCACAGCGCGCGGCATGAATCGATGCTCGAAACGCCCGAAGCCATTGGCTCGCGCGCGGGCGAGCGCGCCGTATCGCGCCTCAATCCCGCGCGCGTGCCCAGCGGCGCGATGCCGGTGGTGTTCGATCCGCGCGTGTCGGGCAGCATGCTCGGCCATCTGATGGCGGCGATTTCCGGCGGTGCGATCACGCGCAAGACCAGCTTTCTGCAGGATGCGCTCGGAACGCAGGTCTTCGCCCGGGGCATCACGATCCGCGACGATCCGCACCGCCCGCGCGGCCTGCGCAGCCGCGCTTTCGACGGCGAAGGCCTGCCCGTCCAGCCGATGGCGATCATCGAGGACGGCATGCTGGAAACCTGGCTGCTCGACAGCGCGGCGGCGCGCCAGCTCGGCCTGTCGCCCACTGGCCATGCCGCGCGCGGCATCGGCGGCAATATCGGCGCCTCCGCGGCCAATCTCTACATGGCGGCGGGCGCCACGCCGCGCGCGACGCTGATCGGCGAAATCGAAGAGGGCGTGCTCGTCACCGAACTGATCGGGCAGGGCGTCAACGGCGTCACCGGCGACTATAGTCGCGGCGCGGCGGGGTTCCTGATCGAAAAGGGCGAGATTACGCGCCCCGTTTCCGAAATCACCATTGCCGGCAATCTGATCGACATGTTCCGCAACATGACTCCCGCCAGCGACCTTGATTTCCGCTATGGCCTCAATGCGCCCAGCCTGCGCGTCGACGGAATGACGGTTGCCGGTGACTGAGACGCTCGCCGACGCCATTTCCGAAATCACCGCCGATGCCGGACGTGTCGCGATGGCGCGTTTTGGCACCGATTTCCGGCGCTGGGAAAAGACTCCCGGTCATCCGGTGTGCGAAGTCGATCTCGAACTCGACGCGCTGCTGCGCGAGCGGCTGGGCGCGCTGATCCCGGAAGCGGGCTGGCTGTCGGAGGAAACGCTGGACAATCCGCAGCGACTGGCCGCGACGAAGCTCTGGGTGGTCGATCCGATCGACGGTACACGCGATTATCTGCGCAACCGCCCCGGATGGGCGGTGTCGGTCGCGCTGATCGACCAGGGACGCCCGGTGGTCGGCGTGCTCGATGCGCCCGCGCGCGGCGAGCATTGGCGCGCCGAGGCGGGCAAGGGCGCCTATCGCGGCGGCGAGCGCATCCGCGTGGCTTCGCGCGACACGCTGGCGGGCGCGCGCGTGCCCGCCGACGCGCTGGCCAGGACCGACCGCGACATGACGCTGGTCGCCAAACCCAATTCGATCGCATTGCGCATCGCGATGGTGGCGGCGGGCGAGGCCGATCTGGTCGCGACGCTGCGCTGGGGCCATGAATGGGACATCGCCGCCGCCGTGCTGCTGGCGCACGAGGCCGGCGCGGCGGTGAGCGACGCGCTGGGCCAGCCGCTCGCCTTCAACACGCCCGAAGGTCAGGCCTTCGGCATCCTCGCCACGACTCCGGGCATTCATGCCGAGGCAGTCGATCGTCTGGCGGAGCGTGCAAAAGTCGCAATCGCGCGATAAATCGGCGCACGCAACGGTTAGCACCTCGTTAACCAATGCAGCCTTATGCAGACTTTATGGGGATCGCTGACAGCCATGATACGGCCTGGGCCGAAGCGCGGACAAGTGCCGCTTGGGAAGCGGTCTGCCGATCGCAGGCAGTGATCGAATTCGATCTGGACGGCACGATCGTCTGGGCCAATCCGCTGTTCCTGTCGCTGATGGGCTATCATTCGGATGAAATCGTCGGGCGGCATCACCGCATGTTGTGCGCGCCTGAATATGCAAGCTCCCCCGAATATCGCCAGTTCTGGAGCAAGCTGGGTGCGGGCCATGTCCATTCGGGCGTTTTCTGCCGCTTCGCGTCGGACGGCAGCGAAGTCTGGCTTCAGGCCGCCTATAATCCCGTGCTGGACCATCAGGGCCGCGCCGAACATGTGATCAAGGTCGCCACCGACGTCACCGAAAAGGTGATGCTCGAGCGCAAGGTCCAGCAGCACCTGACCGACAGCCGCCAGTATCAGAACGACCTGACCGAGCGTGGCGAGGCGCTCGAGCGCGCGATCCGCAATCTCGGCCGGATCGTCGATTCAATCGGGGAAATCGCCGACCAGACCAACATGCTGGCGTTGAATGCCACGATCGAGGCGGCGCGTGCCGGGGAATCGGGTCGTGGTTTTGCCGTGGTGGCCAGCGAAGTGAAGCGGCTTGCCGCCCAGACCCGCGCGGCAACCGGCGAAGCAGTGGCGCTGATCGACGACGAAGCCGGCCTTGCCGCCGTAGGGGCCAGGCCGGAGCGGGTTCAGTCGATCCGGGCGGTTTCCGCCCGCTGAACCCCTGCGTTCAATCGCCGAAGGCTTCGTCGCCCTGATATTTTATCTGCAGATAGCGGCCCTTGGTCGCAAGCAGGTCGAGATCGCCTTCCGCAAGCTGGGCTGACATCTCCGCAATTTCCTGATCGATCAGCTTCAGCCCGTCCTCGAGCTGCTGGTTGGGGGTGCGGCCGTGGCGCTCCACGCCGCGCAGCGGCTCGGGAACGCGCTCATATCCCTTGACCAGTTCGGGAAGCTGCTCGCCGATCAGCTTGCGCACTTCGTGCGCCGCCGGGCTTTCCTCGCTCAGCGCGGCAAGCTGCGGCGCGAGTGTTTCCAGCTTTACGCCGATCGAATCGGCCAGCGTTTTCGCGGGTGCGGGCAGGGCGGGGCGCTGCGTTTCCAGCCATTGTTCGGTGCGCAGCGGCAATGCCTTGAGCGGCACCTGGGTCAGCGTTTCGGCGTTCGGCGCGGCTTCGATCGGAAAGATCGCCAGCGCCAGCGTCGCCGCGATCAACAGCGCCATGACAAGCAGCGCGCCGCCCATGCCCAGCGGCACGAACCAGCCGATCAGCATCGCCCCGATCACGATGGTGACGTCCGCCGCGGCGATCCGCCCGACGCGCTTGAGGACTTCGCCCTGCCGCCGCTTGCGCGCGCGCGCGCTCATCGACCCGTAGCGCTCGCGCGTGCGGTCGAGAAATTCGCTGGCCCGCGCCAGCTGGCGATCGGAATCATGCGGCATGGGGGCTTACAGCGCCTCCAGCTTGAACGTCTCGTCCGCCCCGCCCGACGCATTCTGGTTCGCCCCTTCGGCGCGCGCGATATAGCCTTTCGACTTCTCGACTTCGTCCGACAGCACAGTCACCGTCGTCTTCATCGAATCGAGCGCCTTGAGCTTGAAGCTGTCGATCTCGTCCATCGTGTCATAGATGTTCTGGAACGCGCGCTGCAGCGTCTCGACGGGAATCGTCGAACTCGCCGCCTGTTCGTGGATCGCCGCCGACTGGCTCTTGAGCAATTGCCCGGTCGAATCGATCAGCCCCGCCGTCGTCGTGTTGAGCGCCGTGATCTGGTCGAGCACGAGGCGTTGGTTGGTCAGCGCCTGCGCCACCGTCACCGCCGTGCGCAGCGCCGACACCGTGGTGGTCGATGCGCGGTCGACGCCCTTGATCAGCTCGACATTGTTCTTCTTGACCAGATCGAGCGCGAGATAGCCCTGCACCGTCACTGCCATCTGCGTCAGCAGGTCCTGGCTGCGCTGGCGCACGTAAAACAGTGCGGTCTCGCGGATCGCCTTGGCCTTGGCGGGATCGGTCGCGTCCAGCTCCTCGGCCTTGGCCGTCAGCTTCTCGTCCATCGCCTTGGACAGATAGATCATCTGTTCCAGACGCCCCATCGCGTTCCACAGATTCTCGCGCTCGGTGCCGATCGCGGCATTGTCCTGCAACAGCTCGTCCTTGCCGTTGGAAAGGCTCTTGAGGATGCCGTTGATATGGCTCTGCGAGCTTTGATATTTGCGGAAATATTGTTTCATCGGCGATCCGAACAGACGGTCGAGAAACCCGCCCTTCTTGCCGATCAGCTTGCCGTTCTTGCTCGGATCGAGATCCTCGACCGTCTTGCGCAGCTGGAGCAGGTCGGCGCCGACGCCGTTATCTTGATCCATCGCGCGGACGGGGCGATCGAGAAAGCGGTTCGATTGCCCGGCGGCGGCGCGGATTTCCTTCTGCCCCATCGCCGTGATCGCATCGACGCGCTTGCCGAACTCGGGCGAATTGACGTCCTGCGCGACGAGCTGATCGATGAACTCATCGACGCGGCCGTCCAGCTCGGTCTTCTTGGCATCGTCGACCGGCACCAGCCCGGCCGCCTTTTCCGGCGTCACCGCCGGCACCGGATCGGGCGGGGTGAGGTTCAACGTGTCTTCTTCGGTTGCGGTCGCAGTCGTCGCCATTCAATCCTCCACGCCCGATTGATGCGCCGGACATTGGCCCCAACCGCAGCGTCTAGCAAGTGTATCAATCATATAATACACGTGGGCCTACTCAGCAAGCGCAACCCGATGCGCCACGCCCTCGTCGCGCCACACGCGCCAATAGCCCGCGATCCGCTCCGCCATCGCATCCGGTGCCTCGCCGAACAACCGCGCGCCCAATCCTGTCGCCCGCGCCGCCAGAACCGCGCCGCGCCGGTCAATCAGGCCGACCAGCAACTCGACATCCTCCGCCCGGCCATAGCGTTCCGGCTCCCCGGCCAGCACACCGCGCAGCACCGCCAGATCGTGGTGATGGCCGAGCAGGTCGCTCAGCGCGCTTGCTTCCCCGGCACGTGCCGTCAGCGGGGCGGGCCAGGCGTCGCGGATCAGGCGCAGGTGGTACCAGTGATATTTGCAGCGCTTGCGCCACTCGTGGAAATCGGCCGGATCGCCGGTCCGCCGCGCCTGCGCCATGGCCTTGACGCCGCGCTTGTAGCTCTTGTGCAGCCCGCCGCGCAGCGCTTCGACTTCGTCGCCGTCGATCGCCCAGCCGCGCACGCGTTCGCGCGCCGCCAGCAATTGCGCGCGGGCTGCCGCCAGCAATGCCGCGCTGTCGTCCTCCTTCGCCAGCGCCTTGCGATCGCGCGTCAGCCTCTGGCGGACTGAAGCGATCGCGTGTCGGTCGATCTGGTGGTGATAATGATCGGCGACCAGATCATAGCTGTCGATCAGCGCATCGGCATCGCGCGCGCCCGCCAGCGACTTCGCAATGTCGCGAAACGCCGCATTCTCGGGCGCATAGCCCGCGAACCCCGGCCGCACGAGCCGGATCAGCCCGCGCAATTTCTTGCACCGCTTGCGCACGTCATGCACCGCCTCGGCGCGATCCTCTGCCGCGTCGGCGATCGACCTGAGCGCGCGGCCGATCTGATCCCCGGCGATGCGCCGCATCCCGGCGGCGAGCGATTCGTCGTCATCCTTGAACCGATAGCTCATGCGTCCCAATGTGGCCCCGCAGACGCCGTGTTTCCACCGGGCGCCCGCATTGGGCTTCCCGCAACGCAACAAATCGGTTATGGGCGCGCGCAATACCGCACTGAGGCGGCAATCAGGAAATCCGCATGAACCTTCGCAACGTGGCGATCATCGCCCACGTCGATCACGGCAAGACCACGCTCGTCGACCAGCTTTTCCGCCAGTCCGGCACCTTCCGCGACAATCAGCGCGTCGAGGAACGCGCGATGGATTCGAACGATCTCGAAAAGGAACGCGGGATCACGATTCTCGCCAAGCCGACCTCGATCGTCTGGAAGTCGCCCGAAGGCGAGGAAACCCGGATCAACATCGTCGATACGCCCGGCCACGCCGATTTCGGCGGCGAAGTCGAGCGCATCCTCTCGATGGTCGACGGCGTCATCCTGCTGGTCGACGCCGCCGAAGGCGCGATGCCGCAGACCAAGTTCGTCACCGGCAAGGCGCTTGCGCTGGGCCTCAAGCCGATCGTCGTCGTCAACAAGATCGACCGTTCGGACGCGCGCGCGCAGGAAGTGCTCGACGAAGTGTTCGATCTGTTCGTGTCGCTCGACGCCAATGACGAACAGCTCGATTTCCCGACGCTCTTCGCTTCGGGCCGCAACGGCTATGCCGGCAACGATCCCGATATCCGCGAAGGCACGCTGCAGCCGCTGTTCGAGAAGATCGTCGGCCATGTGCCGCCGCCCAGCCTCGATCAGGACGCGCCCTTTACCTTCCTGGTGACGCTGCTCGATCGCGACAATTTCGTCGGCCGCATCCTCACCGGCCGCGTCCAGTCGGGCGTGGTCAAGGTGAACCAGCCGATCCACGCGATGGACATGGACGGCAAGGTGATCGAAACCGGCCGCGCGTCGAAGCTGATGAGCTTCCGCGGGCTCGAGCGCGTTCCGGTGGAGGAAGCGCGCGCGGGCGACATCATCTCGATGGCGGGCCTCGAAGTCGCGACCGTCGCGAACACCATCGCCGACACGTCGGTCAGCGAGCCGATCCAGGCGCAGCCGATCGATCCGCCGACGCTGTCGATGCGCTTTGCCGTCAACGATTCGCCGATGGCGGGCCGCGAAGGCACCAAGGTGACCAGCCGCCTGATCCGCGACCGCCTGTTCCGCGAAGCCGAATCCAACGTCGCGGTGAAGATCACCGAGGCCGAGGACAAGGACAGTTTCGAAGTCGCCGGCCGCGGCGAACTTCAGCTCGGCGTGCTCATCGAAACGATGCGCCGCGAAGGCTTCGAACTCGGCATCAGCCGCCCCCGCGTGCTGTTCCGCGAAGGCGAGAATGGCCGCGAGGAGCCGTATGAAACCGTCGTGATCGACGTCGATGACGAATTTTCGGGCACGGTCGTCGAGAAGATGAACCTGCGCAAGGCCGAGATGACCGACATGCGCCCCTCGGGCGGCGGCAAGACCCGCATCACCTTCAGCGCGCCCTCGCGCGGGCTGATCGGCTATCACGGCGAATTCCTGTCGGATACGCGCGGCACCGGCATCATGAACCGGTTGTTCGAGAAATACGGGCCGTACAAGGGCCAGATCGAAGGCCGCAAGAACGGCGTGTTGATCTCCAACGGCACGGGCGAGGCGAATGCCTATTCGCTCAATTCGCTGGAAGAGCGCGGCATCCTGTTCGTCGGTCACGGCGAAGCGCTCTATGAAGGCATGATCATCGGCGAGAACGCCAAGACGGACGACCTCGAAGTCAATCCGATGAAGGCGAAGCAGCTCACCAACATCCGCTCGTCGGGCAAGGATGACGCGATCCGCCTCACGCCGCCGAAGAAGATGACGCTCGAACAGGCGATCGCCTATATCGACGACGACGAGCTGGTCGAAGTGACGCCCAAGACGATCCGTCTGCGCAAGCGCCACCTCGATCCGCACGAGCGCAAGCGCGCAAGCCGGGCGAAGAACGCCGCGTAAGTCCGAGGCCGGTGCTCAGCGAGCCCGGCACGCCGGTCTGAGCCAATCGTCTCGCAAGGCGTTCGCTGAGGAATGCTCGGCGAGCGGAGGGAAACCGAAAACGAGGTAGCGTGCCTCGAGTTCGGAAGCATCAGCGCGTGCCGGAAGGCCCGCTTGCAGGTAATCGAGCAGCGCGAGGCGGTTGCGGAAGCTTTCGATTCGGGAGTCCAGAAAGCTGAAGCGCGGGGACTTCTGAAGGCGATCGAGCCGGGCAAGGGCCGTGGCGTGGTCGCCGGTGCATCCGGCACGCGCGACTGCGCCAAGCTGGTCGACGATCAGATCGCTACGGCTCAGGCTTTTGAGATTGCTCCATCCCACCACGGCGATCGCCAGAAGCATGGAGGCGTAGAGAAGCAGGCCGGCCGTCCGCTCGATCCCGTCATGCCGTCGCCACCAGCGCAACAGCTCCGCCACGGTTATTCCGGCCAGCAAGCCCCAAAGCAGCATGGGGGGCAGGATGCGGCTGACGAATGTCTCGAACAAAATGTCGCTGTCCACGCCCGTTCGGGCCGCAAGCAGAAACCAGACTGTGCCTCCGATCGTCCAGATCGCGCCGATCGCGCCGATCGCTTCGACCACGATCGGAAGGTTTTTCAGCCGCGCACGCAGCGTGTGGCGGATTACTTCAGGCCGCATGAGACGCCCAGTTCCGCTGCGCGCGCGATCAGTTCCGGCTGACGATCGAAACTTGCCGCATTGTTGGGTGCGATCAATCCGGTTCCGCACAACAGCGATTGAAGATTTGCCACCGAAAGCGCCTCCCCGCCCGGATTGGCTTGATATTCCTCGGGCGTCGCGCCGGTCTCGGGCGACAGGAAATCAGCAACCAGATCGTCGACCAGGAAGGTCGCCTCGGGCGCGCGCCTGCCCACGTCGCCGATGAATTGGAAGACTTGCGATAGCGAGACAATCGTGGCGGTCGCGGCGATACGGGGCTTCGAATCCTGTTCGATCCGTTGGGTGTGCGCAAGGGCGCGGTGCATGTGGTCAAATGCCAGGATCGCGCCGAACAGGTCGTACCCCCATCGCGTCGCGAACCGATCGGAGTCGCAATCCTGCGGAGCAGGCGGTGCAAATCGGTCCCATCCGTGCGGATCGGCGGATTCCAGGCAATGGTCGAACTGCGCCACTTCATCCGAAGCCCGCGCCGGCGGCCGGGTCTCCAGCGTTTTGCGATACGCGGCATAGGGCCAGCGCCAGCGGAAATCGTCAAAGAAGGATTCCAGCTGGCGCGTGATGAACGCGGTTCGCCCTTGCATACCTTTCTTGAGCTGAAAAATCTTGATCCTGACAATAGTCAACCGCCGCGGAAGATTCTTGACGGAGGGGTCGAATGCAATCGCGCCAAGGGCATGGAGCACCGCAAAATACTGATAGTATCGTTGCAGCGCCAATTCGCGATTGCCCAGCTGTTCCCATAAATCGCCTTCGGCCAGCAAAGTCTGATCGACCATTGTCAGGAAAGCATAGGGAGGAGGCCCTTCCGCCTCGCGGGATTGTTCCCCGACATGGCGAGCCACACGAACCATCGCGGCATGATCGTTGCCGAGATAGGCGAGCATGAACGCCCGGGAAATGAAACCGGTTCGCAGCAGCGTATCGATGTTCGTTTCCACAGGACGGCGATAGTCGAAGTTCGCTGCAAGCAGCGAACGTTTGATATCCGCGCTGGGATTAAGCGTAATGTGCCCGTTTCGAACCGGCCCGGAAAAGTCCGGTCGCACGTCGATTTTCTGGCTTTCCTTCGGTATTACTTGCGCGCCGGTCAATACGGCAAATGTCACCACCACAAGCCATAGCAGCAACCGCCAGCCCTCTTTGTGGTTCAGCCATTCCCTGAACCGGCCAGGCCATATGCGAATGCAATCAATCGAGAAGCCGCTCGCTATTCTCGCTGACACGACGATTCCGCCCCCGCAGTATCTCGATTTCCTTCCTAGGGTTAGTTTCGATAGCTGCAAAGCAGGAAAGTGTGCGCCAGCGCGATTTCCACGATCACCTTGCGATCTTCGCTTTTTGTAGCATCAGGTCGCTTCTGGGCCGTTCGCATGGCCCGTCGCGTGGCGCTATCCTCTCGCTCCCAACGCCCGCAGGTCGCGTCCGCTCGGCTCCTGGAAGATGCGCAGCCCGAATTCGGGCAGGATCGCCAGCAAGTGATCGAAAATGTCCGACTGGATCGCCTCATAGGTCTCCCAGTCGGTCGTCTTCGCGAAGCAATAGACTTCGAGCGGCAGCCCGCTCGGCGTGGGATCGAGCTGGCGCACCAGCATCATCAGATGATTGTGCACGCGGTCATGCGCCTTGAGATAGGCCAGGATATAGGCGCGGAACGTGCCGATATTGGTGATCCGCCGCGCATTCACCGCGTCCGCGTCGCCGGGCAGCGCGGCGGCGTTCCACGCGCGGATCTCGGCCTCCTTGCTTTCCAGATAGGGCTTGAGCAGCTGAAACCGCTCCATCCCCGCAAGCTGCTCCTCGGTCATGAAGCCGAGCGTGTTCTGGTCGAGGTAGATGGCGCGCTTGATCCGTCGCCCGCCCGCCTGCTGCATTCCGCGCCAGTTGCGATAGCTGTCCGAAATCAGCCGGTGTGTCGGGATCGTCGTGACCGTCTTGTCGAAATTCTGCACCTTCACCGTGTGCAGCGCGATGTCGATCACGTCGCCGTCCGCCTGGAATTGCGGCATTTCGATCCAGTCGCCGACGCGCAGCATGTCATTCGACGAAAGCTGCACCGAAGCGACCAGCGACAATATGGTGTCCTTGAACACCAGCATCAGCACCGCCGCCATCGCGCCGAGGCCCGAGAGCAGCAGCAGCGGCGAGCGATCCATCAGCGTCGCGATCACCAGGATCGCGGCGCCGCAGAACATCGCGATCTTGAGCACCTGGACATAGCCCTTGATCGGGCGGCTCTTCGATTCCGGGCGGCGCTGATAGAGTTCATTGACGTAATCGAGCGCCCCGGCGAGCGCGACGGCGACTGTCACGACGATCGACGCCGCCGCGACATTCTTCACCACCGTCACCAGCGCCAGCGGCAGGTGCGGCACATGTTCGATGCCATAGCCGACGATGAGCAGCGGGACGATGGTCGCCAGCCGCGCCGCCGCCTTGTCGGCGGTGTTGCTGCGCGCGTCGAGGAACGGCGCGGCCATGCGCAGCAGCACGCGCTTGAGGATGAAATTGGCGAGCAACGCGGCAAGCGCCAGCAGCACCAGCCCGATCAGTGATTGCAGCCACGGGGATTGCTCGGAAAATGCGCCTGCCAGGCTTTCCATCGTTTGCGCCGTCCCTAAACCAGTTCCGTCGCGCGCCGCCTACCGAAGGGGAGGGCGTCGAGGCAAGCCGTGCGTCGGTTCACGGGTGCCGCGTCAGCCCTGGGTGAGCAGCGCCACGACGGCGATCAACGTTACCGCCAGCAGATAGGGCGGGATGAGGAACCGGATCGTCACGCGCATCATGCGTCCTCCGTTTCGTCGCCATCCTCGTAATCGAGAATGTCGCCGGGCTTGCAATCGAGTTCGCGGCAGATCGCCTCGAGCGTCGAAAAACGTATCGCCTTCGCCTTGCCGGTCTTGAGCACCGAAAGGTTTGCAAGCGTGATATCGACTCGAGCGGACAGCTCCGAAAGCGTCAGCCGCCGTGCATGCAGCATGTCGTCCAGCTTCACGCGGATCGGCATCACACTGTCCCTTCGAGATCGTCGCGCATCGCTGTGCCTTGCGCAAACACACGCGCGAGCACGAACAGCACCAGGACGAGCAGCAGGCCGCTTGCCGGGTTGCCGCTGTCGATGCCGATCGACACCGCGTGGCGCTTGTCGATCCAGTGCGCATAGAGTTCGAGCACGAACCCGCCGACGACGATCACCAGCATCAGCCGTGCCATCGCGTGCAGCCGCACCGCATTGGCGGGGACGAACGGATCGCCCGCCCGCACCGAATTGAGCACCGCGAGCAATTTGCGGACGAAATCCACCGCGAGCAGCAGCAGCACGATCCCGCCCGCCATCGCGGCGAGGAACAGCAGATAGGCATTGGTTGGCGAGATATCGCGCGGCTGTCCGGCGATTTCGGCGAACAGGCCCGGATCGACTCCCGCCGCCACCGTGATCAGCGCCATCGCCACGACGCCAAAGCCGATCAGCAGCAGGAACAGCATCAGCGCACCGCGCAGGATGCGCACTGCCCAATCGGTCCCGGTGTCTCGGGTCATATCGATCTCCAATATGTTGTTTATCGCGAATCGATATATTGCACTTATCGATATTCGGCAAGTATTTTATTGGAAAGCGATAAACCGCGATGCGCATGCCGTCCGTGTCCCGCCTGTTTTGCGCATGGCTTCGCCGCAATTGCGTGATAGCAACCGCTCAGGATCCAACCACGGAGCTCCCCGCATGCCGATCGCGCTCATGCTGTTCCTTGCCGTGCCGCAGGACGTTCCGGCACAGGCGGCGGACACCGATGCCACCGTCACCCGCCCCGAAACGGGGGAGGACGGCACGCAGCGCTGGTCCGTCCTCGCCGCGCCCTGCGCCACCCAGCGGACGGCGGCGCAGGACGAAATCGTCGTCTGCGGCGAACGGGCGGAAGGCAGCGCGCGGCTTCCCTTGCCCGGCGAACGCGCTCCGCCCGACCGGCCGATGCCGAGCAATCCCGAACTGAGCGGACGCGGCGCGCTCGCCGCCACCGTGGCGCCCTGCGCAACGCGGTCGCAAGGATGCACCACGGGCATCAACCTGTTCGGCGCGGGCACGGCACTGATCCGCGGGCTGGGAAAGCTGACGGGAGTCGATGATTGTTGCGAGGCGCCGGGCGAGGCGACCAATCCCTTCGCACTGGTCGGCGATATCGGATCGGCGCTGGGCCTGGGCGGCAACGACGAACCGATCGCAGGCGAACGCATCGCGATCCCGCTCGGCAAAGTCGACCCCGACGAAGCGGCGGCTTCGGTGCCGATATTGCCGTGAGCGGCGGACTAGCCGGTTCCGAACAGCCGCGGAAGGAAGCGGGGCACCTCCCGGCGGTAACGCCGATAGACATCGCCATAGCGCGCGATCAGGCGGCGTTCTTCGAAACGGCTTCCGACATGGAAATAGAGGCTGGCCCAGAGCGCGGTCGCAAAGCTGACGTCACTGCGCACCAGGCCCCAGAGGATCAGCATCGCCGCGGTATAGAGCGGGTGGCGCATGCGTCTGTGCAGCCCGTCGATCGCGAGCGGCTGGCCATCGTCGTCCTCGCCGCGCAATTGCGCCGAGCCGAGAAACGGGCCGGCGCGATAGCTGCGCAGCGCGATTACGCCCAGCACGGCACCGAGCGCCAGCATCGCCGCCTGCGCCGCGATCAGCAACGGCGGGCGGCTCCAGCCGGGTGCGTCGGCGCTCACCAGCGCGCCGACGGCGAGCACCGCCGCCAGCTGACCCGTGGCGAGCAGATTATAGCCGATCCGATGCCACCGCCCGAGCAATCGCCCAAGCCCGCGCCGCGCGGTCGCGCCCGCGCTCATGCTGTGCAGCATTCCGAAGGCGAGCCATGCGGCGGCATAGGCGAGATGGTCGACCGGCGTCACGCGGTCAGCATGCCATCGCCCGCTGCAAAGGCATAGTCGCGCAGGGGCGTTGCCACACGATCCGAATCGGAGTCGGTTTCGCTGTCCTACAGTCGGTTGTTCCTGATATGTTCGCGCAATGGCTATCCTCCGCCTCCTGCGTGCCCTTCGCGCGTGCGTCACGCGCCTCGCGCGTACGCGTGCGCCTGTAAGCGCGGGCGCGGGCGCGGGCGCGCGCATGTTGCGTCGGGACCCGGTGCGAACTTGGCACGGAAAACCGCGCTTTTCGGAAACTCGCCCGGCCAGCGCGGTTTCGCGGCGATCAGCCCTTGATCAGCAGGCGGTTGTGAAGCGGCTGCACCGGGCGGGCATTGTCGCCCATCAGCGCGTGGAGCGCTTCGATCTGTTCGCGGCTGGCGGTCATCACCTGTTCGGCGACGTGCCAGTTGACGCCTTCGCTGCACGGCGGCGTCGTCAGCGAACCCATGTATCGCCACACCTTCAGGTCGTGCGGGACGATCCCGTCCGGGTCGAGCATCACGTCGCTCGCTGCGGCGGCGCCGTTCGCGGCCTGCGGCGCATGGGCGACGATCTTGGCGAGCTCGGCATTGGCTTCACCCTGTTCGAAGAACACGCCGAGCACGGCGAGCTGCCCCGCGCCGTTGCGATGAACGAAATGCGCGACCAGCGGATAGCGCTTGCCCGAAACGGCGTGTTCGGCAGGCGTGTGGAAATGCACCTGGAGCAGGTCATAGGCGTCACCGCTGCTCACCAGCCGCGATCCGCGCGTGAAATTCGCCTGCACCGTATGGCCGTTGTTGATGAGATTGAGCGGCGTGGCGCGATAGCCGGCGATCACTTCGACATGCGCTTCGGCGGTGGGCACGCCCAGATCGACCGGCGACTGCATCCGGCCCGCGCCGCACATCGCGAATTCGGGCGCGATTTCGGCCCAATGATCGGGGCCGTGTTCGCCGTCATAGCCCCAATGCGCGGCTTCGCCGGCGATCGCGACGGTGGCAAGGGCGAGGGCGGCGGCGCCGGCGGCGGCGGCGATCGCAAGTTTCATAGGGGCATTCTCCGGGGGCGATTGGTCTCCTGCGGAAATTATAGGAGACGCGCCGAGGCCTCCGGCGCCGTAGAGACGCGGTTAACCCTCTTTTCGTCGCGCCGGCGATCAGCGCGCGGCCAGCGCCCGGATCGCTTCCCATTCCGCTGGCGCCACGGGGCTGACCGACAGGCGGCTCTGGCGCAGCATCGCCATCCCCGCCAGCGCCGGTTCGGCCCTGATTTCGCCAAGCGGCACCGGGCGGGGCAGCGGTGCCAGCGGAATCACTGCCACGGATACCCAGCGCGGGTCGGGTCCGTCCTGTTGCGCGGTGCGGGCGATTTCCATGATGCCGATCACGGCCTTCTGCTTTCCCGAATGATACAGGAAAGCATTGTCGCCCACGCGCATCGATTTCAGATGTTTTGCGGCAGCCGCGTTGCGCACGCCGTCCCACTCGGCACCCTTGTCGCGAACAAGATCGTCCCAGCTATAGCTTTCCGGCTCGGACTTCATAAGCCAGTATTGCATGCCGATCCCTCCAAACACTGCCCTAAACCTGAAATGAACAGGGCATTCCCGCCGAGTTCAGTTGCGCTTCTGTATAACGGACATTCATCGCGTGGCGTGTGGCGTTGCCCCTTCGCCGCTCTTTCGACCGCGCACAGGACACAGGAGGAAGAGACATGGCCAATATTTTCACCAAGGCAAGCATTGCCACTGCCATCGGTACGGCCGCGCTCGCGACGGCCGCTCCGGCGCAGGCGCAGCATTATCGCCACCATGACCGCCATCGCGACAATGATGCGGGGACGGCGATCGTCGCGGGGATTGCCGGCATCGTCATCGGTGCCGCCATCGCCGACAGCAACAACGACCGCCGCTACGATCGTCGTTATGATCGCCGCCGCCATCGCGATCGCCGCTATTATCGTCAGCGCGGCTATTATCCGGCGAACGGCTATTATGCGCGCCAGTATCGCCGCAACAATTATCGCGGGTGCGAGATCCGGCGCGTCTGGGACCGGTATGAACGCCGCATGGTGCGCGTCCGCTATTGCCGCTGATCGCATCCGGGATGGAAGAAGGGCGTGGATCGCGATTCGCGCCCTTCGCGATTCCGGGCTGGAAATCACCGCGCTTTTGCGTCAGGAGGCGCGACCATGAGCGACACGCCTCCCGATCGGCTCTCGATCAATCCGAAGAGCCCCCATTTCGACCAGCAGGCCCTCCAGCGCGGCGTCGGCATCCGTTTCAAGGGTGCCGAGCGCAAGGACGTCGAGGAATACAGCATTTCCGAAGGCTGGATCCGTGTCGCGCTGGGCAAGAAAGTCGATCGCCACGGCCAGCCGCTGACGATCAAGCTCTCCGGCCCGGTAGAGGCCTGGTACGAACAGGGTGGCGATCAGAACGAAGCGGAATAACCGCTTCGCTCACGGCCTCAGTGCAGCGTGGTGCTGGTGGTCACCGCCGGTCGCGGACGCTGTCCGGCGGCTGCGGGCATCTGGAAACGGTTCGCGGCGGAGGAAAGCATCTCCCCCTGCTCGCGCAGCAATTGCGCGGCGGCGGAGCTTTCCTCGACCATTGCGGCATTATGTTGCGTCGCGCGGTCCATGTCGCCGATGGCGCTGCTGATCTGGGTGATCACCACCGCCTGGGCGCGGTTCTCGTCGGCCATGCCCGAAATCAGCCTGTGCACTTCGGAAACTCGGTCTACGATCTGCGCCAGCGACCCGTCGACCTTGCTGACGGCGCCTACGGCTTCCTCGATATCGGCTTGAGTCACGCTCAGCTGGTCGCGGGCGTTCTTGGCTTCTTCCTCGGCGCGCATCGCGAGCGCCGAGACGAGATCGGCGACGACCGCGAAGCCGCGCCCTGCTTCGCCTGCGCGACCGGCCTCGACCGCCGCGTTCATGGCAAGGACGCGCGTCTGGAAGGCGATCTTGTCGAGTCCCTCGATCACGGCGTCGATGCCCTTGGCGCTTTCATGGACGCTGTTCATCTTGCGCACGGCATCGCTGGCGGTGCTGCGGCCGCTGTCGACCGAGGAAATCGCTTCGGAAGCGCGCGAAACGGTGCTGCCCGCCGATGCGGCGATGGCGCGAAGCCGGTCGTCGAGCTGCTGGATGGCCGCGGTGGTTTGCTCGAGGCTGGCGGCGTTGCTCTCGGTGCGGCGCGCCAGATCCTGGGAGGTCGCGGCGATTTCGCTCGATCCGTCGCGGATCGCCGCCGCACGTTCGAGCACCGATCCGATCAGTTCGCGCAGGCTGCCCAGCGTATCGTTGAAATGACCGCGCAGCGCCGCATAGGCCGGGGGCAGGTCGGCATCGAAATGCTGGGCGAGATTGCCCTGGGAAATGACCTGGAGCGTATCCGAAACCGTCGCGATGACATGTTCCAGCTCGGCCGACCGTGCTTCGCGTTCGGTATCGGCTGCCTTGGCCACTTCGGCACGGCGCGACTCTTCGACAGCGAGCGCTTCGAGCAATTGGACCAAGCGAAGCGTCAGCAACACCAGCGCCACCGTCTCGGCGATCAGAATGACGGCGTGCATCAGGATGCGCGGAAATCCGCCGCCGCCCAGAAATACCCATTCGGGCACGGCCATGCCGAGCAGCAGGTGATGCACCGCCACCACCGCGGCACCGGCGATGATCGCCTTCCAGTCGATCATTGTCGCCGCCATCGCCAGTGCGGCGAAGAAGATCATGTGAAGGTCGACTTGCCAGGCAGCGCCCCGGAAGACGTAGAGCAGCAGCGCCGGCTGCGCAGTGAAGGTGATCGTTGCGATCATCCGCGCCTGCGAATCGCATTTGCCGCGCAACGCCAGCATCACGGGATAGACGGGAAGCGCGAGCGCGAGCAGGATCGATGCGGCGTCCATCCGCCCCACGGCGAATTCGCCGATCACGCTTGCGAGCGCTACCAGGACGATCGCGATCGTCACCAGCCGCATACCGCTCATGCGCAGCCCTTCCAGGCTTACGTCGTTAAACAGGGACTTGTTCAAAACCTGCCTCGATTCCTGAGCACCCGACATATCGACCACCGAAAACCATGGTGCCGCTCGCCGCGGCGTTCGGGATTATTAGATTGCGCGTGCCCAGAACGTAGAGCGAGCCGTGAACCGGACCGGCGCCCAGGATGCGTGCTCCAGCAGCAGCCGCGACCCGGGCACTGGTTCCCTGCCCCGCGCCCACCGGCACGAGCAGCATTACGCCCCGTGAGGGCGGCGCGATTGCGATCAGCCCGACCCCGGCAAGCAAGGCAAGCTGAATCGTCCAGCCGCCAAGCCGTCCCAGTCGACTACCTCTGGTGCTCCAGAAAGCGCGCATACGCCATTATAGACGCAGCCAATCGAGAGCGCGGCGATGCTGCGGGAATGGGGGAAATTACGGACAGCGGGGCCGCGCCGGGCGGCCCGCTGTCACTCAATGGACGAAGCGCGCCACCACGTCGCGATAGCTGCGGCTCACTTTCACCTGCGCGCCCGAATCGAGCACCAGGAAACATTCGCCGTTGGTGTGCGGCTTGACCTGGCGAACCAGATCGAGGTTGACGATGGTCGAGCGGTGGACGCGCTGGAACCGGCGCGGATCGAGCCGCTTTTCGAGATCCTTCATCGTCTCGCGCAGGATCATCGTGTCCTGCCCGGTATAGATGCACATATAATCGCCGGCGGCATCGATCCGCTCGATCGTATCGACATCGACGCGGAAGATCTGGCCGCGATCCTTGATGTTGATCAGCTTCTCGTAGCGGCCGGCCGACGGCGCCTCGCCGGTCTCGGCATAGCCTTCGGCGGCATCGGGCGCGACTTCGGCAAGCACGCCCTTGAGCTTCTCGATCTCTTCCTGCCCGCGCTTGTCGGACAGGCGCTGGCGGACGCGTTCGAGCGTGTCGGCGAGCCGCGATTCCTCGACCGGCTTGAGCAGATAGTCGACTGCCTGCGCTTCGAACGCGCGGATCGCATGATCGGAATAGGCGGTTACGAACACCACCAGCGGCGGTTCGACTTCCATCAGCCCCTGGACGACCGAAAAGCCGTCGAAACCGGGCATCTGGATGTCGAGAAAGACGAGATCGGGCTTGTGCGTCTTGATCGATCGGATCGCTTCGCGGCCGTTCGAGCATTTGTCGACGATTTCGACGTCTTCATGGTCCTGCAGCCGCAGCTCCAGTCCCTGAATCGCCAGCGGTTCGTCATCTACCAATATCGTTCGGATGGTCATGCTGCCTCTCGTGCGGGTTCCTCGATCTGGAACGGGATTTCGATCTCAACGCTGAACCCCTTCCCTGGGTTCGATTTCGCTTCGAATCGATGGTCCGGCCCGTACGCCTGTGCGAGCCGTTCCCGTATGTTGGCGAGCCCCACGCCAGTCGATAAGGTCGGCCTCAGCCGCGTCTCCGTCAAGCCCGGCCCGGTATCGGTGACGGCGATATGCACGCGCTCCCCGGCGAGACGCGCCGAAACGGTGATGTCGGCGCCTTCCTCCTGTGGCGTGACGGCATATTTGATCGCGTTCTCGACCAGCGGCTGCAGCAGCAGCGAGGGCAGCCGTGCCTTGGCGACGCGCGGATCGATATCGAAATGGGGGCGCAGCCGGTCGTCGAACCGCATCTTCTCGATCTCGAGATAGAGTTTGAGCGTTTCGGTTTCCTGCGACAGCGTGACATGCGCCGTCGGTTCGTTGGCGAGTGTGTAGCGCAGGAAGGAGGAGAGGCGGGAAAGCATCACATTGGCGCGCTCGGTCTGTTTGAGCAGCACCAGGGTCGAGATCGAATTGAGCGTGTTGAACAGGAAATGCGGATTGAGCTGATAGCGCAGCATCGCCAGCTGCGCCGAACTCGCCTGGTTTTCGAGCAGCTTGAGCTGATCGGTCTGCGATTCGACGACCAGATAGAAATTGATCCCGAAATAGAGCGCGGACCAGCCGGCGAGGACGATGAAGTTGAGAAAGACATTGCCAAGCACCAGCCCCAGCGAAATGCCCGGCTCGGCGTCGCGGATCACCGACAGGGTGAAGGCATTGAGCACGGCATAGATGAGCGTCGCGAGGAGCAGCGTGGCGATGGTCAGCAAGATGCCCGAAATGCGCGGCAGGCGGCGGAAATAGCCGTAGAGCGTCGAAAGCAGCAGCGTCAGGCAATAGCCGATGATCGATTCGATCAGGACGCGGATCACGCCTTCGATCGCGAGGCCCGTATTCGAGATGTTGGAGACGATGCGCAGCAGCATGTAGCCGCTCCAGCCCACCGCCTGCAGCCGCCAGAAGGCGCGGCTCTTGTCCTCGAAAAAGGGCCGGGAAAAAATGGCAGGTTTCATCCAGGGCAAGATACGCCCCCAAGGCCCGTTCGTTGCATGCTGATCCGCTACTAGCATTGCCGCGCGTCTCCGCAAAAGGGTCAGGCGGGCACCTTGGTTCCGTTCACCTGGTAGCCGAAACGTAAAAGGCCGCCGCTCCGGTGGGAGCGGCGGCCCGTTACAGTCCTAGGAACCGAAGTTCTTAGAAGCCCGTGATGAGCGAGATGCTGGCCGCGCGGGGCGGGCCGATCTGCACATAGGGGCTGTCGTCGGTGAACGAACCGCCGAAGCCGCCCGTATAGACCGTGTCGAAGATGTTGGTGACGTTGAGCTGCAGATAGCTCTCACCAAGACCCAGCGACGCCAGCGAGTAGCGCAGGTCGATATCAACCAGCGTATAGCCGTCGGCGCGGACGTCGTTGACGTCGTTCAGCCAGCGCTTGCCGGTGTACTTGACCTGACCGCCGATCGAGAAGTCGCCCAGATCGGCCTGGACGCGGCTGCCGACGGTGAAGTTCGGCGAACCCGATTCTTCCTTGCCGCCGGTGGTGTAGTAGGCAAAGCCACCGCTGACATAGCAGATGCCGCGGGCGGTATCGCCCGAGCTGCACGACGTGCCGGCCTGGATGTCCTCGCCGATTTCCGAACCCAGATACGAACCGAAGACATAGAGCAGCAGTTCGGGGATCGGACGGATGGCGACGCTGGCGTCGACGCCGTACTTCTTCACCTTGTCCAGGTTGCGGTAGATCACTTCGTCGAGAAGCGGATCATAGGCAGTGGCCAGACGGTCGCGATACTGCGTGTACCAGCCGGCGAGCTGCGCCTGAACGTTGCCGCTCTGATAGCGGAAGCCCGCATCGAACGAGTCGGTCAGTTCCGGCGCCGGACGCGGATCGTTCGCGGCGGGGAAGTAGAGCGAGTTGTACAGCGGGTCGGTGCCCGGGACGGAGATGCCCTGGGTGAAGCTGGCGAACACGCTCATTTCCGGCGTGAAGCGGTAGGTGAAACCGACATTCGGAAGCAGCTTGTCGTACTTGTAGGTACGCTCCTGCGGGATGGCGGCGTTCGGGTTGTTCGCTTCATAGTTGGCGTCACGACCGCCGATGCAGTCGAGATAGCCGCTGGCGCTGGTGGTGTAGCAGCGCTGGTCGAGGTCACGCGTGAAGAACGGCGCACGCAGGCCCAGGACGAGCGTCAGCGAGTCTTCGAAGAAGCGGCCGCGATATTCGCCCGACACCTGATGAAGGGTCGCGAACGACTTGCGGTCACGCTTGTTGAGCACGAAGCCGTCCGAAGTGACGAGCGGATCGTTGACCGGGAAGACGTCGGCGATGTCACCGTTGGGCAGCGCGACCGAGGTCTGGCCGGTCTGACGGTGATAGGCGCGATCGAAGGTGTAGGACAGACGAACGCGATGCGCCGGGGTCAGGTCATAGGCCAGGTTGGCGATGACGCCGTAGCGACGGGTCTGCGTCTGGCTGGGATCGTGGCCGGTGACTTCGTCGAGCATGTCGCCGTCGCCGTTGAGGTCACGACCATAGTAATAACGGCCCGAAATGAAGCCGGTATACTGCTGGCCACCAATGGTACGGAAGCCTTCGAGAAGCTCCTCGTCACCGCCGCCATTGGCCTTCACATACTGGAAGCTCGGGTCGACGGTCAGGATCAGGCCGTCCGACAGCGTGAAGCGCGACGAACCGCGGATGTTGCCGGTGTTCGACGGATTGAAACGACGATCGAATTCGGCACCGCAATTGTTGTCGACATCGGCCACGCCGGCGGTCGGCAGATCGACCGTGCAGGGATAGTCGATTTCGTAGAAACGATCTTCGCGGTCATAGTCCTTGACAGCGTTGTAAGACTGCGAACCGAAGAAGTTGTTGCGGTTTTCGTTATAGTGACCCGAAACCGAAACGAAGTCGCCGTTCGCGCCGATTTCCTGATAGATACGGCCGTTGAACTGCTTCTTTTCGACTTCACCGTAGTTGTTGAACGGATTTTCGTACGTGGTGTACGAAGCCGAGAACCACGCCTTGGTGCCCATGCCGGTCAGATCGCCGGTATCGACCATGCCGAACGCACGGAAATACGGACGCTCCCACGACGAACCCTTGGCGACGATGTTGCCGTAGCTGAAGCTCGACATGATGCCGAAATCGTCGCTGGGGACGCGGGTACGGATGTTGATCGTGCCGCCGACGGCCGATGCGGTCGGGCTGTCAACATCGGTCGAGCCGAGGTTCACATTGACCATTTCGATCGTTTCGGGGTCCATCTGCTGGTTGGTGTACAGCGCGTAGTTACCCGAGTCGTTGAGCGGAATGCCGTCAACCGTCTGCGAGATGCGCGAGCTGTCGAAGCCGCGGATGGTGAACGAGCCGCCCGACGAACCCCAGGGGTCGTTGTTCTGGAAGCTGACACCCGGCGACAGGTTGACGATGTCGTTGACCGTCTGACCGGGACGCTGGCGCTGGATGACTTCCTGCGTCAGAACCGTCTTCGCCTTGGGCGTGTCGGGGATCTCGACCCCGCCGACGGAAGTGTCCTGTTCACCGGTGACGACGATTTCTTCGCCGAATTCGATCGAGCCGGTCGACTGCGCGAAGGCAGCGCCCGGGATCATGAGCGCAGCGGAGGCTACGCCAAGAAGAAGCTTGTTGCGCATATATTCCCCTTTTCGGAACACGGAATGGTCTCACGTGCGGCTTGTCGCCGTCTCCGATCGCCCTTGAGCGCACTGGATGACAGTTTCGTTGCAAGCAACGGGCAGAATCGCCGCGATCGTGAAAGCGTCGTGCTGCGTTGCAAAAAAGTCTCACTGACCAGCGGCGACGATCCTTGCCCATTCGGCTTCGTCGATGACGCTAATCCCCAGATCCTGCGCCTTTTTCAACTTCGATCCGGCTCCCGGCCCGGCGATCACCATGTCGGTCTTGGCCGATACGGATCCGGCAACGCGAGCACCCAGAGCCTCCGCCTGGGCCTTCGCTTCGTCGCGACTCAGCGTCTCGAGCGTGCCGGTGAACACCAGAGTCTTGCCCGAAACCGGCGACTCGCGCGTTTCATGGACGACGTCGGCGGGCGTCACCTGTTCGAGCAGGTCGGCGACGGCATCGTCATTGTGCGGCTCGCCGAAGAAATCGAACAGGGCACGCGCCACTTCGGGGCCGACGCCGGCGGTTTCGACGATCGCCGCCAGTTCCTTGCCGACGCGTTCGGCGAACTTGGCGTCGGTTTCGCCCAGCGCCGGCGTCATGTCGCTTCGCTTCGCCAGCCCGCGATCGATCATCTCCCGAAACGCCGTCCAGCTCGTCCAGCGGCGCGCCAGGTCGCGCGCGGTGATTTCGCCGACATGCCGGATGCCCAGCGCGAAGAGGAATCGGTCGAGCGGCGGATCGCGGCGCGCATCGATCGCGGCAATCATATTGTCGGCGCTGGTTTCCGCCCAGCGCTCGCGCTCGAGCAGGTCCTCGCGGCCGATGCGGAAAATGTCGGCGGGGGTGGTGATCAGCCCGTCGCGAAAGAAGCTCTCGATATGGACGACGCCCAGACCTTCGATATCGAGCGCGTGGCGCGACACGAAATGGCGCAGCCGTTCGACGCGCTGGGCAGGACAGATCAGGCCGCCCGAACAGCGATAATCGACTTCATCGGGTTCGCGTTCGGCCGCCGAGCCGCATTCGGGGCACTCGGTCGGAAAGCGCCATGCCTCGCGCTCCGCCTCGGGCGTGAGATTCTCGACGATCTGCGGAATCACGTCCCCGGCGCGCTGCACCACTACCCGGTCGCCCGGCCGCACACCCAGCCGCTCGATCTCGTCGGCATTGTGCAGCGTGGCGTTGGTCACGACGACGCCGCCCACCGTCACCGGCTCGAGCCGCGCGACGGGCGTCAGCTTGCCGGTGCGGCCCACCTGGATGTCGATTTTCTCGAGCGTCGTCTGCGCCTTTTCGGCGGGGAATTTGTGCGCGATCGCCCAGCGCGGCGCGCGCCCGACGCTGCCCAGCCGCTCCTGCCAGTCGAGCCGGTCGATCTTGTAGACGACGCCGTCGATGTCGAAGGGCAGGTCGGCGCGCCGTGCCTCGATGCGGCGATATTGTTCCAGCGCCGCGGCAAGATCCACCGGACCGACGAACATATCGGACACCGGAAAGCCCAGCTTTTCGATCGCCGCGATCACGTGAGTCTGATGCTCGCCGGGCAGACTGCTCACCTCGCCCCAGCCCCAGGCGAGGAAACGCAGCGGGCGCGACGCCGTCACCGATGCGTCCTTCTGGCGTAGCGAACCGGCGGCGGCATTGCGCGGATTGGCGAACTGCCGCGCCTTTTCGGGGTCGGCCGCCTCTTCGCGCAGCCGCCGGTTGAGCGCGGCGAAATCCTGCTTGGCCATATAGACTTCGCCGCGCACTTCGAACACGTCGGGCGTGCCGATCACGCCTTCGGGCAGGCGACCGGGAATGTCGGCGATGGTACGGACATTTTCGGTCACGTCCTCGCCCACCCGACCGTCGCCCCGCGTCAGCGCCTGGACCAGCACGCCCTTTTCATAGCGCAGCGAGCAGGAAAGCCCGTCGATCTTCGGTTCGGCGGTCAGCGGCACGTCCGCATCGTCGGCCAGCGCCAGGAACCGGCGCACGCGGCCCAGAAAATCTGCGATGTCCGCGTCGGAAAAGCCGTTGTTCAGGCTGAACATCGGCAGCGCATGCGCGACTTCGGACAAATGCCCCGATGGCGCGGCGCCCACCTGGCGCGACGGCGAATCGTCGCGGATCAGGTGCGGGAAGGCGGCTTCGATCTCGCCGTTGCGCCGCACGAGCGCATCGAATTCGGCATCGCTGATCTCGGGCGCATCCTGGGTATGATAGCGCCGGTTGTGATGCGCGATGGTTTCGGCGAGCCGGGCAAGCTCGGCGGCGGCTTCTTCGTCGGTGCGCGGCAGCGATTCCATGCGTTTCGCGTAGATCGGCCTTGCGCATCGGGCAAGCGATGCTGCGAACTCCGGCCGCGAACATGGTTAAAAAATCGTGCCGAATCGATGCGATGCCGGGCGTGCAATGGCTTGAGGCGGGGCGATGCGGCGGCTACACGATGCGCCGGGAGGAATTTTCCGTCGTGTCCAATCAGGCGCCGATGCCGCGCCGCTATGAAGCCACCATCGAAAGAGCCGGCTGGTCGCTTGCCGCAGGCAGCGCCCTGGGCGGTCTGATCGTGCTCGGTCTGGTTCTGCGCGGTGGACAATATGATCCGCTTGCGCTCGCCGCCGCCTGGGCGTTGGGATCGGTGCTGATGGGGCTCGGCATCACCGCCGTTGCAGGGCCGCTATGGCTCGTCATGCATGTCGCCGGCTGGCGCAGGCCGCGCCATGCGGCGATCGTCGGCGCGATTGCTTCGCTTGCGATCTTCGTCGGCGCGCAGACCTATGGCTTCGGCTTGCTCGATATGCCGCCTACCGACAATCGCGCCTTGCTCTATCGCTGGCTCAGCGCGACCGCGACCAGCGGCGTGATCGCAGTGGCGGCCGCGCTGATCGGCCTGGTCATGTGGCGGATCGCCTATCGCCGCCAGCAATAGGCGGCGCGGTGAAGGCGGCCCGGATCATTCCGGGCAGTCGCCGATCCGCTTCTTGGTGATGTGCATTTCCATGCCGATCAGGCCGCCGTCGATCGCGCCCATGCGCGTCTGCGATTCGAGCGTGACGTCCGACGATTCGGGGCCGGACGTACCGGTGATCGTGCCGGTCACTTCGTCCTGCTGCGGCGTGCTGCAATGAAAGGCAACGTCCATTTCGCCGCCCGACATGTTCAGCCGGTCGTAGGTGCAGCTGCCGCCCGAGCTGATCATCGCGTCGAGCCCGCCCTTGGCCGCCTGTTCCTTGTCGAAGCACTGGCGCGAGGTGAGGTCGCCCAGCTGACGCGTGTTCTGTTCGATCGCCTGGCGCATATTGTCGGGCACGCCGATCACGGTCAGCGACGTGATCTCGGTCTTCTGCTCCCACAGGCCCGGCAGCATCGGGTTGTTCTGCTGCGCCGCTTCGGTCGCCTGTTCGGAAGAGGCGTTCGCCATCGCGACATTGCCCGGAGTCGCATTCACAGCTTCCTCCTGCGCGGGTTCGCCGCCATTGCATGCCGCAAGCATCACCAGTGCCGTGGTTGCCAGCAAATGCCTCATCACAAAAACTCCTTCGATCCCATTCGCAAAGCCCCCTGAAGCTTCCGCCGCCGAAATTCAACGGCGAAGCTTTGCGCGCGCGACGGATCGCCCCATATCCCCGGCATGGCCATTCAGATCCGTACCACGCTCGACGAGCCGGAAACCGGCGAAAGCTTCGTACCCCATCGCCCGAACCGCCCCGAAAAGGCCGAGGGCGGGCGCAAGTTCAAGCTGGTGTCGGAATATGAACCTTCGGGCGATCAGCGCCAGGCGATTCCCGAACTGGTCGAACAGGCGCTGGCGGGCGAGCGCGACCAGGTGCTGCTCGGCGTCACCGGATCGGGCAAGACCTTCACGATGGCCAAGGTGGTCGAGGCGCTGCAGCGCCCCGCCTTGGTGCTTGCCCCGAACAAGATCCTCGCCGCGCAGCTGTACGGCGAGTTCAAGAGCTTCTTCCCCGAGAACGCCGTCGAATATTTCGTCAGCTATTACGACTATTACCAGCCCGAGGCGTACGTCCCGCGCACCGATACGTATATCGAGAAGGAAAGCTCGATCAACGAAGCGATCGACCGGATGCGCCACTCGGCCACCCGCGCGCTGCTGGAACGCGACGACGTCCTGATCGTCGCGTCGGTATCGTGCCTGTACGGTATCGGCTCGGTCGAAACCTATTCGGCGATGATCTTCGACTTGAAGAAGGGCGATGTGCAGGATCAGCGCGAGATCATCCGCAAGCTGGTCGCGCTCCAGTATAAGCGCAACGACGCGGCCTTCACGCGCGGCACCTTTCGCGTGCGCGGCGACAATCTGGAGATTTTCCCTTCGCACTATGAGGACACCGCCTGGCGCGTCTCCTTCTTCGGCGATGATATCGAGGAGATCACCGAATTCGATCCGCTGACCGGCAAGAAAGTCGCGAGCCTCGACCGCATTCGCGTCTATGCCAATTCGCACCACGTCACGCCGGGGCCCACGCTCAAACAGGCGATGGAGGCGATACGCTTCGAACTCGCCGAGCGGCTGAAGGAACTGGAGAGCGAGGGACGGCTGCTCGAAGCGCAGCGGCTCGAACAGCGCACCAATTTCGACCTCGAGATGATCGCCGCGACGGGAAGCTGCGCGGGGATCGAGAATTACAGCCGCTTCCTCACCGGACGCATGCCGGGCGAACCGCCGCCCACGCTCTTCGAATATCTCCCCGAAAACGCGCTGCTGTTCGTTGACGAAAGCCACCAGACGGTGCCGCAGATCGGCGCGATGGCGCGCGGCGACCATCGCCGCAAGATCACGCTCGCCGAACATGGCTTCCGCCTGCCGAGCTGCATCGACAATCGCCCGCTGCGCTTCAACGAATGGGATGCGATGCGCCCGCAGACGGTGAGCGTTTCGGCGACGCCCGGGAACTGGGAAATGGAGCAGACCGGTGGCGTCTTCGTCGAACAGGTGATCCGCCCGACCGGGCTGGTCGATCCGCCCGTCGAGATCAAGCCGGTCGAGGAACAGGTGCAGGACCTGATCCAGGAGTGCAAGGCGACTGCGGAGAAGGGCTATCGCACGCTCGTCACCACGCTCACCAAGCGGATGGCCGAGGACCTGACCGAATATATGCACGAAGCGGGGATCAAGGTCCGCTACATGCACAGCGACGTCGAGACGCTGGAGCGCATCGAGCTGATCCGCGACCTGCGGATGGGCGTCTATGACGTGCTGATCGGCATCAACCTGCTGCGCGAAGGGCTCGACATCCCCGAATGCGGGCTGGTCGCGATCCTCGACGCGGACAAGGAGGGTTTCCTGCGCTCCGAAACCTCGCTCGTCCAGACGATCGGCCGCGCCGCGCGCAATGTCGATGGGCGCGTCATCCTCTATGCCGATCGCATGACCGGCAGCATGGAACGCGCGCTGAACGAAACCGGCCGGCGCCGCGAAAAGCAGCTCGCCTATAACGCCGAACACGGCATCACCCCCGAAACCGTGCGCAAGAATATCGGCGATATCATCGCCCATGTGTCGAGCAAGGATCAGGTGACCGTCGAGATCGAGGCCGATCGCCCGCACATGGTCGGCCACAATCTGCGCGCTTATATCGAGGAACTCGAAAAGAAGATGCGCGACGCCGCCGCGAACCTGGAGTTCGAGGAAGCCGGCCGCCTGCGCGACCAGATCCGGTCGCTGGAGAATGAGGAACTCGGCCTGCCCGCCGAGGACCATAAGGCGCCGGTGATGGGGCGCAGCAACGAGGGCAAGCCGGGAACGCGCAAGATGCGGTACGGGAAGACGCAGAAGAAATTCGGGGGTGGCAGTCGGCGGTAAAGGCCGAGGCCACCAACATCCGCAAAACCGTCATGCCGGACTTGTTCCGGCATCCACCGTGCCGCAAGATGATGCCCCTGCGATACTGGTCGGCATCTTCGTCACCTGTGCGCAAAGGGGGCGGGATGGCGAAGAAGACCGGGCGAATAGCGGAAGCATGGCGAAGCGCACGCGCGCGCGGAGCGGCGCTGCGCGGCAGGATGGCAACGCGGCTGGAGACGCGGCGGCGCCATCGCGCGCTGAAGCTGCTCGGGGTTGTGCTGGCAACGCTGCTCGCGATCCGGGCGCTGGAGCTTCTTGCGGGTTTCGACATGGTTCGAACCGGCTGGCAAGCCATCGCGGGCGGCGACTTTTTCGGCCCGGTCTTCTTCCCCGACGAAGGTGATGCCCCGCAATGGAAGGATCGGGTGCAGGCGGTTGTGCTCCTGCTCGGCCTGCCCGTCCTCTATCTCCTCTGGCATTGGCGCGACAGCAACGTCCGCGCCCAGATCGACAATCAGCGCAAGGACATCAATCTCAAGGAGTTTCAGGAGGTTCAGCTCCGCGCGTCGGGCGCCTTGCCGGAAACGCTTTCCGCAGAGGCACGCGAGCAGCTTCAGATCGCGTCGCTGCATCAGCTGCGCGGCTTTCTGCGCGGCGAATATGGCGAGAGTTTCCGGCGTCCCGCCTTTGAACTGCTTGTTGCCGGGCATGCGGCCGCGATGGAGCGTATCGGGCATTTGCAGGCGATGAACGCCTTTCGAGCTACGAAGCCAAAGGTAAACGGAGTGGGAAGGGAAATTGGCTTCAAGCTGCCAATGTTTGAGGCCAAGCTCAGTGCCGTCGATCGCGAACGGCTGAACATCCTGCGTGACGAAGCTGCGTCCATTTTCGGCGCCGATCTGCGCGAAGCGGCTTCGCTGGCCTATCCGGTTGCCGAGGGAGAGGAATTCGACTTCGGCTCGCTGCCACTTGGAGAGCGTAGGGCGTTCCTGGGCAAGTTCCGGGTGGAAAATCCCGGCCCCGGCTTTCCGCTCAACGCACGGCGGTTCGACTGGATAGATTTGTCACGTCAAACGTTTACTGCATCGCGGTCGCTTGCGCGATGCTCCTTTGTCGGCGCGGACCTGTGGCGGGCGCATCTCGAAGGCGCGGACCTGCGGGCGGACCTGCGGCGGGCGCATCTCGAAGGCGCGCACCTGTGGCAGGCGCATCTCGAAGACGCGGACCTGGGGGAGGCGCATCTCGAAGACGCGGACCTGGGGGAGGCGCATCTCGAAGGCGCGGACCTGCGGGCGGACCTGCGGCGGGCGCATCTCGAAGGCGCGGACCTGCGGCGGGCGCATCTCGAAGGGGCGGACCTGCGGCAGGCGCATCTCGAAGGCGCGTACCTGGCGCGCGCGCATCTCGAAGACGCGGACCTGGGGGAGGCGCATCTCGAAGGGGCGGACCTACGGCAGGCGCATCTCGAAGGCGCGTACCTGTGGCGGGCGCATCTCGAAGGCGCGCGGTTTGATGCCAGAACACGCCTAGCCGAGAATTGGGACGAACGCAGCGAAGCCGAGCGCAATGCCGAACGCCGCAAATGGTACGAACGCGGTGCGATCTTCGTCGATGACGATGATAAACCCACCGACCTCCCGCCCGACGACGATTCTGCCGCTCCCGCCGATGAACCCGGTTGAGCCCCCCGCGCTAATCGCGCATAAGCCTTGGCCATGCGACGTCCCTTGCCCGCCGCCGCGCTTGCCGCTGCCGTTTCCGCTCTGGCTCTCGGCGGTCTGACCGGCTGTTCGGGGCCGCGTATCATTCCTGCCGCCGCCGAGCCGCTTCCGGTGCCCACGCCGGTCGCGACGCCGTCTCCGGTTCCCGCCGCCACGCCGACGCCCGCCGTCGCGCTGCCGACCGGCGACTGGCGCGACTGGAACGTGACGCCGGGGGACTGGGTGTATCGCCAGGACGGGCGCGGCAGCATCGCGATGTACGGTCGGCCGGGGCAGGCGGCGGATTTCACCATCCGCTGCGATCGTTCGAACGGCCGGATCATCTTCGGGCGCCATATCGCGGCGGCGCCCGCCGCGGCGATGGCATTCACCGTGCGCACGTCGAGCATGATGCAGGAATTGCTGTTCCAGCCGGTCGCCGGCGAGCCTTATGTCGCGGCGATGCTGGGGCCGCGCGATCCGTTGCTCGATGCGATGGGGTTCAGCCGCGGGCGCTTCATCGTCGAAGGCAGCGGCCTGTATCCGCTGGTGCTGCCCGCCTGGGCCGAGGTCCATCGCGTGGTCGAGGATTGCCGCAAGTGACTCGCGCCGCCGCAGCCGCCCTTGCGCTGACGCTGCTGGCGGGATGCGGCGGAAATTCGGCTGACATCACCAATCACAATATGCCCGGCGGCGAAGGCTCGAGCAGCGGCGCCGCGCCGCAGCGCGAAGCGAGCGCGCCCGAATTCAGGGGCGCGCCGCTCGGGCTCGGCCGCTGGCACTATCAGGAGATGGGCGGCGAGGCGGCGGCGGTGTTCGGCCCGCCCGCCAGCGAGGCGAGTTTCGCGATCCGATGCGACAGCCATACCGGGCAGGTGCGGTTCGTGCGCGCCGGATCGATGTCCTCGGGCAACGGCACGATGCGGCTGGTGACCGATGGCGGCTCGATCACGCTCGAGGCGCGCGACGTCGATGCCCGGGTGCGGCATGTCGAGGCGCGCCTGCCCGCGGGCGACGCCTTTGTCCGCGAAGTCGGCGACGACGAAGGATCGCGCTTCGGCGTGGCGCTCAACGACGGCAAGATGCTGGTGATGCCCGACGATCCCGCGATCCAGCGCGTCATGCGCGGCTGCAAGGGCCGCTGAACCGCGCAAATCCACCGATTTCGGAAAGGGCTCGCCGCGATATTGCGGCGCAGAATTCCAGATTCGTCGAAATCCCGGGAAATTACAAGACTTGTTCTGCGACTCGCGATGATTCAATCCTTTGCACGTGCCCACCGGCACATACGTGTTCAACTAGCGAAAGGAGGTGATCCGATGTCTCATGGTTCAGCAGTGAGGTCGGTTCCGTTCGTTCGGGAGACGCGCCGCTAACTGCCTGATGGCAAAACCCGATGGGTCGAAATCTATCGGGTTCGGGGCGGGGGGTATTCTCCCCCAAGCAACGCTTCGATGCCGCAGGCGCGCGGCCCGCATGGTCTCCCGGGCTGGAGCTTCCGGCCGCTGACCATGTCGGAGGTTGCCGGGCCCCGGGAGGGGCTCGGCAGCCTCTTTCATTTTGGGGGAACGCCGTGGCAGCGGCGTGGTATCGCCGAGCCGCAAGCGTCTTCATCTCCTGTTATTGCGCATCGGCTATCCGGTCGCAGCTTCGGGGCCTCTATAAACAGGCTGCCAGAGGCACAGGGACCAGGGCAGCCGATGATCGTCAATTCGACCAGCAACACCATCTTTCCCCACGCCATGCGGCCGGAGCATCCACGGGACGGCGCCGGCTTCGGCGAAATGCTCGATCGCGAAAGGGCCGCGCGCGCTCCCGCAACCGTATCGCGGCCGCCGACGCAACCGGCGGCCGCGACGCATTTGTTGCGCGGCGGCGTTGCCTCGCCGGTCGGCGACATATCCCGCTCGAACGTCGATCTCGATACCTATTTCGATCCGCCGCCACCGGGCGGACTGGCGCAGTTGCCGCCGCTGCTGCTGCCCACGGCGGCGAATGTCGCTGCGCTTTCGCAGCATGCCTCGGCGCGCTTTCAGGGCTTTCTCGCCGCAGCGGGCATCCCGCAGGCGCCTTCGCACATCGATTACGGCACCGACGGCGCGATGCAGCTCCCCGACGATTATCCCTATGCCGACGCACTGCGCGATGCCTTTGCGGAAGACCCGGCGATGGCGCGCGAACTCAACGCGCTGCATGGCATTGCCGACACCTATGAAGCGATCAAGCCGAGCCTGGCGTTCAGCGAGGAATATGGCGCGGCGAAGAACAAGGCTGCGGCCGATGCGATCCTCGCCAGATACAGCGAGCTGTTCGACGACAATCGCCGCTATCCCGAAGTCGTGCTGAATTTTGCCGCTGACGGGGCGCTGTTGCTATCGTCTGGCGGGAAGCCCGTGCAGCTCGAGGCCTGACGCCTCAAAACACCCGCGGATCGAAGATCGACCAGCCGGTGCGGTGCACCAGTCGTTCGAGTGCAAGCGTGCCGAGTTGCGAATTGCCGCGCTCGTTCAATCCCGGCGACCAGACCGCGATGCTCGCGATCCCCGGTGCGACCGCCAGGATGCCGCCGCCGACCCCCGATTTCCCCGGCAGGCCCACGCGAAAGGCGAATTCGCCCGATCCGTCATAATGGCCGCAGGTGAGCATCAGCGCGTTGATACGTCGCGCGCGGCGGGCGGAGACGACATTGTGCCCTGTTTCGGGGTTGCGCCCGCCATCCATCAGATAGCGACCGGCCCGGGCGAGCTGGCGACAGCTCATCGTCAGCGCGCAATGGTGGAAATAGACGCCCAGCACACGCGCGACTTCCCGGTTGAGATTGCCGAAACCGCGCATGTAATGCGCCAGCGCGATGTTGCGATGGCCGGTCTCCAGTTCGGCGCGCGCCACGGCGTCATCGATATAGATGGCGTCGTCGCCCGCCAGCGTGCGTACGAAGCGCAGCATCTCGCCGATCGCCTCGCGCGGTTCGCCCCGGCCGAGCAAGATGTCGGTAACGACGATCGCACCGGCGTTGATGAAGGGATTGCGCGGGATGCCGTGTTCGCTTTCGAGCTGGACGATAGAATTGAACGGCGTGCCGGAAGGCTCCACCCCTACGCGCTGCCAGAGCTGATCCCCGACCGCGCCCAGCGCGAGCGTGAGCGCGAAAACCTTCGAAATCGACTGGATCGAAAAGCCCATATCGCCGTCGCCCGCGACATATTCGCGGCCGTCATCGGTGACGATCGCGATGCCGAACCGCTTGGGATCGACCGCGGCGAGCGGCGGGATATACTGCGCGACGGTACCGCGATCGGGTGCGTCGGCCATTTCCGCGGCGATATCGGCAACGATGGCGGCTAGATCGGGCATGGCTCTATCATAGGGGGGCGACGCGCCGCCGGGATCAATCGTAGATCATCACCGCGACCGACCAGACCAGCCAGACCAGCAGTGCCCAGAGGACCAGCACGATCACGATTCCGCCCCAGGCAACGGGCAGGCGCGATTCCCTTTCCGCCTTGGCGCGATATTCGGCGAGCAGCGCTGCGGGGACCATCTTCTCGAACAGCCAGATGCCGAAAGGGATCAGGATGGCGTCGTCGAGCAGCCCCAGTATGGGGATGAAGTCGGGAATGAAATCGATCGGCGAGAGCGCATAGGCGGCGATCACCAGCCCGAACAGCTTGGCCGTCAGCGGCGTGCGCGGATCGCGCACTGCCAGCCAGACGGCGTGCGCCTCTACCCGGATGCGATGGACGAGTGACGGAGCCATGCTTGCGGCATCGCGCGGGGCGGGGCGGGGGTCAAGCAGGGAATGAAGCGACGGCAATTCCTCCTCCCCCCTCCGAGGGGGGAGGAGCTTTTCGATTGTACGCGCTTACAGCGCGGCTTCGGTGTGACGGCCGACTTCATCGGAATCGACTGTCTTGCCGGTCATCATCTTGAAGAAGCCGGTGACCGAGCTGTCGGCTTCCCAGATTTCGGCGGTGTCGAGCTCGAAGCGGAGCATCATCAGCTTGGGATCGTTGCGGCCGCCCTCGAACCAGGCCTCGACCATGTTCGACCAGTATTTGTCGACGATCGCCGGATCCTTTTCCTCGACGATCCGGCCCTTGATGCACGCGAACAGCTTGTGATCCTTCGATGCGAAATGCGCCATCGCGGGGCCGCCGGGCGCAAGCCGGTTGGTCTTGGTGGTGTAGAACCAGAATTCGCTGTCGGCGTCCTTGTCGAGGATCGCGGTCATCGGCTCGAAATGCTCGCCGCTTTCGGTCAGGCCAACCATCACCAACGGATTGTCGGCCATCTTCTTCCACATGTGATTGCGGATTTCCTTGGTTTCGTTCTGGTCAGTCATTGGGTCCTCCTCGAATTGCTTTCGGGGAGTTCAACGAAGCTGACGCCGACAATTTCCATTGGCGCCGAAGGGCTTGGCGCTCAGTCGGTGGTATAGCGCAGCAGCGTGAGCAACCCCGCTGCCGCCGCCAGCCCCGCCGCGATCAGCAACGGCGCGGCGCCCAGCCCCAGCCCGGCGGCCAGGATGATGCCGACCAGTGACGCCCCCATCGTCTGTCCCAGCAGCCGGTTGGTGGCGATCATGCTGCTCGCCGCGGCGGTGCGGTCCATCGGCGCCGAGTGGAAGATCATCCGCGAATTGGGCGAGTAGAAGAGTCCAAAGCCGATCGCAGTCACGCTTAGCCGCCAGGCGAAATCCCATGCCGGCGCATCGTTCGCCACCAGCATCAGCAGGATCATGCCGGTCGCGGCGAAGCACATGCCAATCATGCCCAGGATCGAGGATTTTACGCGATCCGACAGCCAGCCCGCCGTCGGCGAAACGACCAGCATCGTCAGCGGGAAGGGGAGGATCAGCAGGCCGACCTCGTCGGGCGAATATCCCATGCCGCGCTGCAGCCGGAAAGGCAGCAGCACCAGCATCGCCGCCGATGCCATGAACGCGAAGATCCCGGCGATGGTGGCAAGCCCGATCGTGCGCCGGCGCAGCAGATCGACCGGGAAGATCGGCCGTGCGCGCGCGCCCTGACTGCGCACGAAGAACAGGCCCGAGACCAGCCCCAGCACCGCAAGCGGCACGCCGAGCGCGACCGAGCCGTGAATGGCGATGTCGAGCCCGCCGATCAGGGCGCCGAAGGTCGCTGCGCTCCACAGCCCGCCCTTCCAGTCATAGCGGCCGCCCGCCATTTCGGGATGCGGCAGCGCGCGGCCGATGGCGAGCGAGAGCAGCGCGAAGGGCACCGGCGCGACGAACACCCAGCGCCAGTCGAAATGTTCGACCAGGAACCCGCCCAGTGTCGGCGCCAGCGCGGCGGAGGAGGCGGCGACGACACTGTTGATGCCAAGCCCCCCGCCCAGCGCCCGTGCGGGATAGATGAAGCGCAGCATCGCCGTCGCGACGCTCAGCGCCATCGCCGCGCCAAGCGCCTGAAACCCGCGTACGACCAGCAGCATCGCGAAACTGTCGACCAGGAACGTCGCCGCCGATGCCAGCGCGAACACGGCCTGCCCGGCCTGATAGACGCGGCGCAGCCCGAACTGCTCGCCCAGCCCGCCAAAGGGCAGCAGGCACATCACCAGAACGAGCTGGTAGAGCGTGACGACCGAAACCACTGCGCCTTCGCCGATGCCCAGATCGTCGGCGATCGTCGGCAGCGCGACATTGGCGATCGTGCCGTCGATCATGAACAGCGCGGTGCCGAACGACACCGCGATGATCGCCCAGATCCGCCGGGGAAGCGGCAGGCCTTCGGCCTCGGTTGTCTGGCTGGCGGCTTCGGTATTCTGGCTGGACGGCATTGTGCGCTGCGGTGACCCTATCGATACGGCGTTGTCAATCGTCTGGCGCACCGAACCGTTCCTGCGGCCTTGCGGCACGAATTGCGGCAGAGCGAATCGGATATCGGTTCAGCCGTGGCCGAATGACCTGCGCGCTGTGGTTCGCGGAATCGCGCTGCGATAGGGCTCGTTTCCTCGCCGCAATGTCGCGGCTGGTTTCGGGAGTGAAAGATGAAACGGTTTCTGGCCCTGGGATGCGCGGCGTTCGGCATCTGTCTGGCGACGCCGGCGGCGGCGCAGATTTCCGCGGAAGGCAATGTGGCGAAGCTGGATGGCGACTGGGGTGGCGAGATCGGGCTGGGTTATGATGCCCCGCTGGTGCCGGGGCTGGTGGATTTCAGTATCGGTGGCGGCACCTTCATCCATGACGGGCAGGACGATACCGAAGTCGACCTCTATGCCCGTGCCGAGGCCAAGGCATCGGTAGCGGACACGTTCGCGCTGGGCGCCGGTGCGCGGTTCGGCGGCGATCTCGATTTCTACGGCACGGTCGAAGTGCCGCTGTCGCCGCTGCTCAAGCTCAAGGGCAATGTCGGTGCCGATTATTTCGCGGCGGGATTGCGCTTCGGCTTTTGAGGGCGAAGGCGCTGCCGGCGGCTATTCGGCTGGCGATGGATCGGCACCCGTGGGCAGCGCGTGCGATGTCCCGCTCGTGCTGTCCTCGTCGCTGCGCGGATCGGGGCCGTGCCGATTGGGGCCGGTCGTCCCCGGCAGGAAGATCAGGACCAGCAGCAACACCATGCAAACCGACGACGATATCGCCAACAGATAGCCCCAGCCTTCGGCGGGCCGAGCGGTGATGGTGAAGAAGGACAGCGTAAAGCCATCGCCCTGCGGCAACAGCGATGCTGCGATGATGCTCAGTCCTGCAGCCGGATAGAGCAGTAGCCACAAGGGCGATCGATCGGCGTCCCGCAAGCGTCGGACGAGCAAGGCGACCAGCGGCAGGTACAGGAGGTATCGGGCGCTATCGAGAACCGTATGTTCGTTCAGCTCAATTCCGAAGGCGGCGGCTATCCAGATGCCGACCAGCAGCAATATGCCCAGCAGCATCGAGACGATCCAGAAGCCGACCACTTCGGAACGCGTCGAACGCCCGTGAAAGCGGAACGTATCGCGATACGCCTTGAGCCCCAGATGGCCGAGGCTCGGTTTGCGATAGCCTTCACCAGCCATGCGCCGGAGCGTGCGCACGGCACGCCCCGGCGTCAAGCGCTTACAATACCTCGAACAGCCCCGCCGCGCCCATGCCGCCGCCGATGCACATCGTCACGACGACATGCTTGGCGCCGCGGCGCTTGCCTTCGATCAGCGCGTGGCCGACCATGCGCGCGCCCGACATGCCATAGGGGTGGCCAACCGAAATCGCGCCGCCGTTGACGTTGAGCAGCTCGTTGGGGATACCCAGCTTGTCCTGGCAATAAAGCACCTGCACCGCGAACGCCTCGTTCAGCTCCCACAGGCCGATATCGTCCATCTTGAGATTGTATTTCTCGAGCAGCTTGGGGATCGCGAAGACCGGGCCGATGCCCATTTCGTCGGGCTTGGTGCCCGCCACTGCCATGCCGACATAGCGGCCGAGCGGCGTGAGGCCGCGCTTTTCGGCGGTCTTTTCTTCCATCAGCACGCTCGCCGCGCTGCCGTCCGAAAGCTGGCTGGCATTGCCCGCGGTGATCGTCGCATCGGGGCCCATCACCGGCTTGAGCGACTGGAGGCCTTCCAGCGTGGTTTCGGGGCGGTTGCCCTCGTCCTTCGCCAGCGTCACTTCCTTCTGGCTGACTTCCTTGGTCTCCTTGTCCGTGACGTTCATCGTCGCGGTGACGGGGACGATTTCATCATCGAACTTGCCCGCTTCCTGCGCGGCGGCGGTGCGCTGCTGCGACTGGAAGCTGTATTCGTCCATCCGGTCGCGGCTGATGCCATAGCGCTTGGCGACCACTTCGGCGGTCTGCAGCATCGGCATATAGGTATCGTCGTGCATGCCGATCAGCTCGGGGTCGGGCTGGACGCGCATCTGCGGCGTCTGCACGGTCGAGATCGATTCCTGGCCGCCGCCCAGCGTGATTTCCATATTGTCGGTGACGATCTGCTTGGCGGCGGTGGCGATCGCCATCAGGCCCGACGCGCATTGCCGGTCGACCGACATGCCCGGCACCGTCACCGGCAGGCCCGCGCGCAGCAGCGCGAGGCGGGCGGGGTTGGGCGCCTGGCTGCCCTGCTGGAGCGCGGCGCCCCAGATCACGTCCTCGATTTCGGCCGGATCGATCCCGGCGCGCTCGACCGCGGCCTTGATGGAATGCGCGCCCAGCGAGGGGCCGAGCAGCGCATTGAACGCGCCCTTATAGGCACGGCCGATCGGCGTGCGGGCGGTGGAAACGATGACTGCGGAACGCATGGTCCTTATTTTCCTTCTGTTGCTGCCCCGCCCGCATGGGGGAGGGGCGTGGTGATCAAACGTAAATCAGCGTGATCCACTCGGCGATCAGCGCCGGTTTCTCTTCGTCCTCGATCTCGAGGACATATTCGGTGACGCGTTCCCAAACGCCCGGCTTGCGCTCGACCAGCTTGCGCGTCGTGAATCGCCCGCGTACGCGCTTGCCCGAGCGGACCGGGGTGAGGAACCGCACTTTGTTGCCGCCGTAATTGATGCCCATTTTCAGGCCTTCGATCGCAGGCTCGCCTGATTTTTCCGCGAGCATTCCCATCAGCGAAAGCGTGAGGAAACCGTGGGCGATCGTGCCGCCGAACTGCGTCTGCGCGGCGCGTTCGGGATCGACATGGATGAACTGGTGATCGCCGGTCGCATCCGCGAACTTGTCGATCATTTCCTGAGAAACCTCGACCCAGTCGGAAACACGTTGTGTTTCCGTGCGTTGGGCTAGTTCCGCGATCGTTACGGTCTCCACTGGGCTTTCGCCTCCATTGCCTTTCGCCTAGGCGCGGAAAGCAGATAGAGGCCGGGACAGGTGTCTCGCAAGCCTTCAACCGACTCAAAGATGGAAAAACACTATGGACGCTACGTCGGCCGCACGGAAATCCATGATATCTCTGCACCGGGCTTCCGAACCCGATGTTCTAAAACCACTGATTTCCCGTGCGCGACTCGATTCGGACGAGCGTTCGCGAACGCTCGGCTATGCCGCCGGGCTGATGGCGGACCTGCGCGAGGCGCAGCATAGCGGCTGGGTAAACCAGTTCCTGCAGGAATATCGGCTGAACACGTCGGAAGGCATTGCGCTGCTCAGCCTTGCCGAGGCGTTCCTGCGCGTTCCCGACCCGACCACCGCCGACCTGCTGATTTCGGACAAGCTGGGCGAGGCCGACTGGAAATCGCACAGCGGCAAGTCGAGCTCGCAGATGGTCAACTCCGCGACCTGGGGTCTGGTGATGGGCCGCGCGCTGGTCGGCGAGGGCGAAAGCGGCCCGCTGCGCCGCCTGCTCTCGCGCGCCGGCGAACCCTTTGTCCGCCAGGCGGTCGGCGCGGCGATGCGGCTGATGGGCGAAGTGTTCGTCATGGGCCGCACCATCGACGAAGCGCTCAAGCGGATGAAGAAGCCCGAGAACAAGGGTTTCGTCGCCAGTTTCGACATGCTCGGCGAAGCCGCGCGCACGCAGAAGGACGCCGAACGCTATTACGCCGCCTATCGCAAGGCGATCCAGGCGGTGGGCAAGGAATCGAAGTCCGGCCATTCGGTGTCGGTCAAGCTGTCGGCGCTCCACCCGCGCTACGAAGTGCCGCAATATGACCGTTGCGTGCCGGAACTCACCGACATGCTCGCGCATCTGTGCCAGCTCGCCGCCGATCGCAATGTCGCGCTGACCGTCGACGCCGAGGAGGACGAGCGGCTCGACATGAGCCTCGACATCATCGAGGCGGTGGCAAAGCGCCAGGAGCTGCGCGACTGGGACGGGTTCGGTATGGCGGTGCAGGCCTATGGCAAGCGCGCCAATGCCGTGATCGACTGGGCGGACTCGCTCGGCCGCCCGATGAACGTCCGGCTGGTGAAGGGCGCCTATTGGGATACCGAGATCAAGAAGGCGCAGGTCGAGGGGCTGAGCGGCTATCCGGTGTTCACGCGCAAGGCGGCGACCGATGTCTGCTATCTCGCCTGCGTCCGCGATCTTCTGGAAGCGAAGAATCTGCGTCCGGCCTTCGCCAGCCACAATGCGCTGACGGTCGCCACCATCCTCGAATGGGCGGGCGACCGCCGCGATTTCGAGTTTCAGCGGCTGCACGGCATGGGCGAGGGGCTGTACGAACGGCTGGTCCGCGAACGCGGCTATGACTGCCGCATCTATGCGCCGGTCGGCGGGCACAAGGATCTGCTCGCCTATCTCGTTCGCCGCCTGCTCGAAAACGGCGCGAACACCAGCTTCGTCCACCAGATGGGCGACGACAGCCTGTCCGAGGAAGAACTGCTTGCCGATCCCGTCGAGCATATCGAATCGGTCGCGCGCACACGCCATCCCGGCATTCCGCTGCCGGTGGACATGATGGTTCACTGGCGCAACAGCCAGGGGATCGACCTCAAGGATCGGCCGATCCTGCTCAAGACTGCCAGCGATATCGAGGCAGTGCCGTTCGAACCCGAAGGCACCGACGCCGTGCATGCCGATCCGCTGCACCCCAGCGGCCGCGCCCGCAAGGCGATCGAGGCGGCGCGCACCCCCGACGACGATGTCCATGCCGCGATCACGCGCGCGCAGGCCGCCTATCGCGACTGGGAGCGTACGCCGATCCATGATCGCGCGACCACGCTCGAACGCTTCGCCGACCTGCTCGAGGAAAACCGGATCGAGCTGATGGCACTGTGCGTCAAGGAAGCGTTCAAATCGATTCCCGACGCGCTGGCCGAAGTGCGCGAGGCCGCCGATTTCTGCCGCTATTACGCCTATCAGGCGCGCACCGATCTGGCCCCGCGCACGCTGCCCGGACCGACCGGCGAGCGCAACGAGCTGAAGATGGAAGGGCGCGGCACCTGGGCGACGGTGGCGCCGTGGAATTTCCCGCTCGCCATTTTCGTGGGCCAGAACGCCGCCGCGCTGGTGACGGGCAACACCGTCGTCGCAAAACCCGCGCCGCAAACCCCATCGATCGCACGCAAGGTGGTCGAGATCGCGCATGCGGCCGGCATTCCCGAAGATGCGTTGAACCTGGTGACGGGTGGCGCGGATGTCGGCGCCGAACTGGTGTCGGACAATCGCATCGCGGGCGTCGCCTTCACCGGATCGACGGCGACGGCAAAGCGCATCGCGCACACCATCCTGGTCGACGAGGAGCGCCCGATCATTCCGTTCATCGCCGAAACCGGCGGGATCAACGCGATGATCGTCGATTCCACCGCGCTGCCCGAGCAGGTGGTGGCCGATGTCATCACCTCGGCGTTCAAGTCTGCCGGACAGCGTTGTTCGGCGATGCGCCTGCTGCTGCTGCAGGAGGACATCGCAGAGGAAATGGAAGAGATGATCGCGGGCGCAATGGCGACGCTGATCATCGGCGATCCGGGCGATCCGGCGACCGATGTCGGGCCGGTGATCGATCGTTCCTCCTATGACAAGCTGATGGCCTATCGCGAAACCATGCGCCCGCGCTGGCTGGCGACGACGCATGTGCCCGAGGAAGGGCTGTTCGTGCCGCCGACGATGATCGGGCTCGATTCGATGGACGATCTCGACAAGGAATGGTTCGGCCCGATCCTGCACGTCGCGACCTGGAAGGGCGGCAAGCTCGCCGAAACGATCGAACGCGTGAACGCCAAGAAATACGGTCTGACGATGGGGCTGCACAGCCGCATCGCGCGGTCGGCGGAAATCGCCGAGGATCTGGCACGGATCGGCAATCTCTACGTCAACCGCAACATGGTTGGCGCGATCGTCGGGTCGCAGCCGTTCGGCGGCGAAGGCATGTCGGGCACCGGGCCAAAGGCCGGTGGTCCGAACTATCTGCCGCGTTTCTGCGCCGAGCGGGCGATTTCGGTCGATACGACCAGCGCGGGCGGCAATGCCAGCCTGCTCAATATGGACGAAAGCTGATCCACGCGCGATCCGCGCCGTCGTTCAGGCGGCGCGGATCGTGTCGAGAAAGCCGCGCACTTCGCCCGACAGGCTGTGCGCATCCTGCCGGAGCTGCGACGCCAGATCGCGCAGACCGGCGGCATCGCGCGAGGCATGCTGTGATGTCGCGCCGATCGCTTCGACATCGCTGTGGATGATGTTGCACCCCTCGGTCGCTTCCTCGACATTGCGGGCGATGGTGCGGGTCGCGGTTTCCTGCCGCGCGACTTCGCCGCGTACCGACTGGGCCAGGTTCGCCATCGTGGCGATGGTGCGGGCGATTTCGGCCTGGCCTTCGGCGACGTCGCCGATGCCAGTCTGCATGTCGCCGATATGGCGCGTAATCCGCTGGGCGGCATTGCCGGTCTGCGCCGATAGCTGTTTGACTTCATTGGCGACGACGGTGAAGCCGCGCCCGGCATCGCCCGCGCGCGCCGCTTCGATCGCCGCGTTGAGCGCGAGCAGGTTCACCTGGCGCGAAATGTCGCTGATCAGGCCGATTACCGAGTCAATCGATTCCGCCGATCGGAGCAGTGCCTGCGCCCTTTGATCGCTGGCCGCGACGCTGCGCTGGGCGGCTTCGGCCGCCGCGCCCACGGCATCGCCGTTGCGTGCGATCTCCTCGAGCGCAGTGGCGATCTCGCGCCCCTGGCCGGCGATTTCGGCAAGGCTGTCGCTCGATTGCGACGCGGCGCTGGCCAGCGTCACGGCCTTGTCGCCGGCGGTGGAAGCGCGCGATGCCGTTGCGGTGGCACTGCGTTCGATTTCGCCGGACAGTTTCGCCAGCCCTTCGGCAAGCGCGCCGATTTGCCGTTCGAACCCCTCGCTCGCCCGCTCGATGCGATGCGCGCGCGAAGTTCGTGCGCGCGCGAGCTGGACTTCGCGTTCGGCGGCGAGATGTACCAGCCGCCGATTGCCGATCACGCCGAAAATCCGCCCGTTCCGCGTCAGCACCATGCCGTCGGTACCGCCCGAACCGCGATAGCGCTCGATCAGATCGGCGATGCCCAGCGATATCTCCGCCGTCGGACAGGGTTTGAGATGCGGCGTCAGATCCTCGCCATAGGCGGGGTTGCGCAGCAGCGCATGACCGAAGGGATTGAGCAGCAGGCGGCGAACGTCCTTTTCGAACAACGCGCCGATGGGCCGCAGATCGTCGTCCACCACGGGCATCAGCCGAAGATCGCTGTTGTGCCGGAACAGCGCGACTGCGGCGAGCAGCGGCTGGTCATGCGCGATCCGCGGCGCCGATCGCTCGGCGTCGGACAACCAGCTTCCGGGCGGCGTCTCTTGTGCGTCGGAATGCGTCTGATCACGAAACATATGGCGGATTTGATAGGCTTGGCTGGTAAATGCGGCCTTAGCGTGAGGTTACAGTTCGGCGACAGCGATCGATTCTTTCGCTTCGCTTGCCCCGACAGGAACGTGAGACTAAAGGACCCGGCGTGACGGGTTCCCGAAAGGGATCAAAAGGGAAGTCCGGTGCGCGGCGGCGATGCCTCCGCAATCCCGGCGCTGCCCCCGCAACTGTAACCGGCCAGCCCGGCGCCATTCGCCACTGAAGGACACTTCGGGAAGGCGGCGCCGCCAGCGATGACCCGGGAGCCAGGAGACCTGCCCTTCACGGTCGATTCCTTTGCGCGGGCGGGGTGCACCGGGCGAACGAGGCGAAAACCCTCGAGCGAGCGACGCCAAAAGGGAGTCGCCGATGCCGAGGATGCAAGGCGACTCGTTATTCGAGGTGTCTTGTAATGAAGAAATTTCTCCTGTTTCTGTCGACCCCGCTGGCGTTGCTGCCCGCGATGCAGGCGCATGCGCAGAGCGCCGACGATGATGACGTGATCGTCGTCGCCACCGGCGTCGCGCAGCTGGCGAGCGAAGCCGGCCGTTCGGTGACCGTGCTCGACCGCGAAACGATCGAGACGCGGCAGAAAGTGTCGCTCTCCGATCTGCTCGCCACCACCACCGGCGTCGGCGTGACGCGCAATGGCGGCCCTGGGGCTGTCACCGCCGTCCGTATCCGTGGCGCGGAGGATGCGCAGACGCTCGTCCTGATCGACGGCGTGCGCGTCAACGATCCTTCCTCGCCCGGCGGCGCCTATGATTTCGGCAATCTGCTCACCGGCCCGGTCGAACGCGTCGAAGTGCTGCGCGGCCCCAACAGCGTCGCCTGGGGCAGCCAGGCGATCGGCGGTGTCGTCAATGTCGTCACCGAAACCCCTACTGACGGCTTCCATGCCCGCGCCAATGCCGAGTACGGCTACGCCGATCAGGTTTCGACCAACGCGACGATCATGGGCGGCAGCAGCGATATCCAGGGCGCGCTCACCGGCGGCTATTTCCGCACCGACGGAATTTCGCAGGCGGCGAGCGGGACCGAAGCGGACGGCTATCGCCAATATGGCGCCAGCGGTCGCCTGAAGGCGCGGATCACCCCCAATCTGCGTGCGGAGCTGCGCGGCTACTGGGCCGACAGCAAGCTCGAACTCGACGGGTTTCCGGCGCCGACCTACGCCTTCGCCGATACCGAGGAATATTCGACCGCGCAGGAGCTTTACGGCTATGCCGGGCTGACCGGCGATTTCGGGCCGACGACGCACCGCATCGGCTTTTCGATCGCGGACATCAATCGCGACAATTACGATCCCACCGTCAGCGCGGCGCCGCTCTATCTCTATCGCGGACGCAGCGAGCATTATTCCTATCAGGGCCAGATCGGCGCGCCGATGGCGCGGCTGGTGATCGGCGCCGATCAGGACAATCAGCGCTTCTACGATGGCGCCGCGACGTTCAGCGCCAACATCACCAGCGTCTATGGCGAAGCGATCGTCACGCCGATGATGGGCCTCGCGATCACCGCGGGCGTGCGCAATGACGATCACAGCGGTTTCGGCGGCCATGTCACCTGGGGCGCGAACGTGGCCTACAGCCCGATGCCGGGCACCCGGCTTCACGCCAGCTATGGCGAAGGCTTCAAGGCGCCGACGCTCTATCAGCTCTATGCGCCCTATTACGGCACGGCCACGCTCGAGCCGGAAACCGCCGACAGCTGGGAAGTCGGCGCACGGCAGGATCTGGTCGACGGCAAGCTTTCGCTAGGCGCGACCTGGTTCCAGCGCGACACCACCAACCAGATCGATTTCGACAGCGTCACCTACACTTATGCCAATATCGCGCGGACCCGTGCCGAAGGCGTCGAACTCGAAGTCGAAATCCGCCCGAACGACCGGCTGACCTTCACCGGCAACTATACCTATACCGACGCCGAAAACCGCTCGGCGGGCTATGTCGGCAACGATCTCGCGCGGCGGCCGAAGGATATCGCAAGCGTCTCGGCCGACTGGGAAAGCCCCTTCGGCCTCAAGCTCGGCGGGACGGTGTCGATCGTCGGCGACAGCTATGACAATGCCGCCAACACCACACGGCTCGACGGCTATGCGCTGGCGAGCATCCGCGCCGAAATGCCGCTGACCGATCGCATCGCGATCTACGGCCGCGTCGAAAACCTCACCGACGAAGACTATGAAGTGGTGAGCGGCTACAGCACCTATGGCCGCGCGGCATATGCCGGCGTCCGGTTGCGGCTGGATTGATGCCAGAGAGGGTCAGCCTTTCCTTCCTTCCCTCCCTTTCAGGGAGGGGAGGCACGGCACATTACCCGTTCGGTTCGAGCAGCCATCGAGCCTGTCGAGATGGCGCCCGTCGAGAACCCCGTCCGGCGTGTCTCGACACGGTTTCTCGACTGCGCTCGAAGCCTGCTCGACACAAACGGAGGTTGGTGGTCGCCGCCGCCCTCCTGCTTTCCGCCTGCACCAGCCAGCCCGCCCCGACCGGCGGCATCGTCTCGACCAACCCCTGCGCCGACGCGATACTGGTCGAGCTCGTCCCCCCGCGGCGGATCGCCGCGATCAGCCATTATTCGGCCGATCCGATGGCCAGCTCGATCCCGGCAGAGACCGCCGCGCAATTCCGCACCACGCGCGGCACCGCCGAGGAAATCATCGCGATGCGGCCCGAACTGGTGATCGCGAGCAGCTTCACCGCGCCTTCGACGCGTGCCGCCTATGCCCGTGCCGGGCTCGACGTCCTCTATCTCGATTCCCCCGCCACCATCGCCGCGAGCGAAGCGCAGGTGCGCGAGCTGGCAAAGGCCGTGGATGCCCCCGCCGCGGGCGAGGCGATGGTCCAGCGTATCGAGACCGCGATCGCCTCCGCCGCGACACCCGACACGCAACCCGTCCCGGCGCTCGCCTGGATCGGCGGCAATCTCGTCTCGGGTGACGGGACGTTGCTCCACGAAATGCTCGGCCGCGCTGGCTTTCGCGACGCCGCCGCCGATTATGGCCTCCAATTCACCGGCTATCTTCCCGCCGAGCATGTCATCGCCGATCCGCCGCGTGTCATGCTCGTCCCCGACGAACCCGGCCGCGCCGCCACCTCGCGCGCTGCGCAGATCCGCGCGCGAGTCCTGTCGCGAATGGGCGGCCGCGTCGTGCAGGCGCAGTTCCCGCGCCGCCTGGTCAATTGCGGCGGGCCGGTGATCGCCGATGCCATGACCCGGCTCGCGCAGGTCCGCAGGAACCTGATGTGAAGCGCGCCCCGCTCCTCATCGGTCTTTCCGCGCTGGTGGCGCTGTTGTTTCTCGCCTCGCTGATGGCGGGCAAGGTGTGGGTGCCGCTCGGCAGCTGGTGGCTGGAAGGCGACCCGCGCTGGCTGATCGTCAGCGAGCTGCGCCTCCCGCGCGCGCTGCTCGGAGTCGGCATCGGCGCCGCGCTCGGCCTGTCGGGTGCGGTGCTGCAGGGGTATCTGCGCAACCCGCTCGCCGACCCCGCCGTCGTCGGCATTTCCTCCAGCGGCGCGCTGGGCGCGGTCGCGGCGATCCTCCTCCTTTCGGCGACGTCGCCGCTGCTCGTCTTCGCCTGCGCGATGGCGGCGGCGTGCGGGGCGATGCTGCTGCTCGCCGCGCTCGCCTGGCATACGCACAGCGCAGTCGCCTTCATCCTCGCGGGCACCGTGCTCGCCAGCATCGCCGGCGCGCTCACTTCGTTCCTCATCTCGATCGCGCCCAATCCCTGGGCGACCGCCGAGATCATCGACTGGATCATGGGCTCGCTCACCGATCGCAGCTTCGACGAAGCGACGCTCGCGCTGCCCTTCATCGCCATCGGCTGCGGCCTGCTGCTTTGCACGGGCCGCGCGCTCGACGCGCTGACGCTCGGCGAAGACGCGGCGCGGACGATGGGGCTCAATCTCCGGCAAACCCAGATGCTCGTCGTCCTCGGCACCGGCCTGTCGGTCGGCGCGAGCGTGGCGGTCACTGGCGTCGTGGGCTTTGTCGGGCTGATCGTGCCGCATCTGCTCCGTCCGCTGGTCGGCGCGCGTCCCTCGGCGCTGCTCGTGCCCAGCGCATTGGGCGGCGCGGTGCTGGTGCTCGCGGCGGACAGCCTCGTCCGCCTTGCCCCCGGCGCGAGCGAAATCCGGCTCGGCGTCGCGATGGCGCTGATCGGCACGCCCTTCTTCTTCGCGCTGCTGCTGCGGATGCGGAGGTCGGCATGGATCTGAGCGCCAAGAAGCTCGACGTCACGCTCGGCGGTCGCCGCGTGCTCCACGGGATCGACGCGGTGTTCCGTCCGGGCCAGGTGACCGCAGTCCTCGGCGCCAACGGTTCGGGCAAGACGACGCTGTTGCGCACGCTTGCCGGCCTGCAGAAGTCCGAGCACGGCAGCGCCCTGTTCGGCGACCGGGTCGTCACCGATCTCGATCCGCGCGAACGCGCCCGCACGATCGGCTATCTGCCGCAGGATGGCGCGGTGCACTGGAACATCACCGCCGGCGATCTGGTGATGCTCGGCCGCACCCCGCATCGCTCGCCCTTCGCGGGGCCTTCGCCCGCCGACTGGGAGGCAGTGGTGACGGCGATGTCCGCCACCGCCACGCTCGAATTCGCCGACCGCACCGCTACCGAGCTTTCGGGCGGCGAGCGCGCCCGCGTCCTCCTCGCGCGCGTGCTGGCGGGGCAGCCGCAATGGCTGCTCGCCGACGAACCGCTCGCCAGTCTCGATCCGGCGCATCAGCTCGACTTGCTCGCCCAGTTCCGGCGGCTGGCGGATGAGGGCATAGGCGTGGTGATGGTCCTCCACGATCTGATCCACGCCGCGCGCGCCGCCGACGCGGTATTGCTGCTCCACGAAGGCCGCGCCGTTGCCTTCGGCCCGGCGGCCGAGATACTGGCGCCCGATCCGCTGCGTGCGGCGTTCGGCGTCGAAGTGATGGCAGTTGAGGACAGGCAAGGTATCGCTCTCCCGATACTCACGGGCCGCTCTCCCCGCTGACAGCCGCTTCCGCCTGTGCCAAGGGGCAGCGCAAGCTATTCCGGGGATGAAACCCGTCCGCCGGGCGCCCATATCGGTGGCGAGAAACATTGAGGAGATTGGCATGCGCATCATCGATCATCGTATCGCGGGCCATTCGGGTGGCGCGGGTGGTCGCCAGTCGGATGTGTTCGATCCCAACACCGGCGAAGTGCAGGCGAAGGTCAATCTCGGCACGCAGGCCGATCTCGAAGCCGCCATCGCCAAGGCGCAGGAAGTGCAGCCCAAATGGGCCGCCACCAACCCCCAGCGCCGCAGCCGCGTGATGTTCAAGTTCAAGCAGCTGCTCGAAGACAATATGCAGGAGCTGGCCGAGCTGCTCGCATCCGAGCACGGCAAGGTGGTCGACGACGCCAAGGGCGACGTCCAGCGCGGGCTCGAAGTCATCGAATTCGCCGCGGGCATCCCGCATGCGCAAAAGGGTGAGTACACCTATGGCGCCGGCCCCGGCATCGACGTCTATTCGATGCGCCAGCCGCTCGGCATCGGCGCCGGCATCACGCCGTTCAACTTCCCGGCGATGATCCCGATGTGGATGTTCGGCATGGCCATCGCCTGCGGCAATGCCTTCATCCTCAAGCCGTCCGAGCGCGATCCCAGCGTCCCCAACCGCCTCGCCGAGCTGTTCCTCGAAGCCGGCGCGCCCGAAGGGCTGCTTCAGGTCGTGCATGGCGACAAGGAAATGGTCGACGCGATCCTCGATCACCCGGCGATCGCCGCGGTCAGCTTCGTCGGCTCGTCGGACATCGCGCACTATGTCTATAACCGCGGCGTCGCCGCCGGGAAGCGCGTCCAGGCAATGGGCGGCGCGAAGAATCACGGCATCATCATGCCCGACGCCGACATGGACCAGGCGGTCAACGACCTGATCGGCGCCGCTTACGGCTCGGCGGGCGAGCGCTGTATGGCGCTGCCGGTCGTCGTGCCGGTCGGCGAAAAGACCGCCGAGGAACTGCGCGAGCGGCTGATCAAGGCAGTCAACGCGCTGCGCCCCGGCGTCTCGACCGATCCCGACGCGCAATACGGCCCGGTCGTCACCGCGCAGCACAAGCAGAAGATCGAAAACTGGATCCAGACCGGCGTCGACGAAGGCGCGGAGCTGGTCATCGACGGTCGCGGCTTCAAGCTGCAGGGGCATGAAAACGGCTTCTTCGTCGGCCCGAGCCTGTTCGATCACGTCACCCCGGAAATGGAATCCTACAAGGAGGAAATCTTCGGCCCGGTGCTCCAGATGGTTCGCGCCAACAGCTTCGAGGAAGCACTCGAGCTGCCGAGCAAGCACCAATATGGCAACGGCGTCGCCATCTTCACGCGCAACGGCCACGCCGCGCGCGAATTCGCGCAGCGCGTCAATGTCGGCATGGTCGGCATCAACGTGCCGATCCCGGTGCCGGTCAGCTATCACAGCTTCGGCGGGTGGAAGCGCTCGGGCTTCGGCGACCATGACCAGTATGGCATGGAAGGCCTGCGTTTCTGGACCAAGGTGAAGAAAGTCACTCAGCGCTGGCCCGATGGCGGCGCCAGCGGCGACAGCGCCTTCGTCATCCCGACGATGGGGTAAACGGGCATGCGGCCGGAACGCGCCCTGGTGTTGGTTCTGGCCGCGGTCTGGATGGCGTCGCTCGCCTTCCCGGTTTTCGATGCCGACGGAATATTGGGGCCGGGGGGCTGGTTTCTCGCCTTCGGCTGGATGGGCCTGATCGTGGGGGACTGGGCCTGGCTGGCGAACCCGGCCTTCTTCCTCGCGCTGTTGCTGTTGTGGTTCGGGCGAATGGCCCGGCCCCTCGGCATCGCGGCGCTCGGCGTGCTGGCGCTGGTGCTGCTCGGCGAGGCGCTTCGCACGTCGATCCTGACGAACGAAGGCGGCCTGTCGAGCGAGATCACGCAGCGGCTGACGGGCTATTATCTCTGGATCATCGCGCTGAGTGGGGCCGTGCTGCTGGGCGCGACGCAGGCACTGCGCCACGCCCTCGATGCGCGCCGTCCGCGCACGGACGGGAGCGAAGCATGATGCGCAAACGGGTCTTTTCCGGCTCGCCCTTCGAAACCCCCTTCGCCTATTGCCGCGCGGTGCGCACCGGCGACACGATCACCGTCGCCGGAACTGCCCCGATCGAGGACGATGGCAGCAACACGCCCGGCGACGCCGGGGTGCAGGCCGATCGCTGCTTTGCTATCATCCTGCGTGCCGTCGAACAGCTCGGCGGACTGGGGGAAGATATCGTGCGCACGCGGATGTACATCACCGATCCCGCCGACGCGGAGCTGGTCGGCGCCGCGCATGGCCGCTGGATGACGGTGGCGCAGCCCGCGGCGACGATGGTGGTCGTGTCCGCGCTGATCGACCCCGACTGGAAGGTCGAGATCGAAGCCGACGCCGTTGTGGGTTCGCGCGGATGAAACTGCGCGCGCTGTTCCTGTTCCTCGCAATGGTCTTCGCGGCGCTTCCGGCGGCGGCGCAGGACAAGCGCATCGCGCTCAGCTTCGACGATGTCCCGCGCGGCGCGGGCGCGTTCCTGACGCCCGACCAGCGTACCGTGCGGCTGATCGCCGCGCTCCATCGCGCGGATGTGCCGCAGGCCGTCTTCTTTCTCAATCCCGGCCAGATCGCCGAATCCGACGGCGGCGAAGCGCGGATCGACGCCTATGTCGCCGCCGGCCATGTCATCGCCAATCACAGCTGGTCGCATCCGCACCTCAATGCCACCGCCGCTGCCGACTATCTCGCCGATATCGATCGCGCCGAGGCATGGCTGAAGGGCCGCGAAGGCTATCGCCCCTGGTTCCGCTATCCCTTCCTCGATGAAGGGCAGGCGGACAAGGCCAAGCGCGAAGCCATCCGCGAAGGGCTCGCGCAGCGCGGGCTTTCGAACGGCTATGTCACCGCCGAAAGCTCCGACTGGCATATCGAGGCGCTGACGGTGCAGGCGGTGCGCGATGGCAAGGCCATCGACATGGATGCGCTGCGCGACTTCTATGTCGAAAGCCATGTCGAGGCCGCCGAATATTATGACGCGCTTGCCCGCCGGACGATCGGCCGATCGCCTGCGCATGTGATGCTGCTCCACGAAACCGACATCGCGGCCTTGTTCATCGACGATCTGGTCGCCGCGCTGCGCGCGAAGGGCTGGACGATCATCACCGCCGACGAAGCCTATGCCGATCCGATCGCCGTGCAGGCCGCGCGCTATGACACGCCGCATGCGCAGGGCACGCTCACCGAAATGCTCGCCTGGCAGGCGGGGCTTCCCGCCCCGCGCTGGTATGCGCGCAACGACACGAGGCTCGCGACCCGCCTGTTCGTCGAGCGCGTGCTGCACGAGACGCCGGACGAATGACGGTCCGCGCGCTCTTCCTCGCGCTGGCGCTGGTTGCGCTGCTGCTGCCCGAACAGGTCACGCGGCGGCTGACGATCGATCAGGTGATGCCGCCCGCCGCAGCCACCGAAATGCCGAAAAAGCGCATCGCGCTCAGCTTCGACGATATCCCGCGCGGTGCCGGCGCTTTCCTCGATCCCGACAATCGCCCGGCAATGCTGATCGCCGCACTGAGGGACGCCGACGTCGAACAGGCGGTGTTCTTCGTCAATCCCGGCCGCATCGCATCGGGCGACGCACACGAAGCCTCGGTCGAGGCCTATGTCGCCGCGGGCCATGTCATCGCCGATCACACCTATAGCCACCCGCGCCTCTCGGGCACGTCCGCCGACGCCTATCTCGCCAATATCGACCGCGCCGAAGCCTGGCTGAAGGACCGCCCCGGCTATCGCCCGTGGTTCCGCTATCCCTATCTCGACGAAGGCGGGCGCAACAAGGCGAAGCGCGACGCCGTCCGCACCGGCCTCGCCGAACGCGGCCTCGCCAACGGCTATGTCACTGCCGACGGTTCGGACTGGCATATCGAGCAGCTCGCCATCGACGCCCGCCGCGCGGGCCGCGCAATCGACATGGACGCGCTGCGCGACCTCTATGTCGAAACCCACGTCCTTTCGGCCGAATTCTCCTACAATCTCACCGACCGCGCGATCGGCCGCCCGATCCCGCAGGTGCTGCTGCTCCACGAAACCGATCTCGCCGCGCTCTTCATCGGTGATCTGGTGCGGGCTTTGCGCGACAAGGGCTGGGAAATCGTCACCATCGACGCCGCCTATGCCGATCCGATCTATGACGAACGGCCCGACACGCCGATCGCGGCGGGATCGCTGGTCGAAATGCTCGCCTGGGAACATAAGGTCACCGGTATGCGCTGGTTCGACCGCAACGAACAGGCAGTCGGCGCGCGACTGTTCCGCACGCGCGTATTGCATCAGGGTGAGGCGCAAGAGTGAAACTTCCTATCTGGCTACCGTCGCTGGCGATCCTCGCGCTTGCGGCATGCGATGATGACAGCCTGCCCAATCCCGCGCCGATGCCGACGCAGGCGGCGAATGACAGCGCCGACGCGCCGCCGCCGGCCGAGCCCACTCCCGAACCCGATCCCTCGCCCGGCCCCGATCCCACGCCCGACGCCGTTTCGGGAACACTGTCCGAGCGATATCGCGGCCTGTGGACCTTCAAGGGTGCCGATTGCGGCCCGGCTTCGGTAAGCCGCTTGCGGATCGACGCGGCGAAGCTCGTCTTCTACGAATCGGTCGGCGAGTTGCGGGGGATCGAGCCCGCCGGACCGAATGCGGTCCGCATCACGCTCGATTTCACCGGCGAAGGCGACAGCTGGACGGCCGCGATGACGCTGACGCTCAACGAAGACGGCACGCTGCGCCGCGATCAGGAGGAGATGGAACCGATGACCTATGTCCGGTGCGCCGAATGAAGCTGCGGAAGGCGCTTCTCGGATTAGTGCTGGTGCCGTTGATCGCGGCCTGTGCGGACCAAGGCCGGGACGCCGAACTTGAACCCGCGGAAAACATGTTCGCTGCGATACCAACGTCTGAGGGTGTTCCGCCTCCTGCGTCGTCCGGGGAAGAACCTCCGGCACCGTCTGAATTCGAACTTGTCGCCGTCGGTCCCGGCATTGGCTGCGGCGACGCCTTTGCGATCGAACTGGCGGACGGCGAACGCCTGCTGCGGCGCGATTCCGGCCTCGACTTTCTGGTCTATCGGCTGGAGCAGGCCGGCAAGACGACCGTGATTTACGAAGGTAATGCCCCCATGTCGGGAGCGATCGTGAAGCACGCGCAACGCGGTTGGCCCGCAGTCGTCGCCGTCCACGGCGAACAGTCGGTTGCCGATCGCGTTATGACTGAGGGACCGCTTCTGTCCCGCTGCCCCTACGAAGAATGAAAACCGAAGAGACCCGAGGATGACCGGACAATTTGACCTGACCGACGATCAGCGCGCGATCCAGGAAATGGCGCAGCGCTTCACTGCCGATGCGATCACCCCGCATGCCGGCGAGTGGGACGAAAAGCACATCTTCCCGCGCGACACGCTGAAAGCCGCCGCCGAACTCGGCTTCGGATCGATCTACGTCTCGGAGGAATCGGGCGGCATCGGCCTGGGGCGGCTCGAAGCCGCGCTGATCATGGAGGCCATGTCCTATGGCTGCCCCTCGACCAGCGCGTTCATTTCGATCCACAATATGGCGACCTGGATGATCGACCGGTTCGGCGATCAGGCGGTGAAGGACAAATACCTCCCCTCGCTGATCGGGATGGACCGGATCGCCAGCTATTGCCTCACCGAACCCAGCTCGGGATCGGACGCGGCGGCGCTCAAGACCAGGGCAGTGAAGGACGGCGACCATTATGTCGTCACCGGCTCCAAACAGTTCATCTCGGGCGGCGGCGAGAATGAAGTCTATGTGATGATGGTCCGCACCGGCGAGGACGGGCCGAAGGGCATTAGCTGCCTCGTCATCGAAAAGGACATGGAAGGCGTCAGCTTCGGCGCGCAGGAAAAGAAGCTCGGCTGGCACTCGCAGCCCACCGCGCAGGTGAATCTGGAGGAAGTGCGCGTCCCCGTCGAAAACCTCGTCGGCGGTGAAGGCGAAGGCTTCCGCATCGCGATGATGGGCCTCGACGGCGGCCGCCTCAATATCGGCGCCTGCTCGCTCGGCGGCGCGCAGCGCTGCCTCGACGAAGCGATTGCCTATACCAAGGACCGCCAGCAATTCGGCAAGGCGATCGCCGAGTTCCAGAACACGCAATTCACCCTAGCCGACATGGAAACAGAGCTGCAGGCGGCACGCGCGCTCCTCTATCTCGCCGCCGCAAAGGTCACCGAAAACGCGCCCGACAAGACGCGCTTCGCCGCGATGGCCAAGCGGCTCGCCACCGACACCGGCTCCTCGGTCGTCGATCGCGCGCTGCAGCTTCACGGCGGCTACGGCTATCTGATGGATTACCCGATCGAACGCTTCTGGCGCGACCTGCGCGTGCATTCGATCCTCGAAGGCACCAATCAGGTGATGCGCATGATCGTCGGCCGCGAATTGACGCGGTAAACGACCGATCCGTTTGCTTCGAGCGGGTTCGAGCTTGTCGAGAACCCGTGTCGAGAAGCGGTTCTCGACGAACGCTTCTCGGCTTCGCTCGAAGCTGCTCGAACCCAACGGCTGAAGGATTCTGATGACCCAGGACGTTCTCATCGAAACCACCGGCAAGGCCGGCCGTATCCGCCTCAATCGCCCCAAGGCGATCCACGCGCTCAACACCGATATGTGCGTCGCGATGGCGAAGGCGCTGGCGCAGTGGCACGATGAAACCGCGATCGAAGCGGTGCTGATCGACCATGCCGAAGGACGCGGCTTCTGCGCGGGCGGCGACATTCGCCTGATCGCCGAAAGCGGCGCGGCGGACGGTGCCAAGGCGCGCGAGTTCTTCTTCGAGGAATATCGCATGAACCACGCGCTGTTCACCTATGTGAAGCCCGTGGTCGCCTTCATGGACGGGATCACGATGGGCGGCGGCGTCGGCATTTCGCTGCCCGGCAAATATCGCGTCGCGACCGAGAATACCAAATTCGCCATGCCCGAAACCGGCATCGGCCTGTTTCCCGATGTCGGCGGCGGCTGGTATCTCTCGCGGCTGCCCGGGCGAATGGGTCAGTATATCGCGCTCACCGGCCACCGGATCGACGGCGCCGAATGCCTCGCGCTCGGGCTTGCGACGCATTATTTGCCGTCGGACAAGCTCGAACAGGCCAAGACGCGCATCGCCGAACATCCCGGCGATATCGACGCGATCCTCGCCGAGCTTGCCACCGACGCCCCCGAAGCGCGCATCCTCGCGCATCGCCAGGAAATCGACCGGCTTTTCGCGTCGGACACGCTCGAGGACGTCCTTGCCGCGCTCGAATCGGACGGCGGCGAATGGGCGACCAAACAGCTCGAAACTTTGCGCACCAAATCGCCGCAGGCGATGAAGGTCAGCCTCAAGCTGCTGCTCGACGGCGCGTCGATGCCGACCTTCGAGGACGAGATGCGCCAGGAATATGCCGTCGCGACGCGCGTCTGCCAGCGCCACGATCTGATCGAAGGCGTCCGCGCGGTCATCATCGACAAGGACAATGCGCCGCAATGGAACCCGGCCAGGCCCGAGGACGTCACCGATCATCGCATCGACACGATCTTCGCGCCGCTGCCCGAGGACGAGGCGTGGAGCCCGGCGTGAACGCAATGCTGTCCTACACGATGATTTTGTGTCAGGCGGGTGCGTGAATTTTAAACTTCGCGCGCGCGTGTGCGCGGGTACGCGCGCATGTTACGTCGCGACCCGGTGCGAACTTCGCACGCAAAACCGCGGTTTTCTGAAAACCGCCGGTCGGATGATTTCATCGCCCCTGCGCAGGCAGGGGCCCATGTCTCTCTCAACGAGAGACAGCGTTCATGGTTAGAGAGATAGGCCCCTGCCGTTACAGGGGCGACGGAGGATAGAGTGGCAGATTACGAAACCATCCTTGTCGAACAGCGTGGGCCGGTGACGCTGATCACGCTCAATCGCCCCAAGGCGCTGAATGCGCTCAACAGCCAGGTGATGGACGAACTCACCAACGCGCTTGCCGCGTATGATGCCGATGACAGCCAGGGCTGCGCGGTGCTCACCGGCAGCGAAAAGGCATTCGCGGCGGGCGCCGACATCAAGGAGATGTGCGAGCTCGACTTCGCCGATGTCTACAACCGCGATTTCTTCGCCGGCTATGATCGCTTCACTGCGACGCGCAAGCCGGTGATCGCGGCGGTCGCGGGCTATGCGCTCGGCGGGGGATGCGAGCTGGCGATGATGTGCGATTTCATCCTCGCCGCCGACACCGCAAAGTTCGGCCAGCCCGAAATCAAGCTTGCTGTCACCCCCGGCATGGGCGGATCGCAGCGGCTCACCCGCGCGGTCGGCAAGGCCAAGGCAATGGAAATGTGCCTTACCGGCCGGATGATGGACGTCCACGAAGCCGAGCGCGCCGGGCTGGTCAGCCGCATCCTTCCCGGCGACGAACTGGTCGCCGAAGCGATCAAGACCGCCGAACTGATCGCCGGCATGGCGCCGATCGCGGTCAAGGCGAACAAGGAAATGGTCAACGCCGCGTTCGAAACGACGCTGCAACAGGGCGTGATGTTCGAACGCCGCCTGTTCCACGGGATTTTCGGAACGCAGGACCAGACGGAGGGCATGGCCGCCTTCATCGAAAAACGCCCCGGAAACTGGAAGGGGAAGTGACGTCTTCCCCCCTCCCGCATGCGGGAGGGGGTCAGGGGGTGGGCTCGCGCTCACAACAGAACACACCGCCAGCGGAGATCGGGTGCCCACCCCCGGCCCCTCCCGCATGCGGGAGGGGAGTAAAACAATGGCACGCGTAGCATTTATCGGTCTCGGCAATATGGGCGGCGGCATGGCCGCGAACCTCGCAAAGGCGGGGCATGACGTACACGCTTTCGATCTTTCGCAGGATGCGCTGGCGGCGGCGAAGAAGGCCGGCTGCCTGCCTTGCGACAGCGCCGCCGAAGCGGTGAAGGGCGCTGAGGCGGTCATCACCATGCTGCCGGCGGGCAAGCATGTCGAAGCCGTCTATACCGACAGCGTGTTCGACAATGTCGATGGCGGCGCGATCCTGATCGACTGTTCGACGATCGACGTCGAAACCGCGCGCCGGGTGAGCGATGCGGCATCGGCCAAGGGGCTTACCGCCGTTGACGCCCCGGTATCGGGCGGGATCGCGGCGGCGAACGCGGGCTCGCTCACTTTCATGGTCGGCGGCAGCAAGGCCGGGTTCGAGCGTGCCGAGCCCTTCCTTTCGAAGATGGGCAAGGCAGTGATCCATGCCGGCGGCGCGGGCGCGGGCCAGGCGGCCAAGGCGTGCAACAACATGCTGCTCGGCGCGACGATGGTCGCGACGTGCGAGGCGTTCCTGCTTGCAAAGAAGCTCGGGCTCGATCCGCAGAAATTCTTTGACATCGCGTCGGTCTCCTCTGGCCAGAGCTGGTCGATGACCAGCTATTGCCCGGTCCCCGGCGTCGGCCCCGAAACCCCCGCCGACCGTGACTATGCCCCCGGCTTTGCAACCGCGCTGATGCTCAAGGATCTGGGGCTGGCGATGGCGGCGGCGGAAAATGCCGGCGCGCAGGTGCCGATGGGCGCCCGCGCGCAGGAACTGTACGAGCAGTTCGCCGAAGCGGGCAATGGCGGCAAGGATTTCTCGGGCATCATCAAGATGCTCGACGGGAAGGAATGACTGAGTTCCTCCCCCGGAGGGGGAGGGGGACCGCCGAAGGCGGTGGAGGGGTATTGGCTGCAAGCACGGCGCCCGTGGCTTACCCCTCCACCACCAGCTGCGCTGGCGGCCCCCTCCCCTTCCAGGGGAGGAACTTGGCCCGAAAAGTCCCCAGCAGCGTTAACTCTCTATTTGCCTTCCCAGCCCGACAATCGCTCCGCATAACGCTCGCGAAGGAGCCGCCCATGCGCCGCTTGCTGCCGGTCATTGCCATCGCCCTGACAGCCCCTGCCGCCGCGCAGCAGGGCAGCGGCGCGCCGTTCGTCATCGAACAGACGGGGCAGGGCTTCGCCACGCTCGACGCCGCGGTCAGCGCAGTGCGCGACGGCGATGCGACGATCCTGATCGCGCCGGGCACTTATCGCGACTGCACGGTGCAGACCGGCGGCGACATCACCTATCGCGCGATCCAGCCGGGCAGCGTGATCTTCGATGGCGGGACGTGTGAGGGCAAGGCGGCGTTCGTGCTGCGCGGGCGCCGCTCGGTGGTCGACGGAATCATCTTTCGCAACATGCGCGTGCCCGACGGCAACGGCGCGGGCGTGCGGATCGAGACAGGCGACCTGTTCGTCAGCAATTCGATGTTCCTCGACAGCCAGGAAGGCATATTGGGCGGCGGGCACGAAACGATCCGAACCATCGCGATCGACCATTCGACCTTTGCCGGGCTCGGCCAGTGTGACGAGACAGTGGATTGCAGCCACTCCATTTATCTCGGGCTGTCGCAAGGCGTGATCCGCATCACCAATTCGCGCTTCGAACGCGGCACTGGCGGCCACTATGTGAAAATCCGCGCGCCGCAGGTGGTGATCGCCGATTCGAGCTTCGACGACAGTCAGGGCCGCAACACCAACTATATGATCGACATGTCCGAAGGAGGCACCGGCCGGATCACCGGCAACACTTTCGTCCAGGGGCCGAACAAGGAAAACTGGACCGCACTGATCGTGGTCGGCGCCGAAGCGCGCACCTATGGGTCGGCCGGGCTTGTGGTGTCTGACAATGTCGCGACGCTGGCGCCGGGTGTCGAGCGCGGCCCCGCCTTCGTCGCAACGACCGCGCGTGATGCGGTGCGGATGGAAAACAACCGGCTGGGGCAGGGCATCCGCCCCTTCGAGCAGCGCTGAGGCAAACAGCGGTTAGTTCCGTTCGCCCTGAGCCTGTCGAAGGGCGCCTTGCCTCAGGAGCGACGCGCGAAACGAGAGGCGGGCTTCGACAGGCTCAGCCCGAACGGAGATTGTTCATCGCGCGGGACAGGTCGAAGCTCCGCTCGCATCGAGATCGAGGCAGCGGCCGTCGATCTCCACCGGCACGGGCAGGTGCAGCAGCCCCGCCAGCGATGGTGCGATATCGACCGTTTCGACCGAGAGCGGCTGTTCGAACCCGGTCATGCCCTTGCGCCAGAACAGGATCGGCACGCGGCGGTCATAGTCCCAGAAGCTGCCGTGCGTGGAGGCATAGCCGGGGCCGGGGCGGGCGATCGGCGAAACCCGCGGCTTGAGCGCGATCACGATCTCGCCCGACCGCTCGGTATCGTAGGAGGCACGGGCCCGTTCGATCATGCTCCAGTCCTCGGGCGGGCTGGTCGGCATTGGCGTGGCGAGGATCTGGTCGCGCGTGAAGACGCCGGCGATATCGGGGTTCGCCTCGAAATGCGCGATCGCGGCGGCGGCGAGGCGATCGTGATCGGCGGCGGAAAGCGACGGGTCGATCCAGTAATTGCCGCTGTCGCCGCGGATGCTGTCGCCCGGCAGGCCAAGCGAGGCAGCGACGCCCGCCACCGGATCGGCAGTGATGCGATGGGCGCCGGGCACGCCCTGGATCTGCTGCCGCTCGGTAGCGTCGGTGCCGCCATGATCGGCGGTCAGCACCACGGCATAGTCGACGCCGGTCGTGTCGAGCACCGCGAAGAGCTTGCCAAGCTGTTCGTCGAGCGAAAGCAGCTGGAGGCACATCTCGCTGCCCTGCGTGCCATAGGCATGACCGACATAGTCGGTCGCCGACGCGCCGATGATCAGCAGGTCGGGCGCATCGCCCTGCCCGAGTTCGAGCTCGGTGGCGAGGCCGGCGGCGGCGGCGGTGACGGCTTCGTCGAATTCGGGCGAGGCGCGGAAGGCACGGCTGTCGCCGGCCTGGCGGGCGAAGCGGCCGTCGCCGATGGTGCCGTTGCCGACCGGCACCGGCACGGCGCGGGGGCGGCAGAAATCGGGCAGCGGCAGCGCCGGCTGGGCAGTGGCGATGCGGCTGGCAACCGAGGCGTTGATGCGGGTGATGGTGGCGGGTGCCTCGCGGCCGGCATAGCTGACGAAAGCGTCGCCGCCCCACCACCAGATCTGGTCTGGATCATGGCCCGCCATCATCACTGCGGCGCGATCCTTGCCGGCGACGGCAATCACGCGCGATCGCGGGTCTGCCGCCTTCATCCACTCGCCAAGCGTCGGCACGCGCAGATGCACCGGCGAGACGGTATAGTCGTCGGAATTGGAACCGGGGATGGTCTCGTCCTCGGCGCAATAGACGGTCTTGTCCTCGCGCTGCGCGTTCAGGTCGATCCAGTCATTGGCGATGATCCCGGTTCGCGCCGGGCGGGCGCCGGTCAGGATCGTCGAATGGCCGGGGCAGGTCTCGGTCGCGCTGTGGCTCTGATAGCCCGAGGGGAAGACCGCGCCGCTTGCCATCCGGGCAAAGCCGAACCGAAATTGCGGGCGATATTCCGCGAAGAGATTGGCAGAGAACTGGTCGACCGAAATTACCACGATCAGCCGCGGCGGGGTTTCCGGCGACGGCGCTTCCTGAGCCGCGAGCGGGGTGACGGACAGCAGTGCGATCGCTGCGGTCAGGGAGCGGAACAGACGCATCGACAGTCTCCGGCATGACATGGAACGAACTCCGCTGCTAATGGGCGAGCGGGTCGACGAGAGCAAGGACAGCCGATGCGTGCACGATATTGCGCGGTTATGACAATGATGCTGGCGGCGCTGCTGGTGCTGATGCCGGGCGCGCTTGCGCAGCAGCCCGCGCCGGGGCCGCATATCGCGATCGATCTGGTCGCCGAAACGCTGCGCCCTGCTCCGGGAAGCGAGGTGACGCTGGCATTCGATTCGCGTCCCGATCCCGGATGGCACGGCTATTGGCGCAATCCCGGTGACGCGGGGTTGCCCGCGCGGCTGGAATGGGAGCTTCCCGAAGGCGTGCAGGCAGGCGATCTGCGCTATCCGGTGCCGCAGCGGCTGCTGATCTCGGGCCTGATGAACTATGTCTACGAGGCGCCGTTCGCCCAGCTCGTCACGCTGCGCATCCCGGAGGGGGTGGCGCGGGGCACGAAGCTGCCGGTCTCGGTTCGGATGCAGTATCTGGTCTGCACCACATCGATCTGCGTTCCAGAAAGTGCGGAGCTTTCGACCGAATTGGTAGTGGGCGACAGCGCCATTCCCCCCGACCGTCGTGAGCGGTTCGACAGGTGGCGCAAGCGCCTGCCCAAGCCGCTGGGCAGCGAAGCGCAATGGCAGCGCGAAGGCGACCGGATGCGGATCGCGATACCGTTTCCGGCCGGGGCTCGGCTTGGCGATGCCTATTTCTACCCGGTGACGCACCGCGCCGTCGCCTATGGCGCCGAGCAGGCGATCGTCCGCGACGGCGATCGGCTGGTGATCGACGTGGAAGCAGTCGAACCCGAGGGGCGGATCGAAGGTGTTCTGGATACCGGCGGGCAGGGGCTGGAAGTGAGCGCCACGCCTGGCACCGTCGCCCCCGCATCGGCGGATGCGGAAACGGCCGGCGCTGCGACGAACGGCTGGCAGGCGGCGCTGATGGCCTTTGCCGGCGCGGTGCTCGGGGGGCTGATCCTGAACGTCATGCCGTGCGTTTTCCCGATCCTCAGCCTCAAGGCATTGAGCCTTGCCAGGGCAGGCGGCGAGGAAGCGCACCCGCGATCGGAGGCGCTGGCCTATGCCGCCGGCGTTATCCTGGTGTGCGTCGCACTGGGCGGCATCCTGCTGGGCCTGCGCGCCGCAGGAACGAGCGCGGGCTGGGCATTTCAGTTGCAGAGCCCGGCGGTGATCCTGATCCTGCTGCTGCTGGTAAGCGGCATCGCCTTCAATCTCGCCGGCTTGTTCGAGCTCGCAACGCCCGGATTCGCCAACCGCGCCGGTGGACGGGGAATCGGCGGTGCCTTCGCCACCGGGGCGCTGGCGGCCTTTGTTGCGACGCCGTGTACCGGGCCGTTCATGGGCGCTGCGCTCGGTGCGGCGCTGGTGCTACCCTGGACGGCCGCGCTGGCGGTGTTCGCCGGGTTGGGTCTCGGGATCGCATTGCCGTTCCTGCTGCTGGGGTTCGTCCCGCCACTGCGCCGCGCCTTGCCCAGGCCGGGGCCGTGGATGGAGGTGCTGCGGCGGATCCTGTCGGTTCCGATGTTCCTGACCGCAGTCGCGCTCGCCTGGGTTCTGGGACGTCAGACGGGCGCGGACGGGATGGCACTGGGGCTGCTTGCGGTGCTTGCGGCGGCGATGCTGTTCTGGATCGGCGGAGGGCGTCAGGCGCGCGGATACAGTTTCGGCGCGCTCGCGATCGTGGCACTCGCCCTTGTGGCAGTCGTCGGTACCGGGCTGGTGATGCGCCTGCCAGCGGTCGATGCGCGCCCGACCGCCGGGATGAATGCGGAGCCTTTCAGCGAGGCGCGGCTTGCCGAACTGCGCGGCGAGGGGCGGCCGGTCTTCGCCTATTTCACTGCCGACTGGTGCCTGACCTGCAAGGTTAACGAAAAGACCGTTATCGAGACGGCCCCGGTGCGTCAGGCGCTTGCCGACAACAACGTCGCGGTGCTGGTGGGCGACTGGACCGACGGCGACCCGGTGCTCGGGCGCTTCATCGAAAGCCACAATCGCGCCGGTGTGCCGCTGTACCTATGGTATGCGCCGGGGGCGGAGGCGCCGGATGTGCTGCCGCAGATCCTAACTCAGGCGATGGTGCGCGAACGCGCGGCAGGGCAGGGCGGCGAAGGCTAGGGCGAATTGCTTATTGGCGCGGCATCGGGCCGGCCGCATGCTGGAGAAATTCACGGCCCTTGTGCGGCGCAGCAAAGTGGTTAGCATGGGAACCATAATGCGTTTCGATGCTTGGGAGATTGGATGGCGGCAGCAAAAGCGTTCGACGAAATCTGGGGGCATGGGGGCGCTGACGCACCGCGTGCCGAGTTCGCTGCGCTCGCCGAGTGGATTGCTTCCACGCCGCCTGAAGAACTGACGCGACGACAGGAGTCTGCTGAAGCGACCTTTCGTCAGCTCGGCATCACCTTCGCCGTTTACGGCGAAAGCGAAGCCGCCGAACGCATCATCCCCTTCGATATCGTTCCGCGCGTCTTCCTCCCCGGCGAATGGAAACGGCTTTCCGAAGGGCTGGTCCAGCGCGTCGAGGCGATCAACGCGTTTCTGGAAGACATTTATTACGGCAATCAGCGGATCGTGAAGGAGGGGGTCATCCCTCCCGAGCTCATCTATCAGAACGAACAGTTTCGCCCCGAAGTGAACGGCATCCGTCCGCCGCATGGCATCTGGGCGCATATCTGCGGCATCGATCTGGTCCGCACCGGACCCGACGATTTCTTTGTCCTGGAAGACAATGCGCGCACGCCGTCGGGCGTCAGCTACATGCTGGAAAATCGCGAGGCGATGATCCGGCTCTGCCCCGAATTGTTCAAGGAATTCCGCGTCGCGGCGGTCGACAGCTATTCGGACCTTCTGCTTGAAACGATGCGCTCGGTAACGCCGGGGCCGGGCAAGTCGCGTCCGGTATGCGTCGTGCTGACGCCGGGGCATTTCAATTCGGCCTATTACGAGCACAGCTTCCTCGCGGACTCGATGGGGATCGAACTGGTCGAGGCGGCCGACCTGGTGGTCGACGACGATATCGTCTGGATGCAGACGATCGCGGGGCGCGTGCAGGTGGACGTCATCTATCGCCGGATCGACGATGACTTCCTCGATCCGCTTACGTTCCGCCCGGATTCGCTGCTCGGTGTTCCGGGGCTGGTCGCGGCGTATCGCGCAGGCAATGTCGCGATCATAAACGCACCGGGCAACGGCATCGCCGACGACAAGGCGATCTACAGCTACATGCCGGAGATCGTGCATTTCTATTCGGGCGGAGAGGCCAAGCTGCCCAATGTGGAAACCTATCGCTGCCGTGAGCCGGACGCGCTCAAATACACGCTCGAAAATCTCGACAAGCTGGTGGTGAAGCTGGTCGACGGATCGGGCGGGTACGGCATGCTCGTGGGCCCTACCGCGAGCAAGGACATGATCGAAAAGTTCCGTGCCGCGCTCAAGGCAGAGCCGCATCGCTATATTGCGCAACCCACGCTGGCGCTCTCGACCGTGCCGACGATGAGCGAGAAAGGCGTGGCACCGCGCCATGTCGATTTCCGGCCGTTCGTGCTTACCGGTAGCAACGGCGTACAGGTCGTGCCGGGGGGGCTTACCCGCGTGGCGCTGCGCGAAGGGTCGCTGGTCGTCAATTCGAGCCAGGGCGGCGGCACCAAGGACAGCTTCGTTTTGATGGAGGACGTTCCGGCGCAGAGCCAGTCTCAGAATGGCGGCGCCATGCAGCAGACCCAGACGGCGGCGGGGTCCTGACATGCTGATGCTATCGCGCACTGCGGCGGCGCTCTACTGGCTCGGCCGCTATGTCGAACGCGCCGACTTTCTGGCGCGGCTGATCGAAGCGACGGTGCGGCTCGATGCGCTTTCCGCGCGCCCGGCGGGCGAGGCGGCGTGGCGCAGCGCGCTCAGCGTCAGCTATACCGAGGATGCATTTGAGGAGACCGGCAAGGATCTGACCCAAGCCAATGTCGTGCGCTATCTGACGCTGGCCGAAGACAATCCCGGCTCGATCGTACGCTGTCTCGACGCGGCGCGGATCAATGCAAAGGCCGTGCGCACCGCGCTGACCCGCGAATCCTGGACCGCGATCAACCGCGCCTGGCTGCTGTTTCGCAACCGCTCCAATCCGGGCGGACCGGCCGCGGTGCTGACGATGGTCGAATCGGTGAAGGCGGAAACCCGCGGCTTCGAAGGCGCAGTGCATCGGATGATGCACAATGAAGCGACCTGGCTGATCCAGCTCGGCGCCGCGATCGAGCGCGCGGACAACACCGCGCGGCTGCTCGACGTGAAATACCATATCCTGCTTCCCGAGGGCGAGCTGGTCGGCGGAACGATGGACCGCGACCAGTGGACCACCATCCTGCAGACGGTTTCGGCAGTCACTGCCTATCGCTGGCTCTACAGCGAGGGGCTGTCCTCGGCGAATGTGATCGACCTGCTGGTTTCGCGATTTGAATTGCCGCGATCGCTCGCCGCTTGTGTGGACGAAGTGGTTCAGCTGCTCAGCCATCTTGCCCGACGCACCGGATTGCAGGGCGAGGCCGATCGCATGGCGCGGGCACGGCTGATGCGGATGCAGAAGACCAGGTCGAATGATATCATCATGAGCGGCCTGCACGAATATCTGGAGGCGTTCATAAAGGAGAACGCATTGCTCGACGGTGCCATTGCACGGCAGTTCCGGTTCATCTGATGCGCATCGCTGTCGATCACCGGACGCTCTATCGCTTCACCGAACCGCAGGCGCGGATCATCCAGATGCTGCGGATGCGGCCGTGCGACACGCGCACGCAAACCGTGGTCGACTGGCGCATCGATGTCGATTGCGACGCACGACTGCGCCGCTCCGAAGACGGGTTCGGCAACGAAGTGACGATGCTCTATGCCGAAGGGCCGCTCGATTCGATCGAGTTGCGCGTCACCGGCGAAGTGTTGACGCTGGAAAGCAACGGCGTGGTCGCCGATGCGCCGGAACCGCTGCCGCCGATGCTGTTCCTGCGCGAAACGCCGCGTACCGCGCCGGGCGAAATGCTGACCAAATTCGCGACCGAAGCGGTGAGCGGCATAGAGGATCCGCTCGAGCGGTTGCATCGGTTGAACACGGCGCTACATGCGCGTTTCAAGGTCGCGCCCGTGGCGCCGGATCACGGCGAAACCGTGGCGGACAGTTTCCTGAAAAAACAGCTTACCGCACGCGATCGCGCGCAGATATTCGTGGCAGCAGCGCGCTGCTGCGGCGCACCTGCGCGCTATGTCTCCGGCTATCGGCAGACCGAGGAAGCGTCGCTTGCGCCGGACGCTTGGGCGGAGGCGCATGTCCCGGATCTCGGCTGGGTGGCGTTCGACCCTGAATCGGGTGCCTGCGCGGACGAAAGCTATATCCGCGTCGCCGTCGCGCTCGACGCCACCGGCGCGGCACCGATTTCAGGTCAACGCGTCGGCGCGGGCGAGGAAGCACTGGATGTCGACGTGCAGGTCGAGCAACTGGGTGTAGAGGGCTGAGCCGGGCGATTCTCGACGACAAGCGCCCGGTTGGACCGGGGTGGCCGGATCAGGCCATTTCGCGAGTGCGGATCGCGCCGGGCATGCCCTGCACCGCTTCCTCGTCCTCTAGCAGCGCCCAGCCATTGGGGCCGAGAACCTCGATGGGGCGGTAGCGGGTCTTGTAGGCCATCCGGTCGGACCCTTTCACCCAATAGCCCAGATAGACATAGGGCAGATCCGCTGCGCGGGCGCGGAGGATGTGATCCATGATGATGTAGTTGCCCAGCCCCGGCCGGCTGTCTTCATCGGCGAGGAAGAAGCTATAGATCATCGACAGGCCATCGGCCTGCTGATCGGTGATGCAGGCGCCCACCAGCCGGCCGCGCTCGCCATTTTCGGACGGCTCGCGATATTCGATCACATAGCTGCTGACCGGCGACTGCTCGACCATGTCGGCATAGTCATTCTCATCCATCGCGGCCATGCCGCCGCCGGGATGGCGCGCCGCCAGATAGCGGTGCAGCAGCGCATATTGCTCTTCGGTCGCCCAGGGCTTGCACGCCGTGACTTCGAGATCAGAGTGCCGGCGCAGCAGCTTGCGCTGGCTGCTGTTGGGCTTGAACTGATCGGCAACGACGCGCACCGACACACAGGCGGTGCAGCCCGCGCAGCTCGGCCGATAGGCGACCGACTGGCTGCGGCGAAAGCCGATCCGGCCCAGCGCATCGTTCAGTTCCGACGCATGCGGTCCCGAAAGCTCGGTGAAGATCTTCCGTTCCTGCTTGCCCGGCAAATAGGGGCAAGGCGAAGGACTGGTCACGAAGAAACGCGGGAATCGGGAAAGTGCTGTCACCCTTTTACGCCCCCTGCCTCGAACTGAATTGTCGTTGCTGAAGGGGACTATGCAGACCTCGGCCAGTGATGAAAAGCCGATTTACCATGAAAGAAAGTTAACGCCGGTTTGACGGCGAAAAGCACTTGGCAAGGCTTCGCCACCGGCTTTCCAACAAAGCCGGTGCGAGTCGCAGAACGAGGAATCAAAGCGATTCCAGTCGTCTGGTCGAAAGTGCCTGATCAATCCCCTGATCGACCGCGATTGTAACGCAGCGGACGACTCGTGCGAACCGGGCGACGACTCGTTTCGTCGCATGCCCGATTCGCTTCGTCACATCGGCGGGATCGAACCGATGTCGTTTACGGGCGATTCACGCCAGTTCGACCTGGCGCACTTCATATTGCGCCCGGCGCAGCGCGGTCATCAGCCGGTCGAGGTGATTGCGGTCGCGCGTCTCGCATTCGATATCGGTGATCAGCCCCTTGGCGGGCAGCGAGGTGAAGACCCGCTGGTGATAGACCTCGATGATGTTGACGCCCTGTTCGTGGAAGATGCGCGCGACGTGATAGAGCGCGCCCGGCCGGTCCTGCAGCCGGATGCGCAGGCGGGCGAGCCGCCCCGAGCGCGCCAGATCGCGCAGCAGCACATTGGCGAGCAGCCGCGTATCGATATTGCCGCCGCACAGCACCGTGCCGATCTTCTTGCCGCGGAACCGCTCGGGCTCGGAAAGCATTGCGGCGAGTCCCGCCGCGCCCGCACCCTCGACCACGGTCTTTTCAATCTGGAGCAGCAGGCTGACTGCTTCCTCCAGCTTGCGTTCGCCGACCAGCACGATGTCGTCGACCAGCGCCTCGACGAATTTCGACGTGATCTTGCCCGGCTCCTTCACCGCGATGCCTTCGGCCAGCGTGTCGCCGCCGCACGGCATTTCGGTGTGGTGGACGCGATTGTACATCGACGGGAAGAGCTCGGCCTCGACGCCGATCACTTCGATCCCCGGCTTGATCGCCTTGGCTGCCACCGACATGCCCGAAATCAGCCCCCCGCCGCCGAGCGGGACGATGAGCGTATCGAGATTGGGCACCGCCGCCAGCATTTCGAGCGCCACCGTGCCCTGGCCGGCAATGACGCGCGGATCGTCGAACGGGTGGACGAAGGTATAGCCCTTTTCGGCCTCCAGCTCGCGCGAATGGGCATAGGCGGCGTCATAGGTTTCGCCTTCCAGGATCACGGTCGCGCCATGCCCCTCGGTCTGCGTCACTTTCACGATCGGCGTGTTTTTCGGCATCACGATCGTCGAGGGAATGCCCAGCCGCGTGGCGTGATAGGCAAGGCCCTGGGCATGATTGCCTGCCGACGCCGCGATCACGCCCTTGGCGCGCGCTTCCTGGTCGAGCTGCAACAGCGTGTTGAGTGCGCCGCGCTCCTTGTAGGCGGCGGTGAATTGCAGATTTTCGAACTTGAGCCACACATCCGCGCCGGTCAGGTTCGACAGCGTAAGACTGCGCAGGGTCGGAGTCTCCACGATCGCATCGCCGATGCGCTCGCGCGCGGCGTTGACGTCGTCGATCGTGACGGGGAGCGCGCCGCTCCCCTGCGGAACTGATTTCGTGGCCATCGGCGGGCCGTAGCCGATCTGGCGCGGCGGGGGAACACGCGAAGTTGGGCAGGTGTGGGCCAGCTTTCTCTGTCTCGACCCTAGTGTCCGGCCGCGTGCGCCCCTAAGGGTGGCGGCATGGCAAAGCTGGCATTTATCGGAATGGGAGTCATGGGCGCGCCGATGGCGGGGCATCTCGTCGCGGCGGGGCATGACGTTACGGTCTATAATCGGTCGCGCGGCAAATCCGACGCATGGGCGGCGCGCTATGGCGGCAGCGTCGCGGATACGCCCGCTGCGGCGGCGGCGGGATGCGACGCGGTGCTTGCCTGTGTCGGCACCGACGACGATCTGGAAGCGGTGACACTGGGCAGCGAAGGCGCGTTCGCCGCGATGGCGAAGGGCGCGCTGTTCGTCGATCACACGACGGTGTCGGCGGCCATCGCGCGGCGGCTCGCCGAGGAGGGCGCGGCGCGCGACCTGCTGGTCGTCGATGCGCCGGTTTCGGGCGGCCAGGCGGGCGCGGAGAACGGCAAGCTTTCGATCATGTGTGGCGGCAGCGACGCGGCGATGGCCAAGGCCGAACCGATCATGGCCGCCTATGCCGCGCGCATCGTCCATTGCGGGCAGGCGGGCGCCGGTCAGACGACCAAGATGTGCAACCAGATCGCGATCGCCGGCGTGCTGCAGGGCCTGTCCGAATCGCTGCGTTTCGCCCAGGCCTCCGACCTCGATCTCGACAAAGTGTTCGAAGCGATTTCGGGCGGTGCCGCGCAAAGCTGGCAGATGAACAATCGCTGGGGCACGATGGCGAAGGACGAATTCGATTTCGGCTTCGCGATTGACTGGATGCGCAAGGATCTGGGCCTCGCGCTCGATGAGGCGAAACGGAACGGGGCATCGCTGCCGGTGACTGCGCTGGTCGACCAATTTTATGCCGAGGTGCAGGGGATGGGCGGCGGGCGCCAGGATACCAGCGCGCTGGTGCGGAGGATCAAGCGTTGAAACGGATGATGCGGTTGTTGCTGGCGCTGGCCATGCTGATCATGCCGGCGGCGGCCTTTGCCGACGGCATCATTTACAACGTCAACGGGCTGACGCTCGACGAGGACGGCAATGTCGTCCGCTTCAACGCGATGATCGTCGGGTCCGACGGCCGCGTGGTGAAGCTGTTCGATCTCGACCGCCGCGACGATTTTCCCGAGGGGATGGAGTGGCGCGCCGACATGGAAGGGCGCACGCTGCTGCCCGGCATGATCGATGGACACGGCCATGTCATGGGGCTGGGCTTCCAGCTTTCGCAGCTCAACCTCACCGGTACGCAGAGCCTCGATGCGGCACTGGCGCAGGTCGGCCAATGGGCCGGGGACAACAGCGCCAGATGGATCGTGGGGCGCGGCTGGAACCAGGAAATCTGGGGTCTCGGCCGTTTCCCGACCGCGCAGGAGCTGGATAGCGTGACCGGCGATCGCCCGACCGTGCTGGATCGGGTCGACGGCCACGCGTTGTGGGTGAACAGCGCCGCGTTGCAGGCGGCGGGCATCACCAAGGACACCCCCGATCCCGCCGGCGGCCGGATCGAGCGCGACGCGCAGGGCAATCCGATCGGCATTCTGGTCGACGCGGCGATGAACCTGATCCGCGATCATGTGCCCCAGCCCACGCCACGGGAAAGCAATGCGGCTTTCCTCGCGGCGCAGCGCTATCTGCTCGCGCAGGGGGTCACGGCGACGGCCGATATGGGTACGACGGTGGAGGACTGGCTGCTCTATCGCCGGATGGGCGATATCGGCCTGCTCGAAATTCGCATCATGTCCTATGGCCACGGCGTCGATACGGCGCTGGAAGTGGGCGGACAGGGGCCGACGCCCTGGCTCTATGGCGACCGGCTGCGCATGGGCGGGATCAAGCTGTATGCCGATGGCGCGCTGGGATCGCGCGGGGCGTGGCTCAAGGCCGATTATGCCGATGCGCCGGGCCAGACCGGGCTGGGTTTCCTCAGCGACGATCAGCTCGGCAATCTGATGGTGCGCGGCGCGATGGACAATTTCCAGATCGCCGTGCACGCGATCGGCGATCGCGCCAACAGCCAGGTGCTCGACGTGATCGACGAACTGGTCGACACGTTCGACGGCGACCGGCGCTGGCGCATCGAACATGCCCAGATCGTCGACCCGGCGGACCTGCCGCGCTTCGGCAAGCACGGCATCATCGCGTCGATGCAGCCGGTGCACCAGACCAGCGACATGGCGATGGCAGAGGCGCGGCTGGGGCCGGACCGGCTGGCGGGGGCCTATGCGTGGAAATCGATGATCGACAATGGGTCGCTGCTCGTCTTCGGCTCCGACTTCCCGGTCGAGGATCCCAAGCCGTTCATCGGCTGGGCAGTGGCGGTGTCGCGTCAGGACGCCGACCTGCGCCCGTTCGGCGGATGGCAGCCGCAGGAAATCGTCACGCGCGAACAGGCCTGGGCCGCCTATACGATCAATGCCGCCTATGCAGGCTTTGCCGAGGACAAGGTCGGGCGGCTGGCGCCGGGAATGCAGGCCGATTTCATCATCGTCGATCGCGATCCGCTCAACGTTTCGGCGCGCCAGCTTCGCGAGACGCAGGTGCTCGAAACCTGGATCGGCGGCGAACGTGTGTGGAAGCTGGGTGAAGAAGAACCCAATTGAAAACCGGTCGACAGCTTTCCTGATCCAGTACGCCAAAATATCTCGCGCAGTTTCGCAAGTCGTTCTATGCAATTGCCGTGAATTTGCCTTTTCAGGCATCTTGGGGGAGGGGAATAGATGAAGCGCGGTTTTCTGGTGGCGGCAAGTGCCGCCGCCCTGCTTTCGGCATGCAGCGGCGGCAACAGCGGGTCTTCTTCGGGGGGCGGGTCCGTCGTGACGCCTCCGGTGACGCCTTCGCCATCGCCGACCAGTTCCTACCCGCTCTATGCGGACCTTTCGGGGCAAGTGCGCCTGCAAAGCGCCCAGTCGGGTTTCTGGAATATCCACGGCCCGAGCGTGCCGCAGATTTACGGCGTCAACGGTTTCGGCGAGGGAATCGAATTCGAATATGACGCCGATGCGAAAACCTATGTCATCGACAACGGCGCCTATTCGGGAACCTTCACCGCGGACGAGATCGACCCCGCCAGTCCGCAGGATTCGGCCTTTTATCGCAAGACCGACGGCAGCTTTTTCAATGTTCGGCAGCCCAACGGCAGCGATCCGTTCCACTATCTGCGGTTCATCGACTATGTCGTCGCGTCCGACAGCGGCTCTCACATCCTTGCCTTGACCGGCATTCCCACGCGGACGGCCGATCTGCCCACATCGGGAAGCTATAGTTATCAGGGCGCGGCCGGCGTTTTCGGCTATGCCGTCGTCGCGACGGGGACCGGCGATTTCGAGACCTATTCGCTGTCGAACAGCACGATACGGATGACAGTGAATTTCGGCGCGGAAACAGTATCGGCGCATATCGTGTTCGTCGGAACACCGGAATCGGGCGGCGCAGACATCGACCTCGTCACGGCGGACGTGTCTGCGAATTTCGACGGCAGCAACGCCCGCGCCGCGCTGTCGGGAACGTTCCGTAATTCGAATCTGCCTTTGGCGATCGGCGGCGTGGTATTCGGATCGCAGGCGCAGGAGGCCGGTGCGATCCTCAGCCTGTCGGCGGGATCGAACGAAACCCCGGCGCGGTACATGACGCTGGTCGCGATGGGTGCCGCCAAGCGCTGAGCGCGTTGGGCGGCAGGCGCGGGAAGCCGGGCGCGCTCGGCCGAAAGCTGTCCTGCCGCCGGAAACGGCGGAAAACCGTGCAAAGTTCGCACCGGGTCGCGACGTAACACGCGTGCGCGCGCTCCCGCGCGCGAGGGCGCGTGCCCGCGTGCATACGCGTACGCATACGCGCGCGTGAGAGGCTTTGGGTGCGAAGCGCGGCATGGCCTGTCCTTTGCGAAAACGGCAGCGGACTGGTCAGATATGTCGGGAAGGCTCCTGTAGGACAGAATTTTTTGCGGGTTAGGCTACCTTGCCGGTGGCGCGGCGGACCTTCTGGATCGCGCGATAGGCGACCGACTTCGCCATGTTCTGATGCGGATAGCGCTTCGGCGCGCTCGGCTTCAGTCCGGCGTCGCGCAGCATCTGGTTGAGGCCGTGGGCATGCGCCTCGCGATAGCTCCATTCCGAACGCCAGGTGATCGAAAAGCTGATCGACACGTCGGGCCCGTTCTGCACCCAGTGCGGCGCCTTTACCGGCACATAGATCGCTTCGCCCGGATGGATGGTGATCGGCGTGCCGTGCGTGGCGATTTCCTCGCGATAGGGCAGGTTGCGGTGGCCGCCGGCATGGAATGCCTCGACGCAATCGGGGCTGATCACGTCCCAGTCGTCGGGGCGGAAGACAGTCATCGTCTTCGATCCGCGCAGCTGGAGCAGGATATTGTGCTCGGGATCGATGTGGAAGGGCGTGACGGCGCCGGGCGAGGAGATGAAGACGAATGCCTCGCGCTGGATCATCGCCCCGGTGCTGGGCCGTACCAGCGGCACCAGTTCATCGAGAAGCTGATCGAGCAGCGCGGCATATTCGGGGTCCTGCTGGATGAATTTCAGCACCATCCAGCTGCCATTCTCCTCGATCGACCGGATCGTTTGTTCGACCGACAGGCCGGTTTCGCGGACGCTTTCGGGATCGACGCCGATCGGCAGGTCGGCCAGATTGGCCTCGACATCGACCGGGCGGATGCGGCCCGCCAGCGCGATCAGCGATTCGAGCTCGAACAGCCTGTGCCCGGCGAGGTGATGGGTCAGCTGCCCGGCCTGTTCGGGATAGAGGTCGCGGAACCGGTCGCGCGCGGCGGTATCGAAAACCGGGTCGGTCATTGGTCGTCTTCCTGCTGGAGAAGGGGCGTGTGGGAACGGCGGGCGCGGAGCGCGGCTGCGGCGCGCTCGGCGGCGCGTACGACTGCGAATTGCGTGCGGCGGACCAGTCCGGCGAGCGGCACCGAGAGGCGCACGATCGTGCGCCGCTCCGCCCAGAGACTGTTGATCATCGGATGGTCGGCCGAGGCGCAGCTGTCCATCCAGGCGATGTCGGGCCGATCCAGTATCTCGTAATTTTCAAGCTGAATCAGCACCCCGGGCGAATAGCGGGCATAGTCCTCGTCGAATGCGATCTTGAACGAAAAGGCGCCGGGCGGAGTGAGGAAATTGACGAGCATCGCGATCGGCGCGTCGTCGAGATCGAGCCGCAGTATCTCGAGGCGATCGGCCGCCCAGGCGCCGGTCAGCGCATCGTGGAAGAAACCGCGCGTCGCATCGTCGCAGGCGAGCGCCGAACCGGCCTCGCCCTTCCACCCCTTGGCCTCCAGCGCCAGGAAAGCGGCGATCCAGCCTTCCAGATCGGCCGGGTCGGTCAGGCGGCGGCAGGTGACTGCGCCGAGCTCGTCGAGCCGCGCACGCAATCGCTTGAGCTCCTTGCGCTTCTTCTTGCGCACCGTGGTTTCGTAATAGGCCTGCGCGCCGAGCGGGGAGGCGAGCAGCGCGCGCTCGGTCGTCTGGACGATGTCGCAGGGGCGGCCGCGCAGCGAAGCCGCGGCCTGCAGTCCGCGATGCACCGGTCCGTCGGCGACGACTCCCTTGAGATGGAGGAAGCCCGGCGCCCAGCGCGCGGCGTCGAGCGTGTCGAGCAGCGCCCCCCAGGCCGCCGTTTCGACGCCGGCGCGGATCAGCGGCGTTCCAAGAAAACTGTTGTGATGCCCCAGATTGGCGACGATGCGCAGCGGCAGGCGGCTTTCCAGCGGTTCGACGCGCAGCGGGAACAGGCCGATCAGCCGCTCCTGTTCGCGCACTTCCAGCAGGCGCATGTCGGAAATGCCGGGCAGATGCGCGACGCCCGCTTCCACGAACCAGCGCTCGGCAAAGGCATTGGGCTCGGCCGCCGCCTGCGCCAGTTCGTCCCAGGCGAGCGAAAGGCGGGCGGGCAGGGCATCGAGCCGGTGCGGCGTGGCCACGACGCCGTCGCACGACGCCGCCAGGGGCGGAGCATCCGCCTGCGCTTCGTGATCCCTGCTGATGTTCGTGGCGATAAACATGCCGCTTTGTTGCGCCGATCCCTGCTTGCGTCTGAAGATACGCTATCGGGCAAGCGTTAAAATTTCGGCAGGCGCCCAAAGAAAAGGCCGCGGGTCCGTACCGGAACCGCGGCCTTGCATGACCCCCGCCATGTTGTCTCTTCGGTCAGGCGACCTTGGTTTCGGCAACTTCGCCTTCTTCGGGATCGCGCAGCACATAGCCGCGGCCCCACACCGTCTCGATGTAATTCTCGCCTTCAGTCGCCATCGAAAGCTTCTTGCGCAGCTTGCAGATGAAGACGTCGATGATCTTGAGTTCGGGCTCGTCCATCCCGCCATAGAGATGGTTGAGGAACATTTCCTTGGTCAGCGTGGTGCCCTTGCGCAGCGAAAGCAGCTCGAGCATCGCATATTCCTTGCCGGTCAGATGCACGCGGGCACCGTCGACTTCGACCGTCTTGGCGTCGAGATTGACGGCAAGCTTGCCGGTGCGGATGACGGACTGGCTGTGTCCCTTCGAACGGCGCACGACCGCATGAATGCGGGCCACCAGCTCGTCGCGATGGAACGGCTTGGTGACATAGTCGTCGGCGCCGAAGCCGAAGCTGCGGACCTTCGAATCCATTTCGCTGATGCCCGAAAGGATCAGCACCGGAGTCTGCACGCGCGCCACGCGCAGCTTCTTGAGCACGTCATAGCCGTGCATGTCCGGCAGATTGAGGTCGAGCAGGATGATGTCGTAGTCGTAGAGCTTGCCGAGATCCAAGCCCTCTTCACCCAGGTCCGTCGCATAGACGTTGAAACCTTCGGTGGTGAGCATAAGCTCGATCGCCTTTGCCGTGCTCGGCTCGTCTTCGATCAGCAATACGCGCATCGCCAGAATCCTTTGCCCGTTTGTTTACGCCAGCCCCTTCATGACCAACGCGTCCTGAGTGATTCATTAACCTAAGCAGGTCTGAAGGCAAAAGGTTAATTTCTCCCTAACCGGCCTGACTCCGCGAGTCGCGGCCTTTGGGAAGCCCTTTCCGCCTGTTCACCAAGGGCTTTTACGCCGGTGATTCACATTTATTAATCCGGGACATTTACGGTTCGGTAATGCGCCCTAAGGGGTTTCCGAAGGGAGCGAGCCGCTTCCCGGCGGCGATATGTCCTCGCCCAGCACCTCGCGCAGATAGAGCGCGCGAACGAGTGTGAAGATCACCACCAGCAGCGCGGCGGAGAAGAACAGGCCGACCATTCCGAAGACATAGCCGATGCCGATGATCGCGAAGAGCGTGATCGCCGGAGGAATGTCGATCACGCGCTGCTGGACGAAGGGCGTGATGAAATTGGTCTGGATCAGCCGGACCACCGCAAATGCGATCAGCGCCGCGATCAGCGTTCCCACCCCCTGCGTCGCGGCGAGCGCCAGGGCGGGGATCATCGCGGCGGTCGGGCCGACATAGGGGACGAACTCGCTGAGCCCGGCGAGCAGGCCGAGCGCCGCCGAGGAGGGCACGCCCGCGATCCACAGGCCGAACCCCACCAACACGCCCATTGTGGTCATCTGAATCACCTGCGCGCGCAGCCACAGCGACAGCGTCGCTCCGGTGTCGTCGAGCGCGTCGGCGAAGGGCGCGCGGTTTCCCGGAGGGACGAGCAGCAGCAGCCCGCGGCGATAGACGCCCGGATTGGCGGCCAGGAACAGCGCGCCGATCAGCAGCAATATGGTGTTGAGGATGATGACGATCGATCCCTGCGCGATGCCGCTCAGATCCTGGGCGATGCGCGATCCGGCATAGGCCGCCTCGACCGCCTTGTAGATTTCGCGGCCGACCGGCGATGTCGACATCGCCGCGCGGAGTTCCTCGACGATCATCGGCAGGTCGGAAACGAAATTGTTGATCTGCTGCCCGAACTGGACCGCGAACAGCCAGATCAGAAAGGCGATGCCGAGCAGCACCGTCACCATCGCGCCGCCCACCGCCAGCCGCTCCGACAGGCGCAGGCGCTGCTGATAGAAATCGGATACCGCACGGATCACGATCGCGCCGAGCACCGACCCGAAGGCGAGGATCAGCAGCTCGAGCGCGCGGTAGAAGGCAACGCCGACCGCGACGATCACGGCAAGCGCGATCACGCGGCGCAGGAAACGGGCATCAGCTTTGTCGGGCTTGAGGCGACTCACGACGAAATCAACGCGCGCGGCCCGGTCCCGTTCGGGCCGGTGCGTCGGGATTCAGAATAAATTTGCAGGGCCCTGTCGATTTGGGGAAGCTCCGTTCGTCGTGTCGATGTTGGGCCAATCCGCCCGGCCGATCAAGGAGACTGACAATGCGCGTGATGGTGTTTTCGATCCCGGGCGAGGAATTCAAGGAAGGCATGGAGCCGACACCCGAGATGATGGAAGCGTTCGCGGCGATGGACGCATTTACCGAGGAACTGGTGCAGGCGGGCGTCTTCGTCGCCGCCGCCGGGCTCAAGCCGGCTTCGGAGAGCAAGCGAGTCGAAGTCGACAACGGCAAGCGCACCGTGATCGACGGCCCGTTCGCCGAAGCGCGCGAGATGGTCGCGGGCTTTTCGATCTGGGAAGTCAGGGACATGGACGAGGCGATGGCCTGGGCGATGCGCGCGCCAGCGATCGGCAAGGGCGCGATGGAAATCCGCCCCTTCTACGAAGCTGCGGACCTGGGCGATTTCGTCAGCGAAGAGGAAATGGCGGCGCCGCGCGACGGCGATCGCGGCAAGCTGGGCGTCGCCTGACAACAGGGTGAGCGAGGGCGAACTCCATCGCGCCATCGAAGCGGTGTTCCGCATCGAGCGGGCCAGGCTGATTGCCGGTCTGGCCCGCATGACGGGCGATCTCGATCGCGCCGAGGAGCTGGCGCAGGACGCGCTGGTGACCGCGCTCGACCGCTGGCCGGAAAGCGGCATTCCCGACAATCCGGGCGCATGGCTGATGACCGCCGCGAAGCGCCGCGCGATCGATGCGATGCGGCGCGAGCGGATGCGCGCGCGCAAGCATGAGGCGATCGCGCGCGAGGCGGACGAAGCGGACGACCCGGCGCAGGCGATCGAGGCGGCGATGGACGATGATCTCGGCGACGAATTGTTGGGACTGATCTTCACTGCCTGCCATCCGCTGCTCTCGGCCGAGGCGCGGGCGGCGCTGACGCTGCGCGTCGTCGGCGGGCTGACGACGGGGGAGATCGCGCGCGCGTTCCTGGCGAACGAAGCGACGATCGGCCAGCGGATCGTCCGCGCCAAACGGGCGATCGGGGAGGCGGGGCTTGCCTTCGCGGTGCCGCGCGGGGCGGAGCGCGAGGCGCGGCTCGGGTCGGTGCTGGAGGTTGTCTATCTGATCTTCAACGAAGGCTATTCAGCCACCTCGGGGGAGAGTCTGGTGCGGCCGACATTATGCGCCGAGGCGCAGCGGCTGGGGCGGATTCTGGCCGGGTTGATACCCGAGGATGCCGAAGTGCTGGGGCTCTTGGCGCTGATGGAGATTCAGGCGTCGCGACTGGCGGCGCGGGTGGGGCCGAACGGTGCGCTGCTGACATTGAACGAACAGGATCGCGGCAAATGGGACCGGCTGCTGATCGGTCGCGGGCTCGACGCGCTGGCGCGGGCCGAGGCGCTGGGCGGTGACGGGCCCTATGTGCTGCAGGCCGCGCTTGCCGCCTGCCATGCCTGCGCGGTGCGGATGGAGGATACCGACTGGCGCCGCATCGCCGGGCTCTACGATCGGTTGCGCGACGTGATGCCCTCGCCTGTGGTCGATCTCAACCGCGCGGTGGCGCACGGCATGGCGTTCGGGCCGGATGTAGGATTGGCACTGATCGACGCGCTCGCTGATGCGGCGGCGCTGCGCAACTACGCGCCCTTGCCGGCGGCGCGCGGCGACATGCTGTTCCGGGCGGGGCGGCTGGAAGAGGCGCGTGCGGCGTTCGAAACGGCTGCGGGGCTTACCCGCAATGCGCGCGAGATGGCGTTTCTGAAGGAGCGCGCGGCGGCGTGTGACTGAGCACCCTTCTTCCTGCTGTCGCCCCTGCGCAGGCAGGGGCCTATCTCTGTCGAATTCCGTGATGGGGCAGACACGGTCGGGTTGCTCCATGTGTCAGAGGGAAGGCCATGACGCCACAGACATGGGCCCCTGCCTGCGCAGGGGCGACGCGATGGCAAGGAGGCGATAGCGCCTACGCCTACTCCGCCGTCCCCACGCGCTGCGCCGGGTTCGCCTTGTCGGCGGCCCATGCCCGGCGCATCGGATTGACGCCCATCGCGATCACCGCAGCCATCGCGGCGACGGCAGTGATCCAGATGTCGCGCTCGCCGGGGACATAGGACCAGGCCGCGATCCACGCGATCACCACGGTCGCGAGCAGCCCCGCGATGATGTGCAGTGCCTCGATGATCGTGCGGATCGGCAGGCCGGTCATGTCAGGCGAGCATGCCCATCGGCGATTCGACCAGTTCCTTGAACGCCTTCATCAGCACCGCGCCGTCGGCGCCGTCGATCGCGCGATGATCGAAGCTGCCCGTTGCGCTCATCACCGTGCGGATCTGCAGCGAATCGTCGACCACCCAGGGGCGCTTTTCGCCGGCGCTGATCGCCAGGATCATGCCCTGCGGCGGATTGATGACGGCGTCGAACTGCGAAATGCCGAACATGCCCATGTTGGAAATGCTGGCGGTGCCGCCCTGATATTCGTGCGGCTGGAGCTTGCCTTCCTTGGCGCGGGTGGCGAGGTCCTTCATTTCCTTCGAAATGGTGGACATGCTCTTGTTCGCCGCGTCCTTGATGATCGGCGTGATCAGTCCGGCGGGCGTCGACACCGCGACCGAAACGTCCGCGCGCTGATATTTGACCAGCACGCTGCCGCCATAGGTGACATTGCACTTGGGCGTCATTTCCAGCGCGATGCCCAGCGCCTTGATCAGCATGTCGTTGACCGACAGCTTCACGCCGCGCGATTCCAGCGTCTTGTTGAGTTCGCCGCGCAGCTTGAGCAGCGGATCGAGAACGATGTCGACCGTCAGATAGATGTGCGGGATCGTCTGCTTGGCTTCGGTCAGGCGCTTGGCGATCACCTTGCGCATGTTCGACAGCTTCTCGGTCTCGTGCGGGATGCTCTCGTCGAACGGAATGTCGGACGGCGGACCCGAAGGCGCCGGCGTCGCGGCAGCGGCGGGCGCAGGTGCGGCCTTGCTCGGCGCGGGGGCAGGCGCGCTGCCCGGTTCGGCCGATTCGACATCCGCCTTCACCACGCGGCCATTGGGGCCGGAACCGGAGATGGCGGCGACATCGACGCCCTTTTCGGCGGCGATGCGGCGCGCCAGCGGGCTTGCCTTCACACGGCCGTCGTCGGCGCCGTTCGCCCTGGCGGGCGCGGGGGCCGGGGCGGCTGCCGGAGCGGGAGACGCCTTCGCTTCCGCGGCCGGCTTTTCTTCCTTCTTTGCTTCGGTCTTGGCGGGCGCGGCTTCCTTCTTGGCCGGAGCCTTCACGTCCGAAGCGTCCTCGTCCTCTTCGGCGAGCAGCGCGATCACCGTGCCGACCTTCACATTGTCGGTGCCGGCCGGGACCAGGATCTTGGCGAGCGTGCCTTCATCGACGGCTTCGAATTCCATCGTCGCCTTGTCGGTTTCGATTTCGGCCATCAGGTCGCCGGCGGAGACGGTGTCGCCTTCCTTGATCAGCCAGTTGGCGAGCGTCCCTTCTTCCATCGTGGGTGAAAGGGCAGGCATTTTGATTTCGATCGACATCAGCGTTCCCGTGATTGGGGTTCGGGCGGTTCGGCACTCTCTCTCGCTGTCGTCATGGCCGTGGTCAAGACCGGCTTGTCGCAGGCCGATGACGGTGCGGACTTGCGCGCGGGTATTTCCACTGTGCTAATGGCGGACGAGAGGAAAATGATCCATGCGAACCTATCTGGTGGCGATCGACGAAAGCCCGGAGGCGGAAATCGCCCTGCGCTTTGCCGCGCGCCGCGCCGTCAAGACGGGCGGAAACGTTGAAATTCTGGCGCTGGTGCCGCAGCCGGAGTTCGTCCAGTGGGGCGGCGTAATGGCGACGATCGAGGACGAGGCGCTGCACCGCGCGGAGGCGCTGGTGACGCGCGCGGCGGGCACGCTGCTTGCCGAATCGGGGCTCAAACCCTCGATCACCGTGCAGCAGGGCGACGGCGCGAAGATCATTCGCAAGATGATCGCCGACGATCCCAATATCGCCGCGCTGGTGCTCGGCGCCGCGCCCAGCGGCGCGCCCGGCCCGATGGTGTCGCATTTTTCGGGCCATGATGCCGGCAGCCTGCCGGTGCCGGTGTTCATCATTCCCGGCGGGCTCGACAAGGAAGCGATCGACCGGCTGAGCTGACGCGATTGCGTGGCGCGCCGCTTCGCGCCAGTCTGATCGTCATGCGAAAGATCCTGCTTGCCGCCGCCCTGCTGATTCCCGCGCCGTCGCATGCGCAGGAAGCGCCCGATCCGGCGCGGCTTCGCGCGGATGTCGAGACGCTGGTCGGATTCGGCACCCGCCACACGCTTTCCGATACGCAGAGCGACACGCGCGGCATCGGCGCCGCGCGCCGCTGGGCGATGGGTGAACTCTCGCGGATCGGCGATGCGTGCGATTGCATCGACGTCGCCAATATCGCGCGCGGATTCGAAGGCCCGCGCGCCCCGAACGGAGTGCAGGTGGTCGACATCCTCGGCTTTCAGCCGGGAGAGGAGAGCCACCGCGTTGTCATCATCGCCGCGCATATCGACAGCCGCGCGCGCGACGTGATGGATTTCACCAGCGACGCGCCCGGCGCCAATGACGACGGATCGGGCGTCGCGCTGGTGATCGAGGCGGCGCGGATCCTGTCGCGGGAGAAGTTTCGCGCGACCATCGTCTATGCCCTGCTTTCGGGCGAGGAGCAGGGGCTGTGGGGCGGCGAATTGCTGGCCGAAACCGCCGAGCAGAACGGCTGGACAGTGAGCGCGATGCTCAACAACGATATTGTCGGTAATATTGTGGGGCAGGATGGCCGACAGGTTGCGGACCGCGTCCGCGTCTTTTCCGAAGGGATTCGGGCCGGCGAGGATATCGACGCGCAAATGGCGCGCCGCGCCGCAGGGGGCGAGGATGACGGGCCCAGCCGCGCGCTGGCCAAGGCGCTCGACGGTATTGCCGATACGCTTCCGCAAGGGCTCGACGTGTTTCTGGTGCGGCGGCCCGATCGGTTCGGGCGCGGCGGCGATCACCTGGCGTTCCTCGCGCGCGGCTATCCCGCGGTGCGGATCACGTCGGGCGTCGAACTGTATGACGCGCAGCATCAGGATGTGCGGAGCGAGGGCGGCCGCGCCTATGGCGACACGGTCGACCGGATGGACTTCGACTATCTGGCGAAAGTGACGGCGATCAACGTCGCAATGGCGCGGCGGCTGGCGCGGGCGCCTGCAGCGCCGGAGGGCGTGACGATCGGTGGCGCGCTGGCGACCGATACGCGCGTGCGCTGGGAACCGGTGGAAGGCGCGGCGGGCTATCGCGTGCACTGGCGCCGCGCCGATGCGCGCGCGTGGACCGACAGCATCGATGTGACCGCGACGGAGATGGTGCTCGAAGGCGTAGTCGTCGACGACCATTTCGTCGGCGTGTCGGCCCTCGGCGCGGACGGCGCGGAAAGCCTTGTCAGCTTCGGAATGCGGGGGCGGTAGGGTTCCGGCCCTATCGCCGCATCAGTTTGCCGCGCTCGGGAATGCGGCGCGGCGCGGGGGCCGGTGCCGGAGCGCGGACCGTTTCCGTCGTGTAATAGGTCTCGTGCGTTTCGTAGACTTCCTCGACCGTCGTGGTGGTCGTGGTGGTCGTTGTCGTCACGCTCGGCGCGCCCTGAACCACGACGACTGTCGTCGTCGGAACCATCACATAGCCGCCGCCCTGGCCGTAATAGCCGTTGTTGCAGCCGCAGCCCTGACGATACTGCACCGCCGGCGGCGCGGCCGCCGGCGGTACATTCCCCCCCCCGGGAGATTCGTAATAATAGCCGCTGCCGGCGCGTGCCTGCGCGCCCGAATAGGCATAGGCGCTCGAACTCGCGCTCGCCGATGCCCCGCCCCAGGGCACGCCGCTCACGCTGTCCCACACCTGCCCGTCGCGATCGACAAGCACGGCGTCGTCATAATAGCGGAACCAGAAAAAGCCGTAGGCGGGCGCCGCGAGATTCCAGCGCGTATAATTGGGCACGCGGAACCGGGTGTCGAACCAGTAAGGCGGCAGATGCGCGCCGCGACGCAGCGGTCGATAGCCGTTCCAGCCGCCTGGCGCGTCCCACCCGGCATACCAGCGGCCGTCAACCGTCGCATTCCAGCGGTCGCTCCCCGGGCGATCCGCGCCGGCGGTCCAGCGGCCGTCGGTAAGTGCCTGGCGATTGCCCATATTCTGCGCCGCGGCGGGTGTCGCCACGGTCGCTACGGCGATCGCCGATGCTGCGATGATCAGTACTCGTTTCACACACTGCTCCCGGTCCGGGCCCCCGCCCTGACATGGCTAACAATGTCTTACCAAAAGCCGCAGGGGCATCCCACGGCGGAATCGGCGCGGGGAGTCCCGATGCGGGTCAGGCGCTGACGAGGCGCGGCGCGAGCAGGCGCATCAGCGCCTCGCACCCGGCGGCGTCGCTCGCTTCGAAGCGGCCGGGCGAGGGGCTGTCGAGATCGAGCACGCCGAGCAGTTCGCCCTGATGGACGATCGGCACGACCAGTTCGGATGCGCTTTCGGCATCGCAGGCGATATGGCCCGGAAAGGCATCCACGTCCGCCACCAATTGCGTCTCGCGGCTTTGCGCCGCCGCGCCGCACACGCCCTGGCCGAAGGGGATGCGGATGCACGCCGCCTTGCCCTGAAACGGGCCGAGCACGAGTTCGCCGCCGACATTGCGGTAGAATCCCGCCCAGTTGAGGTCGGGCAGGAATTGCCACAGCAGCGCGGCGGCATTGGCCATGTTGGCGATTGCGTCAGGCTCGCTCGCGGTCAGCCCGTCGAGCGCCGATTCGAGGTCGCGATACAGCTCCGCCCGGTTCCCGGCGGCGATGTCGAATGTGTACATGACGGCGGATGTAGGGGCGGCCGGGCCGATACGCTACCGTGTCGATAACCACCACCCGTCGCGGCTTTGCGTCGATAGGGCGCAATGCGCTTGGGAATCGCAGCCGATCGAGTCAGACGAGATTTGAACGCGCCCCTTTGGGCCGTGGAGGGCTTCATGATTTTGGCTATGACGTCCGCCGCGCTGCTTTCGGCAGCCGCGGTGGCGCCCGCAGATGCAGACCCGGACTGGCGAGTCGTGACCGCTTCGGTCAACGACCGGCAGATGATGCTGCAATGGGTGGACCGCGGATCAATTGCCCGGCCCGACGCGAATATCCGCACGGCCTGGACCTATTTCGTCACCATGTCCGATGCGATCCACGCCCGCGCGCAATTCGACTGCGCGGCGCGCCGCTGGGAAATCGACCGGATTTCGGTGGAGTTTCCCGATGGTACCGTGACCGAGGTTCCCGGCAGCAGCGGCTGGAAGGACGTTCCCTATGATCGTCCGATCGGGCGCGTGCTCGATTTCGTCTGTTCGGGCGGAACGAGCGCGACCGATCTGGAACTGGCGATCGCCGAAGGCACGCCGGTCGCCGCGTCGCGCGAAGTGCTGCAGCAATATGCCGAGCGTGCGGTCGCCCGTCGCGAAAATGCGCGGCGCGAAACGCAGGCAGAGACGCGGGAAGGCAAGCCGCGCGCGCAGCAGCCGCAGGCGCGCAACGCCACCGCAGGCTGAATCGACGCCGTCGCTGGCGCGCCCGGTCAGTCCAGCCGCACCTTGCCGCGCCCGGCCTTCACTGCGCTGCGGCTCTTCTTGGCATCGACGCGCTTGGCCTTTGCCGATCGGCTCGGCTTAGTCTTGACCCGGCGCGCATCGCGCTGATGGGCCTTGTCGATCAGTTCGGCCAGCCGTTCGCGCGCATCGGCGCGATTGGCCTCGCGCGTTCGAAAGCGCCGCGCGGCAATCAGCAATTCCCCGCCCGAGGTCATGCGACTGCCCGCCAGTTGCTTCAGCCGCGAATAGGCATAGGGCTGCAGCCCCAGCCGGAAGACGTCGATGCGAAGCTGCACCGCAGTCGCGACCTTGTTGACATTCTGCCCGCCGGGGCCGGTGGCGGCGAGGAAGCGCTCCTCGACGATCGCATCGTCCGGGATTCGAAAATCGCTCATGGCGCGAAACCCGATGCGGCGAAATGCGGCGGCAAGGGCGCGCCTGCATTGACGTCGGGCTTGCCGGGTCGCGGCACGGTAAGGTTGGCGGCATGCAGCATCATCGCCGGCCCGCCCGCGCCGTACACCGGGTCGCCCATGATCGGAATGCCCAGCCCCTCGGCGGCATGGACGCGGATCTGGTGCGTCCGCCCGGTTTCGGGGAAGAAGGCGATCAGCGCGCGGCCATTGCCCGAATCGATCCGACGCCAGCGCGTGCGCGCGGGCCTGCCCGCCGGATCGCCGCGCATGCGCCAGCCGCTGGCGGCGCTCGATACCTTGGCGAGCGGCAGTTCGATCGTGCCGCTGTCGTCGTCGGGAACGCCGTCGAGCACCGCGAGATAGCGTTTGGTGACGGCGCCGGTTTCGAATGCCTGGGCAAAGCGCTTGAGCGCCTTGGGATTGCGCGCAAGTAGCAGGCAGCCGCTGGTATCGCGATCTAGCCGGTGCACCGCGACCGGCAGCCGCTGGAAGCCGAAAGTGAGTTCGTCGAGGCGCGCATTGATGCTCGGCGATCCGTCGCGCGGCGTATCGACCGGCAACCCCGCGGGCTTGTCGATGACAATGGCCTCGGCATCGATGAACAACAGACGATCTTCCAGCATCGCGCCGCTATAGCGCGCTCGCCGCCGGGGGTGAAACCATTGCATGGCCCGGACGGAGCGAAATTGCCTGAAAGAAGCGTTTTGTCGCCGGGTGCCGCTTAAAGCGAGATTCATGTCGGTGGCGTGACGATGCGCCTCGCGCTACACCGGCGTGAGAGAATTGTTTTCAGGGGAGGTTCGCATGCGCTCGCTTCACATTTCCGCCATTTCCATTGCCGCCGCGGCGCTTCTGCAGGCAGCGCCGGCGCTGGCGCAGGATACACCGCTGTGGAGCGACACCGGCGAAGTGACCGAGGAAAGCTGGACCGATGCCGATGGCCATCGCTTCGTCGACATTCAGCTCGTGCTGCAGGAAGGCAATCGCTACGCCGTTGCCGCCAGTTCGGGCCAGATCGACACGATGCTCACCATCTTCGCGCCCCACAGCGAAACGGTATTGGCGGCGAATGATGACGGGCCCGACGGGACCGATTCGCTGGTCTATTTCACTGCGTCGGAAACGGGCCCCTACCGGCTGCGCGTTGCCAGCTATGATGCCGAACAGACGGGAAGCTACGAACTGAGCATTTCGTCGGTCGCGCCGCCCGCGCCGCCCGAACCCTTTACCGGCCGCAGCGAGACCGTCACCTGGACGGTGCATGAAGGCGTGCTGGCCAATGATGCCGGCGAAGATTCGGTCGCCGAATTCCTGATCCACCTCGAAGCGGGCCAAGACGTGTCGATTCGCGGTGAATCGGAGGCTTTCGATGTCGTGCTTTCGCTGCTCGATGCGGATGATCGCTTCGGCGATCCTGTCGCCTCCGACGACGACGGCGCAGGCGGCACCAACGCGCTGCTGACGTTCACGGCCGCCGAATCGGGAGATTACGTCATTCGCCTGGGCACCTATGAAGGCTCGGGCGCCGGCCCCTATACGATCAGCGTTCGCAAATAACGCCGATTTCGAAACATCGGCCGGGTCCGCGGCGTCGGGCCCGGTTGAATCCTGTGCCGACCCGGCCTAGCGCTGACCGAACACCGGATGCAGCGCGGTCTGTGCCGTATCCGCCTGACAGCAAGGCCTGATTGGCAAGGAGCGAGACTTGGCTGATACCTATGATCTCATCGTTCTGGGTTCGGGGCCCGGCGGCTATGTCGCGGCGATCCGCGGGGCGCAGCTGGGGCTGAAGACGGCGATTGTCGAGCGCGAGCTGCTCGGCGGCATCTGCCTCAACTGGGGCTGCATTCCGACCAAGGCGCTGCTGCGCTCGGCCGAGATCATGCATTACATGAACCATGCCAAGGATTACGGGCTGGCCGCCGAGAAGATCAGCGCCGATCTCGACGCGGTGGTGAAGCGTTCGCGCGGCGTTGCCGCCAAGCTCAATCAGGGCGTCACGCACCTGATGAAGAAGAACAAGATCGACGTGCATATGGGCACGGGGAAGCTGGTCGCGAAAGGCAAGCTTTCGGTGAAGGGCGAGGACGGCGAGAAGGAACTCACCGCCAAGCACATCATCATCGCCACCGGCGCGCGTGCCCGCGACCTGCCGCAGGCCAAGGCGGACGGCGAGCGCGTGTGGACCTATCGCCACGCGATGACGCCCAAGGAAATGCCGAGCAAGCTGCTGGTGATCGGATCGGGCGCGATCGGGATCGAATTCGCGAGCTTCTACAACGACATGGGCGCCGACGTGACCGTGGTCGAGATGATGGACCGCATCGTCCCGGTCGAGGACAAGGACGTTTCGGCCTTTCTCGAAAAGCAGCTGACCAAGCAGGGCATGACGATCAAGACCGGCGCCAAGCTGGAAAAGATCGAAGTCGGTGCCAAGGGCGTGAAGGCGGCGATCAAGGACAAGGCGGGCAAGACCGACGAGACCGAGTTCAGCCATGTCATCGTGGCGATCGGCATCGTGCCCAATGTCGAGAATATCGGCCTCGACGAACTCAAGATCGAGCCCGACAAGAAATTCCACATCAAGGTGGACGAGTTTGGCCGCACCAATGTCGCGGGCGTGTGGGCGATCGGCGATTGCGTCGCCGGGCCCTGGCTGGCGCACAAGGCGAGCCATGAAGGCGTCACCGCCGCCGAGGCGATCGCGCAGGAACTGGGCAACAGCGAGGTGCATCCGCATCCGATGGACCGCAATGCGATCCCCGGCTGCACCTATTGCCACCCGCAGATCGCCAGCGTCGGCATGACCGAAGCGGCGGCGAAGGACGCGGGATACGACGTCAAGGTCGGTATGTTCCCGTTCATCGGCAACGGCAAGGCGATCGCGCTGGGCGAGCCCGAAGGCTTCACCAAGACGGTGTTCGACGCTAAGACCGGCGAGCTGCTCGGCGCGCATATGGTCGGCGCCGAAGTGACCGAGATGATCCAGGGTTTCGTCGTCGGCAAGACGCTGGAAACTACCGAGGGCGAGCTGATGCAGACGGTGTTCCCGCACCCGACGATCAGCGAATCGATGCACGAAAGCGTGCTGGCTGCCTATGGACGTGTCATCCACGTCTGAGGGACGCGCGGCGGGTGAGGGCGAGCGCGTCGTCATTCGCTGGCAGCGGTGGCGAATGGCCGCGTCGATGACCTTTTTTGGCGTGTGTGGAATCGCATTTCTCTTCATGTCGCTCGACGGCGATTTCTCCGACGCGCATGGAGGGAGTGCGACGATTCTGCGCCAGACCAACGACTGGCGCGCGAATGGCGTGCATGTTCCGTTGGTCGTTTGGCTCTGGTGTCGCTAACCTTCGCTTGGCGTGCTTGCTGGCAGCGTTTCGCCGAGCGCGGCGTGGCGATGACCGCGAACCGGGCGGGTGTGGGATTTCACGGCGCCAGTTTTCGCAAGTCGCTGCCTTGGGCCGAAATCGAGTCGATTGCGCTCGGGCGGCTGCCGCACCGTTTTAACAAGGGGCCCTATGCGCTGCATTTCCGTATGCGTGGCGGGGAGACGTTCCGAGTGGGTGCGGTCGAACATGGCGAAGCGGTGCAGGCGCGGCTGGCGCAACTCGATCGCCTTGCAGGACGGCAGGTGGTCGAAGGGGATGGCGAGACGCTCCCGACGCGGACGATCAAGGTCAAACTTCCTTGGTAATCCGATAGCCTCGGGGGCGATCACATGCTGACGGTTCGAGAAGAAAGAACGGCGCTTCGACAGGCTCAGCGCAAGCGGTGGTCAGGAACGGATCAATTCAGTCCGTTCCGCTCCGCGCCGCCTGATATTCCGCGATCAGCGGGCCGAAGGCATCGGGCGGGGGGAAGCGTCCGAAGCTGTGCTTCGCCGGCGTGCTTGCCCAGGGGAGTTTCTCCGCCGTCTGCATTTCCAGATAGGGTTCCCACGGTGCGGGATCGTCGAGCATGGTCGCGCGGATATTGACGAAGGGCGCGCCGGGGATTTGCGTGAACACCCAGCTCTTGCACCAGTCGCAATGGCGATGCTGCACCTGATCGCCGTGCATGCCGCCGGTCACTGGCTCGCCCGTGGTCACTTCGAAGGAATCGACCGGCACCGCGACCGACAGCGAAAAGGCGCTCGCGCTCATTTTCTGACAGTTGCTGCAATGGCACGCCATCGTCACCATCGGCGCTTGCGTGACGCGGAAGCGGACGGCGCCGCAGCGGCAGCCGCCTTCGATCGGCAGGGCGGAGTCGGGCATCACACTCTCCTTTTGCGCTGGCCTTTGTGCTGGACGGCCTTTTCTACAGGCGGCAGGCTCGACCTCCAACTATAATGGGGGCTGACATGGTGCTGCCGATCCTCTGGCCGACCTTCGTGCTGGTCGCGCTGATCTTCATCGTCTGGTTCGTGATGTTCGTGCAGCGGACCAACCACCTGAAGCGCAATCCGCCGCCCGAAGGGGCGTTCGACACCGGCGAGAGCGCGCTGCGTTATTTCCAGCCGGTCGAAATGTCGGCGAACAATCTGCGCAACCTTACCGAGATGCCGCTGCTCTATTTCGCGCTGGTGCCGCTGCTGCTGATCACGCACCATGCCGGTTATGCACAGGTAACGCTGGCGTGGATCTTCGTTATCCTCAGAATTGTCCACAGCCTTATCCACATCGGTGTGAAGATCGTGCCGCTGCGGGCGCTGGCCTATATCCTGTCCTGCGCGGTGCTGCTGGCGATGTGGATCGGGTTCGCAATCGATATGGCGGCGGCGGGCTGAACGCAAAACCGGCCGGACCTGGGAGGCATCCGGCCGGTTCCGGGGGGCTGGGCAGCCCGCGAAAATCCGTGGCGCGTTTCCCGCGCAGGGCGACCCGAAGCCATGTTTCGGCGATTGGTTTCTTGCCGGTCGAACCGGAGGCGGCGGAAAAAGAACAAGCTTGCCCCGATTGCCGCCGAATCGGGGTGCGGACGGCATGGTACCGCTCGCCCGCGATGCTGCCGACTGGAGCTTCTTCCAGATCGGATGCATTGCGCTCCGATGCGGCGTAACGCATCCGCCTGATAGCCGCGATAGCAAAGAGGCGACGATCGCCCCCCCGGCGAACGCCGCCCATATCTGACGCCGCCGGCCGTTCGCACGGACGGTGGCACTGCGTTCAGGCTGCTTCGCTGCCCGTGCTGCCTTCGCTGGCTGTCGAAAAGACCGACGGTTTGTTCTCGCTGCCGGTTTCCACGGCGCGCGGACGCTCCGGCGCTGCAACGTCGACGGCGCTCATATGCTTTAGCCGGCCGTCGATATGGCCGCCATTTTCGATGGTGATGTTTTCATATTCGACATCGCCGGTGATCTTGGCCGAACGTTCGACGGTAAGCTGCTTCACGCTCACCGTGCCTTCGATCGATCCGGCAAGGCGCGCGCTTTCCGCTTTCACATTGCCGAAGATCTGGCTGTCGGCGCCCTGCGCCAGCGCGCCGCAATTGACGTCGCCGTCGACACGGCCGTCGATATGCAGATCCGCCGTGGCGCTGATATTGCCCGTCACCACCACATCGGGGCCAATGACCGAGAACATGCCACGTTTGTTGTTGCCCGCGGGGGGCATCGGCGGCGCCGGCGGCACCGTGGGGCTGGCGTGATTGCTGCTGCGACCTTTATTACCGTTGAACATTCAAGACTCCCACTTCCCCGGATTCGGAACCCAAATCGTTGTAATCATACCACAGCCGCCTCGATAGCCGCGAATCGTGCCCGATTCGTTCCATTGAGGGATTGTCATTGGCTGCGGCAAACCCACGGTTAACCACGAAAAAACTTGCGTAGCAGAGCATGGCCGCGCCCAGCCAGCCGAGTGCCTCCGGCGCGCCGGTGGCACCGGCGGCGGCAAGCATCGCGCCGCCCTGCACCATGTTTGATACGCTTTGCGTGACGCGGCGATGACGCGCCGCGATCAAGGCCGCGATCTGCGCGACCGGCAGTGCCGCGACGCCGATATCCGGCAGCAGCAGCAGGATAATCAGTATCCCGCCCAGCGCGCCGTTGGCCATCGTCGCGAGCGGCCTGCTGCACAGCGCGGCGAAGAGCCAGGCGGTCAGCCCCGTCGCGGCGGCGAAGCAGAGTCCGGTGAGGCCGGTCATGTGCGTGACCGCGGCCAGATCGGCGGCGTTGACCAGATGCGGCTGGCCGGGCAGGGCGGCGAGTGCGAGCGCGAGCATCATTGTCGCCGCGGCGGCGCCGGGCGCGCGCAGCCGGCGTCGCGGCGAAGCACGCAGCCGCAGCGATCCGGCAAGGGGCGTGACGATCAACATCCGCCACCGCCTAGCGACCAGGTCTTGCCACTCCGTTAGGATCGCGCGAAACCGGCGTAAGCGGCCATTGACCCGATGACGCCGCGCCGTTATAGGGCCGCGTCCCGCAAGGAGGCTGGTCCCGGTTCGTCCGGCACTCCGCCCGCCTTCGGTACGCAAGAGCTGAACGTTGTTGGAGACGCTTGGACCCGGGGGGTCGTTAGGCCCCGAGGGTCCTTTTGGCATTCTTCGTTCCAGGGCTCCAGCAAAGTAACCGCCGGAATTTGCCGGTAACACAAAGGTGAAGGGCTTCATGCCGACGATTAACCAGTTGATCCGCAAGGGTCGTGAACCGCAGAAGGCCAAGAGCAAGGTCCCTGCGATGGAGCAGAACCCGCAGAAGCGCGGTGTCTGCACGCGCGTCTATACGACGACGCCGAAGAAGCCGAACTCGGCGCTTCGCAAGGTTGCCAAGGTCCGCCTGACCAACCAGCGCGAAGTCATCAGCTATATTCCGGGCGAAGGCCACAACCTGCAGGAGCACAGCGTCGTGCTGATCCGCGGCGGTCGTGTGCGCGACCTTCCTGGTGTGCGCTATCACGTCCTGCGCGGCGTGCTCGACACCCAGGGTGTCAAGGACCGCCGTCAGAGCCGTTCGAAGTACGGCGCCAAGCGTCCCAAGTAAGCAGCCAAAGTAAGCGCCGGACGCGTTCCGGGTAAGCTGAATCAGTCAAGGAAACAGAAATGGCTCGTCGTCGTCGTCCCGAAAAGCGGGAAATTCTTCCTGATCCGAAGTTCGGAGATCAGGTCCTTTCGAAGTTCATGAACAGCGTCATGCTGGACGGCAAGAAGGCCGTCGCCGAAGGCATCGTCTATTCGGCGCTGGACACCATCGAAGCGCGTGCGAAGAAGGAGCCGCTGGGCGTCTTTCACGAAGCGCTGAACAATGTCGCGCCGGGCATCGAAGTGCGCAGTCGCCGCGTCGGTGGCGCCACCTATCAGGTGCCGGTCGAGGTTCGCCCCGAACGCGCCCAGGCGCTGGCGATCCGCTGGCTGATCGGCGCGGCGCGCAACCGCAGCGAGAACACCATGTCGGCCCGCCTTTCGGGTGAGCTGATGGATGCGGCCAACAATCGCGGCAATGCCGTGAAGAAGCGCGAGGATACGCACCGCATGGCGGAAGCGAACCGAGCCTTCTCGCATTATCGCTGGTAACCACTATATGGGCGGGGTCGGCCGCGTTGGCCGGCCCCGCACCAATTCATTGCTGCCTGCCGATGGCGTTTCCGGCCCCGGATCCATTCCGGGGTTCGAGGCTGTTCAGGGCAGGTGGAAATGGCTAAGGGCCACCGCGCCCACCCCGTACTGGAACCGCAGATCGCCGCACCCCGGCGCTGGAGTTTGATAACATGGCCCGCAAAGATCCGCTCAATACGTATCGCAACATCGGCATTATGGCCCACATCGATGCCGGTAAGACGACGACCACCGAGCGCATCCTCTTTTACACCGGCAAGTCCTACAAGATCGGCGAAGTGCATGAAGGCACCGCGACGATGGACTGGATGGAGCAGGAGCAGGAACGCGGCATCACCATCACGTCGGCCGCGACGACCTGTTTCTGGAACGATCACCGGATCAACATCATCGACACGCCCGGACACGTCGACTTCACCATCGAAGTCGAGCGTTCGCTGCGCGTGCTCGACGGCGCGGTTGCCTGTTTCGACGGCGTTGCCGGCGTGGAGCCGCAGTCCGAAACCGTGTGGCGCCAGGCGGACAAGTACAAGGTTCCGCGGATGTGCTTCATCAACAAGCTCGACCGCACCGGCGCCGACTTCAAATATTGCGTCCAGTCGATCATCGATCGCCTGGGTGCGAAGCCGGCCGTCCTCTACCTCCCCATCGGCGCCGAGAGCGATCTCCAGGGTCTGGTCGACCTGGTCGAAATGCGCGGCATCGTTTGGGAATCGGAAGGTCTGGGCGCGAAGTTCAACTACACCGACATTCCCGACGACATGAAGGACGAAGCCGCCGAATATCATGAGAAGCTCGTCGAGCTCGCCGTCGAACAGGACGACGACGCGATGGAGGCCTATCTCGAAGGCAACGAGCCCGATGTCGCGACGCTGAAGGCGCTGATCCGCAAGGGTACGCTCAATCAGGCGTTCGTTCCGGTGCTTTGCGGTTCGGCGTTCAAGAACAAGGGCGTTCAGCCGCTGCTCGACGCGATCGTCGACTATATGCCGAGCCCGATCGACGTTCCAGCGATCAAGGGCGTGCTGCCCGACAGCGAAGAGGAAGCCTCGCGTCCGTCGTCGGACGACGAGCCCTTCTCGGCACTCGCCTTCAAGATCATGAACGATCCGTTCGTCGGCTCGCTCACCTTCACCCGCATTTATTCGGGCAAGCTCTCCAAGGGCGCCGTGCTCAATTCGGTGAAGGGCAAGAAGGAAAAGGTCGGCCGCATGCTGCTGATGCATGCGAACAGCCGCGAGGACATTGAGGAAGCGTTTGCCGGCGACATTGTCGCGATCGCGGGCCTCAAGGAAACGACCACCGGCGACACGCTGTGTGATCCCAACAAGCCGATCATCCTGGAGCGCATGGAGTTCCCGGATCCCGTGATCGAGCTGTCGGTGGAACCGAAGACCAAGGCCGACCAGGAAAAGATGGGCATCGCGCTCAATCGTCTGGCAGCCGAGGATCCCAGCTTCCGCGTGTCGACCGACCATGAATCGGGCCAGACGATCATCAAAGGCATGGGCGAGCTTCATCTCGACATCCTGGTCGATCGCATGAAGCGCGAATTCAAGGTCGAGGCCAATGTCGGCGCGCCGCAGGTGGCGTATCGCGAATATCTGAAGAAGCCGGTCGAGCTGACCTACACCCACAAGAAGCAGTCGGGTGGTTCGGGCCAGTTCGGTGAAGTGAAGGTCCAGCTGGTTCCGGGGGAACGCGGTTCGGGCTTCCAGTTCTTCGACGAGATCAAGGGCGGCAACATCCCGCGCGAATATATCCCGTCGGTGGAAAAGGGCTTCAAGGAAACCGCCGAAAGCGGTTCGCTGATCGGCTTCCCGATCATCGACTTCGAAGTCCATCTGGTCGACGGCAAGTACCATGACGTCGACTCGTCGGCGCTGGCGTTCGAAATCTGTGCCCGTGGCGCGATGCGCGAAGGTGCTCAGAAGGCCGGCATCACGCTGCTCGAGCCGGTGATGAAGGTCGAAGTCATCACCCCGGAAGATTATCTGGGGGACGTCATCGGCGACATGAACTCGCGTCGTGGCCAGATCCAGGGCACCGAAGCCCGTGGTAACGCACAGGCAGTGATTGCCAATGTGCCGCTGGCGAACATGTTCGGTTACGTGAACGAGCTGCGTTCCTTCACCCAGGGCCGCGCGCAGTACACGATGCAGTTCAGCCACTATGACGAAGTGCCGCAGAACGTGGCGGACGAAGTGAAGGCGAAGCTGGCCTGAGCGCAACCGCGCTCGGGGCTGGCATAATCGGAAATAGCTCGCTATGGGCGCGCCTTCCACGCGTGCCCTGCGATTCGGACAAGCGTAGATCATAAAGGTAGGAAACAATGGCGAAGGCAAAGTTTGAGCGGTCCAAGCCGCACCTCAACATTGGCACCATCGGTCACGTCGACCACGGCAAGACGTCGCTGACGGCGGCGATCACGAAGGTGCTGGCAGAGACCGGCGGCGGTACGGCCGTCGACTTTGCGAACATCGACAAGGCCCCGGAAGAGCGTGAGCGCGGCATCACCATCTCGACCGCCCACGTCGAATATGAGACCGAAAAGCGCCACTATGCGCACGTCGACTGCCCGGGCCACGCCGACTATGTGAAGAACATGATCACCGGCGCGGCGCAGATGGACGGCGCGATCCTGGTGGTTTCGGCGGCCGACGGCCCCATGCCGCAGACCCGCGAGCACATCCTGCTCGCCCGTCAGGTCGGCGTGCCGGCGATGGTCGTGTTCCTCAACAAGGTCGACCAGGTCGACGACGAGGAACTGCTCGAGCTGGTCGAACTCGAAGTTCGCGAACTGCTCAGCAGCTACGAATTCCCGGGCGACGATATTCCGATCGTCAAGGGTTCGGCGCTTGCCGCTCTGGAAGACAGCAACGAGGAAATCGGCAAGAAGGCCGTTCTCGAGCTGATGCAGCAGGTCGACGACTATATCCCCGAGCCGGAGCGTCCGCTCGACAAGCCGTTCATGATGCCGATCGAAGACGTGTTCTCGATCTCGGGTCGCGGCACCGTCGTCACCGGCCGTGTTGAAACCGGCATCATCAAGGTGAACGAGGAAGTCGAAATCGTCGGCATCCAGGAGCAGGTCCGCAAGACCGTCGTCACCGGCGTCGAAATGTTCCGTAAGCTGCTCGATCAGGGCCAGGCCGGCGATAACGTTGGTGCGCTGCTCCGCGGCGTTGCCCGTGACGAAGTCGAGCGTGGTCAGGTTCTGGCCAAGCCGGGTTCGATCACGCCGCACACCGAGTTCAAGTCGGAAGTGTACGTCCTGTCGAAGGACGAAGGCGGCCGTCACACGCCGTTCTTCGGTAACTATCGTCCGCAGTTCTACTTCCGTACGACGGACGTCACCGGAACCATCGAACTGCCGGAAGGCACCGAAATGGTCATGCCGGGCGACAATGTCGCGCTGGGCGTCAAGCTTATCGCGCCGATCGCAATGGACGTTGGCCAGCGCTTCACGATCCGCGAAGGCGGCCGCACCGTCGGCGCCGGCGTCGTCAGCGAAATCGCCAAGTAATCTTCGCCCTTCGGGGCTGAGAAAACGCAAAGAGCCCGGTCTCCCCGTGGGGAGGCCGGGTTTTTTGTTTGCGAGCTTGAAGGAGCGGAAGCGCCCCTATTGCGTAGAGTGCAGCGCTACTCCTTTTCGATCCGGTCGAAGCGGTAGTCGGCGGCCTTTCCAAAGCCGTGGACCCAAATAGCGTCCGGGGGGTCACCGATCGGCCTCAGGAGTGACGGTGATCGATTCCGCTGGATCACGGAACCGCGCTCGGATGCTCCGACATAGGCGGAAGGGTGGATTGCAACTCCGCTTTTGTCCTTCTCGATCACGTAGCTGATATCTTGCCCGTCAATCGTGAGCCTGCCGTCATGGAAGGTCCAGTCGCCGCAGCATGCGTTGTGATAAGTGCCATTCACCGTTTCGACGGGCAGTTGAGGTTGGGGCGTTGCGACGATGTAGATACAGCCCGCCGCCACCAGGGAGGCAATAACCAAGCTACCGAGCGCTCGACCCGTCATGGTGTAACTGCCTCCAGTGAAGCCCCTCTATCGGCGCTTGCGACGCCAGCGATAGCGTTGCGGACTGTTCCAGTTATGGATCACGCCGCAGACCAGCCCGATAGCAAGCGGTAGCGTGACGAACAGCGCTGCACGGATCAGGACATCCGCGTTGGATACGAACGGCGGGAACCGACCGGTAATCCCGGCCCCGACAATCGCTATGCCAATTGCCAGATACATTCGTTTTGCAACCCGCAGCGTGACGGGCAGCAAGGACTTCAGATAGGCCCGCCGTCGTTCCATCTGCGGAGCGTTCCAGAACGCACCGGGATGCGCAAGCAATCTGGTTTGAGATCCTGGTCAGGCCGATGTCCAGATTCCCGCTGCCGCGGACGCCGGCCTCGCGAAGGATTTCTCTGTCCCGCCCGCTTCATTGATGCGACATGGGGACGGCGACGGGGCGGGAGGGCAGGCGTGAACAGCGTGAAGTGGGCGGCAGGCGTGCTGTTGCTGGGATCGCAGACGGCTTGCGGGCCTGACGTTCCGCCACCGCCCAATCGGGCCTATTCCGATCTTCCGATTACGGGCGATCTGGCTTTCGCGCAGCATATGGGCTTTGCCGATTGTGTCGATACCTCCAATTCCCTGCGCTGCCGCAAGGCGGGCGTGCTGATTGCCGGGCAGGGGCCTTTCGAAGCGGCAGTCGATTTGCGCGGCGGTGGTGGCCGAAAGGGCTTTTCCGGCCTCACGCTATGGCACGACACTGACCAGGGCGCTCCGTTTGCGGTGCAGCCGGAACTCGAGGCGCGCGGCTGGGTGCTGTGCCGCACGGGGACCGAGCGTGCCGGGGACCAGAATATCTGGACCAGACCCGGCGCACCCGTGCGATATTCGATCGATATGAGCTATTGGGGGAAGCGCAGGATCCGTATCCTGCTCGAAAACGGCACGCCGCCGGGCCCCTGCTTGTGAAAGCGCGTGATCGCCGCGCAGGAAATTTCTCCCACAGCCCCTTGATCCGAATCGCATCGCTCTGTAGAGGCGCGCCTTCGGTTTTGATTTGAACAGCAAGAGCGCCGGTCACGGCGCCCGCTCTTTCGCATTGGTAGGGTTATGGAAACGCAGAATATCCGCATTCGCTTGAAGGCGTTCGATCACCGTGTGCTCGATCAGGCAACCGGCGACATCGCCGACACTGCCCGTCGCACCGGCGCGCTTATTCGTGGTCCCATTCCCCTGCCGACGCGAATCGAGAAGTTCACCGTCAATCGCGGTCCGCACATCGACAAGAAGTCGCGTGAGCAGTTCGAAGTCCGTACCTACAAGCGTATGCTCGACATCGTTCAACCGACCCCGCAGACGGTCGACGCGCTGATGAAGCTGGACCTCGCGGCCGGCGTTGACGTCGAAATCAAGCTGGCCTGAGCCGGTTTACCGAAAAACCCCGGTTTTCGGGGTGGACAGCGAGGCGCTGCTCACGTAAATGCGCGCCTCCACGAGATTCGCGCTCTTCTTGAAGAGCTGCAAGCTGGTTCCTCGATAGCGCCCTTCGGGCCGACGCAAGGAACCGCCGAGGGCAAGCCCTCAAACGAATTTAGGGATACCGCCGGGGTTCTTCGGAATTACCGGGTCTGCGTCCCCCGTCGTCTCCGCCATTCGGCGGGGTTCAGCCCGGACGGGGGCTCGCATCGCATATTTGGGCTGAGGCACGCACCCGAGGGAATTGTCCCGAGGGTGCCTCTGTATAGGAGCAACTGGTCATGCGCACTGGCGTGATCGCGAAGAAGATGGGGATGACCCGCCTGTTCCAGGACGACGGCCGCCACGTGCCGGTTACCGTTCTGGCGCTGGAAGGGGTCCAGGTCGTTGCGCAGCGCAAGGCGGACGTCGACGGTTACGTCGCGGTCCAGATCGGCGCCGGCTCGGCCAAGACGAAGAATGTCGCAAAGCCGCAGCGCGGCCATTTCGGCAAGGCTTCGGTCGAACCCAAGGCTATCCTTTGCGAATTTCGAGTTGAGGAAGACGGCCTGGTGGACGTGGGCGCCGAGATTTCGGCCGACCACTTCGTCACCGGCCAGATGGTCGACGTTTCGGGCCGTACCCAGGGTAAGGGTTTCGCCGGCGCCATGAAGCGCTGGGGTTTCGGCGGTCTGCGCGCCACGCACGGCGTGTCGGTGTCGCACCGTTCGCACGGTTCGACCGGTAACCGTCAGGATCCGGGCCGCGTCTTCAAGAACAAGAAGATGGCCGGCCATATGGGCGACCGCAATCGTACCCAGCAGAACCTGGAAGTCGTTTCGACCGACGCCGAGCGCGGTCTGATCTTCGTCAAGGGTTCGGTGCCCGGTCACAAGGGCGCCTGGCTGATCGTCAAGGACGCGATGAAGGTTCCGGCGCCGGAAGGCCTGCCGTTCCCCGCCGCGATCAAGACCGCTCTCAACAACAACGACGCTCCGGCCGACACGCCCGCTGAAGAAGCGGCGGCGCCGGAAGTCACCGAAGGCCAGGAGGGCTGAACGTGAAGGTCAAGGTCAAGACCCTCGACGCCAAGGCTGGCGGCGACATCGAGCTCAACGACGACGTGTTCGCCGTCGAGCCGCGCGAGGACATTCTCCATCGCGTCGTGCTGTGGCAGCTGGAAAAGCGCCGCGCTCCGGTTCGTGCCACGCGCGAACGTTCGGACGTTGCGCGTACCGGCAAGAAGTGGGGCCGCCAGAAGGGTGGCGGTACTGCCCGTCACGGCGACAAGCGTGCGCCGATCTTCATCGGCGGTGGTAAGGCGCACGGCGCCCGCGCCCGCAGCTTCGGCCATTCGCTGAACAAGAAGGTTCGCGCGATGGGCCTGAAGATGGCGCTTTCCACCCACGCCAAGGCCGGCTCGCTGATCGTGGTCGACACGCTTTCGGGCGATGCCAAGACCAAGGCGCTCCAGGGCCAGTTCGAAAAGCTGGGCCTGGGCAAGTCGGCGCTGTTCATCGACGGCGAGACTGTCGACAACAATTTCGCGCTGGCTGCTCGCAACCTGCCGCACTTCGATGTGCTGCCGGCCGGCGGTGCCAACGTCTACGACATTCTGAAGCACGACACGCTGGTGCTGACCAAGGCGGCGGTCGAGAAGCTGGAGGCGCGCTTCAATGGCTAAGAAGGACAAGGCAGCGATCGACAATCGTCACTATGACGTGATCGTCGCGCCGCACATCACCGAGAAGGCGACGATGGCCAGCGAGCACAACGCAGTTGTGTTCAAGGTTGCCGACGATGCCACCAAGCCGCAGATCAAGGCGGCCGTGGAAGCGCTGTTCGACGTCAAGGTCGTCGGCGTGAACACCATCGTCCAGAAGGGCAAGACCAAGCGCTGGCGCGGTCAGCCCTATCGGCGTTCGGACATGAAGAAAGCGATCGTCACGCTCGCCGACGGCGATTCGATCGACGTGACGACGGGGGTCTGAGGCAATGGCACTCAAGCATTACAACCCGACCAGCCCGGCTCGCCGCGGCCTGATCCTGGTGGACCGTTCGGGTCTGCACAAGGGCGGCCCGGTCAAGTCGCTTACCGAAGGCAAGCGCAAGAGCGGCGGTCGCAACAACAAGGGTCATGTGACTTCGCGCGGCATCGCCGGCGGTCACAAGCAGCGCTATCGCATCGTCGACTTCAAGCGTCGCAAATGGGACGTCGAAGGCACGGTCGAGCGTCTCGAATACGACCCCAACCGCACCGCGTTCATCGCGCTCGTCAAATATGACGACGGCGAGCTTGCCTATATCATCGCGCCGCAGCGGCTCGCCGCCGGGGACAAGGTAATTGCCGGCAAGAAGACCGACGTGAAGCCGGGCAACGCGATGCAGCTGGGCCAGATGCCGGTCGGCACCATCGTCCACAATGTGGAGATGAAGCCGGGCAAGGGCGGTCAGATCGCCCGTTCGGCAGGCACGTATGTGCAGGTCGTCGGTCGCGACAAGGGCATGGTGATCGTTCGCCTCAACTCGGGCGAGCAGCGCTATATCCGTGCGGAATGCATGGGCACCGTCGGTGCGGTTTCGAACCCGGACAACGGCAACCAGAATTTCGCCAAGGCCGGCCGCACCCGCTGGAAGGGCAAGCGCCCGCTGACGCGTGGTGTCGCCAAGAACCCGGTCGACCACCCGCACGGCGGCGGTGAAGGCCGCACCTCGGGCGGCCGTCATCCGGTTACGCCGTGGGGCAAGCCGACCAAGGGCGCCCGCACCCGCAAGAACAAGTCGACCGACAAGTTCATCATCCGGTCGCGTCACGCGAAGAAGAAGGGCTAAGTCGCAATGGCTCGTTCTGTTTGGAAAGGTCCGTTCGTGGACCTGCATCTCCTCAAGAAGGCGCAGGCCGCGCAGGAAGCCGGCACCCGCGCCGGTCCGATCAAGACCTGGTCGCGTCGTTCGACGATCCTGCCGGACTTCGTCGGTCTGACGTTCAACGTCTATAACGGTCGCAAGTTCGTGCCGGTGTCGGTCAACGAAGACATGGTCGGCATGAAGCTGGGTGAATTCGCGCCGACGCGCTTCTTCCCCGGCCACGCCGCCGACAAGAAGGGTAAGCGCTGATGTCGAAGCAGGCAGCACCGCGCCGCGTGGCGGATAACGAGGCTCTGGCCGTCGGCACGATGATTCGTGGCTCGGCGCAGAAGCTGAACCTCGTTGCCGGCCTGATCCGCGGCAAGAAGGCCGAGGATGCCCGCAACATCCTCACCTTTTCGAGGAAGGCGATGGCCGTGGACGTGAAGAAGGTCCTCGATAGCGCGATCGCCAACGCCGAGAACAACCACAACCTCGATGTCGACGCGCTGGTCATCACCGAGGCTTCGGTCGGCAAGTCGATCACGATGAAGCGGTTCGCTACGCGCGGCCGCGGCAAGTCGACGCGCATCCTGAAGCCGTTCAGCCGTATTCGGATCGTCGTGCGCGAGGTGGAGGAAGCATAATGGGTCAGAAATCCAATCCGATCGGTCTGCGCCTCCAGATCAACCGCACCTGGGACAGCCGCTGGTTCGCCGAAGGCCATGACTATGGCCGGCTGCTCATGGAAGATCTGAAGATCCGCCGCTACATCCTCGAGACGGTGCCGCAGGCAGCGATTTCGAAGGTGGTGATCGAGCGTCCGGCGAAGCTGTGCCGCATTTCGATCTACGCCGCCCGTCCCGGTGTCATCATCGGCAAGAAGGGCGCGGACATTGAAAAGCTGCGTCTGAAGCTGAAGGCGATGACCGACAGCGATGTGAGCCTGAACATCGTCGAAATCCGCAAGCCGGAAGTCGATGCCAAGCTCGTCGCGCAGGGCGTTGCCGATCAGCTCGAGCGCCGTATCGCTTTCCGTCGCGCGATGAAGCGTGCGGTTCAGTCGGCGCTTCGTCTGGGCGCCGAAGGCATCCGTATCAACTGCGGCGGCCGTCTGGGTGGCGCGGAAATCGCGCGGACCGAATGGTATCGCGAAGGCCGCGTTCCACTGCACACGCTGCGCGCGAATGTCGACTACGCGGAAGCCACGGCGCACACCGCCTATGGCGTCTGCGGCGTGAAGGTCTGGATCTTCAAGGGCGAGATTCTCGGCCACGATCCGATGGCAACCGACCGGCTGATGCAGGAGGCACAGACCTCCGGCGTGCGCCCGGCGCGCTGAATTTGAGGAACTAGAGCAATGCTGCAACCAAAGCGCACCAAGTTCCGCAAGGCGTTCAAGGGCCGCATCCACGGCGACGCCAAGGGCGGTTCGACGCTGAACTTCGGGGCCTATGGCCTCAAGGCGATGGAACCCGAGCGGATCACCGCGCGCCAGATCGAAGCGGCCCGCCGCGCGATCACGCGTCACATCAAGCGCCAGGGGCGTTTGTGGATCCGCATCTTCCCGGACCTTCCGGTGTCGAGCAAGCCCGCCGAAGTCCGCATGGGCTCGGGCAAGGGTTCGCCCGAATATTGGGTCGCCCGCGTCAAGCCGGGTCGCATCCTGTTCGAACTGGACGGTGTTCCGGGTCCGCTCGCTGCAGAGGCTTTCGAACGCGCGGCGATGAAGCTGCCGATCAAGGTCAAGGTCGTGGCGCGTTGGGGCGACACGTCGCACCTGGAGGGTTGATTATTATGACCAAGGCTACCGACCTTCGTCAGAAGACTGACGATCAGCTCACCGAAGAGCTGGGCAATCTGAAGCGCGAGGCGTTCAACCTGCGGTTCCAGGCCGCGACGCAGCAGCTCGAAAAAGCGAGCCGCGTCAAGGAAGTCCGCCGCGACATCGCGCGCATCAAGACGCTGCAGGCCGAGCGTTCGCGCTCGGCTGCGAAGTAAGGAGTTTCGAGACCATGCCGAAGCGCGTGCTGACCGGGAACATTGTCTCGGACAAGGGCGACAAGACGGTGGTCGTGCTGGTGGAGCGCAAGGTTAAGCACCCGCTCTACGGCAAGATCATCCGCCGCTCGAAGAAGTATCATGCCCATGACGAGGGCAATGAATACAAGGCCGGCGAAACCGTGCGCATCGAAGAGACTGCGCCGATTTCCAAGCTGAAGACCTGGAAGGTGGTCGGGCGGGTGAACACCCATGCGACTCCCGAAGAGGTCGCGGCGGAAGCCAGCGCCTGACCCCCGGAGCCGGTTGAACGGCTTTGTGTGGATTTCATGCCCGCAAGGGCAATGGATTTGAGAGTGGAACCACCGGGCAGCGTCCCGGCAGGCCTGTTGAGAAGGAACCGGATCTATGATCCAGATGCAGTCGAATCTCGACGTCGCGGACAATAGCGGCGCGAAGCGTGTGCAGTGCATCAAGGTGCTGGGCGGATCGAAGCGTCGCTTCGCCGGCGTTGGCGACGTGATCGTCGTCTCCGTCAAGGAAGCAGCGCCGCGCGGCCGCGTGAAGAAGGGCGACGTTCACCGCGCGGTGATCGTGCGCACCGCCAAGGACATTCGCCGCAACGACGGATCGGTGATCCGTTTCGATGGCAACGCCGCGGTGCTCGTCAACAAGAACGAAGAGCCGATCGGTACGCGTATCTTCGGCCCGGTCGTTCGCGAACTGCGCGGCAAGGGCTTCATGAAGATCATTTCGCTCGCGCCGGAGGTGCTGTGATGTCTGCTGCGAAGATCAAGAAGGGCGATCAGGTCATCGTCCTGTCGGGCAAGGACAAGGGCCGCACCGGCGAGGTCGTTCAGGCGATGCCGCGCGAAGGCAAGCTGATCGTCGACGGCATCAATGTGCATGCCCGTCACGTCAAGCCGAGCCAGGCCGACCCGCAGGGCGGCATCCAGCGTTCGCCGGCTCCGCTGCACGCGTCGAAGGTCGCGCTGGTCACCAGCGACGGCAAGCCGACCCGCGTGCGTTTCGAAGTGCGCGACGGCAAGAAGGTTCGCGTCGCCGTCAAGACCGGGGAGGTCATCAATGGCTGATAAGTACACGCCCCGCATGAAGGAGCTGTACGATTCCACGATCGCGAAGGCGATGACGGAAAAGTTCGGCTACAAGAACGCGCTCGAAGTTCCGCGTATCCAGAAGATCGTGCTGAACATGGGCGTGGGCGAGGCGACCCAGGACCGCAAGAAGGTCGAACAGGCCGCTACCGAAATGGAACTGATCGCGGGTCAGAAGCCCGTCGTCACCAAGGCCAAGAAGTCGATCGCGCAGTTCAAGCTGCGTGAAGGCATGGCGATCGGCTGCAAGGTTACCCTGCGTCGTGAACGGATGTACGAGTTTCTTGATCGCCTGATCACCATCGCGCTGCCGCGCACCCGCGACTTTCGCGGACTGAACGACAAGTCGTTCGACGGTCGCGGCAACTATGCGATGGGCGTGAAGGAACAGATCGTGTTCCCCGAGATCAACTATGACCGCATCGACAAGGTGCGCGGCATGGACATCATCGTGACCACCACCGCGAAGACCGACGAAGAGGCTCGCGAGCTGCTCCGTCTCTTCGGCTTCCCGTTCCCGCAGAATGCGGACGGTGAAGCGAAGCAGGCCGCGTAAGGAAGGAAGAACTTAAGTCATGGCGAAACTGAGTTCGATCAACAAGAACGAGCGTCGCAAGAAGCTGGTGAAGAAATATGCCGGCAAATATGCGAAGCTGAAGGCGATCGCGAACGACAAGAGCCTGGACGAGACCGAGCGTCTCATCGCCCGGCTGAAGATGGCGGAAATTCCCCGCAACGGGAATCCGACCCGCGTTCGCAACCGCTGCGAGCTGACCGGCCGTCCGCGCGGTTATTACCGCAAGTTCCGTCTCGCGCGTGTCATGTTCCGCGATCTGGCCAACAAGGGCCTCATCCCGGGCGTCACCAAGTCGAGCTGGTAAGGATCACGATTATGGCAGTGACCGATCCCCTGGGTGACATGCTCACCCGCATCCGCAACGGCCAGCGCGCGCGCAAGGACAGCGTGCTGACTCCGGCCTCGAAGCTGCGCACGCGCGTTCTCGACGTGCTGCAGCGCGAAGGCTATATCCGCGGATATTCCGCCGAGCAGATGGGCCCCGCCGCGGGCATCCGCATCGAGCTCAAATATTTCGAGGGCCAGCCGGCGATCAAGCATGTCGCCCGCGTCTCGAAGCCGGGCCGCCGCGTCTATTCGGGTTCGCAGGAACTTCCGAAGGTTCGCAACGGCCTGGGCATCACCATCGTGTCGACGCCGCGCGGCGTGCTTTCGGATGCCGAAGCGCGCGAAGCCAATGTCGGCGGCGAAGTTCTGGCGGAGGTGTTCTGATGAGCCGCATCGGCAAAAGGCCGGTTGCAATTCCGGCAGGCGTAACCGCCAATATCGACGGTGCCGAGGTTTCGGTGAAGGGCCCCAAGGGCACGCTCACCATGCCTAAGGACCCGCTGGTCACCTATGAGATGACCGAGAACGGCATTTCGGTGCAGCCGATCAACCAGACCAAGCGCGCACGCTCTTTCTGGGGCATGCAGCGCACGATGGTTCAGAACCTGGTGCTCGGCGTGACCGAGGGCTTTTCGAAGAAGCTGCTGATCAGCGGCGTCGGCTATCGTGCCAGCGCCTCGGGCCGCAAGCTCAAGCTGCAGCTCGGCTTCAGCCACGACGTCGACATCGACGTCCCGGAAGGTCTCGAAGTCAAGACGCCTGATCAGACCACGGTCGAGATCAGCGGCATCGACAAGCAGGCAGTTGGCCAGTTGGCCGCGGAAATCCGCCGTTGGCGTCGCCCGGAACCCTATAAGGGCAAGGGCATCAAGTATGACGGCGAGTATATCTTCCGCAAGGAAGGGAAGAAGAAGTGATGACCAAGGGAATGTCGCTCTTCGAGAAGCGCCGCCGGCGCAATCGTTCCGCGCTCCGGGCGCGTGCGGGCAGCCGTCCCCGGCTGTCGGTGCATCGTTCGGGCAAGCACATCTATGCCCAGGTGATCGACGACGCGGCGGGCAAGACCGTCGCGGCCGCCTCGACGCTGGACAAGGACGTGCGCGGCAAGACCGGCGCGAACATCGAAGCTGCCGCGGAAGTCGGCAAGCGCGTGGCCGAAGCCGCCAAGGCGGCGGGGATCACCACGGTCGTCTTCGATCGTGGCGGGTTCCTCTATCACGGTCGCGTGAAGGCGCTGGCGGATGCCGCGCGCGAAGGCGGATTGGAGTTTTAAGGCATGGCTGACGAAAACACGACCGGCCAGGGCAATCAGCCCGAAGCGACCCTCGCGCCCGAAACCACGGCGCAGGAAGTTACCAACCAGCAGCCCCCGCGCGGTGGCCGTGGCGGCCGTGGCCGTGGCGGTAACGATCGCGGTGGCCGTGACGGCGGCCGTGGCCGTGGCCGTCGCGATGATCGTCGCGGTGGCGGCCAGGACGATGGCGAGGAGCTGATCGAAAAGCTCGTCCACATCAACCGCGTCTCCAAAACGGTGAAGGGCGGTAAGCGCTTCGGTTTCGCCGCGCTCGTCGTCGTCGGTGACGGCAAGGGCCGCGTCGGCTTCGGTCATGGCAAGGCGCGCGAAGTGCCGGAAGCCATTTCCAAGGCGACCGCTTCGGCGAAGAAGAAGATGCTGCGCGTTCCGCTGAAGGAAGGCCGCACGCTGCACCATGACGGTCGCGGCACCTTCGGCGCCGGTCGCGTCTATGTCCGTTCGGCTCCCTCGGGTACCGGCATCATCGCCGGCGGTCCGATGCGTGCCGTGTTCGAATCGCTGGGCGTTGCGGACGTGGTGACCAAGTCGGTCGGTACGTCGAACCCCTACAACATGATCCGTGCCACCTTCGAAGCGCTGGGCGACCAGACTTCGCCCAAGTCGGTGGCGCAGCGTCGTGGCAAGAAGATCGCCGACCTGCTCGGCCGCGGTGGTTCGCAGACCGCCGAGGCGGATGCGGCGGCCGTGACGGAGTAAGGCTCCCATGGCGAAGAAGGACGAAGCGAAGATGGTGAAGGTTACCCAGACCGGGTCGCCGATCCGCCGTCAGAAGGACCAGCGCGCGACTCTGATCGGCCTGGGCCTCAACAAGATGCACAAGACGGTCGAGCTGAAGGACACCCCCGAGGTGCGCGGCATGATCCGCAAGGTGCAGCACATGGTGACGGTCGAAGGCTGAACCCTTCGATTTTTCCGTGACAAGTTCGGGGCAGGGGGCTAACGGCCCCCTTCCTCATTTTTCAGCGCGAACACAGCGAAAGCGAGTGCACAGACATGAAACTCAACGATCTCCGCGATAACGAAGGCGCCCGCAAGGAGCGCATGCGCGTCGGCCGTGGCATCGGCTCGGGCAAGGGCAAGACCGGCGGCCGCGGCCAAAAGGGTCAGAAGAGCCGTGAAGGCGTTTCGATCAAGGGCTTCGAGGGCGGTCAGATGCCGCTCCACATGCGTCTTCCGAAGCGCGGCTTCAACAATCCCTTCGCCAAGGATTATGCCGAAGTGAATGTCGGTGCGATCCAGAAGGCAGTCGACGCGGGCAAGCTCGACGCCAAGGCGACGATCGATCATGCGGCGCTGAAGGCCGCCGGCCTGGCGCGCGGCGGCAAGGACGGCGTCCGCCTGCTCGGCAAGGGCGAGATTTCGGCGAAGCTGAGCTTCGTCGTCGCCGGTGCTTCGAAGGGTGCGAAGGACGCGGTCGAAAAGGCCGGCGGATCGATCGAGATCCCGCACGTCGTTCCCGCCGCCGAAAAGGCCGCCGCCAAGAAGGGCAGCGCCAAGAAGGCCGCGAACAAGGGCTGAATCGGGAAGGGCGGGGTAATTCCCGCCCTTGTCGTGTGAGGCGCGGACGGCGCGCCGTCCTTGTGTTCATGAAGCGATGTCGGCGAACGCGACGCCACGATATGCCGGTCGATCCGACACGGGTCTGGCGCTTCGGGGCACACAGCCTTAGACATCGCTTGCCAAGCGCCTATATGGGCGACAATGGACGGGGCCGGACGCCCCAGTAATTTCCGGGACGATCTGACAAGATGGCATCCACCGCCGACCAAATGGCCTCCGGCCTGAACCTGGCGAAATTCGGCCAGGCGACCGAACTCAAGAAGCGCCTGTGGTTCACGCTCGGCGCGCTGATCGTGTTCCGCCTGCTCAGCTATGTGCCGCTGCCCGGCATCGATCCGACGGCACTCGGCCAGCTCGCGCAGCAGACGCAGGGCGGCGTGCTCGATTTCTTCAACAGCTTCTCGGGCGGTGCGCTGCAGCGCATGTCGATCGTGGCGCTGGGCGTCATGCCGTACATCACTGCCTCGATCGTCGTGCAGCTTGCCAGCTCGCTGAGCCCGCAGCTCGCCGCGATCAAGAAGGAAGGCGAAAGCGGCCGCAAGCGGCTCAACCAGTATACCCGCTACGGCACGGTCGGCCTGACGGCAGTGCAGGGCTATTTCATCGCCACCGGGCTCGAGGCGCTGGGCGGCGCGCAGGGCGTGCAGGCCGTTATCGATCCGGGCTGGCTCTATCGCATCGGTGCCGTGATCTCGCTGGTCGGCGGGACGATGTTCCTGATGTGGCTGGGTGAACAGATCACCAGCCGCGGCGTCGGCAACGGCATTTCGCTGATCATCATGGCGGGCATCGTCGCCACCATGCCGCGTTCGCTGTTCCAGCTGTTCGAAAGCGGCCGTACCGGTTCGATCAATCCGGTTGCGATCGTCGCGATCATTGCCGCGATTGCAGGTCTGGTGCTGTTCATCTGCTTCATGGAGCGGGCGCAGCGGCGCATCCTGATCCAGTATCCGAAGCGACAGACACAGCGCGGCATGCAGGCCGAGCGCAGCCATCTGCCGCTCAAGCTCAACACCGCCGGCGTCATCCCGCCGATCTTCGCTTCGTCGCTGCTGCTGCTGCCGTTGACGGTGACTCAGTTCGCCGGACAGCCGGGTGCCGGCGAAGGCTGGTGGAGCAACGTGCTGATCACGCTCAATCAGTATCTGCAGCACGGATCGCCGATCTACATGGCGCTCTATGGCGCGGGCATCATCTTCTTCGCCTTCTTCTACACCGCCGTCGTCTTCAATCCCGAAGAGACCGCGGACAATCTGAAGCGCTATGGTGGGTTCATTCCCGGCATTCGCCCGGGCAAGAATACCGAGAATTATCTCGATTATGTGCTGACGCGCATCACTGTGATCGGTGCCGCCTATCTGGCGCTGATCTGTCTGGTGCCCGAATATCTGATCGCGCAGATGGGGATCCCGTTCCTGCTCGGCGGCACCAGCCTGCTGATCGTCGTCAATGTGACGATGGACACGGTTACGCAAATCCAGTCGCACCTGCTGGCACATCAGTATGGCGATCTTATCAAGAAGGCGCGTCTCAAGGGCGGTCGCGCACGCTAAATGCGTGGCGAATCAAAGGGGGAGTAGCCCATGAACATCATCCTTCTCGGCCCGCCGGGGGCCGGCAAAGGCACGCAGGCAAAGCGCCTGGAGCATGAACGCGGCATGGTGCAGCTGTCGACCGGCGACATGCTGCGCGCCGCGGTCAAGTCCGCCACGCCGATCGGCCTCAAGGCCAAGGAAGTGATGGACGCGGGCAAGCTTGTTTCCGACGAGATCGTGTCGGGCATCATCGGCGAACGGCTCGATATGCCCGACACCGAAAAGGGCGCGATCTTCGACGGCTATCCCCGCACGGCCGCGCAGGCCGCCTCGCTTGAGGAACTGCTCGCAGAGCGGTCGCGCAAGCTCGACTATGTGATCGAGCTGGTGGTCGACGAGGAAGCGCTGGTCGAACGCGTCGAGGGGCGCTTCACCTGCGCCAAGTGCGGCGAAGGCTATCACGACAAGTTCAAGCAGCCCAAGGCCGAGGGCACCTGCGATATATGCGGCAGCCACGAATTCAAGCGCCGTCCCGACGACAATGCCGAAACCGTGCGTACGCGAATGGCCGAATATCGTGCGCAGACCGCGCCGATCCTGCCTTTCTACGAAGAAAAGGGCATCGTCCGCAAAGTCGACGGCATGGCCGATATCGATGAGGTCGGGCGGCAGATCGACGCGATTCTCGACAGCTGACGTCCTGAGGCACCGCGGCGCGGCACTTGTCGCGCGGCGACGACGCGCTATCTCTTGTCCATACGGGTGGAGGGATTTGCGATGTCTGCCGGATTGCTGGCGCTGTTGCTGCTGACGATGAAATTGTGGCCGGACGTGCCGGTGGTGCAGGTGATGCACCGCTGGCTGATCGCAATGCCCCTCGAGAAACTCTCTCAGCTCAGCCGCAAGCATCTGCTCTTTGCGGTGCTGATCGGCGTCATGGCGCTCGGCGGATTCGAAGTAATCGCGGTGCTCGGCTCGGCCGATGCGCTTGCGCTGGTCGCCTGGGACATGTCGCTTTATCTCGACGCGGTGATCGCGATGTGGACCGCCTCGGCGATCGGGCGGATGCGCGGCTTTGTCTCCTATATGCGCCTGCGGCTTCTCGCCGCGATCGGCCGCAGGCCGCGCACGCCGCGCACGCGCAGCCATCGCCAAACGGTGCGTGCCGAACGGGGCGCGGCCAATGACGACGATGCCGACGGGGCGCCGGTGTTCGCATGGGCAGCATGATTCGCGGCGCGGCGGCGCTGCTGATCGCGGCGGTCGCCACTCTCTCCGTTCCGGCACGGGCGGAGGTGGTGCACAGTTCGGAGACCGCCTTCCTGATCCGGCATGAATTGATCGTGCCGGTTCCACCCGAGGCATTGTGGAATATCCTGATCCGGCCCGAGGCCTGGTGGCAGGACGCGCACACCTATTCGGGATCGGCGGCCAATCTTTCGCTTGATCCGGTGGCCGGCGGATGTTGGTGCGAGACGCTTTCTGATGGCGGCTCGATCGAGCATCTTCGGCTGATCGCATTGATGCCGCACCGGCTGCTTCGCTTCACCGGCGCCCTCGGCCCGCTTCAGGCCTATCCGGTGGCGGGGCTGATGACGTTCGATGTGACCCCGGTCGAAGGCGGTGCCGGGCTGACCATGACCTATGCGGCCAGCGGCGACGTTCCGATTCGCCTGGAGGCGATGGCACCGGCCGTCGATCGGGTACTGGGCGAACAGATTGCCGGTCTCGAACGCGCGGTCGGAACTGCCGGCGGGAGGCGCTGAACGCGCCAAACTGCGTCGTTCGGACATGGTTTCGGGTCAGAGCGGGATCGGACCAAATAAAGTGCCTTGACTTGCCGTGGATCGCTTGACAGCCTGAAACTTCACCCCTAGTTGAAGCCCCTTCCGAAACAGCGGCAGCTCCGGCGGCGCCCTTTGTGCGTGCGCCGGTTCCGTGCATTTCGGGGAAACGCTACGAGATAGGGCGCGAGCTGCCATGCGGCGCCCTGTGGAGCCGGGAGAAAGAATTACATGGCACGTATCGCGGGTGTTAATATCCCGACCAACAAGCGCGTAGTGATCGCGCTCCAGTATATCCACGGCATTGGTCAGGCCAAGGCCAAGGAAATCACCGAGAAGCTGAACATCGCGCCGGAGCGCCGCGTTCAGGATCTGACGGACCAGGAAGTTCTGCAGATCCGCGAAGCGATCGACGCCGGCTACACGGTGGAGGGTGACCTTCGCCGCGAGACCGCGATGAACATCAAGCGTCTGATGGACCTCGCCTGCTACCGCGGCCTGCGTCACCGCAAGGGCCTGCCGGTCCGCGGCCAGCGCACGCACACCAACGCGCGCACCCGCAAGGGCAAGGCGAAGCCGATCGCTGGTAAGAAGAAGTAAGCGTTTCGCATACTTTTCCGCCGGTGGCAGGCGGCTTGCCGATCGCCACCGCGCCAGCCGTAGCAAGCTTCTCGTTTCAGAGATTTCAGGTCAGGAACTGATCCAATGGCACAAGCACCGCAGCGCCTTCGCCGTCGCGAGCGCAAGAACATCACCGCCGGCGTCGCCCATGTGAACGCCAGCTTCAACAACACGATGATCACGATCACCGATGCCCAGGGCAACGCGATTTCGTGGTCGTCGGCAGGCATGATGGGCTTCAAGGGGTCGCGTAAATCGACTCCCTATGCCGCCCAGGTCGCCGCCGAAGACGCGGGCCGCAAGGCCGCCGAGCACGGCGTCCGCACGCTCGAAGTCGAAGTGAAGGGCCCGGGTTCGGGCCGCGAATCGGCGCTTCGCGCGCTGCAGGCGGTGGGCTTTCAGATCACCTCGATCCGCGATGTGACGCCGATCCCGCACAACGGCGTTCGTCCGTCGAAGCGTCGCCGCGTCTGATCTCGCTTGCATCGGCGCTCCGCCCGGACGCGGGCGGGGCCGGTGCGACATTTTATAGGCGGGGATGCCCCACTCCCGCCCAACCAGAGGGAACGCCCAGTGTCCGTCAACGCTAAGAACTGGCAAGAACTCAAGAAGCCCAACGGCCTCGAGAAGAAGCCCGGCGGTGATCCCAAGCGCAAGTCGACCTTCGTCGCCGAGCCGCTCGAACGCGGTTTCGGTCTGACGCTGGGCAATGCGCTGCGTCGCGTGCTGCTGTCGAGCCTTCAGGGCGCGGCAGTCACGTCGATCAAGATCGAGAACGTCCTGCACGAATTCTCGTCGCTCGCCGGCGTGCGGGAAGACGTCACCGACATCGTCCTCAACGTCAAGCAGATCGCGCTCAAGATGCAGGGCGAAGGCCCCAAGCGCCTTCAGCTATCCGCGACCGGCCCGGCCGAAGTGAAGGCTGGCGACATCGCGGTTTCGGGTGACATCGAAGTGATGAACCCCGATCTCGTCATCTGTCACCTCGACGATGGTGCGACGCTGAACATGGAACTGACCGCCGACACCGGTAAGGGCTATGTCCCCGCCGCGGCGAACCGTCCGGCCGATGCGCCGATCGGCCTTATTCCGGTCGATGCGCTGTACAGCCCGGTCCGTCAGGTGTCGTACAAGGTCGATCCGACCCGCGTCGGTCAGGACCTCGACTATGACAAGCTCGCGCTGACGATCGAAACCGACGGCACGGTCACGCCCGAAGACGCGCTCGCCTATGCCGCGCGCATCCTTCAGGACCAGCTCGCGCTGTTCGTTCATTTCGACGACTCGGCGATGGTGCAGCAGGCCCCGGCCGCGCAGCCCGGCATCGCCGGCGCCGCGCCGGAAGGTTCGAGCGACACCGCGCAGATCAATCGTTACCTTCTCAAGAAGGTCGACGAGCTGGAACTGTCGGTCCGTTCGGCCAACTGCCTCAAGAACGACAACATCATCTATATCGGCGACCTGGTCCAGAAGACCGAGGCCGAGATGCTGCGCACGCCGAATTTCGGCCGCAAGTCGCTCAACGAGATCAAGGAAGTCCTTTCCAGCATGGGCCTGCGCCTCGGCATGGAAATCCCGGGCTGGCCGCCCGAGAATATCGAGGAAATGGCCAAAAAGCTCGAACAGGAAATCCTGGGCTGATCGGTTCGATCGGTTTGAAACAGAAAGGGGCTCCGCAGCGATGCGGGGCCTCTTTTTGTTTTGCTTGGCGAGCATCATGAGGCAGCACTTAGAAAATGCCAGACCTTATCCGCCCTTCACAGAAGCATCATTATATTCCACGCTTTTTACTAAAGCGGTGGGTGGGTGCTGACGGCCGATTAGAGCGTTACACGCGTCCGTTCAGGAAAGTAGACCGTCGACGGGTATTTCCGTCTGAAGTAGGCTATGTCACCGACTTGTATCGTTCTGCCGGCGAGGCAGAGAGGAACAGGTACTGGCTTGAGAATCGACTCTTTCAAACTGTCGATAACTACGCGGCCATAGCGTTAGAAAAGCTCAATCGTTGGGGCTCGAAAGCTTTACTGATGAGAACATGACCAGTTGGAGCATCTTCATTCGCTCCTTAGTCCACCGTACGCCGGTTGGCTTACGCGCGTTTATGTCTTCTGGACTGGATCAGTGGGAAGAGACCGTCGATTCCGTGAAGAGTCGCTATGACGATCTCAAACGGGAGGTGGATCCCGCGTCTTTCGAAGATTTTATCGCACTGTATGACAAGGATAAAATCGACAGTGCAATTTTGCGCGCCATCCCAGGGGTTTTGACAAGCGTTAGAGTGGGAGAGGTTTTAAACAATCTCCCAATGAAGATTTTTCGAACCTCCGAAAGTGTGCCGGAGTTCCTTATTTCAGACGCCGTATTAATTATGACCAATGGAATTTTGGTTGAGGGCGGACACTATGCCATTCCGATTTCGCCTAGATGCTTGTTGGTGGCCGCCAGCCAGCAACAGACACTAGATGAGATTTCGAAATACACGGAACGTAACTTAGTCTCGAATGTGAACCGCGCTATCGTTGAGCGTGCCACATCGTTCGTCGGCTGTACCAACCGACGGCAGGAACGTTTTATCCGAAATCGATTCGGCATGCGGCTGAAACTACCTTGACGAATCGCCTGATTTCCGCTTTTACGCGCGCCTTCACCACAGCGTGAATTTGGGTTTTGGGCGGTGGCCCTGTTTCACCGCCTGGCCGGCAGTACCTGAAACGGCTGCCGGACGAACGAAGGAAGATACCATGCGTCATCGCGTTGGCGGCCGTAAGCTGCAGCGTACCTCGGCTCATCGCGCAGCCCTGTTCCGCAACATGTCGGCCGCGCTGATCAAGCACGAACAGATCACCACCACCGTCGCTAAGGCGAAGGAGCTTCGTCCGTACGTCGAGAAGCTCGTCACGCTGGCGAAGAAGGGTGGCCTTTCCAACCGCCGTCTGGCGCAGAGCCGCCTGCAGGACGATGCGCAGCTGACCAAGCTGTTCGATGTTCTTGCCGAGCGCTATGCCGACCGCAACGGCGGCTATACCCGCATCATCAAGGCCGGCATCCGCGCGTCGGACAGCTCGCCGATCGCGATCATCGAATTTGTCGACCGCGACGTCAGCGCCAAGGGCCAGGATTCGGGTCCGGTGCAGACCGAGGACGATTTCGAAGAGGCCTGATCGGGCGACACTTCGTACACTTGAGCAAGAGGCCGGAGCCCCCTAGGTTCCGGCCTCTTTCTTTTTGCCCGGAGTTGCCGATGCGCCGCGTGCTTCCGCTTGCCGCCCTTCTTTGCATCGCCGCGCCGGCGTTTGCCCAGGAGACTTCCGCACCCATGTCCTTTCCCGATGCCTATCCCGAAACCCGCCGCGTCGATGTGGTCGAGGAGCAGTTCGGGGTGCAGGTCGCCGATCCCTATCGCTGGCTCGAAAACGATGTCCGCAACGATGACGAAGTCGCCGCCTGGGTCGCCGCCGAAAATGAAGTGACTGACGCCTATCTGGAGACGCTGCCTGGCCGCGACATTTTCGAGGCGCGGATCAAGCAGCTGTTCGATTACGAGCGCTTCGGCCTGCCCAATAAGGAAGGCGGGCGCTATTTCTACACGCATAACACGGGGCTGCAGCAGCAGGCGGTGCTGTGGGTACGCGATACGGTCGAAGGGCCGGGGCGGGTGCTTCTCGATCCCAATGGCTGGTCCGATGACGGTGCGACGGCACTTGCCGAGTGGATTCCGTCGCCCGACGGCAATTATCTGCTGTACGGCATCCAGGACGGCGGGACCGACTGGCGCACCGTGCGCGTGATGAACGTAGAAACCGGCGAGACGCTGCCGGATGAAGTCAAATGGGCCAAATATGCGATCGGCGGCGACTGGGCCAAGGACGGATCGGGCTTCTTCTACGCGCGCTATCCCGAGCCGCCCGAGGATGAGACCTATCAGGCGCTGACCGAAAACCACCGCGTCTATTTCCACAAGCTCGGCACCGACCAGAGCGCGGACCGGCTCGTCTATGCCACGCCCGATCACCCGAAGCGCAGCCATTATTCGGGAGTGACCGATGATGGCCGCTGGCTGGTCATCTATACCAGCGAGGGGACCGACGACGCCAACGAGTTGACGCTGGTCGACTTGACCGATCCCGAATGGACGCCGCGCACGATCGTGCAGGGGATCGAGAATCACTGGGGCGTGATCGGTACGGTCGGCGAAACGCTGTACGTGATGACGGACACCGATGCGCCGCGTCGCCGGGTGATGACGATCGACCTGGCCGATCCGAATGCGGGGCCCGAAACCGCGACCGAAATCGTCCCCGAACAGGAAGCGACGCTCGACGGTGCTTCGCTGATCGGCGGCAAGCTGATGCTCAGCTACATGGCAGATGTGAAGACCGAGATCCGGCGCTACGAACTCGACGGTACGCCGGCCGGCACGGTCGACCTGCCCGGGATCGGCACCGCCGCGGGCTTTGGCGGCAAGCAGGAAGACGGCGAGACCTTCTACGCCTTTACCAGCTTCAACTATCCGACGACGATTTTCCGCTATGACGTGTCAAGCGGGACAAGCAGCGTCTGGGCGCGGCCCGAACTCGATTTCGATCCGACGCGCTATTCGGTCGAACAGCGCTTCTACCAGTCGAAGGACGGCACGCGCGTACCGATGTTCGTGGTGCGCCGCGCCGACGTAACCGGTCCGGCACCGACGCTGCTCTATGGCTATGGCGGGTTCAACATCTCGCTTACGCCGGGCTTTTCCTCCTCGCGGCTCGCCTGGATCGAGCAGGGCGGGGTGCTGGCGGTCGCCAATCTGCGCGGCGGCGGCGAATACGGAAAGACCTGGCACGATGCCGGGCGGCTGCACGAGAAGCAGAACGTGTTCGATGATTTCATCGCGGCGGGCGAATATCTGATTGCCGAAGGAATCACCGGGCGCGATCAGCTCGCCATCCAGGGCGGTTCGAACGGTGGATTGCTGGTCGGCGCGGTGGTCAATCAGCGGCCCGACCTGTTTGCCGCGGCGCTGCCGGCGGTGGGCGTGATGGATATGCTGCGCTTCGATCGCTGGACCGCCGGCCGCTATTGGGTCGACGATTACGGCTATCCGTCGAAGGAAGAGGATTTCCGCGTCCTCTATGCCTATTCGCCCTATCACAATGTCGAAGGCGGGCGGGACTATCCGGCGATTCTGGTGACAACCGCCGACACCGACGATCGCGTGGTGCCGGGGCACAGTTTCAAATATGCCGCGATGCTCCAGTCGGCAGATATCGGCGACAAGCCGCATCTGATCCGCATCGAAACCCGCGCTGGCCACGGTTCGGGCAAGCCGACCGACAAGATCATCGAGGAAGCGGCGGACCTGTGGGCATTCGCCGCGAAATGGACGGGACTGGAAGTCACGCCGGTCGAGTGATCGCGACCGGCGATTTCGTCCAATCGCTTTGCTGCAGATCCGCATAAGCTCGCATCAGGAAGGCACGCTGTCCTGATTCGGTTCGATGCGTGTCGCGTCTGGTATGATTTGGCGAAACGCCCGCGACGACATCCTGATTTGCGCAACGCCGTCTTCCTGCCTGTTTCATGTGGGGAGGAGACAGCATGCGTACCGTTTCGAAAGTCGTGATTTCACTGTCCTGCCTGTCGCTGGGCGGCTGTGGCATGTTGAACAAGGAATTCCGGTATCCGGGTGGCTATCCCGGCTATCTGATGGACCAGCGTCTTTTCGAGGCGAAGCATTCCAAGACGCTGGCGCTGTTCCGCCTGACGATGGTGCTGGCGATTACCGCCCGCGTCGGGGAGCCGAGCGTTCTGCCCGAGGATGCCGATGCATTCGCCGATCAGCTCGCCGAGGCGGCGAACGAAATCAACTATGCGGCGATGAACCTGGGATATGTGGGCGATGCCGATGCCGATGCCGATGCCGGTGTCGGCGGGTGCCGCATCTATCCGGTCGGTCCGGCCCCCGCTGCCACGCCGACGCCGACGGCAGCGCCGACACCGGTGGTGACCCCGACGCCCCAGGCAGTGCCTGCCGCCTCCGCGCTGTCGCCGGTTCCCGCATCCGTCCCGCAGATATACAACCCGACCGGGGTGCGATGCGCCGGCTATCTCGCCAATTTCGAAAGCGATCTGCCGCGTATCGAATCGCGGCTCATCCGCGGCATGCTGACCGCGCTGCCGACCGAGCAGGCGCGCAAGTTCCTTGAGTCACTCGGGCGGGGCAACGTGTTTTCGGCGGCGTGGAACCTGTTCAACAACATGACCGACATCACCGCCGCGCTCCATCGCGGCAGCGCGGTGTTCCGATCCGGGCTGGAAATCGTCGCATCCGATGTCGACCGATGCCACATGGATGGCACCGACGGGCGATTGTCCCCCCGGCCCAACCAGGACCAGATGACGGTATATGATGCCGCCCGATGCCTGGGCCTGTCGCACCGCGAATTGTTCGATTCGGATGACATAGAGGGAGAGGATCTGGGCAATCGGCCCGTGCCGCGTGCGGCGTTCGACGCGCTGATGCGGATCGCCCGCGCGTCCTGCGTCGCGCTTCCGCTGGCAAACCGGGTGGAGGGGGAGGACGTCATAAAGGCGTGGCAACGGCGGCGCGATGCCTGTGCGAAGATCCGGTTCGACCCCCGGCCGCGCCCGGATGTGGTCGAAATCCCCACCGGGGAAGACTTCCGTAACGCAGCCCCCGCCGCCGAAGCGAGCCCGACGCCCTCGCCGACCGCTGGAGCAAGCCCGACACCGTCGCCGAGCACCACGCCCACGGAGTGACCAAATAGTGCGGCGTGCCCCGCCTGGTTGCTTTACACGGTCCGCAGCGCTTTCTATCGCCGCGCCATGACGCAGCATCCCGACTCCATCCTGATCGTCGATTTCGGCAGCCAGGTTACGCAGCTTATCGCCCGGCGCGTTCGCGAAGCGGGCGTGTACAGCGAAATCGCGCCATTCACCTCCGCGCAGGAGGCGTTCGAGCGCATGCAGCCCAAAGGTGTGATCCTTTCGGGCAGCCCGGCATCGGTGCTCGATCAGGACAGCCCGCGCGTGCCCGATATCGTGTTTGAAAGCGGCGTGCCGGTGCTCGGCATCTGCTATGGCCAACAGACGATGATGGAGCAGCTCGGCGGATCGGTCGGGCTGGGCGAAAGCGGCGAGTTCGGCCGCGCCTATATCGAGATCGACGACAGCTGCGAGCTGTTCGACGGACTGTGGCGCGAAGGCGAAACGCATCAGGTGTGGATGAGCCACGGAGACAAGGTGACCGAGCTGGCGCGCGGTTTCCGGGTGGTGGCGACCAGCCCCGGCGCGCCCTATGCCGTCATCGCCGACGACGACCGGCGCTATTATGCGATGCAGTTCCACCCCGAAGTGGTCCACACGCCCGACGGCGCGCGGCTGCTCGCCAATTTCGTGCGGCATGTGTGCGGGCTTTCGGGTGACTGGACGATGGCCGAATTCCGCGACACCAAGATCGCCGAAATTCGCGAGCAGGTGGGCGACGGCAAGGTGATCTGCGGGCTTTCGGGCGGCGTCGACAGCGCCGTCGCGGCGGTGCTGATCCATGAGGCGATCGGCGACCAGCTGACCTGCGTCTTCGTCGATCACGGGCTGATGCGTGCGGGCGAGGCCGAGCAGGTCGTCGGCCTGTTCCGCAACAGCTACAATATTCCGCTCGTCCATGTGGATGCCGAGACGCTGTTCCTCAACGGGCTTTCGGGCGTCACCGACCCCGAGAAGAAGCGCAAGTTCATCGGCAAGACCTTCATCGACGTGTTCGAGGCGGAGGCGAAGAAGATCGGCGGCGCCGATTTCCTCGCCCAGGGCACGCTCTATCCCGATGTCATCGAAAGCATTTCGTTCACCGGCGGGCCGAGCGTGACGATCAAGAGCCACCACAATGTCGGCGGCCTGCCCGAGCGGATGAACATGAAGCTGGTCGAGCCGCTGCGCGAGCTGTTCAAGGACGAAGTGCGCGCGCTGGGCAAGGAACTGGGGCTGCCCGAGGCGTTTGTCGGGCGGCATCCCTTCCCGGGGCCGGGGCTCGCGATCCGCATTCCGGGCGAAGTCACCAAGGAACGCTGCGACATATTGCGCAAGGCCGACGCCATCTATCTCGAGGAAATCCGCAACGCCGGGCTTTACGATGCGATCTGGCAGGCATTCGCGGTGCTGCTGCCGGTGCGCACGGTGGGCGTGATGGGGGACGGGCGGACCTATGACAGCGTTCTGGCGCTGCGCGCGGTGACTTCGACCGACGGGATGACGGCAGTCGCGTTCCAGTTTCCGGGCGAGTTTCTGGCGCGCGTGGCGACGCGGATTGTAAACGAGGTCCGCGGAATCAATCGCGTGACCTATGACTATACGTCGAAGCCGCCGGGGACGATCGAGTGGGAGTGAACCGGAAGTAGCGGGCATCCGGGGGATGCCCGCCCGGTTCACCCGGCGCCGCAAGGCGCCGCACGCGGAAACACGAAGGGGGGACGAATGCGCAAACTGGTGATCCCGGCAATCGCGCTGGCGCTGGCGGGCTGCAACGGGCTTGGCGACGGTAACGTCTCGACCGTAGTCGAACGCGATAACGCGCTTGTGCCCAGCGCGGGCGAGATCAACGAAACCGCACCCGCTGACAACGGCAGTGCCGAGGCGGCCGAGGTGACGCTGCAGATCGCGCCTGACGGTATCGGCTATGCCCTTCCTGGCGGTCGGATCAGGAACCTGACCTTCGGTACCGGCAGGGACGCCGTGGCGCGCGTGGTGGAATCGGCGCTCGGCGAGCCGCTCGACGCCGGCCTCAACTCCGAATGCGGTGCGGGGCCGCTCTACATCGCCAATTATGAGGGCGGGTTCACCGTGCTCTATCAGGACGACAGGTTCGCCGGCTGGACGCTGGGCGGCGACGACAGCACGCTGACGACCGCCAGCGGCGTCGGCATCGGCACCACGCGCGCCGAGCTGGAGGACGTGATGACGATCGAAATGTATCCCGAAAGCACGCTCGGCACCGAATTCAATGTCCCCGACGTGAACATGGCTGGCCTGCTGAGCAGCGGCAATGCCGATGCGTTCGTCACCGATCTGTGGGCGGGCACGACCTGCATGTTCCGCTAGATGTCACGAGCGTTCCGGTCGTTCTGAATATGACCAGTTCGCAGACTGCCTTTGTCGTTGAACCGCTTGAGGAGAGCGGCGGTCATTGTGAATGCTGCGGTGAGGCCAGCCGAACGGCGTGGGGAATGGTTCACTACAAAAGCAACGATCGCGACCTATTGGATGCATTGGACCGTCGGGCATCTTGATGATCCGGGCGCCAATCTCGATCTTGCACTTGGAAGCTGGGGGGAAGGCTCGACGTCCGGGGACCGGGTGGCGGTATCCTTGCTCTATCGCCAACCCGAAGAATCTCCGCCTGCGGTCATGGTCATCGATGCGACGGACCGAACCGTTGCGAAAAGCGATCTAGTGAGCGCGGCGCTGCGGCGGCGGGATGTTGTCGGTACGCCCTTGGCACGGCAAGTCTTCGACATCGTCGATGCAATACTCTTGCAAGACCCCCGGTTCTTCTGACTATCTGTACGGCAGCAGATTGGAGACGATGATCCGAGTTATGACGATAGCGTTTTACGGCATTCCCAACTGCGAGCAAGTCCGTATGAATGTGCGCAGAAAATAGAGATTCTTGTTGCTCGGTATTCCTGTGGGCTTGCGCTGGGGTCTTCGTTCGGTGAGTCTTTAAATATGACATCGAGCCGCGACAAAGCCAATCATCAGAGAGCAGCTCTCGCGTTGAGTTTCGAGCCAGACGATGATGGCTATCTTTATTATCATTGGCGTTGGTCGCGCGGTATTCCTGTGACGGCAGAAGAACGAGAAGCCTATCTCGCGATACCTGTGCTCGGTTCACGCCGTGCTTGGAGAAAATCCATCTCTGGTCGACCTACAGCGCCCCATCGTGCCTTCCGACCCGTACAACAGAAGTTGCTCGCCAGAATGCCGATCAGCATGATCGTAGTGGCTCTGCTCGTTGGTATAGCCCTCGCAGGCTCCGGGTTGGTGGAGCTGCAAACTCTATCCGGCCTTGCGCGCGCTATGATAGGTCTAATGGCCATCGTATTCGCCACGCAGATCATCCTTGCGAAATATAAGCAAGCGCGTGGTCGCTAGGGCGTTGTAAGCGACCAAAAAGGCGCTGAGCCCGCTTTGGGTTTTACGGAATGCCTAAATGGTGGACACCCGTCTCGCAGGGTTATGGGTTCTCCATGAAATCATTTAAATTCAATGTAATGGATGCCTGAAATGATTAAGATGTATGCGATACCAAACTGCGACACGGTGAAGAAGACGCGTACCTGGCTCGACGAGCATGGCGTCGCCTATGAATTTCACGACTTCAAGAAAGAGGGAGTCGATCCCGCGCGGCTGATGCACTGGATCGAACAGGTCGGATGGGAAACGCTGCTCAACAAGCGCGGCACCACCTTTCGCAAGCTGCCCGACTCGGACAAGCAGGATCTCGACGCCGACAAGGCGGCGGCGCTGATGATCGCCCAGCCGTCAATGATCAAGCGCCCGGTGGTCGAGCATCCGGGCGGGATATTGGTTGGCTTCGCGGCGGAGCGTTACGCAGCGGCGTTCTGCTGAGTCATTTTTTCGCAGCGCGGCATTTCGATGGAAGCTGATATGCGTTAGCTTTCCTTTCCGGGCCGGTAAGGGTCGCCGGCCGGGGGAGACCGATATGGCAACATATATCCGCCAGCGTCCTCCGCGCTGGTTTTCAACGATCGCATATGTCGCGACGCTCTGGGGCGCGCTCGGCTGCCTGTTGTTCCTGCTCTACAGCGAGGTGCCCGTCAGTACGGTGCTCGCCGAAACCATGTTCTTCGATGGCGTGCCCGGCTGGTACACGGCGGTCTATGCCGCCGCGGTGGCGAGCACGCTGATGGGCGGAGTCGCGCTGATCACCCGATCGGTGCTTGCCAGGGCGCTGTTCCTTGCCTCGCTGGGATTGCTGGCGGTGCAGTTCGGCTATGCGTTGATCGATGCCCACATGCTCGCGGCGCAAGGCTGGAGCGCGATGCTGCTGCCGACCTTTCTGGTCGTGGTGGCGGGGGTCGAGCTGTGGTTCGCAGAATATGCGCGAAAGCACGGCTGGATCCGCTGACGCTGTAACGGGACGCCGCAGTTCAAAATGAGGTGTGATACCCATACCAGGCGTCGCCCCTGCGCAGGCAGGGGCCCATGTCTGCAGCGTTGCGCCCCATCCTCTGACACAGCCGGCAAACTTGGCGTGTCGGCCGATCATGCAAAAGCTGCAGCGTTAGTCCCCTGCCTAGGGGCGACGGAAGGGTAGGGCGTAACCGCTACCCCTCCCACTGAAACACCTCCTCCAGCGGTTTTTCGAACACCTGCGCGATGCGGAACGCCGCTTCGAGCGTGGGCGAATATTTCCCCGATTCGATCGCCGCGACTGTCTGGCGGGTAAGGCCGATCTTCTCGCCCAGTTCGGCCTGGGTCATTTCCCCCGCCATGAAGCGCAGCGTGCGGATCTGATTGGTGATGGGCGGCGTCTTAGCCATGCCAGCCTCTCCGATAATCGGCGACGACGACGGCGCAGCGCGTGATTTCGGCCAGCACCAGACCGAACAGGCCGGTATTGGCGATGTGCCAGCTGTCGGTCACGCTGAGTGGCATCAGGACGCCGACGACGATCAGCGCGAGCATCATCACGCCATAGGCGACGGCCAGGCCGTGCTGGGCGATTGCGCGGTCGCGTTCGTCGGGTCTGGCGCGCGCTTCGCCGGGGGAGCGGGTGGCGAAAACCGCCCGCCCGCCGAATTCGATCGCGACACGAACGACCGTGGCGATAGCGAACCAGATCACGAAGCTAAGCGGATTTTCTGGAGGTTGTCCCTGCGTCATTGCGACGACGGTGAAATAGCCGCCATAGCCGAGCACCATACCCGCCAGCGCGAGCCAGGCTTCCTTCTCGCGAAAGGGCATATCGAAGCTGCGTTCCATCATCATGCGCTCCTGCGATAGCGGACGATCTGCCAGATGTCCGAGGTGAGGCTGGACAGGACCAGACCAGCCAGCATCAGATTGCCGATCACGATCGCGATGCTCATTGCCGGATCGCCGGTGAGGAGATGCGGCGCGACATGCACCAGCGCGGGCGTACCCAGCATTGTCGCCGCGACGATCACCGACAGCACGAAATAGGCCGGGCGATAGGCGCTCAGCGCATATTCGCGCTCGCGGATGTCGGCGGGCATGTTCGCTTCGCGCGGGCTGGCGATGGCGAGCACGACGCTGGCGACGATTTCGACCACGACGATCAGCACCACCGAACGCAGAAACCCGCCGAAACTGGCCGCGACCTCGATTCGGCCCGCCGACAGATTCGTCACAAGGTCGAGGAAATAGGATCCCCAGATCAGCAGAACCGCGATCACGGAGACCCAGAGCACTTTCTCCCTGAAGGTCATTTTTAACTCCATGTCATCTTTGATATCCTCAATGTTAAATAAAGCGAACATTGAGTCAAGCAGATTCGACTCATGTGCGCGCTACGGCTGGTGGGAGGCGCGGCGAGCCGCTATCGGGCGGGCCATGTCCACCTACACGCTCGATACGGCGACCAGCCGAGCCAACCCGACGCCCGCTCCGATGAAGCGGCTCACCGTGCCCGCGATCCGCAATCGCAAGGGCAAGGACCCGATCGTGATGCTGACCGCCTACACGACGCGGATGGCGCAGCTGCTCGATCCGCATTGCGATGTGCTGCTGGTCGGCGACAGCCTGGGGCAGGTGATTTACGGCCTGCCGACGACGCTGCCGGTGACGCTTGACATGATGATCGCGCACGGCGCCGCCGTGGTGCGTGGCAGCTATCATGCGGTCGTGATCGTCGACATGCCGTTCGGCGCTTATGAAGCGAGCCCGGAAAAGGCATTCGAGGCGGCGGCGCGGATCATGGCGGAGACCGGCGCGGCGGGCGTGAAGCTGGAAGGCGGGACAGCGATGGCGCCGACCGTCGAATTTCTGGTTTCGCGCGGGATTCCCGTTTTCGGTCACATCGGGCTGACGCCGCAATCGGTGAATGCGCTGGGCGGCTATGCCGCGCGCGGGCGCAGCAACGAAGAGCATTCACGGATCATCGACGATGCCAGGGCGCTCGCCGATGCGGGGGCCGCCGCGATCGTCGCGGAAGGGGTGGTCGAAACGCTGGCACAGGAAGTGACGGCGGCGGCATCCTGTCCGGTGATCGGGATCGGCGCGTCGAATCAGTGCGACGGCCAGGTTCTGGTGACCGAGGACATGCTCGGCCTGTTCGAGCGGACGCCGCGATTCGTCAAACGCTATGACGATCTTGCCGGCCGTATTTCCGCCGCTGTTGGCACCTATGCCGACGAAGTGCGCTCGCGGGCCTTTCCCGGGTCCGATCAGGTCTATGCGCCGCGCGACTGAGCGACTATCGAGCCGCTTTCCCCTGCGGGTCGCCGCCGCTAAGGTCCGCGTCCGCATGCCGACTATGGAGTAATTCTTGGCGCTTCCCCCCGAAGAGAATCAGACCTTCGTCCGTGAGGTTGATGAGGAGCTTCGCCGTGCCGAACTGCTGCGCATCTGGCGCAGCTACGGCCTGTGGATCGTCGTCGCGGTCATTGCGATTCTGGTTGCGATCGCGGTGTGGCTGTATCTGGGCCACCGTTCGAACAGCACGGCCGATGCGCGCGGCGAACGCTATGACCAGGTCGTCCAGCATCTCAATCAGGGCAATTATGCCAAAGCCACGCCTGAACTGGCGGAGATCGCGAAACAGGGCGATGGCTATGCCGCGCTGGCGCGTCTGGAACAGGCCGCTATCCTGTTGCAGAACAACGATCATGCCGGCGCCGCCGCCAAATTCGCGCAGATCGCTGCGGATCCTTCGGTTCCCGAACCCTATCGCCAGCTTGCGACGATCCGGCGCACCTATGCCGAATTCGACTGGATGAAGCCGAGCGAAGTGATCGACCGGCTCAAGTCGCTGGCGGTACCGGAAAGCGCCTGGTTCGGATCGGCGGGGGAACTGGTCGCGCTCGCCTATCTCAAACAGGGGCGGACCAGCGAGGCGGGGCAGCTTCTGAACAAGATCGCCCAGACCGAATCCGTTCCCGAGAGCATCCGCCAGCGGGTGCAGCAGCTGGCGGGCCGGTACGGTGTGCAGCCGGCGGCCGAAACCGCTGCCGATTCGGAATCGGCAGCCACCGGCGAAACGACGAACACTCAGTCTGAGGGGAATGCGTCCCAATGAGCAACCTGAAGCGCCTGGCCTTCGTACTCGCCGCCGGGGCTGCACTGGGCGGCTGCGGTATTTTCAACGGCAGCAAGAACGCCACTCCCACTGTCGGTCAGCGCGTGCCGATTCTGGTTGCGGAAAACAGTATCGCCGCGGACCCGGATCTGGCCGGCATCGACGTGCTGCTGCCTCCGGCAGCCGCCAACGCCGCCTGGGCCCAGCCGGGCGGCAATGCGTCCAAGTCGATGGGGCACCTGGCGCTCGCCACCGCGCCGTCTCGGCTCTGGCACACCGGCATCGCCGGGGGCGGAAAGCGTGCCCGGCTGGCCTCCGCGCCGATCGTGGCCGACGGCAAGCTCTACGTCGTCGATATCGATGGCCGGGTAAACGCGTTCGACGCCGAAAACGGTGCCGAACTCTGGACCAGGCCGACTTCGGAAAATCGCGAGAACAGCAATGCCCTGTTCGGCGGTGGCGTCGCGTATGAATCGGGCAAGCTCTATGCGACGAACGGGCTGGGCGATGTCGTCGCGCTCGATGCCGCGTCGGGCGACCAGCTCTGGAAGGTGCGCCCGGGCGGCCCGCTGCGCGGCGCGCCGACGATCGCCTATGGTCACGTCTATGTCGTGACTCAGGACAATCAGTTCTTCACGTTGAACCAGAATGACGGGTCGGTCGTGTGGACATCGGCCGGGGCCGTGGAAACCCAGGGTGTGTTCGGGGTGGCAGCACCGGCGGCCGCGCAAAGCACCGTGGTCGCGGGCTTCTCGTCGGGCGAACTCAATGCCTATCGCTACGAGAATGGTCGCCAGCTCTGGACCGACGTGCTGTCCCGCACGAGCATGTCGACTTCGGTCTCCTCGCTGTCGGATATCGATGCCGATCCGGTGATCGACCAGGGCCGCGTCTATGCCGTCGGGCAGGGGGGGCGTATGGTCGCGCTCGATCTGGCTTCGGGCCGGCGGCTGTGGGAAGAGAATTTCGCGAGCATCTCGACCCCTTGGGTGGTCGGCGAATGGGTGTTCGTCGTTACCGAACAGGCCAAGCTGATCTGCATCCAGCGCGGCACCGGCCGCATCCGCTGGATCTCGCAACTGCGTCGCTGGCGTGACGAGGAGGATCAGAAGGGGATGATCAACTGGGTCGGTCCCGTGCTTGCGGGTGGCAAGCTGTGGCTTGCCAACAGTCGCGGGCAAGTGATCGCCGCTTCGCCGAGCGATGGCAGCTTCCAGCCCGTCGCTGAAGTCGACGGAGATGTTTCGCTGCCGCTCGTCGTCGCGAACAACACGCTCTATATACTCGATGATTCAGGAAAGCTGACGGCCTTCCGTTGATGCCCGATGGGCCGGAGCGCGTGTCGCTTCGGCAACCGGACATTGCCGATGGTCGCGCAGCCAGGGGAAAACCGTACCGTGCCGCTTCCGACCGTCGCCATTATCGGCCGCCCCAATGTGGGCAAATCGACGCTGTTCAACCGGCTGGTCGGCAAGCGGCTTGCGCTGGTCGACGATCGCCCCGGCGTGACGCGCGACCGCCGCGAAGGCGAAGCGCATCTGCTCGGGCTCGAATTCCGCATCATCGATACCGCCGGTTTCGAGGATGAGGACCCGCAGAGCCTGCCCGGCCGGATGCGCACGCAGACCGAGGCGGCGGTTCGCGAGGCCGATGTGGCGCTGTTCATCGTCGACGCGCGCGCCGGCGTGACGCCGCTCGACGAGGAAATCGCCCGCTGGCTGCGCAGCGCCGACGCGCCGGTGGTGCTTGCCGCCAACAAGGCCGAGGGCAGGGCGGGCGAAGCCGGAGCGATCGAAGCGATGGCACTTGGCTTCGGCGATCCCGTGCTGATTTCGGCCGAGCATGGCGAAGGCGTCGCCGACCTGTTCGAGGCGCTTCTGCCCTGGATCGACGAGAAGGAAGACGCCGAGGATGGCGAGGACCCCGACGCGCCTGATGCGCCGCTCAAGCTTGCGATCGTCGGTCGCCCCAATGCGGGCAAATCGACGCTGATCAACAAGATCCTCGGGCAGGAACGGCTGATCACCGGCCCGGAGGCGGGGATCACGCGCGATTCGATCGCGATCGACTGGGAATGGACACCTCCTGATGGCGGCGATGCGCGCCGGGTGCGGCTGATCGACACCGCCGGCATGCGCAAGCGCGCGCGGGTGCAGGACAAGCTTGAAAAGCTGTCGGTCGCGGATGCGCAGCGCGCGGTGGATTTCGCCGAGGTCGTCATCCTGCTGCTCGATGCGACCAAGGGGCTGGAAGTGCAGGACCTGAAGATCGCCGACGCCGCGCTGCAGGAAGGGCGCGCACTGATCGTGGTGATGAACAAATGGGACGTCGCCGAGGACGCCAGCAAGCTGTTCAACGGGGTCAAGGCTGCGCTCGACGAGGGACTGGCGCAGGTGCGCGGCGTGCCGCTGCTCACTGTCTCCGCAGTGACCGGCAAGGGGATCGACACCGTCATCAAGGTGGCGTTCGAAACGCGCGATGCCTGGTCGCGCCGCGTGTCGACCGGGCAGCTCAATCGCTGGTTCGAACGCGCGATCGAGGCCAATCCCCCGCCCGCACCCGGCGGCAAGCGGATCAAGCCGCGTTATGTGACGCAGGCCAAGACGCGGCCGCCCAGCTTCATCCTGTTCGGCACGCGAGTCGATCTGCTGCCCGAAAGCTATCGTCGCTATCTGATCAACGGCATTCGCAAGGAATTTGGTTTCGGCGCGGTGCCGGTGCGGCTGACGATGCGCGCGGCGCGCAATCCGTTCGATCGCGACAAGAGCTGATCGCTTTCGGCCGATATCTTCATACCGGAGGGAAATAACCCGATATTTACCCGGTGCCCGGCATGGTGAGAGCGTAAGTGGGCGTAACCGGGATTATCGTACATGTCGATCGACGCAGCCGCGCTGGTGAACATGACCGAATTCGCGCGTGCGCGCGTTCAGCTGGGCGCGAATTTCGCGCGTATTCTCGGCTACTTCCGGGAAGATGGCGAGAAATCGGTCGCGCAGATCGAAGCCGCGATGCGGGCGCAGAACGCCGCGGCGCTGGTGATTCCGGCGCACACGCTGAAAGGCGAATCATCCCAGTTCGGTGCCGCGCCGCTCGCTGCGCTTGCCGAACGGATCGAGATGATCGGGCGCAGTTGCGTCGAACGGCATGATACGCCCAGCGATGCGCTGGAACATGTCGTCCAGCTGCGTCCCATGTTCGAAGCCACGCTCGAATTGCTCGAGCGCGAAAGCAATCCGCTAGTGGCGCGGCGCCCGACATTCGGCAAGCGATCGATCGGCTGAGGCCCGCGCCGCGCCGACAGTCGGCGCGGCGGGATACTCCGGCAATGCCGGATCAGCCCTCGTCGTCTTCCGACTTGCTGTTAAGCTGGACGTAGTTTTCCAGGCCCATCCGCGCGATCATGTCGAACTGGCGTTCGAGCGTGTCGACATGCTCTTCTTCGCTTTCGAGGATGGCGGTGAAGATTTCGCGGCTGCCGAAATCGCGCACTTCCTCGCAATGCTGGATCGCGTCGCGCAGCACTTCGATCGCTTCCATTTCGAGCGCGAGATCGGCCTTGAGGATCTCCTCCACATTTTCGCCGATGCGCAGCCGACCGAGCAGCTGGAAATTGGGCAGGCCATCGAGAAACAGGATGCGTTCCGACAGCGTGTCGGCATGTTTCATCTCGTCGATCGATTCGTGCCGCTCGAAATGGGCGAGCTTCTTGACGCCCCAATTGTCGAGCATCCGATAGTGCAGCCAATATTGGTTTACGGCGGTCAGCTCGTTCTTCAGCACCTCGTTGAGATACTCGATGACCTTGGTGTCGCCTTTCATGCCATGTCCCTGATTGTCTGCGTCAAAGCGCGAATTCTACGCGCCCGACCAAGGGATGGCTAGCAAAAAATGGCGGAAAACTGCGGTTTTTCTAGATGCGAATGCTATGCAGCCGCGCTTTCCTGCGCGATGATTTCGCGGGCGAAGGGGACGCATTGGCCGCATTTCGCCTGACGTCCGAGCGTGCGATAGGCCTGGCAGGCGCTCCTGGCACCGCTGCGGGCGGCCTCGCGCACTTCCTGCTCCCTTATTGCATTGCAAACGCAAACTACCATCGCACCCTCTTATGCTATTCTCAGCAAAGTAGAGATAGTGCGACCGATTCGCAATAGTTATTGCGTGTGCCTCGCAATAATACCTAGGCAACGTGCTGCGCCGCGCGGTCAGGCGTCGGCGATCGCGCCCCCCGCCAGCGGTTGCGGGCGACCGCGCGACAGGCTGCGCCACAGCCATTCGAGCGGCCCGTAGCGGAAGCGTTCGAGCCAGGGCTTGGACCAGAGCAGCATCAGCGCCCAGACGACCAGCACCACGGCGTAAATCTCGAACCGCGAGAGATAGCCGAAAAAGCCGAATCCATAGCCGTAGAAAAATGTCGCGCAGAGGATCGAGGTGAGCAGATAGTTGCTGAACGCCATCCGCCCCGCGGCGGCAATGCGCGCGGTGAGCGCGCCGCCTTCGCGCATCAGCAGGATGATCAGACAGGCCCAGCCGAGGATCATCAGCGGGCGGAAGATCACCGGCATCGTCATCACGGCCGAGGCCACCGCCAGCATGTCGAAATCGGACTGCACCATATAGACGGCGCCTGCGATATAGGCAGGAAGCGAAATGCCGAACCCGATCAGCAGCCAGCGGACATAGCGCCCGCGCGACCATGCGCCAGTGAGCATCCCGCTGCGATAGCCGGCCATGCCGAACAGCATATAGGCCAGCGTTTCGGGGCCGACGAAGAAGATCATGTTGATCGGCGCCAGCCCGTGCCTGGCGATTCGATCAGCCACGATCGCGGCATAGTCGCCGCGATGTACGGCAAGACTGGCGTCGATGATCCCGGCCGGGGGCACCCCGACGGTCTTCTGCATCGCCAACATTCCCTTGGCGGTCTGTGCGGCATCCCCGGCATGGCCGTTCTGCAGCGCCCAGATCCACATCGGCATCGAAGCCATCAGCAGGAATTCGAGCACCAGCAGCAGCACGCCGATCAGGATGAGCTTGCCCACCGATCGGTTGCGGAAGAACCACAGGATCATCCCCATGATCGCATAATGGGCAAGAATGTCGCCCCACCAGATCAGGAAGAGGTGCGCCAGCCCGAACAGCAACAGCCAGAACATGCGCGCATAATGCACGCCCGCGGCGCTGACGCCCCGGGACTGCGCCCGCTCGATCACCAGCAATGTCGAGGCGCCGAACAGGAAGGAGAAGAGCCCGCGCATCTTGCCGTCGAACAGGACGTAGTTGACCAGATAGGTCGCCAGGTCCGCCCCGGTGGCGCCGCCAAAGGCCGTTGGATTGATATAGGCGGCCATCGGCATCGAAAAGGCGACGATGTTCATCAGGAGGATGCCCATCACCGCGACGCCGCGTACGGTGTCGAGCGTCAGATAGCGCGTTTGCGCCGGTGCGGTTGTCGCCACGGAAACGTCCCCCCAATTCCTGTGTTGCCCCGCTGATACACTATCACGCGCGATGGCACCAGCGCCGCCGGGATGCGGGATATCAGATCCAGCTGCTGATCTGGTCGAGCGACTTTTTGCGGAGTGCATGTGCCGGGATCGTCGCGTCGGCGGCGGCATGGCCGACCACGATGATCATCATCGGCCTTTCCTGCTCGGGCCGCTGGCAGACGCGGTTGAGAAAGCGCATCGGGTTGGGCGTGTGGATCAGAGTCGCCAGCCCGGCGCAATGCAGTGTCGCGAGGAGCATCCCGCAGGCCAGCCCGACGCTTTCGGACACATAGTAATTCTGCAGGTCGTCGTCCGCCTCCACGCCGCCGCGCCGCTGCGCGAACGGCACGATCAGCCAGGGCGCGATTTCCAGAAAGGGCTTTTCGGCGTCGGTTCCCAGCGGTCGCAACGCCTTCAACCAGGCACTGCCCGCGCGGCCGCTGTAGAACTGGCGCTCTTCCTCCTCGGCGGCGACTCGGATCGCGGCCTTTGCCTCGGGCGATTCGATAGCGGCGAAATGCCAGGGCTGGTGATTGGCGCCGCTCGGCGCGGTGCCGGCGGCGAGGATCGCCTGTTCGATCACCGCACGCGGCACCGCCTGGTCGCTGAAGGCGCGACAGCTGCGGCGCGTGCGCAACGTTTCGTAGCAACCGCGCGCGCGTTCCAGCCGCTCGGCATCGCTCAGTTCGGGATAGGGCTGCCAGGGCAGCCTTGCGTCCTGTTGCATCATCATTGTTTCCCGAGGAGCAGGTGGAGGCTCAGCTTTCAGCGTGGCGCACCAGTAGCTTGAGCCCGGACCAGTTGTCGTCGATGTCGATCAAGTTTCCATCGATCAGTCCCATCGGCAACGCCGCCCCGCGAACCGCATCCTCGGTGATATCGGTCCCGATATCACCGCGCCGGGGCCAGACGGCCCAGATGAAGCCCTTGGGCTGGAGCAGCGGACGCAGGGCATGCAGCTTGCGTTCGAGCTGCGCGCGCTCGGTGACGAACAGGATCGCGGCCTGCATCCCGTCCGACGGGCTCGATTGTTCCTCGACGCCCATATCCTCCGGCGCGATCGCATCGCGGACATGATCGGGCATGTGGCAGAACCAGCTGCGCATGCCTCGCGTCAGGCCCAGCTTGCTGGCGAGCGGCATATTGACACCGGCTGTCGTCATCATCGGTTCCCCCAGGGCGGCGCGCGCCGTGCCGGCCCGCGCCGATATCCTATCAGATACCGCGATGGTGCGCGCATAGTTGATTTCGGGCAAGCCGTGGCGACGTCGATGCGTCGCCGGCACGCCACGCTTCAGGCCGTGATTTCGTCCTGCATCAGCTTGGGGAAGAAGCCTTCATGCGCGCTGCGCAAATCCTCGAGCCGGACCACCCAGTCGCCTTCTTCCAGTTCGAAGATCATGCGGTTCTTGATCGTGCGGCCGAGCAGGTCGACAGGCACGTCGGCCAGATCCGCCGCCGCCATGAAGTCCGCCAGCGCGCCGTCGTTCACCGTGACGATATAGAGGCCCTGATCCTCGCCGAAGAAGGAGCCGGCAATGCCGAAGGGCTGGGGTTCGTTGACATGCACGCCGATGCCCGAGGCAAGCGCCATTTCGGCGAGCGCGACGGCGACGCCGCCGTCGGACACGTCGTGACAGGCCGTGACCTGTTCCTTGTCCATCGCCGCGCGGATGAAGTCGCCGGTGCGCTTTTCGGCCTTGAGGTCGACGGGCGGGGGCGGGCCCGCGTCGCGGCCTTCGCGCTTGTGAATCTCGCGCAGCCAGAGCGACTGGCCGAGATGGCCCATCCGCTCGCCGACGACCAGCACCGCGTCGCCAAAACCCTTGAACCCGATCGTCACCGATTTCGACCAGTCGGCAAGCAGGCCGACTCCGCCAATCGCGGGAGTGGGAAGAATCGCCGAACCGCCGCCGGTCGCCTTCGATTCGTTGTAGAGGCTGACATTGCCCGACACGATCGGGAAATCGAGCGCGAGGCAGGCTTCGCCCATGCCCTCCAGGCAGCCGACGAACTGGCCCATGATCTCGGGCCGCTGCGGGTTGGCGAAGTTGAGGCAATTGGTGACGGCTAGCGGCCTGGCGCCCACCGCGGTCAGATTGCGCCATGCCTCGGCGATCGCCTGTTTGCCGCCCTCGACCGGATCGGCGAAGCAATAGCGCGGCGTGCAATCGGTGGTGATCGCCAGCCCCTTTTGCGTGCCGTGGACGCGGACGACCGCGGCGTCGCCGCCGGGGCGCTGCACCGTGTCTGCGCCGACCATGTGGTCATATTGTTCCCAGATCCAGCGGCGGCTGGCGAGATCGGGCGAACCGAGCAGGTTCACCAGATCCATGACGATGTGCAGGCTCTCGGGCGGGTTCTCGATCTCCGCCGGCGGCTCGGTGGGCACCGAGGGGCGATCGTAGAGCGGCGCATCGTCGGCCAGGGGGCCGAGCGGGATATCGGCGACGGTCTCGCCCTGCCACTTCAGCACCATGCGTTCGTTGTCGGTGACGGTGCCGATGACGGCAAAATCCAGCTCCCATTTGCGGAAGATCGCCTCGGCCTCGGCCTCGCGGCCGGGCTTCAAGACCATCAGCATCCGCTCCTGCGATTCGCTCAGCATCATTTCATAGGGCGTCATGCCGGTTTCGCGCTGGGGAACGTCGTCCATCACCAGTTCGATGCCGACGCCGCCCTTCGACGCCATTTCGACCGAAGACGAAGTGAGGCCCGCCGCGCCCATATCCTGAATGGCGACGATCGCATCCGACGCCATCAGTTCGAGGCACGCCTCGATCAGCAGTTTTTCGGTGAAGGGATCGCCGACCTGCACGGTCGGGCGCTTTTCTTCGCTGTCCTCGCCGAAATCGGCCGAGGCCATCGTCGCGCCGTGAATGCCGTCGCGTCCGGTTTTCGATCCGACATAGACCACCGGGTTGCCGATGCCCGCTGCCGCCGAATAGAAGATCTTGTCGGTCTTGGCGACGCCGACGGTCATCGCATTGACCAGGATGTTGCCGTCATAGGCGGGATGGAAATTTGTCTCGCCGCCGACGGTCGGCACGCCGACGCAATTGCCGTAGCCGCCGATGCCGTGAACCACGCCGGAGATGAGGTGGCGCATCTTGGGGTGATCGGGACGCCCGAAACGCAGCGCGTTCATGTTCGCGATCGGTCGCGCGCCCATCGTGAAGACGTCGCGCAAAATGCCGCCCACGCCCGTCGCCGCGCCTTGATAGGGTTCGATATAGCTCGGGTGGTTGTGGCTCTCCATCTTGAAGATCGCTGCGTCGCCGTCGCCGATATCGATCACGCCGGCATTCTCACCCGGGCCGCAAATCACCCAGGGCGCCTCGGTCGGCAGTTTCTTGAGATGAATGCGGCTCGACTTGTAGCTGCAATGCTCGGACCACATTACCGAGAAGATGCCGAGCTCGGTCAGGTTGGGCGCGCGGCCAAGCGCGGCGAGCACGCGCTCATATTCCTCGGGCGAAAGGCCGTGTTCGGCCACGATCTCGGGCGTGATGTCGGTCATGGCCTGCGCCTTAGCGACGCTGCGGCGAGGGCGCTAGAGCCCGATGCGCGTTCGGAAACCCAATTCGCCGTTAAGCAGTGCTGTGCTACCGGATTGCGATGACCCAGCCTCCGCTAGCTCCGCAATTGCTTCGTCCGGGGAAGGGCACGCAGGATGCGGCGCGCCCCCGGGCCCTGCCCGCCAATTGGCAATGCGATCTTTCCGATGACAGCCTCATCTGGTCCGCCGGCGTGTTCGACTTGTTCGGCATCGCCCCCGAAACACATGTCGACCGGCGCGAGATCGCCGAAATGTATGTCGGCGATTCGCGTGGCATGATGGAAGAATTGCGTGCGAAGGCGATCGCCGAACGGCGGGCCTTCACGATGGAAGCATGGATACGGCGTCGCGACGGCGAATTGCGCTGGATGCGGCTTTCGGCAGATATTCTCTGTGCCGGGGGCAGGGTTACTCACCTCTATGGCACGAAGCAGGATATCACCGACGAATGGCCTGTTTCGTAACGGTATTTCGGCGGCATAGGCGGCTTGATCCCGGCGCGCGAACGTGAAACCCTTCGGGGCGTCGGGGGAGAAACGAGATGGCCAAGCTTTTCTATGTCGGGGCGCCGCCGCTTTCCGCGTTGCTCGAAACAGATGCGCTCGCGGCATTACGGAATGCAGGCCGGGCCGAAGATCATGCCGCCGGCGATCTGCTCTACAGGCGCGGCGAATCCGATTGTTCGATGGTGTTCATCGATAGCGGTGAAATCGAGCTCGGCAATTTCGATACCGCGGGGAAGTTCCAGCCGACAGCGCGGTTCGGTGCCGGTTATTGTTTCGGTGAAAGCGCGATGCTGTCGGGACTGGCCCGGACATTTTCGGCGCGCGCGGTGACTGCGTCGAGCGTCGTCTCTTGCGACGCGGAATGCTATCGCGTGGTTGTTGCCGAGCACCCGGCGATCGCCGCAGCCGTGACACATGTCATGGCGCAGCGGCTGCAACTGCTGCTCGAATTCGTCGACGATCTGCGCACCCAGCCGTTCAATGTGCAGCTTGCCAAGGCATTGCTCAACGTGTCGGGCAATCACGAATTCGAAGCGGCGGTCGCGGCCGGTACGGAGGAACTGGCGGTCATGCTGGGCGCCTCACCGGTAGCGGTGACGCAGGCGTTGGGGCGGCTCGAGCGCGAGCGGCTGGTGCTGCGGACGCCCGACGGCGTGCGGGTGCATGATCGGGGCCTGCTTACCCAATGGATTCAGCGACGCACGGCGCGCGCGCCGGTGATGGCGGCCGATGCCGGGCCTGCCGAGATGCCGCGCGCGCAGTAGCGGCAATCAGCGATCCGGGTTGCGCAGACGGCGGAACAGGCTGCGCTTCTTGAGCGGTTCGAACGTCTCCTCCGGCCCTTCGGGATCGAGAATCTCATTGTCGGCCAGCCATTCGCCGATGCAGGGCAGATTGGGGATTTCGTAGGGAAATAGCGTCTTTCCCTGGCCGCGAAGCGATTCGATCGTTTCGATCAGCGACCCGCTTTCCTTGAGCCGCGCCGCGACGCGTTCGGGAGGCACATCGAGATGCTCGCCGAGCAGTCCATTACGGATGCCCGCGATCGTTTCCTCCTCATCGGCATTTTCGGGCAGCGTCGCGTCGATCGTGATGTCGCATTCGGTGTCGAGCCGCATCGAGCGGTTGTTGAAGTTGGACGAGCCGACGCGCAGCACGCAATCGTCGACCACCGTCACTTTCGAATGGATATAGATTGGTTTCCCGCCGCGCGTGCGCGCATGGTAGAGGCGGAAACGGCTATATTTGTCGACCTGTTCGATGGCCTTCATCACTCGCGCGCGCGCCGTGTCCATCGCGATCGGCTCGAGCCAGCCTTCGGCGCTCACCGGATTGACGATGACGAATTCGGGGCCGTCGGGTTCCTGCAGCCGTTGCGCGATCGCCTCGGCGACCTTGCGTGAAGCGAAATACTGGCTTTCGGCATAGAAGCGCTTTTTCGTGCGCGCGATCAGGTCGAGATAGAGTTGCTCGATTTCGCGCACCGGCGGGCAATCGGGCATGTCGGGGCGCGAGCGCGAGATCGCGACCGTCGCGTCGGTAAAGCCGACTTCGAGCCCCTCGGGCCAGCACTGGTCGGCCGGTTCGGGCGGGGTAATCGGATCGCCGCCCGCGCGCTCCCAGCGTTCGCGGCACAGGTCGCCCAGATCCTTCGCCACCTTGCCCTTCAGCGCCGTGGTGGCGTCGTGCCAGGGGCCGTGGTCGTGCCCGGGCTGGCTGCGGCCGGGCTCATTGTCGCGATGATGGCGCGTGTCCCAGCGGTTCTTGGTCATGTCGATCCCCCCGCAAAAGGCGAGGCAATCGTCGACCACGACGATCTTTTGATGATGCGATCCGCCGACTGGATGAAAGCCGTCGAGCTTCACATGGATGCGCTTGTCGAGATGCCATTTGATCGTGGTCGCAAGCGTGGTGGGGTGGCTGAACGTGCCCAGCGCGCCGGTATCCCAGCGCAGGATATGAATATCGAGCTCGGGCCGGTTGCGCACCAGCCAGGACAGGAACGGCCCCACCTTGCGCGGAATGCCCGGATGGTCGGTCTCGTCAAAGGTCAGCGGAATGCGCGCGTCAAAATCCCAGCCGACAAGCAGAATCTGCCGCTTCGCCTGCAGCATCGCCGATCGCGCGGCGCGGAAATAGCGATCGGCGTCGATGATCACCGTCGCGCGATCGGCATGGCTGACGCGCCAGCAATTGCGGCCGGGCGTGAGCGGGTGGGGGGCGTTCTGCTCGGTCACGGGGTCAGAGGATCTCGCGAACCTTTTCGGGCGGGCGGCCGATCCGTACGCCCTTTTCGGTTTCGACCAGCGGGCGCTCGATCAGGATCGGGTCGGATGCCATCGCGTCGAGGATCGCGGCGTCGCTGGCCCCCTTCAGTGCCTTGGCGCCGTCCTCGGTCTTGCGCAGCCCGTCGGCGGGCGACATGCCGCCCTTGGCATAAAGCTCGCCCAGCTTTTCGGCGCTCGGCGGCGTCTTGAGATATTCGACGATCTCCACGTCGACACCCGGCGTATCGTTGAGGATCGCCAGTGTCTCGCGCGACTTGGAACAGCGCGGGTTGTGATAGATGGTCGCCTTCAAGATTCCGCTCCCCGGAAATTGGTGGTGGTGCAATACGCAAAGCTTCGCATTGAACGATGTTCCCTGCGATGCAAGCTTTGTGGCCTCCTTTTGCGAGGACCGCACCCATGACACGCCACATCGCGATCATCGACGGTCATCCCGATCCCGATCGGACGCGGTTCATCCACGCGCTCGCGGATGCCTATGCGGCTGGCGCTGAGGAGGCCGGGCATGATGTTGCGCGGATCGATCTTTCCACGCTCGACTTTCCGCTGCTGCGCTCGCGCGCGCAATGGACCAACGGCGCACCGCCGCCCGCGATCGCCAAAGCGCAGGCGGCGATCAGCGCTGCGGATCATCTGGTGATCCTCTATCCGCTGTGGCTCGGTGACGTGCCCGCCCTGCTCAAGGCATTTTTCGAGCAGATCGCGCGGCCCGGCTTCGCCATCGGCGAGGGTCGGATGCCGAAGCCGCTGCTCAAGGGCAAATCGGCGCGCGTCATTGTGACGATGGGGATGCCGGCGTTTTTCTATCGCTTCTACTATGGCGCGCACAGCGTGAAGAGCCTGAAGCGCAACATCCTCAAGCTCGCCGGAATCGCGCCGGTCCACGACACGCTGATCGGCAATGTCGAAAGCGAGGATTGCGATCGGGCCGACTGGCTCGATCGGATGGGCGCGCTGGGCAGCGAGGGGGCCTGAGCTTCAGCCTCCCCCAGCCTCCTTCGCCAGCCAGTCTTCGAGCCATTTGATCGTATAGGCCCCGTCCTGGAATTCGGGGTCGTCGATCAGGTCCTGGTGGAGCGGGATCGTCGTCTTGACGCCCTCGACCACGAATTCCTCGAGCGCGCGCCGCAGCCGCATGATGCAGCCTTCGCGCGTGCGGCCATAGACGATCAGCTTGGCGATCATGCTGTCGTAATAGGGCGGGATGCGATAGCCGCCGTAAATCCCGCTATCGACGCGGACATGCATGCCGCCGGGCGCGTGGAAATACGTGATCGTGCCGGGCGAGGGCATGAAAGTGCGCGGATCCTCTGCATTGATCCGGCATTCGATCGCATGGCCGCGAAATTCGAGCTCGTCCTGCGTGACCGACAGCGGCTCGCCCTCGGCGACGCGGATCTGTTCGCGGACCAGATCGACGCCGGTGATCATTTCGGTCACCGGATGCTCGACCTGCAGGCGCGTATTCATTTCGATGAAATAGAATTCGCCGTTTTCCCACAGGAACTCGATCGTGCCCGCACCGCGATAGCCCATGTCCGCCATCGCCTTGGAAACGATGCCGCCCATTCGCGCGCGTTCCTCGGCGGTGATGACGGGGGAGGGGGCCTCCTCCAGCACCTTCTGGTGGCGGCGCTGAAGAGAGCAGTCGCGTTCGCCCAGATGAATCGCATTGCCGTTGCCGTCGCCGAACACCTGAAATTCGATGTGGCGCGGATTGCCCAGATATTTTTCGAGATAGACAGTGGCGTCGCCGAACGCGGCCTTCGCCTCGCTGCCCGCCTGCTGCATCAACGATTCGAACTGGTCGGGCGAATTGCACACCTTCATGCCGCGCCCGCCGCCGCCGGACGCTGCCTTGATGATCACCGGATAGCCGATCTGCTCGGCCAGCTTCTTGGCTTCCTCGACATCGCTGATCGCGCCATCGGAGCCCGGGACGAGCGGCAGGCCGAGCGCGCCGGCGGTGCGCTTGGCCTCCACCTTGTCGCCCATGATGCGGATATGCTCGGGCTTGGGGCCGACGAACATGATGCCGTGCGCCTCGACGATTTCGGCAAAGCGGGCATTTTCGGACAGGAAGCCGTAGCCTGGGTGAATCGCGTCGGCGCCCGAGACTTCGGCCGCCGAAATGATGTTGGCGATGTTGAGATAGCTCTCGCCCGCGGGTGGCGGGCCGATGCAGATCGCTTCGTCGGCGAGGCGGACATGCATCGCATCGGCGTCGGCGGTGGAATGCACCGCGACGGTCTTGATGCCCATTTCATGGCAAGCGCGATGGATGCGCAACGCGATCTCGCCGCGATTGGCGATGAGCAGTTTCTTGATTTCAGGCATGCGAGGAAGTCCGGCGTGAACGGCGCAACGATCGTTTGCCCTGAGCTTGTCGCAGGGCCGTCCCGTTCTCCCGCATGGAAGAAGAAGGACGGGGCTTCGACAAGCTCAGCCCAAACGGATGCGGGAATTGAGATTCGGCAAGAGCGGTCGAGCCGCTCATTCGACCACGACCAGCGGCTGATCGAATTCGACCGGCTGGCCGTTTTCGACTAGCACCGCGGTGACCGTACCCGAAGCCGGGCAAGCGATCGAATTCATCACCTTCATCGCTTCGACGATCAGAAGCGTGTCGCCTGCCGCGACCTTCTGTCCGACCGAGACGAAATTCTTCGCGCCCGGTTCGGGGGCGAGATAGGCGGTGCCGACCATCGGCGACTTGACAGCATTTTCCTGGCTGGCCGGCATCGAGCCTTCGGAAGGGGCCGCGGCGGTGGGCGCTGCGGGTGCCGCAGCCGCCACGGGCGCCGGTGCAGGCGCATAGGCCGCAGGCGCAGCGGCGGTCATCGTCCGCGCGACTCGCACGCGGCGGTCGCCGTCTTCGACTTCGACTTCGCTCAGCTGCGTTTCATCGAGAACCGCGGCGAGCTGGCGCACGAGTTCGATATCGACTCGCATGCCGCCATGATCATGTTCCTTGGTCATCCGACCCTTCGTTTCTGTAGAAAGAAAAAGCGCCTGTTGTCAGAAGCGGGCCGCCGCTTCAAGCGCAAGCAGATAGGAAAGCGCGCCGAAGCCCGCGATGGTTCCGCGCGCGGCGCGCCCGACAAAGCTCTCGTGGCGGAAATCTTCGCGCGCCAGCGGATTGGAAAGATGGACTTCGATGACGGGCGTGCGAATGCCCTTGATCGCATCATGGAGGGCGATCGACGTATGCGTGAACGCACCGGCGTTGAGCAGCACCGCCTTTGCGTCATGCGCCTGCGCCTCGTGCAGCCAGTCGACCAGATGGCCCTCGTGATTCGATTGCCGCATGTCGATCGTCAGATCGAGATCGCGGGCGCGATCCTCGAGCATTCCGGCGATGTCGTCGAGCGTATCGCTCCCGTAAATCTCCGGTTCGCGCAGCCCCAGCAGGTTCAGATTGGGGCCGTTTAGGACATAGATGCTGTCGGCCATGATGCCTCTTGGTTGCGGGGTTCGGTGGCACCCCTATATGCGACGCGTAACGAACCGGGCCATGAAAGTCCCCCGTTCGCCCTGAGATTGTCGAAGGGCGGTACTTCTTCTTGCCAGCGGAGGAAAGAAGAAGGACGGGGCTTCGACAGGCCCAGCCCCAACGGAGGTCAGTTTCCAGTGCACACCGACGGTACCGTCAGCATCCGGGTCAATGGCGAGCACAAGCGCGTGCATGCCGGCCTTTCGATCGCGCAACTGGCGCAGGAGATGGGGCTGGTGCCCGAGAAGATCGCGGTCGAGCGCAATCTGGAAGTGGTACCGCGCTCGCAGCTCGGCGACGTGACGGTCGAGGATGGCGACGAGCTGGAAATCGTCCATTTCGTCGGCGGTGGCGATCATGTCGCGAAGACCGAAGACGATAGCTGGAGCGTCGCGGGCAAGACCTTCCGTTCGCGGCTGATCGTCGGCACCGGCAAGTACAAGGATTTCGAGCAGAACGCCGCCGCGGTCGAGGCATCGGGCGCGGAGATCGTCACCGTCGCGGTGCGCCGGGTGAACGTGTCCGACCCCAAGGCGCCGATGCTCACCGACTATATCGATCCCAAAAAGATCACCTATCTGCCCAACACCGCGGGCTGTTTCACCGCCGAGGACGCGATCCGCACGCTGCGGCTGGCGCGCGAGGCGGGCGGCTGGGATCTGGTCAAGCTCGAAGTGCTCGGCGAGGCGCGCACGCTCTATCCCGACATGGTCGAAACGATCCGCGCGACCGAAGTGCTCGCCAAGGAAGGCTTCAAGCCGATGGTCTATTGCGTCGACGATCCAATCGCGGCGAAGCGGCTGGAGAACGCCGGCGCGGTGGCGATCATGCCGCTCGGCGCGCCGATCGGATCGGGGCTGGGCATCCAGAACCGCGTGACGATCCGGCTGATCGTCGAGGGCGCGAACGTGCCGGTGCTGGTCGATGCCGGTGTCGGCACCGCGAGCGACGCGGCGGTGGCGATGGAACTGGGCTGCGACGGCGTGCTGATGAACACTGCGATCGCCGAGGCCAAGGACCCGCTGGCGATGGCGCGGGCAATGAAGCTTGCGGTCGAGGGCGGGCGACTGGCCTATCGCGCCGGACGGATGGGGCAGCGCAAATACGCCGATCCGTCGAGCCCGCTGGCGGGGCTGATCTAAGCCGCCCGCTGCACCCATCCCCGGTGGTGCTGAGCCTGTCGAATCACCGTACTTCTTCGTCGAGCCTCGCAAAAAAAAGTACCGCGCTTCGAGAAGCTCAGCGCAAACGGGGGTTCGGGCGGTGGCTCACTGCAAGTTGCGCGCGAGCCAGATGGCGCGGCCGCCCGTCGCCATGTCCTCGGGCGCATGAGCAATTTCAGTGAGTTTCAGCTCGGCAAACAGCGCCCGCACGCTGGTTGGGTCCAGCCCCTTATGATGTACGCCCGCCACGCGATCCTCGTCATGCGGGGGCGCGGTGGTGAACAACAATGTCCCCTTGGGCTCCAGCCACCCTGCGACGCGTGTGAGCAGAGCGGCCTGCTCCTCCGCCTCGAGATGATAGAGGCTGTCCCACAGGACGACGCCGTCAAATGCCCGGTCCATCGTGGCGGCGCGCATGTCCGCCTTCAGCCAGCGATGCGCGGGGAAGCGCGTGCGGGCCAGCGAAATCATCCGTTCCGACAAATCGATTCCGGTCAGTCGATGCCCCGAATCGATCAGATAGCGGTCGATCGGCTCGCCGCCGCCGCAGCCTAGATCGAGGATATGCGCCTGTCCGGGCAGGGCCAGCAGAAAACGATCCAGCCAGCCGCGTTCATCGAACCGGCCGCGCCGCGCCTTGTCCAAGCGGAGGGCGTTGCGTTCAAAATGATCCTCGACGCTGTCCTGCTTTTTGCGGCGACCGAACGGCATGCGCCTGCTCTCCCATGCCATTCCGGTGCGGCGACGTGCGGTACGGCATCGCGATGGCTACCGCGTGTGATGGAAGCGCCGGCCGGTGATATCAAGCCAGGGAAATGCCGGGATTGCTCAGGCGGGAACGTAGAAGGCCCAGAGCCCCTCGGGCATCTTGCTTGCCGCGAAGCGCACCGGGCGACGCGTGCTGCCGACTTCGCAGATCGAGAAGCTGTGGCGCTGACTCGAATCGAAAGGATGCGGCAGGCTGATCGTCTTGCCGCCGATCCAGCGCCATTCTTCCTTCCAGACGTCGATGCCGTCGATGATGCACCGGTCGCCCTCGCGTCCGAAATGCACGTCTACCCAGCCAGCCACGGTGTTTCTCCCTGTAGAAATACCCATCCATTATAGAGGGCAGGGGGAAGTCACCGGTGGCGGATCGCCGAAATCGTCGTTGCCGGCGTGATGTGTTCGATGTCGGTCTTCAGGTGCAGCAGCCGCAGTCCCTCTTGCGCCAATGCGCGATCTAGGGCGGGGGCGAATTCTTCCGTTGTCGCAACGGTTTCGGCCCATCCGCCATAGGCACGGGCGAGAGCGGCGAACTCGGGGTTGGACAGCGCCGTGCCGCTCGGCCGCGCGGGGTATTCGCGCTCCTGATGCATGCGGATCGTGCTGTAGCCGCCATTGTCGACCAGGATGACGAGCAGGTCCGCGCCATGCTGGACGGCGGTCGCCAGTTCCTGCCCGTTCATCAGGAAGTCGCCGTCCCCGGCGACCGCGACGGCGGTCTTGTCCGGGCAGCGCAGCGCGGCGGCGACGGCGGCGGGAACGCCATAGCCCATCGCGCCCGCGGTCGGCGCGAGCTGCGTGCCATAGCCGCCATAGCGCCAGTAGCGATGCCACCAGGCCGAGAAATTGCCCGCGCCGTTGCAGATGATCGTGCTCTCCGCATTCATCCGTTCACGCATTGCCAGAACGCATTGACCGAGATCGAGCGTAACGCCCTCGCGGGGCTTGGGCGTGGACCATTCGAGCCATTCGGCATGGGCTTCGGCGGCCCCGGCAAAGGGTTGTTCCGGGAAGTCGGCGGTGACGATTTCGACGGCGAATGCAGATGGCGTGGCGGCGATGGCGATATCGGCGCGATAGACGCGGTTAAGTTCACTGGGATCGGGGTGGACGTGAATCAGCGTCTGTCCGGGGTGATCCGGCGTGATCAGCGTATAGCCGTCGGTGGTCGCTTCGCCCAAACGGGCGCCAAGCGCGAAGATCAGATCGGCCTGTTTTATCCGCTCGACCAGCTTGGGATTGGGGCCATAGCCGAGATTTCCTGCCCAGCATTTGTCATCGTTGAAAAGTGCGTCCTGTCGACGGAAGGCACTGGCGACGGGAATGCCCCAACTCCGTGCGAAATAGCCGAACGCGGCTGAAGCTGCCAAATCCCACCCCGCTCCGCCGACAATCGCGATCGGGCGCTGAGCCTTTCGGAGCGCATGCAATACCGGCTGAAGCGAGTCCATCGGCGGATAGCTGTCGAGCGATGCAACCTTCGGCCGGTCCACCGCCTCCACCACATCGCACAGCATGTCCTCGGGCAGCGAAATCACCACCGGCCCCGGGCGCCCGCTGGTCGCGACGTTCCACGCCCGCGCCACATATTCGGGGATGCGCGCGGCATCGTCGATCCGCAGCGCCAGCTTGGCGAGTGGCGTGAACATCGCGACGAAATCGACTTCCTGAAAGCCTTCGCGGTCGCGCATGCCGCGATCGACGTCGCCGATGAAGAACAGCATCGGGATCGAATCCTGCATCGCCACATGCACGCCGATGCTGCCGTTTGTCGCACCCGGCCCGCGCGTGACGAAACACACGCCCGGCTTGCCGGTCAGCGCACCGTCGGCGCAGGCCATGAACGCCGCGCCGCCTTCCTGCCGGCACGTCACGACATCAATGTCGGGCACGTCGTGCAGCGCGTCGAGCACCGCGAGGAAGCTCTCGCCCGGAACCTGGAAAATCCGGTCGCAACCTTGTGCTACAAGATTGTCGACAAGAATGCGTCCGCCATTTCGTGCTTGGCTCATGCATCGGGTCTAGCGGTGATGGCACGCGAAGGAAATGCGCGCGGAAGGTTCGAAAGCCTAGCCGGCGCCCATCGCGCTCGCGCTGTTCTTGTCCAGCGTGTCGGACTCATCGTCGGAAAACAGCCAGCGTTCGGCAGCGCCAGGCTCGACGAAAAGGCGCGCGACGCGGTGCTGCGCGACGCGCATCAGCTGCATTCGCGCGAGCGAGGGCGGACAGACAAACGCCATTTTTCGCGAACGATAGCGGTTGTCATCCATCATCGTGGCAAAGGCGACAACCGTTTCCGGGGGCTGGATCTTCATTTCGCGGACGTCCGCGAGCGTGAGGTGTCGGTTTGGCGGACAGCCCAGCTTCACCAGCGCTTCGGCGCGAGCACCGGCCAGCCGGGCTACGTCCTCGGGCGCGTAAAAACCGCCCAACGACAGCTTCAGGAGATTGCGGGACATGTCGATGTCCACTGTGAAATAAGCTTGCATGATCGTGCAGCTACGTTCGAAACCCCCTATCGGTTCCGACAGGGGTGTGCCGACGCGGAGACGCCAGCCATGAAGTTGAAGGTTGATTCAGGTTCGCTTGACCAGGCGCGGTCCCCCCGATTATCGCGTCGGCAATCGAGGGAGAGAATCGCGCATGAAGAAGCTCTATCCGAACGCCGAAGCGGCGCTGGACGGTCTGTTGTTCGACGGCATGATGCTCTGCGCGGGGGGCTTTGGCCTGTGCGGCATCCCCGAGCGGCTGATCGACGCGATCCAGGCCTCTGGCGTGAAGGACCTCACCATCGCCTCGAACAATGCCGGGATCGACAATGAAGGCCTCGGCAAGCTGCTGCGCAGCAAGCAGGTCAAGAAAATGATCTCTTCCTATGTCGGCGAGAACAAGGAGTTCGAACGCCAGTTCCTGTCGGGCGAGCTCGAAGTCGAATTCTGCCCGCAGGGCACGCTCGCCGAGCGCTGCCGCGCCGGCGGCGCGGGCATTCCCGGCTTCTACACCAAGACCGGCGTCGGCACGAAAGTGGCCGAGGGCAAGGAAGTGAAGGTCTTTGACGGCGAGGAATATATCCTCGAGCGCGGCATCCGCGCCGACCTGTCGATCGTCAAGGGCTGGAAGGCGGACGAGGCGGGCAATCTGATCTTCCGCAAGACCGCGCGCAATTTCAACCAGCCGATGGCGACCGCGAGCGACATCTGCGTCGCCGAAGTCGAGGAAGTGGTGCCGGTGGGCAGTCTCGACCCCGATTGCGTTCACATTCCCGGCATTTACGTGAAGCGGATGATCGTCGGAGCGCCCTACGACAAGAAGATCGAATTCCGCACCGTGCGCGAGCGCGAAACGGCATGAGCCGCGCGCTCGCCGCGCTGGGAATATCGCTGGCGCTGGCAGGCTGTGTTTCCGGCGCCGACAGGGCCGTTCCCGAACCGGTGTCGGCGGCGCCCGCGCTGCCGCCCGAAACGATGCGCTGGCTCTATGGCTCGGGCGAGGCCGCCGCGCTTTCGATCCAGACATTTCGCTGGATCGCCGACTATGCGCTCGCCAATGGCGGTGCCGATGCGCGCAGCGTGATCCTGGCGCCCGGTGCCACGCCGCGCGCGCCGAGCTTCACCGATTGCGGGGAAAAGCCGCGTGCGGTGGTGTTCGATGTCGACGAAACGCTGCTGCTCAACCTCGGCTATGAATATTGGCAGGCGTCGACGGGCAGCGGCTATGACAGTGCCGTCTGGGACGAATGGGAACGTACCGGCACGCAGGCGGTCGCTCCGGTGCCCGGGGCCGTCACGGCGCTGCGCCGCATTCGTGCGGGCGGGATGACCGTGGTGTTCAACACCAATCGCCAGGCAGCCAATGCCGAGGGGACGATCGCCGCGCTCGATCATGCCGGGCTCGGTCCGGCGGTGCACGGCGAGACGCTGTTCCTGAAGGGCGACGACGCGATGGGATCGGCCAAGGACGGCCGCCGCGCGACGATCGCCGCGCGCTATTGCGTGGTCGCTATGGCGGGCGACAATCTGGGTGACTTTTCCGATCGCTTTAACGATGCCGATCTCGCCGCTGACGCCCGCCGCCGCATGGCGGGATCGGGCGCGTCCGCACAGGGGCTGTGGGGCATGGGCTGGTTCGTCCTGCCCAATCCGGTCTACGGCGCGTCGCTGAAGGGCGATTTCGACAGCGTGTTCCCGGCCGATGTTCGGTGGATGCCGGAGGCAGGTGGCGACTGATGGCGGGCGGCGGCGTTCCTTCGCGCACCGGCGGGGTGCTGCGCATGGGCGTCGCGCTGGCGCCGCTGATGCTGTTGCAGGCATGTATCGCCGCGGCACTGCCGACAGTGGCCGATCGGATTCGCGCGGGTGACGCCGCCGCCGATGCCTCCGCCGCAGTCGAAAGCGGGACACGTGGAGACAGGGAAATGCTTCTCATTCCCGCGCCGCCGGCGTCGCGCTCGCTTCCGCCGCTCGAGGGCGACGATCGTCCGCCTCCCGAGGAAGCGGTGGCAACGGCGGAAGTTGTCGCTGCGGACGGCGAGATCGAGATGCCGCCGCCGGTGGCCGGATCTGCCGAAGGCGCCGCGCACAGCATCCAGGCGTGGCAGACGCTCTACGGCTGGCTGTCCGACCGTGCCGAGAATCGGCAGGCCAATTTCTCTATGGTGCTGACTGCCGACGCGACTCCCGCCGCGCCCGAATTCATGCCGTGCGAAATGCTTCCGCTGGCGATGATCGTGCGCGTCGGCGGCGGGACGTTCGGTTCGGCTGCGCGCCCGCGCCCGCTGGTCGCCTCGCCGGGGGCAGTCGAAACGCTCGATGCCACCGCCCGGCTCGATATCGCCGTCGTCTATCTGGCCGATGTTCTCGATGGACAGGAGGCCGGGCTGCGCGCGGCGCTGGCGAAGGCCGGAATCGATCCGGGCGCGCGCGGCGATACGCTGTGGCTGGTCGAGGACGGTGCCTCGGCCGACGCGGTGCGGCAGGACATAGCGCGGCGCTATTGCGTTGTTGCCCTCACGGGTGAGCGCCTTTCCGATTTCAGCGAGTTGTTTGCCGCGCAAGGCGATGCGACACTGCGTCGCAACAGCGCGGCGGCGAGCATGCTCGCGCCGATGTGGGGGCAGGGATGGTTTCTCCTGCCGCCCCTTTTGATGCCGGCCGAAACGGAAGCCGAGGGGCTTCCCGCTTCGCCCGAAGACCCGACAACCGAGGAGTGATGTGATGCCCTGGACCCGTGATCAGATGGCCGCCCGCGCCGCGCAGGAACTGGAGGATGGTTTCTACGTCAATCTGGGGATCGGCATTCCCACGCTCGTCGCCAACCATATTCCTGAAGGCGTCGAAGTAACGCTGCAGTCGGAAAACGGCATGCTCGGCATCGGCCCGTTTCCCTATGACGATCAGGTCGATCCCGATCTGATCAACGCGGGCAAGCAGACGATCAGCGAGCTGCCCCAGTCGGTCTTTTTCGGATCGGACCAGAGCTTCGCGATGATCCGCGGCGGCCATATCGACCTGACCGTGCTCGGCGCGATGGAAGTCAGCCAGGACGGCGACATCGCCAACTGGATGATCCCCGGCAAGATGATCAAGGGAATGGGCGGCGCGATGGATCTGGTCGCGGGCGTCAAGAAGATCATCGTGGTGATGGAGCATTGCGCCAAATCGGGCGATCCCAAGTTTATCCCCGAATGCACGCTGCCGCTGACCGGCAGGAATGTCGTCGACATGATCATCACCGATCTGTGCGTTTTCCAGCGCGCCGATCACGATAGTCCGTTCCGGCTGGTCGAACTCGCACCGGGCGTCACCGCCGAGGAAGTCGCGGAGAAGACGACGGCGTCCTACGAGGTGGCGCTCGAAGCGGCCTGAGCCGTTTCCCGGCCAGCGGGTTGATCTGCCGCGCCGCATGACCTAATGCGCGCCCGCCGCGTGATGTTGCGGCGCAGCAATCGACAATCCGGGAAAAGGGCGGCGAAGGGCAGACGCAATTCGCCGCGACGGGAAACAGCATGGCCGACGCGCATATCAATTTCGCCTCCGACATTCGTCGTGACTGGCTGACCAATCCGTGGCGGGAATTCCTGTCGGGGCTGGTCGTCGCGCTGGCGCTGATTCCCGAAGCGATCGGCTTTTCGATCATCGCCGGCGTCGATCCGGCGGTGGGGCTTTATGCCAGCTTCTCGATCGCGGTGATCATTTCTATCACCGGTGGGCGGCCGGGGATGATCTCGGCGGCGACGGCGGCGGTGGCGGTGCTGGTCGGGCCGCTGGTGCGCGAACATGGCGTCGAATATCTGTTCGCCGCGACCATCCTGATGGGCGTATTTCAGGGGCTTGCCGCGTTGCTGCGGCTCAACCTGCTGATGCGCTTCGTGTCGCGATCGGTGATCACCGGGTTCGTTAACGCGCTCGCCATCCTGATCTTCATGGCGCAGCTGCCGCAGCTCACCAATGTCGGCTGGGAAACCTATGCGCTGGTGCTGGCGGGACTCGCGATCATCTATCTGCTGCCGCGCGTGACAACCGCCGTGCCATCGCCGCTGGTGGCGATCGTGCTCTTGTCGATCTTCACCATCACGATGGGCACCGACGTCCACACGGTGGGCGGCATGGGCACGTTGCCCAGCACGCTGCCGATGTTCCACTTGCCGGCCGTCCCGTTCACCTTCGAGACGTTCCAGATCGTCGCGCCGACCGCGCTCGGCATGGCCGCGGTGGGCCTGCTCGAGTCGCTGCTGACGGCGGAGATCGTCGACGACATGACCGAGACGCGCTCGGACAAGCAGCGCGAATGCCTGGGGCAGGGGATTGCCAATTTCTTCACCGGCTTCATCGGCGGCATGGGTGGCTGCGCGATGATCGGCCAGTCGGTGATCAACGTGAAGTCGGGCGGGCGCCGTCGCCTGTCGACTTTCGTCGCGGGGATCATGCTGCTGGTGCTGATGGTCGCGCTCAATCCGCTGGTTCGTCAGGTGCCGATGCCCTCGCTCGTCGCGGTGATGATCTTCGTGTCGATCAGCACCTTCCGCTGGCAGAGCTTCACCGAAATCACGCACCATCCGATGCCGTCGAGCGCAGTGATGATCGCGACGGTCGTGACGGTGGTCTGGTCGCACAATCTGTCGCTCGGCGTGCTGGTCGGCGTGCTGCTCTCGGGCATCTTCTTCGCGGGCAAGGTGCGCAAGCTGGTGACGCTCGAAACGATGCGCACGCCCGACGGCAAGGAGCGCCGCTACATCATCGGCGGCCAGATCTTCTTCGCTTCGACCGACCGGATCATGGAAATGATCCGCTTCCGCGAGGAAGGCGTGGAGAAGGTGGTGATCGACCTGACTGACGCGCATTTCTGGGACATTTCGGCGACGGGCGTGCTCGACAAGGTGGTGCTGCGGCTGCGCGGCGAAGGCAAGACGGTCGAAGTGCTCGGCCTCAACCAGGCGAGTGCGACGCTGGTCGAGAAATATGGCGAGCATGACAAGCCGTTCGAATCGCTGGGAGTTGTCGGGCACTGATGAGGCGTCGCGGCCAGTAGCCTGCGCTTGCCCCATAGACTTCGTCACCCTGAACTCGTTTCACGGTCCATTTCCCCGCTTGCGCGGACGGCGCTTGTTGCACGGTGGATGCTGAAACGAGTTCAGCATGACGGTTTGGCCTGTTCGGTGTGTATCGCCTCCATTATGCGCCTCGCGAGGAGGCGACCCATGCGCATATTGCTTACCGGATCATCGGGCTGGCTCGGCCGCTATCTCGCGCCGATGTTGCGGGCGCGGGGGCATGAGGTCACCGGCCTTGATGTCGCGCCGGGTGTCGATACCCAGGTGCAGGGATCGGTCGCCGATCGCGCGCTGGTCGAGAGGACCTTCGGTGAGCATGGTATCGAGGCGGTCATCCATGCCGGCGCGCTGCACAAGCCCGATATCGTCCGCTATCCCGCGCAGGCCTTCGTCGACGTCAATGTCACCGGCACGCTCAACCTCGTCGAGGCGGCGGTCGCGGCGGGGCATGACCGGTTCGTCTTTACCTCGACCACGTCGCTGATGATCAGCCAGGGGATCCGCGACGAGCGCGCCGATCATGCCGTGTGGCTCGACGAAACGAGCGGGCCGATCGAACCGCGTAATATCTATGGTGTCACCAAACACGCCGCCGAAAATCTCTGCCGTCTCGCGCATCTCGAGCAGGGGCTGAACGCGGTCGTACTGCGCACCAGCCGTTTCTTCCCCGAAGAGGATGATACGCATCGCACGCTTTCGGGCGAGAATATGAAGGCGAACGAGTTTCTCCATCGCCGCCTGACGGTGGAGGATGCCGCGCGGGCGCATATCGTAGCGCTGGAAAAGGCGCCGGATGTCGGCTTCGGGACGTTCATCGTCTCCGCGCCGCCGCCCTTCGCGCGCGCGGATGTGGCCGAACTGAAACGCGATTCCTCCGCCGTCATCGCACGCTATTTTCCCGACGCCCCCGAGCTCTACGCCGCGCGCGGCTGGACGCTGCCCGCGAGCATCGGGCGGGTCTATGATCCGGGCCTGGCCGAGCGGCGGATGGGGTGGCGCGCGCAGACAGATTTCCGGGCGGTGCTCGATGCGATGGCGCGCGGCGATACGCTACCGCTGCCCCACGACGCCGCCTATGTCTCGCCCGAGGAGCAGCCGGAACACTGCTGAAACGCTCGCGCCCCGTAACTTTCTGTCGCCTTCCCTTGCCTTCGCGCAGCATCGGACTAAACCGCGCGCATCATGGCAACCAAACCGCAAACGCTTTACGAAAAGATCTGGGCCGATCATGTCGTGGAACGCCGCGACGACGGCACCTGCCTTGTCTATATCGACCGCCATCTCGTCCATGAAGTGACGAGCCCGCAGGCATTCGAGGGGCTACGCTCGGCGGGGCGCCCGGTGCGGCGTCCCGATCTTACGCTCGCGGTGCCCGACCATAATCTGCCGACGACGCCGCGTGTCGATGCGGCGGGCAAGCCGCTGCCGATCGCCGACCCGCAGAGCGCGGCGCAGCTCGATGCGCTCCGCGCCAACACCGCCGAATTCGGCATCACCTATATCGATGCGCTCGATGCCGCGCAGGGGATCGTCCATGTCGTGGGCCCCGAACAGGGGTTCACGCTGCCGGGAACGACGCTCGTCTGCGGCGACAGCCACACCGCCGCGCATGGTGCGCTGGGCGCGCTTGCCTTCGGCATCGGGACGAGCGAAGTCGAGCATGTGCTGGCGACGCAGACGCTGCTGCTCAGCCAGTCGAAATCGATGGAAGTCCGCGTCGAGGGGAAGCTCGGCTTCGGCGTTTCGGCCAAGGACGTTATCCTGGCGGTGATCGGCAGGATCGGCGCGGCGGGCGGCACCGGCTATGTCATCGAATATACCGGCGACACATTTCGTGACATGTCGATCGAGGGCCGGCTGACCGTCTCCAATATGTCGATCGAGGGCGGCGCTCGCGCTGGCTTGATCGCACCCGACGAAAAGACGTTCGCATATCTCAAAGGGCGCCCGCTCGCGCCGGCGGGCGAGGCATGGGAGCGCGCGCTCGCCTATTGGCGGACGCTGCCGACTGATCCGGGCGCCAGCTATGATCGCAGCGTCCGATTGTCGGCGAGCGAGATCGCGCCGTCGCTCACCTGGGGAACGAGCCCCGAGGACGTCGTGCCGATTACCGGCGTCGTGCCCGACCCGGAAAGTTTCGAGGATCCTTCCAAGCGCAAGGCCGCGCGGAAATCGCTCGACTATATGGGGCTGACGCCCGGCACGGCGATGCAGGATATTCCGGTCGAGCATGTCTTCATCGGATCGTGCACCAACAGCCGGATCGAGGATCTGCGCGCCGCGGCGGAAGTGGTGAAGGGGCGCAAGGTTGCCGATCGCATCCGTCAGGCGCTGATCGTACCCGGATCGGGACTGGTAAAGCGGCAGGCGGAACAAGAAGGACTCGACCGCGTATTTATCGAAGCAGGGTTCGACTGGCGCGAACCGGGCTGTTCGATGTGTCTCGCGATGAACCCGGACAAAGTACCCGCCGGCGAACGTTGTGCTTCCACTTCGAATCGAAATTTTGTAGGACGTCAGGGGCCTGGGGCTCGGACACATCTGGTTTCGCCAGCAATGGCGGCCGCGGCGGCAGTTACGGGTAGACTTGCCGATGTCCGGGATCTGATGGGCTAGAAGATCGAAAGGGGGGATCGATCATGAAAGGTGCGCTGGTTATCCTGGTCGCGGGAACGATTCTGAGCGGTCTCGCGGCAACCTATGCCACGACAACGCGTACCCTTTCCGATCCCGCCGCCACGCTCGAGCTCACCGCCGCGCCGGTGGCGGCCGAAGCCGCTGGCCAGATCGCGGCGCGCAACTGATTTCGCGGCGCTGCGGTTGATCGGCGCGGGGTTTCGGGACTAGAGTCTCAGCTACACCATTTGTCACCCTGAACGTGTTTCAGGGTCCACTGATTGACTGGCGCTGGTGCCGGTGGCTTGGTGGATGCTGAAACAAGCCCGTCCTGAACCCCTCGAAGGGTTCAGCATGACGGGTTGACCGGATCAACCGAGCAGCCCGAAAGCCCAGGCCCATGAACCCCGTCCGCACTGTCACCGGCACCGCCTATCCCTGGGGTGCCAAGAATGTCGACACCGATGTCATCATTCCCGCACACTGGCTGAAAACCATCCTGCGTACCGGTCTCGCCAAGGGCGCGTTCGAAACGGTCCGCGCCGAACCCGGCAATGTGTTCGATGATCCGCATTATGCCGGTTCGCCGATCCTGATCGCCGGCGAGAATTTCGGCTGCGGGTCGAGCCGCGAACACGCCGCCTGGGCGCTTGCCGATATGGGCGTTACCGCAGTGATCGCGCCGAGCTTTTCGGACATCTTCTCGGGCAATGCGTTCAAGAACGGCATCGTGCCGGTGGTTCTGCCGCAGGAAGCCGTCGACCGGCTGATCGAAGTCGCGCAGGCCGATGAGATCACTGTCGACCTCGAAACGATGACGGTCACCACGCCCTATCAGGATCGCTTCACCTTCGAACTCGACCCGTTTCGCCGCCAGTGCCTGCTCGAAGGGCTGGACGAAGTGGGTCTTACGCTGGCACAGGATACCGCGATTTCGAAATACGAAACCGGTGTCGCCGATGCGCGGCCCTGGATCAAGGTAGGGGCGGGCCATGAAAGCGTTGCTGTCGAAGGAATCGGGCGGACCTGAAACTCTAAAGATCGAAGAGCAACCCGATCCGACACCCGGCAAGGGTGAAGTACTCGTCGCGGTGAAGGCCTGTGCGATCAATTTCCCCGATGTGCTGATCATCGAGGACAAATATCAGTTCAAGCCCGAGCGCCCCTTCGCGCCGGGCGGCGAGATTTCGGGCGTGGTCGAGGCTGTGGGCGAAGGCGTTACCGGTTTCACCCCGGGAGATCGCGTGCTGGGCGTGATCGGTCATGGCGGGCTCGCCGGGAAAGTGGCGGTAGCCGCGGACGCTCTCTACGCGCTTCCCGACGGGCGCAGTTTCGAAGACGGGGCGGCGCTGCTGCTCACATATGCCACCACCATCCATGCTCTGCGCGATCGCGGCAAGCTCAAGCAGGGCGATACGTTGCTGATTCTCGGCGCTGCCGGCGGTGTCGGGCTGGCGGCGGTCGAGCTGGGCAAGGCGTTCGGCGCGACGGTGGTCGCGGCGGTGTCGAGCGAGGAAAAGGCTGCGGCGGCCAAGGCGGCCGGGGCCGACCGCACGATCATCTATCCGCGTGCGCCGTTCGACAAGGCACAGTCGCGCGAAGTCGCCAATCTGTTCAAGGAGGCCGTCGGGCCGAACGGCGCCGACGTGATCTATGATCCGGTCGGCGGCGATTATTGCGAACCGGCACTGCGTGCGATCGCGTGGGAAGGACGCTATCTGGTCGTCGGCTTTCCCGCCGGCATTCCGAAGCTGCCGCTCAATCTGACGTTGCTCAAGAGCTGTGACGTGTGCGGTGTCTTCTGGGGGGCCTTCGCCGCGCGCGATCCGCAGGCGAACGCAGCGCATGTCGATCATCTCTTCCGCCTCTGGGCCGAGGACGCAATCGCGCCCAATGTGACCGAAGTCTTCCCCTTTGCGGACGGTGGCAAGGCGATCGCCAAAATGGCCGCGCGGCAGGCGGTCGGGAAACTGGTGGTGCGCGTCGCCGAATAATCCACGCATCGGCGGGGCGCAGAAGCACCACACCCCGTTGTCATCGCCCGGCGGCTCTCCTATTTCGGTCGAAACGAATTTTGAGGGCAAATGCGCATGGGTGGGTTCGAAGATCGCGAGAAGGCATTCGAGGCGAAATATGCTCGCGATGAGGAAGTGGCGTTCCGTGTCACCGCGCGGCGCAACCGGCTGCTTGGCCAATGGGCCGCGGCGCAGATGAAGCTGACGCCCGAAGAAACCGAAGCCTATGCCAAGTCGGTCGTCCAGGCCGATTTCGAAGAGGCCGGTGACGAGGATGTCGTGCGCAAGCTCGTCGGCGACCTGACCGCCGCCGGGATCGCGATCGACGAATCGACGGTTCGCGTGGCGATTGAGGAAATGGCCGCCGAGGCACGTCGCCAGTTTATGGAAGCGAAGTAATCGCATGCCGATGCCCGCCGCAGAGATCGAAGCACTGATCCGCGAAGGGATTCCCGATGCGCAGGTCGAAATCACCGATCTGGCGGGGGACGGCGATCACTATGCCGCCCGCGTGGTGAGCGAGAGCTTTCGCGGCAAGACCCGCGTGGCGCAGCAGCGCGCGGTCTATGCCGCGCTCGGCGAGCGCGTGGGCGGCGAACTGCACGCGCTGCAGCTAACAACCGCAGCGCCGGTAAAGGAGTAAGCTATGAGCGACGACACCCAGCAACGGATCAAGGACACAGTCGACGCCAATTCGGTGGTGCTGTTCATGAAGGGCAGCCCGCTCTTTCCGCAATGCGGCTTTTCGAGCCGCGCGGTGGCGATCCTCAATCATCTCGGCGCCGATTTCGAAAGCGTTGACGTGCTGCAGGATCAGGCTGTGCGCCAGGGCATCAAGAGCTTTTCCGACTGGCCGACGATCCCGCAGCTTTACGTGCAGGGCGAATTCGTCGGCGGTTCGGACATTATGATGGAAATGTACGAATCGGGCGAACTGGCCGAATTGCTCAAGGCCAAGGGACTTGTTTCCTGACCGGAATCCGGTGACCGAAGAAAAATGAAAATGCCCGCGTCGACCGTGACGCGGGCGTTTTTGATTCTGCCGATCATTTTCGTCATCCCCGCGAAAGCGGGGATCCAGCTTCTTCTTGTTTGCGTCTCGGGCGCCAAAAAGCAGCTGGATTCCCGCTTTCGCGGGAATGACGGGGAGTGAGAAGGAGCGCAAAGCGACTCGGTTGATGGGTTGGCCGGCGCTGTAAGAAGAGACACCGGGTGCGGGCGGGTCGACGCGAGACCGGAAAAAGCTGGCCGACCCGCCCTGCTGAAGCGTTTTCACGCTCGGTATGCCCATAGCGTTGCAGGGGGTATGCCAAAACGCAAACCCCGCGAATTTCCGCGCTTTCGATGGTTAAGGAGTCACCCTTGTCCGTCATCGGTGTAAAACATTCCGACACACCGCCACGCGATGCGTCTGTCCCTGGTATTGCATGCCACCGGCGAAACCGTTCATCGGTCATTCAGCCGGGTTGACTACATCCGTAGTCGTCGTTTACAAGCGTAATCGGAATGAGGGAAAGTGGCATGACCGAGCGTATCAGTGACGCCGAGCATAGTGTGATGGAAGTGCTCTGGCAGGAATCGCCGCTGACGGCGCAGGAAGTCGCCGAACGGGTGCCGGCCGAACGCGCCTGGAGCGCGAACACGGTCAAGACGCTGCTCGGTCGCCTGCTCGCAAAGAATATCATCGCGCATGAGGAGGACGGGCGCCGCTATCGCTATCGCCCGCTGGTCCAGCGCAGCGACTATGTCGTCGGCGAATCGCGGCGGATGATCGACCGGCTGTTTGGCGGCAAGCTGACGCCGCTGGTCGCGCATCTCGCCGAACGCGATGCGATCACTGATCAGGACATTGCCGAGATCGAAGCCCTGCTGAAGGACCTCAAGCAATGATCGGCTGGATTCTCGAAACGCTGGTCGCCTCAACGCTGCTGATGCTGCTGGTGCTGGCGATTCGGGCGCCGGTGCGGCGCGCCTTCGGCCCCGCCGTCGCCTATGCGCTGTGGCTGCTGCCGCTCGCGCGGATGCTGATGCCGCCGCTGCCGGGCAACTGGCAATTGAGCGCGCTGCTGCGTCCCTTCGTCCGCAGCGCCGAAACCGCGCCGGGGATCACGGCAGGCCTGCTCAATGCCGACACCGCGCCGGTCGAGGCGGTGCAGGGTGCGGCGATGACGGTGCATGTCGCCGACGCGCAGATGCTGGTCGTGCCGCCGGTGGCGGTATCGAGCGGGCCCAGTCTGCTGTTGTTGCTCGCCGTCTTCTGGGCGGTCGGCATGCTCTGTTTCCTCGCCTATCATTTCGTGGCGCATTCGCTGTTCTGCCGCCGCCTGCTGGCACGTGCCCGGTCCGACCGGCGTGTCGCGCACGGCAAGGTGCGGGTGATCGAAACCGACGCCGCGCACGGCCCGCTCGCATTCGGCGTGCTGCGCAAATATGTCGCGTTCCCGCGTGATTTTTCCGAGCGCTACGACGATGTCGAACAGGATCTCGCGCTTGCGCATGAGCTGGGCCACCATGTCCGTGGCGACTTGATCGCCAACTGGGTGGCGCTGATCGTCCTTGCAATCCATTGGTTCAATCCGGTCGCGTGGCGGGCGTTCCGCGCCTTTCGCGCCGATCAGGAAATGGCCTGCGACGCCCTTGTGCTCTCAGGCCGCGCCCAGGCACTGCGCCATGCTTATGGCCGTGCGATCGTCAAGTCCGCGCATGGGGGTGCGGTCTCGGCGGCATGTCACTTGCACACCATCAATGAAATCAAAGGGAGGCTTCGCATGCTTTCGAAGACTGACAGAAAATCCCCCACCCGTATCGCCGCCGGCGCACTCGGCGTCAGCCTGATCGCGGTCACCGCGCTCGGCGTGACGGCTTCGGGGACACAGGCCGCCGAACGGATCAAGGCGCAGGTCGAACGTACCGTCGGCGTTACGCTGAGCGAGCAGGACGTGCCGGCGCCGCCAGCACCTCCCGCGCCGCCGGAAGCGCCGCAGGATGTCCCTGCCGCGCCGGAGGCCCCCGAGGCGCCGGAAGCGCCCGAGGCTCCCGAAGCGCCGAATGCGACCACCTATATCGTGCGGGATGGCACCGTCACGGCGCAGGACGGCACGCACGGCCGCCGGTTTGTGGTCCGGGGCGACGGCAATGAATTTGTCGACGTCGAGGCGATCGAAGCGAACATTCCCGAAGTTCGCGAAGCCAGCTGCGGCACGCGCGGCGACAATCGCCAGATGACAATGCACACGCGGGACGGCGACCATCAGGTCATCGTGATCTGCCGGGACCGCATCGAAGCGGTCGCCGCCGGCGCGGCGCAGCAGGCGCGTCAGGCTCGCGAGGTGCAGGTGATCGCTATCCGCAGTGCCCGCGATGGCCTGGTCGCGGCGCGTGCCCAGATCGCCCGCATGCCGCACCTCACCGAGGAGCAGCGTGCCGAGGCGCTTGCGGAAATCGACGAAGCCATTGTCGAACTCGACAACGAAGGCGATTTCGACCTCGATCTCGACATCAACTGACGAGAGGGGGAGGGAGGCGCTCGCATTGCCCCTTTACGGGCGCCAACCTCAAGATCGGGGCCGGTCGCTTCCTTCGTGCGGCCGGCCCCGCAACTTGTCGGGAAGATGGGGCGCCAGCGTCGGCGCTCTTGTGTTGCAGGGGCGAAACGGCCATCTCATAGGGCATGACGGAGTACCCCACCGGCGTCGCCGAGCGGCTCGATGCGCTCGTGGTGCGCGTACTTGCGCCCAATCCGTCGCCTTATACCTATACCGGCACCCAGACCTATCTGGTCGGCACCGACGATCTGGCGGTGGTCGATCCGGGCCCTGATGACGCCGAACATCTGAAAGCGCTGACAGCCGCGATCGCCGGGCGCCCGGTTTGCGCGATCCTGTGTACGCACACGCACCGCGATCACAGTCCCGCCGCCGCGCCGCTCGCCGCCGCGACGGGCGCCCCGATCATCGGCTGCGCACCGCTGACGATGCGCGACGCCGGGCCGCGCGCCGACGCCGCGTTCGATGCCGACTATCGACCCGACCGGGTACTGGCCGACGGCGAAACCGTGAGCGGCGAGGGCTGGACGATCGAAGCTGTCGCCACGCCGGGCCATACCTCCAACCATCTCTGTTTCGGCGTGCGCGAAAACGGCGCGCTGTTCACCGGCGATCACGTGATGGGCTGGTCGACCACCGTCGTCGCGCCGCCCGACGGCGACATGACTGCCTATATGAAGAGCCTCGAGCGGCTCATGACGCGCGCGGACACGGTCTTCTATCCCGCCCACGGCCCGGCGATCGACAGGCCGCAGCGGCTGGTACGCGGCATGATCGGCCACCGCCGTCAGCGCGAGCGGCAGATATTGCGGCTGCTCGAAGAAGGCGTGGGGTATATCCCGGAAATGCGCGCGCGCATGTATGTCGGGCTCGACAGCCGGCTGGAAGGCGCGGCGGAACGATCCGTTCTCGCGCATCTTATTGATTTGCAGGGCCGTGGTATCGTGGCCGGTAACGAAGGCGACTGGAGGCTGGCGGCATGAGGCGCGGCTGTTTTTCGATATTCGGATTTCTGGCGGCGCTGGCGATCATCATCGGCGCGCTGTTCGTGCTCGGCCGCGACTATATCGAGGAAAAGATCGTCAGCCCCGATCCGGTGACGGTCGCGGCGGCCAGCCTGCAGGGGATGCGCGAACAGGCGCGGCTTTCCACCTTCGCCGCGCGCTATGTCGCGGTGGTCACGTCGACTCAGCGGCGCATGGGGCTTTCGGCGCGCAAGACGCTGATCATGCCGGGCGACGTGCGCTACGAAGTCGATCTCGCCAAACTGCAGGACAAGGACCTGCGCTGGGACGCGAACAGCAACACGCTGAGCGTCGTCCTGCCGCCGATCGAAGTGGTCGGTCCCGAAGTCGACATGACCCGCATCCGCGAATATAGCGAAGGCGGCATCCTGATGTCGCTTACCGATGCGGAATCGGCACTCGACACCGCCAATCGCGAAGCGGGGCAAAAGGAATTGCTGCGGCAGGCGCGCGGAGACACGCCGATGCGGCTCGCCCGTGAATCGACGCGCCGCGCGATCGAACGCAGCTTCCTGATGCCGCTGCGCGCCGCCGGAGTGGAAGCGAAAGTGCAGGTTTTCTTCCCCGACGAAGTGGGCTCGGGCAAGAACGAGATCTGGGATATCTCGCCTTCGATCCAGGATGTGCTGTCCAATCGAAACTGATTGCGCGGCTGCGAATGGTCGATCTGCGGCTTGATCGTGCGCATGCGACACGCCATGTCGCACGCGACGAGAAGGGACGAGCATGAACGCACCGAATGAAAGCCTGAAGGGTCTGGACCTGCGCGCGGAGATCGACCGGCTGCGCAAGGAGCGCAATGCCGTCATCCTGGCGCATTATTACCAGAAGCCCGAGATTCAGGACCTGGCCGATTTCGTCGGCGACAGCCTCGATCTCTCGCGCAAGGCGGCGGCGACCGATGCCGATGTGATCGCCTTTTGCGGTGTGCGCTTCATGGCCGAGACCGCCAAGGTGCTCAGCCCCGAAAAGATCGTCGTCCTGCCCGACATGGATGCCGGGTGCAGTCTTGAAGACAGCTGCCCGCCCGAGCAATTCGCGGCGTTCCGCGAGCAGCATCCCGATCATATCGCGCTCACCTACATCAACTGTTCGGTCGAAGTGAAAGCGCTGAGCGACATCATCGTCACCTCCAGCTCGGCCGAGAAGATCCTTGCGCAGATTCCCGAGAGCCAGCCGATCATCTTCGGCCCCGACAAGCATCTCGGCGGCTATCTGGCGCGCAAGACCGGGCGCGACATGCTGCTGTGGCCGGGCGTATGCATCGTCCATGAGGCGTTCAGCGAAACCGAGCTGCTGAAGCTCAAGGCGCAGCATCCCGATGCGCCGGTGGCGGCGCATCCCGAATGCCCGTCCTATATCATCGACCACGCCGACTATGTCGGCTCGACCAGCGGTATCCTGCAATATGCCAAGGACATGGAAGGCGACACACTGATCGTCGCCACCGAGCCGCACATCATCCATCAGATGGACAAGGCGGTCCCCGAAAAGAATTTCATCGGCGCGCCGGGCGCGGACGGCAACTGCAACTGCAACATCTGTCCGTATATGGCGCTCAACACGATGGAGAAGCTCTACCTCGCGCTGCGCGACCTCGAGCCGCGGATCGAGATCGAGGAGGAACTGCGCCTCAAGGCCAAGCAGAGCCTCGACAAGATGCTCGAAATGGCGAGCGCGACGGTGGGGCAGGGCGATCTCGGCCCGGTTCCCGACAACGATATGGGCCCGGTGATGAAGGGCGACTGATTGCGTAGCGGGGGCCGGACCAGGCGCACTGGCGCGAAGCAGTCAGGCGCCCGCAACTGTTTCGCGTCCGCCACGTTCTATCGGCCATGAAAGCCTGGCTGCGCCAAACCCTGTCCCGTCTCAATGCCAGCTACTGGTTTCTTCCCGCGCTCCTCACGCTGGCCGCGATCCTGCTTTCGGTGCTCACGCACTGGATCGATCGCAGTTTCGGCCATGAATGGCTCTCGGGCATCACCTGGCTGCACGATGCCCGGCCGGATGGGGCACGCGCCTTGCTGTCGACCATATCGGGGTCGATGATATCGGTAGCCGGGACCGTGTTCGCGATCACCATCGCGGCGGTGGTCTATGCCTCGGGCAATTACGGCCCCCGGCTGCTGACCAATTTCATGACCGACAAGGGCAACCAGCTTACGCTCGGCGTGTTCATCGCCACCTTCGTCTATTGCCTGCTGGTGTTGCGCACGGTGCGCCAGCCCGACGAGGCCGGTATGCTCGATATGGCTGCGGGTGGCGGCTTCGTCCCGCAGGTGTCGCTGCTGGTCAGCTTCGCGCTGGCGCTGCTCTCTGTCGCGGTGCTCGTCTATTTCCTGCACCATGTGCCGGACAGTATCCGCATCAATCGCGTTGTCGCCACGATCGGCACTCGCGCGCTGCGCGCGATCGAGAGCCGTTTCCCCGACCCCGATTGCGGGGAGGAGCCGGTCGCGCTGGAGGATGGCGGTACCCCGGTGCGGGCCAAGCGCGTCGGTTACGTCGAAGTGATTGATTTCGCGACGCTGGAGGGCATCTGCAAGGCGCAGGGAATCGGCGTACGGCTTGCCGTGCGACCCGGCGACTTCGTGCATCCCGATGTGCCGTTGCTGCATGTTTCGGGCAGTTGCGGCGATCAGGTGCCCGGTCAGTTGCGCGGCGCCTTTGCGATCGGATGGAGCCGCACCGCCGATCAGGATCTTGAATATCTGCTCGACGAACTGGTCGAGATTGCGCTGCGGGCGCTGTCACCCGGGATCAACGATCCCTTCACGGCGATTACCTGTCTCCACTGGTTGTCGGCGGCGACTGCATCGCTTGCAACGCGCGACCTGCGCCGCGATGCCGACGGCGATCCCAGCGGCGACAACGGCGTCCAGGCGCTGCCGGACGATTTTGCCCATTTCATGCAGCGTGGTTTCGGCGCGGTGCGCGCTTCGGCGGCGAGCAACCATCTCGCGTCGCTCAATTTTCTGCAGGCGCTCGAATCCGTGGCAGCCGGGCCGCCTTCGTCCGCGCGCATCGCATTGCTGCAGAACGAAGCGCGACGACTGCTTGCCCAGGCCGAGACCGAACTGGCCGGACCGGCGCTGGAGGAACTGCGCGAACGCGTTGCGGCATTCGCGCCATCGGACTGATGGCTGTCGCTGGCGCCGACAATCTGCCAAGGGAAGGCGCATGATATCGGATAACGGCGGAAACAACGTGGCTCTGGCTCGGCAATCGCGCGATGATTTCGCGCTCGAAGGATTCGATCTCGACCGGTTCGTGCGCGAGACGCTGGCGGAGGATCTGGGCGAGGGAGGCGACATCACCTCTGCCGCCGTCATCCCTGCCGACGCGCGCTTTGCCGGCGTGATGGACAGCCGCGATGCGATCACGGTCGCCGGACTTCCCATCGCGCGGGCCTTTTTCCATGCGCTGGACGGCGATGTCGAAATCGAATCGCTGGTCGCGGACGGAGACAAAGTGGCGGCGGGCACCGATCTGATGCGGCTTTCGGGCAAGGCGCGGGCGATGCTGACGGCGGAGCGTTCGGCGCTCAACACCGTCCAGCATCTGTCGGGCATCGCCACGATGACGCGCACCTATGTCGATGCGATCGCCGGCACCGGGGCGACCCTGCTCGACACGCGCAAGACCATCCCCGGCCTGCGACTGCTGGAGAAATACGCCACGCGCATGGGCGGCGCGCGCAATCATCGCATGGGGCTGTGGGATGCGGCGATGATCAAGGACAATCACGTCGCGATCGCCGGATCGGTCGGGGAGGCGGTGCGCCGCGCCGTCGATGCGGGCATCGCCGATATCATCGTCGAGGTGGACCGGCTCGATCAGATCGCGCCCGCGCTGGAAGCGGGCGCCACGCATCTGCTGCTCGACAATATGGGCCCGGACATGCTGCGCGAAGCCGTAGCGCAAGTCGGGGGCCGTGTGCCGACCGAGGCATCGGGCGGCGTCCGATTAGACACGATTCGCGCGATCGCCGAAAGTGGCGTCGACTTCATCAGCGTCGGCCGGCTGACTCAGTCCGCGCCAGCCGCCGATATCGGGCTGGATTTCCAGTCGGCCTGAAGCCGTCCCGGATCAGTTGTCGATGGTGGCGCTGCCGGGATGATGCTTGTCGATATGGCGCAGGATCATCTTCGCATTGCGCGTGTTCGAGCGGAAGAAAAAGTCCGCCGCATCGCCGATGCCCGGGATCAGGCCGATCAGCCAGTCGAACCCCACATTGCCCACCATCCGCAGCATCTTGCCCTTCGACATGCCGATATTGCGCGCTTCCCAGACCATGTAGAGGCCCATCAACGCCGCGATCAGATCGCCGCCCACGGGAATGAGGCCGAGAATTGCGTCCAGCCCGACATGCTGGTTGGTGCCCGGAATCTTGAAGCTGCGCTCGAGCAGCTGTTCCATCGCCACGACGCGTTTGCGAACATCCGCCGCATGCGTGCCCAGGGGAACGCCCGCTTCCTTCAACGTGCTTGATGCCATGCGACCGACGCGTGCCATGTGCCCTCACTTGCTGTCGTTGCGTAACTGATCCAACGGGTGCCAGGCGCGTGGGTTCCCCTGCCAGGCATCCAGGCGTGGCGCCACGATAGACCATCTGAGCGGTTTCGCCAGCGGAATGAAGGCGGCGTCCCGCGTCAGCAGTGCATCGGCCTCTGCGATGCGTTGCGCACGTTCCTCGATCGTGCCGGCCTTGCGCGCCGCTTCGAGCGCCGCCTGCGCGTCCGGCGAACAGACCCGGCATGCAGTGCCGAGATACCATCGCGCGCTGTCATAGGGGGCGACGGCATCGATGAGACGCAGATCCGCGTCGCCGTTCAGCGGCACTCGTACGGGCTGGATTCCGATGCGGAGCAGCGCGTTGCCGATATAGGCCCAGACCCGGTTCGCGCCGGAGCCGTACGGCAATGCGATGCGCAGCCGCGGCGGTGCGCCGTCATGTTCGCGGCGCCACAGGGCCACGCGCCGGCGCGCCACGACGCGCCGTTCCTCGAGCGTTTGCGACCGCCAGTCCGGTTGCGCGGGCTCGGCCGCCGAATCGAGCTGCACGGGCAGGAGCGTCTCGCTCGGCGTCCAGGCGTCCAGAACCGCGCCGGTCATTCCCGCGCGATCGATCGACATGGCGATCGCCGCACGATTTTCCGCGGTTTCCAGAAAGCCGTCGCGCTCGACCACTGCCAGGCCGAACAGCCCTTCGGCCGGATCGAACTGAACTTGGGCAGAGTCGACACCGGCGATATCGACCAGCGGCCAGTCGACGAAACTGCCGCCCAGAATCAGGTCCGAACGCCGTGCCATAAAGCGGGCCAGCGCAACCGCCGCGCGTTCGCCGCGAAGCCGGACCTGTTCGACCGGGCGCGGTTCGCGCGGATCGGCCTCTGCTTGCGTGCGTGTCGGATCGAAGGCGGGGGAAAGCAGCAGTGCGCCATCCTCTTCCTCCGTGACCCGGAAGGGACCGCTGCCGTCCAGCTCGCCGACGCGGAATATCGCGAGTTCGGGCTGGGCGAAAAGATTGAGCATGTCCGGGCGCGGCTGGCGCAGCCGTACTTCGATCACTTGCGGCGTCATTTCGACGATCTCGTCGATCACCCGCAGTGAGGGTGCGAGCTGGTTGCGCGTTCGCGGGGCAATGGCACGACCGAGCAGTTGCGCCACCTGCGCGGCGGTTACCGGCGTTCCGTCGGTCCACTCGGCGTCGCGCAGGCGAAAGATGTAGCTGCGCCCTTCGTCGATCACGATCCAGCGTTCGGCCAGTCCGGCAACGATCTGGCCATTGGCGTCGAAGCGTACCAGCCCCTGCGCGGTTGCGTACATCCGCACCGCCTGCGGCGTATCCAGCGGCCCGCGGCTGGGATCGGCGGCAACGGCAGGCCCGCCGATCGCGCTCACTTCCACCGGGATGTCGTCGGGGCGCGGCTTGCCGCACCCGGCCAATGCGAGCGCAAGCGCAAACACCAGCGGCAGAGGCGAGCGAGTCATCGCGGTTCCCGATTCAGGAGGCGGCTCGGGTGTATGTTCATGCCATTGTCCTGCCAACCCCCGATATCGGGCGCGACCAGCGATCGGCTGACATAGAAATGAAGGAGCAGGATCGGCGCGGCGCGCTGCAGGCGCAATTCCGCCGCCCGCAGCGCGGCGTCGTCGCCAGCCATGCCGGCATCGACCAGGCGGTCATATTCGCGATCGGCATAGCCAGAATAGTTGATCGCGCCGGCATCGCTGCGATGCACCGCCAGGAAATTCTCCGCTGCCGGCACATCGGCGATCCAGCCGGACCGCGCGAGCTGAAAATCGCCGGTGCGCAGCGCGGCAAAATGCAGCTGCGCCTCGCTGTTGAGCAGCTGCGCCTCGACGCCATAGGGGCGCCACATCGCCGCCAGCGCGACGGCGATGCGGCGATGGTCGCCCCCGGAATTGAACCGGATGGTGAATCGCAGCGGACTTTCGGGGCCATATCCGGCTGCGGAGAGGAGGTGGCGGATACGGTCGGGATCGTTGCCCAGCGGGTCGGCATTGATGCCGCCGAGCGCGGGCGGTACCAGGCCCGTCGCCGCTTCCTCGCCGGTACCGAGCAGATCGCGGGCGATCCATCGCCGGTCGACCGCCATCGAAAGCGCCTGACGCACGCGCGAGTCGTTGAAGGGCGGGCGCCGTGTGTTGAATGCGAAGTAATAGGTACCGGCATAGGGGTGGACATGCACGGCGCCGGGCAGCGCTTTGCGTGCCCAGTTGAGCCGCGTCGGCGGGATGTCCGATACGGTATCGGCCATGCCGCCGCGAAACCGGCGCAGCGCGGCCAGCTTGTCCTCCGCCGGGTGCCAGTCGATGCGAGGGGCAGCGGGCGCGCCGCCGTGCCATGCCGGATTGGCTTCCAGCGCGATCCGGTCGCCCAGTCGCCACCTGGTCAGCCGATAGGGGCCGGAAGTGACCAGCGGCCGGTCGGACGTCCAGCGATCCCCCGCCGCGGCGATGCGATGCAGCGGCAGCGCCGCCATCGCCGGATGGGCGAGCAGATAGGGCAGATGGGGAATGGGTCGCGACAGCCGCACGACCACATTTCCCGGCGCCTGCGCCGTGACCGATACGATTCCGTCGAACAGCGATGCGGTCGGCGACGCCGTTTCGCTTGCCTGCAGCCGTTGCCAGCCGCGCGCGAAATGCTCGGGCGTGATCGGCGCGCCATCGGAAAAGCGCAGGCCCGGACGAAGCGCGAAGCGCCAGATCAGGCCGTCGCACTCGGGCGCCGCCGCCAGTCCCGGTTCCGCCTCGCCCGTGCCGGTATAGCGCATCAGCCCTTCGAACTGGTCGGCGGCGACGCGCAGCGATGTGAGATCGGAAACCTTCTGGGGGTCGAGACCTTTCACTTCATCGTCGGACAGGCGAATGATCGCAGTGCCGTCATCCCCATCCTCGCCCCCGCGCGCGCACCCGCCGAGTGCCAGCAGCGACAGCGTGGCCAGATTGATCTCGCGGCGGGAAAACATGGTCGCGCCAGCCTGCGCCTTTGCCGCGCGGCGGGCAACCCTTGGCCGCGCCCGGCGCTCTGCTACGATGGGGCGATGGGGAAGGAACCGGCACAATTGGTGGAGCGCGGCGGACTGCGCGGAGCGCTGGTCCGCGTGGCAGCGCGCGGATTGCACCGGTTGCTGCGGCTGCGCTGGCTGGTGACGCGCCCGAAGACGCAGGGCGTCAGCGCGCTGCCGGTCACGCCCGAGGGGCGGGTGGTGCTGGTGCGGCACAGCTATGCGCCCGGCTGGTACATGCCCGGTGGTGGCCGCAAGCCCGCTGAGGATCCCCGGGAAGCGGCGTTGCGCGAATTGCGCGAGGAGATCGGGATGACCGCGCACGGTACGGTTCGCGACGGCGGGGAATATTTCCATCGGCCGCACAGCAAGCGCGACACTGTGGCCTTCTTCGTCGTGGAGGACGTCGTCTATTCGGCGCGGCTTTCGATGGAAATCGATGCCATCGGCGCGTTCGCGCCCGATGCGCTTCCCGCACCGATCAGCCCGGCCGCGCGCCGCCGCATCCGCGAATGGCATGAAGGCCTGCCGCCCGCGCCGGACTGGTGATCCTGTCTCCGGTTCATTTCGGCGTGCCTCTTCCGAATGGCTATGGTGCGGCGCAGCATCGGCTTGTACCAGAGGGCCATGCACATGTTGGCCACCGCCTATCACGGCTGGATCGAATGGATCATCAATGCCAGCCAGACGATGGACAAGGTTTGGCACATCCATGCCGGACTGACGATCCTGCTGCTCTCGCGACTGCTGTTGCGCACGCCACTGCGCAGTTTCGTTCCGTTCGGGGTCGTCGTTGTCGCCGAACTGATCAACGAACTGCTCGACCGCATCCATTTCGGGCAATGGCGGTGGGAAGACACCGTCTCCGATGCGGTCTTCACCTTGTTCTGGCCGTTGATGATCAGCGGCTACGCCCTGTTGCTGTCGCGCTTTCCTGCGCTCGACAGCCCCGGACCCAGGATTGCCGGGCTGCTTCGTCGCTTGCGATCGCGCGGCGGAGGCTAACTCTGAAGGCTGGTGCGGACGGCGGGACTCGAACCCGCACGCCCTTGCGGGCAGAAGATTTTAAGTCTCCAGCGTCTACCGGTTCCGCCACGTCCGCACGTGCGGGACGAGAAGCCGATGGCGGCGCTCGCGTCAAGCCAATGCGCCCACCCTGTGCGATATGCGAATCAATCGGATGCGCCGGCGGAATGCCCTGCGCTGCGCTCAGACGTTGAGCCGCTCGCGCATTTCCTTGCCGGGCTTGAAATAGGGGACGCGCTTGGCGTCGACTTCCACCGCTTCGCCGGTGCGGGGATTGCGACCGACACGCGCATCGCGCGCGCGGGTCGAAAAAGCACCGAAGCCGCGCAGTTCGACACGGCCTCCCTCGCTCAGTCGCTGAACGATCTCGTCGAAAAAGACCGATACGAGCTTTTCGACTTCACGCGCCGATAGATCGGGGTTCTGTTGCGCCAACTTCTGAACGAGTTCGGATCGGATCATCCATGTCCTCCCAACGGCCTGCCCCCGGTTATCGGGCGGACAGTGCCTGCGACCACACATGCATGCTAGCGCCGAAAGGCTATCTGCATCAACCCGAAGATGACCGAAATTTTTCCATTTGTACGAAGTATTTGGGCCGGAGCGGCATATCCGCCCCGGCCCATGCTCGGTTATTCCTGATCGCCGCCGCGCTGCTTGAGCGCTTCGCCGAGGATGTCGCCGAGCGACGCCCCCGAGTCGGACGAGCCATATTGTGCAACTGCCTGCTTCTCTTCGGCGATCTGCATCGCCTTGACCGAGAAGGTCGGCTTTTTCGACCGGTCGGTACCGGTCACCATCGCGTCGAACTTCTGGCCGACCTGGAAGCGTTCCGGGCGCTGCTCGTCGCGGTCGCGGCCAAGGTCGGTGCGCTTGATGAAGCCGGTCTGGCCGTCTTCGCCCGCCTGCACTTCGAGGCCCGCGTCGCGGACTTCGAGAACGGTGACGGTGACGATCGCGCCCTTGTTGAGGCGGTCGCCCGAAGCGACGGCGGCACCAGCGGTCGGTGCGCCACGTTCGAGCTGCTTCATACCCAGGCTGATGCGCTCCTTGTCCGGTTCGACGGCCAGCACGACGGCCTGAACCGTCTCACCCTTGCGGTGCAGGTTGAGCGCGTCCTCGCCCGAAATGCCCCAGGCGATGTCCGACATGTGGACCATGCCGTCGACATCGTTGTCGAGACCGACGAACAGGCCGAATTCGGTGGCGTTCTTGACTTCGCCTTCGACCTGCGAGCCGACGGGATGCGCTTCGGCGAAGGCTTCCCACGGATTCTGCTGGGCCTGCTTGAGACCGAGCGAGATGCGGCGCTTGTCCTCGTCGACCTCGAGCACCATCACTTCGACTTCCTGCGAAGTCGACACGATCTTGCCCGGATGGACGTTCTTCTTGGTCCAGCTCATTTCGCTGACATGGACCAGGCCTTCGATGCCCGGCTCCAGTTCCACGAACGCACCATATTCGGTGATGTTGGTGACGCGGCCGGTGATCTTCGCGCCGACCGGATACTTGGCCGATGCGCCTTCCCACGGATCGCTTTCGAGCTGCTTCATGCCCAGGCTGATGCGCTGCGTCTCGCGGTTGATGCGGATGATCTGCACCTTCACCGTGTCGCCGATACCCAGCATTTCGCTCGGGTGATTGACGCGCTTGTAGCTGAGGTCGGTGACGTGCAGCAGGCCGTCGATGCCGCCCAGGTCAACGAACGCACCGTAATCGGTGATGTTCTTGACGACGCCGTCGATCACCTGGCCTTCGGTCAGGCTCTGGATCAGGCCCGAACGCTGTTCGGCGCGGGTTTCCTCGAGCACCGCGCGACGCGACACGACGATGTTGCCGCGCTTGCGGTCCATCTTGAGGATCTGGAAGGGCTGGGGGATGTCCATCAGCGGCGTGACGTCACGCACCGGACGGATATCGACCTGGCTGCCCGGCAGGAAGGCGACGGCGCCGTTCAGGTCGACAGTGAAGCCGCCCTTCACGCGGCCGAAGATGACGCCTTCGACGCGATTGTTTTCTGCAAATTCGGCTTCGAGCTTGTCCCAGGCGGCTTCGCGGCGGGCGCGGTCGCGGCTCAGCATCGCTTCGCCGTTCGCATTCTCGACGCGGTCGATATAGACTTCGACTTCGTCGCCGACGCTCAGTTCGGCCTTCTGGCCCGGCGCGGCGAATTCACGCAGCGGCACGCGGCCTTCGCTCTTGAGACCCACGTCGATGACGGCGAGGTCGTTTTCGATGCCGGTGACGGTGCCGATGACGACGCGGCCTTCGAAGCTGTCAGCGCCGCCGAGCGTCTGCTCGAGCATTGCCGCGAAATCGTCGCGGCTCGGGTTTGCCGTAGTGGCCATGTATAGGTGGTTCCTGAACTAACGTTTTCCGGCCAACCGGTTGGTTCCGGTGGTCTTTTGGCCGAACTGCCGTGCCGGGCGGTTCCCGGGCGCGGCATCCGGCGAGCATCGCTCCGCAAAGGGCGTTTCCCTCGACACGATGGCAGTCGCCAAAATGCGAAATGGCGCGTGAGGACTCCGCCTCCGCGCCGACCCTCCGCGAGTCTTCAACTCGTCGGACGGGCGCGCGTTAGCGTAACAGGTGACGGAAAGCAAGGTTTTGTGCATGATTGCGGTCGCAAGGGGCAGGGACCGGCAACCGGGGGAGCGTGGGTGTGACGGATCAGCAGGCGATCGAATTTCCATGGGCGCTGTTTCCGCTGTTCTTCATCGGCATGTGGCTGGCCATCGGCACGCTGCTGGGCCTGGTGTCGGGCTGGTTCGCGCTTCAAGGCAGATTTCCGGAAAGCGACGCGCAAAGCCGCCGCACGCTGCGCATGCGCTCGGGAAAGCTGGGCGCGGTTTACTTCAGCGGATGTCTGACATTCTATGCGACGCCGCGTGGCCTGCGCGTGCGCGTGTGGCATCTTTTTGCTCCGTTCCAACGTGCATTCGAAGTGCCGTGGGATCAGATTACTGCCACCGAAAGCGCGTCCTGGATACGCACCAGGGTTCGGCTGTCTCTCGGCAAGCCCAGTGCGGCTACGATGCGTATCGACGCCCATGACTGGGAGAGGCTTCTTGCAGCGGCCGGGAAGACTTCGACAACCGATCGCCCCACCGTCTCGCCGCGCAGCCGCGCCACGCCGATCGTGCTCCAATGGCTTGTAGTCACCGCGTTTGCGGCGACCTTCCTCTATGGCGTCCCACGGCTCATGGGAGCCGAAGAGGGAGTGCCGCTGCACATCGCCATTCTCTTTCCCGGAATTGTCTTCGGAATCGGAACGCTGATCCGCCTGGCGCGACTTCGCTGACCCGGCGCGAAGCCGGCCAGCTTATCAAGCCACTCAGGGTACCAGTACGGCGCGCCCGTTCACCTTGCCTTCGCGCAGGCGGTCATAGACCTCGGGTGCATCCGCCAGCGCGTGCTTTTCGACCTGCGCCTTGATGCGCCCGCTTTCGGCCAGCGCGATCACTTCCATCAGCTCGGCGCGCGTACCCCAATAGGGAATGGTCACCTGGGTTCCGTAGGGCGTATTGTCCGCGCTGTATTTCACGACGCCCCCGGCAAGGCCGACGACGCTCAGCCGGCTGTCGCGACCGACCACGCTTGCGGCAAGATCGATCGTCGGCTGTGCGCCGACGAAATCGAGCGCCACGGCAACGCCGCGGCCGCCGACCAGATCGCGGATTTCGTCCGCGGCGGTCTTGTCGCTGCTGTCGATCGTGATGTCGGCGCCCAGCTTCCTGGCATGGTCCAGCTTTCCGGCGTCGATATCGGCGGCGATGATCCGCGCGCCCGTGGTCGCCTTGAGAATCTGCACCGCCATATGGCCCAGCCCGCCAACGCCGATCACCAGCACGGTGGCATCGGGCGTCAGTTGCGGCATCGCCGCCTTGATCGCATGATAGGGCGTGAGTGCCGCGTCGCTGAGCGGCGCGACATCGGACGGGTCGAGCCCCTTCAACGGCACCAGCAGGCGCGAATCGGGCACGATCATATAATCGGCCATCCCGCCGTCGCTGCCCAGGCCCCCGCCCATCGTCGGGATGCTGGCATGCCGCTCGCAGTAATTTTCCGCCGATGTCTGGCAGTGATGGCACTGGCCGCAGCCCCAGGGGCCATAGACGGCGACCGGATCGCCTTCCTGCCATCCTTCGACGCCCTGGCCCAGCGCTTCGATCCAGCCGGCATTTTCATGACCCAGCGTGAAGGGGCCCTTGAACGGCACTGCGCCGTCCAGAACGTGGAGGTCCGAATGGCATACGCCCGCGCCGCCGATTTTCAGCAGAATCTCGCCCGGGCCCGGCTCTGGCCTGGCGATATCCACGACTTCGGGCGGCTTGCCCCCTTCGATGAACCGGACGGCTTTCATGCTGACACTCCTTGTGTTGCGACCCAATTGGATTGGTTTGACCCAAACAGCCGGGCGTCAGGTCCGTTGCATTCTGCTACGATTGTTACGCACCTGTGAAGCGGAGTTATCACTCGCTTTCGGCCGTAGCCTTCGCCTTTGCTGCCTCGACGATCCCCACGGCCTTCTGCACCGCCGCTTCGATCGACAGGAAACTGGTGTCCAGTGTGACCGCGTCATCGGCGGGCCGCAGCGGCGCTTCGGCGCGTTTGGTGTCGCGCTCATCGCGCGCGCGGATGTCGGCGAGCACCTTGTCGAGGCTTTCGAACACGCCGCCCTTGCGCTGTTCGAGCTGGCGGCGCTGGGCGCGGATCATCGGAGTTGCCTTGACGTAGAGCTTCACTTCGGCTTCCGGCGCGATCACCGTGCCGATGTCGCGTCCGTCGAGCACTGCCCCGCCCGGCTGGGCCGCGAACTTCTTCTGCCGCAGCAGCAGCGCCTTGCGCACCAGCGGATGGGCGGAGACGATCGAGGCGGCCTTGCCGACTTCCTCGCTTTTCAGCCAGGGATCCTCGAGCAGGAAATCATCGAAGCTGCACCCGGCAAGGGCATCGCCCTCGCTTGCCGGGTCGCCTTCCTCGCGAAGTACGCTCGCACCCACCGCGCGATAGATCAGGCCGGTATCGAGATGCGGCAGCCCGTAATGGCGCGCGAGTGCCCGGGCGATGGTGCCCTTACCGGAAGCGGCCGGTCCGTCGACTGCGATAATCATCACACAGATTTCAGCCTAGCGGCGCACCGCGTCAAGGGTTTCGTAGAAATTCGGGTAGCTTGTCGCGACGGGCGACACATCGTCGATGGTCAGCGGCCGGCTGCATGCCAGCCCGGCGACCGACATGCTCATCGCGATACGATGGTCGAGCCGCGATGCGATCGTGCCCCCGCCGGGCAGGGGATCGCCGCCGCTGCCGTCGATGATCAGCCCGTCGGCGACTTCCTCGACATGCGCGCCGGCGGCTTCCAGCGCGGCGGCCATGACGGCGATCCGATCCGATTCCTTGACGCGCAGTTCCTCGGCGCCGCGTGCCACGGTGCGGCCCTGCGCCAGCGCGGCGGCGACGAACAGGATCGGATATTCGTCGATCATGCTCGGCGCGAGCTCGGGTGGAACCTCGATTCCCGAAAGCGGCGCATGGCGGACGATCAGATCCGCGACGGGCTCGCCGCCGACGATGCGCGGCTGCGCCTCGGTGATGTCGGCGCCCATCATCCGCAGCACCTGCACCAGCCCCGCGCGGGTGGGATTGAGGCCGACATTGGCGATGGTCAGCTCCGATCCCGGTACGATCGACGCTGCCACAATCCAGAAGGCGGCGCTCGAAGGATCGCCGGGCACTTCGATCTGCTGCGGAGTCAGTTCGGCCTCGCCGGTGATCGAAATAACGCGACCTTCCGCGGTTTCCTCGACGGTCAGCTCGGCACCGAATCCCCGCAGCATCCGTTCGCTGTGATCGCGTGTCGGAACCGGTTCGATCACGCGCGTGATGCCCGGCGTGTTGAGCCCGGCAAGCAGTACGGCCGACTTCACCTGCGCCGAAGCGACCGGCAGGCGATATGCGATCGGCACGGCGGGGCAGATGCCGCGCATGGTGAGCGGCAGGCGTCCTCCGGGCGACGCCGTGAATTCGGCGCCCATTTCCGTCAGCGGATCGATCACGCGGCCCATCGGGCGGCTGGAAAGCGATGCGTCTCCGGTGAAGGTGACGGTGATCGGATGGCTGGCGATCAAGCCCATCAAAAGCCGTGTCGACGTGCCCGAATTGCCCATGTCGAGTGCGGTACGCGGCTGGAGCAGTCCGCCGACGCCGACGCCGTGGACGCGCCACACCCCGTCCTCGCCGCGTTCGACCTGCGCGCCCATCGCGCGCATTGCGGCGGCGGTGGCGAGCACGTCTTCGCCCTCCAGCAGGCCGGTAATCCGGCTTTCGCCGACGGCGAGCCCCGCGAACATCAGCGCGCGATGGCTGATCGATTTGTCGCCGGGTACGCGCACGGTGCCGCGCAGCGGTCCGGCGGCGGAAAGGGCAAGCGGGCGGGGGGCTGTTGAGGTCATAGGACGCGCGGGCTTTTGACAGCGCGCTTGCGCTATGGCAAGGCGCCCCCCACTTTGCGGGCCGCGAGTCCTGCTTTACGCAGGCCGTATCCCCGAAAATCCCAGTTTCGAAAGGCAAGAGGCACCATATGGTGAAGCCGGAATGGGGCACGAAGCGTACGTGTCCGAAATGCGCGACGCGCTTTTACGATCTGCAGAAGGATGACCCGGTAACCTGCATCGAATGCGGTTACGCCTGGGAGCCCGAGCCGGTCCTCAAGTCGAAGCAGCCGCTTCCGTTCGAAGCGAACAAGCAGGAAACGGAAAAGAAGGAAAAGAGCGATTCGGATCTCGGTGACGAGGATCTGGACATCAGCGACGACGACGAGGAGTCGCCCGACGACGAAGTCGATCTGGGCGGTGACGACGATCTTGGGGTCAAGGCCTCCGAGGAAGACGACGAAAACTGAGTACCGACCGCCGCAAGTTCCGGTCGATTTCAAGGCGCGGAGCGGCGGCGTGAATCAGGTGCTTGCAATATCCGCGACGGCCGCCTAAAGGCCGTCGCCTTCCCGGGATGTGGGGCCGTAGCTCAGCTGGGAGAGCGTCGCAATGGCATTGCGAAGGTCAGGGGTTCGATCCCCCTCGGCTCCACCAACTTCCCTCCGGGAGTGTCTTCGCCTCGGTCGGTTTTCCGTCGCTCAGCCCCCCCTGAATCGCTGACTCGGATCCGTCTCGGGTTTGAATTCGCGCCCCGGGCGCGGCACGCTCGCCTTTCCTCAGGAAAGCGATGCCGTTTTGCCTCACCCCTCTTCGCCGTCGAGGCCGGGGATCCGGCGCTTGACGATCTTGACGACGACGAGCAGCAGCAGCCCCAGCGTGAAGGCAACCGCCACCAGTTGCCAATAGCCTGCGCCGCACGCGATGCCGATCGACGTCGCCAGCCAGATATTCGCTGCTGTCGTCAGGTTGCGCACGTCGCCGCCGCGCACGAAGATAAGCCCCGCGGCGATGAAGCCGATCGCCTGGGCCAGTCCCTGCACCACGCGCAGCGGGTCCGGCTGGGCGGCATCGCCGCGCAATTGCGCGAACATCATCAACGCGATCAGCGTGATCATCGCCGAACTGAGCGAGACCATGCCGTGCGTGCGGATTCCCGCCGAATGGCCGGTGCGTTCGCGATTGAAGCCGAGCAGCGCACCGAGCAGCGTCGCGATGCCCAGCCGCAGCGCGAGCTCGCCGATGCCGTATTCGGGGAGCGGTCCGTTCATCACGTCCCGACAACGGACGGGTCCATCCAATGGTTCAGCTTGGCGCGCGAAGCGCGTAGGGCAGGGGCCATGAGTCCGATCCGCATCGTTCCCGCCGCCACGCTCGTTCTGATGCGCGAGCGCGTGCAGGGGCCTCCCGAACTGCTGATGGTCGAGCGCGCTGCGGCGATGTCGTTCGCGGGCGGAGCGCTGGTTTTCCCCGGCGGACGGATCGATCCGGGCGATCATGCGCTTGCTGCCAGGTTGGGCGACACATCCGAAGACGCCGCGGCACGCGTCGCGGCGATTCGCGAAACGCTGGAGGAGACGGGCTTGGCGATCGGTATGCGGGTTGATTCCGGGGCAGTACCGCAAATCCGCGCGGCGCTGCATGACGGCACGCCGTTCGGCGAGGCGCTCGATATGGCCGATGCGCGGCTGGATGCCCATGCGCTGCTACCCTTTGCGCGCTGGTGCCCCGATCACAGCGCGCGCGTGTTCGATACGCGATTCTATCTTGCACGGGCGGATGCCGGCCTGCCCGATCCCGATCCCGACGGCAGCGAAAGCACGCGCGCCTTCTGGCGCTCGGCGCATGACGTGATTGCGGCGGCCGAAGCCGGAGAGGCGTCGGTCATCTATCCCACGCGGCGCAATCTGGAGCGGCTGGCGCGCTTCGGCGGCTATGAAGAGGCCGCTGCCCATGCGATCGGTCATCCGGTGCGCACGATCACGCCGTGGATCGAAACGCGCGAGGACGGCGATCATCTCTGCATCCCCGACGATCTTGGCTATCCGGTGACCTCCGAGCTGCTCAGCCGGGCGAAACGGGCTTCGTGAGCCGGGTACGCTCCATCCTGAAGGGAGTCGTGACTCTGGTGGTGATCGGTGCGCTCGCACTGGCGGGCTATGGCTGGCTGCGCGAGCGGCCGCAGGACCTGCCCTGGACGCAGCTCGACCTCGCCGATCCGATCGGGATGTTCACCGGCAGCAAGCTGGCCGGGCTGACCGACGATTTCGACCAGTGCCGCGCGCTGCTCGATCGCGCGGGCGTCGGCTATGACGCCGCCGATGCCGTTTCGCGGCCGGATCAGCCGCAATGCGGCTATTCCGACGGTATCGAACTCTCCGGTGGCGACGAGGGCCTCGATCTGTCCCCCGGCGGGCTGGAAACCGCCTGTCCCGTCGCGGCGGCGCTGATGAAATGGAAATGGGATGTGTTGCAGCCTGCCGCTCGGCGCCATTTCGACAGCCGCGTCGCGCAGGTCATCCATCTGGGAAGCTATAGCTGCCGCCGGCTCTATGGTCGCGAAAGCGGCGGATGGAGCGAACATGCCACCGCCGACGCCGTCGATATTTCAGGCTTTCGGCTGGAGGACGGCACGCGGATTTCGGTGCTGGAGGACTGGGACGGGGAAGGCGCCAGGGCGGCGTTCCTTCGCGACGTGCGCGATGGCGCGTGCAAGCTGTATGCGACGGTGCTGTCGCCCGAATACAATGCCCAGCACCGCGATCATTTTCACTTCGACCAGGCCGAGCGCGGCGCATCGGGCCGGCGCATGTGCGGCTGATCCCGGTCCGCCCGGTTCGCTGCGGCGCAGTTCGCGTCCGCCGATAAGCAAACGGCCCTCCGGGCGGGGAGGGCCGTAGCCGTTCTTCAGTTGGGCAATGCCCGGGTTTCGACCTTTTCCACCCATTGCGGGAAGAAGCTCGGCTGCCGGTTCGACCATCCCGATGCCGTCGCGGCGGCTTCGCTGATCGACTGGAGCAGCTTGCGCCGCAAGTCGGGGTGGAGGTGCGGCAGCGCCGCCGCCGAACAGAATGCCGAGGGAAGCCACGGCCGAACCTCGGCGCCCACCAGCCGCTCGTAGAGGAAGCGATAGGCCGAGAAGGTCGTCAGCCGGCCCTGACCCAGATCGAAGGCGGATACGCTCACCAGCGGCGCCATGAACGGTTCGACCTGATCGAGGCCGCTGTCGTCCGGCACCATCGCGCGGATTTCTTCCAGCCGGTCATACATACGTGCCTGGGCGCGGATGCTGGCTGCCTCGACGACGTCGCGCGACCAGCGCGCCATCGCGTCGTCGCGTTCGAGTCCGATATCGAGCGATCGGCGGACGTACCGCTGCGTCGCCGCGCTGAACCCTGCGAATTCCTTTATTTCGGCCAGCGTCATTGCACCTTCTGCCGGCTTTGATCGTGCGCCCATGATTCTACTCCCGCCCGCTCGTGAAATCCTTTCAACCCAAGCATGCGCGATAATGGTTAACGCGCCGCTTAACTCTTCGTCGTCCCCTGTTCACTATAGGAACGAATCCCGTGCTGCATTGCAACAATCGTGCGACGAACCGAGGCTCGCCATTGGATAATTCCCTTTGCCCTTGCCGGTCTGGCAAGGATTGCGGCCAAGCGCAGTCAAGGAAAGCTGCGGGTCAGGATTTCCCCTGATTCCGGGGAAATGCGGGGTTCCAGCGGCCTGGCGCCGCTATCCAACCGTTCGTCCGAAATCGGGACGCGGGGGCTGGGCGAGCGGTCTATAACCGGGCTAGCAGCCTTTTCAGCAGATCAACGGGGTCGTGGGGACCAGATGAAAATTCGCGGACTTGCAGCGCGCTTTGCGCTGGTGGCGGCGTGTTGCCTGACCATTGTGATGCCTGCCCAGGCCAAGTTCTGGCAGTGCGTCACGTTTGCCCGTTCGGTTTCGGGCATCGAAATCTACGGCAATGCCCGCACCTGGTGGGGGCAGGCGGCCGGGCGCTATGATCGCGGCAATACGCCCGAAATCGGCTCGGTCATGTCCTTCCGCCCGATCCCGCGCATGCCGCTCGGCCATGTCGCGATGGTCTCGCGTATCGTCAGCGATCGCGAAGTGCTGCTTACCCATGCCAACTGGTCGCGCCGCGGCGGCGTCGAGCGGGACGTGCGCGCGATCGATGTGTCGCCGGACAATGACTGGAGCCAGGTGCGTGTCTGGTATGCGCCGATCCAGGCGCTGGGCGGCACCACCTATCCGGTCAACGGCTTCATCTATCCCGAATCGCCCGAGGCACCCGAATGGCCCGAACTGTTCGCGGGGAATGAAGGCCTTGACCTGCTGGCCGCGGCACTGCGCACGGCCGGCTGATTGCGCGGCGAGTCAGGCGGGGCGGAAGTCCAGCGCCACGCCGTTCATGCACCAGCGTTCCCCGGTCGGCCGGGGCCCGTCCTTGAACACATGGCCCAGATGTCCGCCGCAGCGCCGGCACAGCGCTTCGGTGCGCGCCATCCCCAGGCTGCGATCGGCACGGGTAACCACGGCATTGTCGAGCGGCTGCCAGAAGCTCGGCCAGCCGGTGCCGCTTTCATATTTGGTGCGTGAGGGAAACAGCGGCAGCGCGCATCCGGCGCAGACGAACGTGCCGTTGCGCTTTTCGTTCAGTAGCGGGCTCGTATAGGGGCGCTCGGTGCCTGCTTCGCGCAGGATGCGGAATTCGGCGGGAGACAGACGGCGCCGCCATTCGGCTTCCGACAGGCTGAGTTCGAAGTCCTGCGCGTCGGCACGGCTTTCGCCCGGGGAACAGCCCAGCGTGGCGACGAATGCTCCGGCGCCGGCGCTCGCCAGAAAGGCGCGGCGATTCTGCTCGGGAAGGGTCATGGCAATGCTCCACAAATCGCCCGGCGGAGAGTTCGCTCGAAACCCGCATCCGGTCACCTTCAATCAGCGCCCCAATAGCATAACGGTTCCGCATGCCCGGGCGCGAGTTCCCGGTTACGAAGCCGGCGCGTTGGCCTGCGCCGCCCGTTTCCTCTTCCGCTTCGGCCCGGCCGATTGCAGCACCCCGCGCCGGAACCAGCGCGCGGCGAGCGAGATGATCACCACCACCCAGAGGAGCTGCCACGCCAGCGCGATCAGATGCGGCCAGATTTCGGGCGATTGCGCCGCACGGGCGATCATCGCCAGCGGCGAACTGAACGGAATGATCGCGGCGATCATCGCGATACTGCCGTCGGGATCCGATACTGCGGCAGAGGCGAGGCCCAGCATCGCCATGTTGCCGATCGTGATCGGAAGCGACATCATCTGCAGCTCGCGCTGCGTCGAAGCCTGCGCGCCGATGCCGAGCAGCAACGCGCTCATCAGCATGAACGACAACATGAAATAGGCGAAGAACAGCAGCGGATAGGCGGGAAACCCAACCGCGACGCCCATGTCCGAAAACACGCGTGCCACTTCGGGCGGGGCGAATGCGACGGCGTTGATACCGAGAGTCGCCCAGAAGCCGAGAAACAGCAGCGATACGCCGAAACTGCCCAGCAGCTTGCCGAAGAACACCGATTCGAGCGGTACCGCGGCGGCAAGGATCTCGATCACCTTGTTCGACCGCTCCTCGGCCATCGTCCCGATCGCCTGGCTCGACAGCATCAGCGTCAGGAGGAACAGGCCGAACGCCCCGAGAAACGCGATCTGTCCCTTGCCGCTCATTGTCGCTTCGGTGCGCGTCACCGGCTCGAGCGTCGCTGAGACGCTCGGCGCATCCGTTCCGAGGCGCATGTCGCGCAGCGCCGTTTCGGCGACTTGTGCCAGATAGCGGGCCGATGTCTTGGCGGTGTACAGCACGATCGGCTGTTCGAGCGGGCCGTAGAGCACTGCGGTCACTTCGGCATCGCTTGTGTCAAACAGGTCGCGCGCCTGCTTTTCCAGATCGTCCTGCGGGGCCATCACCATCAGCTCGCCCGGCCGGTCGTCGTTGCTCTTGGGGAACAGGTCGCGCAGCCGCGCATCGGCGGCGGACAGTGCCTGCGCCTGTTCGGGAGGGGCGAGCGCTACGATCCGCAAATGGCTCGCCGTACTCTGATCGACCATCGTCGCGCCGAGACCGCCGATGGCGCCGAAGCCGATCATGAACAAGGGCGCGAGCAGGAAGATCAGGAAAGTGGGCGTCGCGACAGTCGCCACGAAGTCGCGGCGTGCGACGGTCAGCGCCTGGCGGACATTCTTGCGCAGCCGGGTCATGCCATATCCTCCAGCGCTTCCTCGCCGACGATTCGGACGAATGCGTCGTGCAGGCTCGGCCGTTCGATCGACAGCCCCGATATCCCGTATCCCGCGTCGATCAGTGTGACGAGCAGCGTCTCGATGCCCGTTTCGGGCACGGTGAAGCGCCAACTGCCGTTGAAGCGTTCGGCGTCGGGCGGGAGCAGCGCGGCGATCCCGTCATCGGCGAAATGCGGCGTGTAACGGGCCTGTTGCGGCAGAGTCGCGCGCGCATCGTCAGGCGTGCCTTCAAAGCGCACCTTGCCCTTGGCGACGATGGCGAGCCGATCGCACAGCCGTTCGGCATGCGCCATGACATGCGTGGAAAAGAGAATGGTCGCGCCGCGATCGCGTTCGCCGACGATCAGCTTTTCGAGCCGTTCCTGATTGACCGGGTCGAGGCCCGAAAAGGGTTCGTCGAGCACCAGCAATTCGGGGCGGTGCACGGTGGATCCGAGCAACTGGACGAATTGGGCCATCCCCTTGGACAGTTTCCGTATCTTCTCGTCGGCGGCATGGCCCAGGCCCGCTTCGGCCATCAGTTCCTCGGCGCGCTTGCGCCCGGTTTTCCAGTCGAGCCCGCGCAGCGCGCCCATGAACGCGATCGCGTCCTTGGCGCGCATGCTGGGATAAAGGCCGCGCTCTTCGGGCAGATAGCCGACATCGTCGCTGGCGTCGCGCGGGCGATCATGGCCGAGCAGCGTGCGCTCGCCTTCGTCGGGTTCGATGATGCCGAGCAGCATGCGCAGCGTCGTCGTCTTGCCCGCGCCATTGGGCCCGAGCACGCCGTAGATCAGACCCTTGGGCACCGATACCGACACGCCATCGACCACGCGCTTGCCGCCGAACTTCTTGACCAGTCCCGTCGCCGATATTGCCGGTTCGCTCAAGCTATCTTCTCCTTGCCGGCCCGTGGTAGCGGGAGGGAGTGACCGACCACAAGCCAATCGAAACACGGATCCGGGAAAAGGCCGCCGAACTCGGCTTCGCCGCGGCCGGGATTGCGCGCGCCGATGCCGCGCCGCGCGCCGGCGAGCGATTGCACCAATGGATCGCCGATGGCTGTCATGGCGACATGATCTGGATGGAGGCGCGCGCGCATCAGCGCCAGAGCCCGGCATCGCTCTGGCCCGAAGTCCGATCGGTGATCGCGTTGGGAATGAGCTACGCTCCCGGTCGCGATCCGCTTGCGCTCGCCGATGCGGGCGGGGTGGGGCGCATCTCGGTCTATGCCCAGGGCGCCGACTATCACGACACGGTGAAAAAGGCGCTCAAGCATCTAGCCCGCTGGCTGGTCGCCGAAATTCCCGAAACCGAGCTCAAGGTGTTCGTCGATACCGCGCCGGTGATGGAAAAGCCGCTGGCGGAAGCGGCGGGGCTGGGCTGGCAGGGCAAGCACAGCAATCTGGTGAGCCGCGATCACGGCAGCTGGCTGTTCCTCGGCGCGATTTACACCACGCTCGATCTGGCGCCCGACCGGGCCGGGCGCGACAGTTGCGGCAGATGTTCGGCCTGTCAGGATGCATGTCCGACCGATGCCTTTCCCGCACCCTACCGGCTCGATGCGCGGCGGTGCATTTCCTATCTGACGATCGAACATGCCGGACCGATCCCGCACGAATTCCGGCAGGGCATCGGCAATCGCATCTATGGCTGCGACGATTGCCTGGCGGTTTGCCCGTGGAACAAGTTTGCGCGGCAAAGCGCGGCGCATCGCGCATTCCTGCCGCGCGGCGAACTGGCTGCCCCGGCGCTCGGGGATCTGATGGCGCTCGACGATACGGCGTTTCGCCAGGTGTTTTCGGGATCGCCGATCAAGCGGATCGGGCGCGACCGGATGGTGCGCAACTGCCTGATCGCGGCGGGCAACAGCGGCGAGGCGGCAATGGTGCCACAGGTTGCCGGTTTGCTCGATGACGAGGCGCCGGCCGTGCGCGGAGCGGCGGTCTGGGCGCTGGGACGGCTCGATCCGGCCCGCTGGCGGCAGGAGCGCGATGCGCGTGCCGCCGGTGAACCCGACGATGATGTCACGCGCGAGTGGACGCTCGCGCCTTAACGCGCGCGCAGTGACGCGATGCAGCTCGACGGATCGATCGGGCTGCCGTCGCGCAGCCGCGTTTCCATGAACGTAACCGTCGGTGATCCGCGCCCGTTTTCAGGGGGGTAGAGATAGGCGTCGAGAACGCAGGTGCCGTTGGCGAACTGAACCTTGCGTCCGCGCCCCTCGCTGATGTCGAGTGTCGGCGCGCCGAACTGCGCGAACAGCCGGTCGGCCTGCTGCCCCATGACCGCAGTGGTCAGCGGTACATCGGTGGGCACCGGAACCGCCGGGCCGGGGCGTCGCGCGGCGCCGGTAATGCCGCTCCCGCTGCTGCATGCCGAAACCAGCAGGGCGGCCAGAGCGACCGCAGCGATACGCGCCTTCATTCAATACCCTTTCGATGCAGCATATGCGTCGCCATTGCCGTGCCGAGCACCGGGGCGATCAGGTTCAGCCCCGGTATCAGGAACAGCCCGGTCCCGATACCGCCAAGCAGGAAGCGGCGAAAGATGGTGCGTGAGCGCCAGCGTGCCAGCTTTTCCTTCGGCATGTGGCGCGCGGCGACCATATCGCCCAGGTCGCGGCCGAGCAGCCAGGCATTGACGACGAAGAAGGCGACCGCGGTGCCGACGCCGGTCACCAGCAGGATCAGGTATAGCGGCGAGAGAACGACATTGATCGCGATCGCGCGCGCCGCCGATCCCAGCCCCATCCATACGCCGCGCCAGAAAGGCACGTCGCGCGCGCTCGCCAGCCGGTCGGGATAATGTTTCTGTTCGACCGCGACGACGACTTCGTCGGCGAAGATGCCGATCACGGCGACGGCGATCGCGCGGAACAGCAGCCAGGAAGCGAGCAGGAACAGGATCAGCGAGATCAGGTCCGCCAGCCCCTGATGCTCGCTGGCCGCCTGCGCCCACCCCGTGGCCCAGCCCCACAGCGTGCCCGGCTCGCCCGCCGGCGCGCCGTTCACCAGCCGGAACAGCCAGCGCATGCCCCACCAAAGTGCTGCGCCGACTACGCCGAAAGCAATGATCGTGACCGCAAGCGATTTCAGAAAAACCCGCGCGATCGGCTTGTCGAGCAACTGCCCGAAAGACAGAAAAAACGATTGAAACATCCCGCCTTGCCGCTCCCCGATATTGCGCGCTTCGGTTGCACTCCTTCTTGCCGCCGCCTAGGTGCGGGCTGCAACCCCAAAGGAGAAGCGTGTGACGACCCCTGAATATGACGTCGTGGCGATCGGCAATGCGATCGTCGATGTACTGGCCCAGTCGAGCGACGAATTCATCGTCGAACAGGGCATGACCAAGGGATCGATGCAGCTCGTCTTCTCTCCCGAGGAAGCCGACGCGCTCTATGCCAAGATGGGGCCGGGGCGCGAGGTTTCGGGCGGTTCGGCGGCGAACACCGTCGCGGGCATCGCCTCGCTCGGCGGCAAATGCGGGTTTATCGGCCAGGTCGCCGACGATGAACTCGGCCAGATCTTCAAGCACGACATCAATTCGGTCGGCATCCATTACGATACCGCGCCGCGCGCGGGCGACCCGACCACCGCGCGCTGCCTGATCTTCGTGACGCCCGACGGGCAGCGCACGATGAACACCTTTCTCGGCGCTTCGCAGTTCCTGCCTGAAAGCGCGCTCGACAAGGATCTGATCGCCAAGGGCGCGATCCTCTATCTCGAAGGCTATCTCTGGGATCCCGAAGAGCCGCGCCAGGCGATGCGCGCCGCGATCGACGTCGCGCGGAGCAACGGGCGCAAGGTCGCCTTCACGCTTTCGGACGTCTTCTGCATCTCGCGCCACGGCGACGATTTCCGCAAGCTGATCGCCGACGGGCTGGTCGACATCCTGTTCGCCAACGAGAATGAACTGCTCGCGCTTGCCGATCTCGAGGATTTCGATGCCGCGGTCGAAAAGATCGCGCCGCAGGTGCCGGTGCTCGTCGTCACCCGCAGCGAAAAGGGCGCGATCGCGCTGACCGGCGGCGAGCGGGCCGAAGTATCGGCGGAGGCGATCGACAAGGTCGTCGACACCACCGGCGCGGGCGACCTGTTCGCCGCGGGCTTCCTGCGCGGCCAGGCGCAGGGCAAGAGCGTCGCCGATTCGCTCAGGATGGGCTCGGTCTGCGCGGCCGAGATCATCAGCCACTATGGCGCACGGCCGGAAGTCGACCTCAAGGATCTGGTGACGAAGAAGCTGGGATAAGCCACATTCCTCCCCCGGCGGGGGAGGTGGCAGCCCGAAGGGCTGACGGAGGGGTAGTTTCGGCAAGCGAGGCGCTCGCGGCCAATACCCCTCCACCGCCTTCGGCGGTCCCCCTCTCCCTCCGGGGGAGGATTTCTGTCCACAGAGAAAAAAGACCGGGGTCGATTCCCGGCCTTTTTCTTGTCCGGTGCGCGCGGCCGCAACGGCCAACAAAACAAAAGGGCCGGGGATCGCTCCCCGGCCCTTTGCTGTTTGGCCGTCGACGGCCTGGCGGATTACTCCGCCGGAGCCGGCGCCTCGTCGAACAGTTCGTGCGGCGTGTCGCGGCCATGATCCTTGCCCGCGTTGCGGACACCCTTGGCGAGCTTGAACACCACCGGAGACAGGATCGCCAGCGCCAGCAGGTTGGGCAGCACCATCGTCGCGTTGGAAATGTCGCCCAGCCGCCAGATCAGCTCGAGCGGGAAGGTCGCGCTGAAGAAGATCACCACGCACCACAGCAGGCGCCAGATCATGTGCAGGATCTTCTCGCCTTGCGGCGTCGATCCGGGGATCATGTCGTAGAGAAAGGTGATCGCGCGTTCGCCGTAATAGCTCCAGGTGAGCAACGTCGTGAAGACGAACAGCAGCAGCGCGAGCGATGCGACCAGCGTGCCGATCGGAATACCCGCAACATCGAGCGGGAAGGCTGCCGCGAAGGCACCCGAGGTCATGGCGAAGCCGTTGAGATCGGACTGCCAGGCATGCTTCACCGCTTCACCGCCACCGGTGAACTGGCCTTCGACGGTCAGGATGACCAGCGCGGTCATGGTGCAGATCAGGATCGTGTCGATGAAGGTGCCCATCATCGCAAAGCGACCCTGCAGCGCCGGATCCTTGGTCTGGGCGACGGCATGCGCGATCGGAGTCGAACCCTGACCCGCTTCGTTCGAGAACAGGCCGCGTGCGGCACCGGCGCGGATCGCAACGATCATGCTGGCGCCCAAAAAGCCGCCCATCGCCGATTGCGGATTGAATGCGCCGCCGAAAATGCGGCTGAAGGTTTCGGGAAGATCGCCGAAATTCATGATCAGCGCGATCAGCGCCATGATGATGTAGAGCGTCGCCATGGTCGGCACGACCTTTTCGGCGACGGCGCCGATCGACTTGATGCCGCCGATGATGACGATGAACACCGCGATCGCGGCGATAGCGCCGCCGATCCATTCATCCATCCCGGTCAGTTCGTTGAACGAATCAGCAAAGCTGTTCGCCTGAATGCCGTTGCCGGTGATCAGGCCTGAGAAGAGCACGGCAAGACAGAAGACGATCGCCAGCCACTTCCATTTCGGGCCCATGCCGAAGGTGATGTAGCTCATCGGGCCGCCGCGATAATGGCCTTCCGGCGTGATTTCGCGATAGCGGATGGCGAGCGCGCCTTCGGCGAAGGCGAGCGACATGCCGAGCAGCGCGGTGATCCACATCCAGAAGATCGCACCCGGCCCGCCCAGCGTGATCGCGGTTGCGACACCGGCAAGGTTGCCCGTGCCGACCTGACCCGACAGCGCCGTGGAAAGCGCCGCGAACGGCGAAATCTCGCCAGCACCGTTCTTGCCGCCCGATTTGACGAACAGCCCCTTGAATGCCGAGGGAAGCTGCAGGATCGGATAGAATTTGAGGCCGATCATCAGATAGAGACCGACCCCGAAAAGGATCACCACCAGCGGCGGTATCGGCAGCACCTCGGTGCCGTTCCATGTGCCCCCCCAGATAAAGTCGGACACATTGGTTACTTGGTCGATCAGGCTGGTGTTCGCCGCCTGATCCGCAGCTGCTGCTGTCACGAAAATCCCCCTTCGGATACGCAGAAAGCGGGAGGCTAGCCGATGGGGTGGAGTGAGGGAAGGCTTTGTGACGGATCGGTGGCATACGGGTTCGGTTACCGCGCGACGATCAGCCGATAGCCCGCGTCATAGGCTTCGCGCGCAAGCAGCGCGGCATGGCGGCGCGGCCATTCGCCGCTGTTCAGATCGTCGCGCAGCCGGTCGAGCCCCACCTGCAGATCGTCCAGCGCCCAGAAGGAGGAAATGCCCGAGCGAATACGCGGGTCGAGATAGGCGGCGGGCCTGCGCCAATAGGCGTAGAGAAAGCCGTCGCTGCAGTCGTGCGGCACTTCGAGCGGCGACACCGTGACATCGCCCAGCCAGTCCGCATAGTCCGCCATCGTCGGCATCTGCGCCTCGTCGAGCGCGGCGAGTTGCGGCAGATAGTCGGTCAGCCACGGCCGCTGCGCCGGATCGAAGGTGACCAGCACCACTGGCCCGCGCGTCACCCGGCGCATCTCGCGCAGCCCGGCGGCCTTGTCGGTCCAGTGATGGAGCGTGAGGACCGCCATCGACGCGTCGAAGCTGTCGTCGGGGAAGGGCAGCGCTTCGGCGACGCCCTGAATGGCAGGTGCGGCATCGGCCGCGCGCCTGGCGATCATCTCCGTCGACGGTTCCACCGCCGTCACCCGCCGGTCGGCGGGTTCATAGGAACCGGTGCCCGCACCGACATTGAGCACCGAGCGCGCATCGCCCAGCGCGCGATGAATCGCGGCGGCGATTCTCGGATCCGGGCGCCGCAGCTGCACATAATTGACGCCGATCGTGTCGTAGAGCGCGGTCATGGGGCTAGCCGACAAGCCATAGCTTGATCGATGCAAGCATCGCGCGAAGCCCGCGTTTCTCGCGTGCGGCCGGTATGATGGCGGTGCCCGGCAGTCGGGCGTAGTAGCTCCCGTCCTTCTCGCTCCAGAGGGGCGGTTGCGTCAGCGCCTCGATCTCGTCCGGGCCGGACAGCAGCGGCAGCAGTTTCTGCTGCGCCCATTCTGCGCTGGCGACGACTTCCTGCCATGCCGGATCGGCGAGGATGGTGGCAGCATCCCATTCGTCACAGGGTGCTTGATAGGCATCCGCCAATGCGTGAAATCCAGCGACCGTATGGGCTTCTGCCTTGCTGAGATGCCCCCATTCGAGCCGCTTTCGATAGGCATCCTCCTGCCCAAGATAGGCAGCGCCATCGAAATAGTCCGCCATGCATTCGACGAACGAGTAGCTTGGGTTCCGCTCCTTGGGATCTAGCCAGCGGCGTTGCTGGGTATCCCGGTCGGCAAAGGCCTGAAGTGCCGACAGCCAGCTCAAGCGCCAGAAGCGCCGTATTTCCGCGTCGGACATCTCATAGCTCGCCATCCGCCAAATCTGCGGTTCGGGGCGAGACAACGCAACGAAAAAGGGCCGGCATCGCTGCCGGCCCTCTTCGGTGTCGTCTCAGGCGTCCTTGCCGCCCGGCGTATGCGCGTCGCCGATCGGTGGGACGGGCTGGGGCGGGGCGTCGGGATCGTCTTCATGCACTTCGACATGGCCCAGGCCGACATGGCTCTTGCGGTAGCCATAGAGGAAATAGACGACCAGCCCGATGCCGCCCCATACCGGCAGCACCATCTTCGCTTCGAACGGCAGGTTGAAATAGAGGCCGAGCGTGCCGAGGATCGCCAACGGCGCAACCACCCAGACCAGCGGCGTGCGGAACGGGCGCGGGCGATCGGGCTGCGTCCGGCGCAGGATCAGCACCGCCAGCGCCACCATGAAGAAGGCGAACAAAGTCCCCGAGTTCGAAATGTCGGCAAGCTGCCCTACCGGCAGGAACGCCGCGAAGAAGGAGACGGCGACGCCGGTGATCATCGTCACGATATGCGGCGTCTTCCACTTGGGATGGATCGCGGCGAGCTTTTCGGGAAGCAGTCCGTCGCGCGCCATCACGAAGAAGATGCGCGTCTGGCCGAACAGCATGATCAGGATGACCGAGGGCAGGGCAAGGAACGCCGCGACGCCGATCAGGTCGCCCAGCCGCTCGTAACCGATCGAGCGCAGGACATGGGCGAGCGCTTCGCGCGAGCAGACGAGCGGCTCGGTGGCGACCGAAGCGATCGCCTGGCATTGCTGCGCCAGCGCCTGCGTGCCCGGGGCGAGGATCTCGCCTGCCGGGCCGGTCACCGGCTGCGCGCCCAGCGCCCCGATCGCGCCCGCTGCGACGAGCAGATAGAAGACGGTACAGATCGCCAGCGATCCGATCAGGCCGATCGGCACGTTGCGCTGCGGATTCTTGGTCTCCTCCGCCGCCGTCGAAACCGCGTCGAAGCCGACATAGGCGAAGAAGATCGAGGCCGCCGCACCGACCGCGCCGAGGCCCGCGCCATGGCCGTTGCCGAACCAGCCGTTCGGCATGAACGGTTCGAAATTGGCCCCCTGCATCACCGGCAGGGTCAGGCCGATGAAGACGGTCAGCGCGGTCACCTTGATCGCCACCAGCACCGCGTTCACCCGCGCGCTTTCGGTGGTGCCGATCATCAGCAGCAGCGTGACGAGCAGCGCGATGAGCAGCGCTGGCAGATTGACGATTCCTCCCGCATAGGGGCCGACCGCCAGCACGTGCGGAAATTCGACTCCCCAGCTGTGCAGCAGGCCGACGAAATAGCCCGACCAGCCCACCGATACGGCCGAAGCGGCGACGGCATATTCGAGGATCAGCGCCCAGCCGACCATCCAGGCGAGCAGCTCGCCCATCACGGCATAGGTATAGGTATAGGCGGAGCCCGACACCGGCACCATCGACGCGATTTCGGAATAGCAGAGCGCCGCCACGCCGCACACCACGGCAGCGATGACGAAGGCCCACATCATGCCGGGCCCGGCTTTCTGCGCGGCTTCGGAAGTGAGAACGAAAATGCCCGTGCCGATGATCGCGCCGACGCCGAGCAAGGTCAGTTGCACGGCGCCCAGCGAGCGGGTCAGCGATTTCTTTTCGGCGGTGGCAAGGATGGCGTCGAGAGGCTTGATGCGCCCGAAGATCATTGACGTGCGACTTTCGAAACGAGCCCCGGCGCATCAGCGCCGGCGGCTCGAATTGGAAAGCGGCACGCTAGCGGCTTTTGCGCCGCCGACAACCGAAATGATTCAGGCGGTCGGCCACAGCCCGACGATCAGGATCGCCGCCAGCGCCAGCGGGCACAGCCACGCGATCAGGAAGCGCCACAGGACATGGATTCCACCGTCGATGCCGTTCTCCGCATCGACCAGCCGCCGATCGGCGATCCAGCCGGTGAAGATCGCGGTCAGCAGCCCCGAAAGCGGCAGCAGGATCTTGCCCGAAATCGCGTCGAGCGAGTCGAGGATGTCGAGCCCGGCAAAGGCCGGCCAGAAGCCGAGCGGATGCACGTCGGAAAGCAGATTGTAGCCGAGTGCCGCCAGCGTCCCCACCGCGAAGGCGAGCGCCGCGATGATGATCGCGGCAGGCGCGCGGGCGATGTTGAAGCGGTGCATCAGCCACGAAGCGGGTGCCTCGAGCAGCGCGACCGAGGATGTCAGCGCGGCGAACCCTACCATGACGAAGAACAACAGCCCGATCAGCGATCCGAACGGCATCGCCTGGAACGCGACCGGCAGCGAGACGAACATCAGTCCCGGCCCCGACCCGGCGTCGAGGCCGGCGGCGAAGACGATCGGAAAGATGCACAGCCCCGCCATGATCGCGACGCCGGTATCGGCGACGGCGATGATCGCGGTCGAATTGGCGAGATTGGTCTCGCGCCCGGCATAGGCGCCATAAGTGATCATCAGCGCCGAACCGAGCGAAAGCGAGAAAAACGCCTGGCCGAGCCCCGCCAGCATCACATCGCCGTGAAACAGCCGGTCGGGGTTGAAGGCGAACAGGAACGACATCGTCTCGCCGAGCGCGCCGCTGAACAGGCTGTACACGGTGATGCCGAGGAACAGGATGAAGAAGGCGGGCATCAGCCATACCGCGACGATCTCGATCCCCCCGCTGACGCCGCGCGCGACGAAGAACAGGGTGATCGCCATGAACAGCGCGTGCAGCCCGATCAGCATGCCCGGATTGCCGAGCAGCCCGGGAAACAGCCCCTCGATCGCCGCCTGATCCATGCCCGCGAGCGCGCCGCCGGCGAAATTGCCCGACAATGCGGTAACGAAATCGCTTGCGAACACGCCGACATAATAGAGCACCCAGCCCGCGACGACGCAGTAGAAGCTGAGGATCAGGAAGGCGCCAAGCACGCCGAAACTCGCGAGCAGCGACCACAAGGTCGAGGCATTCGAATCGCGCGCCACCTTCTTGGCGCTTTCCACGGCCGAACTGCCGCCGTGGCGTCCGATCAGCATTTCCGAAAGCAGCACCGGCATGCCGATCAGCGCGACGCAGACGATGTAGAAGATGACGAAGGCGCCGCCGCCATTCTCGCTGCCTGCGCGGGAAAGCGCCAGAGATTGCCGAGCCCGACGGCCGAGCCGATCGCGGCCATGATGAAGGCGAAGCGCGAGGACCAGTGCGGTTGCGAATCGGGCGCCTGATCCGTTGATGCGCCGCCTGTCACTGCCATGCCCGATGCTTCCCCCTGGTTACGAAAGATACCAGCCTAACGCCTAGTCTTGCGCAAGCATAGGCCCGAGCTTGCGTCCCGCGAAGATATGGACGTGAAGATGCGGCACTTCCTGATGCGCGTCCATCCCGACATTGGCGAGCAGCCGGTATCCCGGTTCGACCAGCCCGGCCTCGCGCGCCACCTTGCCCACCGCCCGGATGAATCCGGCAATCTCCGTCTCGGGCGCATTCGCCGAAAAATCGTCCCAGCTGACATAGGCGCCCTTGGGGATGACGAGGATGTGATGCGGCGCCTGCGGATTGATGTCGTGGAAGGCGAGCGCATATTCGTCCTCATACACGGTCTTGTTGGGAATCTCCCCGCGCAGGATCTTCGCGAAGATATTCTGATCGTCATAGGGCGCGGTGGCGTCGATGGGCATGCGAGTCTCCTCTCGGTTGTCGCGACATACCCATTCCTCCCCCGGAGGGGGAGGGGGACCATGCGCAGCATGGTGGAGGGGTAAGCGCCAAAAACGCTACCAGCGGCCTGCGGAGAGCTACCCCTCCACCGGCTGCGCCGGTCCCCCTCCCCTTGCAGGGGAGGAACCGGGAGCGTCGCCAATTTCCGCAATTCCGTCTATGTGGCCGCGGTCGGCGTGACGGAATCGGGTGACGTGCCGCACCAGCGGCCCCGAAAGGGTGCGGGTTCGACCCCTGCCGCCGGCCCTTCCCAGTCTCACCGTCATCCCGGGCTTGACCCGGGATCCAGCTTTTTCTGCTTCCTCTGCGCCGGGAAAAGGCAGCTGGGCCCCGGATCAAGTCCGGGGTGACGTCAGCGCGGCGCGTTGGTTCCCACTGCCGGCAATCCCGCCCCGTCGCCCCTGCGCAGGCAGGGGCCTATCGCTGTACCGTTCGTGCAATCGGCTGACACAGGCGCGGCCGATATGTGTCGGTGTTACCGCGACACGCTACAGACATGGGCCCCTGCCTGCGCAGGGGCGACGCAACGGGGGTTCACCCCCGCGCCGCCTTCTCCGCGATCCCCGACATCCCCTCGCGCCGCGCCAGTTCGGCGCGCACGTCGTCGAGGGTGAGCCCCGCGTCCGCCAGCAGCACGATCAGGTGGAAGATCAGGTCCGCCGCCTCGCCGGTCAGCGCCGCCTTGTCCTCGGCGACGGCGGCGATCGCGGCTTCGACGCCTTCCTCGCCCAGCTTCTGCGCCATCTTCTTGCGGCCCCTGGCCGTCAGCTTCGCCACATAGCTGGTTTCGGGATCGCCGGTGCGGCGCTCGCGGATCGTGGCTTCCAGCCGGTCGAGAATATCCTGGGACATGCCACTCGCCTTGCGCGACGGCGGCTTGCTGTCAATCCTCGGAGGGGCCTGCCTCGCGCGACTTGCGCGCCCGCGCGCGCATCGCCCGGCGGACGAACCACAAAGCCAGCGCGGCGAAAGCGACCAGCGCGATGTCCGATAGCTGCGGCATCGTGCGTCCGCCGCTATCGCTCGCGGCAAGGGCAGGGGCGGCGACGGTCGCAGGGAGCAGGGCGAGCAGGCGGTACATCAACATCCCTCGTCATGCTGAATCCCTCGACGATGCTCGGGACAGGCTCGTTTCAGCATCCACCGTGCCACAAGCCAGGCCCGTGCAGGTGGAGGAGTGGACCCTGAAACAAGTTCAGGGTGACGGTTTCGCTTGGGATTAGTCGAGCATTTCCAAGCAAGGCCCATCACCACGGACCTAACCCATCACCCCCAACCAAAGCGTTAATCCCGAACCGGAATCCCCGCCGCCGCCAGCGCGGCGTGCGCGTCGGCGATGCTCGCTTCGCCGAAATGGAAGATCGATGCCGCCAACACCGCGCTGGCATGGCCGTCGCGCACGCCTTCGACCAGATGCTGGAGATTGCCGACTCCGCCCGATGCGACCACCGGCACCGACACCTGATCGGCGATGGCCCGCGTCAGTTCCAGATCGAACCCCGCGCGCGTCCCGTCGCGATCCATCGACGTCAGCAATATCTCGCCCGCGCCAAGCTTGGCGAGGCGCAGCGCATGCTCCACTGCGTCGATCCCCGTCGGGCGGCGCCCGCCATGCGTGAAGACTTCCCACTTGGCGTCGCCCGTCCGCCGCGCATCGACCGAAGCGACGACGCACTGGCTGCCCATCCGCTCGGCAATGTCGGAAACGACTTCGGGGCGCGAGACGGCGGCGCTGTTCACTGCCACCTTGTCGGCACCCGCGAGCAGCAGCGCGCGCGCGTCCTCCACCGTTCTCACACCGCCGCCGACGGTGAGCGGCATGAAGCAGACTTCGGCGGTGCGGCTGACCACGTCGAGGAACGTGCCGCGCTCCTCGTAACTCGCGGTGATGTCCAGGAAGCAGAGTTCGTCCGCACCGGCGGCGTCATAGGCCCGCGCCTGCTCGACAGGATCACCCGCGTCGCGCAGTTCGACGAAATTGACGCCCTTCACCACGCGCCCCTCGGCGACGTCGAGACAGGGAATGACGCGGGCGCGGACGGTCACTTCCCCCCCTCCCGCATGCGCGAGGGGGGCGGGGCGTGGGCACCCGCTATCAATAGGCGCTGCGTTTTGCGGTGAGCGCGAGCCCACCCCCTGATCCCCTCGCGCAAGCGGGAGGGGAGAAGTGCGTGCGCCATCATCCCTTCGCCACCCTGATCGCTTCGGCCAGATCGAGCCGGCCGTCGTAAAGCGCGCGGCCCGTGATCACGCCTGCCACTCCGTCGGAGACATGGCCGGTCAGCGCCGTGATGTCCTCGATCCCGGCAACGCCGCCGCTGGCGATGACGGGAATGTCGACTGCCTTGGCCAGCGCCACCGTCGCTTCGACATTGCAGCCCTTGAGCAGCCCGTCGCGCCCGACATCGGTGAACAGCAGCGCGGCAACGCCGGCATCCTCGAACCGCCGGGCGAGATCGGCGACCGAGACATTGGTGACATCGGCCCAGCCATTGGTTGCGACCATTCCGTCGCGCGCATCGACGGCGACGACGATCTGGCCGGGATGGACGCGTGCGGCTTCGCGCACCAGTGCCGGGTTTTCCAGCGCGGCGGTGCCGATCACGATGCGATCGACGCCGATCTCCAGCCAGCGCTCGATCGATTCGCGCGTGCGGATGCCGCCGCCCAGCTGGACCTTGCCGGGAAAGGCGCGGATCGCATGGTCCACTGCCGCGCGGTTGACGGTCTTGCCCGCGAACGCGCCGTCGAGATCGACGACATGCAGGTGATCGGCGCCCGCGGCCGCGAATGCCTCGGCCTGCGCGGCGGGGTCTTCGCCGTAAACCGTGGCGCGCGCCATATCGCCTTCGGCAAGACGCACCACCTTGCCGGCCTTCAGATCGATCGCGGGGAAAACGGTGAGGGTCATAGTTCCTCCCCCAGCTTGCTGGGGGAAGGGGACCGCCAGCCGCAGGCTGGTGGTGGAGGGGCCGCCGTCGCAGACGGCGGTGTTCCACCGCCGCCCCTCCACCATCGCTGCGCGATGGTCCCCCTCTCCGAGGCAAGCTCGGGGAGGAATTGGAAAGTCACGGAGCCCATGCGAGAAACCTTTCGACCAGCGCGATGCCGTAGCGCTGGCTCTTTTCGGGGTGGAACTGGACGCCGACGATATTGTCGCGCCCGATCGCGGCGGTCACCGGTCCGCCATGATCGGTGACGGCGAGCACGCCTTCGTCGCCTTCAAACGCGAAGCTGTGCAGGAAATAAGCCTCACCGGATTCGATCAGCGGGTGATCGACCAGCGGCGTCACGTCGTTCCAGCCCATATGCGGCACGCGCACGCCGGTTGCCGGAAGTTCGCGTACCGTGCCCGGTATCCAGCCGAGCCCGGCATGGCTGCCCATTTCCACGCCGGTCGTCGCGAGCAATTGCATGCCGACGCACACGCCAAGGAACGGCACACCGCCGCCCAGCACGCGCGTCTCCATCGCCTCGACCATGCCGGGGATCGCCCGAAGCCCCGCGGCGCAGGCACCGAACGCGCCAACGCCGGGCAGCACCACGCGATCGGCGCGCAGCACCACATCGGGATCGTCGGTCACTGCAATGTCGGTCGCGCCCGCCGCCTTCAGCGCATTATGCACCGAATGGAGATTGCCCGCGCCGTAATCGATCAGCGCGACGCTCACGGAAGCAGGCTCTCCAGCCCGGGCGCGGCAAGGCTCGGCTCGAACGCGAAGAAACGATATTCGGCGACATCGGCGAGCGCGAAGGGATCGCTCGCGCACCAGGCCTGGGCTTCCTCCACGGTTCCGCGCACGATCAGCATGCCGCCGGTCACCGGCATCTTGCGTCCCGACAGCGCCAGCCTGCCTGCCATCAATCCCTCGCGCAGCCATTCGAGATGCGCGGGGCGCAGCTCGGTGATCTCGGCGGGATCGACCTTATAGGTCAGCTCGACGATGACGAGGCTCATAATGTGCCCTTGGTGCTGGGGATGACATCCGCCTTGCGCGGGTCGATCTCGACCGCTTCGCGCAGCGCGCGGGCAAGGCCCTTGAAGCAGCTTTCGGCGATATGGTGGTTGTTGTCGCCATAGAGCGTTTCGACATGCAGCGTGATACCCGCATTCTGCGAAAAGCTCTGGAACCAGTGTTCGAACATCTCGGTGTCCATCTCGCCCAGCCGCTTCTGGCTGAACACCGTCTTGAACACGCAGTAAGGCCGCCCCGAAATGTCGACTGCGACGCGCGTCAGCGTCTCGTCCATCGGCGAGAGCGCGTCGGCATAGCGGCGGATGCCCTTCTTGTCGGCGAGCGCCTTGGCAATCGCCTCGCCGATCGCAAGCCCGGTATCCTCGACCGTGTGATGCTGGTCGATATGCAGGTCGCCGACGGTCTTCACATCCATGTCGATCAGCGAATGGCGCGAAAGCTGCTCCAGCATGTGATCGAAAAAGCCGATCCCGGTGGAAATCGCATAGTTTCCCGTTCCGTCCAGATTGACGGTGACGTCGACCGATGTCTCGCTGGTCTTGCGGCTGACGGTGGCGGTGCGCATGGCGCCTCCATAGCGTCGTTGCGCCGCCATGCAATTCGTAACGGGCTTGCGCGGGGGCAAGTCTGGCTTGACCGTCGACACACAGTCGCTAGCAGTTGGCGCATGAACAACAGCGTACCCGACAGCCTGATTCCCTATGACGAAATCGTGCAGGAGGCATTGCGCGCAGTCGTCGGCCGGGTTCTGGGGCAGGTCGCCGAAAGCGGCGGTCTGCCAGGCGCGCATCATTTCTACATCACCTTCAAGACGCAGGCGCCGGGCGTCGACATTCCCGACCGGCTGATCGAACGCTTCCCCGACGAAATGACGATCGTCCTTCAGCATCGCTATTGGGATCTGAAGGTGGATGACGAGAAATTCTCGGTGGGTCTCAGCTTCAACCAGATCCCGTCGATGCTGTTCATCCCGTTCTCGGCGATCACCGGTTTCCACGATCCGGCAGTGAATTTCGAACTGCGTTTCCACGTCAATGACGATGACGGCCCCGAAACCGATCCCGATGCCTATGACGACGCCGGAAATGACGGCGAAGGCGACGCTGCGGTCGTACAGTCCGAAGACGGGTCGAACGTCGTGTCGGTGGACTTCAAACGGAAGAAGTGAGCGATCGGGCTCTCACGTCACCGACGATGGGTGATGTCTGGGCCGTATCGCGGGTGTCGCTGGCGACGCTGCTCGTCCTGTTCGGGCCGGCGGCCTATGCGGCGCTTGGCTTCTGGCTGGAAACGCAAACCGGGATTTCCTTCATTCCCGATCTCGGGCTCTGGACATTGGGCGTCCTGCTTTTACCGGGCATTCTGGGCCTTATCCTGCTGCGCCTGAACTATATGCTGATCCTGGCGGTGCCGCCTTATTGCGCGCTGATGGGGCCGGCCTTGTTTTACGGTATTCTCTTCGTTGCCTGTCTCGATAGCTCCGCTGCCTGCCTGTAGCTGAACCGCCGGTTGCGGTGCTCTTGGCCCCTTCCCGGATCGCGACGGTCCCCCTAGACTCGGGGCATGGCCGGTTCCCAGGACTTCACTCCCGATCCCCGTAACGCAAATCTCCTCGTTCACCTGAACGGCGAGCTTGTTCCGCACGCCACCGCCAGCGTCTCGATCTTCGACGCGGGGTTCGGGCTGGGCGACGGGGTGTGGGAGGGGCTGCGGCTGCACAAAGGCGCGCTGCTGTTCCTCGATGCGCATCTCGACCGGCTCTATGCGGGCGCGGACGATATCCGCATCGATATCGGCCTGACGCGCGCGGAGATGAAGGCCGCGCTGCGCGATCTGCTCATCGCCAACGATATGCAGGACGGCGCGCATCTCCGCCTGATGGTCACGCGCGGGCGCAAGGCGACCGTCAATCAGGACCCGCGCAACGCGCTCGGCCGGCCGACCATCGCGATCACTGCCGAATATAAGGCGCCGGCGCAAATCCCCGGCGGCGGCCTGACCGTCCAGAGCGTCACAACGCGCACCTCCGGCCCGGAAATGTTCGACATGCGATTGAATTCGCACAGCCGCCTCAACTTCATCCGCGCATTGCTCGAAGCGATCGACATCGACCCGGAGGCCGACGAAGCGCTGATGTGCGATCCGCACGGAAACGTCGCCAGCTGCAACGCCACCAACTTCTTCTGGGTGAAAGGCGGCACGGTGTTCGTCGCGGGCGACCGCTACTGCTTCAACGGCATCACGCGCGGTAACGTCATCCTCGCCTGTCGCGGCGGCGTCGCGCCGATCGAACAGGGCAGTTTCCCGCTCGAACGGGTTTATGACGCAGACGAGGCGTTCGTTACGGGCACGATGGGCGGGATCACGCCGGTTCGCGCGATCGACGGCCGCGAACTCCCGCAAGTGAACGGCCCGGTAACGCAGGCCGTGACCGACGCCTACCAGGTGATGAAGGACGCGGACGCCGCCGCGAACCGGCTGGTATGACAGTACGGATCGCCATGTGGTCGGGCCCGCGCAACTGCTCGACCGCGATGATGCGCGCGTTCGAAAATCGCGACGATTGCGACGTTTCGGACGAGCCCTTCTACGCCGCCTTCCTTGCCGAAACCGGTATCGTCCACCCGATGAACGACGCGGTTCTCGCCTCCCAGCCCAATGATTGGCGCGACGTGGCGGCGGCGATGACGGGGGAGGCGCCCAACGGCGCGCCGATCTGGTATCAGAAGCAGATGTGCCACCATATGCTGCCCGATTTCGGGCTCGACTGGATGGACTCGGTCACCAATGCCTTCCTGATCCGCCCGCCCGAACAGGTGCTGGCGTCGTACATCGTCAAGCGCGGCGACGTCACGCTCGAGGATATCGGCGTCGTCCGCCAGTGCGAGCTGTTCGATCGCGTCGCGGAGCGCACCGGCGCCGCGCCGGTGGTGATCGAAGGGCCGAGCGTGCAGCGCGATCCGCGCGAAAGCCTGACCATCCTGTGCGAAGCGCTGGCCATTCCCTTTTCGGATCGAATGCTGAACTGGCCGCCGGGACGCCGGGCCAGCGACGGGGCATGGGCGCCCGCCTGGTATGACGCGGTAGAGAAATCCACCGGTTTCGCAGCGCCCAGCCACGTCGCCACGATCGACGACCTGCCCGAGGCGATCAAGCCGATCGCGGAGGCCGCACGCCCCTATTACGAGCGCATGGCGCAACACCGCATCGGCTGATTTGACCGGCCTTCCTGTATTGTCTTGATAATACACCCGTGATCCTGCACACAGGGCGCCGAACAGAGCCATGTCCATGCAGGGAGGGACAAACTTGGCCGACAGTGAATCGGAAGAGACGATCGCGCTCGAATTGCGCGGCCTCGGCAAGGCCTATGGCCGCGGTACCAGGGCCAAGCGCGCGGTCGACGATGTGTCGCTGTGCGTGCGGTGCGGCGAAGTCTATGGCTTTCTCGGTCCCAACGGCGCGGGGAAGAGCACCACGATCCGCATGGCGCTCGGCCTCATCCGCCCGAGCGCGGGCGAGGCCTTCGTTTTTGGCCGCCACGTTACCGAAAAGGGCGCACTTGCGCGCGTCGGCTCGCTGGTCGATGGCGGCACATTTTATGCCTTCCTGTCGGGACGCGACAATCTGCGCGTGCTCGCGCGGACGCAGGGACATGACGGCGAGCGGATCGAGCAGGTGCTCGAGCGCGTCGATCTTTCCGGTGATGCGCACCGCAAGGTGAAGGGCTATTCCACCGGCATGAAACAGCGGCTCGGCGTCGCCGCCGCTTTGCTCGACAATCCCGATCTGGTGATCCTCGACGAACCCGCGAACGGCCTCGATGCCGCAGGCATCCAGGATATGCGCGCGCTGATCCGCGGGCTGGCGGGGGAGGGGAAGGCGGTGTTCCTGTCGAGCCACCTGCTCCACGAAGTCGAACAGATCTGCGACCGCGTCGCCGTGGTCAACAAGGGCAAGCTGCTGCGCGAAGCCACGGTCGGCGAATTGCTCGCCAAGGGCGAAGTGCTGCGCGTCGACGCCGAACCCGCAGACGCCGCCATCGCCGCGCTCGGCGATCGCTGGCCGGTCGAGGCGACCGACAAGGGGCTGAGCGTCCGCGCCAGCCGCGCCGATACGCCCGAAATCGTCCGGCTGCTCACCGCCGCGAAAGTCGATGTCTTCGCCATCGGCCCCGATGATCGCAGCCTCGAAGAAATCTTCCTCACCATGACGAGGGACCCGCAAGATGCTTGATGCCGTCCGCGCCGAAGCGCTGAAACTGCACCGCCACCGCGCGACATGGCTGATGGTGTGGATCTATCCCGTCGGCGTCGCGCTGATCACGCTGGGCGTGCTTATCTATACCGCGCTCTCCGCGTCGGGCCCGCCCGAAGCGGGGTCGTCCGCCGCGCGTTGGATCGCCGACTCGGCGATTTTCTGGTCGATCCCCAAGTCAGCGCCGGGGCGCTTCCTGATCGCGGGCTTCGCCGCGTTGGTATTCGCGGGCGAATATGGCTGGAACACCTGGAAGCTGATCATCCCCGCGCGTTCGCGCTGGCAGTTGATCGCGGCGAAATGGGTGGTGGTGTTCGGCTTCGTCCTGCTCTCGCTGCTCGCAACCGATCTGATCGGGCTGCTCGGCGAATGGCTCGGCGGCTTCCTTGGTTCGCCGCTTCCCGAAGGCATCACCTTCGCCGCGCTCGCCGACGCGCATTTGCGGGCGATGGCGAACGCGCTGCTGCCGATTGCCTATACCGTCGCATTCGCGGGCCTGTTCGCGGTGCTGACCCAGTCGATCCTCGCGACGGTGATCCTGTCGATCGCGCTGGTCGTGATCGAGCAGCTGATGCCGCTGCTCGCCGTCTTCGCCGCGCAATATGCGCTGTCGCTGACGGCACTGCTGGTCGAAGTCCTGCCTTTCTATCACATCGCCAATTTCCTCAGCTGGACGACGGGCAGGGGCCTCACGCTGCCGCTGGCGCCCGACACGATCATTTCCTTCTCGATGGGCAGTTCGGCCGCGATTTTGGCCGGCTGGACTGTCGCGGCGGGCGCGGCGACGCAGCTCCGCTTCCTGCGGCAGGATTTGAACTGATCGCCGCCTTCAACAACCTCCCGTCGCCCCGGCCTTGAGCCGGGGTCCGGCTGCCTTTTCCAACATCGAGGCAGCAGAAGAAGCTGGATCCCGGGTCAAGCCCGGGATGACAAGGCGGCGGGTCGTGCGAAGCGCAACCGTTCCTCCTTGTCCGTCGCCCCTGCGCAGGCAGGGGCCCATGTCTATACCGTGTCGCGAGAAGATCTGACACAGGGCGCGCGCTCCCCTGTCCGCCTGAGGCTTAGGACGATACAGAGATAGGCCCCTGCCTGCGCAGGGGCGACGCGATACTGTCGGGCACAATTCCCGCTGTCCTACACGGCGCATTCGTGGCTAAACCCGGGCATCATGGCGCACTCCGCATCCCCGGCCGGCTCCGCTCGCAACCGCGACCGCCGCTCGGGGAAGGACAAGGACAGGGGACGTGGTGTCTCTTTTGTCTCCTTCCGCCCTCCCGATACCCGCGCGCCCGCGCTTGGCATCGGCCCGACTCAGGCGCTAGAGCGCGCGCGACTCCCCGCTCGGGGACTGGATGTGAAGAAGGAAAATCGCCCGTGACCACTCGCACCGAAACCGATTCGATCGGCCCGATCGAAGTTCCCGCCGACGCCTATTGGGCCGCGCAGACGCAGCGTTCGATCCAGAATTTCCCGTTCGGCAGCCAGGAACGCATGCCGCTCGGCATCGTCCATGCGCAGGCGATCGTGAAGCAGGCGGCGGCGCGAGTGAACCGCAAGCACGGGCTTGACCCCAAGGTCGCCGACGCGATCGAGGCGGCGGCGCAGGAAGTGATCGCGGGCAAGCTCGACGATCAGTTCCCGCTGGTGATCTGGCAGACCGGCAGCGGCACCCAGACCAACATGAACGTCAACGAAGTGATCGCCGGCCGCGCCAATGAAATGCTCAGCGGCACGCGTGGTGGCAAGTCGCCGGTGCACCCGAACGATCACGTCAACATGTCGCAGTCGTCGAACGACAGCTTCCCCACCGCGCTCCATGTCGCGGCGGCGCTCGCGGCGCGCGACACGCTGTCGCCCGCGCTCGATCGCCTCACCGACGCGCTGGTCAACAAGGCCAAGGCCTGGGATCACATCGTCAAGATCGGCCGCACGCATACTCAGGACGCGACGCCGCTCACCCTCGGCCAGGAATTCTCCGGCTATGCCGCGCAGCTGATCAGCTGCAAGGCGCGGCTCGAAGGCGCGCGCGAAGGCAATCTCAAGAAGCTCGCCATCGGCGGCACTGCGGTCGGCACCGGCCTCAACGCGCCTCAGGGCTGGGCCGAGGATATGTGCAAGGCGATCAGCGACATTTCGGGGATGGAATTCGAGCCCGCCCCGAACAAGTTCGAGCAGCTCGCGGCGAAGGACGGGCTCGTCTTCTTCTCGGGCGCGCTCAACACCCTGGCGGTGGCATTGAACAAGATCGCCAACGACATCCGCTTCCTCGGCTCGGGCCCGCGCTCGGGCCTCGGCGAGCTTTCGCTGCCGGCGAACGAACCGGGCAGCTCGATCATGCCGGGCAAGGTCAACCCCACCCAGTGCGAATCGCTGACGATGCTGGCGGCGCAGGTGGTCGGCAACCATCAGGCGGTCACTGTCGGCGGCATGCAGGGCCATTTCGAACTCAACGTGTTCATGCCGCTGATCGGCGCCAACGTGATGCGCTCGATCGACCTGATGGCGACCGGCATGGTCAACTTCGCCGAACGCTGCGTCGACGGGATCGAAGCCAATGAACAGCAGATCGCCGATCTGGTCGGCCGCTCGCTGATGCTGGTGACGGCGCTGGCGCCCGAAATCGGCTATGACAACGCCGCCAAGATCGCCAAGAACGCGCACGAAAAGGGCCTGACGCTGAAGGAAAGCGGCCTGGCGCTCGGCCTGGTCGATGCGGAAACGTTCGACCGCGTGGTGAAGCCGGAAACGATGATCGGGCGGTGAAGAATTCCTCCCCAAGCTTGTCTTGGAGAGGGGGACCGCTCGCGAAGCGAGTGGTGGAGGGGCGGCGACACAGTCGCCGTCTGGCCAGGTGGCAAGCATCACGCCGCCGTTTGGCGGCGCCACTCCACCACCAGCCTGCGGCTGGCGGTCCCCCTCCCCGAGCAAGCTCGGGGAGGAATGGGAACTTCCCGCGCGCTCCAGCGCTTGTCCTGCGACACGAATTTCGGGAGCAAAAACATGGGTGCTACGACCACAGGCGCGGTTATCGGCGGCGCGATCGATGCGATGAGCGGCGATGACAGCGCGGTAGACGGCGCAGTGATCGGCGCGGTTGCCGCCAACGTGCTCAAGGTGGCGGTGCCGGTTGCCGCCACGGCCCTGCTCGGCTGGATGGTTTATCGCGGCGCCAAGGCGGTTTTGTACGATATCTCGTCAAAGCCGCGTCAGCATGCCTGAAGCGGCATGCGGCATGGCCGAGCAGGCTTGACGGAAGCGGTCGGGCCGCGCCACTAGCGCGCATGCCCCATAGCCCCGAACAGGATCCGCACAGTTTCAAGCGCCGTGGCGTGCTCTTCGTCCTTTCCTCGCCCTCCGGCGCGGGAAAATCGACGATTGCCCGCAAGTTGCTTGCCAACGACCCCTGGCTGACCATGTCGGTCTCCTACACGACCCGGCCGATTCGCCCCGGGGAGCAGGACGGCGTCGATTATCATTTCGTCGATACCGAGATGTTCAAGTCGATGGTTTCGGCGAATGAATTTCTCGAATGGGCGCATGTCTTCGATCATCGCTACGGCACGCCGAAGCAAAGCGTGTTTTCGATGCTGGCGAGCGGGCATGACGTGTTGTTCGACATTGACTGGCAGGGTGCACAGCAGCTGTTTCAGCTTGCCGGGGGGGACGTCGTTCGGGTCTTCATCCTACCGCCGTCGATGGAGGAACTGCACAAGCGCCTGGTCGCCCGCAACACCGATTCGGAAGAGGTGATCAACCGCCGCATGGCCCGTGCCGCCGGTGAAGTGAGCCACTGGGACGGTTATGACTATGTGCTGGTGAACGACGACGTCGAAAAATGCTATGAGGAAGTCCGTACCATCCTGGCGGCCGAGCGTATCCGGCGTTCGCGGCAGACGGGATTGATCGGATTCATCCGGGGCCTGCTCAAATAGCGCCCGTATCGAAGGGGGAGTGATATGCCGCGTTTGCTGTTAGGCGGAGTTGTCGGTGGTCTGGCGATGTGGTTCGTCGGATTCATCTTCTGGGGTACGCCGCTCAGCTATCTGGCCTTCACGGTGGCGCCAGACGCGCAGGGTCTCGCGGTGCAGGCCGCGCTGGCGGAAAATCTCGGGCCGACCGGAACCGGCGCCTATCCGATTCCCTGGCCGGGCACCAATGCGGGCACCTCGGCCTATGGCAACGGCCCTACCGCAATGGTGCTGTTCAACAATAACGGTTTTCCCGTGGTCGACAGCAGCGCTCTGATCGGCGGACTGGTGCTCGCCATCCTCTGCGCGCTCGTCATTGCCGCGGCGCTGCGCAGCTTCACCCAGGGGGCCAGTTTCGGCACGCGGATGAAGCTGGTCGCGCTATTCGCGGTCGCGATCACTGTCTATGTCGATCTGGGGCAGCCGATCTTCAATCACGCCCCCTGGGGCTATTTCCTCTTTGCCTGGGTCGCCGATCTGGTGTCGTTCCTCGCGGCGGGCGCAGTGATTTCGCGCTGGTTCATGCCCCGGCAGCTTCCGGGAGCCGACTAACCGATCAGGCCCAGAAACCGGGCGCCCGCGTCGAATTCGGCGCGGTGCGCTTCGCGGGTCTTCGTCGCGAGATCGTCCTCGCCCCATTGTTCGGCCTGCCAGTCTTCATCGACCTGCGCCGCGGCCCAGACCGCGTCGCGGCTCGCCGCGCCTTCGAGGAGCGCAAGCGAAGCGATCAGCGAGCCGCTGACGGACACGAGCGGATAGAGGCCGGCAAGCTCATAGGGTGAGCGCTCCGCCACTGCGCCGTTCAGCCGCGCGATGGTGGCCTGCGGCTGGGCGCGGTGCATCACGCCGGAAACGGTCTCCAGTTGGACGCCATACCGGCCGCGCGCCCAATCGAGCAGCGGATCCCAATGCGCCGCCTGCCGTGCAACGAGCTCGGCCGGGCTGTCGGCGCGATAGCAGAGCAGGTCGCTCTCGCCATAGGCCGCCAGCCCGGCGGCGAAATCAGCGGCGGCGGGCGCGATCCGGTCGACCGCGGCATTGGCCAGCCCGGTCAGCGGCATGGCGCGCGGATCGATCTGCTCGCCCACGGCGCGCCATTCCTCGGCAATGGCTTCGGCAAGCGGCGCGGAGGGCACGGTCAGCCGCACGCGTCCCGGCGTGTTCACGCTCCGCCCGTCAAGCGCGATGCCATAGCCCGCATCGCCCAGATCGGTAACGTCGGCTTCCGTCCAGAATCGCTTCATGGGGCGGGCGGCGTCCGCCAGCGACGTGCCATTGCCTTGGGAACGACCACCATCACGTAAAGGCCGCTCAGCAGGATCGCCCCGCCCAGCATGGTCAACTCCCAGCTCGTCGCGCGGCCGGCCAGGATCAGGCCGAAGACCGCGCCCACGGTGGCGACGATCTGCACCGCGACCATCGCGAAATAGCGATTGCGTGCCAGCTTGTCGGATTCGTTCATTGCGCGACGATAGCGGATCAGACGGCGGCGGGGGAAGAGCCCGACCATGTTTCGTGCAGGTGACCGGGCAGGTGCAGCGCATGGTCGGCGACAATGCGGGCGCCGGCACCGATCAGTTCCTCGGGCCCGTGATAGCCCCAGGCTACGCCGACGCCATGCGCGCCCGCCGCCACGGCCATCGCCATGTCGAAGCTGGTGTCGCCGATCACCACGGTGGTTTCGGGAGCGGCGCCGGCTTCCGCCATCGCGGTTTCGACCATTGCGGGATGCGGCTTGGACGGATGACGATCGGCGGTCTGCAGCGTCGCGAAGCGCTGTTTGATGCCGTGATGCTCAAGGATGTGATGCAGCCCGCGATCGGATTTGCCGGTCGCCACACCCAGCAGCCATCCGGTATCCTCGAGCGCGGTCAGCGTATCGGCGATGCCTTCGAACAGCGGTTCTTCATCCATCGTGCCGCGCTGGCGCATGGTGAAGAAGGCATGTTTGTAGTCTTCCGCCATCGCCTGATGCAGCGCCGTGTCGCCATCGGGGACGAGGCGGGCAATCGCGTCGACCAGGCTCAGCCCGACAATCCGGCGGATCGCGGCGCGATCCGGGGGAACGAGACGGGCGATGGAGAAACATTCCTCCATCGCCCGGCATATATTGGCCTGACTGTCGACCAGCGTCCCGTCGCAGTCGAACAATGCCAGGCGGTTCACGTGGATTTCGCTCTGACGGCGATCAGATGGAGGCGCCACACTGACGCAGCTTCGATTCGATTTCCGCCGACCGTTCGAGCCGCAGGCTGATCACCAGGTCGTCGCCGGTGAAGAAACCGATCAGTTCATTGTCTCCGAAGTCCTCGAGGAAATCATTGCCATCGAGGCTGAGGCGGAAGGCGTTGTTTCCGTTGTCCATCCGCAGGCCATAGGCGGTGACGGTACCCCAATCGTCGTTGAGAGTGTCGCCCTGCGCGAAATACATCTTGTATTGGAGCTCCTGGCCGTTGCTCATGGTGAAGTCGGAATCGATCACCACCAGCATGACGCGGTCATCGGCGGGATAATAGCCGACTGCGAGATGCGTATCGCCGTCGAAAGAACCGATGGCGCGGCAATTTTCGGGATTCTTGAAGACGCTCCAGCCGCCGACTTCCGCATAGACATCCTGCGCCGAGGCAACTGCCGGCGACATGGCAAAGGCAGCGGCGGCGGCCGCAATAACAGCACGGAACTTCATGTTAATCTCCCCAATTCCAGTCGTTCGACCAGCGTCCCGCCAGGGTGATGCCGGATTCCGTATTGTGATTCCAGTCCGTAACTGAAGCTAACCGTGCTTGTAATGAAACGGATTGCGGCGCTTTCCTGATCTGGATCAGCCGCCGCGCTTGCGTCGTTCGCCGCGGCGTTCCTTGCGAACGGACTTGGCATGCTGGCGCGCTTTGGCCTTCTTTTCCTCCCTGCTCGGCGGAGGCGGCGAATCATCGATGGGCAGCGTGTCGCCAAGCGCTTCGTCGAATCCCAAAGTGTCGAGCGTTTCGGCGAAATGCTGGGGCAGGGGCGCCGTGACATCGATCTTGCCGCCATCGGGGTGATCGATGCGGATGCGGCGCGCGTGCAGGTGCATCTTGCGACTGACTCCGCCGGTCAGGAAGGCATCCTGCCCGCCATATTTGCCGTCGCCGATGATCGGGTGCCCGATCGCGGCCATGTGCACGCGCAACTGGTGGGTGCGCCCGGTGAAGGGCTGCAGCTCGACCCAGGCGGCCCGATTGCCCGCGCGCTCGATCACGCGATAGCGCGAGCGCGCCGGCTGGCCTTCCGCCTCGTCGACATGCATCTTTTCGCCGCCCGTGCCCGGTTGCTTGGCGAGCGGCAGATCGATGATGCCGTCGTCGATATCGGGCACGCCGATCACCAGTGCCCAATAGACCTTGCGCGCGCTGCGACCCGAAAAATGCTTCGAGAAATAGGCGGCGGCGCGCGCGGTACGCGCGAGCAGCAGCGCGCCCGACGTATCCTTGTCGAGCCGGTGGACGAGCTTGGGCCGCGATTCGAGATCGAACGTCAGCCCGTCGAGCAGCGCATCGACATGCTCGTGCGTCTTGGTGCCGCCTTGCGTCGCGAGGCCCGGCGGCTTGTTGATGACGATCGCCTGCGCGTCGCGGTGGAGCACCAGCGACTGGACGAACTCGGTCTGTTCGGGTGTCAGCGGCGGGCGGCTCGATTTCTTCTTCGCGGGCTTTTCGGGCTCGGCCGGGGGGACGCGGATCACCTGGCCCGCTTCGATCCGGTCTCCCGGCGCTGCGCGCGCGCCGTCGACGCGCAACTGGCCCGTGCGCGCCCAGCGCGACACGATGTTGAAGCTGGCTTCAGGCATATGCCGCTTGAACCAGCGGTCGAGGCGGATGCCGTCATCGTCGACGGAGACAGTGAATTGCCGGACTTCGCTCATGCCACTGCCCTTACCAGCGCCAGGCCCGCCGCGACCGCGGCGATCGCACCGACCACCGACATCGCGACATAGCCGAGCATGCCGCTCCAGTCGCCGCGCTCGATCATCACCATTGCGTCGAGCGAGAAGGTCGAGAAAGTGGTGAACCCACCGAGCATGCCGGTGCCGAGGAACAGCCGCCATTGCTCGCCGCCCGTGCCGACACGCGCCATCACGCCGACGAGCAGCCCCATCAGCAGCCCGCCGATCAGATTGGCCATCAGCGTGCCCCAGGGATAGCCGGGGCCGAACCACAGCAGCGAGAATTTGCCGATCATGTGCCGGCCGCCCGCTCCGATGGCGCCGCCCAGCATGACGATAAGGAGATGCAGCATGTCCCGCGCGTTAGCGCGGTTCGCGACGAAAGGGAAACGCCGCGCGCTCGCGGCTCAGATTCCGTTGTTGGCGATCAGATCGATATCGGTGCCGCCGTCGCCGCGCGGCGACAGGAACAGCACATAGGCGCCATCATCCGACGCGCGCGTTCCGCCCAGGATATGTTCGCGGCCGTCGACCTGGTGCTCGGCGTCATAGCCGGCGCGTTTGACGGCGGTGTAATACCAGTCGAGCATCCGGTCGATCGGGGCGGGCGAGGAGAAGCTGACGACGCGCAGCCCGCAATCGCCGCTTTCGGTGCCGGCAGCCTCGGTGACGCGCGCCTGCGGATAAAGCGGGATATCGCGCGGCAGTCGCTGGGCCCAGCTCGCCGAATATTGCAGATCGGCGGCGCATTCGCCCAGCCCGCCATTGGCCTGGCGTTCGGCGAGACCGCCCAGCGTCACCGATTCGCGCGCGGCCCGGCATTGTTCGCAGTCTTCGGCGGGTACCGGGTCGGGCACCTGCATCAGCTCGCCTTCGACAGGATTGCTGTTGGTCGCGACGCCATCGGCGGGAATCGCACCCGAATAGGGCTGCCCGGGGGGACGAATCGAATCGCGATTGGATTGCTGCGAAAGCTGCGGATCGACCATGATCTGGTCCTGCAGCGCGGCGGTCAGCGCCGGATCGGCTTCCTGCACGTTGGTCTGAACGTCGTCGCGCGATTCCCCGCCGCCGCAGGCAGCGAGCGCCAGCGACAGTGCGACAGTGCAGAAAAGGCGCGTCTTGCGGACCATGACCGAACTCCGTTTGCCGACCTTGTGCCGCTCAAGGGTTAAGGTTCGGTTGGGAAGGATGCGCCTGCCGGACGAAGCTGCGGCAGAATAGTCGCCAGCGCGGGTGTTTTATATTGCCAACACACCCTGTGTGTCCTATCTAGGGACCATGTTGAACATCCTGTCCCTTCTGGTCGGCGTGGTCGGCCTTGTGCTTGCGATCATCGGGATCATCCCGATCATTTCGCTGATCAACTGGATCGTGTTTCCGATCGCGGTAGTCGGTATTGCGCTGGGGGTGCTGTCCGACAGCAATTCCGGGCGCAATCTCAATATTCTGGTCGCGGTGCTCAGCGGTGGTCGGCTGTTGCTTACCTGGGGCCTTTTCTGACACGAAAGCGAGCGTGCCTCGGTCCGTGGCCGCCGCTGGCGCCATGATCGGCCGAACGCCTCGGATCGCACGAGCGATCGGCTCGTCGCGAAAGATGTTGTTCGCCGCGCCACGGCTCGGCTAAGAACGCCTTTATGCATATTCGAATGTTCCGCGCGTTCACGCTTCTGACGCTTGCCGCCGTCGCCATTCCCCTTGCCGGCTGCGCAGGCGGCAAGGGGCGGCCGGATACGCCTTATGTCGCGCGCGACGTGGGGACGCTCTATTCGGCGGCGAAGGAGCGGCTCGACCGCGGACAGTACAAGATGGCGGCCGCGCTGTTCGACGAAGTCGAGCGGCAGCATCCCTATTCGATCTGGGCGCGCCGTGCCCAGCTGATGGGCGCCTTCAGCTATTACATGAACAAGGATTATGCCGAGGCCATTCGCGGCGCGCGGCGCTTTCTGGCGGTGCATCCGGGCAATCGCGATGCGCCCTATGCCTATTATCTGATCGGCATCAGCCAGTATGAGCAGATCAGCGACGTCACGCGCGACCAGAAGGTGACGCAGGACGCGCTCGATGCGCTTGGCGAACTGGCCCGGCGCTATCCCGAATCGGATTATGCCGCAGATGCCCGGCTCAAGATCGACCTGCTGCGCGATCACCTCGCCGGCAAGGAGATGGAGATCGGCCGCTTCTATGAAGAGCGCGGCCAGTGGCTGGCGGCCAGCCTGCGCTTCCGCCATGTCGTCGAGGAGTTTGAGACGACCTCGCACACGCCCGAGGCGCTGATGCGGCTCACCGAAACCTATCTCGCGCTCGGCATTCCCGAAGAGGCCAGAAAGACCGCCGCAGTGCTCGGCGCCAACTATCCCGGCAGCGACTGGTATGAGCATGCTTATGAGCTCATGCAGGAGCATGCGCCCGATCTGGTTGCGGCGAACGGCAACTGAGGGCGCGTTTCGGGCTTTCCCGCAACTCGCAAGCGCGTAAAAGCAGTCGGCGATGCTGACGGCGTTATCCATCCGTGACGTGGTGCTGATCGAGGCGCTGGACCTTGAGTTCGGCGCGGGTCTCGGCGTGCTCACCGGCGAAACCGGGGCGGGCAAGTCGATCCTGCTCGATGCGCTGGGGCTGGCGCTGGGCGCGCGCGGCGACAGCGGACTGGTGCGTCAGGGCGCGAAGCAGGCAGTGGTCACCGCCAGTTTCGAGCTGTCACCGCGCGCTGCGGGAGTCGCCGATCTGATGGCCGAAAACGGGCTGGAGATGGAGCCGGGCGAGCCGCTGATCATCCGCCGCCTGGTCAAGGCCGATGGCGGCAGCCGGGCCTTCGTCAACGATCAACCCGCCTCGGCAGGGCTGCTGCGCGATCTGGCGCCGTATCTGGTCGAGATCCACGGCCAGCATGACGATCGCGGGCTGCTCAACCCGCGCGGCCATCGCGCGCTGCTCGATGTCTATGGGCGTTGCGATACAGGTCCGGCGGCGGCCGCGCATCGTGCGTGGCGCGATGCCGAAGCCGTGCTGGCACAAGCGCGCGAGGAACAGGAGAGCGCGGAGCGCGATCGCGAATGGCTTGAACATGCCGTTTCCGAACTGCGAGCGCTGGGGCCCGAGCCGGGCGAGGAGGCGCAGCTTGCCGAACGCCGTGCGACGATGCAGCGGGGCGAGAAGATCGCGGGCGATCTGCAATCCGTCGCCGATCTGCTCGACGGCTCCGATGGCGCGCTCACCCGGCTGCGGCAGGCGGCGCGCATCCTCGAGCGTGTCTCCGAAGACCATGAGGCGCTGGCCGAAGCACTGGCCGCGGTCGATCGCGCGATCATCGAAGCGTCCGCCTCGCAGGAGCATGTCGATACCGCCGCCGATGCACTTGCCTTCGATCCCGCCGCGCTGGAGGCCGACGAGGCGCGGTTGTTCGATCTGCGCGGGCTGGCGCGCAAGCATCGCGTCCAGCCGGATGATCTTTCCGAACTGACCGAGGAACTCGGCGCGAAGCTCGACCGGCTGGAAAGCGGCGGGGCGGGCATCGGCAAACTCGAAAAGGCGCTCGCCGAAGCCCGCGCCGCTTATGAAAAGGCCGCGACCCGATTGTCTGACGATCGCGTCAAGGCGGCGAAGCGGCTCGATGCGGCGGTTGCGGCGGAGCTGAAGCCGCTCAAGCTCGATGCCGCGCGGTTCCGCACCGTGGTTGCCGAATTGCCGCCCGAACAATGGGGCGCGGGCGGCATGGACCGCGTCGAATTCGAGATCTCGACCAATCCCGGGGCTCCGTTCGCGCCGCTGATCAAGATCGCGTCGGGCGGCGAATTGTCGCGCTTTATCCTCTCGCTCAAGGTCGCGCTGGCCGAAGAGGGCGGGGCGGCGACTCTGATTTTCGACGAAATCGATCGCGGCGTCGGCGGCGCGGTGGCGAGCGCGATCGGCGAGCGGCTGGCCCGGCTGGCCGGCACTTCGCAACTGCTGGTCGTGACGCACAGCCCGCAGGTCGCCGCGCGCGGCAGCCATCACCTGCTGATCGCCAAGAGCCATGACGGCACCGTGACGCGCACCGGGGTGACGCCGCTCGACGCCGAGCAGCGCCGCGAGGAAATCGCCCGCATGCTCTCGGGTGCCGAAATCACCGACGAAGCGCGCGCGCAGGCGGAGCGGCTGCTGGAAACGGCCTAGGGCTGCCTGTGCACCAAACGCGTTCAGGGTGACGGAGGTTGGGTTTCGGGACGGCGTTTACGGCGCGATCACGCGCCCCAGCGCCTGGATATAGTTGCCGAATGCCTTGCGTCCGCGCGCGCTCAGTCTTGCGCGGGTCAGCGGCTTGCGGTCGACGATGCGCTTTTCGATCGCGATGAATCCGGCGTCTTCCAGCTTGCGCAGATGGATCGAAAGATTGCCCTGCGTCGCGCGCAGATGCTGTTTCAGCTCGACGAAATCTGCCGTGCCGCTGTCGACCAGATAGGCCATGATGCCCAGCCGCATGCGGCCGTGGATCACTTCGTCCAGGCTGTCGATATCGAAACGCGCCACGCCACTTCTCCGTAAGGCAACACCTGGTTTGCATTATAGACGGGTTGGCGGCGGCACGGCGGTTTGCCCGCGAAAATTCCCGAAGATGAACGAAGTGCGCCGCGTGGTGACAGATTGTGACACTTTCGTACGAAGCATGGCACAGCTTCGCGACAAGCCACTCCCATAACTGGTTTCGAGGCCGCGATGGTCGGCCCTGAATGTTCTTTAGGAGTGTAACGATGAAAAAGCTTCTGATCGCCGCCGCCGGCCTGGGCATGTTCGCCGCCACGGTTCCCGCCACTGCCATTGCCGCCCCGGCAGCCCCCAGCGCGGCGCCCGCGCCCGAACGCTGGATCAACATCAACCAGCGTCAGGCCAATCTGGAACGGCGCATCAATGTCGGTGTTCGCAACGGATCGCTGACCCGCGCCGAGGCCGCGAACCTGCGCCGCGTGTTCGGCAATCTGGAACGGCTCGAACAGCGCTACCGCCGCAGCGGCAATCGCCTGACCCGCGCGGAGCGCCTGGATCTCGATCAGCGTTTCGACCGTCTGTCGCGGATGATCCGTGCCGAACGCCACGATGCGCAGACCCGGCGCGATCATGATCGCCGTGGCTATCAGAACAACCGCCGGTAATCCTCCCCGACCGGCTCCTGACCGGGCCTCGCCGGAAACGGCGGGGCCCGTTTTCGTCTGGCACGATCAGCGGATCGGCTGGCCGGTGCCTTTCCAGCGATCGAGGATCGTCGATTCGGGCAGGCCCGGCGCTTCGGCGGGGCGGGCGGCGGCGCGCGCGATATCGCGCGGCGTGCCGCTTTCCGCATAGCGCGACCGGATATTTTCGCGCGGCGTCTGCGCTGCACTGCGCACCGGATCGGGCGAAGGCACCGGCGCGGGCGCCGCCGAGGCGGCCGGTTCGGTCGCGGGCGCTGCGCGCTTCGGGCCGGGTACGGGCTCGCCGCCGAGATAGCGCTGGTGGAACGCCGCCGACGTGCCCCAGCCGCCTTGCCAGCGATGGAAGAAATGCGCGCCGAACACGCCGGTCATCACCAGCTTGCGATTCCAGGACGGCGTGACGGCATGGGTATGATAGTGCGTCGCCAGCCCCACCGGCGCGAACACGCTGCCGTCCAGCGCCGACTTGGCGACTCGCTCGGCCCGATCCCATGCGGCGCGGGCACGTCCGCGCGCCATCGAGCCGTCGCAGGCGAAGCTGAACTGGCAGCCGGGTTTTTCCGACCCCTGAAACACCACCCCGCACACCGTCGCGGGAAAGGCGGGATGGCGCACGCGATTGAGCACGACCTGCGCCACCGCGCGTTGCCCCGCATCGGGTTCATTGGCTGCTTCATAGTAGATGGCGTCGGTCAGGCATTGCAGCGCGCGGCTGCGATCGGTGGCGCTTCCCGCCCGGGGAAAGGGGGCTGCCGCGATCACGGTGCCGTCATCGGCGGGCCCTGCCGGGATGGGCAGGTCGGGCAGGTCATTCGTTCCGGTTGTACCTGCAGCGGATACGGTGCCGCTGTCGTCGATCGCAGTGAAATAGGCGGCGCCGGGAAAATGGTCCTCGGCTTCGTAGCCGGTGGGGGCAGGGGCTTCGTCGGCGGCGCCCGGCCCCTGGGGAGCAAGCGCCTGCGCCGAAAATCCAGCGCCGGCGAGCGACACGAGCAGCGCGGCGGCAATGCCGCGCGTCTGCATGCGTGTGAACCGGCGCCAGAACATGGCTCATCCTCGACTGAACAGGCGGCGCAAGGACGTGCGCCGCAGCGAGTCGATAGCCCAATTCATGCCGCGCCGCGCCCCTGCATTTTGCGCTGTCCTGTCGCGAAACACTTGATGGTTAACGTAATATCCGGGTCAGCCGACAATCAGCGGCAGGATGGCCACCAGGCCGATGCCGGCCGCAATGCTGGTTGTCCAGCCGGTGCGGCGAGAGCGCAGCCACCCGCTCGCGCCGATGCTGCCGAGCAGCGCGCACATGCCCAAAGCGAAGGGCAGCGCCATCAGCACGCGCGGAAGCAGCACGCCGTTATCGGCTATATGCGCCGGTGCTTCGGGATGCAGCATCGCGACCAGAGTCGTCGCTGCCGCGACACTGATGATAAAGCAGATCGCCGCGATCGCCGCGCAACCGATCGTGATGCTCGCGATCCGGCTCGGCTTGGTCAGCGTCAGCAGCGTCGCGAGATAGGTGGCGGCGAAACCGCCCAGAAACGCCGCGATGTTGCCCGTCTGCGTCGCGATTGCAGAGAAATAGGCAGGCGAAAGCTGTTCCATCCGCGAAACCAAGCAGGCTTTTCCTAAGCCCGCAAGCTATTGCGTCCGCCCACCATAATATCGCGTACGGAAATCGTCGGCGAATGCGCTCAGCCGTCCGTCCGAAATCGCCGCGCGCAGATCGGCCATCAGCGCCTGATAGAACCAGAGGTTGTGCTCGGTCATCAGCATCGCCCCCAATATCTCGCCCGCGCGGACGAGATGGTGGAGATATGCGCGGCTCCATTTGCCGCACACCGGACAGCCGCAGGCCGAATCGAGCGGCCCCTGATCCTCGCCGAATTTGGCGTTGCGGATATTGACCGGTCCTTCGCGGGTGAACGCCTGCCCCGTCCTTCCCGATCGCGTAGGCAGCACGCAATCGAACATGTCTACGCCGCGCTCGACCGCGCCGACAATGTCATCGGGCTTGCCCACGCCCATCAGATAGCGCGGCTTCGCAGCATCGAGCTGGCCCGGTGCGTAATCGAGCACGCCGAACATCGCTTCCTGGCCTTCGCCGACCGCGAGTCCGCCGATGGCATAGCCGTCGAACCCGATATCGCGCAGCGCGTCGGCGCTCGCCTTGCGCAGCTCTTCGTCCAGCGCGCCCTGCTGGATGCCGAACAGCGCCGAGCGTTCGGCATGCTCGCGCCCGGAATCGAATCCATCGCGGCTGCGCTTCGCCCAGCGCATCGATCGCTCCATCGCGGCCGCCTGCACGTCGCGGGTGGAGGTGGTCGGCACCAGTTCGTCGAACGCCATCACGATGTCCGAACCGAGCAGCCGCTGGATCTCCATAGACCTTTCGGGGCTGAGCAGATGCCGCGATCCGTCGAGATGCGACTTGAAGGTGATGCCTTCCTCGCTGCGTTTGGTCAGCTCCGAAAGGCTCATCACCTGATAGCCGCCGCTGTCGGTCAGGATCGGCCGGTCCCACCCCATGAAATCATGGAGCCCGCCCAGCCGCGCGACTCGCTCGGCGGTGGGGCGCAGCATCAGATGATAGGTGTTGCCGAGGATGATGTCGGCGCCCGATGCGCGCACGTCCTGCGGCTTCATCGCCTTGACCGTCGCGGCGGTGCCGACCGGCATGAAGGCGGGCGTGCGAATATCGCCGCGCCGCATCGCGATGCTGCCGGTGCGCGCCTTGCCGTCGGTGGCGCTAATGGTGAATTGGAAACGGGGCTTGCTCACGCGCCGCTCCTTAGTGCGTAGGACAGGCGAAGCAAATGGCGCAGGAGATGCGGGCGATGTCCGATAATTTGTTCAGCGGCCTTCCCTCGGCGACAACCGGGGAAGTCTTCACCGAATTGCTCGCCCGTCCCGGCGTGCGGATCGAGCGGATCGTTTCGCAGGGGCAGGCGACGCCCGAAGACGCGCCGATGGTGCAGGATGCCGACGAATGGGTGGTGTTGCTCTCCGGCACCGCGCGGTTGCGGATCGCGGACGCGGCGGAGCGAGCACTGGCACCCGGTGACTGGCTATGGATCCCGCGCGGCACGCCGCATTGGGTGACCTGGACCGATCCCGATGCGCCGAGCGTATGGCTGGCGGTGCATCTGGACTAATCGGGCGGGAAGAAGGTCTCGAGCAGATCGGGCAGCATGTTGCGCCAGGTGGCTAGCGAATGGCCTTCATGGGTGTAGTGCGTCGTCACATCGTATCCGCGTTCGGTCAGCAGCGCGGCGGCCTTGCGCGCGCTTTCGTCGATGCGGCGCTCATAGCTGCCCGAGCTGACCCAGAATCGGGTGCCTTCGGGAAAGGGGCTGGGCTCTTCCAGATCGGGCGGCGTCACGCCTTCGGGAGCCCGGAAGGACGGCGACATCATCCCGATCAGGCCGAAGGTGTCGGGCAGTGCATAGCCCGCGTGCAGTGCCGCGCGCCCGCCCGCCGACGTGCCGAGATGCGCGCGGGCAGCGCGGTCCCGGATCGTCGGATAATGCCCATCAACCCAGGCGACGACGGCGCTGACATAGTCGAGATAATCCTGCGCGCCATAGCCGTAGAAGCGGCTGCGATCGGGCGGCGCGTCCATCAGCACCGCGATCGCCGGCGCCATCCGCCCCGCCGAAATTAGCGTGTCGAGCGTCTGCCCGAAATGGAAATAGCTGTCCCAGGCCGCGCCGTCGGGCACATAGATTACCGGATAGCGCCGCGCCGGATCATAGCCTTCGGGCAGATAGACGCGCGCCCTGGGACCATGCAGGACATCGCCCGAAACGGTTTCGAACCGACCCTTTGGCGGTGCGTTCCACGCGACGGACAAGCCCGGTTCGTCATAGCCGGGCATCACCAGCTCGGACGTCTGACCGTATATCCCGCCGTCGCGATTGCGGATATTGCCGGGATCGACTTGCGCTTTGCCGTTGACGACAAGCTGGTAATCGATCCGCGCATCCGCCTCGAAGGTCCGGGTGAGCGCGAACAGCCGCCCGCCCGGCACCACCGGCATCATCGCTACGCCCGTTTCGCTCCAGTCGAACCGCATCGGAGCGCTCGGCGTGAAATCGCCGCGCACCGACACCGATGTGTCGGGCGTCTCGGCAAGGTAGAAAAACGTGACTTCGCCGCTCTCCGCGTCGATCGCGGGGGTGCCGCCCGGCAGCTCGGACAGCATTTCGGCGATGCGCGCGTCGCGGGCGGCGGGGCTCGCTTCACGATATTCCGAGATGCTTCGTCCTGCAGCGCCCGATTGCGCCGCAACAGACAAGGGTGCGAGCAGCAGCAGCGTCGCGAACAACGCCGCCAGCCGCGTCACCGGTTCATGCTCACATATTCGACGATTTCTTCGGTGGTGCGGAAGGTTACGTCCGGCGCGACACCGGCCAGCGCGGTTTCGCTGGCATAGCCCCAGAGCACCGATCCGGCGCGCATGCCGACTTCGCGTGCGGCGTCGACGTCGCGGGTTTCGTCGCCTACCGCCAGCACCTGGCGCGGCGCCAGCCCCGCGCGCTTCACCACGCGGCGGAATTTGGGCGCCTTGCCGTAGAGCGAGGAGCCGCAGGAGAAGATTTCGATCTTCGACGCGTTTTCCTCGCCCAGGATCGCGCGGACATTGGGTTCGGCGTTCGACGTCACCAGCGCGATGCGCATGTCGGTCTTGCGCAGCCGGTCGAGCATCTCGCCAACGCCGGGGAACAAGTGAAATTCATAGTGCCGCTTGTAGACGAGCTTGCGGACATAGCGGGCGATGAACGGCAGCTTCCAGTTGGGGATGCCCAGATACTGGATCACGTCGCGCGTCGAGCGATGGCGCAGCATCTCGACCTCGTCATCGGTGACGGTGCGGAATTTGAAGCGCTTGGCGAGCTCGTCGACGACCGACAGGAACCACTCGCCGCTGTCCGACAGCGTGCCGTCGAAATCGAAAATCACCAGCTTGATCGGATCGAAGCTCGCACGTTCGGTGTCGTCCGCTGCCCGCGGCGCGCGTGTCGCGTCCATAATGGTGGCCTCAGACATTACCTTTCCCATGTACCCGGCATTCCGCTCCGTTCGCCAGTTCGATCTGCACGGTGGTATGGTCGATACCGAAGTCGTGCGCCAGCTTGTGCTGTAATTCGGCGAGGAATGTGTCGCCGGGATGACCCTCAGGCATGACGAGATGCGCGGTCAGCGCGGTTTCGGTCGTGCTCATCGGCCAGATATGCAGATCGTGGATGCGCTCGACACCGGGCAGCTTCGCCAGTGTTGTTTCGACCAGATCGATATCAACCCCGGGCGGCACGGCCTGAAGCGCCATCGTAACCGAATCGCGCAGCAGCGACCAGGTGCTCCACAGAATCACCGCGACGATCAGCAGGCTGACGACCGGATCAATCCAGGCGTCGCCGGTCCACAGGATCAGGCCGCCGCCGATCACCACGCCCGCCGAAACCGCGGCGTCCGCCGCCATGTGCAGAAACGCGCCGCGGATGTTCATGTCGCCCTTGCGCCCGCTGACGAACAGCAGGGCAGTGGCGGTGTTTATGACGATGCCGATACCAGCGACGATCATCACCGTCGTACCCGATACATGCGGCGGATCGGCGAAGCGCCCGAGCGCTTCCCAGGCGATCATGCCGACCGCGACGAGCAGCAGGATGGCATTGAACAATGCGGCAAGGATCGATGAGCCGCGCAGGCCATAGGTGAATCGCCGCGTCGGCGGCCGCTTCGAAAGCTCCGCTCCGGCCCAGGCGATCAGCAGCCCGAGCACATCGGAAAGATTATGACCGGCATCGGCGAGCAGCGCCATCGAATCGGTCAGGAAGCCCGCGCCGCCCTCGACGATGACGAAGCCGAGATTCAGCGCGGTGCCGATCGCGAAGGCGCGGCCGAAATCGGCGGGGGCATGGCTGTGCCCCGGCCCGTGATGATGGTCGTGATTCGCTCCCATTATGCCCGGGTCATAGCGGGCGGGTCGCAGGAGATACTAGCACTTGTGATGTCGGTGACCATCGCATCCGCGTTCAAAGACGCAGCACCATATCGTCGACTCGCACGCCGCCGCGATCGATCGTCAGATTCTGATAGTTGCGGATATTGTCGAGCGTGGAGGCGGGCAGGGGGCCCTCGGCGCTGAACTTCAGCCGGAGATATTGCGTCAGTTCACCCGCCGTCAGCACGCGATCGTGATTGGTGTCGGCTTCGCCCGACAGTGCATTGCGCAGGAAATAGGCGAGATAGCCGCCTGCCTGGTATTTCTGCGCCACAAGGCTGGTCAGATCCTCCTCGGAGCTGAAGATACCCATGACATTGGGCTTGTTGACCAGATTGTTCATGCCGCCGCTGAAACAGGAATCGAACACCACCATCTGCATCCGCGTGCGGACGCCCGACAGCCATTGGGCGAGTTCGTTGTCGCTCGCCTGCCCGTCATAGAGCAGGATGGTTTCCGAACGCCCGTCCAGCTCCTCGGCCGAAACCGGCGTCGGCACCTGATTGCCGTGGCCGGAATAGAAGAAGAGGAACAGATCCTCGGGCCCGGCCTGCGCCGCGACGCTGGCAATCGCGTTGCGAACGCCGGCGCGCGTGGCCTGCGCGTCGACCAGCGTAACGCTTGAGGGGTTGAGCAGGCCCGAGCGGCGCAGTGTCTCGCCCAGCTTGATTGCGTCCTCGTCGGTGCTTGAGAGGTCGTTGGCGGTGCCGGGATAGTCGGCAATGCCCACCATCACCGCGAAAACACGCGGGCCGCCGCCCGACGCGCTGCGGTTCGAAACCATGCCCGAAGCGCCGCTGCCCGCGTTCAGCCCGACGCGATACGCCCCGGTTTCGCCAGCCTGATAGGAAGTGACGTTGACATAATAAGTCCCGTCCTCGGGAAGCGTGACCACGATCCGGCTGTCATGCGTGGAGCGCCCGCTTTCGGTGACGGCGTCGTCATTTTCCTCATGGAAATCGCCGGGACCGGAAAGGATCAGATAGGGATCGAAATCGCTCGAGTTGAGGTCGATCTCGATTTCCTGTCCCGCGCGCCCCGCGAAGCTGTAGGCATCGGCATATTCGCCCGAATTGAGCTGGCGGTCGCCATTCTGCAGCCGCCCGGTAGCGGTGCGGCCCAGCGCCAGCATGTCGGTACCGCCGCTCGTGGCCGGGGTGCCGGCCGGGGCCTGCGCGGGCGCGACACTGAGCGAATAGCCGCCGGTCGCCTGTGCCTCATAGCTTGAAACGACGAGGCTGTAGGTGCCGCTTTGCGGCAGCGTGACGACCAGACGGCTGTTGCGCGTATTCTCGACGGCCGGATCGTCATCGTTCGAATCGGAAAATCCGTTACCGCCGCGAATGGCCAGCGTGGGATCGAACGCGGTCGAATCGAGCCGGATTTCGATGCTCTGTCCGGCTTCGCCGCGCAGGACGTAGACGTCTTCATACTTGCCCTCGCGCGCTTCGCCGGACCCTAGCGAACCGCGAACCGTCTGCCCGACGCTGATGCTGTTCTGACTGCTGCTGCCACTGCCGCCTGTGCCCGCGCCGACACGCTCGGCGACCAGGGTATAGCCCCCGGTCTCGCCCGGCTGATAGCTGGTCGCGCCGATCGAGACGCGGCCATCGGCCGGAACGGTCAGCTCCAGCATTGCATCCGAGGATCCGTTGCCGTTGGGATCGTCGTCATTCTCGCCGATCCGCCCGTCGGTGCCGAGCACGATCAGATAGGTGTCGATCGCGTCCGACATAAGCCGCACCGCGATCCGTTCGCCCGGCGTCGCGCGCAATTCCCAGGTGTCGACATACTCGCCCGAGCGCAATTCGTTGTCGCCCGAAGCCAGCGTGCCGCGCACCGGGGTGCCCAGCGTCATGCCGTTGCCGCTCTGCGCCGGCGCGGCGTTCCCCTGGCCGTCGATGCGCGCGCCGCCGACCGACAGCTGATAGGCGCCGGTGGTTCCTTCGGCATAGCTGGTGACGATGACGCGATATTCGCCGTCTGCGGGCGCGGTAAAGCGCATCGCGGCATTGCGCTCGCCGGCCACGGCATCGTCATTGTCCTGCGAAAAGTCGCCCGGCCCGCGCACCATCAGATAGGTATCGAAATCGTCAGACAGCGCCGACAGCGCGATCCGCTGCCCCGCGCGCGCGGTGATCGTGTAGCGGTCGGTATATTCGCCGGTGCCCAGTCGGCTGTCGCTGCGCTCGAGCGCGCCGCTTATCGTCTGTTCGTAGACGGTCTGGTTGAGCGCCACGCTTTCGCTGTCGAGCGACACGCCGTTGACGATCAGGTTGTAGTCACCGCTTTCGCCCGCTTCGTAGCTGGTGACCACCAGCCGGTAATCGCCTTCCTCGGGAGTCGCGAAATCGAGCGCTGCGTTGCGATCGTCCTCGGCGGCGTCGTCATTTTCCTCGCTGAAGTCATTGGGGCCGCGCACCATCAGATAGGTGTCGAAATCGCTCGATTCGGCGCGTGCCGAAACGCGCTGCCCGGCGCGTGCCGAAAAGGTATAGACGTCGCGATACTCGCCGCTGTCGAGCTTGCCGTCGGTGGCGTCGAGCCGTGCGACAAATCCGCTGCCCGATCCCGCCGGGGCAACGGGCGCTTGCGTGACGGCCTGTCCCGTCAGCCGGGCACCTTCGATCGTCAGCGTATAGCTGCCGGTCTGATTACCTTCGAAGCTGGTTGCGGCGATCTGGTACTCGCCGTCGGTCGGCGCCGTGAATGTGAGTGCGGCGTCAGTCGTCGTGTCGCCGGCATCATCATTTTCGCGCGTAAACTCGGTGTCGGGACCGATCACCACCAGATAGGTGTCGAATTCGCCCGACTCCATCGCGATCGAGACGCGCTGCCCCGCGCGCAACGTTACCGGATAGGTGTCGAAATACTCGCCGTTGTCGAGCTGGGCGTCGCTGGTGGACAGCGTGCCGGTAACGGTCTGTCGGGCAGACTGGTCTGCAACAGCGCCACCGCCGATATCGATCGTGCCGCGATAACGGCCGGTTTCGCCGCCTTCATAGCTGGTGGCGAGGATGCGATATTCGCCGGACGCGGGGGCGACGAAGGTCAGCGCGCTGTTGGTGCTGTCTTCGGTCGCGTCGTCATTATGCTCGGCAAAATCGCCCGGCCCGGAGACTGCGAGATAGGTGTCGAAATCGTCCGACTCCATCGTGACGGTGATGCGCTGGCCGGCGGTGGCGGTGAAGCTGTGCGCATCGACATATTCGCCGGTGTCGATCTGCGTATCGCCGGGGGCGAGTTCGCCGGAAAACCCCTGCTGCGCCAGCGCCGGTTGCGCCGTCGCCAGCATCGCGGCAACGATTGCGCCGAACCACACCGGAAACCGCTTGCCCTTCATCGAAATCTCCCCCGAAACTCGACTATATGCCTCTGACCCGTTGCGCCGAGGCTCGTCTTGCAATCTTGAACCTGTCCTGAATCCCCCCGGCGGCTTTCACGCCCGTATCCGCCGTGTCTGCATTTTCGAATGGATAAGGCCGCCGGTGGCCCGGTCAAGCGGCCAAAAAATTACAAATGTCCCGGCAGCAACAGGCTGGCATCGCCATAGGAATAGAAGCGATAGCCGTTTCCGATCGCATGGGCATATGCCGCCTGCATCCGATCCAGCCCCATCAGTGCCGATACCAGCATGAACAGAGTCGAGCGGGGCAGGTGGAAATTGGTCATCAGCCCGTCGATCGCGCGAAAGCGATAGCCCGGCGTGATGAAGATCGCCGTATCGCCTTCGAACGGGCGGATGACATTGTCCTCGCCCGTGGCGCTTTCCAGCAGGCGCAGGCTGGTGGTGCCCACAGCGATCAGCCGTCCGCCATCGGCGCGCACGGCATTCAGCCGGTCCGCCGTTTCCTGGTCGATCCGGCCCCATTCGGCATGCATTTGGTGCGCGTCGGTATCGTTCGCCTTGACCGGCAGGAACGTGCCCGCGCCGACATGCAGGGTAAGCGTGGCATGGCTGATCCCGGCCTGGTCCAGCGCGGCTATCAGGCCGGGCGTGAAATGCAACGCGGCGGTGGGCGCCGCGACGGCGCCTGCCTCGCGCGCGAACATCGTCTGATAATCGTCGCGATCGCGCGCATCCAGATCGCGCTTGCTTGCGATATAGGGCGGCAGCGGCATCCGCCCCGCCCGCTCGAGCAGCAGCTCGACCGGCTCGTCGCCGGGAAACTCCAGCGCGAAACTGCCGTCCTCCGCGCGGTCGCGGGCAATTGCTGTGACGCCTGATCCGAAATCGATTCTGTCGTTTTCGCGCAGCCTCTTGGCGTTGCGGATGAAGGCACGCCAGCGGCGCGGGCCTTCGCGCTTGTGCAGCGTCGCGCCGATCCGGGCGTCCCCGCGCATGCCTTCGAGCTGCGCGGGGATGACGCGCGTGTCGTTGAATACCAGCATGTCGCCGGCGCGCAGCATCGCCGGCAAGTCCGATACGCTCGCGTCGCGTGTTTCCTCGCCCGCAAGCACCAGCATGCGCGCCGCGTCGCGCGGGCTCGCCGGGCGCAGCGCGATCCGGTCGTTCGGAAGGTCGAAGTCGAAAAGATCGACGTTCATGGCCGTATCGGCCCGGCAAGCGCCGGGCGCGTCCTCATTCGGCCCCGGGCAGCGTCACGCGTTCCTCGCCTTCGGGCAGCTCGCGCGGCGCGGGCGGCTGATAGGCGGGGGGATCGTCTGCGGCGATCCAGGCATGCAGGATGCGCGTGGGATTCGCCGGCGGCTGTCCGCGCGTGATGGTATCGACATATTCCATGCCGTCGATCACGCGCCCGAACACCGTATAGTCGCGATCGAGCGAGAGACGCGGCGCGAACATGATGTAGAACTGGCTGTTCGCGCTGTTTTCCGCCTTGGTGCGGGTTTCCTCGTCCGCGCCCGGAGGTGCGCCTTCGCGGGCCGCACCCACGGCGCCGCGCACATGCGGCAGGTAGTTGAACTCGGCTTTGACATCGGGAAGCTCCGACCCGCCCTGGCCGGTGCCTTCCGGGTCGCCGCTCTGTGCCATGAAGCCTTCGATGACGCGGTGAAAGGTCAGCCCGTCATAGAATTTCTCGCGCGTCAGCGTCTTGATGCGCTCGACCGTCTCCGGCGCGACATCGGGGCGCAGCCAGATGGTCACGCGACCGCCGGTCGAAAGGTCGAGCAGCCAGAGATTTTCCGGGTCGCTGGGCGAGGGTGGCTCGGGCCGGTTCGACGGTACGACCCGCGAGGTCTGCGCCGATGCCGGCACAATAGAAAACAGCCCCAGAAACGCCAGGAGCATTGCGGCGATACGCATCAACTTCCCCACCCAGAAAACGGCAATTGGGCGCCGGTTTAGGCAAAATCGCCCTGCCGGGATAGCCCCTTTGGCACGCAACGCTGTTCCGTCAGTCGCCTTTCAGGCCGATTTCAGCCACCCGGGCGACCACTTCGTCCCCCACGGCGGGCGTCACGAACTTGCCGATATCGCCGCCGAACATCGCGATTTCCTTGACCAGCCGGCTCGCGATCGGCTGCAGCGACACATCGGCCATCAGGAAGACAGTCTCGATCTTGTCGTTGAGCTGCTGGTTCATCCCCGCCATCTGATATTCATATTCGAAATCGGCGACGGCGCGCAGCCCGCGCACGATCATGCTTGCGCCCTCGCGCTCGGCAAAATCCATCAGCAGCGCGTTGAAGCTGACGACGTGGATCTCGCCCTCCAACTTCTCGACCTCGCGCTTCACCATCGTCATCCGTTCCTCGACCGAGAACATCGGATTCTTCGACGGATTGGTGGTCACGCCGATTACCAGCCGGTCGACCAGTTTCGCCGCGCGGCCGATGATATCCATATGGCCAAGCGTGATCGGATCGAAAGTGCCGGGATAGACGCCGGTGCGAACCGTCATGTGCGGAAATCCTTCTTTTGGTCGGGCACGTGCTGCGGGGCAGCCGGTGCCAAGTCAAGGCCGCGCGGCGACGTTCCAGTCGACTCCGCCGCTGATGCCGGGAATACGGCGGAAGCTGGATGCCTGCCACAGGCTCCAGGGACGCGTGCCCCAATCGGGTTTCAGCACGATGCTGCGCAGCCACAAAGGCTGATCGGGGAAGCGGCGGCTGATTTCATATCCGCCCTCGAATTCGCGCGTCAGATAGAGGACGACCCGGCGGCCGTAGCGCGCCTCGACGCGGGTGATAAAGAGAGTGAGTTCGGTCGCAAGTGCGTCGGGCGTCAGCCGCTCGCTGCAATTGCCGCCGAATTCCAGATCGACCGCCGGCGGCAGCATGTCGCGGCTCGCCGGAACCGTCGCGATGAAGTTGTTCGCCTGCTCCGCTCCCGGCGTGCACAGCGAAAAATAGTGATAGGCGCCGCGCGCGATTCCGGCCGACCGCGCGCCGCGCCAGTTTTCGGCGAAGCGATCGTCGCGGTGATCGCCGCCTTCGCTCGCCTTGATATAGGCGAAGTCGACTTCGTCGGGCAGCGCGTCCCAGTCGATCGCGCCCTGATGGTGCGACACGTCGATGCCCTGGCGCGGATAATCGGCCTCCGCCGGGCGCCAGTCCGCCGCGATCATCCAGCCGATGATCAGCAGCGCGGCAAGCGTCAGGACGAAAAATGCGGTGCGGCGAAGCATCGTGCCGTTACCGGTCGCGCTCCAGCACGAAACGGGCGATGTCGCGCAGCAGATCTGCCTCCTCGCCATAGCCGTGGAGATGCTCGATCGCCTGGGCGACCAGCAACTCGGCCTGTTCGCGCGCACGTTCGAGCCCGAGCAGCGTCAGGAACGTCTCCTTGCCCTGCTCGCCGTCCTTGCGCAGCTTCTTGCCGACGCTTGCCTCGTCGCCCGTCGCGTCGAGAATATCGTCGGCGATCTGGAAGGCGAGGCCGAGATCGTGCGCATAGCCATGCAGCCCGCGCCGCCCCTCATGCGAAAGCCGCCCGAGGATCGCGCCCGCCTCGACCGAAAAGCCAATCAGCGCGCCGGTCTTCATCGCCTGCAGCCGCGTGACCGCCGGCAGGTCGAAGCTTTCGCTCTCCGCCTTCAGGTCCATCATCTGCCCGCCCGCCATGCCCGCCGGGCCGGACGCATGGGCAAGCGCGGCGATCAGCTCGCTGCGGACAAAGGGATCGCGATGCGTCGCTTCGTGTGCAAGCACTTCGAAGGCGAGCGCGTGGAGACAGTCTCCGGCCAGCACCGCGGTCGCCTCGTCGAACATGCGATGCACCGTCGGCTTGCCCCGGCGCGTGTCGTCATCGTCCATCGACGGCAGATCGTCGTGAATCAGCGAATAGACATGGATGCACTCGACTGCGAGCGCGACGCGCGCCGTACAGGCGCGATCAACCCCGAACAGCCTGGCGGTGGCGAATACCAGCAGCGGCCGCAGCCGCTTGCCGCCGCCCATCGCCGCATGGCGCATCGCCTGATAGAGTTCGGCGCGGGAATCGTCGGGAACGGCCAGCAGCCGGTCGAACTGCCGGTCCATTTCCTCGGCGACGTCCCTGAGTGCCGCGCCGAGCGCGAGCGAGGCCTGGCCCACTGCGCTCAGCCTGCCGAAAAGGGCGTGGTGCCCGAGGGCTCGCCCGTGGAATCGAGCTTGATCGCTTCGATCCGCGCCTGCGCCGCATCGAGCCGCGAGGCACATTGGCGCCGCAGACGGTCGCCTTCCTCATAGAGGTCGATCGCCTCCTGAAGCTCGGCTTCGCCGCTCTCCAGCCGGCCCACGATCCATTCGAGTTTCTTCAACGCCTGCTCGAACGAAAGTTCGGCGATTTCCGCTTCCTCTGCCATGACATCGCTATGCGGCAGGGGCGGGCGCGATTGCAACCGGAGATGCGGCGGCGATCATCACGCCGGCTCAGTCCGTGATCTCGACGCCCAGCATATCGTGCACCCAGCCTGCCGTCAGGTCGTAAAGCAGTCCGTTGTCGCCTTCGTTGGTGACGACCGCATAGCCGAGCCCGGTGACCGGATCATAGGCGGCGCGCGACTTGAACGCGCCGTTGCTGCCGCTCTTCCAGCTCAGATTGTGCGTCACGCCTTCGACAGTGAAATAGCGCGTGCGGCCGCCGAGCGCATAATGGCTGTCGGGGCTCGCAACAGCCTCCAGCGCGCGGCGATCGGCTTCGGGATAGCCGTCGGTATAGGGATAGCGCAGCAGCCGGATCAGATCAGCGGGCGTCGAAGCAACGCCGCCGGCACAGACCAGATAGCTCGGCATCGGCAATACCTGACCCACCGGCGCGACCGGATCGGGACCGGGCAGCGACCCGACGAAGCTGGTCGAATGCGCCATGCCCGCGGGCGCGAACACGGTCTCGTCCAGGATCCGGGCGATCGGCTTGTCGGCGGCGCGCTCCAGAATCGCCTGCACGAACGCCCAGTTGAGGATCATATATTCGAAGGCTTCGCCGGGCTGATGCCCGGTATAGCCGGTGCCGAAGCGATTGGCGGCTTCGAGCGGAGTGAGCTCCAGCGCCAGCGTGGCTTGCGGGTCCTCGCGCACCGCCGCCATCAGTCCGTCGGCGATGCTGGACCGGTTCCGCAGCAGCTGTTCGAGCGTGATCTCGCCTGCCCGTGTGCCGGTATAGCCGGGAAGCAGATCGGCCAGCGTGTCGCTGAGCCTCAGCTTGCCTTGCCGCTGCAGGTCCAGCGCGGCGATCGAGCAGGCATATTTGGAAATCGACCCGGCCTGATAGAGCGCGTTCTCGCGGCCCGCGCCATGCGGCGTCGTGACGAAGTCGCCCTCGGCGTTCAGCCGGGTTTCGACATAGCTCGACTGCTGCTGCACTTCCTGGCCCAGCGCGGGCGTGGCCAGCATGACGACGGTAGAAATCGAAAGCGCCGAAGCGAGGAGATGTTTCTTCATCTCCACTGTATTGCACGTATAACACAGCTGGGCAAGCTTCGGCCCGGTTTACGATCCAGACTGGTTTTCGGCCTCGATTTCCTTGACCAGATCCTTGCGGCTCAGCTTGCCGATCATCGTCTTGGGAAGCTCCTCGCGGATCACCACCTTGTCGCAGCGTTCATGCTTGCCGAGTTGCGGGTTGAGCCATTCGAGCAGCTCTCCGCCGCTTACCGATTCGCCTTCGTTCAGTGTCACGAAGGCGCGGGGCATTTCGCCGTGATAATCGTCCGGGATGCCGATCACGAGCGCTTCCTTCACCGCCGGATGACGATAAAGAACCGATTCGAGCTGGCTGGGGAACACCTTGAACCCGCCGACGGCGATCATGTCCTTCAACCGGTCGACGATGCGGATGAAGCCGTCCTCGTCGATCGTGCCGACATCGCCGGTGCGCAGCCAGCGGTGGCCGCCGCCTTCGTCGAGGAATACCGCGGCATCCGCTTCGGGGCGGTTCCAGTATCCCTTCATGATCTGCGGGCCGCTGACGACGATTTCACCCGGTTCGCTTTCGGGGACGGATTTGTGCGGATCGGCCTTGTCGACGAGCTTGACCCTGGTCCCCGCGATCGGCTGGCCGATCGTGCCCGCCTTGCCTTCGGCCTCATAGGGATTGCTTGAAACCACGCCCGAGCTTTCCGACAGGCCATAGCCTTCGATCAGAGTCGCACCGGTCGCGTTCTGGAACTTGGTCTTGAGCTCGGCGGCGAGCGGCGCGCCGCCCGAAATGCAGACGCGCAGGCTCGAAAAATCGGTGCTCGCCAGCTTGGGATTGTCGAGCAGCGCCTGGTACATGGTCGGAACGCCGGGCAGGGCGGTCACCTTGGTCCGTTCGATCGCCGACAGCGCCTGCGCGGCGTTGAAGCGCGGCAGCATCACGATCTCGCCGCCCGTTGCCACGGTGCGGTTGAGGACGCAGGTATTGGCGAAGACATGGAACATCGGCAGCACGCCGAGCACGCGATCGACCGCGGCGCCGAGCTGCGGGTCGAGCCGCGCCACCTGCCGCGCATTGGCCGACAGATTCTGGTGCGTCAGCATCGCGCCCTTGGGTGTGCCGGTCGTCCCGCCGGTATACTGGATCAGCGCCAGTGAGGTTTCGGGATCGAGTGAGGGCGCGCGGCAGGCGCCGTCATTCTCGATCAGTTTCGAAAAGGCCATGATCCGCGGGTCGTCGGGCCGTTTGGCGACTTCGGAGCCGCGGAACAGGCGGTAGAAGATCGACTTGGTCGTCGGCAGCGCGCCTGCCACCGATCCCACCACCAGCCGGTCGAGCTTGCTCGCGTCGAGCACCTTGAGCGCGGTCGGCAGCAGCGCCTTGGCCGAGATCGTGAACAGCGCGCGCGTCCCCGAATCCTCGACCTGATGCGCCAGTTCGTCGACGGTGTAGAGCGGCGAGAAATTGACCACCGTCGCACCGAGCTTGAGGATGCCGTAATAGGCCGCGACATAGTGCGGGACATTCGGCAGGAAGAGGCCGATCCGGTCGCCTTCGCCATAGCCCAGCTTGCGCAGCCCGCAGGCGACGCGATTGGCGCCGTCCAGCGTTTCGGCATAGCTGTAGTGCCGCCCCATGAAATCGAGCAGCGGCTTGTCGCCGCATCGGCGCGCGCTCTCCTCGAACAAGTCGACGAGCGACATCGGCGGGAAGTCCATGTCCCACGGACCGGGGTGGCGATAGCTGCTGCGCCAAGCTTCTTCGGGAGTAGTCATTGACAGCGATGTAAGTCTGCTGCCCGCGCGGGGCAATACGCGTTTTGGCGGATTATCGCGCTACGGCGTTGCCCGTCCAGGTATAGAGGAACGAAATCACGACCACGCCCAGATCGACCGCCGCCTGCAATTTGTGCGGGGCGGTGTCGGCGGCGTCGTGCGTCATCAGCTGGATATCGGCATGCGGACGCGGCGTAACAGCCACAGCCGCCACGATCAGCGCGATTGCCGCGAAGACGGGAAGGGTCTTGCGATCCATTGGCTTTCGTTAATGAAAAACCGGCTGTTCGGCAAGCAAGCAGTTGCGGGGGCTTGGGCGGATTCAGGCCGCAAAGCGCGTGTCGCTGCCCCGCCAGCGATCGCGGCCCGATGCCTTGGCTTCGAACAGCGCCTCGTCGGCGCAGCGATACAGCCGCTTCCAATCTGCCTCGCTGGTCAGCGGCCCGCTGCACGTACCGATGCTGGCGGTTACGCGCAGATCGAAGGGGAAGGGCGCGCGGCGAAGCTTCGCAAGCAAGTCGCCCGGCTCGACCGGATCGCCGGCATCGCTGACGATCGCGAATTCCTCGCCGCCGATCCGCGCGACCAGCGCATCGGGCGGAACGCACAGGCGCAGCGTGCGGGCGAAGACGCGCAGCACTTCGTCGCCGCCGTCATGGCCCAGCGTATCATTGACGCGCTTGAAATGATCGATGTCGGCCAGCAGCAACTGCTGCGTGCCTTCGCGGCCGATCGCCGCGACCAGGAACGCGCGTCGGTTGAACAGACCGGTCAGAGGATCGGTGTCGGCCAGGCGGCGCGCCATCACTTCGCCTTCGATCGCGCTGTCGCGCTCGCGGCTCAGCACGCGGATGCGATAGGCGATCGCCAGACTGGAGATCGCGGCCTCGGCCGCCATTGCCGCGATCGAAGAATTGTCGAGCCAGAAGCTCCAGGGGATCAGCCCCATATTGCCCATCGACCGGGCCACGACGCCCACCACCGGCGCCGCCCAGGCAAAGGTGAACAGCCAGCGATAGGTGCTGCGCCGGCGAAAGGTGCGCCACAAGGCGGCCGGGATCAGCAGCCCGCAACCGACGAACAGCGCGGTCACCAGCATATCCATCGACCGGACGTGCAATGGCGCGAAGAGGAAGAAGGCGCCGCCGCCGAGTGCCAGCGCGATCGAGCCAAGCTTCATCAACCGGTCCATCCGCCCCGCGAAGATGTGCGGCTCGAAATAGAAGCGCATGAATTGCAGCGCGGCGGCGGCGGCGAGGCTGATCGTGAAATAATTCACGCGCAGCCGCAGATTGTTCGAAATGTCCGGCATCAGCCACGCCATCGCGCCCGATGCCGACACCGAATAAAGCAGCAGCGCCGCCACCATCGCGCAATAGGCAAGCTGGAACCGGTGGCGCAGCGCTCCCCACAGCGCGAAGTTATAGATCAGCAGCGCGAGGCAGAGCCCGGCAAATCCCGCATAGATCGCCGCAGAGAGCAGATTGGCCCGGTTGCTCGCCTGCGCATCCGAAAGCCGTGCGCCCAGCAGGATGCCGCGCATGTTGGCCGATTCCCGGACATGCCAGAGCAGCCGGACGGCGGGCGCGTCGCGCGGCGGAATGGCATATTCGACAAGCGCCCCGAGCTGGATCCGCTGCGTGACGCCGCGCGCATCGGCGACGATCGTTTCGACATGTCCGTCGGCATAGGCGATGTGAAGATCGAGGCCGCCTTGCCAGAGGCTCGCGACGCGCACCGTCAGCGGCAGCGCCTCCGTCGATTGTCGACTGAACGGTTGCGAGATGGCCCAGAAATCACCGGGGCCGAAATCGGTCTGGCTGGTCGAACAGTCGAACGCCGCCGGATCTGCGAGCATCGCCGTCGCCGCCTGACCGGTGTCGCGCGCGATGCATGTCGAGAGGCTGTTGCCCGGCACCGGCGTCTGGGCATATCCGGCAGGCGCGCAGAGGCAGGCCACCACCAGGGCCCACAACACCGCGAAACGGCGCGCGATCTGAAAACCGGACATGATTCGTCCTTGCGCCCGCGTAGCGAATAAAGCGTAAACACGCGCTGCCCGGCTGGACATTTACCAATTTTCCGCGAAGGGACCGCGCTCGGCCGAACGTAACGGTTCATGGTGCCCGCCGGGGAGGAAATATATGGTGCAAACGGGGCAGGCGCGCGGAAATCAGCGCATCGAAACCGTCGACATGCTTCGCGGATTCGCGCTGGCGGGGCTGTTCCTCGTCCATGTCATGGAAAGCTTCGAGCTGCACTGGATGCATCCGGTATCGGCGCCGCCGTCCGACGCGGTCTTCATGCTGCTGATGGGCAAGAGCTTCGCGCTCCTCGCCATGTGCTTCGGATTCAGCTTCTTCATCCTGATGGACCGCGCCGAAAAGCGCGGCGAGGATTTTACCGCGCGCTTCGCCTGGCGGCTGACATTGCTGTTCGGGATCGCGACGATCCACACCTATATCTATCGCGGAGACATCATGCAGACGCTGGCGCTGCTCGGATTTCCGCTGCTGCTGGTCAACCGGATCAAGGACAATCGCGTCATCCTGGCGATCGCGATCTTCTGCCTCGCCGGGCCGATCGGCATCGCCCAGATCGCGATATCGTGGTTCACCGGCTATCCCGGCCCCGGCAATCCGCCGACGCACTGGCAGGACCCGGCGATGCGCGTCTATCTCCACGGCAGCTATTGGGACGTGCTGCGCACCAACCTGTGGATCGGGCAATGGCCGAAATGGTGGTACGCGATCGAATCGGGCCGGATGGTGCAGATTTTCGGCCTGTATCTGATCGGGCTGCTGCTCGGCCGGATCGGCTTTTTCGCCGACCCCGGCCGCTATACCAGGCAGCGCTGGATCGCCTTCGTGCTGATCGGTGGTTTCGCCCTGATCATGTATTTCGCGCTCCATCCGCTGATCGAGGCATTCCGCACGGCCGGATGGAGCGATGGCGCGGTGCGCGCCTTCACCTGGCTGATCGGCAGCTGGTATGATTTCGCCGGATCGATGACCTGGATGCTGGTGATCGTCGCGCTCAGCCGTACCTTCGTTCGCCACATCCTCCAGCCGCTGGTGCCGATGGGCCGCCTCACGCTGACGCTCTATGTGGCGCAGTCGATCGTCTGCCTGCCGCTCTTCTACGGCTTCGGCCTTGCGCTGCACGACAAGCTCGACGCGTGGCAGCGGCTATGGCTCGGGCTGGGCGGGATCGCGCTGCAGATGGCCTTTGCGGCGGTCTGGCTGCACTGGTTCCGATACGGTCCGCTCGAATGGGTCTGGCGCGCGCTGACCTATTGGGGGCGCAAGGTGCCGCTGCTTCGGCGCGAAGCGAAGCCGGCGGCGCCGGCGGCTTTCTAGAGCGCCTTCGACGCGGTGACGATCGTATCGAGCGCGCGTACCACCCGCTCCGCATCGCTTTCGCTCGCTACCGGCCAGACATTGTAGGCGCGCCGTTCATTGACCTCGCGCTCGGTGAACCCGTCATCGGTGCCTTCGCGCTTCTCGCCGCGCGCGGTGATGCATTCGCCGCTCGCGCAGTCGAACCGGACGGCGGGATAGCCGTGGAACGTCGCCTTGCGCACGCGGCCGATATCGCGCGGGTCGATCGTGTATTTGATGTCGTCGGCAAAGCCGCTGCCATTGCCCTCGGCATCCTCGTTCACCACCAGCAGCCGTTCGCTCCATTCCCAGGAGACATTGTCGAGATTGGTGACAGCGAGCTGGAAGCGCATCGACCGGCCGCCGCTGCCTTCGATCGCCAGATCGCGAATCTCGTCCATCCGTTCGAGCACGATGGTACGGGCATCGGCGATATCCTCACGCAGCGCCCGCTGCTCGCGAGCGCGCTCGGCCGCGCTTTTTTCGGAGGCTTCGGCTTTGGCCTTTTCATCGGCCTGCTGGGCGTTCAGCCGACGCGACACTTCGGCGGCGACGCGATTGGCGATTTCGTCCTCGCTCGGGCCGCAGCCTGCCACGAGTATCGGTGCCAGGGCCGGAACCAGTATGGTGATGCGCAAATTTCGTCCCCCCATCGTTGCGCGCCAGCATAGTCATCCGGTGCCACCGGAAAAGCCCCGGCGAACACTTGGTCTCATTCGGCGAGCCACGGCGCCCGAGCGCTCCAGAAGATGATGTCGACGCCCAGATAGTCGCGCGCGAAGGCGACGAAATCCTCGCGAGTGAAGCGCTCGCCGGTCTGCGGATTGGTATAGGTCAGCGTCGGTTCCTGCACTGCCATCGCGACCAGCGGCAATGCGTCGTGATGCCAGTGGAAAAAGGGATAGCTGTTGCGCATCTGACCGGGACGGTGTGGCACGATATCGGGTCCGCCCATGCCGATGCCCTCGGCCGCCGCCAGTACGAAGACGCGCTCCATATAGCGATGGTCGTTATTCCATTCGCACGGCCAGAAATTGACGTATTGCACGACCTGCGTCTTCGTGAACGCCGCCCGCAGCGCGCGCATATTGTCGAGCGCGGCGTCGAAATAGGCGTCGCAGGTAAAGCCCTGCGGGTCGCTTCCCTCGACGCGGTCGAACGCAGTTTCGGGCAGGTTTATGCCGTATAGCCGCCCGTCGAACCGCTCGCCCAGCGCCGCGATCAGCGCCTGGAAACGCGCGCGCAGCGCATCGTTCCATTGCATCGCCGTCCAGCCATGCCCCACCGGTTCGCCTTCGCCGGGATTGTCATACTGTCGTGCCAGCCCGCCGCCATAGCGCGGTTCGGTAAGCAGATAGTCGGGCAGACGGCGCGCCGCGGCCGAAAAGAACCGGTCCTGAAGCTGCACGAACAGCACGGCGTCGAGCGCGTCGAGCGTCGCCAGATCGGCTTCGATGGCCGAAAAGTCATATTCGCCTTCGCGCGGTTCGAGCTGGCGCCAGCTATAGACGATCTGCGCGCCTTCGATATCTGGCCGGGCGATCAGCGCGGCATGATCGGCGGCGGCATCGCCACCCAGGAAGACGAAGTTGCGTGGATCGGGGCGGTCCTGAGCGAGAGAGGGTCGGATGGTTGTCAGCGCCAGCAGAATGGCAAGCAGCCCCGTGCGAACAAGATGCATTCATGACCCCCATCAGGACAAATAGCTGCCAATCCTCCCCCGCCAGGGGGAGGTGGCACGCGCAGCGTGACGGAGGGGGAGGGCAGGAAATCCTTCGAAGGACACCGCCGCCCGCCCCCTCCGACGCCGTTGGCGCCACCTCCCCCTGGCGGGGGAGGATCAGGTGGTAGGATTGCCTAACCATCAATGCCGAAAGCCGGGCGCTGAGGCCGAGCGCAACTGCCCAGCGACGGTGCGACCAAAAAACGGGCCGGAGTTGCCCCCGGCCCGTTCGCATGTCGTGTGAAGAAGCTCACTTCGCCTTGGCGGGTGCCTTCTTCTTCTTGCCGCCCGGCTTTTTCGGCGGGGCGGGCGTGATTTCGAACGAAAGCGCCTCGTCCTTCATCCGCACCTTCACTTCGCCGCCGTGGACAAGCTTGCCGAACAGCAGTTCCTCGGCGAGCGGCTGCTTGATCTTCTCCTGGATCAGGCGCCCCATCGGGCGCGCGCCATAGAGCTTGTCATAGCCGCGCTCGGTCATCCACGCCTTCGCCTCGTCGTCGAGGCTGATATGGACGTTGCGGTCGGCCAGCTGCAGTTCGAGCTGCAGGATGAACTTCTCGACCACGCGCTCGACCACTTCGGTCGGCAGGTATCCGAACGGTACGATCGCATCGAGGCGGTTGCGGAACTCCGGCGTGAAGAGCTTTTTCACGGCGTCTTCCTGCACGTCCTCGCGGCTGATGTTGCCGAAGCCGATCGATTCCTTGGCCATGTCGCTGGCGCCCGCATTGGTCGTCATGATCAGGATGACGTTGCGGAAATCCACTGTCTTGCCGTGGTGATCGGTCAGCTTGCCGTTGTCCATCACCTGCAACAGGATGTTGAACAGATCGGGATGCGCCTTCTCGATTTCGTCGAGCAGCAGCACGCAATGCGGCTGCTGGTCGACCGCGTCGGTCAGCAGGCCGCCCTGATCATAGCCGACATAGCCTGGAGGCGCGCCGATCAGCCGGCTGACCGAATGGCGTTCCATATATTCGGACATGTCGAACCGCTGGAGCGGAATGCCCAGGATCTCGGCGAGCTGGCGCGTCACCTCGGTCTTGCCGACGCCGGTCGGGCCGGAGAAGAGGTAGTTGCCGATCGGCTTGTTGGGATCGCGCAGACCCGCACGGGACAGCTTGATCGCCGATGACAGCACTTCGATCGCATGATCCTGGCCGAACACGACGCGCTTGAGATCGGTTTCGAGGCTGGCGAGCACCTTGGTGTCGTCGTTCGAAACGCTCTTCGGCGGGATGCGCGCCATCGTCGCGATCACGGCCTCGACTTCCTTGGGCGTGATCGTCTTTTTCCGGCGGCTGGGCGGCACCAGCATCTGCATCGCGCCAACCTCGTCGATCACGTCGATCGCCTTGTCGGGCAGCTTGCGGTCGTTGATGTAGCGCGACGACAATTCGACCGCCGCCTTGATCGCGTCGGGCGTGTAGCGGACGTCGTGATGCTCCTGGAACGCCGTGCGCAGCCCGGTCAGGATCTTGATCGTATCCTCGACCGACGGCTCGTTGACGTCGATCTTCTGGAAACGCCGGAGCAGCGCCCGGTCCTTCTCGAAATGGTTGCGGAATTCCTTGTAGGTGGTCGATCCGATGCAGCGGATCGTACCGCCCGACAGTGCGGGCTTGAGAAGGTTCGACGCGTCCATCGCCCCGCCGCTGGTCGCGCCGGCGCCGATAACGGTGTGAATCTCGTCGATGAACAGAATCGCGTGCGGCAGCTTTTCCAGCTCCGACACGACCTGTTTCAGCCGCTCCTCGAAATCGCCGCGATAGCGCGTGCCGGCGAGCAGCGCGCCCATGTCGAGCGAATAGATCACCGCTTCCTTGAGCACATCGGGCACGTCGCCTTCGACGATTTTGCGCGCCAGTCCCTCGGCGATGGCGGTCTTGCCCACGCCCGGATCGCCTACATAGAGCGGGTTGTTCTTGCTGCGGCGGCACAGGATCTGGACGGTGCGATCGACTTCGGCGGAGCGGCCGATCAGCGGATCGACCTTGCCGTTCTTGGCCTTTTCGTTGAGGTCGACGGTGAACTGCTTGAGCGCGCTTTCGCCCTTGCCGCCCTTGTCCTGCTTGGCCTCTTTCTGCTCCTCGGCGCCCTTGGGCGTGTTCGATTCGACCGGCTGGCCGCCCTTGCCGACGCCGTGGCTGATAAAGCTGACCGCGTCGAGGCGGCTCATATCCTGCTGTTGCAGGAAATAGACGGCATAGCTTTCGCGCTCGCTGAACAATGCGACGAGCACGTTGGCGCCCGTCACTTCGTCGCGGCCCGAGGACTGGACGTGCAGGATCGCGCGCTGAACCACGCGCTGAAACCCGCTGGTGGGGGAGGGGTCGGTCGACTGGTCGACCTTGAGCGCCTCGAGCTCGGTGTCGAGATAATGGGCGACCGTGGTCTTCAGCTCGCCGAGATCGACGCCGCATGCGCTCATCACTTTCGATGCGTGTTCGTCATCGATCAGTGCGAGAAGCAGGTGCTCCAGCGTCGCATATTCGTGACGACGCGACGAAGCGGCTTCGAGCGCCTTGTGCAGCGTGGATTCGAGTGCGGAAGCAAAGCTTGGCATCAGTTAGTTACTCCAGTCGAGCCGGTAGTGACACACCGGCTCCTTTCTCCCAATGTCGGGATGGCGAGCCTTCGCATCAAGCGCAGCGGCTCCGCCCCGGAGGTTTTCGGCATAGTGCCCGGCTCCGGTGCGACTGTGCTCATTTCTTAAATAGAGCGTCCGCGCTTGCGCGATGGTTAACGGCGCGTTTTATTTTCTCGCGCGTTCGGACGATTTCGGTTTCCAGCGCGGCGATCCGCGCTTCCAGTTCCTCGACCGAAAGCGGATCGAGATCCTGGCGGGCCAGCTGACCCACCGGATCGTCCTTGCGACGCGGGAGATTCTCGTCGGCGTCCATGTCTCTAGCGTTGACCGTCCGGCGCATGAAGTCAATAAGGCCCCGTTCAAAACCGGACCCGGAAATCTCCGGGCCCGTTCAGCCATCTAGAGCCGGGGGGCGTAGCGGGCGATGCCGGTGCCAGCGACAATGCATGCGATCGATCCCGCCGAGGCCGGCGGGCCCGATCTGCTTGTGCCGGTCGAACGACCGGTGCCGCAGCCGGGGGCGGGCGAGGTGCTGATCCGCGTCGCCGCCGCGGGCGTCAATCGGCCCGATGTCATGCAGCGCAGGGGAATGTATCCGCCGCCGCCGGGCGCGCCGAGCATTCCGGGGCTCGAAGTCGCCGGGGAAGTGGTCGCGCTTGGCGAAGGCGTGCCGCAGGAAATTCTCGGTCAGCCGGTCTGTGCACTGATCGCGGGCGGCGGTTACGCCGAATATGCCGTGGCGCCCGAGGGCCAGTGCCTGCCGGTGCCCGAATCGCTGACGATGGCCGAGGCTGCGGGGATGCCGGAAACGCTGTTCACCGTGTGGACCAATCTGTTCGAGCGCGCCTATGCCCAGGAAGGTGACACCGTCCTGGTTCATGGTGGCACCAGCGGCATTGGCACGATGGCGATTTCGCTGTGCAACCTGTTCGGAGTGACCATCATCGTCACTGCCGGATCGGACGAAAAATGCGCCGCCGCGAAAGCGCACGGCGCCGATCATGCAGTCAACTATAAGACCGAGGACTTCGTCGAACGGGTGAAGGAAATCACCGGCGGGGCGGGAGTCGACGCCGTGCTCGACATGATCGGTGGCGATTATGTCGCGCGCAACATCAAATGCATGGCCGAGGACGGCCGCCATGTCTCAATCGCGATCATGGGCGGGGCGAAGGCGGAAATTCCGATCTTCGAAATCATGCGCCGCCGCCTGACGCTGACCGGATCGACGCTGCGTGGTCGCGATACCGCGTTCAAGTCGCTCGTCGCCGACGAACTGGCGCGCACGGTGTGGCCCCACGTGGAGGCCGGCCAGTTGAAGCCGGTCCTCGATCGCACATTTCCGCTCGACCGGGCCGCCGAGGCGCACCGGCGGATGGAAAGCAGCGAGCATATCGGGAAGATCGTTCTGACGATGGCGTGAGCGCGTCGCGCGCGCCGGTTCGAAGTGCAATCGGGCGAGCCGGTGCGATCACCTGGCCGATTTGAGGTAGTTCGACTGTTTTGATACATTCCGCTCAGGGGAGCGGTGCGGAAAGGCCGAGCGGGAGATCGGCCATGAAGCTCATGCAATTGACCCGATGTCTGATCGGGCGACACAAGAGAGATCGCGGAGTCACCGTCAAGGACGGGGTGATGTACAGCCGCTGCATCGGTTGCGGGCGGCGGATGGTGCGCAGCGGGCCGCGCTGGCGGCTGGTGCGCGCTTCGAAATAATCGCCGTGATGTGACGATAGGATGACGTCGCGACGATTCGAAATGTAACAATTCCCCTGCATAGGCCGTCGGCATTCGAAGAATTGCACGAGGGCCCAGGGGCATATGGCTTCCGTCACCAAGCTTCGTTCTCGCGATCTTGCCGCGCTTTCCGAATTTGCCGTTTCGCGTCCGTCCACGCCCGAAAAGGCAGTGACCGAGCGGCGCAAATACCGGACCGTCTGGATTTCCGACGTCCATCTCGGCACGCGCGGCTGCAACGCGGCGATGCTGATCGACTTTCTCGACCATGTCGACAGCGACACCATGTATCTGGTCGGCGACATCATCGACGGCTGGCAGATGAAGAAGAAATTCTACTGGCCCAGCACGCATAACGACATCCTCTGGCGCGTGCTCAAGCGCGCCAAGCGCGGCACGCGGATGGTGTATATCCCGGGCAACCACGACGAGATTTTCCGCCAGTTCACCGGGCTCAATTTCGGCGGTGTCGAAATCCGGCGTCAGGCGATCCACGAAACCGCCGACGGCCGTCGCCTCTTGGTGCTGCACGGCGACGAATTCGACGCGATCACGCTGTCGCACCGCTGGCTCGCGCATCTGGGTGACGCCGCCTACACCGCGATGATGGCGCTCAATCGCTGGGTGGCGGGCTTCCAGCGCGTCTTCGGCCTGCCCTATTGGTCGCTCAGCAAATACGCCAAGGCGAAGGTCAAGAACGCCGTCGAGTTCATCGGCCGGTTCGAGGAAATCGTGGCGCGCGAAGCGGGCGCGCGCGGCGTGGACGGCGTCGTCGCCGGGCACATCCACACCGCCGAGATGCGCGAGATTGATGGCGTCGCCTATTATAACGACGGCGATTGGGTCGAGGGTTGCACTGCGCTGGTCGAGCATTACGACGGCACGATGGAGATTCTTCATTGGGCCGACGAGATGGCAGCGCGCAGCGCGTCAGGAGTCGCGGCACTGGCGGCCGCGTGAGCGAGGAGCAGAGCGTGCGCATCGCAATCGTCACCGACGCCTGGGAGCCGCAGGTAAACGGCGTCGTGCGCACGCTCCAGTCCGTTCAGCGCGAACTGGAAAAGATGGGGCATGAGGTCATGGTGATCTCGCCCGACCGTTTCTATTCGGTGCCGTGCCCGACCTATCCCGAAATCCGGCTGGCGCTGGCACGGGTGGCGCAGGTCGGCGCGCTGCTGCGCGAATTCGAACCCGAGGCGATTCACCTGGCGACGGAAGGCCCGCTCTGCGTCGCCGCGCGGCGCTGGTGCCTGCGCCGGCAATTGCCGTTCACCACTGCCTATCACACGCAGTTTCCCGATTATGTATCGGCGCGCTCGGGCGTGCCGGCGGAGTGGATCTGGCGCTATATCCGCTGGTTCCACGGGCCGTCGGCGGCGATCCTGGCGTCGACGCCGTCGATTCGGCAGTCGCTGGTCGATCACGGATTGCCGCAGGTTCGCCACTGGGGTCGCGGCGTCGATCTCGACAATTTCCGTCCGGGCATCGTCCCGCATCCGAAAATGCGCGGGCTGGAAGGGCCGATACAGCTCTATGTCGGCCGCGTCGCGGTGGAGAAGAATCTCGAGGCGTTCCTCAAATCCTCGTACCCCGGGACCAAGGTGGTGGTCGGCGACGGCCCGGCACGGACGGCGCTCGAGGCGAAATATCCCGAGGCGCGCTTCCTCGGCGCGATGTTCGGGGCCGAGCTGGCGAGCGCCTATAACGCCGCCGATGTGTTCGTCTTCCCCAGCAGGACCGACACATTCGGGCTGGTGATGATCGAGGCGCTGGCCTGCGGCGTGCCCGTCGCCGCCTATCCGGTGACCGGGCCGGTCGACATCCTCGACGATCGCGTCGGCGCGATGGGTGAAGACCTTACCGATTCCATCGGTCGCGCGCTGACCTGCGATCGGGCTGCATGCGCGGCCTATGGCAGCACCTTCACCTGGGCATCGAGCGCGCGCCAGTTTCTCAGCGCGCTCGTCTATATCGGCGACGTGCGGATCGCGGCCTGATCCGTCACGCCCGTTCGGCGCCCGATTCATCGCGCTGTCGCGCAACTGAAACCTTGCCCCCGCGCGCGGCTCGCACTAAGTCAGCCATGTTTACGGCCGCCCGGGTAGGGCGGCCCTTATTGTTTCTGGAGAATGTCCCGTGGCCCAAGCCCAGCCGCTGATGCCGCACGCGACCGCTTCCTGGCTGGTCGACAACACCGCGCTTTCCTTCGATCAGATCGCGGATTTCTGCGGTCTGCACATATTGGAAGTGCAGGCGATCGCCGACGATATGGCCGCGACCAAGCTGACCGGTCGTGATCCGGTTCGTGCGCATGAACTGACGATGGAGGAGATCGAGAAGGGTCAGGAAAACCCCGATTATCGCCTCAAGATGTCGAAGGGGCCCGATCAGGTCCGCCGTACCAAGGGGCCGCGCTACACGCCGGTGTCGAAGCGGCAGGACAAGCCCGACGGCATCGCCTGGATCCTGCGCAACCACCCGGAAATCTCCGACGGTGCGATCGGCAAGCTGATCGGCACCACGCGCACGACGATCGCCGCGATCCGCGACCGCACGCACTGGAACATCGCGAACATCGTTCCGAAGGATCCGGTGACGCTCGGCCTGTGCTCGCAGCGCGAACTCGACGCGATCGTCGCCAAGGCCGCCAAGCAGGCGGGCATCGAAGCGCCGACCGACAGCCGCCTCGAAGGCGATCGCGAAGCGCTGATCGAGGAACTGCGGATGCAGCGTGAACAGGCCGCGCGCGACGCCGAAGCGGCGGCCGCCGCCGAAGCGGGCGAAGGCGAAGCGCCCAAGCCGGCGTTCGAGGATCCGTTCAAGCGCTGACCTTCCGGGCGGCGCGAGAAAGCGCTGTCCTACAGGCAAGCAATTCGATAGCCCCTTTGCCCATGCGGCAGAGGGGCTTTTCGTTGGCGATATCACGCCGCAGGGCGGGGCCTGACTCGCGCGTACGCGCGCGCGTGAGCGCGTGAGCGCGCGCACGCATGTTGCATTGCGACCCGGTGCGAACTTTGCACGTATTTCTGCGGTTTCCGGGGAAGGTATCTTGACCGCCCCCGGAATTGCGTTCTTTATTTGTTCCGTTGCTGCATGAGTCGCGGGCAGGGAGGTTTCGGATGACGGACGAACTGGTTTTCTACACAAACCCGATGTCGCGCGGGCGGATCATCCGCTGGATGCTGGAGGAGACCGGCGCCGATTACGAGACGCGCGTGCTCGGTTATGCCGACAGCATGAAGGGCGCCGAATATCTGACGATCAATCCGATGGGGAAAGTGCCCGCGATCGTCCACAAGGGGCGGGTGGTCACCGAATGCGCCGCGATCTGCGCCTATCTCGCCGATGCCTTCCCCGATGCCGGGCTGGCGCCGACCGAGGAGGAGCGCGCGGACTATTATCGCTGGCTGTTCTTTGCCGCCGGGCCGCTCGAACAGGCAGTCACCAACCACAACGCCAAGTTCGAGCCGAGTGCCGAACAGGGGCGGTCGTTCGGCTATGGCGATTACGACCGGGCGATCGCCACGTTCGAAAAGGCAGTCGCGGCGCACCCCTATATCGCCGGGGACCGTTTCACTGCGGCCGATGTCTATGTCGGATCGCAGGTGATGTGGGGGATGCAGTTCGGCTGGATGCCCGACCGCGCGGCGTTCCAGGACTATGCCGGACGCCTCGCCGAGCGCGACGCGTACAGGCGCGGCAACGAAAAGGACGACGCGCTGATGCCGCAGCAAGCCCCCGCCGCCTGAGCGCGCTTTCGCTTGCGCCTTGTCCGCGCTTGAGGAAACAATGCGGCAAGGGGGAAGCGTGCATGTGGAAGAAGCTTGAGCACTGGTTCGAAACGGCGCTGTTCGCGTCGCGCTGGATTTTGGCGCCTTTCTATGTCGGGCTGATCGCGGCGTTGCTGCTATTGCTGGTCGTCTTCGTCCGCACCTTCCTCGGCGCGGTGCCCGAGGCGCTGACGATGACCGTCGAAGTCGCGATCCTCAAGGTGCTGACTCTGCTCGATCTCGCGCTGGCGGCGAACCTGATCCTGGTGGTGATCCTCGCGGGATATGAGAGCTTCGTGTCGAAGATCGACACCGAGGGGCATGAGGATCGCCCCGGCTGGATGGGGACGACGACCTTCTCGGGGCTGAAGCTCAAACTCTATGCCTCGATCGTCGCGATTTCGGGGATTCAGCTGCTCAAGCTGTTCATGGGCATCGGCCAGAAGCCGGTCGACGGCCACGATCTGATGTGGGCGACGATCATCCACTTCGCCTTCGTTGTGACGGCGGTGCTTTCGGCGCTCACCGATTACCTCTCGGCGCGGGGCAGCAAGAGCTCGTCGGGGTGAGCGGAAGCGAATTCTACAGCGATCCTCTCTTTCGTCGCCCCTGCGAAGGCAGGGGCCCGTCTCTCTTGCCGCGAGCGGTGCCCCATGCGGAGAGAGACATGGATCCCTGCCTGCGCAGGGATGACGGAAAATGGCGCGATAAAGGATAGCGCCTGCCTTTGGGTCAGCGATTCAGTCGCCCTGTCGCTCGCGCCGTCCCGGCAGCGCGTCGAGGATCGCACGCCGATCGGCGTCGCTCGTGCCGCCCCAGCGCGCGATTTCGTCGCTCGTCCGGGCGCAGCCTTCGCACCAGCCGGTCTTGCGATCGATGCGGCAGATATTGACGCAGGGGCTCTCTACCGGCTGCGGCGTTTCGTATTCGATCAGTCCGTCGTCCATCGCGCTGCCTGCAGCCGTTCGATGCCGTCCGCGTCGCGGATCAGCCGCCAAAGCCGTAGTTGAGGAAGTCCGGCACCGGGCCGTTCCAGCCCGCTTCCTCGCCGTCGGCGGCGCTGGAAGCCGGTTCTTCGGCGGGCTTCTTGCGCGCCGATGCCTTGCTGCCCCCGCGCGTCCGCTTGGGCTTGGGTGCCGCTTCGGCGGTCTCGGCCGGTTCGGGTGCCGCTTCCTCGGCAGGCGGCGTTTCGCTTTCGCTCGCCTTGTCCTTGGCGCCGGACCGGCGGCCGGTGCCGCTCCGGCTCTTGGCCGGCGCACGTTTGCGGGCGGGCTTTTCCTCGGCCGCGTCGGTCGCGGCGTCACCGCTGCCCGGCGTTTCACCCATCCGCTCGATCTTCTGGCCGGTCAGCTTCTCGATATTCTCGATATTCTCGACATCGTCCGACGTCACGAAGGTATAGGCGACGCCGCTCGCTCCCGCGCGGCCGGTGCGGCCGATGCGGTGGACATAATCGTCGGGATGCCAGGGCGCGTCGAAATTGAAGACGTGGCTGACGCCCTTGATGTCGAGCCCGCGCGCCGCGACGTCCGACGCGACGAGGATGTTGACTTCGCCCTTCTTGAACAGGTCGAGCTCGGCGAGCCGCGCCGGCTGATCCATGTCGCCGTGAATCTCGCCCGAGCGATAGCCGTAGCGTTTCAGGCTCTTGTTGAGCTCGCGCACCGTCGTCTTGCGGTTGCAGAAGATGATGGCGGTGTGGATGTCCTCGCTGTCGAGCATCGCGCGCAGCGCCTTGCGCTTGGCGTGGCCCGCGGAGGAGACCGGAACCAGCTTCTGCGTGATGTTCATGTTCGTCGTCGCGGGGCGGGCGACTTCGATCGTCTTGGGATTGGAGAGGAACTTGTCGGCCAGCTTCTTGATCGGCGCGGGCATAGTGGCCGAAAAGAGCAAAGTCTGCCGCGTCTTGGGCAGCTTGGTGCAGATTTCCTCGATATCGGGGATGAACCCCATGTCGAGCATCCGGTCCGCCTCGTCGATCACCAGCAATTCGCAGCCGGTGAGCAGGATGTTGCCGCGCCCGAACAGGTCGAGCAGGCGGCCCGGCGTTGCGATCAGCACGTCGACACCCTTTTCGAGCGCCTTGACCTGATCGCCCATCGAAACGCCGCCGATCAGCAGGGCAAGGCTCAGCTTGTGATATTTGCCGTATTTCTCGAAATTCTCCGCCACCTGCGCGGCGAGTTCGCGGGTCGGGGCAAGGATCAGGCTGCGCGGCATCCGCGCGCGGCTGCGCCCCTGTGCCAGGATGTCGATCATCGGCAGCACGAAGCTGGCGGTCTTGCCCGTGCCGGTCTGCGCGACACCGATCAGGTCGCGCATCATCAGCACACTGGGGATCGCGCTCGCCTGAATCGGAGTCGGCTCGGTATAGCCTGACTCGTTTACGGCGCGTAGGAGTTCATCGGAAAGGCCGAGATCGGCAAAGTTCATGCAAATGTCCGGAAAATCGGGCGCGAAAGAGCGCCGGTGCTAGCGCGACACGCGCTTGCGGATTCAGGCGCGAATGTCAAGTTTTTGCGCCATGTTTCCCCCAGATCAGGGCGCAAAGCGCGCAGCCGGCGATGCTTGCCGCGATCAGCGCCATCGAATGTGATGACCAGGGAAGGAAATCACCCTGCCCAAAGGGCGTCTCCGGCAGTGCGGGCGGCGGAACGCCTGCCGCCCGTGTCACGCGTGCCAGCGCCGTTTCGATCAGCCCGTTCACATGAAGCAGCAGCGAGATCGCCGGGATCGATCGCGGCACTTGCCACAACTCCACAAGCTGCCCTGCAAACCGGTTTGCGATGAAGACAGCGGGCATCAGCAAGACCATGTAGAGGAAATGGGCGAGATACCGCGGGCGCAGCAGCAGGATGGCACCGACAAGATAGGCGGTCGTCAACGCGAGAAAGGCGATCACGCCCAGCGCATAGACGTAAAGCGGCAGCGCGAACGCGTCGGCAATGCGAACCGAGCCGGCGAGCATCAGCAAGCCCAGCACCAGCGTGAAAATCGCGCTGAACAATGCCCGGATCACCTGGCCGGTCGCTTCCCATATCCGTGCCATGCCACATGCTGCCACGAAATGCCGCGGATGCGAGCCGCTCGTTGCGGGGGCGTCGCACCGCGTGCCTGCAGGCGAAAAGGGAGACGTCGCGTGCGCACGCTGATATTGGTTTCGCCCATGACTCCTGACCAGACCCGACTGATAGAAACCGTCCGCGCGCGCTTTGGCGACAAGGCGGTGACCACCGATCCCGACGATGTTGCGCCGTGGAACAGCGACTGGCGCGGCCGCTATCACGGCGCCGCGCCCGCAATCCTGTCACCGGCCGCAACCGAGGAAGTCGCTGCGATCGTCGCGCTCGCCGCCGATGCGGGCGTGGCGCTGGTGCCGCAGGGCGGCAATACCTCGATGGTCGGCGGAGCGACGCCGCCGGCGGACGGATCGGCGCTGATCCTCTCGCTTCGGCGCATGAACCGGATCCGGTCGCTGTCCGCGCCCGATATGCTCGCCGTCGCCGAAGCGGGCGTGATCCTCGCCGATCTCCACGCCGCCGCGCTGGAGAAGGGGCGGCGGTTTCCGCTGACGCTGGGCGCGCGGGGCAGTGCGACGATCGGCGGGCTGGTTTCCACCAATGCGGGCGGTACGCAGGTGCTGCGCTTCGGCACGATGCGCGCGCTGGTCGCGGGGGTGGAGGCGGTGCTGCCCGACGGGTCGGTGCATGACGGGCTCGCCGCGCTCAAGAAGGACAATCGCGGCTATGATCTGAACCAGTTGATGATCGGCGCGGAAGGGACGCTGGGCGTCGTTACTGCGGCGAGCCTCAAGCTGGTGCCGGCGATCGCCGCGAGGGCTGTGGCCTGGGTGGGCCTCGAAAGCCCGCAAGCGGCGCTCGATCTGCTGCGCCGGATGGAGGAGCGCACGACGACGATCGAGAGTTTCGAGATCATCCCCGGCGATTCGCTGGACGCCGTGCTGGGGCATGTGCCCGGCACGCGGTCGCCGCTTGAGGGGCGGCATGACTGGCATGTGCTCATCGAAAGCGTCGCGGCTGGCGTTTCGGACGAGCCGCCGAGCAAACTGCTCGAACGCCTCTTGTTCGAGGCGCTCGAGGCGGGGGTGGCGCAGGACGCGGTCATCGCCGCCAGCGAGGCGCAGGCGGAAGCCTTCTGGCACCTGCGCGATTCGCTGTCCGAAGCGGAGCGCGCGAGCGGCCCGGCGGTCCAGCACGACATTTCCGTCCCGGTCCCGGACATGCCGCGTTTCATGATCGAGGCGGCGGCGGCGGCCGAGCAGCGCTATCCCGGAACCCATGCCACGGCGTTCGGGCATCTCGGCGATGGTAACGTTCACTTCCATGTTCGTGCGCCCGCGGGTGTCGATCGCGACGCCTGGTATGCCGGGGATGCGCCCGAAATCTCCCGCTTCGTCCATGATCTGGTGGTCGCGGCAGGGGGATCGATCTCGGCCGAGCACGGGATCGGACAGATGAAGCGCGCCGAGCTGGAGCGATTGAGCCCGCCGGCGCGGATGGCGGCGCTGCGTGCGATCAAGCAGGCGATGGATCCGGGCGGAATCTTCAATCCGGGGAAGCTGGTGGCGCTTGCGCCCGCGCGCGGGGCGCCATAGACAGCGGCCAAACGCGTTTCAGGAGATCATGATGGCCACCGCGCCGACCCAGCAGTCGCTTCCGCTTTTCTACAACGACCTCGTGCCGCTTTCGAGCCAGGAGCACGCCGATTTCCGGGCACGCCGCACCGATCGCGCGCCGTTCCTGGTCGGCCAGCATGCCGTGCCGCTGACGGTGGAGGAATTTCCGCTGGCGCAGCGTCACATGCCGATCGTCTTTTCGGCGGGCGACAATCCGGTGCCGCTGGCGCTGATGGGCCTCAATGAAGGCGTCAACGTCTTCGTCGACGATGAAGGCAAGGTGCGCGAGCCGCATCTCTACATGCCGGCCTATGTCCGCCGCTATCCCTTCATGCTCGCGCGGCTGCGTCCCGACAGCGAGGAGCTGTCGCTGTGCTTCGATCCGAGCAGCGAAACCATCGGCGCCTTCGAGGACGGCGAAAAGCTGTTCGAGGACGGCCAGCCGACCGAGACCACCAAGTCGGTCCTGACGTTCAACGAGCAGTTCGAACAGGCCGGTCAGCGTTCGGGCCAGTTCATGCGTGAGCTGAAGGAACTCGGTGTCCTGATGGACGGCGAAGTCTCGATCCAGCCCGAAGGTGCGGCGCAGCCCTTCACCTATCGCGGCTTCCAGATGGTCGACGAGAACAAGCTGAAGGACCTTCGCGGCGATCAGCTGCGCAAGATCGCGCAGAACGGCATGCTGCCGCTCATCCACGCGCACCTCTTCTCGCTGTCGCTGATGCGTGACATTTTCGCGCGGCAGGTCGCCATCGGAAAGGCGCCGCAGCCGACGATGCAGCAGCCGGCAGGCTGAACCCAACCAACCGGAGACACAGGCGATGGCGACCACCGATGCAGACCGCTATGACCGCGTGGCGATTGCATTGCATTGGCTGGTCGCCGCGCTGGTGATCATCAATCTGGTTCTGGGCCTGTTCCACGAATCGCTGTTCGATGCGCGGCAGGTGATCCCGCTGCATAAATCGATCGGCATGACGGTGCTGCTGCTCAGCATCGCCAGGGTCGTGTGGCGGCTCGGGCATCGGGCGCCTGCGCTGCCCGCGCAGATGCCGGGTTGGGAGAAGGCGAGCGCGCATGCGACGCATCTGGCGCTTTATGGCCTGATCCTGTTGCTGCCGCTTACCGGCTGGATGATGTCGTCCAACCCGGAACGGCCGCGGCCCGTCGGCTGGTTCGGCCTGTTCGATTTCCCGGTGCTGCCGATCAACGAGGCGCTGGCCGGATTCGGCCATGAGGCGCACGAGATACTGGGTTTCGCGATGCTGGCGCTGGTCGTCCTGCACATCGCGGCGGCGCTGCGCCACCAGTTCATCCTGCGGGATCGCGTCCTGTCGCGAATGGCGCGCTGATCCAAGATGAACAAATATTCATCTTGGAAAACAAATATTTGTGATCGCTTGACCAAGTCTTGAAGCGGTCTGTGCACTGACCTATATTGATTAGGCACGGACACGTGTTCCCCCTTTCGCGGGTTCGTGCGGCACGCCTTCGGGCGTGTCTCCTCCCTGAACCTTGGCCACCTCGCGCGATAAGCGCGGGGTGGTTTTTTATGGGCGGTGGCCGATCGGGATCATTCCGCGGCGATGGCGTGCGGCGCGACGGCGTCGCTGATCGCGGCGATCATGTCGCGCAACAGGGCGACGGTGCGATCCGCGCCCGGTCCGGGCTGGTCGAGCTGGCCGTCGAGATACAAGGTCCGGTCGATTTCGATCTGCACGGCATGGATGCCGCGGCGCGGGTCGCCGTGCCGCTGCAGGATATGGCCGCCGGGATAGGGAGTATTGACTGCGCTGGTCGTGCCGTGCGCATGCGTGACGCCTTGCAGCCGCGCGATCAGGTGCGGTGCCGCCGATTTACCGTACCGGTCGCCGAAGACGATACGCGGCGCTTCGTCGATCGCGCCGATCGGCGGCATCGAATGCACATCGATCAGTACCGCCACGCCAAAACGGGCATGGGCGGCTGCCAGCGCATCGTGCAGTGCGGCGTGATAGGGGCGGTGATCGCCCGCGATCCGTGCGCGCACTTCGGCGTCCGACAGGCGTCGGCGCCAGATGTCGGCGTTCGCCGCGCGGCGCGGCACCAGCCCCAGGCCGCTGCGCAGCTTGGCCGACAGCGGCCGGCCGCTGCTTCGTGCGCCGTCGTCGAGTTGCGGGTCACGCTCGTCCTCGGCGCGATTGAGGTCGATCCAGGCGCGCGCCCGGCGTGCGATCAGCAGCGTTTCCTGCCCATGCGCCCCGCGGGCGACTGCATCGACATGCCGATCCTCCAGCGCGCGCAGCGATTCGACCGGAACGCGCAATGCCGCGCGCAGCGCCAGCGGATAATCGCGCCCGGCATGGGGAACGGACAGCACGATGGGGCTGATCGGCGCAATCGGCCCGTGGCGTTCGAATGTCGCAGCGTCATTCACGCTAAAATGCTTAGAAGCGGGACAGCGGGCCGACAAGTCGCTGCCGTTCGGTGCTGGAAAATGTTAAGTGGTTTTCGCATATTGCAATGCGCTTTGCGGGGCCGGGAGTGACGATGATCAAGATTTTGCTGGCTGAGGACGATCAGGTGATGCGTGAATATCTCACGCGTGCGCTGGAACGTTCGGGCTATGGCGTTTCCGCGGTCGACCGCGGGACGGCGGCGCTTCCCTTGCTGGAAAACGAGCAGTTCGACTTGCTCCTGACCGATATCGTCATGCCCGAAATGGACGGGATCGAGCTGGCGCAGCGCGCCGCCGATATCGCGCCCGACATGCGCGTGATGTTCATCACCGGCTTCGCGGCGGTGACGCTGAAGGCGGGCAAGCAGGTGCCGCAGGCGCGCGTGCTTTCCAAGCCGTTCCACTTGCGCGACCTGGTGCTGGAAGTCGATCGCATGTTCGAGGTGGAGAGCGTTCCCAGCCGGAATTGAAAATTCCATACGCTTTCGCTTGCGTGCTGCGAATCCACTCGCTAAAGCGCGCGGCTCTCGGGGGCGTGTAGCTCAGTGGTAGAGCACTGTGTTGACATCGCAGGGGTCGCAAGTTCAATCCTTGCCACGCCCACCATTTTCCAAGGCCCGTCGCTTCTTTGAAGAAGCGGCGGGCCTTTGCCTTTTCAGGCTGCTTCAGACGCCGCTACCGGTCCTTCGGACAACGGCTTGTTGCCGCGCCGCTCCAGATCGGCGAGCAGCGTCTCGATCGCCCAGCGCACCGCTGCGGCGCTTTCCTCGCCGTCCATGTCCCACTGGTCGCGCATCTCGCGCCAGGCGAAGTCGCTGCCCATCAGCTGGATCGCGGCGATCGCCCAGCGCCGGTCCGGTTCGGGCAGATAGGCGGTGGCATCGCCCAGCATCGCGCGATACGCAGTCACGCGCTCGGGCTTGGCCATGTTGCGCGTCGTGCGGCCTTCGGCAGTCGTCGTCAGCACCATCATCGCATCGGCATGCGCGTCATAGTCGCCAAAGCGCGATTCCAGCCCGTCGAGCAGCGCGTCGAGCGAGCGCGGGCTTGCCGAAACATTGTTCATTCGCTGCAGCACGGCGCTGCGCAGCGCTTCCTGATCGGGGAAATAGCGATAGGCGGTCCGGCGCGACACACCGGCCCGTTCCGCGACGAGATCATGATTGATCACGGCGCCTTCGGCGGTCAGCGCCATCAACGCATCGACGATCCGCTCGCGCGTCGCCTTGTTGTCCGATGTCTTCGCCGGCCGGGCCGGGTCTTCGAGCAGGAATTTACGCATCACCATCGCCGCCCGGTGGCACCGGGCACAATTTGTGTCAAACCGCCATGACACGAAATGTGCCACAGGGCGGCGGGGCGGCGCAAATCGCCGCACCCGATGCCGTTTACCCGTCCTTCTGCTGTCCCTCGTCCCGCGTCATGTGCGTGCCTTCCACGCCGACCACCGGCTGCACCTTGGGATAGGGCAGGATCATCCGGCCGTCGGGATCGGCGGTGAAGGTCGTCTGGGTCGGATAGGCGATTTCGATGCCTTCCTTGTTGAACTTGTCCAGGATCGCGATGCCGATGGCGGTACGCCCTTCATAGAAGGCGACGAAGTCGGCGCCGTCGCTGTCGAACTCCAGCTCGAAATCGAGGCTCGACGCCCCGAACCCAACAAAGCCGCAACGCACGAAAATCCGGTCATGTGCCTCGACGATATCCTTGAGCATGCCCGGAATGCGCGCGCAGACCTCGGGCGAGGTCTGATAGATCACGCCGATAGCCAGCTTGGCACGGCGATGCTTGCGCTGGGTGTTGTTGGTGATTTCCTTGTCGAGCAGGTTGCGGTTGGAAATGATCAGCTCCTCGCCGGTAAAGGCGCGAACGCGCGTCGATTTCAGCCCGATCGCTTCGATCGACCCGAAGGTGTTGTCATAGGCAATGCTGTCGCCGCGCCGGAACGGCTTGTCGAAGATGATCGAAAGCGCCGCGAAAAGGTCGGCGAAGATTCCCTGCGCGGCGAGACCGATGGCGATGCCGCCCACGCCGAGACCGGCGACCAGCCCGGTAACGTCCACGCCGAGATTCGAAAGCACCACCACCAGCGCGATGGCGAAGACCGTGAAGCTCACCAGCACGCGGATGATGCCGATCGCCGTCGCCAGCGTCTCGCCGTGATATTCATCGCTCGAGGTACGCATTTCGATGAAGCCGAGGATCACTTCGCGCGCCCACAAGGCGCCCTGGAACACTGCGGCGATCGTGAACAGGAAATCGACGGTCTGTTCGACCAGCGGCGGCGCGGCGGCATAGCCGATCACCAGCTTCGCGGCGGTCATGATGATGAAGAAACTGCCCGTCTTGGCGACTGCCTTGCCGAGGATCGAGCGCCATCCGGTTATTCCGGCAGGTTCCTTGCACAGCTTCGCGCCCCAGCCGCGCAACGCATATAGCAGCGCCGCGATCGCGACACCGGCGCCCAGTGCGATCAGCAATTCCAGCCAGTGGCTCTGCACCCATGCCATGCTGGTTTCGACGAATTCCTGCATGGTTACGGCGGACGCTTCGGTGGATGCGGCTTGCGCCGCCTGATTGTTGCTCATGCTTCCTTCTTCAGGCTGCTTGGGGGAGGGATGGGGCGGCATCGACCGGGTCGAGGAACGCGATCAGGCCGCGTTCGTACCGGTCGAGATAGCGAGTGGTTCGGGGCAGACGCAAATCATCGAAAAAGTCGGTCTGACCGTCCTTGTCCTTGGCAAGTGCGATCAGATCGGGATGGACATAGGATTTGCGCGCGATGGCCGGCGTGTTGCCCAGTGCCTGAGTCACCGGCTCCAGCATCGCTTTCAGCGTGATCGGTTCGGCGGCATCGTACAGGGCGCGATATGCGATCACGCTGGCGCCCCAGGTACGGAAATGCTTGGCCGTGAAATCCGCGCCCATTGCGTCATGGATATAGGCGTTGACGTCGGTGGAGGTCACCGGGTGCGCCGCGCCGGCATCGTCCAGCCAGCCGAACAGATGCTGTCCCGGCAGGTCCTGACAGCGCTTGGCAAAGCGAGTCAATGTGGCGTCGGTGATGCTCACCGTACGCAATTTGCCCGACTTTGCCCGGAATTCGAGTTGCAGCCGCTTTCCGGTCACTTCGGCATGGTGCTTGCGCAGCGTTGTCGCGCCATAGCTGCGATTCTCGCGCGCATAATCCTCGTTGCCGACGCGCAGGCGCCCCAGGTCGAGCAGCCGGACGACAGCGGCCACGGCCTTGCTGCGGCAATGGCTGCGCTTGCGCAGGTCGCTCGCAACCTGTCGCCGCAGATCGGGCAGCGCCTGCCCGAACGCCACGCAGCGGTCGAACTTGGCTTCCTCGCGCGCGGCGCGATACTCGGAGTGATAGCGATATTGTTTGCGGCCGCGCGCATCCTTGCCGGTAGCCTGAATATGTCCGTGCGGATCGGCGCAGAACCAGCAATCGGTATAGGCGGGCGGCATGCCGACACCGTTCAGCCGCTCGATTTCCTCGCGTGCGGTGATCCGGCGCCCGCGTGCATCCCAGTATCCCCAGCCGTGGCGGACCTTGCGACGCGATATTCCGGGTTGTCGGTCATCGACATAGACAAGGTGGGCGGGCGACATGCTTCTCTCTTCGTAGCGTCGTGCCCAATGCGCGATCCGTCGCTTCGTTCCGGAACATGCGCGGCGCCTGATCGGTTGTTCGTGCAAACCGCAATCAAATCAAGGAGCTACACTCATGGCTAGTTTGTCGCATGCCTGCGTCCTGTTCGTGGCGACCGACGGTTTCGAACAGTCCGAACTCTTCGAGCCGCGCAAGGCGCTGCTCGATGCCGGCGCGAAGGTGACGCTGGCGTCGATCAAGACTGATCCCATTCAGGGGATGAAGCATGATGTAAAGGGAGACACGATCACGCCCGACACGACGATCGATGCCGTCGATACCAGCGGGTTCGATGCGCTGGTACTGCCCGGCGGCGTGCTCAATCCCGATACCCTGCGCATGCAGGATCGCGCGGTCGAGATCGTCCGCGAATTCGCCCGCGACGGAAAGACGATCGCGGCGATCTGCCACGGCCCCTGGCTGCTGGTCGAAGCCGATATGGTGCGCGGCAAGCGCGCGACGAGCTGGCCTTCGGTGCGTACCGATCTGAAGAATGCGGGCGCCGATGTCGTCGATGAAAAGGTGGTCGTCGACGGCAATCTTATCACCAGCCGCAACCCGGACGACATTCCCGCCTTCAATCAGGCGCTTGCGAGCGCGCTGCAGGAACTGGCGGTCGAAGCGGCCGAATAAGCTAGCGTGGCAGGGCCGCGTCCCGGGCCACCGGTTCGCGCCGGCGGGCGGGGGCGAGCCCGTTGATCCAGCGTTGCGCCGGCCGCTCGATCCAATGGTAAAGCATGGCGGCGCTGACGATCACCATTGCCATATAGAGCGCGATCAATGCCGGCGGCACGGCGCCGACGTCGCTTACAAAAGCCAGCTTGAAGGCGGTCCAGAGCAGATAATGGCCGAGATAGACGGCATAGCTGATCTCGCCTAGCCAGTGCAGGGTCCGCCCTTCAAGCGGATTGCCGCGCCGCCCCGATGTGAGCGCAAGCGCGAGCAACGATGCCGCGAAAGCGAGCGGCACCGCCAGCGTTTCCGGCATCCCCGCGGCCCAGGCGGCGAAACATAGCAGGGCAAGCAGGGAAGCGGCGACGGCCGGGACCATCGGTCGTTCGCGCCAGCGCAGCCACAGCGCGCACAGCGCATTGCCCGCCGCGAATTCGATAAGGCAGCGCAGCAGGCCGAACCGCGCAATATCCTCGCCCAGCGTCTGCGCGCCGCCCATCGCCATCACCGATGCGAGCAGCAGTGCCAGCGCGACGATAGCCGCGATTATCGCCCAGCCGGGAATGCGCCGCCAGTCGATGGCGACGGCGAGCAGCGGGAAGAGGAGATAGGCACCCAGTTCCGCCGAAATCGACCAGGCCGGATCATTCCAGGAGAGGCCTTGGGTGAAGCCCCAGTTCTGGAGCAGGAAGATGTGCAGCGGCAGTTGCGCGAAGGGAAATTCGTTCGCGTCGTGTCGCCCGGTCGCGGCGAGCAGCAGCGCGAGCGCAACGCCGCCCGCCAGCACGAACAGGTGCAGCGGCCAGATGCGCGCGACTCGCCGTTTCAGGAATGTCGGGATCGCCGCCAGTCCGCCGTCGCGCAGCCGCTGCGCATAGCTGAGCCAGATCACGAAGCCCGACAGCAGAAAGAAGAAATCGACCGCCAGATAGCCCTTTGCGAAAAACTCGAGCAGCGGTTGCGGCAGCCCGGCGATCGACATGCGGATGTGATAGAAGACCACCAGCAGCGCGGCGATCCCGCGCACCGATGTCAGCGCGCGCAATTCCGGTTTCGCGCTCATGCCGTTGCCGGTTCCGTGTGTCCGTGGCGATGCTTGCGGCGGATCGGGCGCCAGGCCATTTCGGCGCGCCGCCGTCCACAATAGCTGTCCAGCCCGATCTGCGCGCCGATCAGCAGATAGATGAACGGCTGGAAGGCGATGCCGATGAAGGCGGCGCCGAGCAGATAGATCATATGGCCGTGCTGCAACGCCGTCGCCAGCGGGGCGACCCAGGCCCATTCGCCTTCCGAGGCGCGATAGCGCCGTCGCAGCACTTCCATGCGGAACAGTCCGCCCAGATGGATGATCAGCCACATCAGCAGCCCGGGATAGCCCTGCTCGCCGAGCATTTCGAAATAGGCGCTGTGATAGGCACGGCCCGCGTCGATCGCGACGCGCGTGTCGAGCTTGGCGTTGTTCTCCGAGCCTTCGGTCGTGACCATATTGTAGCGGATGCGATTCTGGCGATACGCCTCGAACCCGCCGCCGAGCGGGTTTTCCGATGCATAGTCGATCGTCCATTTCCACACCGCGATGCGAGTCGAGGCAGATTCGTCCTGCTGATAGGACTGGATCGTTTCCATCCGCTGGGTGAAGGCGGAGGGGAGGAAGGGGATCGCCATGACCCCCGCCGCGCCCATCAGCCCGATATAGAGCATCCGCCGCTTGGCGTCGCGCAGCATCAGGATCGCGAGCAGCGCGATGCACAGCAGCCCGGTGCGCGTCGAAGTCCCCACCGGGATCAACAGGCATGCAAAGCACAATGCGTAGCAGAAGGTTCGTACCCGCCAGTCGGGCGGGAAAATGGTCCCGTATCTGGAAAACCACAGGATCAGCGGAATGATCGCGATCGCGACGGTGGAGATGGTGGAGCCTTCATAGAGACCGGCATTGATGTCGGCCATCAGGCTCAGCTGGCCATAGCCGCCACCGCCCAGCGCCGTCTTGACCCCGCCGGTGATGATGATCGACGAAGCCGACAGCACCATGAACAGCAGCAGCGCCTCGATCCGCAGCTTGGTGCGCAGCGTCAGCGGCAGAAAGATCGCGAAGGCCAGCGCCTTCCACACCCATTCCCATTTATCCTGTGCCTCGATCGGGAAGTCGGCATTGTGCGTCGTATAGGCGCAATAGAGCAGCAGCAGCAGCAATACGCCCTGGCGCGGCACCACGCGTACGTCACGTTTGTCGTCGAGCGCCAGCCAGCCGAGCACTGTCAATCCGGCGGCGACCATCGAGATCGGAATGCTGTTGAGCAACAGATAGGTCAGCCGCTGCGGCGACACGATGTCGATATAGACATAGGTCAGGACGAAGACGAAGGGCTTGCGAAAGCCCATCGCGAAGATCGCCGCGAGAAAGGCGAGAAAGGCGACGTCACGCACGGAAACGCCCCTTTCGGAGTAGCCTGCGCCGCTTTTCGGCCGCTTCCTTCGCGCCGTCGCGGGCGGTGTCCTCGACGTCCAGATCGGGCCGGCGCAGCAAGATCCAGGCGGCCAGAATCATCAGGCCGTGCGATAGTCCGAGCGATAGATTGTCGATCATCTTTGCGCTGTCCGCCCGGGCCAGGTTTTTCCTTTGAGACGCAGGTGTACGGGCCACGCGGTTGACGTGCCGTTAAGGCCTGTCGTGGCAAGGCCGCGAGCATGCGGATTCTGCACGTTCTCGATCATGGTCTGCCGCTGCACAGCGGCTATGCGTTCCGCACGCGGGCGATCCTCAAAGCGCAGCGCGCGCGCAGCTGGGAAGTCGCTTCGGTCACCGGTCCGCGGCAGGGGGCGGTCACGGTCGCGCAGGAAATGGTCGACGGGCTGCGCTTCTTTCGCACCACCGAGCGGCCGGGGACGTTTCCGCTGCGCGAATTCGGCGAGATCAAGGCGTTTTCGCGCCGAATCGAGCAAGTCGCGCGCGACTATCGCCCCGATCTGCTCCATGTCCATTCGCCGGTTATCGACGCGCTGGCAGCGCATCGCGCGGCGCGGCGGCTGAAGCTGCCGATGCTCTATGAAATCCGCGCCTTCTGGGAAGACGCGGCGGTGGGCAACGGCACCGGACGCGAGGGATCGCTGCGCTATCGCGCAACGCGCATGCTCGAAAACTGGGCGGTGCGCCGCGCCGATGCGGTGGCGGTGATCTGCGAAGGGCTGCGCGGCGACCTGATCGGGCGCGGTGTCGATCCCGCCAAGATTCTCGTTTCGCCCAATGGCGTCGATATGGAGCTGTTCGGCACGCCGGCGGCGCCCGATGTCGCGCTGGCACGCCAGCTGGGGCTGCAGGGTGCCGAGACGATCGGCTTCATCGGCAGTTTCTACGATTATGAGGGGCTCGACGTGCTGATCGACGCGATGCCCGATCTGGTGCGCCGCCGCCCGACGCTGCAACTGGTGCTGGTCGGCGGCGGTCCGGCTGAAAAGGCATTGCGCGCGCAGGCGGAGGCGTCGCCGGTCGGCGGGCATATCCGTTTCGTCGGTCGCGTGCCGCACGATCAGGTCGAGCGCTATTACAGCCTGATCGACGTGCTGGTCTATCCGCGCAAGCGGATGCGGCTCACCGAACTGGTCACGCCGCTCAAGCCGCTCGAGGCGATGGCGCAGAACCGGCTGGTCGCGGCATCCGATGTCGGCGGCCATTGCGAGCTGATTCGCGACGGCGATACCGGCACGCTGTTTGCCGCCGACAACCCCAGTGCGCTGGCAATGGCCGTGTCCGATCTTTTCGCCAGCCGCGACGACTGGGATGCGCGCCGCGAACGCGCGCGCGCCTATGTCGAAAAGGAACGCAATTGGGCGACCAACGTCGCTCGGTATGATTCTGTTTACCAAATTCTCGCAAAAGGGGAGGCGATAGGAACCAACTGGTCGCAACCTTCCCCGGCAAAGACATGAACCTGCCAATCGCCCCCTCGTCCGCAGCCATATTGGGTGTCGCCACCGCGGCGACCATCGCCATCGTCCCCGCGCCGATGCTGGGCGAACTGGTGATGGAAAGCGGGTTGCCCGCGCTGCTTCCCGCTGCCGAACCGCCGCTTGGGATTACAGCGCGTGCGCTGCTGGCGCTGGGCGTCGGCGGGCTGGTCGCGCTCTTCTCCTGGTTCGCCGCCTTCCTGCTGGTCGGATCGCGTTCGATCGGCGTGGGCAAGGGCGCGCGCGAAGCCGCGCCCGAAATCGAGGAAAAACCGGCGGTCCGCCGCGCCGATGCGCATCCCGACGCGCCGCCGCGCCCGCCGCTGCGCGCCACGCGCGACCTCGGCACGCCGTTTCTCGAAGTTACCGCCAAGCTGCGCAAGGGCTCCGAATCGGCAGAGATTCGATCGGACGAGATCGTCGAAATTCTCGACCTGACCGAAGCCGCCGAGGCGCAGGCGGTAGCCGCTCCCGCGCCGGTCGCGCCGCCATCTCCGGCCGAAGCCGAATTGCCGGAGGACCTGAACCAGCCAATGGCGCAATATGATCCCGGCGCGATCCGCGAAGCGCCGATCGCCGCGCCCTCCTCGGTATTGCCGCTGCGCCGGCCGTCGCGTCCGGCGGTGTTCGAGCCGCAGGAGCGTTTCGAAACCTTCGAACTGACGCCGCAGGTTCGCGCCGCGCCTCCGCCTTCGGTTCCCGCGTCGGGCAGCGAATTCACGCGACCGGAAACCGACGCCTCGATCCATGCGCTGCTCGACAGGTTGGAAAAGGGCGTGGTCAGGCGCGGGCTGGGCGGCGCCAACGACGGCGAACCGTCGCACGAACCCGAACACGGGCTTCAGGAAGCGCTGGTGACGCTCCGCAATCTCGCCCGCCGCGCCTAAGGCGCGATCATCGTTCCTCCACCGTCAGCGCTTCGACCGTCGCGGTTACTGCGTCCGCGCAACGCCGCTGCACGGTGACGGCGACATCCGCGACCAGATGGTTGCGCAGCGCGAATTCGGCTTCGGGCAGTTCCTCCAGCCAGCGTTCCAGCGCCGATGACGCGGGCGCGCTCACCGTCACAACGTGCCGCGCGCCGTTGAACGTTGCGCTGGCCCAGCGCGTCCAGTCGCTTTCGACCAGCGTCAGCGGACAACCAGCCCTTGCAGCCTGTGCCAGCAAGGCGCGCTCGAACTGCGTGGCGGCATCGGGTCCCCGGCTCATCGCGCGTCTCCATTCTGCCCGGCGGCGATAAAGGCCTCGATCCGTGCCACCATCGGCGGGCGCGGTTCGCGTCCGTTGCGCAGATCGCGCACCAGCCGCGGATCGCGCACGGCGAGCCTTCCGAACTTGGTTTCCGGCATCTCGGTCCGCCGCAGATATTGCTCCACCTTCCGCAACACGGTCATCCGCCCAATCCTCCGATTCGCTCCGAATGATCTTGATTTGTTCTTTAAAATCCTACATGTCTAGGAAAATTCCTATGGAAGTCGATCGAAGATGGATGAAATGGCGCAACGCGCGGCAATCGCGGCCCTGATGGCGGAACATGGCGAAAGCCATGCGTCGATGTCGCGGCTGCTGGGCCGTAACCCGGCGTATTTCCAGCAATATATGCGGCGTGGGTCGCCCCGATTGCTGCCCGAGCGCGATCGTGCGCTGCTCGCGCGCTATTTCGGCGTGGCGGAAGAAACGCTGGGCGGGCCGGCGGCGGTGGGGATGACTCCGATCCCCCGGCTCGACGTCGATGCCGCCGCCGGTCCCGGCGGGCTCGCGGAAGGCGATCTGCGTCAGCGCCCGGCCGCGCTCGATCCCGCGTTGCTGCGCCGTCTCGGCGTGCGGGCGAGCGCGGCGTCGATGATTCGCGTACTCGGCGACTCGATGGAGCCGCTGCTGTCCGACGGTGACGAAATCCTCGTCGATCGCGATCGCCGCACGCCATCGGCACGCGCCGGCCTGTTCGTCCTGCGCATCGAGGAGACGCTCAAGGTGAAACAGCTTCGCGCGATCGGCTGCGACGTCGAAATCGCCAGCGCCAATCCGGCGCATGGCGGCCCGCGCATCGTGCCGGGCGGGGCAATCGATGTGATCGGCCGTGTCGTCTGGCTGTCACGCGCGCTGATCTAGGCAGATTGCCCGATGCGCGGGGGTCAGCTTCCCTTGCGCTGCCGATCGCGCAGCCAGATCACGATCGCCGTGGCCGCGCCCAGTGCGAAGCCCGCCATGATCCCGAGCGAGGGCTGGCCCGCCACGACGCCGAAGATCGCGCCCAGGAAAATCCCGGCGAATATGGGAAAACCACCCGCCATTGTGGTCGGCGTCTTGGATTCGTTGCTCATTGCGCTGCTCTGCCACGTCCGGCGCCGCGATGCCACACTCCGGCGCCCTGGCCGCGCCCGGCATCGATTCGCGGACGGTTAACCTTCGTCTTCCACTGGTTTTTCGCCTTTGCCGCCTATCAACGGGGCATGCGGCGGCGCCAGGCGCTTCGTCGCCGGTAGCGGAGTAGCATATGGACCAGATGCCCTATCTCAACGATCGCGCGGCCGTGTCCGACGCATTCGATCTGATCCGTAAATTCGGCGACGATGCGGGATTCGAAGCCGCCGCGCGCGCCGATCGCAGCCGGGATCTGGGCAATCACATCCATTTCTGCCGCTGGCGCCAGATCGAGCGGCTGGTGGTGCTGATGTCGGTCGGGCGCGCGGTCGGTACGATTCACTGAGCCTCTCCGGCGCGTATCGCTTGATCGCGCACGGCTTTTCCCGGTAGCAGCCCCGGATTATTGTCCGCCGGGCGAGGCGCTCGCGGACCCTAACGCCGTTTCGAGGGTTCAGGGGCGAATGATCCGTACCGAGGCCGAATGACGCTGCCCCAGACATTATCGGTCATCGTTCTTGCGGTGATGATGGCGCTCTTCATCTGGGGCCGGTTCCGATATGACGTCGTTGCGGTGATGGCGCTGCTCGCCGGGATCGCCACCGGCATCGTCTCGCCCGAAGCGGCCTTTACCGGCTTTTCCGACGATATCGTCATCATCGTGGGATCGGCGCTGGTGCTTTCGGGCGCGGTGCAGCGATCGGGCGTGATCGAGCGGCTGATGCTGCTCCTGCAAAAGCGCGTGAAGCGGACCGAGGCGCAGCTGCTTGTGCTCACCGCCAGCGTCGGATTCGCCTCGGCGCTGGTCAAGAATATCGGCGCGCTGGCGATGATGATTCCCGTCGCCTTCCAGATGTCGAAACGCTCGAACACCGCGCCGTCCTCCTTTCTGATGCCGATGTCCTTCGCCTCGCTGCTTGGCGGGCTGATGACGCTGATCGGCACGTCGCCGAACATCATCGTGTCGAGCGTGCGCGAGGAAATGACAGGCGAGCCGTTCAGGATGTTCGATTATCTGCCGGTCGGGCTCGGGTTGACGCTGATCGGGCTGGCGTTCCTTCCGATCGGCTATCGCATGCTGCCGCGTGACCGGCGGGCGGCGCCGACGCTCGGCGAAGCGCTCGACATCCAGGATTATGTCACCGAGGTGCGCATCGGCCCACGCTCGCCTGCGATCGACGAGACCGTCGCCGATTTCATCGCGCGGCACGACCACGAAGTGACGATCACCAATCTGATCCGCGATCACACCCGCAGCGCACCCTTTCCCGATACGGTGCTGCATGCCGACGACATCCTGATCCTCGGCGGTTCGCCCGACAGTCTCGAACGCGTGATCGCCGGCGACCGGCTCGAGCTCGAGGGGCGCGAGACGATCAGCGACAACGGCTCCGACATAGGCGTGATCGAAGCGGTGGTCGGCACCGATTCGCCGCTGGTGATGCGCACTGCCAGCCGTATGCAGTTGCGCGAGCGATTCGGCGTCAATCTGATCGCGGTGTCGCGGCAGGGTGAACGGCTGGTCCGGCGGCTGGGCAATATCATGCTCTCGGCGGGCGACGTCATCGTGCTGCAGGGGCCGCTCGATCTGTTGCCTGAGCGGCTGCGCGATCTCGGCTGCCTGCCGCTCGCCGAACGCTCGCTCCGGCTCGGCAACAATGCCCGGCGCACGCTGTTGCCGCTCGTCATCCTGGCCGCAGCGATGAGCGCGACGGCGCTGGGGCTGGTGCCGGTCGCGGTCGCTTTTTTCGCGGCGGCGGGGCTGGTGGTGATTTCGGGCGCGCTGCCGGTGCGCGAAGCCTATTCGCATATCGAATGGCCGATCCTGATCATGCTCGCCGCGCTGATCCCGGTGTCGGACAGCCTGCGCACCACCGGCGCCAGCACGCTGATCGGCGAGCATCTTTCGGTGCTGGCGTCGACATTGCCGCCCTGGGGCGCGGTGATGCTGATCATGGCCGCGGCGATGGCGGTCACGCCCTTCCTCAACAATGCCGCGACGGTGCTGGTGATGGCGCCGATCGCCGCGACTTTCGCCAGCGGCCTGGGCTATCGCCCCGAGCCCTTCCTGATGGCGACGGCGGTCGGCGCTGGATGCGATTTCCTCACTCCGATCGGGCATCAGTGCAACACGCTGGTGATGGGCCCGGGCGGCTACAAGTTCGGTGACTATGCCCGTCTCGGCGCGCCGCTGTCGCTGCTTGTCCTGCTGTTCGGCACGCCGCTGATCATGTGGTTCTGGCCGGCGGTCTAGCGGCGCCCGGGCGTTTGCCCTGGCCGTCATCCTTCCGATAGCAAGCGAATGCCGCGCGTCGGCCGGGCGGGAGCCGGGCAGGGCGGCGGCCAATGCAGACCATGAAAATGAAGGAGAGATGTCTTGGGTCGATTTGCAGGAAAGACCGTCATCGTAACGGGCGCGGCTTCGGGGATCGGTGCCGCCGCGGTCCGCCGTTTTCTGGGCGAAGGCGCCAATGTCGTGGCGTTCGATCTGAGCGGCGAAAAGCTCGCCGCGCTGGCGCGCGATTTGCCGGTAGACCGGTTTGTAACGCAAACCGGCGACGCCGCGAACGCCGAAGATATCCAGGCCACGGTGGACCTGGCTGTCGATCGCTTCGGTCGAATCGACGTGCTGATCAACAATGCCGGAACGGTGACCTTCGGCGATGTGACCGAAACCAGTATCGAGGAATGGAACCGTGTGATGACTGTGAACGTCACCGGCTATTTCCTGATGGCGAAGACGGCGATGCCCGAACTGCGCAAGCACAAGGGCGCGATCGTGATGACGTCGTCGCTGTCGGGGCTGGGCGGCGATCCGCATCTGGTGGCCTACAACACGTCGAAGGGTGCGGTGACCAACATGGTTCGCGCAATGGCGATCGATCACGCGCCCGACGGCGTTCGCGTCAATGCGGTCAACCCCACCTTCACGCGCACCGGCATGACCGAGGAAATGCAGGAGGATACCGAAACGGTGGCGAAATTCGTCGCGCGCATCCCGATGGGGCGCCCCGGCGAGCCTGATGACCTGGCCAAGGCGATGCTGTTTCTCGCCAGTGACGAGGCGGGGTTCATCACCGGCGTGAACCTGCCTGTCGACGGCGGATCGACCGCGTCGAGCACGCAGGCGCTCTGAGCGGCCGGCGTGCCGGGCCGGATGGCCCGGTGCGCCGCCGTTGCGGCGAGGGATGTGCCGTCGGACGGTTGCGACGGGCGGAGCAACGGCGCGCGTGGCGCCTGCGTTCGGTACCTATTCCCTACCCGATATCAGGAGCCCGAAAATGGAGCGTTTCGCAGGAAAAACCGTCATCGTCACCGGCGCCGCGTCGGGCATGGGCGCGGCCGCCGCCCATCGTTTCGCCGAAGAGGGCGCCAATGTCGTCGCGCTCGACCTCGACGCCGATGCGCTTGACGGGGCGTGCGCCGATCTGCCCGCCGACCGGCTTCTCAAGAAGGCCGGAGATACCGCCAACAGCGATACCGCGCGCAGCGCCGTCGCCGACGCGGTCGATCGCTTCGGCGGCGTCGACGTGCTGATCAACAATGCCGGAACGGTGGTGCAGGGCGATGCGGTGCAGACATCGGAAGACGACTGGGATCGCGTGATCGACGTCAATGTGAACGGCTATTTCCACATGGCCAAGGCCGCCTTGCCCGAATTGCGCAAGGCCAGGGGGGCGATCGTAATGACCTCCTCGGTTTCGGGGACCGGCGGCGACTGGGGCATGCTCGCCTATAACACGTCGAAAGGCGCAGTGACCAACATGGTCCGCGCGATGGCGCTTGATGAAGGCGCGCATGGCGTGCGCGTCAACGCGGTCAATCCCAGCTTCACGAAGACGGGAATGACAGAGGCGATTCAGGACGACCCGGAGATGATCGACAGGTTCATGGCGCGGATCCCGCTCGGCCGTCCGGGCGAGCCGGAGGATGTCGCCGATGTGATGGCGTTCCTTGCCAGTGACGACGCGCGCTTCGTCACCGGCGTCAACCTGCCCGTCGATGGCGGCGCTTCGGCATCGAACGGCCAGCCCGACCAGCGCTGATCGCGCGCCTGGCCTTGCAACGCTCCGCCGGGCGCCACAGATGCGGTGCCCAGGCGGAGATAATCATGGCACATGCAGCGCGTATCGAACGGACCGGCGGGCCCGAGGTTATCCAGTGGAGCGAAGTTGCGGTGCCCGATCCCGGACCGGGCGAGGTGCGGATACGCACCACCGCGGCCGGCCTGAATTTCATCGATACCTATCATCGCAGCGGCCTCTATCCGGTCGCACTGCCCGCTGTGCTCGGCCTCGAAGGCGCCGGCGTCATCGAGGCCGTGGGCGAGGGCGTCGACGGTCTTGCCGAGGGCGACCATGTCGTCACCTATGGTCCGCAGCTCGGCGCCTATGCCACGCACCGCACCCTTGCCGCCGAGCATCTTTTCAAGCTGCCGGAGGGCGTGGACGATGAAATCGCCGCCGCCACCTTTCTCAAGGGTTGTACCGCCGAATTCCTGATCGAGCGTTGCGCGCGCGTGGAGGCAGGGATGACCGTGCTCGTCCATGCCGCGGCGGGCGGGGTCGGTTCGCTGCTCGTCCAGTGGCTGAAGCATATCGGCGCGACTGTGATCGGGACGGTCGGCAGCCCCGGAAAGGCCGAACGCGCACGCCGTCACGGCGCCGATCATGTGATCGAATACAAACGCGAGTCGATCGCCGAGCGCGTGCGCGAGATCACCAACGGGAAGGGCGTGCCGGTGATTCTCGACGGGGTCGGGGCGGACAGCTGGCAGGCGTCGCTCGACAGCGCCGCGCCGCGCGGGCTGATCGTCAGCTACGGCAATGCCAGCGGCCCGGTCGAGGGCGTCGCGCTTGCGACGTTGAACCGGCACGGATCGCTGTTCGTCACGCGCCCCAAGCTGTTCGACTATTATGCGACGGCCGAAGCGCGCGAGGCCGGGGCGGGGCGGCTGTTCGAACTGCTTGCCGATGGTGTGCTCAGACCCGAAATCGGCCAGCGTTTCGCGCTGTCGGAAGCGGCCGAGGCGCATCGCCGCATCGAAGCGGGCGAAACGCAGGGCGCGACGTTGTTGATTCCGTAACCGCTCGGCAAACGAGTCTGCGGTACAAACGAAAACGCCCGGGCATCGCTGCCCGGGCGTTCCCGCTGTCCAGCAGACCTGGGATCAGGCGCTGTAATACATGTCGAATTCGACCGGGCTGGGGGTCATTTCCCAGGCCGCGACGTCTTCGCGCTTGAGTTCGATATAGGCTTCGACCTGATCCTTGGTGAACACGTCACCCTTGAGCAGGAAGTCCATGTCCGCCTCGAGGCTGTCGAGCGCTTCGCGGAGCGAGCCGGCGACGGTCGGCACCGCTTCCAGCTCGGCCGGCGGCAGATCATAGAGATTCTTGTCCATCGGGTCGCCCGGATGGATCTTGTTCTGGATGCCGTCGAGGCCGGCCATCAGCAGCGCCGCATAGCAGAGATACGGATTGGCCATCGCATCGGGGAAGCGGAATTCGACGCGCTTCGCCTTGCTGCCTGCGCCGTACGGAATGCGGCACGACGCCGAACGGTTGCGGCTCGAATAGGCGAGCAGCACCGGCGCTTCATAGCCCGGCACCAGACGCTTGTAGCTGTTGGTGGTCGGGTTGGTGAAGGCATTGAGCGCCTTGGCGTGCTTGATGACGCCGCCGATGAAATAGAGGCACATTTCCGAAAGGCCGGCATAGCCGTCGCCTGCGAACAGCGGGTTGCCGCCGTCCCAGATCGACATGTGGGTGTGCATGCCGGAACCGTTATCTTCCTTGATCGGCTTGGGCATGAACGTCGCCGTCTTGCCATAGGCCTGCGCGACCATGTGGACGACATATTTGTAGATCTGCATGCGGTCGGCGGTTTCGACCAGCGTGCCGAAGGTGAGGCCGAGTTCGTGCTGCGCGGCCGCCACTTCGTGGTGGTGCTTGTCGCACGGCAGGCCCATTTCCATCATGGTCGAAACCATTTCGCCGCGGATATCGGTGGCGCTGTCGACCGGCGCGACCGGGAAATAACCGCCCTTGGCGCGCGGCCGGTGGGCCAGGTTGCCGGCTTCATATTCCTTGCCGCTGTTGGTCGGCAGTTCGATGTCGTCGATCGCGAAATAGCTGGTCGAATAGCTGGTTTCGAACCGGACATCGTCGAACATGAAGAATTCGGCTTCGGGGCCGACATAGACGGTGTCGCCGATGCCGAGCGACTTGAGGTGCACTTCGGCGCGCTTGGCGGTCGAGCGCGGATCGCGCGCATACCATTCGCCGGTCGACGGTTCGACGATGTCGCAGAACAGGATCATCATCGGCGTCGCCGAGAACGGATCGATGTAAACAGCGTCGAGATCCGGCTTCAGGATCATGTCGGATTCGTTAATCGCCTTCCAGCCCGCGATCGACGAACCGTCGAACATCAGCCCGTCGGTCAGTTCGTCCTCGCCGATCACGCCCGACACCATCGTCAGATGCTGCCACTTGCCCTTCGGGTCGGTGAAACGCAGGTCGACCCACTCGATCTCCTGCTCCTTGATCATCTTCAGGATCGTACCCGCATCATTCGCCATTTAGTCAGTCCCTTTCTGATGAATGCGTTTGCCCTGCGACTCGGGCAACATTGTTACGCTTTCGTCATGCATCTTTCAAAAAATGCTGCGTCGCGTCAAATGGCGTCGTCGTCACGCTCGCCCGTGCGGATGCGCAGCGCGGTTTCCACCGGCATCACGAACACCTTGCCGTCGCCGATCCGTCCGGTCTGGGCGGCATTCGCGACTGCTTCGACTACGCGTTCGGCGACAGCGTCGTCGACGACGACTTCCAGCTTCACCTTGGGCAGGAAGTCGACGACATATTCCGCACCGCGATAGAGTTCGGTGTGGCCCTTCTGGCGTCCGAAGCCCTTGGCCTCGGTCACGGTGATTCCCGAAACGCCCACTTCGTGCAGCGCTTCCTTTACTTCATCGAGCTTGAACGGCTTGATGATCGCTTCGATCTTTTTCACGAAATCCCCCGACAGGTCATTTTCAGTATCTCCCCTCGTATCGGCCTCACTGGCAACAAGCGTGCCAGTATCGCGCGTCGCCGGTATCCGGGGCGTGACGGCTTCCAAAACATTAACAACTGCCTAGCGAATGAGCAGCGGCGCCTGTCTTGCCCGAAAGGATGGCAATGCGAAAGGGATCGCGCGGGTCAGGGTTAACCGCTATTGTAACTGGCGCGCGCGGCGTCGGCCCTGCATGCTGGCGGCGACCAACAGGGAGAGCCTTCATGCGGAAGACGATTGTTGCCTCGCTTGCCTTCATTTCCTTCGCCGTCGCCGGATCGGCGCAAGCCCAGGTGCAGCAGTTCGGGCCGTGGAAGCTCGCTGCGAACGGTGAGGCTTGCCTCGCGCGCTATGATTCGGGCAGTCAGCGTTTCGAAATCATGGCGAGTACGCCGACCGATGGGCTGATATCGCTGACCAGCGATCAGACCAGGGGTACCGCCGACGGCACGACCCAGACGATGGACATGCTCTGGACCTTCGGCACCGGCCAGGAAATGGATCTCGCCGTCAGCACCACGGCCAGCAATGACGGCCTGGTCTTCCAGACGCCGATGGAATCGGGCGTCAAGCTTTTGCGCTACGGGCCGCGCGTGCGGCTCAGCCGGCAGGGTGGAGCGACGGTGTTCGATCTCGACCTTCCCGACGATGGCCAGACCGGACAGCTTTTCGACGCATTCGACAGCTGTCGCGCCGCGCTCGACGAAGACTGAATTCGTTCCCTCCGAGGGAACCGTTGCAGCTTCTGCGAAGTTATGCAGATGTTGTGACGGGCAAGTGACCTTGGAGCACGCGGATCGTGAGGGCTATCGGCAGGGACGTGCGAGTGACCGTCTACCGGCGTATGCCGGAAGACGGCGCGGTCGTGGCGGTCGCCAGCGGGCCGCTGGTCATCATGGCATACGGCCTGTCGGCGATGGCTTATGCCGACGACACGGCCGAATGCTGGATCGATGGCCCGGCCGGGCGCATGTCCGCACGCGAAGCGCGCCAGTGCCTGCGCGACTGGATGAACCGCGGCATCTGACCGCCTTTGTCTCTCACCGGCACGCGATGCGCACCGGGCGCACTCCTGGCCGCAGCCGGCAAGGGGGCGGGGAGACCCGGTTGCGCGCTCAGGAATAGGGCGGCGCGTTGAGACCCTTGGGGCTGGTGGTGAAGATCTCGCACCCTTCCTCGGTAATCCCGATCGAATGTTCGAACTGCGCCGACAGCGAGCGGTCGCGCGTCACTGCCGTCCAGCCGTCGTCGAGCAGCTTCACATCGGGGCGGCCGATATTGATCATCGGCTCGATCGTGAAGAACATGCCGGGCTTCAGCTCCGGCCCCGTGCCCGGGCGGCCGACATGGACGACTTCGGGCGCGTCGTGAAATATCTGCCCCAGCCCGTGCCCGCAGAAATCGCGCACCACGCCATAGCGGTGCTTTTCGGCATGCTGCTGAATCGCATGGCTGATGTCGCCCAGATAGTTGCCCGGCTTCGCCTGGTCGATGCCGAGCATCAGGCACTCATAGGTAACGTCGACCAGCCGCTTCGCCTTGATCGGCACGTCGCCCGCCAGGAACATGCGGCTGGTATCGCCGTGCCAGCCATCGACCATCGGCGTCACGTCGATGTTCAGGATATCGCCGTCCTTGATCACGCGATCGCCCGGAATTCCGTGGCACACGACATGGTTGATCGAAATGCAGCAGCTGTGCGTATAGCCGCGATAGCCGAGCGTCGCGGGCGTGCCGCCGCCGTCGAACGTCATGGTGCGGACGATGTCGTCGAGTTCGCCGGTCGTCACGCCCGGCACGACATGCGGCACCAGCGCGTCGAGAATTTCGGCGGCAAGGCGCCCGGCCTTGCGCATCCCCTCGAATCCCTCGGGGCCATGCAGTTTGATGGCGCCGGTGCGCGCCTGCGGCGTTGCTTCGGTTACGCTTACATATTCGGTCATGGCGGGGGATATAGGCGATTGCATCGCGCTTTGCGAGACCGGTTGGCTGGTCTATGGCGCTGTGCATGTCGGATAGGATCTGGACGGCGGGCCTGACCGTCATCGGCGACGAGATATTGTCGGGCCGCACGCAGGACAAGAATGTGGCGCAACTCGCCACCTGGCTCAACGCGCAGGGGATTCGCCTGGGCGAAGTGCGCGTCGTCGCCGATCGCCAGGAAGCCATCGTCGAGGCGGTCGACACGCTGCGTGCCCGCTATGATTATTGCTTCACCACCGGCGGCATCGGCCCGACGCATGACGACATCACTGTCGATGCGATCGCCGCCGCGCTCGGCGTGCCGGTGGTCATCCATCCCGAAGCGCGCGCGATGCTGGAAGCGCATTACGAAACGCGCGGCGGGCTCACCGACATGCGGCTGCGCATGGCGCGTGTCCCCGAAGGCGCGAGCCTGATCGCCAATCGCATGTCGGGCGCGCCGGGCATCCATATCGGGAATATCTATGTGCTCGCCGGCGTGCCGCATATCGCCGCGGGCATGCTCGATGCGCTGACCGGTCAGCTCGAGGGCGGGTTGCCGCTGGTCGCGCGGACCATCGGCTGCTGGGTCGCCGAAAGCGAAATTGCCGAACTGCTGGCGACGGTGGAGCGGTCCCGCGAAGGCGTGACGATCGGCAGCTATCCCTTTTTCCGCGAAGGGCGGGTCGGCGCCAATTTCGTCGTCCGCTCCACGTCGCAGGAGGATGTCGATGCCAGCATCGCCGATCTGACCGCCGGGCTGGAGGGGCAGGGGCGTACCGTGGTCGAAGGCGGGATCTGATCCCTTCCGACAGCAGCTGAACAACAAAACGCTGTCCTACACGACATGGTTCGTGCCATCGCCGCCGGGTTCTTTGATTTCGTTATACTCCCTCCCTCGCGCGCCCGCGCGTGCGCACATGCAGGCGCGTGTGCGCGCGTTACGTCGCGACCCGGTGCGAACTTTATACGGATTTCCGCCGTTTTCGCGCTATCGCCCCGACAGCCGGTTGGCGGCGCAAACCGGTTTGCCGCGCGCGCCCGATCCGGCAACGCCGCGCGCAGACGGAAAGTGACCGGACGAGGAAGCCTTTTTGCGCCGGGATGCGTTCCTCTTGTCTGGAGGACGGTGCCATAGCGCGCCCATTGTTGAATTGCGTGCAAAAGCCCATGCCGCTTTATGGCGGTAATCACTTGGTCCGGCATGCCCTAGCATCATGCTGGAATACTGCGCCTGAAGGAGGTTTGGCCCTATGCGTGACGACAATCACTTCACGGTGTCGCGGCGCGGCATCCTGATGGGAGGTGCCGCCAGCATGGCCGCTTCCACCATCGCCGGAAACGAAGCAAAGGCCGAACGCATGGCGACGCAGACGGGCACTCCGACGATGACCACGACGATGACGGTCAACGGCACGCAACATGAATTGCAGCTCGATCCGCGAACGACGCTGCTGGATACGCTGCGCGAACATCTGCGGCTGACCGGCACCAAGAAGGGGTGCGACCACGGCCAGTGCGGCGCCTGCACGGTGATGGTCAACGGCACGCGCATCAACAGCTGTCTCAGTCTGGCGGTGATGCACGAAGGCGACGAAGTGACGACGATCGAGGGGCTCGGCGATCCCGAGAATCTGCACCCGATGCAGGCGGCGTTCGTCAAGCATGACGGCTATCAATGCGGCTATTGCACGCCGGGGCAGATTTGTTCGGCGGTTGCGACGCTCGAGGAAATCCGCGCCGGCGTGCCCAGCCACGTCACCGAGGATCTGACCGGCGACATGCAGGCGAGCAATATGGAAATGCGCGAGCGGATGAGCGGCAATATCTGCCGTTGCGGCGCCTATTCGAACATTCTCGATGCCATGACCGAAGTCGCGGAGGGCTGATCGATGCGAGCATTCACTTATGAACGCGCCGCTTCGCCCGCCGATGCGGCCGGGGCGATCGCCACGCGGCAGGGCGCCAAGTTCATCGCCGGCGGCACCAATCTGCTCGATCTGATGAAGCTGGAGATCGAAACGCCGACTCACCTGGTCGATGTGCAGGATCTCGGGCTCGACGACATCGAGGAAACCGAAGATGGCGGCTTGCGTATCGGCACGCTGGTGACCAACACCGCGCTTGCCGCGCACCCGCGCGTGCGCCGCGATTACGGCGTGCTGACCCGCGCGATCGTCGCCGGTGCCTCCGGCCAGTTGCGCAACAAGGCGACCACCGGCGGCAATCTGCTCCAGCGCACGCGCTGCCCCTATTTCTATGACCCCAACATGCCGTGCAACAAGCGCAAGCCCGGCAGCGGCTGCGCGGCGATCGCGGGCGCTTCGCGGCAGCTTGGCGTGATCGGCACGTCGGACAAGTGCATCGCCACCTATCCCGGCGACATGGCGGTCGCGATGCGGCTGCTCGACGCAGTGGTCGAAACGGTGAAATCGAACGGCGAAACCCGCGCGATTCCGATCGCGGACTTTCATCGCCTGTGGGGCGATACGCCGCATATCGAAACGGTGCTCGAGCCTGACGAGCTGATCACTGCGGTCACGCTGCCGCGTCCGCTGGGCGGTACCCATCTCTATCACAAGGTACGCGACCGGCGCTCCTATGCCTTTGCGCTGGTTTCGGTCGCGGCGGTGATCCAGCCCGACGGCACGGGCCGCGTCGCATTCGGCGGCGTCGCGCCCAGGCCCTGGCGTGTCGAGGCCGCCGATGCGCTGCTGCCGCAGGGGGCGAAGGCGGTGGTCGACCGCGCCTTTGCCGACGCCCGCCCGACTGAAGACAACGCATTCAAGATCCCGCTGGCGGAACGCACGCTGGCCGGAGTGATCGCCGAAGCAAGGAGCTGAACCGATGGAATTTAATGCTCCCGCCGGAAACAATCTGTTCGACAATGCCAAGGTGGTCGGCAAATCGACGCCGCGCATCGATGGCCCGCTCAAGACGACGGGCACGGCGCCCTACGCCTATGAACGGCACGATGTCGCGCCCAATCAGGCCTATGGCTGGATCGTCGGATCGGCGATCGCCAAGGGCCGGATCGCTTCGATGGATGTCACGGCCGCGCGCAATGCGCCGGGGGTGATCGCCGTCGTCGCTGCGCCCGAAACCGATCCGGTCGGCAAGGGGATGGCGAATTATGCGCCGCTGTTCGGCGGCAGCGAAATCGCGCATTATCATCAGGCGATTGCCTGTGTCGTCGCGGAAACCTTTGAACAGGCGCGTGCCGCGGCGAATCTGATCCAGACGCGCTATGAGCGCGCCGAAGGACAATATGATCTTGCCGCGGCCAAGGCAGATGCGCCGCTTGCGAGCGATTCAGGCCCTCAGACGCTCGGCGATTTCGAATCGGCCTTCGCCGCCGCGCCGGTGACCGTCGACGCGACCTATCATACGCCCGACGAAAGTCATGCGATGATGGAGCCTTTCGCCACCATCGCGGCGTGGGACGGCGATCGGCTGACGCTGTGGACGTCGAACCAGATGATCCAGTGGGGCAAGCAGAGCCTGGGGAAGATCCTTGGCATTTCGCCCGACAAGATTCGCGTCGATTCGCCGTTTCTGGGCGGCGGCTTCGGCGGCAAGCTGTTCGTGCGCGCCGATGCGGTGCTGGCGGCGCTTGCGGCGAAGGCGTCCGGGCGGCCGGTGAAGATCGCGATGCAGCGTCCGCTGGTGTTCAACAACACCACGCATCGCCATGCGACGATCCAGCGCGTCCGGCTGGGTGCCGGACAGGATGGCCGGATCACTGCGATCGCGCATGAAAACTGGTCAGGCAACCTGCCCGGCGGCGGGGGTGAGGACGGGACGCTCCAGACGCCCAAACTTTATGCCGGCGCCAATCGCCTCAATGCCAATTATCTGGCGCGGCTCGACTTGCCCGAAGGCAATGCGATGCGCGCGCCGGGCGAGGCGGCGGGGCATCTCGCGCTCGAAGTGGCGATGGACGAACTGGCCGAAAAGCTGGACATGTGTCCGGTTCGCCTGCGCCTGCTCAACGATTCCAAGGACGTCGTTCCCGGCGATCCCGAAACCCGGATTTCGGACCGGCATCTCGATCGCTGCCTGCGCGAAGGCGCGCAGAAATTCGGCTGGGCGCATGGGGGGAAGTTCCCCAGGCCCGCCAGCCGCCGCGAGGGGCGCTGGCTGATGGGGATGGGTATGTCCGCCGGCTATCGCAGCGGCCCTGCGCTGCAATCGGCAGCGCGCATCCGGCTGGGCGCCGATGGGCGCATCACCGTCGAAACCGACATGACCGATATCGGCACCGGCAGCTACACCATCATCGCGCAGACCGCGGCCGAAGTGATGGGCGTGCCGCTCAGCCATGTGCAGGTCGAGCTGGGCGATTCCCGCTATCCGGTCTCGGCCGGGTCGGGCGGGCAGTGGGGGGCGGCCAGCTCCACGGCGGGCGTTTATGCCGCCTGCGTCAATCTGCGTCGCGCGATCGGCGAGAAGCTGGGCTTCGATGGCGACGCCGCGACGTTCGAAAATGGCCGCATCGGCCTGGGCAACCGCAGCATCGCGCTGGCCGATGCCGGGCCGATCTCCGCCGAGGATTCAATGACCTATGGCGATTTCAAACAGGATTATGACGTCGGCACCTATGCCGCGCATTTCTGCGAAGTCGCGGTCGATGCCTATACCGGCGAAACGCATGTCCGCCGGATGCTCTCGGTGTGCGATGCGGGGCGCATCCTCAACCCGCTGTCGGCGCGCAGCCAGGTGATCGGGGCGATGGTGATGTCGGTCGGCGCCGCGCTGACCGAGGAACTGGCGGTCGACAAGCGCTTCGGCTTCTTCGTCAATCACGATCTGGCCGGGTACGAAGTGCCGGTGCATGCCGATATCCCGCATCAGGAGGTGGTGTTCCTCGACACGCTCGATCCGATCATCTCGCCGATGAAGGCAAAGGGTGTCGGCGAACTGGGCATTTGCGGCCCGGGGGCGGCGGTCGCCAACGCAGTCTACAACGCCACCGGCGTACGCACGCGCGCCTATCCGCTCACGCTCGACAAATATCTCGATCAGCTTCCCGCGGTCGACGGTTGAGAAGGAGGCGCAGCGCCGGGGTGGTGAAAGGCTGGAGCGGGTGAAGGGAATCGAACCCTCGTCGTAAGCTTGGGAAGCTTCTGCTCTACCATTGAGCTACACCCGCATTTCAAGGGCCTGGCCGGATCTTGAAGCTCAGTTGAGAGAGCGTCTCACAGCTATGCACTCGATCCGTCCGCCGATGGCACCTGGCGAGAGTGCCGTCAACGCCTTTCCACTTGCAGTTGGCCAACCCGCCGGTGCCCCCAAAAGCGGACATTCAAAGATCCCGTCATCCGTGGCGGGAGGCTCGAAGCCGGCGCTCAATGGCTGCGACTCCAGATCAGTAAGGAACCGTACCGGTAGGCTACGGAGCCCTGTTTAACCTCTCTTTAGCCTATTTCCTTCATTGCTTGCCAAAGCCCAATGGGGGACGGCGATCATGAACATTCATGCAAATTTTCTTGGCCAGCACGCTGAAACAGTGGGCGACGGACCTGCAGCGGACACTGCCATTGCCGATCTGCAGTCTGCTCTCGAACAGGCGGCGCATCAGACCTTCATGCTTTCCGCCGAACCTGAATGCACCATCGTTCGCGGCGGTCGGGTCGGCGTGAAATTTCGCGTGGCGAAATGCGGTTCGAGCGCCGCCACGGCGCCGTTGGTCGTGTGGATCAACGGCGAAGGACGAACCATGTCGGAAGTGCTTGAAGTGGCGAAATATACGGATCGGAGAATCCCGGTCCGCCGCTCTTGGGCCGGATTTCACACATCATTTACCAATCTGGAGCAGGCACAAGGGCAGCCGCACTGACGCGATCAGCGCGACGAACCGGCATCGGTTGAAAGCGGGTCTGGATCAAGCGTCAGCGTCGCGCGATCGGCCTCGACCTCCATGCTTTGGCAGTAGCTGTCTACCGGGATCCCGTAACGATGGCAGATCTGCGTGGCGGTTTCCCCGTCCCGACGCGCGACCGTCACGCGCACCGGTTGGCTTACGCGCTCCGATTTCGGAACTTCAAACGCCTGGTAGCTCGTGATCGCGAGAAGGATCAAGATGCCGAGCGGAATGGCATCGCGGAGCGTTACATAGGCTCGTAGATGGCGAAGTGGCCTAATCGCGTGGCCCACAAAAGATCCCTTCCGTTTCGAGCAAACGCTCACCGATCTTGCCGTCGATCAACGTAGCGGCAGTATTGACGGCAGCGAAGGCGCCACCGTGTCCGTTCCAGCGCGGAAAGTTGACTACGGTGGTAATCGCGCAGCGCGGCCGAAGGGCAGCGTCCGTTACCAGCCCTGTCTCGGGGTCGCGCGAAAGCGAGCCGGTGTCGTTATAGACGGCGAGTGTGATGACAAATGCCTTGCCGACGCATTCGCGCATAGGAACTTCTCCGATGCAGTCCTGCGCGATAGCGCTCTCGCTTGGCAATTGCATCGTGCCCGTCTTGGCGAAGACGCCGAGCGCATAGCCTCTGGGCAATCTGTCGCGTAGCCTGCGTACCGCCGCCGGGACTTCCGAGTGGGCGGCAGTGCCCACGATCACCTTGGCCATGCCGGCGCTTACGGCCACCCGGGCATCGGTCCTTCCGTTGCTGAAGTCGATGGCTTGCGAAGCTGGTTCGCCCCCTAAGTATACAAAGCTGGCCCAGACAGCGCGACCGGTGACGATACGAGCGTGCGCTTCAGCCAGCTTGACGGCGCTCCAATGTCCCCCGTTGTTACCCAGAAGGAACGGCACGGCTTCCGTGCGAAAGTCCCGCATGCGATCGATCTGCATCCAATTGCGCTGCAGTCCAGAATTCGCCATCAGGCACCGATCGGCCTCGGGCTGAAACAAGGCGTGCCAAGGCATGGCATCATAGCTCATATTACCGGCCATCCGGGAATTTTTGCACAATGTTTCAGGATCCATCGTGTCCCGTCCGTACGGGGTAAGCCCGAAATATTCGTCCAGCTTGTCCGCCCAGCCGGGCCGGAACCTTGCCTGGAAACCACGGCGTAGCGGCGCGCAGTTTTCATCCTCAAAGCTTGAACGAGGCCGTTCACCGGTCACTCGCTTCCCGTCGAGTTCGTACCAGTCTTCTGCCGTCATGGGGCACGTGGACTCGTTTCCTGTCCCGGAAGCCAGGATCAGCATTGATTCGATATAGTGGTTGTCGCTGTATCGCAGGAACGTCGACAAACTCACGGGATCGTTGATCGGAGTGTTGCGATTGGTATTCTGAACGGTTCCGTTGAATTGAAGCCCGAGAATGTCACTCAGTTCGGCGCCGCGATGGGGAATTTTCAGCGTAGACAGGTCATTGTCGGTGACGCCGCCGATCATTGCTGTCGCGAAGACCGGTTTTGCAGCCGACCCGACAGGAAGAAGGCATAGTGCCGCCATCGGGCAATAGCGGTTGTCCGGCATGCTGTAGCCGCCCATTGCCAGCACTTCGCCGGAGCGCGAGTTCATTACCACAATGGCAGCGACGCCGCGGAGCCCCTGTTCCTGTCGGCTTGCACGATCTGCGGTCAAGATCGACTGGACCTGCTGCTGGACCTGATAGTCCAGTGACAGTTTCAGATCCTGCCTACAGCCGATCGTCAGGTTCGCCGCGCCATTCTCGCACCCGATCAACGCCCCGCCCAGATCGAGCGCAGTCGCCCTGACGAAATCGCCAAGGCCCGGGGCGGGTATCTTGTCCATGTTGGCGTTCCGGCGCATCACCATTGCGGAGCTGGGCAGCGCGCGGCGCTGATAGCGAGCAACAAAGCTGTTCTCCCCGCCCTCCGGCATCGAAAATGTCAGCAGGTCGCCGGGCCGCAAGACGCCGAAGCCGCAGCGCGCCATCGGGATGTCGTGGCTTTGGCAATAGTCGCTGTCTCCCAGACGCTGGCCTCGCAGTTTGACCTCGCATTTACCGCGGGCGTCCGTATTGACGATCACTGCGTCCGCTATTCGATAGACCAGCGCGCCGGGCTCATTGCCGCACATCAACTCGAAGACATTGCCCGAGCGGGGCCCAGCTTCCGGGTGCCTTATGTCGATTCGTGACCAGCGTCTCCTGATGCGAAGATCCAGAGCGGGGTCGGCTGAAAGCAGGATCTGTCCGCCAGTCTCGCCGCTGCGGACAAGGGGGATCACATCAATGTCCGGGCGCCGGCCATAGTGCATTTCACCCGACCAGGTGTCACCGTTTTCGAAAGGGCTTCGGATATTGTCATTTGCCTCGAAACCCAGGACCCTGTCTTCGCTTCCCGTCAGCCAAAAATCGAGCCGGCGCATATGTCGCGTCAGTCCGGGCACTGCTTCGACCACGCTTGCGCGGTTCGCGAGAGTATCCGTATTACCTTCGGTGTCGGCCAGAACGATCTCGCGTCGCGTGTCGGTATCCGACACCTTGAACCAGCCGGCCTCGACAAGACGTTGCGCGACGATACTGAGATGGCTCTGTCGCCATTGCGTACCGGTCGGGCCGAGGGCAACCAGCAACGCCGCTCCTGCCAGTATACATGCCAGCAGCGGCGAACGGCGGGATGCAAGTGCCAGCTGCTGATTATTCATCGCGCACCTCGGTGTCGACGGCCGCCAGCGTTACCGCGCCAAGAATCAGCAACAGCAGTCCTTCCGCCAGGTCGCTGGAGGATTGCACGGCCAAAAGGTAAAAATTGCGGCCGGTAAAGGGAGCCTGCAGCAGGTTTGCGAGCGCGATATAGGCAGATGTGCCCGCGAAGGCAGTGATCGCCAGTGCGCCGAACCAAATTTCGCCGCGATTCTCTTGGACCCGGGAAAAGGCCAGCGCAGCCAGACCCGCAAGCATCAGTAAAAGACCAATGGCGGCAAACCTGCCGAACGGGGAAACGACGTGCAAGGCCAGCGCATAGTCGCTGAATTGCTGCTTCTTCAGACCCGGCGGCGGCTGCGGAAAGTTCAGCATCCCGTGCCCATCCCAGTCATCGATATAGTAGGAAAGATGCCCGAAGGTCTCCCGGATGTCGTCCGCTGACTGGCCCGCCTGAAACGCCAGGCGTTCCGGGGCCAGCGCTGCCATCAGACGCAGTTCGGGAACCGAGCTGCCCGACATCGCTTCCACATTGCCTGGCGGGGAGGACATTTCCGGCCGCAATTGCGGGAAGGAGGTCAACAGGATGATTGCGCTCAACGTCGCCGCCGGAAGCAGCCAGGGGATGGAACAGGCGCTGTCCCATGAACGCACCCATAGCTGCAATCCGACCGCGCCTAGAAGCAGCAGCAGCGGTATGATCCACCAGCCGCTGTTGCCCGCCAGATAACCGGACATGCCATATGCCAGTGCGAACGCCGTGAGCGTGATCGTCAGCCACGCATTGCGACCTACCGCAGGCGTGCGTTCCAGCCGGCCTCCAGCGCCGGCCAAGGCCAGGCTCACCATCAGGACAATGCCCAGGCCGCTATCGCCGACCCGATAATTAAGGAGGAGCACGAACAGGGCCAGAAATACCAGGAAGGCGATCCCGCAAAAGAAGATATGGCGGCGCTCCTTGACGCGCGAAAGCAACAGTAAAAGCGGGGTTGCGGCAAGTAATGTCAGCGGTACGAAGCCGATGCTCAGCGCGCCGCTGCTGCTCTGGCCTGCGCTGATGCGTTCCTGCATTCCCAGCTCTGCGAGGATGATGCGTAACGAGACCAGCGCCACACCGAACGCATATGCCACCAGAATCGGCAGCCACCATTGCCGCCGTAACCAATGCAACAGCGGCAGCGCTCGGGTGCGCGCGACCCAATCTCTGATAATCAGCGACACTCTGCCGTTTCGAAGCGAAGCGAGCCGCGCCCTCCACGCAGCCGGAGCGCGCTTTTTGGCCTGTTCGAGCAGCCTGCGCGCAAGGCGATATCCCCTAGGAATGAGCGAATACCGTATGGTGATTGCCAGTAGCGTCAGCGCCATCAGCAACTTGACGACCTGCCAGCTCGTCTCCGGGATATCATGATGCACCGCCTTGATCAGCAGCATCACGCAGATCGCGGACCCGCCGAACACCACGCCCTGAATCGGCAGACGTTTGATCGATCCGATGGCGGCGCTCAGCGCCAGCAGGCCAAGGGGCAGTGCCACCAGTGCATCTCCCAGGGCGGCTCGCGAACGCACCGTTTCATCGACCAGTCCGCCCTCCATCGCGACGATTATGCGGAGCGAGAGAAGCACTTCGGCCGTTGCCAGCAACATTGCGGCTAGCGGTACATCGCGCCGGACTCGCCAGGTCACGATCATCGAAGCAACCAAGATCAGGCTGGCGACTTGCCCCGCATAGCCGCGCAAGCCGGAGGTCAAATTTAACGGGTCGACACGAAGAACGATGCCGAGGCCGCCTTCCCTGACCTCGATCCGCTGATTGTCCTTGTATCCCGGGCTGTTGCCGCTGACATAGGTGTGCAGTCCGGCTTCTTGGGGCAGGACGAGCTCGACATGTTCGAGCAGTGGCGCAAACGTCCCGCCGAGCATGCCGAACGCAACGACATTGTCGCCCTCTCGCGGCTGATGTTCGAGATCCGCGCTGGCGGGCTGGACGTTTCCGCCCGATGTGTATTCGGCTTCGGGATCCAGAAAGGCGATGTTCCAGCGCTTTTCGGTCCGCGATACCGACAGGCTCAGGTGCGTGGTGGGCAGATCGTCGATTTCGGCGGGGATGTCGTTTCCGTCCTCGACCGTGGCGAACCTCAGCGTCACTGTCTTCGGCACGGCAAGCGAATTGCCCGGAAGGATACGGTTGTTCCCCGCAAAAAGCGCAACGGCGGGTTCTTCGGCAGCGCGCTCTTTAACGCTCACGCGCGTCGTGCCATCGACCTCCTTTACAATCGCAACCGCGGGCGGAAACCCGTCGAGCACGATATCGTCGGTTGCAGGATCACCGCCCATGCTCAGCGTTTGCGAACCTTCGCTCCGCTGAATATCGGCTTCCAGCAGCACGATCCGGGTCTGACCGGCGCGACGGCCGGAGGCGTCTGGCGCGCCAGCGCTCGCCGCACCCTCGGCCAGCGCGAAATAAAACATTGCGATGCCCATGACGGGCCCGAGCAGAGCAAGCACTATCCCGATGACGCGGCGCAGGCCAGAACCGGCACTGCCGAACCAGACGAGCGTGCATGCAATCGCGAACCAGACGATCCCGCCGAGCAGCAGAGTCAATGTCATGAATGGCTCTGCCGTTCCTGATAGTGACGCTGCGTGAACATCAATCGGTAGCCGGCCAAAAAGTCCCAAAACAGCCGGAGCAAGATCAGCAGCAGCAGTGTGAGAACCGCCGGAACCCAGTAGGTATATTCAACGGGGCCCCACGAAAGTGCAATTGCCGCGGACATGCGCGTGGCGAAGGGAAATGCTTCGAGGCGCAACAGCTTGAGCAGATCGGTTCGGGTTTTTTCCCCACTCCCTTTCTTTCGCAGTTGCTCGGCCTGTGCCAGAAGTCGCTTGCTCAGCCGCGCAAGCAATTCGGTGCGGACTCGTTCCAGAAATGCACGCTCGTCCGGGGATTGCTTGTCGATGGCATGCATCCAGGCGATCAGTTCCTGAAAGTTGCCGACACGCAATGCGGCTCGGTAGCGATGGACTTGTTCCCATACCTCGATCCGCTTGAAATCGGTCCCCAGCGTGCCGTCGTTCGTCGGCAAACCACCACGCGAACAGGTAAAATTGTCGCTGCTTTGGTCGAGCTTGCCGGTTATCCAGCCGATATTGGCAATGCGGCCGAGCGCATCGCAATCGCGGTCCGAGGCGATAGAGCTTGTCTGGTTCAGCAGGGAGGCGACATTTTCGTAATCGCCGGCCTTTGCGTGCGCGACAACCGTATTCGCAAAGTTGCGCGCGCTGAGAGTCCCATACCCATTGCCGGCGTCGGCCAGTGCGTCGCGATAGGATGTCGCGGAGGCGTGTGGATCCAGCAAAAATGTATGCAGCTCAACAAGGGCCGTTCGCCGCTTGGGCCAGTGAAACAATGCACAACCGTCGCTGAATTGACTTTCGGGGCAAAGCCTTGAGCCGAATACACCGGGAACATCGGGCAGGGTGGGCAACGTGGCGTCTATTTGGGCGGCGGCAAGCCTTTCCCCCGCAGCGCTGACATAGCGGTATTGGCCGACCGTGCTGTTCGGATCCGGGCTGGAATCAACCTTTTCCAGCGTCGCACGCGCTGTTTTGAAGGCGTTATAGGCCTGCCGCATGTCATTGTTACAGAGCTGCAAGAGCCCGGAATAATAGAAATATCGAGCGAGATTGACGCCGTCCGATCCTGCCTGAAGGGGGATCAGCATTTCTTCGGCTCGCTTCAGTGCTGCAGCATCGGTGACGCGCCCGGCGGTAATCTGTTTCGCGTCGTCCGCGCACCCCGATCGTTGGAATAGCCGTCCGATTCCGACATAGCTTTTGGTTCGCGCGCCGGTATCCGAACCTTGTAAATTCTCGCCCGACGGAATCATTCCGCTTTGGAGCGGCATCATATAGGGAAATGGATGGAGCACGAAGCTCAGTGTGGCGATACGCTCCCGCTCCGCGGGCGTTGCCTGGTTGACGTCGCGCTGCAGATCCCGCCGCGAAGGGTCGTCCGGTGCAATCAGCGTGATACTGGATGTGGGAAGTCCGCCCGCTTCTCCCGGGGCGGTCATGATCCAGGCCAATCCCAGGTAGAGCAGCGCAGGCAATAAAAGGATCAATGTCATTGCCGCGAGCATCCGCCGCGGATGACGGAGCCGCCATTCGCCCATCCGCAACAGAATGGCGTGCGCTCTCGCCGGCTTGTCTCGCGGCTGCGGAAGCGGAGATTTTTTGGCTCCGGTCATGCCCCAGTCCTTCGCTTCCAGACGTCGCGAAATTCCCGGTCGAGCCGTTTGCGCCAGGCCAATGCCCTGGTCGGCGACTGGGCCCAGCTTTGCCCCAGCCGCCACGGTTCCCACCAGCGCACCGGGCGCGTCAGCCTGACGGCGGGGTGCACCCAGTGCTGGAGCAATTCCGAAAAGCCGGCGGCGCCTTTTCCACCGGCAAACTCGCGCACCGGATCGTCTTCACTGATTCTCCGTTCCGAGGTGATGAAGTCCGCGCCGAACAGTCGAAACCCGCGAGAATAAGCCTTGTACCGCGCCGGCACGAACTCCGCCAAGGTTTGCGCAGGGTCGCGGTCGAACAGTCCCTTCGACGCCGTCACCCTGCGCTCATATTCGTCCGCCTTGGACAGCAGGTAGATCCCGGGGATGGGCAATGGACGGTGCTGCGTGTCGAGACTGGCGAAATCCAGTTTGAGAAAATTCGCGATTTCCGCCTTGAAGAGATCAAGATCACCGCTGCGAAGCGCCGGGCGGGCAGTGTTTCGCAAATGGGCGGTGCGGGCGCGGACGACCTCGAAATTGTTGGGAAAATGTTCGATAAGGTTCAGATGGTTTTGCCGGAAGGCCCTCAGTCTGGCCTCTACTGCCTGGTCAAGCTCGAGCAGACTCGTATCGGGTTCCTGGCTGCGGATTTCTTCTTCAAAATCCTTACGCCGATACGGCTCATAGTCGTCGCCGTCGCTAAGATACTGGTCAGGCTCGAGCACTTCGAAAGCCGGTTCGATGAAGATGACCAGATCGGCAGCGGCCATGACCGCATAGAGACTTTGCAGATGCGGTGAAGCCGCCTGCGTTTCTTCGGATGCGTCGCCACCGGACAGTTCGCGAAACGTTTCCCCCGGAACGTCGAACAGGTCGATCGACGGGACGCCCTTCTCGATGGCGCGCAGCTCGTAATAGATGAGTCCCTGCGTACGGTCTGTCTTCGTTCCACCCAACTGTACCGCACCGGAATAATTGAGCAGCGCATAGTCGGGCAGATTACGCGCGAGACGTTGGACAAAGAAGGTCTTGCCGGCCGTCGCCAGGCCCAGGATCACCGCCCGAATGCGGCCCGGCTTGTACCGCTTGACCAGGATGTCGCAGACGATGTCGTAATTTATCGGCTGGTTGCCGAACGCCGCGTCGTTGGTCGGTCGTCGCGCGGGTCTGGCGCCCTCGTCGTTCTCGGGTTCATCAAATGCCGTTTCTGTTTCGGCGGCTTCAGTCGGTTCTTCTGTGTCCGGTTGCGCTTCCTGGGCCGCCTTTTCGGGTGGGTTCTCCTCTTCGTTTGCCCCGTTCCCCGCTTCCGGCTGCGCTTCAGGTGCAACAGGGGCCGGCGGCACTCCGGCTTGCCTCAGCGCGAGATTGGTCTGTGGCTTGAGCTTGTTGCGTACGCCTGCTTCTGCGGCCAGCTTCGCAATTTCGCCTCCGTCCAGCCCGGCTTCGCGGCGAATTGGCAGAACATCGGCGACATAGGCATCGATCGCGTCGGCGGCCGTTTGCAAGCCCGATGGATCTGCCGCCAGGGCGCGGACTGTCATGCGCAACAGGCCTTCGACATCCTCGGCGCCGGCCGCGGCATCGTCGCCGGTTGCGATCATCTCCCGGGCCAGTTCACCGAAGACCGAAAAATCGCGCGTGCCGAAGAGGCGCGGGGAATAGGTTGCGAAGAGTTGCTGCACGCTCATCGGATCGCTCCTTCCGAACCGCTCAAACCGCCATCGGCAAGCATGAACAGGGTTCGCACAATCGCCTCCATCGCCTCGGTCACATTGCGGGGATTGCGGATGCAGTCGAGCGCCCGCGCTTCCAGTATTGGGGCGGTATGCTTCTCAAAGCTTGTCCGATGCCGCTCTGGCAGGCTGCTCGACATGCTGTGATAGCGGCTCCACGCGCTCCCGAAGTCGGGGCACGTGTCGAGATAGGCCGCGATGTCGTCGTTCGCTTCGGCTGCATTCATGGCGCCAAGCGTTGCCAGCAGCTTGTTCCTTAGCCGGTCGGCGACATCGGAAGGCTCCAGCAAACCGGCCATTTCGCGCAGCGTAGCGGGCGCCGCCCAGCTCCAATCGGAACATCGGGCCAGTTGTCGATCGAGCGCCCTGTCGATGTCTGATGTCAGCGTTGGGGCGTCGACCGTACCGAACAGTGAGCGATGCAATTTGGCAATGGTATGGGGCGCAAGCCGGAATATCAGGTCGCGAGTCATCGATTCGATCGCGATCTTGTCGCTGCCGTTCTCGAACTGCCCGGCCTCGCGAACATCCTTCAGCGCGTCGGCGACGAACGTATCGATCGCCGTAACCTTGTCTGCGGGAGGCAGTGCGTCGACTACCAGGAACAGCAGGGTCGGCGCCGCGAACGAATTGACGTGACTGGAGCGTGCGATCTCACCGAATACGCCGAAGTTCCGCCTTTCGACGAGCTGTTTGCGATGCTCTTCGAACCGCGCCTCCGCGATCTGTTTGAGGTCGCTCTCATTCAGTTCTTTCGGCACGCCTTCGATTCCGCACTCGCGTTGTCGCCGATCGAGCCAGACCGTGGTTGGTGGTGTTTCCGTGTTTGCCGTCAGCCGCTCCCTCTTGGCAGCCGGCCGCTCTCCTACGAGCAGGTCGAACGGACCGTCGAGCGTCTGAAAGTCATGATCCTCAATGCCCGGCCACGTCGCATAGCTATGTCCGGCAATCATCGTGCCCAGCCTTTTCTGGACAATGGCGAGGGTCGATTCCGGCGTTCCGCCGAGCGATGGAACGGACGGCAGAAAGACAGGGCGATGCTGGTCCCAACCGGCGGAAATCGAAAAGGCGAGATTTTCGGCTGGCGCGAAAACGTCGGAGCCGACCGCGTATTCAGGGTGCGGTCGCACGACTGCCGGAGCCAGGCGCGTTCCCGGCTCGAGAAGCCTTAGCGGTGCGGGAAGCGCTTCGTTCCACAGGCAGTAGGTTTGCCAGCCGATCTCGTTCAGTTGCGCTTCGGTGAGCAACAGCAGCCAGCTGACAAAAATGACTCCCATCGACCGCTTGGCGATAACCTCGGACTTCGCCAGCCCCCAATAGTCACTATCAAGGCGAAAAAAGGCCCAGTAAGGCTTCTCGCGAACCGCTGATCCCTGCCACCCGGCATAATAAAAGCGGCTGAACTCCGCCTGCGCGGCCGAACTCAGCTGGTTCCCTTCTGGACGCGCGAGCAGGCGGACATCCGCCCCGTTCGCCAGCGGGCCGAAAACAGCCATAGGCAGCGAAAGCGGCATCTATTGCCCGGTTCCCGCATCGGCAAGGCATCGATCGATACCCTCGATATAGAAGTTGCGCTGATACGCTGTCGCGTCGTCGAAGGACGTCGCGCAACCGGTCTGGTCGGCGAGCGCAACCGCGACCTGCTTGAGCTGAGCCACCTCGCTATCGCCCGAAAGCTGCTTCCAGGCCTCTATCGAGGCGGAATAGGGTCTGCAGTCGAGCAACAGCGTGTCGGCACCGCAAATCAGTGCGCTATGATTCTTGAAAAACTCGCTTCGCTCCAACGCCAGTCGGCTGACGAATTGTCGCCACGCAGGATTCCCGGTGTCATTGGCGGCCGGCTCCGTCACGACCGGGGGGATATCCTCGGTCGCCACGCTCCGCGTTTCGGCAGGCCGCAGGAGGACAAATGCCGCAGCAATCAGAGCCACGATGCCGAACGCCGCAAGGAGGCTGGCGACAAGGAACCCGGCTTGGCCGAGAAGCGGCATCGCGCCGCCACCGCCGCTGCCGTTCTGTTCGTCCGGCCCCAATTTCATGGCGATTGCTTCAGCGAGCCGGTCGCGCGTTGCATCGTCCAGCGAAATCTGGGCCTTCTGCTGAAGCCGGGGCTGAAGCTGCTCGACGATGCGATCGACCAGAAGATTTTCAACCTGACCAGGAATCCGGGTTTCGATCGAGCTGATGAGAAGCTTGTAGAGCTCTTCCTTCAACTCCTCGCGAACGTTCGCGGCGTCGACCTCGGCCATCTCATCCCCCCCGATCATGAAAATCTGGCCCCAATTCACTTTGGGGCGATCAGTCGCGGGGCGTCAATTGTTTTCTCTTGCGGAGATCGGTTCGTTTTGGATTTCTTGGTCTAATTCGGTGATTTCCATAGTATTTCGTAAGTCAACCGACCTTATCAGATCTTTGATACTGCCGGATTCCGGGCGATTGTTCGGCGGAGCAATCCAGATGATGCGACGCGTGATTCGCGCATAGCCAAATCAAGCCCCCTGTGTTGAAGCCGGCCGCTTGGAACAGCTCCACGCAACGGTTCGGCTTTTGGCAAGTGCGATGGGCAAGAGCATGGACCAGCGGTCAATGCCGGAGGGTATATCGCGCGCGCCAGAGATACCGGTGGGTCCTCATGATGTCTCGGAGCCTGCGGTACGGTCCGCTTTCTCCTCCAGCAATCGCGGTCCCGGGCCGTCGCTGGCTAGCCTGTCGTCGGGATTGCGCAGCGGGCAATCGGCCAGTGAAAGGCAGCCGCAGCCGATACAGCTTTCCAGGTCGTTGCGCAGCTGCATCAGGCTGGTGATCCGTTCGTCGATGATCGCCTGCCACGCCTGGGTCAGACGATGCCAGTCGCGCTTTTTCACCGCGCGGTCGGCGGGGATGCTGTCGAGGAAGTTCTTTACCACCGCCAGCGGAATGCCGGCGCGTTGGGCGACGCGGATCACCGCGACCCGGCGCAGCACCGAGCGGGGATAGCGGCGCTGGTTGCCGCTCGTCCGCCAGCTTTCGATCAGTCCCTTGGCTTCATAGAAGTGCAGCGTCGAAACCGAGACGCCGCTGCGCTCCGCGACCTTGCCGACGGTCAGCGGATCGCGGGCGTGTTTGCCTGTCGACATGATTTCTCCTTGTGGACCACCGCTAGCGAATTTTCTGTTTGACCTCAACCAATGTTGAGGTTCTATAGAAGCGTCGGCCTGCGGGAAACAGGCTGCCGACGGGGGCAATTCGTCGGCCACCCGAACACGGAGCCGACATGTCCATCACCGACGACACCGACGATTTCGCGGTCGAAACGCCGCGCCGCCGCAAGGCGCCCCTGTTGATCGCCGCGATTGTGCTGGTGCTGGTGTTTGGCGCGATTTTCGCATGGCGCTCGATGCGGATGGCAGGCTCCGCCGCGGCCTATGCGCCGCCGCCGGTCGAAGTCACGGCGATGCGTGTGAAGTCCGAAACGCTGCCGCAGGCGCTGCGGGCGACCGGCTCGATCGAGGCGGTACGGCAGGTTGTGCTCGCACCCGAGGTTCCCGGTCGCATCGTCGCGATCCGATTCACGGCCGGGCAGCGCGTCGGTCGCGGCGCGCCGCTGGTCCAATTGTTCGACGCCCCCGAACGCGCCGATCGCTCGGCGGCGGTGGCGCGGCTCAATTTCGCGCAGATCCAGTATGATCGTTCCAAGGAACTCGAGCCGACCGGCGCCGAGCCCCGCGCGCTGCTGCAACAGCATGAGGCCGAACTGGCGCAGGCGCGTGCCGCGATCCGCCAGATCGACGCGCGGCTCGCGCAGAAGACGGTGCGCGCACCCTTTTCGGGGCAGATCGGTATCCGCCAGGTCGATCTCGGCCAATATGTGAACGCGGGCGATGCGATCGCCACGCTCACCGACCTCGATCGCGTCCATGTCAATTTCAGTGTGCCGCAGCAGGATCTTTCCAAGCTCGAAGTCGGCGGCGACGTTTCGGTGCGCAGCGATGCGCTGCCCGATCGCGAATTCACGGCAAAGGTGAGCGCGATCGAACCCGTCGTTGCGGGCGATACGCGCAACATCGCGGTGCAGGCGGTGATGGCCAATCCCGGCCGCGTGCTGCGCCCCGGCATCTTCGTCACCGTCGGCGTCGAACAGCCGGTGCGGCAGGGCGCGATCCTGGTTCCGACCACCGCCATCCAGACTTCGGCCTCGGGCGACAGCGTGTTCGTCGTGCGCGAAGGAAAGGCGGCGCTGGTGCCGGTGACCGTGGGCAGCGAAGTCGGCGAACGCACCGTCGTCGAACGCGGTCTTTCCGCCGGCGACATCGTCGTCACCACGGGACAGGTGCGGCTTCAGCCCGGCGCGGCGGTGACGATCGCCGACACGTCCAAGCCTGCCACGCGCTGAAGAGGTCGCTCACAATGAAATTCACCGATCTCTTCATCCGGCGGCCCATCCTGTCGATCGTCGTCAGCATGCTGATCCTGCTCGTCGGGGTCGCGGCGATGTTCGGCCTGCCGGTGCGGCAATATCCCAATCTGGAAAGCGCGACGATCACTGTCGACACAAGCTTCCCCGGCGCCACACAGGAAGTGATGCAGGGCTTCGTCACCCAGCCGATCGCGCAGGCGATCGCAACGGCGAGCGGCATCGAATATCTCAGCTCCACCTCCACGATGGGCCATAGCCAGGTGAAGGCGAAGCTCGTGCTCAACGCCGATTCCGATCGCACGCTGACCGAAATTCTGGCGAAGGTGCAGCAGGTCAAATACCGGCTGCCCGACGGCGCGTTCGATCCGGTGATCGCGAAGATTACCGATGGTGCGTCGGCGGTGCAGTATATCGGCTTCACCGGCGACGAATATACGCCCGCGCAGATCACCGATTTCGTGACGCGCGTCGCGCAGCCGCTGCTTACGTCGATCCCCGGCGTGGCATCGGCGGATATCTCCGGCGGCAGCGCGCTGGCGATGCGCGTCTGGCTCGATCCGACCAAGCTCGCCGCGCGCGAGCTTTCCGCTTCGGATGTCGCCGCCGCGCTGCGCGCCAACAACGTCCAGGCCGCGCCCGGCCGGCTCGATGGCGGGCTGACCGTCACCGACATCACCGCCGCCACCGATCTGCGCAATCTCGATGAGTTTCGCGATATGGTGGTGAAGACCGGAGCGGACGGGCTCGTACGGCTGGGCGACGTCGCGACGATCGAGATCGGCGGACAGAATTACGACAGTTCCGGTTGGTCCGATGGCAAGCGCGCGATCCTGCTCGCGCTGACCCCGACGCCCGACGGCAATCCGCTCGACATCGTCGAGGCCGCCAACGAACTGATCCCGCAGATCCAGGAGGCCGCGCCTCCGGGCATGGAGATCAAGAGCAAGTTCGACGTGGCGCATTTCGTCAACGCGTCGATCGACGAAGTCGAACACACGCTGATCGAAGCGGTGGTGATCGTGATCGTCGTGATCTTCCTGTTCCTCGGCTCGCTGCGCGCAGTGGTCATCCCGGTGGTGACCATCCCGCTATCGCTGGTCGGTACGGCGGCGCTGATGCTGGCCTTTGGCTTCTCGCTCAACCTGCTCACCTTGCTGGCGATGGTGCTGGCGATCGGGCTGGTCGTCGACGACGCGATCGTCGTGGTGGAGAATATCCACCGCCATATCGAGGAAGGGATGACGCCGATCGAGGCCTCGCTGGTCGGCGCACGCGAAATCGTCGGACCGGTGATCGCGATGACGATCACGCTGGCGGCGGTCTATGCCCCGATCGGGCTGATGGGCGGGCTGACCGGCAGCCTGTTCAAGGAATTCGCCTTCACGCTTGCCGGCTCGGTGGTGGTGTCGGGCGTGATCGCGCTCACACTGTCGCCGATGATGAGCTCGGTGCTGCTCAGCTCCAAGGTGAGCGAAGGGCGGTTGTCCAAGGCAATCGAGCATTTCTTCGCACGACTTTCGTCCGGTTATGCCCGCATCCTTGCCGCAACGCTGGCGATGCGCCCGGCGGTGCTGCTGGTCGCGGTGGCGATGCTCGGCGGGATCGTCGTCCTGTTCCTCGGCGCGCAGCGCGAACTCGCGCCGCAGGAGGACCAGGGCTATGTCTTCACCGCGACGCGCGGGCCGCAATATGCCAGCATCCGCTACACCGACCGCGTTTCGAACCAGGTCGAGGCGATGTTCCGCCAGCTTCCCGAATATGAAGGCAGTTTCTTCGGCAACGGCGACGGCGGCCAGAATCTCGGCTTTGGCGGTGTCATCCTGAAGGACTGGGAGGATCGCGAACGTTCGGCGACGGACGTGCAGGGCCAGCTCTTCGGCATGGCAAACGGCATCCACGACGCCACCGTCACGCCGTTCCAGCCCGCGCCGCTGCCCGCGGCCAGTTCGGGGCTGCCGTTCCAGATGGTGCTGCGTTCGCCCGCCGATTTCGGCACGCTCTATCAGGACATGATCACGCTGCAGCAGCAGGCGTGGCAGAGCGGGCTGTTCCTCTTCGTCGAAAGCGATCTCGCCTTCGACAATCGCTCGGCGCGCATCCGTATCGACGCGGCCAAGGCAGGCGAAGTCGGCGTGACGATGCAGGCGATCGCCGACACGCTGGCGACATTGGTCGGCGAGAATTTCGTCAACCGCTTCAACTATCACGACCGCTCGTACGACGTGATCCCGCAGGTCCGCGTCGAGGACCGGCTGACGCCCGAGAATCTCGGTCGCTACTATGTCCGGGCGAGCTCGGGCGAAATGATCCCGCTGTCGACGGTGATCAGCGTCGATGTGACGCCGAGCGCCAACCGGCTGCCGCAGTTTAACCAGATGAATTCGGCGACGCTTTCGGGCGTCCTGCGGCCGGGCGTCACGATGGGGCAGGCCGTCGATACGATGCGGGCCCAACCGCGAGCGCCGGGCGTGACGATCGACTGGCTCGCTGATGCGCGCCAATATGTGCAGGAGGGCAATCGGCTGACCGTGTCGTTCGGCTTCGCGCTGATCGTCATCTTCCTGGTGCTCGCCGCGCAATATGAAAGCTTCCGCGACCCGCTGGTGATCCTGATCACCGTGCCGCTGGCGATCTGCGGGGCGCTGTTGCCGCTCTATCTCGGCTTCACCACGCTCAACATCTACACCCAGATCGGGCTGGTGACGCTGATCGGCCTGATTTCGAAGCACGGCATCCTGATGGTCGCCTTCGCCAACGACCTGCAGCGCGAGCAGCAGCTCGATCGGGCGCATGCGATCCTCGAATCGGCGCGGGTCCGCATGCGGCCGGTGCTGATGACGACCGCGGCAATGGTCGCAGGGCTTGTGCCGCTGCTCTTCGCCACGGGAGCGGGCGCGGCGAGCCGCTTCGCGATCGGCATCGTCGTCGTGATGGGGATGCTGATCGGCACCTTCTTCACGCTGTTCGTGCTGCCCACTTTCTACACGCTGATCGCGCGCGACCATCGCGGCCATGCGACCTCCGAACGCCAGCGCGCGCTGGGTGACTCCATGCCGACGGGAGCTTGAACCCATGACCAGACAGCTATTCTCGATCGCGCTCGGCCTCGGGCTCACGGCTTGCGCCGCCGGACCGGACTATGCGCCGCCGAAACTCCCGGCACCCGCCGGGGCGTCGTTCGTCAGTATCGCCCCGGATACCGATCCCGAAGCCGATCCCGAAGCCGAATGGTGGCGGATCTATCAGGACCCGGCGCTGAACGCGCTGGTGGCGCAGGCGCTTGCGGCCAACACCGATCTGCGCGTCGCGATGGCGAATCTGCGCGCTGCCGAGGCAGTCGTCGCCGGCGCCGCCAGTCGGCGCCTGCCACAGAGCGAACTGACCGCGAACGGCACCTATGGTCGAAGCCAGCCACCGCTCTATCTGCCCGGCGAGCGTTTCACTTTCGGCGGCGGGCTTCAGCTTTCCTATGAAGCCGATCTGTTCGGGCGCGTATCGCGCACGATCGAGGCGGCGCGCGCCGATGCCGAGGCGCAGGCGTTCGCGGCCGCCGCAGTGCGGGTTCGCGTCGCCGCGGCAGTGACGCAGGCCTATCTCTCCGCCTGCACCGCTTCCGAAGCGATTACCGCTATCGAGGATTCGATCGACCTCACCAGTGAAACGGTACGGATTGTTCGCGCCCAGCAAGATGCCGGCTCGGCGGCAAAACTCGATGTCGACCGTGCCGAGGCGCAGCTTTCCGAAGCGCGCGCCGAACTCGCTCCGATGCAGGATCAGCGTGCATCGGCCCTTTTCGAATTGGCGGCGCTTCTGGGCCTCTCCCCAGCCATGGTCCCGGAAGATGCTGCCAGGTGCGGGTCAACCCCTGACCCGCACCACCCCATCGCCATCGGCGACGGCGCGAGCCTGCTCCAGCGCCGCCCTGATGTCGCCGAGGCCGAACGCCGGCTTGCCGCCGCCACCGCGCGGATCGGCGTGGCGACGGCCGATCTCTATCCCAGCGTCAGCATCGGCGCGAGCGTGATGCAGAGTGGCGGGGAGGGGATCAGCCAGAGCCGGGGCTTCTCCTTCGGCCTGGGCCCGTTGCTCTCCTTCTCCTTCCCGGACACGGGGGCGGCGCGATCGCGGATCCGCCAGTCCGAAGCAGAGGCCGAGGCGGCGCTGGCGCGGTTCGACGGCGTGGTGCTGACCGCGCTCAAGGAAGTCGAGCAGGCGCTCAGCGCCTATCGCGCGGCGCTGGCGCGCCAGGCTGAGCTGAAAAGCGCCGAGGCCCATGCCAAAAGCGCCTTCGACCTTGCGGGACTTCGCTATCGTGCCGGTTCGATCGCCTATATCGACGTGATCGTCGCGCAGAGCGAACTGGTCCGGCTGCGGCTTGCGCGGATACGCGCGGATCAGGCCGTTTCGTCTGCGCGAGTGGATTTGTTCCGCGCGCTGGGTAGCGGGTGGGAGTCAGTTGGCGAGAGCCGCGCAGATCAGTTGACCGCGCGGTCGCGGCCTTCCCAATAGGGGTCGCGCAGCGCGCGACGCATCACCTTGCCCGATGCGGTGCGGGGCAGGGCATCGGCGAAATCGACCGATTTGGGCACCTTGAACCCGGCGATCCGTTCCCGGGCATAGGCGATAATGTCCTCGGCGGTGACGGTTTCCCCCGGCTTGGGCACGATGACGGCCTTCACCGCTTCGCCCCATTTGGCGTCGGGCACGCCGATCACCGCGACTTCCTGCACTGCGGGATGGCCGTAGATCGCGCTTTCGACTTCGGCGGGATATACATTCTCGGCGCCGGTGCAGATCATGTCCTTGAACCGGTCGTGGATGTAGAGATAGCCGTCTTCGTCGAGATAGCCGGCGTCGCCCGTACGCAGCCACCCGTCGGCGTTGAGCGTTTCCCTGGTCGCATCCCCGCGCTTCCAGTATCCGACCATGTTGGCGACCGAGCGCGTCTCGACTTCGCCGACGTCGCGGGCGTCGAGCGGTTCGCGGCTGATCGGATGAACGACGCGGATTTCGACACCCGGCATCGGCAGGCCCGCCGAGCGCATCCGTTCGGTGCCCCCCGATTCGTGATCCTCGGGCGGCAGATAGACGATCGTGCCGCAGGTTTCGGTGGCGCCATATTGCTGGGCGAAGCCGCAGCCGAATACTTCGGTCGCTTCGCGCAACAGGTCGAGCGCGATCGGAGAGGCGCCGTAGAGCATGTAGCGCAACCGAGGAAATTCCAGTTCGCGCACGCCCGGCATCATCAGCAACATCTGGATCGCCGTGGGCACCAGGAACATCTTCGAGACACCGTCATGGGCGAGCGCGTCGAGCACCTTCTGCGGCACGAATTCGGAATGGACGATGGTGGTGGCGCCGTTGAAATAGCCGACGATCGCCCAGCCGACGCCGCCGATATGCCCCAGCGGCAGGGGGACGAGATTGACGTCGTCCTCGAGCCACTCGTTCCACGGCATCTTCGCGCCCATCCCCTCGCGGCGGCCGCTCAGGATATTGGCATGGCTGAGCATCACGCCCTTGGGGGTGCCAGTGGTGCCGGAGGTGTAGAGCTGGAGCGCGACATCGTCGGGATCGACGGCGATGTCCGGCGTCTGGGAGGATGCCGCGTCGCGCCATTCCTCCCAGCCGGGCAGGTCGCTGCCGTCGCCCATCGCGATGCAGCGTTTGACGGCGGGGAGCGCGCAGAAGCCGTCGGCCTTGTCGAACTGGTCGGGCGCGAGAAAGAGGAGACGGACCTCCGCATCCTCGAGGATCTGCGCGATTTCGGGTGCGGCGAGCCGCCATTGCACCGGCACCAGCACCATGCCCGCCTTTGCTGCCCCGAACAGCAGTTCGAAGAAGCTGTCGCAGCCCTTGCCGACGAAGCCGATGCGATCGCCCGGTTCGCAGCCTTCGGCGAGCAATGCGTTTGCGACGCGATTGGCGCGCGCATCGAGCGTTGCCCAGCTGGTAGCGTGCCCTTCGAACACCGTTGCCGCTTTGAGCGGGCGGCGCAGCGCATGATAGGCGGGTATGTCGCCCAGCCGGGGCATTGCGTCGAAATCGATCGGCTCGCACGCCGGATCCCGGGTTTTCGCTGCCTTGAGCACCATCCAGCTCCTCTCCGATCGTGATAGGGTCTCTGCCCTGCTTGCGGAGTTAATTAACTGAATAAATCAAATTGCACAAGGCGGCTTGTTTCGTCGTGTCAGGGCTTCAGGAGGATGCTCTCCATCAGGATTCCGGTGATGTGATCGGCATAGCGGCGACGCAGGTCGTCCGTGATTTCCTCGATTCCGAAGGCATATTTGAGCGAGTGGCGTGCGTGGAACAGATGGTCGCACGCGCCGACCAGCGAAAAGTGGAACAGCATCGGGTCGATGTCGCGGAACACGCCCTCGCGCTGGCCCTGCTCGAGTATCGCTTGCTGCGCGGCGGCGAGCGGCTTGGTGAAGCGTTCGGCGATGAAGCGCGCCATGTCCGATTCGGTATCGATCGACAGCGCGCCGACCAGGCGATTCATATAGGGGTAGCGGAAATAGGTCTTGATCACGCCGGAAACGTGATGGCGCATCTTTTCAACCGCGCTCATCTCGGCGTTCACCAGCGCGTCGAGATTGTCGAACGTGCCGCCCGCGTCGCGTTCGAGCAGTGCCTTGAACAGCCCGGTCTTGCTGCCGAAATGATAGCGGATCAGCGCCGAATTGACGCCCGAGCGCTGGGCGATGTCGACAAAGGTCACGTCGACCGAATTGCGCTCGGTCATTAGCGCACTTGTCGCGTTCAGCAGTGCGTCGGCTGAAGGGTTGTTCGCCTCCTTTCGCTGGGGGGAACTCGCCATCAAAAATCTCCCTTACGCATTGAATTCCTTACTCCACCCGTCATGCGGCCTATTGCCGCGTCGTCACAAAACCCAGTTCCGCGGCGCGTTGTACGGTGCGCAGCCGCCCCGTCTGGCCCAGCTTCGCGCTGGCCTTGCGCAAATGAAAGCGCACCGTCGGTACGGCGACTTCCAGGATCGTCGCGATCTCGCCGTCGGTCTTTCCCGCCGCCGCCAGTTTCAGGCATTGTATCTCGCGGCGCGTGAGGCGATGGAAGCCGATATCGGGCATGCCGTGACTGGCGCGGTCGCACGCCGCCACGAAACGCAGTGCAAGCCCGTGCAGCGCCACTGCGTGATCGCGATAGAGCGCGGCGACATCGACGCCTTCGCCGTCGCTTGCCCACAGAACCGCGCCGATCGTCGGGCCGGGCAGATGGGCCGGCGCAACGATCGCGGCGCGGACATCGTAATCGCGTTGTCGCGCCTGTTTCTCGACATCCTCGCGCAGCGATATGGCCTGCCATGCGCCGATCGTCCCGCGGTCGAAATAAAAGGGTTCGGCGGTGTGCCGGACGACCGCGATGATCGCATTGTGCAGCGCCAGATCGGACCATTCCCAATATTCCCGGGCGCCGCGCGTAAAATCGAACAGCGCGCCGACGGGGGTTCCTTCCTCGTCCAGCGCCGGGCGCGCGCTGCTGATATCGGCGCAGGCGGCGACCAGCGGCAAGCCGATGCGGCTGCCCGCCTTTCTAACCTGTTGCGCCAATGCGCGAATACTGGCCTGCGGCGCCGTTGCGGCGGGCATCGTCACCCCCTGTCAGAAACGATAGCTGTCAATTCACTCCCTACAATGTAATTGTTCAGTTAAACAATACCCCGAGGCGTAAAAAGGCACATTCGGGAACCTATGGGAGGGAATTGGATGCGAAAGGCAATGTTCTTCGCCGCCGCGGCTCAGGCCGCATTGCTGGTCGCCACGCCCGCGACGGCACAGGAAAGCGGCACGGAGGACGCGCCCGAGGCCGGCGATGTCGTTCAGGATGTGCCGCCGACGGTTGGTACCGAAATCGTCGTCACGGCCCAACGACGAAGCGAATCGATCAATGACGTGCCGCTCTCGGTGCAGGCCTTCAGCGGTGACGCATTGCGCGACCTGCGAGTCGACAATGTTCAGTCGCTTGCGACCAATATTCCCTCGCTGGCAGTGGCGCCTGCCTATTCGGGCGTACCGATCTTCACGCTGCGCGGCATCGGCTTCAACAGCGTCAACATCACGGCGACGTCGACGGTCGGCATCTATCAGGACGAACTGGCGCTGCCCTATCCCTCGATGGCGAACGGGCCGATATTCGACCTTGAGCGCGTCGAAGTACTGAAGGGGCCGCAGGGACTGCTCTATGGCCGCAACACCACCGCGGGGCTGGTCGATTTCATCACCGCCAAGCCGAAGCTGGGCGAATTTTCCGGCTATGCGACGGCGGAAATCGGCAATTACCAGACCTATAATTTCGAAGGTGCGCTCAACATTCCGCTCGGCCGGACGGCCGCGTTGCGCGCGTCCTTCCGTTCCGAAAACAGCGACGAGGGCTGGCAGATCGATCAGTCGCGCGGCGAAAAGCTGGGCGAGAAGGACCGGCTGGGCGGGCGGCTGTCGCTGCTGTGGGAGCCGTCGTCGAGTTTCGAGGCGTTCGCCTCGGTCTCCGGCTGGCGCGATCGCTCGGATACGCAAGCGGGACAGGCGATCAGCCTCAACCTCACCAACCGCCTGTCGCTGGCGGCGCCGGCCGTCGGTCCGGGCGACTTCAATTCGGCCGCGCTGCTCGATTATCTCGCGAACAACCAGCCCGACGAGGCAAGCGATGCCGGCTTCCAGCCCGCAGCGGACCGCGCCGCCGATGTCGGTCTCGCACCCGGGATCGGCGCGCCGCGTGCCGACAGCGAGTTTCTTTCGGCGCAGCTTCGTCTGACGCTGCGGCCCGATGCCGAACTGTCGATCATCTCGCTGACCGGGTACAATAACTTCACGCGCAAGGATGTAGTCGATTTCGGCGGTGCGCCGTTCGAAATCATCTCGACTGAATATGACGCGAAGATCGAATCCTTTTCGCAGGAACTGCGGTTCGAAGGCGATCATGGCGATTTCAGCTGGTCGGTCGGAGGCTATTACGCGCATGACGACCTGCGCGAGGGCAGCCGCTTCGTCATCGGCGACAACAGTTCGGTGGCGTTCCTGCGCGCCAACACACTTGCGATCCTGGCCAATCCCGCGCTCAACGCGCTGTTCAACGTCGAAGGGCACACGCCGGCCGATGTCGCAGTGGCGTTCCGCGAGGGCGGCGGCATGGCAACCGGTTATTCGGAAACCTATAGCGGCTATGCCAACGCCGATTTCCAGCTTTCGGATCAGTTCAGCGTGTCGGGCGGTGTGCGCTTCGGCAAGGACTATACCGAACTCGACGGCTGTTCGACTGAAGTCAACGGCAACTATCTGCCGATCGTCAACACCACCAATCGCGTCATCATCTTTCAGACCTATGGTGTGATCGCGCCGCTGGTGGTGAAGGGTGGCTGCACCACCTATGATCCGACCATCAACGAGGATGTGCTGGTTCACGAGGAACTGAACGAGGACAATTTTTCCGGTCGCCTGACGCTCCAGTATGAACCCGCCGACGCCACGATGCTGTTCGCGTCGGTCGCGCGCGGCGTCAAATCCGGCAACATCCCGATCGTTCCGGCCAATCGCGCGGTGCAGTTCACGCCCGCCAAGCAGGAAGAGCTGACTGCCTATGAAATCGGCATCAAGACCGCGATCGCCGACCGTCTGGCGCAAGTGAACGTCACCGGCTTCTATTACGACTATACCGACAAGCAGTTCAGCTCCTACGTACCCGACCCCACATTCGGCGCACTGCAGCGGCTGGTGAACATCCCCAATTCGCACGCCTGGGGTATCGATGCCGAAGTGACGCTGCGGCCTTCGCCGGTCTTCCAGCTGCAATGGAACGGCACCTATCTGAAGACCAAGGTCGAGGATTATGTCGGTGCCAATGCCGCCGGCATCCCGACGGATTTCAGCGGGTCGGAATTCTCCTATGCGCCCGAATTCTCCACCAGCGCGACGGCGACGCTGACTCTGCCGGTTTCCTCCAGCCTCAATTTCCAGGCAACGCTGAACGGCAGCTATCGCACCGAAACCCATTCGGATTTCGGCGAGGATCCGCTGTTCCGCATCAAGGACTATGCATTGCTCAACGGCAGCATGGGGATCGCCAGCGCCGACGGGCTGTGGTCGGTCACCATCTGGGGCCGCAACATCACCGACACCTACTACTGGACCTCGGTCGTCGACAATCAGAACCTCAATGTCCGCTACGCCGGGATGCCCCGCACTTTCGGTGCGTCCTTCTCGGTGAACTTCTGAGCGGCCCGGTGCGGTTGTCCGGCGATCTGCCTGCGTAACCCGGAGTGAAGCGATGAACGACACCGCACTTTCCATGCCCGCCGCCGGCCATGTCGGCCCGGCGGCGGAGGGCGCTGCCAAGACGAAGAAGAAGCCGCCGATGCCCAAGGTGGATTTTCTGAATCCGCCCGGCGCGCCGGCCTATTACACGCCCGATTCGATCGCCTGGGACGTGTTCAAGAACCCGGTGTCGCTGTTCATCGGCGGTGTGGCGGCGGTGTTGCTGGAACTCGGCGAGCCGCGCGTGCGCGAAGGCGTGTGGGGACATTCGATCTTCCCCACCGATCCGGTCACGCGGATGCGGCGCACCGGCATGGTGACGCATGTCAGCGTCTATGCCCCGCGCGCCGTTGCAGACAAGGTGATCGGCGGCGTCGTGCGCATGCACGAGAAAGTGCGCGGGACAACGCCCGAGGGCGAGGCCTATCACGCCAATGACCAGGAACTGCTCGATTGGGTGCAGGCGACGGTCGATTACGGATTCATGGAGGCCTATGCCGCCTTTTGCCGCCCGCTGACCGACGCCGATCGTGATCGCTTCTACGCCGAATCGATCCCGATCGCCGACCTGTTCCTCGCCAAGGGCGCGCCGAAGACGCTCGCCGAGCAGCGCGAACAGTTCGAGGCGATGCGGCCGCGCATCGTCGGCCATCCGATCCTGACCGAGTTCCTGGACATCGTGAAGAATACGCCGGCGGTGCCGGGTCCGCTGCGTCCTTTCCAGTGGATGATGGTGCGCGCGGCGATTTCGATACTGCCGACCTGGGCGATCCGGCAGCTCGAACTCGACGGCAGGCAATACCGGCTCGCCGGCTGGGAGCGGATGCTGCTCAAGGGTATGGGCCGGATGTTCGAGCGGCTGCACATCGCCGGCGCGCCGCCCGCCCAGGCATCGGTGCGGATGGGGCTGCCGTCCAACTATCTCTATCGCCGCAAATGAACGGGCCGACCGCGGATTATGTGATCGTCGGGGCAGGCTCGGCGGGCTGCGTGCTTGCCAACCGGCTGAGCGCCGACGGGCGAACGCGCGTGCTGCTTGTGGAAGCGGGCGGCGACGATCGGCCGCTGCGCAATTTGCGGCAATTCGCGTCCAACATGACGATCCGTATCCCGGTCGGCTATGCCAGCACCTTGAAGGACAGGCGCGTCAACTGGCTGTTCGAGACGCAGGCCGATGCGAGCACCGGCGGGCGCCGCTATCTCTGGCCGCGCGGCAAGGTGCTGGGCGGCTCGTCCTCGCTCAACGGCATGCTCTATGTGCGCGGCCAGCGCGGCGATTATGACGGCTGGCGGGCGATGGGCTGCGAAGGCTGGGGCTGGGCCGATGTCGAGCCCTATTTCCGTCGCGCCGAGCATCGCCACGGCGAGGCCGCCGAAACCTACGGCACCGATGGCCCGCTCGATATCTCCGACCCGACGATGGCGCATCCGCTGTCGCAGGCGGCGCTCAAATCCTGCGAAGCGATCGGGCTCGAGCATCGCGACATTCACGGCGCCGAGCAGGAAGGCGTCGCCTGGTTCCCGCTCACCGTGCGCAACGGCAAACGCTGTTCGACGGCGGTCGCCTATCTTCACCCGGCGATGGCGCGGCCCAATCTCCGCGTCCTCACCCGCGCGCAGGCGACGCGCGTTGTGATCGAAGGCGGGCAGGCGGTGGGTGTCGAGTTTCGCCATGACGGCAAGTGCCATGTCGCGCGCGCCTTGGGCGAAGTGATCCTTGCGGGCGGGGCGGTCAATTCGCCGCAATTGCTCCAGCTGTCAGGCATCGGCCCGGCGGCGCTGCTGCGCGCGCATGGCATCGATCTGATCGCCGATCTGCCGGGCGTCGGCGCCAATCTGCAGGACCATTATATCGTCAGCGAGAATTACCGGCTGAAGAAGGGAGTCCAGTCGATCAACGAGCTCGCGCGCGGTTGGCGGCTGTTGCGCGAGGCGGGGCGCTATCTGACCAGGAAACGCGGACTGCTGACGCTGTCGGCGGCGCATGTCACCGCTTTCTGCCGCTCGCACGCCGATCTGGCCTCGCCGGACATCCAGTTCCACATCCTCCCCGCCACGGTCGACGCCGACGCCTTTCTGCGCGAACAGAAGATGCTGCTGGAAAAACTGCCCGGGATCAGCATAGCGCCGTGCCAGCTTCGTCCGCAATCGCGCGGGACGATCAACATCGCCTCGGCCGATCCGCTCGCGCCGCCCGCGATCACGCCCAATTATCTGTCCGATCCGATGGACGGGAAGGTGATCGTCGAAGCGCTCAGGATCGGCCGACGCATCGCCGCCGCCGAGCCGCTGGCGGGGCAGATCGATCATGAAATGGCGCCCGGCGCCGATGTGCTGAGCGACGACGACCTGCTCGCCTTCGCGCGTGAGGCTGGGACGACGCTCTATCACCCGGTCGGCACTTGCGCGATGGGGCAGGGGCCGGGCGCCGTTCTCGACCCGCAACTGCGCGTGCGCGGCGTCGGGCGGCTGCGCGTGGTCGATGCGGGCGTGATGCCACGGATCAGCTCGGGCAATACCAATGCGCCAACGATCATGATTGCCGAAAAGGCAAGCGACATGATCCTCGGCAAGACGCCGCTCGCCGCGAAGGTGGAGGCAGTGCGACCGCAACCAAAGAAAACAAGGAGCGCCGAGTGGATTTCGGCCTGACCGAAGAGCAGACGATGCTGCGCGACATGCTGCAGCGCTATCTGCGCGATAGCTACGATTTCGAAACGCGCCGCAAGCGCATCCTGCAGGGCGGACCCGATACCGCGTTGTGGCAGGATTTCGCGCAGACATTGGGCATTCTCGCCGCGCCGCTGCCGGAACGTGCGGGCGGGCTGGGCGGCGGCGCGATCGAAACGATGATCGTGATGGAGGCGCTTGGCGAAGCGCTGGTGCCCGAGCCGTTTCTCGAAACCGTGGTGATCGCGGGTGGACTGCTGGCGCGGCTGCCCGGCGAGGCGAGCGATGCGCTGCTCGGCCGGATCGCTGGCGGCGAGGCGAAGGTCGCGCTCGCGCATGGCGAACCGCAGAGCCGCTATGCGCTGCACGATGTGCGCACGACTGCAAAGGCGAAAGGCAACGGCTGGGTGCTCGACGGGACAAAGCAGGTCGTGGTCGGCGGTCCCGATGCGGTGCAGCTGATCGTCAGCGCGCGTACGAGCGGCGATACCCGCGATCGTGACGGTATCGCGCTGTTCCTGCTCGGCAGCGACGCCAAGGGAATCGAGCACCACGACTATCGCCTGATCGACGAGCGCGGCGCGTCCGACCTCATGTTGCGCGACGTGCATGTGCCTGGCGATGCGTTGCTCACGGGTGAGGGTGCTGCATTGCCGCTTATCGAGCAGGTCATCGACGAAGCGACGGCGGCGGTCTGCGCCGAAGCGGTTGGCGCGATGCGGCGGATGGTTGATGACACGGTCGAATATGCCAAGCAACGCCGCCAGTTCGGTCAGCCGCTTGCCGGCTTTCAGGTGCTGCAGCACCGCATGGTCGATATGTATATGGCGCTCGAACAGGCGATTTCGGCCGCCTATCTGGCGACGCTCCAGCTCGATGCCGCGCCCGGGGAACGCGCCCGCGCGGTATCCGCGGCAAAAGCGGTGATCGGCGATGCGGCCCGCTTTGTCGGGCAGAATGCGGTCCAGCTCCACGGGGCGATGGGGATGACTGAGGAACTCGCCGTCGGCCATTATTTCAAGCGAGTTAGCGTGATCGAACAGCAGTTCGGCCCCGCAGACCATCACCTTGCCCGCTATGCGGCGCTGCGCCGGGCGGAGGCGGCGTAGCGGCTTTTTGCTGCGCCGCGAAATCAGCTAGAGCCAAATCGCTCGCGATGCTGTAGAGGGCCTCGCAGCGGCCGAGACGTTCGGCCGGCTGGCCTGCCGCGCGCTGCCGCACATCGCGACGCCACGGCGCCTGCCCAAGCAACAGACACGCCCGGTCGCGACACGCGCGGCCCGGTCATATCGCGAGCATCATGTCCTTTTCGAATCTCCCCGCCATTTTCGGCGAAGCGCTGGCCGAACGTGGCTATGCCGAACCTACTGCGGTGCAGGCCGCCGTCATCGCCCCCGAAGCATCGGGCCGTGACCTGATCGTCTCGGCGCAGACCGGATCGGGCAAGACCGTCGCCTTCGGTCTCGCCATGGCCGAAAACCTGCTCGACCGGCTCGATGGCCCGGCCGAGGCGCCGCTGGCCTTGATCGTCGCGCCGACGCGCGAACTGGCATTGCAGGTCAGCCGCGAGCTGATCTGGCTCTATGCCAGGACCGGTGCGCGCATCGCCACCTGCGTCGGCGGGATGGACCCCTCGCGCGAGCGGCGCGTGCTGCGCGGCGGGCCGCATATCGTCGTCGGTACGCCGGGGCGACTGCGCGACCATCTCGAGCGCGGCGCGCTTGATCTTGGCAATTGCGCGGCGGTGGTGCTCGACGAGGCCGACGAGATGCTCGACATGGGCTTTCGCGAGGACCTTGAGGAAATTCTCGACGCCACGCCCGAAGGGCGGCGGACATTGCTTTTCTCCGCCACGATGCCCAAGCCGATCGTCGCGCTCGCCAAACGCTATCAGCGCGACGCGCTGCGCATCGCGACCGGCGGCGAGGAACGCGGTCACGGCGACATCGCGTTCCAGGTAGTGACGGTATCGCCCTCGGAAATCGAAGCGGCTGCGGTAAACCTGCTGCGCTATCACGAGGCGGAAACCGCGATCCTGTTCTGCGCGACTCGCGACAATGTACGGCGGCTGCACGCGACGCTGCAGGAGCGAGGTTTCGGGGTCGTCGCCCTGTCGGGCGAGCATTCGCAATCCGAACGCAATCAGGCGCTGCAGGCATTGCGCGACCGCCGCGCGCGCGTCTGCGTCGCCACCGATGTTGCTGCGCGCGGGATCGACTTGCCGAGCCTCAGCCTCGTCATCCATGTCGAAATACCGCGTGACGCCGAAACGCTCCAGCATCGCTCGGGCCGCACCGGGCGCGCGGGGAAGAAGGGAACGGCGGTGCTGATCGTTCCCTATCCGCGCCGCCGCCGCGTCGAATCGATGCTGCGCGGCGCGCGCATCAACGCCGAATGGATCGACGCGCCGAGCCCCGAGGCGATCCGCGCGCAGGATCGCGAGCGGCTGCTCTCGGCATTGCTCGCGCCCGCCGAATATGACGAGGAAGATCGCGAACTCGCGCAGCGTCTGCTCGCCGAACGTTCGCCCGAGGATATTGCGGCCGCGCTTGTCCGCTCGCATCGCGCGGCAATGCCGCAGCCCGAGGAGATGATCGAAAACACGCCAGAGGCGCGCCGCGCCGCGCAGCAGGAACGGCATCGTCCGGGGTTCGAGGACACTGTCTGGTTCCGGCTCGATCTGGGGCGGCGGCAAAATGCCGATCCGCGCTGGCTGCTGCCCTTGCTCTGCCGTCGCGGGCACATCACCCGCAACGAAGTCGGCGCGATCCGCATCGGCGCCAATGAAACGCATTTCCAGGTGCCGCGCGCGATCGCGAAGAAGTTCGCCGCCGCGCTGGAACGTACCGCGACGGACGAAGAGGACGCGGTGCGGATCGAACCCTCGGACGGTCCGGCCGAAGGCGGTCGCGGTCGTCCCGGCCGGCCGCCGCACAAGGCGCGCCCCGCCGGCGCGCGGAAGCATCCGGGCGGACCCAAGCCGCATCGCGGCGCCAAGGGCGAAAAGCCGCGCACCGGCGGCAAGGACAAGAAGCCCAAGCGCAAGGATCGTCCGGCGTGAGCCTGCGCATCCTGGTCGATGCCGATGCCTGTCCGGTGAAGGACGAAATCTACAAGGTGGCGTGGCGGCACGAGCTGCCCGTCACCATTGTCAGCAACAGCTGGCTGCGGGTGCCCGATCACCCGCTGATCGACCGGGTGGTGGTGAGCGACGGCTTCGACGCGGCCGACGACTGGATCGCCAAGGCAGCCGATGCCGACGCGATCGCGATCACCGCCGATATCCTGCTCGCCGACCGCTGTCTGAAGGCCGGGGCAAGCGTGCTTGCCCCCAACGGCAAGCCGTTCACCGAAGCCTCGATCGGCGGCGCGATCGCGACGCGCGCGATCATGGCCGATCTGCGCGCCGGCGGCGATCAGATTGGCGGGCCGCCGCCGTTCAGCAAGGTGGATCGGTCGAATTTTCTGCAGGCGCTCGACTCGGCGATCGTACGGCTCAGGCGCCGTTGACTCCTTGCCTTCCGTCACCCCGGCCTTGAGCCGGGGGCCAGCTGCCTTTGCCCAGGTGACGGAGCAGAAGAAGCTGGATCCCGGGTCAAGCCCGGGATGACGTGTACGGTGGATGGCGTGCCGGACTCACAATCCCAGCACCATCTTTGCAAGGATATTCCGCTGAATCTCGTTCGATCCAGCATAGATCGAACCGGCGCGTTCGTTGATATAGCGCAGCGGCGCGAGCGCCTGCCACGGTTCGCCGGCTACATGCCCGTCCTCGGGCGGCGTGAAGTGCGGGGAGGGGCCGCCGGGCATCGTCGCATGCGGCTGATAGGCCATGCCCGCAGGTCCTGCGGCTTCGATCTCGAGCTCACTCAGATGCTGGGCGAGTTCGGTGCCGAGAACCTTCATCATCGAAGACAGTGCGCCGACGCTGCCGCCTTCCGACGCGGCCGACAGCAGCCGCATTTCGAGGATTTCGAGCGTGTCGATCCGCGCTCGCGCCGCCGCCAGCTTTCGAGAGAAGGCGGGGGCGTCGATCAACGCGCCGCCGTCATCGGCCGGTGCCTCTGCGGCCACTTCCGCCAGCCGCTGCGCGCGGACGTGGAGGGCGGGGGCATAGGCGCTGCCGCCGCGTTCGAATTCGAGCAGATATTTGGCGACGCCCCAGCCCTGATCGACGTCGCCGAGCACATTGGCCTGCGGCACGCGGACGTCGGTGAAGAAGACCTGCGCCTGCACTTCCTCGCCCGAGGTCATCAGCAGCGGGCGGACTTCGATGCCCGGCGCGGTCATGTCGATCAGCAGGAAGGTGATGCCCTGTTGCGGGCGATCGCGCTTCGACGTGCGGACCAGCGCGAACATCCAGTTGGCTTCGGTGGCGTGGGTGGTCCAGATTTTCGATCCGTTGAGGATGAAATCCGCGCCGTCCGCCTCCGCCGCCATTTGCAGCGAGGCGAGGTCCGAGCCTGCGCCCGGCTCCGAATAGCCCTGACAGAAAAAGACCTCGCCGGTGAGGATGCGGGGGAGGAAGAACGCCTTCTGCTCGGGCGTGCCGAATTTCATGATCACATGCGCGACCATATGGATGCCCATTGGCGAAAGCGACGGCGCGCCGGCTTCGATCAGCTCGCGGTTGAAGATGTAGTGTTGCGCGACGCTCCAGTCCTGCCCGCCATGTTCGATCGCCCAGTGCGGTGCCGCCCAGCCGCGTGCATGCAGGCGATCCTGCCATGCCATGCTCGCTTCGTGGTCGGGATAGACGCTGGTGGCATATTTGCCCGCGCGCGCGATTTCGGGAGTGAGGTTATCGGCGAGAAAGGCGCGGACTTCGTCGCGGAAGGCGAGTTCCTCGGGGCTCCAGGCGAGATCCATGTCAGGCCACCGCCTCGGGCTGCTGCGTCAGCATGTCCGCCAGTCGCTGCGAGATGATCGTTTCGGCGTCCGCGACGATGCGGTGGACCAGCTCGGCGCAGCTCGGCACGTCGTGGATCAGCCCCTGGATCATGCCCGCGCTCCAGATGCCGTGATCGAGCTCGCCGCTGTCGAGCCCTTCCTTGCCGCGCGCGCCCTTCACCAGATGCGCGATTTCCTCGAACGGCTTGCCTTCGGCTTCGGCGGCGACGACTTGCTCGCTGACTGCGTTGCGCGCCACGCGCGCGGTGTTGCGATAGCTGCGGAAGATGAGGTCGGTCGCGCGTTCGTCGTTTGCGACCATCGCCTGTTTGAAATTCTCGTGGATCGGCGCTTCCCTGGTCGCGCAGAAGCGCGTGCCCATGTTGATGCCCTCGGCACCCAGCGCGAGTGCGGCGGCAAGACCGCGCCCGTCGCCGAAGCCGCCGCTCGCCAGAATCGGGATTGTCACCTTGTCGGCGGCGGCGGGGATCAGGATCAGCCCCGGAATGTCGTCTTCGCCCGGATGGCCCGCGCATTCGAAGCCGTCGATCGACACGGCATCGACCCCCATATGCTCGGCCGACAGCGCATGGCGGACGGCGGTGCATTTGTGGATCACCTTGATACGGTGCTGCTTGAAGTGATCGACATGTTCCTGAGGCTTGTATCCGGCGGTTTCGACCACTTCGATGCCGCTTTCGATGATCGCGGCGCGATATTCGGCATAGGGCGGTGGATTGATCGACGGGAGGATGGTGAGATTCACGCCGAACTTGCGGTCGGTCATCTCGCGGCAGCGCGCGATTTCCTTGCTCAGCGCTTCAGGCGTCGGCTGGGTAAGCGCGGTGAGAAAGCCCAATGCGCCTGAATTGGCGACGGCGGAGACCAGCTCGGCGGTGCCGACCCACATCATCCCGCCCTGGACGACCGGATGATCGACTCCGAACATCTCGGTGAAGCGCGTTTTCAGCATGGCATTCCTCTCAATCGTCACGCTTGTTTAAGTGAACAGTTAAATCCAGTCAAAGCGACTGTCCATCGTCCACCGTCATCACCGATCCCGTAACGTAAGCGCTGGCATCCGAAGCGAGATAGAGCAGCGCGCCGTCGAGCGAATCGGCGCCCATCAGGCGGCGGCGCGGCCATTTGGCGATCTGCTTCCGGCCGCCCTCGGTGTTGAACCAATCGGAATTGAGATCGGTTTCGATATAGCCCGGGCAGAGCATGTTCACATTGACGCCCTTGTTCGCCCAGTCGCGGGCGAGCACCCGGCCGAGCTGAAGCACGGCGGCCTTCGAGGCGCTGTAGAGCGCCAGCCCCGGTGACACCGACTGCGCGGTGATCGAGGAGATAAGGACGATCCGCCCGCGCCTGGTTTCGGGCGATCCGGCGGCGATCATCCGCCTGGCGCCCTCGCGCACGGTGAGGAAAGCTCCGCGGACATTGACCGCGAGCACCGAATCGAACGCGGACGCGTCCACGTCGAGCGCGGGGCCTTCGATATTCATCCCGGCGTTGGCGACTATCGTGTCGACTGGTCCGAACATGGCCTCGGCGCGGTCATAGGCCGCCTGAACCGATGCTTCGTCGGTCACGTCCATCGCGACCGCGAGCGCCTTGCCGCCGCCCGCGCGAATCGCATCGCATCGTTCGGCCAGCAATTCCTCGCGCCGCGCGGTCAGCACGACCCGCGCACCGGCTGCGGCGAGCTGATGCGCGAACCGTGCGCCGAGCCCCGAAGACGCGCCGGTTATCAGCGCCGTACGACCCGCCATCAACATTTCAGACATGCACTCTCCCTTGATTAGTTGCTTAATTAGTTAGATAGGCGGGCAATGCAAAGCAGGAATGGCGAGGGAGCGGATATGCAGATGAACGCAGTGACGACGCTGACGGTCGAGGATGGCGTTGCGGTGGTCACGATCGACTCGCCGCCAGTCAATGCGCTGTCCGCTCCAGTGCGCGAGGGGCTGAAGGCCGCGTTCGCGCAGGCCGAAGGCGACGATGCCGTGCGCGCGATCGTGCTGGCCTGTGCCGGGCGGACCTTCATCGCGGGTGCCGATATCCGCGAATTCGATTCCGAACTGGTCGGCCCGCATCTTCATGACGTGCAGGCCGTGATCGAGGCATCGACCAAGCCGACGGTCGCCGCTATCCACGGCACAGCGCTGGGCGGCGGACTGGAAGTCGCGCTTTGCTGCCATTTCCGGGTCGCCGTGCCTTCGGCCAGGGTCGGGCTGCCCGAAGTCGCGCTCGGGCTGCTGCCGGGTGCCGGCGGCACGCAAAGGCTGCCCCGGCTCGCAGGCGTGCCGGCCGCGCTGGACATGATGGTCGGGGGTCGTCCGATCCGTGCGGACAAGGCTTGCGAACTCGGCATTATCGACAAGATCGTTCCTGAGGGCGAATTGCTCGCCGAAGCCGTTTCCTATGCACGCAAAGCCGCCGATGCGGGCACGAAGCTGGTCCGCGTGCGCGATCGCAGCGAAGGGCTGGCACAGGATACCGGCCCCGAGGTCTTCGCTGAATTCCGCAAGAAGCATGCGCGCGCCTTTCACGGATTCAAGGCGCCGGCGAATATCGTCAAGGCGGTCGAGGCGGCGGTCGCGCTGCCGTTCGACGAGGGCTTCAAACGCGAAGGCGAGTTGTTCGAGGAGCTGGTTCATAGCAATGAAAGCAAGGCGCAGCGCTATCAGTTCTTCGCCGAGCGCGAGACCGCAAAGATCCCCGACATCCCGAAGGATATGCCGCACATCCCGGTGAAATCGGTCGGCGTGATCGGCGCAGGCACGATGGGCGGCGGGATCGCGATGAACTTCCTCAATATCGGCCTGCCGGTGACGATCGTCGAGGCAAAGCAGGAAGTGCTCGATCGCGGCGTCGCTACGATACGGAAGAATTATCAGATAACCGTCGACAAGGGGCGGATGACGGCCGAACAGCTTGATGAGCGGATGGGCCTGCTGAAGCCGAGCCTGGCGATGGACGATCTGGCCCAGGTCGATCTGATCATCGAAGCGGTGTTCGAGAAGCTCGAACTCAAGCAGGAAATCTTCGGCAAGCTCGACGGCATCGCCAGGCCCGACGCGATCCTGGCGAGCAATACCAGCTTCCTCGATGTCGATGCGATCGCCGCCGCGACGCAGCGGCCCGAAACCGTCGTCGGCATGCACTTCTTCTCGCCCGCAAACGTGATGAAGCTGCTCGAAGTCGTGCGTGGCGAAAAGAGCAGCGACAGCGTCGTCGCCACCGCGATGGCCGTGGGACGCAGGATCGGTAAGGTCGCGGTGCTCAGCCGCGTCTGTGACGGTTTCATCGCCAACCGCATGATGGCGCCGCGCATGGAAGCCGCGCAGGCGCTGATCCTCGAAGGGCCGATGCCGAGCCAGGTCGACAAGGCGATGGTCGCATACGGCTTCCCGATGGGGCCCTTCGCGATGCTCGATCTGGTGGGACTCGATGTGATCGGATGGGACGCGGCGACGAGCAGTTCGTCGACCGTCACTGAAGTGCTGTGCGAAATGGGCCGCTGGGGGCAGAAGAAATCGGGCGGCTTTTACGATTATGACGAGAAGCGCCGTCCGTCGCCATCGCCCGTCGCCGATCAGGTGGTGCGTGATTTCCAGGCGAAGTCGGGCAAGCAACATCGCGAATTCAGCGAACGGGAGATCGTCGAACGGCTGCTCTTCCCGGTTGTGAACGAAGGCGCGAAGCTCCTCGACGAAGGCATCGCCATCCGCGCGTCGGACGTCGATGTCGCGCTCGTCTACGGCTATGGCTGGCCGGTCTTCACCGGCGGCCCGTTGTTTTGGGCCGATATCGTCGGGCTCGACCGCGTGATCGCCGGGCTCGAAGCGGCAGGGCACGAACCCGCGCCGCTGCTCGAGCGCATCGCCGCCGACGGCAGGAAACTCCACCAATACCAAGTCGCGTAAAGCGGCGCAGGAGAGGGCATATGCTGAATACCGCAGGTCGTAGCGCCTATGACGAAAATCACGAGCTGTTCCGCGAACAGGTTCGCAAATTCTTCGACGCGAAGATCCACCCCAATCTGGATCGGTGGGAAGAAGCCGGGATCGTTGATCGCAGCGCGTGGAATGATTGCGGCGAGGCGGGGCTGCTCTGCCCCACCGTGCCGGAGGAATATGGCGGCCTCGGCCTCGATTTCGGCTATAACGCCGTGGTCGGCGAGGAGCTGGCCTATACCGGCTCGGCGATCGGCATCACGCTGCAATCCGATATCATCGCCGATTATATCCTCCATTACGGCTCCGAAGAGCAGAAGCGCGAATGGCTGCCCCGGATGATTTCGGGCGAAGTGGTGACCGCGATCGCGATGACCGAGCCCGGCACCGGATCGGACCTGCAGGGCGTGAAGACCACCGCGCGCAAGGACGGCAATCACTATGTCATCAATGGATCGAAGACCTACATCACCAACGGCCAGCATGCCGATCTGATCATCGTCGTCGCCAAGACCGATCCCGAACAGGGCGCGAAGGGCATTTCGCTGATTTTGGTCGAAGCCGACCGCGAAGGCTTTGCGCGCGGGCGCAATCTCGACAAGATCGGCCAACATTCGGGCGACACGTCCGAGCTGTTCTTCAACGATGTCCGCGTGCCGACCACCCATTGCCTGGGTGAGGAAGGGCGCGGCTTCGCCTATCTGATGAACCAGTTGCCGCAGGAACGCCTGTCGATCGCCATCGGCGCGCAGGCCGCGGCGCAGCGCGCCTTTGATGTCGGCGTGGCCTATGTGAAGGAGCGCAAGGCGTTCGGGAAGAGTGTGTTCGATTTCCAGAATACACGTTTCGTGCTGGCGGACCTTGCGACCAAGCTGCAGGTCGGCTGGGCGCATCTCGATTGGGCGTTGAAGCGTCACATTGCGGGTGATCTGACTGCGGTCGAGGCATCGGCGGCGAAGCTGTGGCATACCGAGCTTCAGGGCGAAGTCTGCGATGCCGCGCTGCAGCTGCATGGCGGCGCGGGCTATATGAACGAATATCCGATCGCTCGCCTCTGGCGCGACGCGCGTGTCAGCCGCATCTATGGCGGCACGAGCGAGATCATGAAGGAAGTGATCGGGCGGTCGCTCTGAGCCCCTTTTCCCCGACAGCGTCACCCCGGCCTTGAGACGGGGGCCAGCTGCCTTTTGCTACGGTTGCGAGGAAGAAGAAGCTGGATCCTGCGCCCGGGATGACGTTTCGGCGAAGGCGACCCAATCTTCCACGGGGTAGGTGGGGCGGTCACCACCAGACGGGGCTCTCGCATGAACGTCACCCAAGCCGTCACCAGCCGCCGTTCGATCCGCGCCTTTCTCGACAAGCCGGTCGACATGGACCGGCTGCGCACCATCATCGAAACGGCGGGCCGCGCGCCGTCGGGCGGGAATCTTCAGCCCTGGCATATCCATGTCCTGTCGGGCGAACCGATGGCGCGGTTCAAGGCGCTGATGCGCGAACGGCTGGCGGAGGCCCCGTTCGGCGATGGTGCCGAATATGCCGTCTATCCCGAACCGCTAGGCGAACCCTATCGCAGCCGCCGGTTCGCGGTGGGCGAGGCGATGTACGAACGGCTCGGCATCCCGCGCGAGGACAAGGCGGCGCGGATCGCGTGGTTCAAGCGCAACTGGCAATTCTTCGACGCGCCGGTGGGCCTCTTCTGCCATGTCCGTCGCGATCACGGGCCCCCGCAATGGTCCGATTGCGGCATGTTCCTGCAAACGCTGATGCTGCTCCTCCGCGAAGCCGGGATGGATAGCTGCGCGCAAGAGGCATGGGCGGTGCACCACAAGACGGTTCGCGAATTTCTGGACGTGCCCGCGGAGCTGATGCTGTTCACCGGCATGGCGATCGGCTGGCGCGATCCCGATGCGGCGGTGAATGGCTTTGAAGTGGCGCGGGCTCCGATGGAGGAATGGGCTAGGTTTGTGAGCTGACAGTGATGTCGGAAATCAATCTTCCTCCTCGACCCAGAAGATGAAGGCGTTTGTGCTGTCAAAGCCGATCAATCCGCAGTCAAAGGTCGAGGCGGTAAGGGATATCCAGGAGAGCGGCTGATCCGTCCTCCAGACCCCATTGCTCAGGAAGGATGCATTTCCGGCCAGGTCCGCAAGGGCTGTTTTCGCGTCGCGAAACGCGCCGGCGGATGGGGACGGCTTCGCGTATGCTAAGCTGGTCGTCCCTGCCACGGCAAGGATATGGGCTGCACTCCCCCATTCCAGATTTATCATCTGCCCGTGTTCGAGAGGGGCGTTGATAGCGGTGGGCAAGGCAACTTTTTGCGCGATAGCGCGGACAAGCTGGCTTTCACGCACCTGGGGGCGCTTTCCAATCCACCAGCGCGCGTTTGATCGCTTGGCGAATCTTCGAAAGAGAGATTCGAGCCTTTGCATATGAGCAAAAGACCGAAAGCGACGCGCGACTGCAAGTGTGAGCGAGGATTGCGCTCACTCCCCGGCCTGCCGCCACCCGATCTCCGCCAGCTCCGGCAGCGTCGCCACCATCCGCTCGGCATCCGCTGATGCTGCCGTGCCGCGGATCATGCGTCCCTTGATGCCGTGCAGAATCGCGGCGAAGCGGAACATGTTGAACGCCAAGTAGAAATCGAGCGCGGGGATGTTCTCGCGCCCCGTACGGCGGCAATAGGCGGCGACATAGTCGGCTTCGCTCGGCAGGCCCAAAGCGGTGAGGTCGTTGCCCGCTATCCCCGCGACCATGTGGCTGGGCAGGCGGTACATCATCAGGTGATAGGCGAAGTCCGCCAGCGGATCACCTAGCGTCGACAGCTCCCAGTCCAGCACTGCCAGCACGCGCGGTTCGCCGGGGTGAAAGATCATGTTGTCGGTGCGGAAATCGCCGTGGATGACGCGGGTTTCCTGTTCGGGCGGGAGATGCTCGGGCAGCCATTCGGCCAGCCGGTCCATCGCATCGATCCGGCCCGCCGCTTCATCCTCGCGATATTGCCGCGACCAGCGTGCGATCTGGCGCTCGAGATACTGGCCTTTGCGCCCATAGTCGCCGAGATTCGCCGCGTCGGGATCGAAGCCGTGAAGCTGCGCCAGCGCGGCGTTCATCGCGTCGAAATAGGCGGCGCGCTCCTCGCGCGGGACGTCCGGGAAGGTCGAATCCCAGAAGATGCGGCCTTCGACCAGCTCCATCACGAAGAACCAGGTGCCGATCACGGCTTCGTCGGTGCACAGGCCGAAGATATGCGGCACCGGAAAGCCCTGCGCGCCGAGCGCCGCCATCACCCGTGCCTCGCGCTCGACCGCGTGCGCGCCTTTCAAGAGCTGCCCCGGCGGCTTGCGGCGCAGCACATAGGCACGGCCGGGCGTGTCGAGCCGATAGGTGGGATTGGATTGGCCGCCCTTGAACTGGGTGACGGTGAGCGGCCCGGCATAGCCTTCCACGTTTGCCGCCATCCATTCGGCCAGCCGCGCCTCGTCGAAACGATGCGCCTCGCGCACCTCGCGGGTGCCGGAGAAGCTGTCGGCCGCGTCGCTCATGCCTGCTCCAGCGCCGCGAGCGTCTCGCGCTTGATCTTCTTGGCGAGGCTCCATTTGTGCACCTCGGTCGGGCCGTCATAGATGCGGAAGGCGCGGATTTCGCGGAACACCTGCTCGACGATCGTGTCGCCTGAGACGCCGGTGCCGCCCATCACCTGAACGCAGCGATCGGCGACGGCGAACAGGAGGTCGGCGACCGCAACCTTGGTCATCGAGCTTTCGGTGGTACCCTTGGCGCCGCTGTCGAGCACATCGGCGCACCAGTCGATCATCAGTTCGGCCTGTTTCAGCGCTATGCGGTTTTCGGCGAGCATGAAGCCGACGCCTTCGTGATCGACCAGCATCTTGCCGAACGCATGGCGCTTCACCGCATAGGCGCAGGCGATTTCGTGCGCGCGCGTGGCCGCGCCGTGCCAGCGCATGCAATGGGTGAGGCGGGCAGGGGCGAGCCGCACCTGCGCATAATCGAACCCCTTGCCGACTTCGCCGAGGATCTGGTCGGCGGGGACGCGCAGCTTGTCGATCGTGACGATGCTGTGCCCGCCGGGCATCGAGCTGTCGATCGTGTCGAGCACGCGCTCGATGCGGATCGCCGGATGGGGAAGGTCGGCGAGGAACAGTGTCGCGCCTTGCTCGGTCCTGGCCATGACGATGCCGACCTTTGCGCCATCGGCGCCGGTGATGAACGCCTTGCGTCCTTCGATCACCCAGTGGTTGCCATCGGGCCGCGCGGTCGTCTGCAGCATCGACGGGTCGGAGCCGGCGCCGCCGTCCTCGGCGGGCTCGGTCATGAAGAAGGCCGAGCGCGCATCTCCGCTGAGCATGGGGGCAAGGAAGCGCGCCTTCTGCGCCTCGTTCGCCACCTTGCCGAGCAGGAACATGTTGCCTTCGTCGGGCGCGGCGACGTTGAGCGCCACCGGGCCGAGCGGTGACAGACCGGCGGCGCGCAGCACGGTGGCAGTATCGCGGTGCGCCAGGTGGCTGCCGTCCTCGCGAATGTGCGGGGTCATCAGCCCGGCCCGGCGCGCCAGGTCGCGCAGCTCGGAAACCAGCGCTTCGGATGGGCCATGCGCGCCACAACGCGGGTCGCGCTCAAATGGCGCGACGGTTTCGCGGACAAAGGCGGTTACGCGCGCTGCGATTTCCTCGGCGCGAGTCGGATCGTTCACAATGGCGCTCCTGTCAGCGATATTCGGGTTCGTCCCACCAGGGGAAATAATCGGGCATGTCGATTGATACGCGATCGGGAAAATTCGCCTCGCGCTTCTCCAGAAACGCCGTGACGCCCTCCATCGCATCGGCGCTGTGCCCACGGGCAAGAACGCCCCTGCTGTCGATACGATGCGCCTCCATCGGATGCGCCATGCCGAGCCCGCGCCACAGCATCTGGCGGGTGAGTGCGACCGATACCGGTGCCGAGCTTTCGGCATAGGAGGCGGCGATGGCGCGCGCGGTGGCGATCAGATCGCCCGGTGCGGTGACGTCGCAGACCAGCCCGCCGCCATGCGCCTCGGCCGCGCCGAAAGTCCGCCCGCTCATGCACCAGTCAAGCGCCTGCGATATGCCCACGATGCGCGGCAGGAACCACATCGATGCGCCTTCGGGCACGATCCCGCGCCGGGCGAAGGCGAAGCCGAACTTGGCGTTTTCACTGGCGACGCGGATGTCCATCGGCAGCAGCATGGTGACGCCGATGCCGATCGCCGGGCCGTTGATCGCGCCGATTACCGGCTTGAGGCTTTCGAAGATGCGCAATGTCAGCCGTCCGCCATAGTCGCGGGCGCTGTCGGCGCTGTAATCAATCGTCCCGTCGGCGGCGATGGGAGAACCGGGCTGGCCCGCCGCATCGAATGCCTTGGCGCCCATCTCCAGGTCCGCTCCGGCGCAGAAGGCGCGGCCGTCGCCGGTGACGATGATCGCGCCGACATCATCGTCTGCGTCGGCGCGGTCGAACGCGTCGATCATCTCCTCCATCATCCGAACGGTATAAGCGTTGAGCTTGTCCGGCCGGTGGAGCGTCAGCGTCGCGATATGGTCGCTGACTTCATAGCGTATCTGTTCATAGGTCATGGCTGGGGCCTTGCTGGTGGCGCTCATGCCTCGGCGCCTTCGGTGGCGGGTTCGCGCGGCGCGGCGACCAGCGGCTTGCGCGCGGTGATCGTCTGCGGAACGGTGAATTCGAGCAAGCCTTCGATACCGTGTTCGACGCCGATGCCCGACTGCTTGTGCCCGGCGAACGGCGTCCAGGGCATGACGTAGAGGGTTTCGTTGATCCAGACGGTGCCGGTCTCAAGCCGCTCGGCGACGGCGAGCGCGGCCTCCATGTCGTTCGACCAGACCGATCCGGCCAGGCCATAGTCGGAGGCATTGGCGCGGGCGATCGCGTCGTCGACGTCGCTGTACTTGAGCAGCGGAACCAAGGGGCCGAAGGCCTCCTCCTGCACCGTGGCGCTGTCCTCGGGCGGATTGTCGACGATGGTGGCGGGGATGAAATAGCCCTTACCTTCGGAGGGCTCACCGCCGGTGAGGAAGGTTTCGCCGTTGGCCTTGGCTTGGGCGATCAGCGCCTTCACCCGCTCGAACTGCGCGCGGTTCTGCACCGGGCCGAGCAGATTGCCCTCGGCGAGGCCGTCGCCCATCGGGATATTCCGGGCTAAAGCGGTCAGCGCCGTGGCGACTTCGCCATAGATGTCCTCATGGACATAGATGCGCTTGGCGGCGGTGCAGACCTGCCCCGAATTGCCGAACGCGGCCCAGAAGAGCGGCTCGGCGATCGCGGCGACATCGACATCGGGCAGCACGATCGCGGCGTCGTTGCCGCCGAGTTCGAGCGTGATGCGCTTCAGGCTCGCCGAGGCGTTTTCCATCACGCGCTTCCCGGTCGCGGTCGAGCCGGTGAAGCTGATTTTGTCGATGCCGGGGTGCGCGGTTATCCACGGGCCGACCGCGTCGCCGCCGCTCACTACGTTGAACACGCCGGGCGGCAGATGCTCGCGCATCGCCTCACCGAGCTTGAGCATGGTCAGCGGGGTGTAGGGCGAGGGCTTGATCACCAGCGCGTTGCCGGTGAGCAGCGCGCCCGCGATCTTCCAGATGCCGATCATCAACGGGAAATTCCACGGCACGATCGCGCCGACCACGCCGATCGGGACGTGGCGCGTTTCGGAACGGCGATTGGGCGTTTCCTCGTTCACGGTGACGGGTAGTTCCTGCTGCGACACCTGCTGCGCCCAGAAGGCAGCGCCACCGACTTCGGGGCCGACCATCGCCAGCGGGCGGCCCTGTTCGAGCGTGAACAGGCGGGAGAATTCCTGCATGTGCGCGCCGATGACCTCCCCGATCTTCGCCACCGCGGCGCGGCGCTGTTCGATCGGAGTCGCCCGCCAGCCGGTAAAGGCCGCGCGGGCGGCGGCGACTGCGGCGTCGAGCTGATCGCGGCTGCAATCGGGCGCCCTGGCGACCGGTTCCTCGGTTGCCGGATTGATCACGTCGATCGTGGCGTCGCCGACCACTGCCTCGCCGTCGATCGTCATCGTGAAGTCGCGCGTGAAATCGACCATTGCTGTCTCTCCGCGATTTTTCTGATGTCTATCCCATAGCGAGGCGCCTTCGCGAAGGGAAGGTTAGTTATGTGAACGATTAAATTTAATCGTGCGATTGAAAATGCCGGGAGGCGCTGGTAACGCGGCCCCTGTTCTTGGCATTTCGGAGCATGGAAAAATGGCCGCACCCACCGCCTATATCGTCGACGCCGTCCGCACCGCGGGGGGCAAGCGCGGCGGAAAGCTTGCTGGATGGCACCCCACCGATATGGGCGGCGCGGTGCTCGATGCGCTGGTCGATCGCACCGGCATTGATCCCGCCGCAGTCGACGACGTCATCATGGGCTGCGTCAGCCAGGGCGGCGAACAGGCGCTGCATGTCGGGCGCAATGCCGTGCTCTCCTCGAAGCTTCCCGCAAGCGTCCCCGCCGTCACCATCGACCGCCAGTGCGGCTCCTCGCAACAGGCGATGCAGTTCGCCGCGCAGGCGGTGATGAGCGGCACGCAGGACGTGGTGATCGCCGCGGGCGTCGAATCGATGACGCGCGTTCCGATGGGCTCGACCGTCGCCTTCTATGCCGAAAAGGGGATGGGGACGCCCAAATCGCCGCGTCAGGAGGAACGCTATCCCGGCATCCAGTTCAGCCAGTTCATCGGCGCCGAGCTGATCGCGCGCAAACACGGCTTCTCGAAGGATCAGCTTGATCAGTTCGCGCTCGAAAGCCACAGGCGCGGTGCGGCGGCGACCGAACGGGGTGACTTTGGCGAGGAAATCATCGGCCTCGAAATCGAAACGCCCGAGGGGACTCAGCTCCATACTGTCGACGAAGGCATCCGATTCGACGCGACGTTGGAAGGAATCCAGTCGGTCAAGCTGCTCGCCCCCGACGGCGTGATCACCGCCGCCAATGCCAGCCAGATTTGCGACGGATCTTCGGGCGTGCTGATCGTGTCCGAAGCCGCGCTCAAGCAACATGGGCTGACGCCGATCGGGCGCATTCACAACCTCACCGTGACGGCGGGCGATCCGGTGATCATGCTCGAGGAGCCGCTGTTCGCGACCGACAAGGCGCTCAAGCGCGCCGGGCTCGCCATCGACGATATCGATCTGTTCGAAGTCAACGAAGCCTTCGCACCGGTGCCGCTCGCCTGGCTCAAACATACCGACGCAGACCCGGACCGGCTCAACGTCAACGGTGGCGCGATCGCGCTCGGCCATCCGCTCGGCGCGAGCGGGACCAAGCTGATGGCGACCCTGATCCACGCATTGCGCAAGCGCGGCAAGAAATACGGATTGCAGACGATGTGCGAAGGTGGCGGCATCGCCAACGTCACCATCGTCGAAGCGCTCTGAAGCAGGTTCGGGAGGGGAATATGCAACTCGATTCAACGATCGCCGCAGTCGTAACTGGCGGTGCGTCGGGCCTGGGCGAGGCGACGGCGCGCGCGCTCGCGGCGAAGGGCGTCAGGGTCGCGATCTTCGACCTGCAAAAGGACAAGGGCGCCGAAGTCGCCCGGGAGATCGGCGGCACTTTCTGCGAAGTGAACGTCACCAGCGAGGAAAGCGTCGACGCGGGTTTCGAAAAGGCACGCGCGGCGCACGGGCAGGAGCGCATCCTGGTCAATTGCGCGGGCACCGGCAATGCGATCAAGACCGCCAGCCGGTCGAAGGAAGACGGTGGCATCAAGCATTTTCCTCTCGATGCCTTCGACAGGATCATCCAGATCAACCTGATCGGCACCTTCCGCTGCATCGCCAAGTCAGCGGCGGGAATGCTTACGCTCGATGCCGTCGATGACGAACGCGGCGCGATCGTCAACACCGCTTCGGTTGCGGCGGAAGACGGGCAGATCGGCCAGGCAGCCTATTCGGCGTCGAAGGGCGGCGTGGTCGGCATGACGCTTCCCATCGCGCGCGACCTGATGGGCGAGGGGATTCGCGTCAACACGATCCTGCCGGGCATTTTTGATACGCCCCTGCTCGGCGCCGCGCCGCAAAATGTGCGCGATGCGCTGGCGGCATCGGTGCCGTTTCCCAGGCGGCTCGGCAAGCCGGAGGAATATGCCAGGGTCGCGCTCTGCATGATCGAAACCGGCTATTTCAACGGGGAGGACGTGCGCCTCGATGGCGCGATCCGCATGCAGCCGCGCTGAACCCAAGCCGAAGATGCGATGCTTCCGCTCCGGCACCACTTGCCGAAGCGGGAGTGCGGTTGATAGGGTTTGGCATGACCGAAAGTTCGATCGCCCCGGCGGCGGAACAGGCGCTGACGCTCAGCGACAGCGAAGGCACGTTTCTGGGGCTGGTGCTGCGCGCGCAGCCGATAACGGCCTATCAGGTCGCGAAAGTCTATGATCGTTCCCCGGTCAGCAATTTCAACACCAGCAAGGGCAAGATCTATCCGCTGATGCGCCGGCTCGTCGAACGCGGGCTGCTGGTCAAGGAACAGGTGGCCGGGGACGCGCGCGGAACCGAGCAATTGCGTTGTACCGATCTCGGGCGGGAGGCCGTGCGGCAATGGGTGCTCGAAGCGCGCGAGACGCATGTCATGCTCGAGGACCCGCTGCGCACCAAGGTACAGTCTTTCGACCTGCTCACCCCCGCGGAGCGTATCGAATGGATATTGAGTGCCAAGGAAAGCTTGGCGGAACAGCTCGATCGGCTCGAATCCTATCAGGCCGGCGTGGACGTGCCCTTCAAGGAATTCGTTCACGACAACGCGGTCCGCTCGGTTCAGGCGCGTATCGCCTGGCTCGATCGCATGCTGGCGGCGATGCTGCGCGAAACGGCGGCGCAAAGCGGCAGTTGACGGCTTGATTGAGGCAGTTCGCGGTTTTGCGGCATTCGTTGCGCGACCGGAGCGACCCACAGCTTGACGCCTCGCGAAGGCAGCGCATGCCGATAGGATCGGCACCATGCAGCAGGAAGCTATCCCCTTCGCGGCGGTGCAGGCCGCATGGACGCTCCCGCGTCCCGGCGACGCGGTGCGTGCCCGGATTCTCGTTGCCGCGCGCTGGTTGTTGCGGCGGAGCGAGGGCAGCCGCCTTGATCTGCGCGAAGTGACCACGCTTTCGGGCGTGCCGCTCGCGATCATCCGCACACACTATCCCGACAGCGCCGCGCTGTACCGTGCTTCGCGGCTCGCCTTGATCGAACAGGTGGTCGCGCGGCTTCCCGCCACGCCGAGCGCGAGCGGCGAATTCGATCTGCTGGTGTCGCGTTATCTGCGCGCGGCGTGCGATGCCCTGGCGCAGACGGCGCATCGTGAACTCGCGCAATCGGTGCGCCGCGACGGCGAGCGCGAGCCGTGGTTGATCGCGGCCTATAGCGATTCGATCACGCGTCCGCTCGCCATCGGGCTGGAGCATCTGTTGCTGATCGGCATTTTTCGCGGTCTGGTCTCGGTCACCGATCCGGCGCGGCGAGCGGACGACTTGCTGGCGCGGTTGCTGGAGAAAGCGGGGCGACGCGGCGGCGATCCGCTGCAGCAGCTGCGGATGCTGGTCGAAGCCTTTTACGGCAGCGGAGCGGACGCCTCTCGCGAATGCGGGGTCTCCGGCGCCTCGCCTGCGACAGACGAGCGGCGGCCGGTAATCCGACGGGGCGCACTGACGCTCGACCGCGACCCGCTCGAGATACGCTGGCAGGGCAGGGCGATCGCGCTTTCCCCGATCGAGGCCCGGATCGTCGCGGAGCTTGTCGAGCGGGGGCGGGCGACATCGGCGCAAATCCAGGCGCTGATCGCGGCCGAAGGCGGACGGACCAGCACGCGCGACGTGTTCCTGTACCGCATCCGGCGCAAATTCGCGCAGGCGGGCGCTCCCGATCTGATCGAAACGGTGAAGGGTTGGGGACTGAAACTACGCCCCCAGGAAGCAGCCCGATCTTCGGTCATCAGCGAGGGCGTGCAAGTCGTTGCGGCGAGCTAGGCCAATGGGCCCAGCGCCTCGCGCAGCGGGTCAAGCCAAGGCGCGAATTTGCGCCACTGTTCCAGCCCCGCATCGCTGATCGGCGCGCGTACCTGCTGCGCGCTCGCGGTGCGCACCGGGCGGCGATTTTCGTGATGGCGCAGGCAGGCCGCGTCAAACGGCAGACCGAGATAGTCGAGCAGCGCCCGAATCTCGCGCTCGGGATCGGCAACGAGCGCTTCGTGCGAAACGCGGTGGATCGTCCCCGGCGCAAGCGCGTCGAAATGGGCGGTCAGTCGCGCATAGTCGCGATAATATCGCCCGATATCTGCAAGGTCGTAGGCGAAGCTCTGACCGCGCGCGAAATGCTGTTTGAAGTTGGAAAAGCCGCACGCCATTGCTTCGCGCCGCACGTCGATGATGCGGGCATTGGGCAGGATCAGGCGGATAAAACCGATATTGCGCCAGTTGTTCGGCAGCTTGTCGAGGAAGAGAGGGCGCTCGGTGCGGCGGTGCCATTGCGCCGCCGCCAGATAGTGTCGGCCGAGATCGCGTGCCGCCTCCGGCGATAGTGTGGCCAGATGGGCGGGATAACGCAGGTCGCGCCGTTGCCAGTTGCGTCCGATCATATCCTGGACCAGCGCAGGGATATAGGGAAGTTCTGAGGTGCCCTCGATGGCGGGATGGCTCGCCAGGATCTGCTCGACCAGAGTTGATCCCGAACGCGGCAGGCCGACAATGAAGATCGGGGCGGTGTCGAGCTCGCCCGGGTCGCTCCGCCGTGCAAGGAAATCGGCGTCGAACAGCGCGATCTGATCGTCGACTTCACGGCCGACCGCGTCGGCGTCGTGCGGCAGTTCGGCGCGGCGCAGGCGATTGCCCTGCGCATATTCGGCGAAGGCGGCGGCATGCTCACCGTAATCCTCCAATGCCTTGCCGAGTGCGAAATGGAGGTGAAGCCGCGTGGTGGCGGACAGGTCTGTTCGCGCGAGGAGGTCGCGCATCGTCGCGATACCGTGCGTGTCGATCTTCGCGGTCTTCAGATCGGCAAGGCTCCACCATGCCTCGCCGGCGCGGCCGCCGGTCGCAGCGGCGCGAAAATGCGTGACGGCTGCTTCAAAGCGGCCCGTCGTCTTGGCGAGATTACCGCGTGCAATGTGAAGATCGGCGTCCTCGCCACCGGTTGTCGCAATGCGCGCATACAATGCTTCTGCGCCGGCATGATCGCCGATCCGCGCGAGCAGTTCGGCTTTCGCAAGTTCCGCCCCGCGATGACCGGGATCGCCTTCGAGAACGGCGTCCAGTTGCGCCAGCGCGGAGTCGATCCGGCCCTGATCGGCGCATATCGCCGCGAGCCTGAGTCGGGCGTCGGCAAGGTCGGGAACCAGTGCGATCGCCCGGATCAGTGCCGCTTCGGCTTCGTGCATGATGCCGATCCGCGCCGCCAGTTCGGCAAGTAGCACCAGCGCTGCGGCGTTGTCGGGGTCCTTGGCGAGCAACATGCGGATCGCGCGTTCGGCGCCGGTCAGGTCGCCTGTTTCCAGCGCGTGCCAGGCCTGTTGAAACGCCGGTTCGCGGGCTGCGGCGGCGACGGCGGCGAGACCGGTCGGTCTGCCCGAACGGATTGCTGTCGTCACGATCGTCATTCGCAGCTCCCGGAAAGGAAAAAGTGCGGCGGGCGCCCGGGGGAGAGCGCCCGCCGCACAGGGGCCTCAGAACTTTGCCACGAAGCCCGCGTAGAAGAAGCGGCCGCGGTTGGTGTAGATGCCGCTGCCGCCGCCGATGCCGGTCAGCCCGAGCGGCGGATCGGTATCGAGCAGATTGTCGACGCCCAGATAGAAGTTGAACTTGTCCGTCGCGTCGATGCCGACCCGGACGTCGTGATAGAAGACCTCCGGGTACCAGGTACGGTCGGCATAGTCGGCGTTTTCGGGATCGCGGCCCTGAACGCTGAACCAGTCCTCCCAATTGTTGATCACCATCTTGCCGATGTACCGCAGGCTGTAGCCGAAGGTGACGCCTCCGGTCTGCAGGCTGAGATCGACGTTGAACGAGTCCATCGGATCACCCAGCTCGCCCAGCAGCCGGTCGGCATAGTCGGGCTGGGTGGGATCGAGATACTGATCATTCTGGATCGCGTGAGTGTAGATTCCCCGTCCGGCAAACTGTCCGAAGCCGAGATCCGCGGTGTAGCCGACTTCGAAATCGATGCCGCGCACCTTCAACTGGGCATAGTTGAGCGGTACCACCGACAGGCTGTTGTTGAGGATCTGACCCTCGACTTCGCCCTGCGGGCCGCCGCCTGCGCCGGCACGGTCGAACAATCCGCAGAACTGATTGTTGAGGTCGGCCGCGTCATAGCAGGCGTCGATGATGTTCTGCGCCGTCGGCGATGTGATCACGTCGTTCACGGTGATGTCGTAATAGTCCACCGTCAGCGAGAATCCCGGCAGGAAGCGGGGTTCGAAGACGCCGCCGATTGTGTAGCTGTCCGACTTTTCCGCGCCCAGGTCCGGGTTGCCGCCCGAGAGGAAGGGCAGCGATTGCAGATAGACATGGTCATAGGTGGCCGGAACGCCGTCGGCGCGGCAATTGGCCTCGCGCGTCGCCGAACCCGCGCCGATATTGCGCAGCGCGCAGGGATCGTTGGGCGGAGCGGCATAATTCTGGCCGAGCGGCGAATAGAGCTCGGTCAGATTGGGCGCCCGGACCGCGCGCGAATAGCTGGCGCGCAGCCGCAGATCGCGGACGGGTGCCCATTCGACGCCGGCATTGTACGACCAGACGGTTCCCGTCCCGCCCTTATAGTCGGCGACGCGCGCGGCACCGGAAAAGGTCAGCTCCTCGAAAAATGGCGTATGCGCGAGCAGCGGGATGCGGATCTCGGCATAGGCTTCCTTCACTTCGAACGAGGGGAAGTCGAACGCGGGGATCGAATTGTAGAAGGTCACCCCCGCCACAGTTGCTTCGTCCTGATCGAAGCCATTGGTTTCGCGGCGATATTCCCCGCCGATCGCGAAACCGACCGGGCCGCCGGGAAGCTCGAACCATTCGCTGGTATCGCCGGCGACATAGGCGCTGGCGACCAGCTGGGTGATCTTCGCGCGCTGCCAGCTGTCCTGAAGCAGATAGCCGCGGGCGGCATCGGTGATGTTGCCCGGACCGAACAGGTTGATCGGCTGGCAGGCAGCGACATCGTTGGCGAGTTGAGCGGCGGCATAGGCCGTATCACCGGCGCCTTCGTACGCAATCGCTGCACTGGGATCGACCTGGGCGCGGCAGACGATGTTGCCGTTCGCCGCGCCGCCGCTGGCCAGCCCTTCATCGACGGCGTCGATCGCCAGCAGGAAGCGCTGGATATTGACGTTGCCCAGGATCGTCGTGTCTTCCTGAAACTCGCCGTAATTGACCGAAACCTCGTAATTCCAGTCGTCGTTGAAGCTACCGCGCACACCACCCACGAAGCGATAGGTGTCGCGCTTGGTCGCTTCCTCCCGATTGCTCAGCTCGACCACGTTGCGGATGAAGGTGAAGGGGATCACCGTGCTGGTGGAGACGCCGTAATAGTCACTGATGACTTCGCGCGCCTGCGGGTTGAGATAAGGATTGTCGGTATAGAATTGCTCACGCGGCGAGCCGGTCGTTCCGCCGGAGAAGAAGAACGGGCCGCTGGCGTTGCTGAGCGAATCGGTATGGACCCATTTGGCTTCGAAAAAGGGTTCGAACGCCGGGCTGACTTCGAAATGCGCGATGACATTGGTGCTGTAGCGATCGAGTTTGGGGAACAGACCCATCTGCGTTCCTTCGCGGAAATTGCTCCCGCTGCCGCCGATGAACGATCCGAAGGGCGCCAGACCCACGCGCGTTCCGGTCTGCGGCACCAGCCGGCCGTCGGGCTGGAAGAGGAAGGGCGTGAAGTAGTCGCCGCCCAGATAGGACAGGAACGTACCGCCGTTCGAATAGATCGCGCTGCGGATGTCGTCGTAATAGACTCGGTCGGGCGTGCCGTCGCTGCCGTTGGTCGCTGTCGCCGGGTCGGCATCGACCTGAACGAAGCCGCCCGTTTTCTTCAGGTTGGGGCGGCCGGAGGCATAGAAATCCTCCTGATGCGCATATTCGAAATTGACTGCGATATTGCCGCGGCCATCGGCGAAATTGGTGCCTGCCAGCCCGCTCAGATAGTAGGAGCCTGCGTCGCCATAGGTGCTGACGCCGCTCTGGCCGCGCAGCTGAATGCCTTCATAGTCGCGCTTGAGCACGAAATTGACGACGCCCGCGATCGCGTCCGACCCGTAAATCGCCGAGTTGCCGCCGGTCACCACGTCGACGCGCTCGATCAGGTCGGTCGGAATCGTGTTCACGTCCACCGAGGTGCCCGAACCGAGAATGTCACCAGCGACATGACGGCGGCCGTTCTGCAGCACCAGCGTACGCTCGGTGCCCAAACCGCGCAGGTCGAGCAGGTTGAGGCCGCCCGTTCCGAGGAAGCGTGTCGAGTTTGACTGGCCGAAGGTGCTGCGCAGCGCTGGAAGGTCGTTCAGCGTATCGCCGACCGAAAGATTGCCTGTCTCGAAGAATTCCTCGCCGTTCAGAGATGTCACCGGAACCGGGCTGTCGAGATTGGGGCGCGCGATGCGCGACCCGGTGACGACGATTTCGTCTCCGGCCGGTATGGGCTGGATCGCCTGATCCTGGCTCTGCGCCTGATCCTGTTCGCTGGTTTCATCGTTGGCCGCCGTCTGGGCATGCGCCGGCGCGGCCGCCAGCGATGCAAGGCCGAGCAGCATCGCGGGAAGTGCGCTGCCGGCAAGCAATGAAGATCGTTTCATCATCAATTCCCTGTTCGTCATGAGGGCCGGCGGCGGCGTCCTGCGAGTGAGAGTGGGGGAGCCCGAACCGGACCGTCCCGTATCCCTGACACCACGCCACGACAGCGCCGGCCTTGTCCGAAGGGCTAGCCCTCAAGGACGCGCAGGCCCAAGAAAAAGGTACGTAACGTACTATAAATTGCTACGGCTATGTTGCGTTTTGGCAACAGGAGCCTGACTTAGCGACGAAAATAACTGGTATATGGCTGTTATATTGGATAAAATATTCCTGCGTAGGACGTTCGATGCCGGCATGAGCGATCATGCCAAGATGGTATAGGTGCGAAACGTATTAGTCAGCCTTCGGAGTTCAGGCTCTGTGCATCGAGGATCTCGCGTACGACGCCGTGATAGGTGCGCCCCACCGGAACGGTTTCGTCACGCGTCGTTACGATGCGGAATCCACCCGCCGGCCGCCGCACGATCGAAGCGATGCAGTCGGTGCGCACGATGTGTGAGCGATGGACGCGCCGGAACCGTGCCGGGTCGAGCAACGGCAAGATCGCCGTCAGCGCACCGCGATGCAAAAAGCTCTGCTCACCCTGATACAGGCGGACATATTCGCCTTCGGCGCCGATGCGTTCCAGTCCGTCGAGCGCAACGCTTACCATTTCCCCACGCCGGCTGACCATCAGGCGGCGGCCGTCCTCGCGCTCGGGCGCACGCATTGCCCGCAACTGAGTGAGTTCGCGCGAAAGCTCGTCGAGCCGCTGGCGTGCGCTGCGATCTGCGATGGCGCGTTCAAGACGGTCGAGCGCACGCTCGAGCCGCGCGAGGCGAACCGGCTTGGTGAGAAAGTCGATCGCGCCGCTGTCGAACGCTTCGGGCGCGAATTGCGGATAGGCGGTGATGAAGATGATCAACGGTACCGCGCCACTATCCGCTTCGCTGGGCCGCGCCAGTTCCTCGACCACGTCGAACCCGTCAAGCGCGGGCATTTCGACGTCGAGCAGCAAGGCATCGGGGGCAAGCGCGGCAACCTGCTCCAGCGCTTCGGCGCCGTTGCGCGCGGTGCCCACGATCTCGACATCGGCACGCTGCGCGAGCAGTCGCGCCAGCCGTTCCGATGCCAGCGGCTCGTCGTCGCAGATCAGCAGCCGCATGGTCATGGTGCCGCCTCGGGAATGACGAAGCTCACCGAATACCAGCCTTCGGGCCCGATACCGGCCGCGAACCGGCAATCCTCGCCATAGCGCACCGACAGGCGGCGGGCGACGTTGGCGAGGCCGATTCTTTCGCCACTCGCCTCGCCTCGGCTTTCCGGCAAGGTGTTGGCGACTTCGAACCGCAACCCGTCGGCCACAGCTTCAGCGATGACGCGCAACGTGGTCACGCCGTCCGATCGGGCCACGCCATGCTTGATCGCGTTTTCGATCAGCGGTTGCAGGATCAGGCTGGGAATTCTGGTATTCTCCAGAGCCGCGGGTACTCGGATATCGACGTCGAGCCGGTCGGAAAAGCGGACGGCTTCGATCGCGAGATACAGCGACTGCAGCGCCAGTTCGCGCTTCAGCGCGATATCCTCGCTGGGATCGATGGACAGCGCGGCGCGCAAGAAATCGGAGAGATTCTCTACCATCCGTTCCGCCGCCGAAGCCTGACCGGAGGTAATCAGCGACGCGATGGAATTGAGCGTATTGAACATGAAATGCGGATTGAGCTGATAACGCAGCGCCTGCATCTGTGCCGAATGCGCCAGCGCACGCGCTTCGGCGAGCCGGCGTTCCTTCTCGTGCAGTTCCGCCCCGTAGATGGCGGCGAGCAGCAATGCCGATACCGCGCCATAGGCCCAGAACCACTGGATGATGGCGTAGGAATAGGAGATCCAGGAAAAGCTGTTCCAGTTCATGTCTGCCATGAAAAGCTGGAAGACACCGAAATTGAATGCGCTGTGGATCAGCGATCCCACCAGCGCGAGCAGCAGGACGAAGCCGATCCGGCGGGCTCCCGAGAGCGAAGGTCGGGACCGGATCAGCCGGTAGATCACCATAGACAGCGTAATGGCGCCCAGCGTCACGATGATCCTGGGCACCAGTATCTCGGCCTCGCCGCCATCTTCCTCCATCAGCAATCGCTGCGCGGTGAGAAGCGAAAACTGGGCAACCCAGAAGCAGATGATGATCATCATGGGGATGTTGATCCCCAATCCGGCCGTCCTCGGGACGTTTTCGTGAAAGTGTGGCGCCATCGCGAGACGCTAGGGCCATGCCGCTGCCGATGTAAATCCGCAGGCTAGGCAGTTCGTGGCGCCGATGCTGCATTTCGTGGGCCGGCCGGAACCTGGTGACCCATAGATCACGGTACCAAAGCCGCGACCGGGCCCGCATCCCGCAATCTGCTGCAGCAAAGCCGACATTGGTGGCAACGCGCTCCCGGGCTGGCGGAGCAACTTCTATGATGCCGGGTGAACCGGAGAGACATATGTCGTTTCAATCCAAACCGCCGGCTGACAGGCCGCAAGACCCGGAGCATTCTGCATTGCTTGCCGGGGCGACCGTCAGGTGCTGGCGGCCGGAGCGCCGCCCCGCGGGCGGACAGCAGCGACCACAGCGGCTGCCGCCCGGACTTTACTGAGGGTCGGCGGCAAGCAGTCGCTCGATCATCGCGAGCAACGTTTCGGGTTCGAACGGTTTTTCGATGCTCTCTGTCGCACCGACGTGTCGCGCCAGGGTGAGCGCATCGTCGCCCTGCATGCGCGCGCCGCCCGACATGGCGATGATCGGCAATCTGGTGTCGCGTTTGCGCAGCGCGAGGATCACTTCGATGCCCTGCTGGCGCACCATCACCATGTCCGACAGCACCAGATGCGGCTGGAATTCGTCGAAGCATTTAAGCGCTTCGTCGCCGTCCGCAGCGGTGAGGACCTCATAGCCCCGTGCCCCCAGCAGCAGCGCCAACGATTTGCGGATCGGTTCCTCGTCGTCGATGACCAAGAGTTTACTGGTCATTTTTTTCCTCTCTCTGCCTTGTGGCGAATCTCAGCAGGAATTGGGTTCCCTCTCCGGGCCTGCTGTGAACGGAAATGTTGCCGCCGATATTCTCGACGGCCTGGTTGACCACTGCCAGCCCGAGCCCGCTGCCGCCTTCATTCTGCTTGGTCGTGAAAAACGGATCGAAGATGCGGTCGATCGTTTCTTGGTCCATTCCGGGGCCGTTATCGCGCACGCTCAGCAATACGGCCGATGCGTCGGGATCTTCCGTCACACCGATCACGATCTCGCCCTGGCGAGTACTGATTGCCTGCGCGGCATTGGTCACCAGGTTGAGAACGATCTGATAAAGCTTGTTGCGATAGGCATTGATCGGCGGGGCAGGCTCCACTTCGATCCGCAGCTGGATATAGGGGGGCAGGCCCGCCGTGAGCAGCGAGCCGATGTCGGCGATGAACTCGTCGAGACAAAGCGAATGCAGCGCCTCAGCGGATTCCGATCTGCCCACATGAACGATTTCGCGAACCAGATCGCGCGAACGAATCGTCGCGTCGTGGATCATGTCGATCGCCTCAATCGCGTCGGGATCGCCAAGACGGCTGCGCAGGAGCGGCAATACCATCAACACCGGTTGCAGCGTGTTGTTGAGATCGTGCGCGATTCCCGCCGCCATCAGGCCGAGACTTTCCAGACGCTGCGCGTGAACGAGTTGTCCGCGCAGCGAATCCGCGCGCTGACGGGCGATCGCTTCGCGCAGCCGGTAGATGCTGTATTCGACGGCACGCCGCAGCAGGGGCGTCTGCAGTTCATCGAGCCCCAGATAGGATTGTGCACCTGCCGAGATGCAGTCGAGCGACAGCTGGTCATCATGGTACCGCCCGAGGCCGATGATGGCGATGTCTTCGGAAGCCTCCCGCATCCGGTGTACGCAGTCGACTCCGGTGCAATCGGGCAAATCCAGCTCGACAACGGCCGCGGCCGGCCGATGATTGCTCGCCGCCGTACATCCTTCCCGGAGCGATCGCGCCGTGAATATGCGATTGCCGCGCAGCATCTCGGAAATCTGATCCGAGCGTTTGGAGTGGCTGGATACGACCAGCAGGCGCTGCTCAGTCAAAGTGACCATCGTGAATCGCCTGAAAAAGATGCAGTACGCAACTGAAAGCGATGGAAAACCCGCCTGAGTACGGAAGGTATTCCATATTAAAACAATATGTATTTTTCGACCCTGATTGTTGATGAATTCTAAACTATGTCACGAGAACAGCAAGCGAATTTCGCGAAGGGTTCACTCTACCGCCTTGGAGGGTCGGCATTTTTACTGATTGCGGGGAGGGAGTGGCTGGTGCCGCGTGTCCGACTCGAACGGACGACCTACCGCTTACAAGGCGGTTGCTCTACCAGCTGAGCTAACGCGGCGCGGGTCCTCCCTTGCGATAGTCGGGCGGCCACGTCCAGCCCCGGCGGATACGTTGCGGCGCCGTGACGTTTGTATCGGGCATATGAATCGCCGACCGATTGCCGATGAGGAGAAAGACTTGTCCAGGATGATCCGTTTCGCCGCGCTTGCCGGCGCGCCGCTGCTGCTCGCCGGTTGCCAGTTTGTCGATGGGGACGGCAACAACAGCACCGATCCCGTCGAGGCGACCAACCCGCCGGCAATGCCGACCAGTTCGCCCTCGCCGCTGCCGACGGACACCTTTGCTCCAGCGAACAGCAGCGCCGCGTCGAACACCAGTGCCGCTGCAGCCACGCCGACCAGCACCATCCCGGTGCCGGGGCCGTCTCCCAAACCGAGTCTCGAACAGGCGGTCCAGTGCGCCCGCATCGCTTCGGTGGCGCAGAAGGACGATGCCGTCCGCGGCGACCTTTCCGTCGAGGATGCGATGCGGATCGAAGTGCGCGCGATGAACGCCGCGCGCGCCGAGGCCAATCGCCGCGATCTGGCGCCGGGCGAAGTCGACAAGCGCCGTGCCGCCATCACGCCGCTCGACGCGGGGGCATATGACGCCGATCGCTTCAAGATCGAATTCGAGGAAATCTGCGTCCCCCTCTACAAATAGCCGTTCAGACGACACCGAAGGTCCAGCCTTCGGTGCGAGCGACATGGGCGTCGAGGCCGGCCGGTCGCCACAGCGCCTCCTGTTCCGCGGCACGGCGCAGCCATGCAGCAGTGAGCAATGCGTCGGTCGCGTGATCGTCATAGCGGGCAAGCGGCCGATGCGGCGCCGATCCAAAGGCCGCGAGCGCGCGATCGAGCGTCTCGCCGTCGCGGATCTTCGACACGCCCTTGCGCAGCCCCGCCAGCCGGGCAGGGAGGGCGGTATAGATTTCGACCAGCAGCGGGCCGGCATCGGGCACCGGATCGAAGGGCCAGAAGGGAATGCGCCCGGCGAGCCGGTGAAAGACGCGCATGCCGGTGAGGCTCGATTTACCGACCTGGCTCGCTCCGACCAGATTGAAGCAGCTGTACGGCGATAGCGCCATGTCCGCCTGACCATGCTCGACCTTGCGAAAGCGGCCGCGTCCGGCGGGGAACAGGTCGCCGCAATCGAACCGCTGGCGGAAATGGCGCTTCGCCTGCGGGTGCGCCACGAAACTGCCGACGCCGAGATGCGGGTCGTCGCTGCTGATCGCTTCGACCAGCGCCCAGAGCGATTTTGCGTCGGGCGGGCTCGCCTCCCAGCCGGGGAAGTAGGCGCCTTCGTCGATGAACGGGAAGGCGGGCGAGAGATCGAGCCCGATCAGCGCGCGGGTGCCGGTGTCAGCAAGGCCGATCAGCCAGTCGAGAATCGCGCCGCGCGACCAGCCGCCTTCGGGGACGACCAGTTCGGGGGCGGCGTCGCCTGTCGTGGTGCGCGCGACTGCCAGCCCCTTGGGTCTGGCGACGGCCTGGCCCGACCAGTCGATCGCCACGAACTCGGTAAAGGGCCGAATCATCGCGGGCGATTCGCGGGGCCGTCAGCCGGACCGATCGATCGAAAGGGGACAAAGGAGACACCACGTCCCCCCTGATCTCGCTTCCCCTGCATTGCCAGGACGTCCGGCATTGCGCGGGTCGGGTCAGGGCAGGGGAAGCACATCCCCCGAGCAAAGCAGAGCAAATCCTACATTGGAAGGGCGAAGCGCAGCCTAGAACCCGTAGCGGGCCGAGACTTCGAGCCGTTCGAGCGTGCCCGCGGCACCGGACACCAGCTCCCGCTCGCCACGACGCAGCTCGATGCCGAGATCGAGATGGTCGAGCGGGGTGTAGAAGAGATTGGCCATCGCGCTCCATGCCGAGGCGTTGGCGTTCGGCGTCGCAAACCCCGAGGGATAGTCGATCGTCTGATAGCTGGCTCCGAGGTTCGAGCGCAGGCTGGGTGTCCAGCCGATGCGAAGCGCAGCGAAGCCGGCAGTGACGCCGACCGTTTCCAGGCGCGGCTGCGCACCGGGAACGAGGATCGCGTCGGGCGCCAGATTGAGCCCGACATAGCGGCCGATGCCGCGCCCGTGCGTAACCATGAATCGCAGATCGTGCCGCCCGGCGGGGCCGAAGCGCAGCTTGCCGGCGGCCGACACGCCCCATCCGAAACCATCGTCGTGCATGCCCGACTGATCCGACGTCAGCCAGCGGCTGACCCCGGCGAGCGACAACTGGCTGCCCCCGCCGATATCGGCAGTGAACCGTGCGGTCAGATCGGGCGCGCGATCGGTCCCCGCCTCGACCACGGCGGCCGATCCGGCGATCGCCACGGTCGTCGCGGGATTTTCGGCGGCGACCGACAGGCTCATGCGGTCGGCCAGCTTGTGCGTGTAGCGAAGCTGCGCCTGCCGCACGAAGACCGTGCCTTCCGAAGGCCCAAGAAAGTCGGTGGTTTCGGGCAGCGCGGGCAGATACTGGAAATTGGTCCATTCCTGCCCGGCAAGGAAGCCGCGATAGCTCAGCCAGGTGCGGCGCAGCGCGGGTGCATAGGCGTTGGTGATCCGCGCATTTCCGGCGCCCGGCGAGGACTGGAAATCGATTTCGACCAGCCCGCTCAGCGTTTCTCCGTCAACCGGCGTGGTAAGGCCCGCGACGAGCCGGGTCTGCTTGGCCGAAAATTCGGTCGACGCGCCTTCGCTAGTCCCGCCGACCGGAATCGTGCCGGGGACGTAGAAATCGCGCCCGCCCGAATTGGCGGCGATGGCGCCATCGGCATAGCGGCTGACCGATGCGTTGAACTTGATGAAGCCGGAAAGCGTGACGCGGGTGCCCGATGTTGTCGCCGGCGGTGCGGCGGGCGCCGGTCGCGCGCTGGCCACAGCCACAGGCAGCGCAGTGGGCGCCGAGGCCGCCGGAACCGACGGTGCCCGGGGCGCAGGGGCCTGTTCCGCGCGCGCCGCCGCAAGCTGTTCGGTCAGGGCTGCGACGCGCGCCTCCAACCGGGCGAGCCGGGCTTCCAGCGCTGCTTCGCGGGCGCTCTGCCCGGCGGTCTGGGCATGGGCGGCGGGGATCGTCGCCACGGCGGTGGCAGCGCCACAGGCGAGCAGCGCCGCGCGCATCGTCATCGGGTACATTATCGTCTCCGGCCTTGCAGAGCGGATCAGTGGAGCGTGGCCGCGCTGTCGTCGGCCGATTGCCAGGGCGCGGTCGTCTTCGTCATGCCGCCGCCGGTCTTGAAGTGGCCGGTCTGCTCGGTCATCCGGTCGACTTCGGTCGCCAGCGTGCGCGCGGCGGCCGAGGTTTCCTCGACCATCGCGGCGTTCTGTTGTGTCGAAGTGTCGACCTGGGCAACCGCCGTCGTCACTTCGCCGATCGCTTCGGACTGGGCCTTGCTGTCATTGGCCATCGTTTCGACCAGCGCGCGTACGCCGTCGAAGCTCTCCGAAATCGCACTGAACGCTTCGTCGACGCGGCGAACGGCGCCGACGGCGATGCCGATATCCTCCTGCGTCGCGGTGAGCTGGACGCGGGCGAGCTTGGCTTCCTCCTCCGATCGCAGCGCGAGCGCCGAAACGAGATCGGCGACGACGGCGAAGCCACGCCCCGCTTCGCCGGCGCGTCCCGCTTCGACTGCGGCGTTCATCGCCAAAACGCGCGTCTGGAACGCGATCTTGTCCAGCCCTTCGATCACGCCGTCGATGCCCTGGGCATTGTCGGCGACGCGGTTCATCGCGTCAGTTACCTGATCGGCGGTTTCGCGGCCGTTGACGACGATGCGCTGCGCCTCCTGAGTCTGGCCCGAGGTCTTGGCGGCGGCCTGAGCGGTGGCGCGCAAGCGTTCCTCCATCTGGCCGAGCGCGGCGCTGGTTTCCTCCAGGCTGGCCGCATTGCTTTCGGTTCGGCGCGCAAGATCGTTCGACGCGCTGGCGATTTCGTCGCTGCCGGTGCGGATCGATTCCGCCGAGAGCGAAATCGTGCCGATCAGGCCGCGCAGACTGTCCAGAGTCGCGTTGAAATTGCGCTTGAGCGCCGCGTAGGATTCGGGGAAGTCATCGGTGATCGATGCGGTCAGATCGCCTTCCGCAATGCTTTCCAGATGGCTGGTCAGTGTCGCCACGACCATGTTCTGTTCGGCGTCGGCCTTCGCCTTGGCGGCCTCGGCTGATTTGCGCGCCAGCGTGCCTTCGCGGAAGACTTCGAGCGCGGCGGCCATTTCGCCGACTTCGTCGCGGCGGTCGAGGCCGACGATCGGCGATTCGGTGTCGTCCTTCGCCAGCGCGCGCATCCGATGCGTCAGCGCCACCACCGGCTGCGAAATCGAGCGGCCGATCAGCCAGATCAGCATCGCGACGAACAGGATAACGCCCAGCACGATCAACGCGTCGGTGAAGCCCGCGCGCCACAGCGCGGCGTTGAGATCATCGACATAGACGCCCGATCCGACGATCCAGCCCCAGGGTGCGAAGCCCTTTACGTAGGAAATCTTCGGCTGCGGTTCGTCCTTGCCCGGCTTTTCCCAGCGATAATTGACGAAGCCGGCGCCATCGGCGCGCACGACATCGACCATGTCGCGAAAGATCGCCACTCCGTCGGCATCGACGAGCCCGCCGATATCCTTCCCGTCGAGTTCGGGCTTGAGCGGATGCAGCACCATCTTCGGCTGCATGTCGTTGACCCAGAAATAGTCGTCGTTCCCGTAGCGCATGCCGCGGATCGCTTCGAGCGCGGCAGTCTGCGCCTGTTCGCGCGTGAGCGTGCCGCTCTGTTCGAGCCCGTGATAATGCACCATCACACTATGGGCGGTTTCCACCGTCTTTTGTGTGCGGTCGGCGATGTCGGCGCGGACGGTGCCGGTCAGCCGGAACAGGGAAATAGCGAGAACGAGCGTCAGGCCTGCGACTGCTGCAAAGCCCACGATCGCCAGTTTCGAACCGATCTTGAAATCACGCATCGACGACCACCTTTCTATATCAACTATAGAGGGGCTGATCGTTGCAGCGGCGAAATATGCATTTTCTTGCAGAAGCGGAGCGGCGGCCCGGCGATGCGGTGCGCCGCCGGTTCGTAGTCAATCCGCCGGGGTTCGCGTGATCCGCATTTCGCGACGGAGCGGTTGGTGCTTGGGTTCGTCGTCCTGCTGTAATTCGACTGCCAGCGCGACATGCGCGAGGCTGAGCATCAGTTGCATCAGCCGGGTTTCGCTCGCGTCATGCTCGGCGAGCGGTCTGCCGTCGAGCCGGTCGAGCGCGGAAGTCAGCAGCGGACTGGCGGCGGCGTAGAATGTCTCGCGCGCCTCGGCCGTGCTGGCGTCGCGGCGGGCGGCGCGTTCGGCCGATCCGGCGACCGCCCACTGGTCCACGAACGGTTCGAGCGTTTCGAAGCCCTGCGGAAGCGCGCTCATATCCGATGCGCCTCGCGCCATTTCTGCACGCGCTCGGCCACCGAGCGATAGAGGTGGCGGCAGAGCACTTCCTGCGACTGGAAATGAATGTGCTTGAGCGCGCCGCTGGCCAGACCACGATGGCCGGCGGCGATCACCGCGCGGTCCTCGGCATGGATGTCGCGTGCCGTCGCCATCATATATTCGCGCACGAAGCGGCGGCTGGCGCTGTCGTCCTCGCCCTTCCAGTAGATGCGCACCACGCCGCGCGACTTGCCCGCCGCGATCGGCCAGACGGTGTGCGAGAAGGGCTGGGTGGGCGAGCCGAGGACGAAGAAATTGGGAAAGAGCGCGAGATAGTCGCGCCCCGTGGCGGATGCTTCGAACCCGTCGGCGGCGACGCAGGCCATTGCCCTGCCGAACGCCATGCCCTGCACCGGGGCGATCTTCGGCGCGGGATTGGCCCATATCGTCTGGGTGCGGTGCGGCCCTTCAAAGCCGTAGCGCAGCGGATAGCCGAAGGGATTGTCTTCGCCGATCGTCGCCGCGCCCGAGCGCGGATGGATGAAGCGGAGGTGATAATTTTCCTGGAAATTGTCGTAGGTCAGTTTCCAGTTGGCATCGGTTTCATAGACATATTCGGAAAAGGTCGTCGCCTGCGCCGATGGCAGCGCCTCGAGCCGCTCGGCCATGCTTCCGAGATAATCGCGCAAGGGTTGCGGGCCGGCGGGATCGAAATTGACGAAGATCAGTCCGCCGCAGGTATCGACCGCGACTTGCGGAAGCGCGCAGTCTTCCTTGGTGACATGAAACCGCTCGAAATCGGGGGCGGAGAGCAGGCGGCCGTCATTGCCGAAGGTCCAGCGATGATAGGGGCAGCTGAAGGTCGATCGCTTGCCCTGTGCCTCCTCGACCAGCTGCGTGCCGCGATGCGTGCAGACATTGTGGAAGGCGCGGATCGCGCCGTCCTTGCTCCGCACGATCAGCAGCGAGGCGCGCAGTATCTCCACCTCACGCCGGATGAAGCTGCCCGGTTCGGGCAATTCGCAGACATGGCCGATCTGCAGCCAGCTGCGGCGGAACACGGCTTCGCGTTCGTCCTCGAACCAGGCCGGGTCGTAATAGGGCGCGGCAGGGACCGGATCGGTTCCCAGCCACGCCAGACTGTCCTCGGCGACGGGTTCGAACGGCTGCACGGGCGCGTTCATCGGCATCTCCCCGGTTGTTTTTCGGAGAGCCTATCAGGGTTTTCCATTTTTACAACAGATGTGTTGTAAAAATGGAGTCGGAGCTGCGGCGATATGGCGCATGTCCTTTTTTGCGATGTGGGGCCGAAATTTATCCTCCCCCGGGCGGGGGAGGATTTGGGGGGCATCATGGAGATGCATACCTCTGCGAAGGCAGGACTGAATGTCGATACGACCTACAGCCGCAGCAACGCCTCGTGGCGGAGCAGCCGCTGATGTTCGGCGCGGAAGCGTTCGACGATCGTGTCGATGCGCTCGCCGGGGGCAACCCCGTTGGCGAAGACACGCGGGCCGATGATCGCGCTGGTCAGCAGGATGGTGCAGAAGACTTCGACATCGGCGTCCTCCTCGCCCGGGGTGCGGGCGAAATGGGCGCGGAGGCCTTCGACCAGCGCGTCCCAGAAGGGATAGCTGTCGCGAATGTCGCTGCCCGATACGAAATCCTCGATCCAGAGTTTGACGAGATCGGGGTTGGCGAGGACGAAGCGCGTGACACTGTCGATCCGCTCGCGCTGCGACACATCAGGGCGGAAGCCGGTGACGATCTGCTGCGCGGCCCAGCTCTTCACCGCCGCGACCAGCGCCTCGCGGCTTTCGAAATGATAATAGACGGTGGTGCGATTGACCTTCGCCGCGCGCGCCAGGCCGGAGATGGTGAGCGCTTCGACCCCGCCTTCGGAAAGGAGCTGGACCGCGGTCAGCAGCAAGTCCGCATGCGTCGCCTCGAAGCTCTTGTTGCGCCGCTGAGGGCCGGGTTCGGTCATGCCCGGACCCTAGGGGCAGGGGCTGCCGCGTTCAATCGCGTGCAGGGCGCAGCGGCGCGCGTTCCGGGATGGCGGTGCGGGGGCGTGTCTGCGCGAACAATAGCTGCGGGCCCCGGATCGGGCGCGAAAGCCGGTCGCCCGACGGCGCCGAGACGAGCAGCGCAGTGTCGGCGAGCGCGATGGTGAGGCGCGGCCCGCGCGGTGCGGCGAAATAGCGGCCCTGCCATTCGGGGCCGAATTTCTCCTTCCATTTGCGCAGGCCCGCATAGCCGTAAAGCCGCTCGCCATGCTGGAAGAGCAGCCCGGCGATGCGCGCCCAGAGCGGCGCGAGGCGGCGGTTCTCGATCCCCGAAAGCGGGGCGACGCCGAGCGCGAGGTGTCGATAGCCAGCCTCCTGCGCCCACTGCGCGAGGTGGACGATCAGCGCGTCCATCGTGCCATAGGGCACCTTGTCGCGGTGGCGCATCAGGTCGAACGAAACCTCCTCGCGCCCCGGCAGCGTCCAGAGATTGACGAAGGCGAGCACTTCGCCCGCGCGCTCTGCCACCGCGACTGGCCCACCGAGCAGATAATCGGCGTCGAACCGGCCGAGGCTGAATTGCTTCTCGCGCTGTTTCTTCGCGGCGAGCCACTGGTCGGAAACCTCGCGCAGTTGCGGGAGCAGGCCCATCAGATCGGCGCCTTCGACGACGCGGAAAGTAACGCCTTCCTTCTCGCAGCGGCGCACCGAATTGCGCAGCTTGGCGCGCGCGCTGCCCGCCAGCGTGAAAGCGTCGAGCGGAATGCGCGCTTCCTCGCCGATCTTCATCACGCCCAAACCGAGATCGATCAGATGCGGCAGCATCGCGGCGTCGCAGCGATAGAAGACGGTTCGCGCGCCGTGGCGATCGGCAAGCTCGCGGAACTTCCAGGCAAGCTCTTGCGCGCGCGCGGGCTCGCCGATCGGGCCGCCCATCGCGATGAAGCTGCGGCCGCGCACGCGGTACATCAGGAACGCGTCGCCGGCCTCGGCGATCAGGAAATTCTTGTCGCCGGTACGCGCGAGATGCGCTTCGCTCGACGTCGATGCGGCGAGCGCCTTGCGCCACACCGCCGCCGGCAATTCGCGCGGCAACGTGTCGTAACTGGCGCGTGCCGGGCCGGTGAGGCGGCGGATCGCGAGCAGGATCGCGACGAGCGCGACGCCGAGCGAGGCGCGCAGGAAGCGCGGCGCGTCGCCGAAGGGCTGCGTCGACCACCATAGCGCGGTTTCATATTCGACATTCTTGTAGCTGAAAAAGCCGATGAACAGGCTGCCCGCGATCACCGCGACGATCGAGACGAGCCAGCCCGCGCCGGGCCGCTCGCTGGTCAGCGCCGACTGGCGGTAGAAGGCGGGGCGCGTCCAGGCGAGCAAGGCGAAGATGCCGCCGAGCACCAGCGCCTCGACAATGTCGAACGCGCGCAGCACCGCGAGCACCATCCCCGCGCCGATCAGCACCATGCTGGTCAGCCAGGCGATGTCGAGCCGGCGGTAGAGGCCATATGCCGTAAACAGCAGCAGCGCGCCGATGATGCTGCTGGTGAAGTGCGAGAGTTCGAGCAGGGTTTCGGGCAGCAGCGCGGTAATGACGGCGATGCGCTCGGGATAGAGCGGGAAGGCGCCGGAAAGGATCAGCAGCGCGCCCGCAGCGAACACCGCCGCCGCCATTGTCAACGGTGCGAGCGAGCGCGCGACCGCGCCGCCAGCGCGTACCACCGGCGCGGCGCGCGCGTGCAGGCTCTCGCCTTCGCGGATCGCGAGATAGACCAGCGCCAGCGCGAAGGGCAGCAGGAAGTAGATCAGGCGATAGCCGATCAGCGCGGCGGCGAGCGAATCCCTGGGGATGTTCGGCAACAGGATCAGCACGGTCGCTTCGAACACGCCGAGCCCGCCCGGCGCATGGGTGATGACGGCGATGGCGAGCGCGAGGACGAAGGCGGCGAGCAGCTGCGGGAAGGCCGAAACGCCGAGTTCGGGCAGCAGCACGAAGATGACGGCGGCGGAGAATATGAGGTCAAGCGCGGCGGCGGCGAGCTGGCCCAGCGTCAGCGCCGGGCCAGGCAGGGGGATGCTGATGCCGGAGAAGGCAACGGTGCGCGGTGCGCGGGCGGTCCACCAGAGATAGGTGGCGAGCGCGGCGACGAGCAGCAGCGGTACGCCCCAGCGCACGACATGAGGAAGCGCGATCGGCCCCAAATGCACGCCGCCCGGCTGGAGCGGCAGGGTAAGCCCGACGACAACGAGGATGCCGAGCCAGAAGGTGAGCCCGGCAATGGTGACGACGCGCGCGATATCGGCTTCGCTGACGCCTTCCTTCGCATAGAAATTGAGCCGCACCGTGCCGCCGGTCAGTACCGGCAGGCCGAGCGTGTTCGAGATGCCGTAGCTGGTGGCGGCGGCGCGCGCGACGACGCCCGAGCGGACCTTCTGCCCGATGGTGCGGAAGGCGGCGAAATCGAAATAGATGAGGCAGGCGAAGCTGGCGGCAGTGAAGCCCAAGGCCGTCAGCCAGCGGCCGAGCGGGACGGTGGCGAAGGCCTGTTGAATATCGGCGGCGCGGATGTCGCGCAGCACGGCGCTGAGCGCGACAAAGGCGAGCGCGAGGATCGCGATGCCGGCGATGGTGACGATCCAGTCGCGCCGCGCGGCGCACCAGCGCAGCGCGCGGGCGGCGACGCCGGAGCCCTGCGGCTCGAAACTGGGATCTTCGAAATTCATCGTAGAAGCAAAAGTCCCGAAGTCGTCCCAAGGTTGCGCCTGGTTCCACTATAGGCCGATGCCGGAAAAGGCGAGGGTAGGGGAATGTCCCGAAGCAAAGCTGCACGCTTTCCTCCCGCGGAGGGGGAGGGAGACCGCCGAAGGCGGTGGAGGGGTACTCACCGCAAGCGTGGCGCCTGTTGCCAGCTACCCCTCCACCACCAGCTGCGCTGGTGGTCCCCGTCCCCTTCCAGGGGAGGAACGGATTATCAAAAAAGCGGCAAAGGCCTATTCGCCCCGCCCCTTCCGCCGCGCGTCCCACCAGGCCATGCGTTCGGCGACGCGCTTTTCGAAGCCACGGTCGACGGGGGTGTAGAAGCTTTGCGGCGCCATTTCCTCGGGCCAGTAATTGTCGCCCGAAAAGCCGCCTTCGGCGTCGTGGTCATAGGCATAGCCCTTGCCGTAGCCGATGTCCTTCATCAGCTTGGTGGGCGCGTTGAGGATGTTCTGCGGCGGCATCAGGCTGCCGGTTTCCTTGGCGCTGCGCCACGCGGCCTTCTGTGCCTTGTACGCGGCGTTCGATTTGGGCGCGGTGGCGCAATAGAGACACGCCTGGACGATCGCGAGTTCGCCTTCGGGTGACCCCAGAAACTCATAGGCATCCTTGGCGGCGAGGCACTGGGTGAGCGCGTTGGGATCGGCGAGGCCGATATCCTCGCTCGCGAAGCGGACGATGCGGCGCAGGACGTAGAGCGGTTCCTCCCCCGCAGTCAGCATCCGTGCGAGATAGTAGAGCGCGGCCTGCGGGTCGCTGCCGCGCAGCGATTTGTGCAGCGCGCTGATGAGATTGTAATGCCCCTCGCGATCCTTGTCATAGACGGCGACGCGGCGCTGGAGCAGCGATGACAGCCCCGCCGGATCGAGCGGTTCGTCGAGTTTCACCGAATAGAGCGTTTCGGCCTGATTGAGCAGGAAGCGCCCGTCGCCGTCGGCGCTGGCGATCAGCGCGGCGCGTGCTTCGGAGTCGAGCGGAAGCGGGCGTTCCTCTTCGGCTTCGGCGCGTTCGAGCAGTTTCTCAAGCGCATCGGCGTCCAGGCGGCGCAGGATCAGCACCTGCGCGCGGCTCAAGAGTGCGGCGTTGAGTTCGAAGCTCGGATTCTCGGTGGTCGCGCCGACCAGCGTGACGGTGCCGTCCTCGACAAAGGGCAGGAATCCGTCCTGCTGCGCGCGATTGAAGCGGTGAATCTCGTCGACGAAGAGCAAGGTGCGGTGGCCGAGCTTGGCGTGCTCCTTCGCCTCGGCGAACACCTTTTTGAGGTCGGCGACGCCCGAGAAGACCGCTGAGATGGCAACGAAGCGCAGCCCCACCGCATCAGCCAGCAGGCGGGCCGTGGTGGTCTTGCCGGTGCCCGGCGGGCCCCAGAGGATCATCGAGGAAAGCTTGCCCGCCGCCACCATCCGGCCGATCGCGCCGTCGGGGCCGGTGAGATGTTCCTGTCCGACGACTTCATCGAGCGCGCGCGGGCGCAGCCGGTCGGCGAGCGGGCCGTTGGGGGAGGTTTCCTCGGGGGATGCCTGGGTCTGGTCTGCAAACAGGTCTGCCATTGCCGGGCAAGATAGGCGCGCTCGGCGCATTTTGCATGGGGTCGTTCCTCCCCCAGCTTTTCTGAGGGAGGGGGCCGCCGGCCGCAGGTCGGTGGTGGAGGGGCATTGCCGGGCTGATGGAATTTCACTCCGCTTCGCTCCGGGCCCCTCCACCATCCTTCGGATGGTCCCCCTCCCCGAGACAAGCTCGGGGAGGAATTTGACGTCGCGCAAAGCCTGCCCGCCGGTCGAGGCGCATCACCCCACCATGAATACCGACATCCTCATCATCGGCGCCGGCCCCGCGGGGCTGGCTTTCGCGCGTGCGCTGGAAAATAGCGGGCTTTCGGTCGTGATCGTCGAGCGTCAGCCGCGCGCGGCATTGGCCGATCCAGCCTATGACGGGCGCGAGATTGCGCTGACGCACAAGTCGGTCGAGACGCTGCGGCGGCTCGGCGTGTGGGATCGCATTCCGGCGGCGGATATCGCGCCGCTGCGTGAGGCGCGCGTGCTCAACGGTCATTCGCATTTCGCATTGGGCTTCGATGTCGGGCGGACCGGCGCCGATGCGCTCGGCATGCTGGTGCCCAACCATCGCATCCGCGCGGCGCTGTTCGCGGATATCGAGGCGCTGCCGCATGTCACCTTGCTGGCGGATACGCCGGTCGCCTCGGTCGCGACCGATCGGCGGAGCGCGCGGGCGGTGCTGGCGGACGGGCGCGAGATCACCGCGCGATTGTTGGTCGGCGCGGATTCGCGCTTTTCCTGGGTGCGCGACCAGCTCGGCATTCCGGCGGAGATGAACCGGCTGGGCAAGGGGATGTTGGTCGCGCGGATGCGCCACGAAACGCCGCATCATGGCGTCGCGACCGAATGGTTCGACCATCATCAGACCATCGCGATGCTGCCGCTCAATGGTGATTGCTCCTCGGCAGTCGTCACCTTGCCGATGGAGCAGGCCGAGCGGCTGATGGCGCTCGACGAAGCCGCGTTCGGCGCGGAGATCGCGCGGCGTTACCAGCATCGGCTCGGGGCGATGACGCTGGAGGCGACGCGCCATCTCTATCCGCTGGTGACGACCTGGTCGCGGCATTTCGCGGCGACGCGCGCGGCGCTAATCGGCGATGCGGCGGTGGGGATGCATCCGGTAACGGCGCATGGCTTCAATCTGGGGCTGAGCGGGCAGCAACTGCTGGCCGAGGCCGTGCTTGCAGCGGCGAAGCGGGGCGGGGACATCGGCGGGGGTCCGGTGCTGCGCGCCTATGAAAGCGCGCACCGACGGGCGGCCTGGCCACTCTATGCCGGGACGAATGCGCTCGTCCGGCTGTTCACCGACGAACGGCCGCCGGCGCGTGTCGCGCGGCATGTCGCGCTGCGGCTGGCGCAGCGGATGCCGATGGTGCGCGGGCGAGTCCGGCACAGCCTGATGGCGCGCTGAAAATATTTTAAGATATATCTTGAAATGATCGGGGGCCCGATATATCTGGCCACCATCAGAAAGATATATCGAGGAATATTCAGATGCGTTTTGGAAGAGGCTATGACGCCTGGGCCGGCGGGTTCGGCGGCCCGGATTTCGAGTGCGACGGCAGCGGTCCCCATCATGGCATGGGCGCCGGTCAGGGCCGGGGCAAGGGTGGCCCGGGGCGCGGTTTTGGTGGCCCCGGTCGCGGCTTCGGCGGGCCGGGCGGTCCCGGCGGCGGGCGTGGGCGGCGCAAGATGTTCGACGGCGGCGAGCTCAAGCTCCTGCTGCTCAAGCTGATCGCCGAAACCCCGCGCCACGGATACGACCTGATCCGTGAAATCGAGGAGCGGACCGAAGGTTTCTACGCACCCAGCCCAGGCGTGATTTATCCCACCCTGACGCTGCTCGCCGAAATGGGACTGATCGAGGAGCGCCAGTGCGAAGGCGCCAAGAAGCAGTTTGCAGCTACCGGCGATGGCGAGGCGCATCTCGCCGAACATGCCGATGAAGCCGAGGCGCTGATCGCGCGGCTGTCGCAGCTGGCGGCGCTCAAGGCGCGCCATCGCGGCGGGCCGGTCCATCGCGCAATGGGCAATCTGAAGGCGGTATTGCAGATGCAGCTGGACGACGAGGCGAACAGCGAAAAGCTGCACGAAATCGCCGACATCATCGATGAAACCGCGCGCCGGATCGAGCGGCTGTGACACGGCTGGAATTGCTGCGCCGTCGCCATGTACCGGCGCCTGCGCAAGACGAGGAAGACACAATGACCGTTACGACCAACGCCGCCGTCCCGACGCAGAGCGGCAGCCGCTATCTCCAGCAATTGTGCAAGCACTGGTCGCACAATCTGGAAGTGGAATTCACGCCCGAACACGGCACGATCCGCTTTCCCGCCGAAGGCCGGGCGGGAAGCTTTCCGGGCGACGCGCTGGTGACGCTCGACGCCGGTGCCGAAACGCTGGGCGTGCGGATCGACGCGAGCGTCCCCGAACAGCGCGATACGATGAAGGGCGTGGTGGCGAGCCACCTCGACCGCTTCGCGCATCGCGAAGCGCCGCTGACGTTCGACTGGCAGGATGCCTGAATTCTTCCCCGAGCTTGCCTCGGGGAGGAATTAGTCCGTCGACAACGTCTTGCCGTCGGTGATTACTACGAAATCGCCGACTTCCACTGCGCCGAACAGCTTTGCGGCGAAGTCTTCGGGCACGCCGATACAGCCGTGGGTGGCGTAGCCGGCGATAATGTCGCTGCCGTGGATCGCCACCCAGTCCTGCGTCAGGCGCAGCGAATAGGGCATCGGCGCGCTGTTATAGGTGCCCGACACATGGTCGATATCCTTTTCCAGGATCGGAAAGGTGCCGACCGGTGTCGGCTTTTCATCGGCGCCGTACAGGACCGCGGTGGTGCCGATTTCATAGCCGTTGCGCCACACCGACAGCACCTGCGCCTTCAGGTCGATGGTGATGATCATCGTACCGGTGGCCGGCGCGCCGCGCTCGTCCCAATACCAGTGGCCGAACTTGATCGGTTCGTCGATCGGCAGCACGCGGCGCACGACCATGTCCTCGGGCGCGATCCTTTCGCCGTCGGCATGGGGATCGGCGGCGGTTTCCGATCCGGGGGCCGTCTGCGGCTGCGCTGCGGCATCGGCTGCCGGGGCATCCGCTGCCTTCGGGGCGGGGGCCTGCTCCTTTGCCGGCGCTTCCGCCTGCGCCGCCTTCATCGAACCCGCGACGGCGCGCGTCACGTGGAAGCCGGCGAGCAACAGCCCGCCGCTCACCATCGCGGCGAACAGCAGCACGCCCAGAAATCCGATCAGCTTGCGCACGGTCGCTCCGCCAAATCCCACGAAATTCGATGGCATAAAATGCCACGCCCCGCGCCCCCGCGCCAGCCGCTGAATCGCACTGCCCCAGCCCGGGACAGGGTTAGGCGCGGTTAACCTTTGGCGGCGTTGTCGCGCAACAAATGCGATGGGAGCGACGCGGTTGTGCGGGATACGACAGTTCCTCCCCTTCCGGGGGAGGAATGGGCTCTAACCCTTTTGGCGCACTGTCACGGAGACTTGATCGGACCTCCGCCACCGCCGTCGATCACGCTCATATAGGCGTCGAGCACGGCCTGGTTGATCAGGTCCCAGCGATAGCTCTTGGCGCGTTCATGCCCCGATTCCCCGGCGATCCGCCGGAAATCGGGCTGCTGGACGAGCCGCGCGATCGCATCGGCATAGCCCTGATTGTCGCCCGGCTCGACGAGGATGCCCGACTTGCCTTCCTCGACCAGCCCGACCGGCCCGGTGGCGCGCGCGGCAACCACCGGCACGCCCGCCGCCATCGCCTCGAGCGTCACATTGCCGAAGGTTTCGGTGATCGAGGGGTTGAAGAAGATATCCAGCGACGCGACCGCCATGCCGAGATCGTCGCCGGTGATGAAGCCGCCGAATACCGCATTGGGCACCTTTTCGGCGAACCAGTCGCGCGCGGGGCCCTTGCCGATCACCAGCACGCGATGCTTGACGCCCATCGCCTCGAGCTTGCCGATCACCTCGGCGAAGACATCGAGCCCCTTTTCGAGGACGAGGCGGCCGAGAAAACCGACCACGACTTCATCGTCGCCGATGCCGAGCCCACGCCGCCATTCGAGGCTGCGGCGACCGGGGTTGAAGCGATCGTGATTGACGCCGCGCGACCATATCGTGATCGGGCTGGTGACTCCCCATTCGCGCAATATGTCGCCCATCATCGGCCCGGGGACGAGCACCGCGTCGGCGCGGTTGTAGAAGCGCTTCGAGAGATAGGTCGCCAGCGGCTCCAGAAACTTCAGGCCGTAATAGCGCGGATAGGTTTCGAATCGCGTGTGCAGCGTCGCGACGCTCGGCACCTTGTTGCGGCGCGCCCAGGTGAGCGCGCGATGGCCGAGAATGTCGGGCGCTGCGACATGGACGACATGCGGGTCATAGGCTTTCAGGTCGTCGCGGATCTGTTTTGGAATGCCGGGGGCGAGGCGATATTCGTCACGCCCGCCCGGCAGCGGCCAGCTCGGCACCGACACCAGCTCGCCGGTCGGCTCGAACGCGGGCTCGTCGGTGGTCGGCGAATAGGCGCGCAGCGTGACGCCGCGTTCGATCAGGAACCCGGCGAGATTGTTCAACGCCTGGTTCGCACCGTCGCGCACGTAATTGTAATTGCCGCTGAACAGGGCAATGCGGAGTTGGCTCGGATCCATCGGCTGCGGCAAATAGCCGGGTGCGCGGGGAAACGCCATAAGCAGCATGGCGCCGGCCGTTCCGCACTCCGCGAATGGCCGAATCGATGCGTGGAAGCGGCTCGAAATGCGCAATAGACGCGCCATTCAATTACGATAATTGTTAAAGTGACAAGCGTATATCTGCCTTTGGACAGCAGTTTCTGCGCGCCGGTCGTACCCCGAAAATATACATATGTTATCTAAATAGCAGGAATTTTTGGCTACGATCGACGCAGGCGATCATGGTGAGCGCAACGATCGGTTTTATCAAATATATCGTAATCGAGTAATTGAATGGGCGTCACAACAAGGAGGCTCATCATGACCGATACGACCATTCCCCCGATGCCCCGCATCAATGAACCCGCCCCGGCTTTCAACGCGAAGACCACGCACGGCCCGCGCTCGCTCGCGGACTATAAGGGCAAGTGGCTCGTCCTCTTTTCGCACCCGGCCGATTTCACGCCGGTCTGCACCACCGAATTCATGGGATTCGCGCAGGCCGCCGGTGAATTCAACGCGCTCGGCGCCGAATTGCTCGGCCTGTCGATCGACTCGGTCCATTCGCACATCGCCTGGATGCGCAGCATCGAGGAGAAGTTCGGCGTCGAAATCCCCTTCCCGATCATCGAGGACCTGTCGATGAACGTCGCCAAGGCGTTCGGCATGATCCATCCCGGCGCGTCGGACACGTCGGCGGTGCGCGCGACCTTCATCATCGATCCGCAGGGGATCGTGCGCGCAATGGTCTATTATCCGATGTCGAACGGCCGGTCGGTCGCCGAATTCCTGCGGCTGCTCAAGGCGTTGCAGGTATCGGACAAGCACAAGGTCGCGACGCCGGAAAACTGGCAGCCGGGTGAGAAGGTGATCGTGCCGCCGCCAGCGACCGCCGAAGCCGCGAAAGCCCGCGCCGATGAGGGCTATGACTATACCGACTGGTATTTCAGCAAGAAATCGCTCTGAGCGTTTCTTCTCCCCCGGGGGCGATCGCCGATCGCGGTCGCCCCGAACCGGATGGGCGGTACGCCGATGGTGTACCGCCTATTCCCTTTTTGTTCCGGGTGCGATAGACGGCTGGCATGGCCAAACCCCAGAAACGCCCTCAGAAACGCTATGTCTGCCAGAGCTGCGGCGGCGTCGCTTCCAAATGGGCGGGGCAATGCGGCGATTGCGGCGAATGGAACACGATGGTCGAGGATGCGGGCGCGTCCTTCACGCCGTTTCAGGCCAGGCATAATCTGCAATCGGGCGGCCGCGCGATCACGATGCTCGGGCTCGACGCGAAAGTGCCGTTGCCCGATCGGATGGCGACCGGCATTTCGGAGCTCGACCGCGCGCTGGGCGGCGGCTTCGTCGAAGGGTCGGCGACGCTGATCGGCGGAGATCCGGGGATCGGCAAATCGACGCTGCTGCTCCAGGCGGCGGCGAAGATGGCGCTGGCGGGCAAGGCGGTCGCCTATGTGTCGGGTGAGGAAGCATCCGATCAGGTGCGGCTGCGCGCGCAGCGGCTGGGGCTCGGGCAGGCGCCGGTGCAGCTCGCCGCGGCGACCAGCGTGCGCGATATCCTGACGACACTCGGCGAGGGCGAGGCGCCCGATCTGCTCATCATCGATTCGATCCAGACAATGCACTCGGACCTGATCGAAGGCGCGCCGGGCACGGTGAGCCAGGTGCGCGCGAGCGCCGGCGAGCTCATACGCTTCGCCAAGGAACGCGGCACCGCCGTGGTGCTGGTCGGCCATGTCACCAAGGACGGCAGCATCGCCGGGCCGCGCGTGATGGAGCATATGGTCGATACGGTGCTCAGCTTCGAAGGCGAGCGCAGCCATCAGTATCGCATCCTGCGCGCGGTCAAGAACCGCTTCGGCGGGACGGACGAAATCGGCGTTTTCGCGATGGAGACCGAGGGACTTTCGGAAGTAGGCAATCCTTCTTCGCTGTTCCTGTCGGATCGTGATGAGGGCGTGACCGGCACGATCGTCTTTCCCGCGCTCGAAGGGACGCGGCCGGTGCTGGTCGAGGTGCAGGCGCTCACCGTGCGGCTGGCGAGCGGTGCGACGCCGCGCCGTTCGGTCGTGGGGTGGGACAATGCCCGGCTCTCGATGATCCTCGCGGTGCTCGAGGCGCGGTGCGGGCTCAGCTTCTCGACCTGCGAAGTCTATCTCAACATCGCCGGCGGCTATCGCGTGCAGGACCCGGCGGCCGATCTGGCGGTCGCGGCGGCGCTGGTCTCCGCGCTCAGCGAACGCCCGCTGCCGGGCGACGCGGTGGCGTTCGGCGAAATCGCACTGTCGGGCGAAGTGCGCCCGGTGGCACATGCCGGTCTGCGCTGCCGCGAATCCTCAAAGCTCGGCTTCGAACGAGCGCTGGCGCCGGTCGGGAAGCTGCCGGAGAAATCGGAATTGTCGGTTTCGGGATTTCGCACGCTGGCGGCATTCGTCGACAATCTGCTGGGGAGATAGCGGCACCGCGCCCTAGTCGCGGGGCGCGCCGACCTGCGCCAGCACCTCGCGCAACTCTTCGAGCTGGGGCGGTTTTGCCAGGATGTGATCGATATTCGACCGTGCCTGTTTCCCGTCGTCCATGCGCTGGCCCCAGCCGGTCAGCAGGATGACGGTGGTTCCGGGTGAGGCGGCCTTCACTGCTTTCGCCACCTGGTCGCCGTCGACATGAGGCATTCCGAGATCCGTGATCACGACATCGAACGGCCTTCCGTCGGCTGCGGCCGCTTCCGCCGTTGCGATGCCGCGGCGGCTGTCGCCTTCGGCCTGAACCTTGTGCTTGTCGAGTTCGAGGACGAACAGTGTTGATTTGAGCACCGCCGGATCATCGTCGATCAACAGGATGCGCAGCGCTTGCGCGGGCGTTTTCGCCATGTGTTTCTCCGGCATTTTCTGAATGGCGGTGACGGGGAAGCGGATGCGGAACCGAGTGCCCGCGCCGGGAGCGCTCTCGATTTCGATTTGCGCATCGTGCCGCTTGGCCGCGCCGAACACCATCGCCAGCCCCAGGCCGGTGCCGCGCTCGCCTTTGGTCGAGAAAAACGGTTCGAGACAGCGCTTGCGGGTTTCGGCATCCATCCCCTCGCCGGTATCGACGACATACAGATCGACTGCGGGCGCGCCCGACGATTCCGATTGCGAGACTTCGGTGCGCAGCGTGATGGTGCCGCCGTTCGGCAACGCGTCGACTGCGTTGAAGACAAGGTTGGTCAGTACCTCGCGAAGCTCGGTGGCATTGGCCGAAATGCAGGGCAGGTCCGCCGCGAGTTCGGTCTGCATTTCGACCACGATGCCGCGCTGTTGCGGCATGTCGCGCCAGCGCGCGCGGGTGAGATCGATCACTTGCGGAATGAGCTGGTTGAGGTCGACCTGCGAGCGTTTCGATTCGCTGTCGCGCGCCCGATAAAAATCGCGCATGCGCGCGGCGGTTGCCGAAATGTCGCGCACCACGCCGTCGACGATCGCAAGATAGTCGCGCAATTCCTGCGGCATGGCGAGATCGCGTTCGATCAGCGACTGGGTGTAGATCGCGACCGGCGAAATGGCGTTGTTGATATCGTGCGCGATGCCGCTTGCCATTTGCCCGATCGCGCTGAGCCGTTCGCGCTCGATCGCGGCATCCTGGGTGTGCTTCAGATCGTCATAGGCATTGCGCAGCTCGGCATGCAGCAATCCCTGCGCCACGGACAGGCCGAGATGTTCGCCCAGCTGGCGGAGGAACTCGCAATCCACGCTCGAAAAGCTCGCAGGTTCGCGGCGGGCGACGCACAGGATCGAATGCACCTCGTTGTCGATCGGTATCGGCGCCAGGACGAGCGAGGAAAAGCCGTGATCGGCCAGCCTGCGGGGCAGGGGATAATCGAGCGTCTCGATATGCGGCTCGTAAATCAGTTCGCGCTCGAACACACACCGGGAAAGCCTGTTTCCCGCGATCGAAACACGGGCACCGGTGGCGAGGCTCATCTCCTCGCCCAGCGGCGTGCTGTGCGCGGCGAGATGGCTTACCGCCAGCACTTCCTCGTCCGCGTGATAAATCAGGATGCAGGCGAAGTCGGCGGGCAGCGCGGTTTCCACCGCACCCGTCGCGACTTGAAATATGCTGGAAAGATCCTGGCGCTGGCCGATCGTCCGGGTGATCTGGTCGAGCAGTGCCAGGCGTGCATTCTGGTCCGCCAGCCGCTGTTCGGCGAGCTTGCGCTCGGTGATTTCGCTCGACACGCCATAAAGGCCTGCCAGCTCGCCGGAATCGTCGTAATAAGGCGACTTGAACGAGAGGAAATACTGAATGCCGCCGCCATGTGCGGCCACCTCTTCTTCGCGAATGCCGTGTTCGGAATGCATCGCGCGCAAATCCGTCTCGCGCCATGTATCGGCATATTCGGTAGGGAAGACCTCGGCATCGGTCCGGCCCAGAAGCTGTTCGCGGGGGACGCCGGTTACATCGCAAAGACCCTGATTGACCAGCTGATAGCGCCCTTCGCGATCCTTGAGATAGATCACCGCGGGCGTGTTTTCGATGATGACGTTGTTGAAATGTTCGCGCTCGCGCCGAAGGCGTTCGGAGCGCTCCAGCAAGGACGCGATAACGAGATTGAGGCAGCCGAACGCGATGACCAGCAGCGCCGCGTTGGCTGCGATCGCGATGGCAACGGGAACACCCTGCCGCGCGAGCAACAGGAACAAGGCCGCCGCCAGCACCGGAACGACAACCGATGCCGCGAGCAACTGTCGCGCGGTCCTGCCCGCCTGTCCCGACACCATCGCCACCCGCAGCGGCGTCTGCGCGCCCCGCAAGATCATCGCCGCCGCGACCAGCAGGAGCAAGGTCAGCGTTGTCGGCAGCGAGAGATCGAAGAAGAAGGAAAGGCTGTGCAGCGCCGAAAGATCGTAGATATAGCCGATCATTGCCACGAATGCCGGGACCAGCGCCGTCAGTAGCAGCGGAAAATAGAGCTTGTGCGAGGCCGATCCGGTCCGCAGCGCAAGCGACGCCGCGAGCAAGGTGAAGCAGAAGGCGGTTCCGGGGGATACACCGCTCGCTGCGACGGGGTCCTTCCCGCTCCAGAAGCGCAGCGCATCGCCGACGAGAAACCAAAGTGCGGCGGCAAGCGCGGCAAGCGACAGCCAGCGCGCAGCGGGCTGGCCCGCGAAACGCCGATCGCGGTTCCGGCTTTCAAGCAGGATCGCGCCGACGACGAGCAAAGTCAGAAAGTCGGTGCTCAGCGACATGCGTGCGCCGCCCACACCCCCATTTGTGAGGATGGTGAGCCCTGTCAGCCAGCCGAATATCGAGAGCAGTGCGATGGCGACCGCTCCCAGCGCGAGACGGAGTGCCAGCCGCCTAGCCATCGACAGGATTTTCAGTCGCGCCCGGAACTACGCGCTGCCGCGAACAAGCTGATACGATACACAACATGGTACTCTTCGAAGCTGTTTGCTTCGACTCCCCAAAAAACCAACGATTAAGTTCGTCGTTTGTTTCGGCCGGAATGAAGCATCGATTCAACACCGACTCAAGTAAATCATATCTGCATAACTATATCATATCATATTGGGAACGAGTCTGAGATTTTAGCGGCCGTTTCGGATCGGGTTTGATCTTTCCCGACAGTTGTTCGGGGTCAATATTTGTTGCGCTGCACAAGAGTATGGGCGGCAATTAAGGTTTCCACGAACAGCACTCCCGCAGCCCGACGCTTCCCTTCGCCGCGCGAACCCGGCACAATCTCCCGCCATGAAGCAATCCACCTTTCTCAAGATCGCGGCCGGGGCCGCCGCAGCGGCGGTGGGCGGGGCATTCGTCTATATGCGTGCGACGCGGCCGCCGGTGATCAATCCAGATGTGCCCGAGCCGGTTCGGCCGGTCGATCTCGGCCGCTATGTCGGCAAATGGTATGAGCTGGCGCGCCACGAGAATCGCTTCGAAAAGGGGCTGGATGGCTGCACCGCGGAATATGCCCAGCGCGACGGCGGAAAGATCGAAGTCGTGAATCGCGGCATGCGGGGCTGGCCGGACGGCGACGTACAGGAGGCCCGTGCGACCGCGATCATCGCCGACGAGCAGAGCAATGCCAAGCTCAAGGTCGCCTTTTTCGGTCCTCTCTACACCGGAGACTACTGGGTGCTCGACCATGACGAGGCCTATAGCTGGGCGATCGTCGGTGAGCCCACGGGCCGCTATCTGTGGGTGCTGTCGCGCGACGCCAGGCCCGAACCGGCCGAGGCCGAGGCGATACTGAAGCGCGTCGAGGAACTCGGGTATGACCGCTGGGCGCTGCGCCCGACGCGGCAGAGCTGACAAAGCCTGATCAGGGCGCGTCCTGATCGGGCAGGGTCCGAGCCGGCGCGGCTTCGTCGAGCGCCTTGATGATGCGCGCGGGCACGCCGCCCGCCATCACATTGTCGGGAATGTCGCGCGTCACCACTGTGCCTGCCGCCACCACGCATCCCCGACCAATGGTGACGCCGCCCAATATGGTACAGCGGCCACCGATCCAGGTGCCGTCGCCAATCACCACCGGCGCGGCGGTGACGTCTGCGGCGCGCTTGCGGCTGTCGCCGATTTCGTGGCTTCCGGTCAGGATGACCGTGAAGGGGCCGATATCGACATCGTCACCGATGGTGATCGATACTTCGCGCCGCGTGTAGATACGCGTTCCGGGACTGATCCACGCATGCCGCCCGAGCGAGACCGCGCCGCGCCCGAAGATGCGCACGTCGCCGCAGATCCAGCTGTTCGGGAACATTCGCACGCCGCCGCTGCGATAGAGCAGCCGCCGCAGCGCGAAACCGCGTGTCTGCGGCAGCGGCAGGATGAAGAGCAGCCAGTCGACCAGGAAGCGCCACAAAGCGGAAGAGCCCTTTCTGCCGAGTCTCGGCAAAGCGCGGCATGCACGGTGAAACCTGCCGTTCAGCCTAGTCCATCTCCTACGCGATACGCCATCCCTTTCCGGGACCGGCTAAAAGTCACGCCCGCGTGCAACCGCCATGAAACCCGATGCGCGGCAGGTCGTTAGCTCTTTCATGCAACATTCTGCCGCACCGCACCCATTCAATTTCGCGTCCTGGTTCCGCTCGGCGCGACATTTCGGCTGGGAGGTGCTCTTGTTCCTCGGCGGCATGGTGCCGCCGCCGCGCGCCAGGGGCGTGCTTGCCCGGATTCGTCGCGATCGGCATGCGCGCCAGCGCGGGCGCCCCTCGGTTCGAATCTTGCTGCTCCCCGGACTGCTCGCCTCCGACCGGTCGATGCGCAAGCTGCGCGTGCGGCTGCGTCGCGCCGGGCACGAGGCGTTCGGGTGGCGCATGGGCCGCAATCTGGGCGTCGGCGAGGACACGTTCGACCGGCTGGATCGACGCGCGCGAACGCTGGCGGGCGGGCCCGACGAGAAGCTTGTGCTGATCGGCTGGAGCCTGGGCGGCGTGATCGCGCGTGAATATGCGAAGCGATCGCCCGAGCGCGTGGCGGCGGTCATCACGATGGGCAGTCCCTTCGCCGCCGATATCCGCTCGAGCTTCATCTGGTATTTCTATCGACTGGTGACGTGCCATCGCACCGTCCTCGACCCGGATCCAGAACGGCTCGCGGAAAAGCCGCCGGTGCCGACGGTCGCGTTATGGTCGCCCTATGACGGACTGGTTCCCAGCATCGCCGCGCGCGGCCGGCAGCCACAGGTGGACGGCAATGTCGAAGTCGAATGCGCGCACATGACCTATCCCACCGACGATGCGACGATCGACGCGGTGCTGGAAACGGTCGCCGCGATCGGCGAAGGCAATCTGCATTGCGCAGTCGAGCCTGCTCCGCCGCCTGCCGAGTCCGTGCCGGAACCCATCTCGCAACCGGCGCAGGCCGCCGCCTGATCGGGCGCGTCCCGCTTTCGTTCAGCTTCCCGCTAGCCGCATGCTGGTACACGGCGTAGAATGCCGGATGTTGCCGGAGGGGGAGAGGCTGCATGACTTTGACCGCGCTCGATATCATCGTGCTACTCGCGATCGGCGGTTCCGCGATTCTGGGATTCATGCGCGGGTTCGTCACCGAAGTGCTGGCGCTGCTCGCCTGGGTGCTGATCGTGGTCGCGATACGCCTTTTCCATACGCCGGTGGCCGAAGCGCTGACGCCTACCGTCGGCACGGTTCAGGGTGCTGCGGTCCTCTCTTTCGCGATTGTCGCGGGAGTCACCTATTTCGGCGGGCGGATCATCGCCAATGCAGTGGGCGCGCGCACGCGCGACAGTTTTCTGGGGCCGATCGACCGCGTTCTCGGTTTCGGCTTCGGCGCGCTCAAGGGGCTGATCCTCGTCAGTCTCGCCTTCCTGTTGCTGATGCTGGTGATCGACACGGTGCGCGGCGGTCCGGCCAAACGCCCCGACTGGGTGACGACGGCCACGGTCTATCCGCTGCTCAACGCATCGAGCGCCGCCATCGCCGATTTCGTCGACAAGCGCCGCCGGGGGGAACCGGTGTTCGGCACGCCCACCGACGAGGAAAACATCATCCGGCTCGATGCGAACGGCAACATGATCCGCTGACGGAGCAGCCCCGGTTGTTGGTCGCCGCGCCGCGCAAGCCGGTCCGACTGGTTTCGGCCGCATCGATTTTCGGGACTCGTAACGCAGTGAGAATATCCTAAATGTCGGTCGTGAACGCGCCGCTCTACAACAAGGAAATCCTGCGCCTCGCCGCTTCGGTGCCGCATCAGCAGCGGCTCGACGCGCCGATGGCCAGTGTCGAAAAACGCTCGCCGATCTGCGGCAGCCGGGTGACGGTCGATGTCGAGGTCGACGGGGACGGTCGCGTCAGCGCGATCGGGATGCTCGTGCGCGCTTGCGCGCTGGGGCAGGCGTCCGCGTCGCTGATGGGCGCGCACGCGCTCGGCAAGACGCCCGACGCGCTGGCGAAGGCACGCGATCAGCTCACTGACTGGCTCGCCGGGGAACGGGCCGAACCGCCCGAATGGCCGGGCCTCGAAATCTTCACGCCCGCATTGCCGCACAGAGCGCGCCATCCTTCGATCCGGCTGGGATTCGAGGCGATTGCCGAAGCCGCCGGGCAGGCCGCGGCGAAGGTCGACGGCTGATGGAGCATCATGCGGGCACGGCGCTGCTCACCGACGCCGCGCCGATCCTCGGCTTCGCGCTGTTCTTCGTCCTGTTGTTCCGCAAATTCGGGCTCGGCGCGACGCTCGGCTATCTCGTCGCGGGCGCGATGGTGGGGCCGCAGGTGCTGGGCATTGTCGGCGATGCCGAGGACAAGATGGGCATTGCCGAACTCGGCATCGCGCTGCTGCTGTTCATCGTCGGGCTGGAGCTGAGCCCGTCGCGATTGTGGCGGATGCGCAGCGATATTTTCGGCTTCGGTTTCCTGCAGGTGATCCTGTGCGGGCTGGTCATCACCGCGATTATCGGCGTCAGCACGCGGTTCAGCTGGGCCGCGGCGCTGGCGCTTGGCCTGCCGCTCGCGCTGTCCTCGACCGCGCAGGTGCTGCCGATGCTGCAATCGGCGGGGCGGTTGCGCACGCCGGTGGGCGAGCGGGCATTCTCGACGCTGTTGTTCCAGGATCTGTCGATCGTGCCGCTGATCACGATCGTCGCGGCCATGTCGCGCAATCCGGCCGATGCCGGCGGGCCGCCGGGATGGCAGCTGGGGCTCTACACGCTGCTCGCCGTCGGCGGGCTGGTGCTTGTGGGGCGCTATCTGCTGCGGCCGCTGTTCCGCCTGATCGGCAATCTCGGCGAGCGCGAGATGTTCATCTTTGCCGGGTTGTTCGTGGTGATTGCGGCCTCGGCGCTGATGCACGCGCTGGGGCTGTCGATCGCGCTCGGCGCGTTCGTCGCGGGCGTGATGCTCGCCGACAGCCCCTATCGCCACCAGATCGAGGCCGATGTCGAGCCGTTCCGGTCGATCCTGATCGGGCTGTTCTTCGTCGCGGTCGGCATGTCGCTCGATCTTGGCGCGATCGCCGAGCGGCCGGTGTTCGTGGCGGGCATGGCGGCGGCGCTGATCGCCTCGAAGACGCTGGTGATCACCTTGCTGGCGCGCGCGTTCCACATGCCCTGGCGGCGGGCCTTTGCCACCGGACTGCTGCTCAGCCAGGGCGGCGAATTCGGCTTCGTGCTGTTCGCGCAGGCGCAGCAGGCGATGCTGATCGAGAACAGCGCGGCGAGCCTGTTCGGCGCGGTCGTCACCTTGTCGATGGCGACCACGCCGTTCCTGATGATGGCGACGCGGCGGCTGCGCACCGAACCCGAAGCCGCCGCGCGCGAGATGGAGGGCCCGCAGCAGGACGGCGCCAGCGCGATCATCGTCGGCTATGGCCGCTTCGGGCAGACGGTGGCGCAGATGCTGTTGGGGCAGGGGCTGACGGTCACGCTGATCGATCGCGATGTCGAGATGATCGAGACGGCGGGCACGTTCGGCATGAAAGTCTATTATGGCGACGGTACACGGCTCGAAATCCTGCGCCAGGCGGGCGCGCACGATGCGCAGCTCATCTGTTTCTGCATCGACGGCGATCCGCTCGACGCGGAGATGCTGCACGGGGTGCGCAACGCTTTTCCCGATGCGACGTTGTTCGTGCGCGTCTATGACCGGCGTAGCATCATGCGCATTCGCGGCGCGCCGATCGAAGGCGCGGTGCGCGAAGTGTTTGAATCGGCGATAGTCATGGCGCGCCGGGCGATGGCGGCGGTAGGCGTCGATGAAAGCGAGATCGAAAAGACCGACGCCGATTATCGCGATCGCGACGCGCAGCGGCTCAAGATTCAGAAGGAAACCGGCGACATCCGCGCCGCGCGCGACCGGATGTTCACCCATGCGACGGTGGCGGCGGCACGGCGCGGCGAGGAAGAATGAAGAATCGTCCGTTTCGTGAGCGGTTGGGCTTTGCGCTGACCGGGCTTGCTACCGGATGGCGGCGCGAGCGCAGCTTTCGCAATCAGACCGGGATGGCAGCGCTAGCGCTGTTGGCGCTGATCGTGTTGCGGCCCGCACCTGCCTGGTGGGCTATTGTCGCCATCACCACAGCGCTGGTGCTCGCACTCGAACTGCTCAATTCGGCGCTTGAAGCGGTGATCGACCTGCTGCACCCAAGCATCCATCCCGAAGTGAAGGCAGCGAAAGACATGCTTGCCGGGGCGGTGCTGGCCATCAGTATTGCCGCGCTGCTAGTGGCGGGCGCGATGACGGTCGACACGCTGCCACGGCGGCTGGCCGAATTGGGGCTTATAGGAGCGTGACATGAACCTGCTGATCCTTTTCGCCGCGCTGTCGGGCGCGATGGCGGTCGCGGCCGGGGCGTTCGGTGCGCATGGCGCCGAAGGCAAGGCCGCCGAATGGTTGCAGACCGGCGGCCACTATCAGCTCGTCCATGCCGTCGCCGCGCTGGTGGCGGCGCAGATGGGCGCGAAGGGGCCGGGCTGGCTGTTCCTCTTGGGCGCCGTGATCTTTGCCGGAACGCTCTATCTGATGGCGCTCGGCCTGCCGCGCTGGCTCGGCGCGATCACGCCGATCGGCGGGACGGCGCTGATCGTCGGCTGGCTGTGGCTGGCTTGGGAAGCGATTCGCGGCGGTTGAAATCGCGCGCGTAACGAGTCACCATCGCGCCAACGACGATAAGAGGATGCCGCAGGACCGGCCGCCATACCCGGCGGAAGAAGGGGGACTGTGCGCTGAACCGCTATGATCTCGTCGTCATCGGCAGCGGCCCGGCCGGGCGCCGCGCCGCCGTCCAGGCCGCAAAGCTCGGAAAATCGGTGCTCGTCGTCGAAAACCGCCTCCGCGTCGGCGGCGTTTCGGTGCATACCGGTACCATCCCCTCAAAGACGCTGCGCGAAACGGTGCTCAATCTTTCCGGCTGGCGCGAGCGGGGCTTTTACGGTCGCGCCTATCGGGTGAAGCAGACGATCGACGGCAGCGACCTCGGCATCCGGCTCGACAAGACACTCGAGCATGAAGTCGACGTTCTCGAACACCAGTTTCAGCGTAACGGCGTGCGGACCCTGGGCGGCATTGCGCGCTTCATCGACGCGAACCGGCTTCAGGTGAGCTGCGCCGACGGCGATGATCGGCTGGTCGAGGCGGATCGCTTCGTCATCGCCGTGGGCACCGTGCCGTACCGGCCCGACACCATTCCCTTCGACGACCAGGTTATCCTCGACAGCGACGGGCTGGTCGGCGAGCCGCGCGTGCCGCGCAGCCTCACGGTGATCGGCGCGGGCGTGATCGGCATCGAATATGCCACTATCTTTTCCGCGCTCGACGTGCCGGTGACGCTGATCGAACCGCGCGACACCTTTCTCGATTTCGTCGATCGCGAGATCATCGAGGAATTCGTCCACCAATTGCGCGATCGCGGCGTTTCGGTGCGCACCGGCGCCAAGGTCGAGCGAGTCGAGAAGGACGCGGCGGGCTGGCCGGTGTGCGTGCTTGCGGACGGGCGGCAGGTGCGTTCCGAAATGCTGCTCTATGCCGCCGGGCGGATGGGCGCGACCGCCGATCTCGGCCTCGAACATTGCGGGATCGAGACCGACGGGCGCGGGCGGATTTCGGTCGATCCCGAGACGTTTCAGACCAGCGCGCCGCACATCTATGCCGCCGGCGACGTGATCGGCTTTCCCAGCCTCGCCTCGACATCGATGGAGCAGGGGCGGATCGCCGCCTGCCACGCCTTCGGCCTGCCGATGCCGCCCGCCCCCAAATATTTCCCCTATGGCATTTATGCCGTGCCCGAGATTTCGACCGTGGGGATGAGCGAGCAGGAAGTGCGCGAACGCGGCATCGCGCACGAATGCGGCATCGCCCGCTTCCGCGAGACCAGCCGGGGGCACATCATGGGGCTCGATCACGGGCTGATGAAGATGATCTTCTCGATCAAGACCAAGCGGCTGCTCGGCGTCCACATCATCGGCGAAGGCGCGACCGAGCTGATCCATATCGGCCAGGCGGTGCTCAACCTCAAAGGCACGATCGACTATTTCATCGAGAACACGTTCAACTATCCGACGCTCGCCGAAGCCTACAAGATCGCCGCGCTCGACGCGTGGAACCGCATGCCGCGCGAATAGCCCTGGGCCGGTTCTTCCCCGGCTAGGCGTGTTCGAGGCGTAATCCTTCTGGTCCGAACCAAATCCGTCATTCCAGCGAAAGCCGGAATCCAGCTTCTTCGGGCGGCTAGGGCAGCGGGACCCCCGCTTTCGGGGGGTGACGTTCAACCCGTGCGGATCAGCCCCTATTCCTCTGCGCTGTCGGCCGAAATCATCCGTTCGATCTGCCCCGCCGTGGTCGGGTGATAGGTCGTCTTCGACTTTTCGAACACGTCCCGGGCGATCTGCGCGCCCCAGTCGCCCTGCTGCATCAGCCCGGCATAGAGCGGCCGGATCAGCAGCCCGCGGCCGACCTGTCCCGCAAACTCGTACAGCGCGGGGAGGGCGGGTTCGTAGCGATTGGCGATCGCCAGTTCGAGCCATGCCGAGCGGACATAGGCGTTGGTCGAACGCGACAGGGCGAGCGTCTCGTCCAGTTCCGCCAGCCGCGCCTCGGGCAGCTCGCGCGGCAGGCCGTTGAGGAAGCGCAGCCATTCCTGCGTGCTCCAGCCCTCGGTATCGATCGACGATACCGCCGCGCCCGATTTGAACGCTTCCAGATCGGCATCGACTTCGGCGAGCGTCGCCGATTCGATATGGATGGCATTGCCGGGCAGGCCGGGCTGATAGGCCCAGCGGTCGAGCTGCAGCTTTTCCTCGAGCGCTTCGTCGTCCTGGATCAGATGCTCGCGGATATCCGCCAGGAAGCCCGCCGTCGTCTGCGGCTGAAAGGCGTAGCGATCGAAATAGCCGGCCAGATATGCGTCGAACCGCTCGCGGCCGACCGTGTGTTCGATCATCCGCAGGAAATTCGACCCCTTGAAATAATCGAGCTGACCGAAGGTTTCGCCGGGCTCGCCGCGCAGCCGCGTGGCGGGTGCATCCTCGCCGCCGGCGGCTTCGATGTCGCGGATCATGCCGTCCCAGTCGAGATCGGAATACATCGCGGCGCGCTCCTTGCCGTAGAGCGCTTCCATGATGCGGTTCTCGAAATAGGTGGTGAAGCCTTCGTTGAGCCAGCTGTCCGACCAGGTGGCATTGGTGACGAGATTGCCCGACCAGCTATGCGCCAGTTCGTGCGCGACGACATCCGTGTTCGAACGGTCGCCGGTCAGCAGCGTCGGCGTGAGGAAGGTCAGCGTCGGGTTCTCCATCCCGCCATAGGGGAAGCTCGGCGGGAGCAGCAGCATGTCGTAGCGACCCCAGCGATAGGGACCGTAGAGTTCCGAAGCAGCGTCGATCATCTTTTCGACATCGGCGAATTCATACAGCGCGGCGTCAAGCATTTCGGGTTCGGTCCACACGCCCGAACGTGGGCCGAGTTCGCCGAAGGTCAGGTTCCCCACTGCCAGCGCGATCAGATAGGGCGGCACCGGATTGCGCATCTCGAAATGGAAGCTGCGGCTGTCCGCGCCCGCCGCCACGCCTTCGGGCGTCACGCGGTCGCCGCTCATCACCGCGACCAGATCGGCGGGAACGGTGATCGTCGCGTCCCAGGTCTGGCGGATGCCGGGCGAATCCTGTGTCGGGATCCAGCTGCGGTTCTCGATCGCCTGGCCCTGGCTGAACAGATAGGGGTGTTCCTTGCCCGCCGTCTGTTCAGGGGCGAGCCATTGCAGCGAACTGGCGCCGGGGGCGGAGGCATAGCGGATGGTGATGCGGCTGCCCCAATGGCCGTCGCTTTCGCCGGCATCGTCCGCCGCAGTGGGCGCGCGTTCGGGCAATGCGATGGTAAGCGGTGCGCCGCGATGCTCGCTGGCTTCTCCGACATGCCATGCCAGTGGTTTGCCGGTTTCCGTGGCAGTGATGCTTTCGATGCGCAGCCCGGCATCGTCCAGGATGATTTCCTTGGCGTCCGCGGCGGCGAGAATGTCGAGCGTCGCGGTCCCGCGCATTTCCTTCGCGTCGAAATCGGCGGTCAGATCGAGTGACACATGCGTCACGCGCGCCACTTCGGGCTGCGCATGGGTCCACACGTCCTTCGCTTCGGGCGAGGTCAGGATCGGCGCCGTCTGCGCATGCGCCGCGAGCGGGGCGAGCAGGAACAGGGCCAGGGCGGAAATCAGTTTTCGCATCGGGAGCAATTCTCCGCAGAACCGGATCGGAAATTGCCCGGCACGCTAAGCGGTTCGGCCGCGAGGGGCAATGCGTGCGCGGTCAGCGCCGGGACGTGCGCGCTTCGTTGGACGCGGCGGGCGAAGTGCGATAGGCTCCGGTTTCCACCGTGGCGTCTTCGGGCGTCCCCGGGGGCTCGCTTCTCTGAAGGCGTGTCCCTCCCGTTCCAACAGGAGACCGCACGATGAAGCTCGATGAGCAACAGATCGAAACGATCAAGGACAAGACCGGCCTTTCGCCTATCCCCGAGGAGGCAGCGGCCGATTCGGGTCTGCAGGGGCATTTCGGTGAGAACACCTTCTATCTCGACGCGCAGGGCGTCTATGTGTTCGAAGAACTCGAAACGCGCGAAGACGGGGCCCAGGCCGTCGTCGAACCGGGTGCCGGCAACGGCGATTCGGTGACTGCGATCCAGATCGCCGCCGTCGAACGCGGCGAAGGCGACAGCGATGCAGTCACGGTGCGCTCGATCCAGCCGCAGGCGACGACGCTGACGGTCGAACTGGCGGCATAAGCCGCCGGTACGATGCGCAGGCTATCGGCCGTTCGTGCTGAGCCTGTCGAAGCATGATCCTTGCCTTGCCATCGGCAGGGGAAGCAAAGCTTCGACGCGCTCAGGACTGGCGGCTTTTTTGCGTCGTGACATTATTGTGGCGCAGGGTTGTTCCACAATCTTGCGCAACATGTTGCGGTAATCAGGCGGGTACCTGCTGCCGGTCGAGAAACGCCGCGACGTCTTCAAGCGACACGTCCTTGTCGAGATAGCTCTGCCCGATTCCGCGTGCCAGCAGGAAGGGCAGGGTGCCTGCATCCATTTTCTTGTCGTGCAGCATGTGCGCGACCAGTGACGGCCCGTCGGCGGCGATCCCCGCCGCGGCCAGTGTGTCGGGCAAGTCGACCGTGCGTAGATGCGCCGCCACGCGATCGGCATCGCTTGCCGGGCACAGCCCCTGCGAAGCCGAAAATCCGAATGCCAGCGCCATGCCCGCCGCCACGCCTTCGCCGTGGAGCAGTCTTTCCGAAAATCCGGTTTCCGCTTCCAGCGCATGGCCGAACGTGTGCCCCAGATTGAGCAGCGCCCGCTTGCCGGTCGTCTCGCGTTCGTCCTCCGCCACGATCCGGGCCTTGGCGCCTACCGAGCGGGCGATGGCAGTTTCGCGCGCGTCCGGGTCGCCCGCCAGCAGGTCGGCGCCATGCGCCTCGCACCAGGCGAAGAATTCAGGATCGTCGATCAGCCCGTATTTGACGACTTCGGCATAGCCGGCGCGCAATTCGCGCGGCCCCAGCGTGTCGAGCACCTGCGGGTCGATCAGCACCAGTCCCGGCTGATGGAAGGCGCCGATCAGGTTCTTGCCCGCACGGCTGTTGATCGCGGTCTTGCCGCCGACCGAGCTGTCGACCTGCGCCAGCAAAGTGGTCGGGATCTGGATGAAGCCGCAGCCGCGCTTGAGGATCGACGTCGCGAAACCGACGAGATCGCCGATCACGCCGCCGCCCAGCGCAATCACATGGTCGCCGCGTTCGATACCCATGTCGAGCAGCCGGTCGGTCAGGCTTTCGAGCTGCGCCCAGCTCTTGGTGCCTTCGCCCGGCGGCAGCACGATGGCTTCGCTGGCGATGTCGGCATCGGCCATGCTCGCCCGCAGGGTTTCCAGATGCGGACGGACATTGCCGTCCGCGACGATCGCCATCGTCCGCCCGCGCGAAAAGGGCGCGAGCGCTTCGCCCGCGCGGGCGAGCAGCCCCGCTTCGATGCGGATGTCGTAACTGCGCGCGCCCAGCGCGACGGGAATGATGGTCACAGGCCCAGTGCCTCGAGGATGGCGTCAACGGTCACGTCATGCGGCATCGCGATGCTTTCGACGCGGATCGGGGCGAGCGCATAGACCGGATTGCGCACGCGCGCGAGTTCGGTGAGCACTTCGATCGGATTGCGATCGCGTAGCAGCGGGCGCGTGTCGCGTCGGCTGACACGCTCGGCGAGCACATGCGGTTCGGCATCGAGCCACACCGCAAGCGTGCGATCGAGGATCAGCGTGCGCGTATCGTCGTTGAGGAAGGCGCCGCCGCCGGTCGCGATCACCTTGGGCGTGTCGTCGTCGATCAGCCGGGCGAGCACGCGCCGCTCCCCGTCGCGGAAATGCGCTTCGCCGAATTTGTCGAAGATTTCGGAGATCGTCATGCCGGCGGCCGATTCGATTTCGCTGTCGGCATCGACGAAGGGCAGGTCCAGCCGCTGTGCCAGCCGGCGCCCGACGGTGGACTTGCCCGCGCCCATCAGGCCGATCAGCACGATCGGCTTGCCGGTCCAGGAGATGGGGCTGACTTCGCTTTGTAACATGGTAGTTGGGGCTATACAGCCTGCCTGCGTCTCGGGCAAAAGGCCGTCGAACCGATCTTCCTCTGTCCACGGACCCTGTTCCATGCCCCGTTCCCTAATCATTCTGGTTGTCGTCGTGCTGGTGCTCGTCGCCGGCCTGTTCTTCCTGGCCAGCCGCGATACAGAACAGGAGACGGTCAAGATTGAAAAGGTCGTTCCGCTTGAAAATCTCTCGCAGTAACGTCGCGACCGGCGCGATCGCGCTGGCGATGCTGGCCGCCGGCACGGGGATTCCCGCGCTGGGGCAGGATCGTCAGGACAGCCAGGACGCGCCCGAATCGCTGTTGCCGCCTGGATTCGGCGAGCCCGATACCGGCACGCCCGCGCCGCAACCGACGCGCGCGCCCCAGCCGCAGCCGACGGCGATCGTGCAGCCGGTGCCCACGCCGACTGCCGCACCCGGGCGGGCCGCCGAACCGACACCGACGCCCAGCGCGTCGCCGACGCTGTCGACGGTCGATTATTCGCAGTACGAGTTGCCGCCGTTCGCGCGACGATCGACCGCGCGCGTCGGCACCGTCGCCTATGGCAATCCGCCGTTCGCGCGGGACTCCTTCGGCAACGCCGACGGGCGCTATCTGCGAACGCTGATGCGGCGGCTCGATGCGCCGATCGCGTCGCGCTGGCTATCGATCGCGCTGCGGCGCGCGCTGATGTCCCGGATCGACACGCCGGCGAACATCTCCGGCGCCGATTTCGCCGCCGAACGTGCCTGGCTGTTGCTTCGCATGGGCGAAGCGAACGGTGCGCGGATGCTGGTCCAGTCGATCGACAGCGCGGATTATTCGCCTGCGCTGATGCAGGTCGGGCTGCAGGTGGCGCTCGCCAATGCCGACCCCGCCGCCGTGTGCCCCTATGCCGATCGCGGAGCCGAAATCCTGCCGGCGCGCGGCTGGGTGCTGGCGCAGGCGATGTGCGCCGGAATGGCCGGGCGTTCGGAGCGCGCCGGCGAGCTGGTGCGTGAAGGATCGCGCGGGGCGGGCCGCAACAATGTTGATACGCTGCTCGCCGAAAAGGTGATCGCGATGGGCGCGTCGGGCGCGCGCGCGGTCACGATCGAATGGGATGGCGTCGATCACCTGACGACCTGGCGCTACGGCCTGGCGATGGCCGGCAATGTCGAAATTCCCGAGGCGCTGATGCGCGGCGTGCGGCCGCAGGTGCGCGCCTGGTACGCGCTTTCGCCGCATCCCGATCCGGCGGCGCGCGTCGCTGCCGCCGAACAGGCGGCGACGACGGGCGTGTTCTCCAATGCCGGGCTGGTCGATCTCTATTCCGAAGTCTCCGCGACCGAGGACGGCAACAGCGCCGAACTCGCCGCCGCGCGCGATCTGCGTTCGGCCTATACCGCCGCCAGCGCTGCCGACCGCGTGGAAGCGATGCGATCGCTGTGGGACGCGCCCGCAAGCGCGCGGGGCCGCTATGCGCGACTGATCCTCACAGCGCGCGCGTCGGGACGCCTGCCCGCCAATGAAGAGCTGGTCGAGGATGCCGATTCGCTGATCGCCTCGATGCTGAGCGCTGGGCTTACGAGTCAGGCGACGGGATGGCGCGACATCGTGGCGCGCGGCAGCGACGGCTGGGCGATGCTGACGCTGGCCGATGTGGCGCCGGCGGAGCGCTATCTCTCCTATGGCGATGCCGACAGCTATCGCGGCACCGCCGATACCCGCAAGGCGCGGCTGTTCCTCGCCGGGCTGGCGGGGCTGGGGCGGCTGGAAGCGGACGATGCGCAGCGCATGGCCGCGGCGCTCGACGTGCGGATCGGCGAATCGAACGCCTGGACGCGGGAAATCGATGCCGCCGGCCAGCGCGGCGATGCCGGCAGTGTTGTGCTGCTCGCAGCACTCGGCATGCAGAGCTATCACTGGGCAGCGGTCACGCCGGAGGCGCTGTTTCACATCGTCGCGGCGTTGCGCGCGGCGGGGATGGAAAACTATGCCCGGATGATCGCGGTCGAGGCGATCACCCGGGCGTGAGCGATCCGGCGCCGGATGCCGCGCTGATCGAGCGGTTTCTGGAGATGCTGATGGCCGAGGCCGGGGCGGCGGGAAACACAGTCGCTGCCTATGCCACCGACCTGCGGCTCGCTTCCGAATTTCTCGGCGGGGGGCTGGGCGCGGCCGAACGCGCCGATCTCGAACGGCTGGCCACCGAATGGATGCCGCTGGCGCGCAGCACGGTGGCGCGCAAATCAGCGGCGCTGCGGCGTTTCTACGGCTTTCTGGCCGATGAGGGGCTGCGGAGCGACGATCCGTCCGCTGCCCTGCCGCGGCCCGGTGCCACGCGCGCGCTGCCGCGTACACTGTCGACGCAGGATGTCGAGGCGCTGTTCGCGGCGATCGCCGCGCGGATCGATCGCGACCCGCCCGATCCGCGCGACCTGCGGCTCGCCGCCCTGGTCGAGCTGCTCTACGGGTCGGGGCTGCGCGCCAGCGAACTGGTATCGCTGCCGCGCAATGCGGTGGCGCCCGACCGGCCCTATCTGATCCTGCGCGGCAAGGGCGGGCGCGAGCGGCTGGTACCGATCAGCGATCGCGCGCGCGCCGCTGTCGCTGCGTGGCGCGATCATGTGCCGGTCGAAAAGCCGTGGCTCTTCCCCTCGGGCAAGGGACATTTGTCGCGCGTACGGCTCTTTCAGATATTGCGCGCGCTGGCGGGCGCGGCGGGCATCGCGCCCGAGCGAGTCAGCCCGCATGTGCTGCGCCACGCCTTCGCGACGCATTTGCTGGAAGGGGGTGCGGATCTGCGCGCGTTACAGGCGATGCTCGGCCATGCCGATATCGCAACGACCGAGATCTACACCCATGTCGACAGCCGTCGGCTGGTCGAGCTGGTCAACCAGCGGCACCCGCTTGCCGACCTCGCGCGTTGACGTGAGGCGCCGACGCACCTAGGCCGCAAGGCTATTCGCCGCGCTCGGGCATGGGGCGGCGCCGGGTCCACAGCAGGAATATCACGGCCGGATGGCTACCTTTCTCGATTTCGAAAAACCGATCGCCGAATTGCAGGGCCGCATCGACGAGCTGCGCCAGACCGCGGCCGATGGCGCCGTCGACATCGAATCGGAAGTCGCCAGGTTGCAGGCAAAGTCCGACAAGCTGCTGGTCGACACCTATGCCAGGCTGACGCCGTGGCAGAAGACCCAGGTCGCGCGCCATCCCGAACGCCCGCATTTCAAACATTATGTCGCTGCGCTGATCGAGGATTTCATGCCGCTGGGCGGCGATCGCGCCTTTGCCGACGACAATGCGATCATCGGCGGTCTGGGGCGGTTTCGCGGGCGCCGGGTGATGGTGATCGGCCATGAAAAGGGCGACGATACCGCCAGCCGGCTCAAGCATAATTTCGGCATGGGCAAACCGGAGGGCTATCGCAAGGCGATTCGCCTGATGCAGCTTGCCGACAAGTTCGGGCTGCCCGTGATCACGCTGGTCGATACATCGGGCGCCTTTCCCGGTGTGCAGGCCGAGGAGCGCGGCCAGGCCGAAGCGATTGCCCGGTCGACCGAACAATGCCTCAAGCTCGGCGTGCCGATGGTTTCGGCGATATTGGGCGAAGGCGGTTCGGGCGGCGCGATCGCGCTGGCGACGGGCAACGCCGTGCTGATGATGGAGCACGCCGTCTATTCGGTGATTTCGCCCGAAGGCTGCGCCTCGATCCTGTGGCGCACCGCGGACAAGGCCGCCGACGCCGCCGAGGCGATGAAAGTGACCGCGCAGCACATCCACGAGCTGGGCGTGATCGACACGATCGTGCCCGAACCGCTGGGTGGTGCGCACCGCGATCCCAAGGGCGCGATCACCGCGCTGGGCGATGCGATCGAATCGGCGCTCAAGCAGCTCGACGGCGGTTCGCCCGAGGCGCTGCGCCAGGCGCGGCGCGCCAAGTTCCTGGCGATGGGGCGGCTGTAACCGCCCGGCGGCGGCGCGCGCCTGCCGCCGTTTTCAGCGCACAAAAAAGCGGCGGAGCCAAAGCCCCGCCGCCAGTATGTTCGCGTAAATCTTTAAAGAGCGAGGATTATTCGCTTTCGCTCTTCATGTTCGAAGCGACGTTGTTGAACGTCGACTTGAGGTTGTTGCCGAGGCCCTGCATCGCGGCGATGGCGGCAACGGCGATCAGAGCAGCGATCAGGCCATATTCGATGGCGGTCGCGCCCTTGTTGTTCTTCAGGAAATGACGAATCTTCTGCATGTCCGGTCTCCAGTAAATCTCTGAACTTCAGTCACCCGGCCGCCCCGGGAAAACCGGACCGGCGCATTGGACCCTAGGTTCAGGAGGTTGAGAAAGGTTTAAGCCTGCTCAGCTTGTCGCCTGCACGACCTCGTCGGAAACATTGTTCCACATTCCGGTCGTTACGTCGGCAAGCGCGGTCAGGCTGGTGATGAGGGCGAGCACGATGAGCGCCAGGATGAATCCGTACTCGACCGCCGATGCGCCTCGGCGATCGCGGGTCAGCCGCCGAAATAATGCGGCGAGCTTACGCATCGCTGGTCCCTTTCACTCGCATCGTTACAAGGGGTAGGGATTCTTCCTTAACGAAATGCTGACCGTGCCCCCAGTATCGCTACCTTCCGCCATGCTTTTTGTTTCTGCAGCCGCGCTGGTCGACCGGGAGGGGCGCGTGCTCGTGCAGCAACGCCCGCCCGGTAAGCCTATGGAAACATTGTGGGAATTTCCCGGCGGCAAGGTCGAACCCGGCGAGACGCCCGATGTCGCGCTGGCGCGCGAGCTGGCCGAAGAGCTGGGGATCGGGGTTGATCCGTCGAAACTCGTTCCGGCGACCTTCGCCAGCGAGGCTTTGGGTGAGCGGCACTTGCTGCTGCTGCTCTACACGCTGCGCGAGTGGGCGGGCGTGCCGGAGGCGCGGCATGCCAGCGCGCTGCGATGGGTGGTGCCGGGCGACCTGCGCCGGCTCGAAATGCCGCCGGCGGACCTGCCGTTCATCGCCATCCTGGAGGCGCTTCTCTGATCCGTGCCGCGGTCAGTCCCTGGGCTTGAGCGCATCGGCGAGCGAGGCCGTGGCACTGCCGCGCCGGGCGGGTTTGGGTTGGCTCGGATCGGGTGCCCAGCCGATCAGATAGATGATGTCGAATCGCTCCGCGGTGCGTCCGTCCGGGTCGGCGCGCTCCGCGAACGCCTGCGCCGCCCGCGCCACGGTGGCACGCCGCAGCGGCGGCGTGCCGGGTAGCAGATTGGTCGCCGCCATGCCGCGCAGGTCGCGCAGCAGATTGGCGATTCCGGCGTAGCGCACGGTCAGGGTCTCGACGTCCGCGACCGGCATCGCGAAACCTGCGCGCGCGAGCAGGTCGCCCGCCGCGCGAACGTCGATTCGCGGATGAAAACGCGCCACCGGCCGCTCGCCCTCGGCCTCCAGAAACGCGCGGCGCAATGTCGACAGCGTTTCGCCGCCCAGGAATGCGGCCAGAAACAATCCATCGGGCCGCAGCGCGCGCCGCGCCAGCGCCAACGCGCCGGGCACATCGTTCACCTGATCGAGCACGCCTGCCGACACGATCAGGTCGAAGCCGGCTTCCGGGAAGTGCGGACGGTCCTCTTCGCCCTGAATGCCGCCCGCCGTCGACGCGAACCGCGCTCCGGCATCGAGCCGCGTGATGTTCGCCCCGGGCAACGCAAACCCGCCCGCAAAGCTGCCCAGATCAAGGACATCGCGAAAATCGCGCTTCACGTCGCCCAGCCGGTCGGCGATTCCGTCGAGCATATGGGCGCGCAGGAAGTCGAATTCGGCAAAGCCGGAAGCGGCGCGATCGCGGCGGCGGCGGCGCAGCGCGCGGTCGAAGATTTCGGGGGCACTCATCGCGCGCGCTTGTGCAGGCTCGCGGGCGGCGCGACAAGGGGCGCATGCTCTCGCTCGCGCCACCCGTCCGCGCTGTCGCCCGGATCGCCGATCTCGCGCTGCCGCCGCGCTGCCCGGGCTGTTCGGCGGTGACGCAGGAGGATCATCGCTTCTGCGCGGCGTGCTGGGCGCAATTGCGGTTTCTGGGGGAGCCCTGGTGCGCGACATGCAATCTGCCGTTCGAATATGATCTCGGCCCCGGCGCGCAATGCGGCGAATGCATGGTGCGTCCGCCCGCGCATGATGGCGTGCGCGCGGCGGTGGCCTATGGCGACATCGCGCGGAGCGTCGCGCTCAAGCTCAAATATGGCGGCCGAATGGCTGCTGCCGACACGATGGCGCGGGCGATGGCGCGGCTGATGCCCGGCGACGCCGATCTGCTGATCCCGGTGCCGTTGCATCGCTGGCGGTTGTGGCGACGCGGCTATAATCAGGCGCTGCTGCTCGCGCAGGCGCTGGGGCGGGCGAGCGCCGTGCCGATCGCGCGCGACATATTGCTGCGCACGAAAGCAACGCCGGTACTGCGCGGGATGAACCCGAAGGAACGGCGCAAGGCAGTGGCGGGCGCCTTCGCGCTTGCCGATGGCACAAAAAATGCCATTGCGGGCAAGCGCATCGTGCTGGTCGACGATGTCTTCACCAGCGGTGCGACGGCCACTGCCTGTGCGGTGCTGCTCAAGCGCGGTGGGGCGACGAAAGTGACCCTTTTGTGCTGGGCGCGCGTTCTTCCCGGGGAAACCGCCGATTGACAAGCGCCCCGGCGCACCACAGTTCAGGGATATTATGGCTAAGATCGAAATCTATACCAAGGCGTTCTGCCCCTATTGCTCGCGCGCGAAGAACCTGCTTGCCCAGAAGGGCGCGGAGTTCGAGGAATTCGACATCACGATGGGCGGCCCCAAAAGGCAGGAAATGCTCGACCGCGCCAATGGCGGCACTACGGTCCCGCAGATCTTCATAGACGGCAATCATGTCGGGGGATCGGACGAACTGGTCGCGCTCGAACGCGACGGCAAGCTGGACGCGATGCTGGGGGCATGACCCGCGCCGCGATCCTGCAGATGACGAGCGGCATCGATCCCGCCGCCAATGGCGCGGTGATGACCGATGCGATGGCGCATGCGAGCGCCGAGGGGGCGGCGATGCTGTTCACTCCCGAAATGTCCGGCCTGCTCGATCGCGATCGCAAGCGCGCCGCCGCGCATCTGGCGAAGGAAGCCGATGACCGCGTCCTTTCCGACATGCGTGAGGCTGCGGCGAAACACGGCATCTGGGCGCATATCGGCTCGCTGGCGCTGCTGCGCGAGGATGGCAAGCTCGCCAATCGCGGCTTCGTGATCGACGATTCGGGTGAAATCCGCGCGCGGTACGACAAGATGCACTTGTTCGACGTCGACTTGCCGACTGGCGAAAGCTGGCGCGAATCCGCCGTCTATACCGGCGGCGAGCAACCGGTGGTGGTGGAAACGCCGCTCGGCAAGCTCGGCCTCGCCATCTGCTACGACCTGCGCTTCCCGGACCTGTTCCGCGCGCTGAGCAATGCCGGGGCGACGCTGTTCGCGCTCCCTGCCGCCTTTACCCGGCCGACCGGCGCGGCGCACTGGCATGTGCTGCTGCGCGCCCGAGCGATCGAGGCGGCGGCGTTCGTCATCGCCGCCGCGCAGACCGGCGAGCATGCGGACGGTCGCGCGACCTATGGCCATTCGCTCGTCGTCGATCCCTGGGGCGAATTGCTGCTCGACATGGGCGAAGGCGCGGGCGTCGGGTTCGCCGAAATCGACCAGAGCCGCGTCACCGATGCGCGCACGCGGGTGCCGGTGCTCCAGCATCGCCGCGCGATTCCCGAAGTGGAAACGCTGTGATCGTCTTCGATCTGCGCTGCGGGCAGGGCCATGTGTTCGAGGCATGGTTCGGGTCGAGCGCAGCCTATGAGGAACAGCGCGCGGGCGGGTTGCTCGCCTGTCCGATGTGCGGCGACGGCGATGTCGGCAAGGCGCTGATGGCGCCCAATGTCGCGACCAAGGGCAATCGCAAGAGCGATGCGGCAGCGCCCCAACAGGAAGTCGCGTCCCCGCGGCCCGCCGAAACACCTGCCGTGCCACCGGCACTCGACGAAGCGCCGTCACCCAAGGTCGTGAAGGCCGCGCTGCAGACGCTTGCGCAGATGCAGGCTAGGGCACTGGAAAATTCGCAATGGGTCGGCAGGAGCTTCGCCAGCCGCGCCCGCGCGATGCATGACGGCGAGGAAGATCATGCGCCCATCCACGGCCAGGCGACTGCCGAGGAAGCGCGCGAGATGATCGAGGACGGGCTGGCGGTCGCGCCCTTGCCCTTTCCGGTGGTGCCGCCCGAAGCGCGGAATTAGGGGCACGCCTTCTCCCATCACAGCCGTTTGCACCGAGCTTGTCGAAGTGCCGTTCTTTCCTTGCCGCGCAGTGAGAAGGCAGAACGGTGCTTCGACAAGCTCAGCACCAGCGGTTTGGGGATGTTAGCGGATGCGCATTCCTGCGTTGACCGACCGCGCGCGCAAATCTACCCACGCTTCCCGTGTCCCGGTAGCTCAGTAGGATAGAGCAGCAGATTCCTAATCTGGAGGTCGGAGGTTCGAATCCTCTCCGGGACACCATATTGTCGCCTGCCGCTTCACTGCTTGGGACGTTTGGCGGGCCTACCGCTTCGCTGCTTGAGGCATTCACTGCCGTAGGCCGGGGCGCCGGTGCCTGGCGCCGCGCTTGCGGGGGCCGGGTCGACCCGGCCCCGCGCGGGCACATCAGCTCATGTGATTGCTGAGATATTTGTTCATTTCGAACATGGTCACCTTGTCGCGGCCGAAGATCGGCTTCAGCTTGGCGTCGGCGATGATCTCACGCTTGTTTTCGGGATTCTGCAGGTTGTTCGCCTTGATGTAATCCCACATCTTCTTCACGACTTCGCTGCGCGGCAGCGGCGCGCTTCCCGTGATTTCCGCGAGCTGCGGCGAGGGCGTCACCGGCTTGGCAATGCCGCCGCGCGCGCCGCTGGTCTTGGTAGCCATATCCTTCTCCTTCCATGCCCCTGTCTTGATTTCGGGGCTATCTATCTGGTTCGTGTCTCGGGCGTTTCGGGAAGTGTTGTCGCCCTTCGCACGGGAGGGGGTGTAATGCCCTTTTTTACAAGATGCACGCGCCGGATCGTCTTTTATCATTGTGCAGCGCACCCTTGTCGGAACTGGCCTTTCGGTAGGCCGCGCCCGATTCGCATGCTAGCATGGCCGGGAACCGGACGAGGAGGAGCGGAATGCGCGCAAGGGGATTGGCGGCGGTAATAGTGTCTGGGAGCTTGTTGCTCGGCGGTTGCGGCGGCGGTGGCGGCACCACCGGCACCAATTATTCCGATCCGCCGCCAATGGCGGAAATCCTGGCGACGCCCGAAGCAACTCCCAGCCCGAGCCCGAGCCCGAGCCCGAGTCCCACGCCGTCCCCTTCATCCAGTCCCACCCAGGCGCTGACGATGGTCGATCCGGCCAGCGGCCTGCCCGCCGACGTTACTGCCTTCAAGCAGAAGCGCGATGCGTGTGAACACTGGATGGGCGAGGAAGGGACCGACGCGGCACGGCAACAGGAAATCGCTGACGGGATTTCGGAAAACTGCACCGGCACCGATGCGAAGCTGGCGGCGCTCAAGGAGAAATATGCCGGTAACGACACGGTTCAGCGTGCGCTCGCCGACTATGACAGCGATCTGGAATAGCGTTCAGGCGGCCCGCCGCAACTCCGCAAAGCCTTCGAACGTGGCACGGATTTCGGGCGATGCGCGGGCAACCAGCGTGCGGATGCGGTGCAGGAATTCATCCAGATCCTCCGCGGTGGTGCGATGTGCCATCATCCAGTCGCCGAATTCGCGCCGATCGACGATGCGGCGCGAGAGCAGTACGATGGCGCGGTGGCGCGGATCGGCCTCGATGCGCGCAAATGCCGCTTCCACGGCTTCCTCGGGGCCTTCGAGCGCCTGCAGGAAGCGGCGACCGTCCGAATAGAGCAGTCCGGTAATATCGTCGCGCGCGTTCAGACGCCGCGACACCTGCAGAATCGGCTCCGGTGCCACCGAACCGGCGGCCGGATTGACGCTGCTGACATAGACGAGCTGTAGCATGATCCTCTCCAGGGGCGCGTAACCCTCTACATTATAGACGAGAAGATTAGGTTAAGCGCCCTTAACAACCGATGTCTGGACATATGCCCTGTCATTCGCCATATCCGCGCACCATGACGCGTATGGCACAGCTGCTCGGACTTCGACTTATCCGCCCTTAGAGGTGCGGACCGTCTTGCCACGCGCGCCTCTAAGGGCTTCTCCAACCTGAACGTCCCAGCACTCCCGGGCATGACAGGGGGCGCAGAAGAGAGACCTGACGAGATGTTACGCGATCCGAGCACCAAGTACCGACCCTTTCCGCAAGTCCCGTTGACCGACCGCCAATGGCCGGGCCGCACGATCACGACGCCGCCGCGCTGGCTGTCGACCGATCTGCGAGACGGCAACCAGGCGCTGATCGACCCGATGAACGGCGAGAAGAAGACGCGCTTCTTCGACCTGCTGGTAAATGTCGGCCTCAAGGAAATCGAAGTCGGCTTCCCTTCGGCCGGGCAGACCGAATTCGATTTCATCTCCGGTCTCGTCCAGGGCGGGCATATCCCGGACGATGTGATGGTGCAGGTGCTGACGCAATCGCGTCGCGACCTGATCGAGCGCAGCTTCGAAAGCCTGAAGGGCGCGAAATCGGCGATCGTTCACCTCTATAACGCGGTCAGCCCGGCATGGCGGCGCATCGTGTTCAACATGAGCCGCGAGGAAGTGCGCGACATCGCGATCACCGGCGCCAAGGTGCTGCGCGACGAAGCGGCGAAGCAGCCCGATACGGACTGGCACTTCGAATACAGCCCCGAAACTTTCTCGACTGCCGAACTCGATTTCTCGGTCGAGGTCTGCGAGGCGGTGATGGATATCCTGCGCCCGACGCCGGAAAATCCGCTGATCCTCAACCTGCCCGCGACGGTCGAGGCAGCGACGCCCAACATCTATGCCGACCAGATCGAGTGGTTCTGCAAGCATATCCGCAACCGTGACAGCGTCGTCATCAGCCTGCATCCGCACAACGATCGCGGCACCGGCGTCGCGGCCGCCGAGCTGGGGCTGATGGCGGGCGCCGACCGGCTCGAAGGCTGCCTGTTCGGAAACGGCGAGCGCACGGGCAATTGCGATCTCGTGACCGTCGCGCTCAACATGTACACGCAGGGCGTCGACCCCGGCCTGGATTTTTCGGACATCGACGAAGTCATCCGCACGGTCGAATATTGCAACCAGCTCCCGGTGCATCAGCGCCATCCCTATGCCGGCGAACTGGTGTTCACGGCCTTCTCCGGCAGCCATCAGGACGCTATCAAGAAGGGCTTCGCCGCGCAGGACGCGCGCAACGACGAAATCTGGGACGTGCCCTATCTGCCGATCGATCCGGCCGATCTGGGGCGCAGCTACGAAGCCGTCATCCGCGTCAATTCACAGTCGGGCAAGGGCGGCGTCGCCTGGGTGCTCGAACAGGATCGCGGATTGAAGCTGCCCAAGCGGATGCAGGCGGAATTCTCCAAGGACGTTCAGCGCCTCGCCGACGAAACCAGCCGCGAACTCAACGCCGCCGATATCAGCGCGCTGTTCGACCGAGTCTATCTGCCGAACGACGGCGATCGCTTCACGCTGGTCGATTATGAGGAAAGCGGCAGCGCGGGCCAGCGCCTGTTCGTCGGTCGTGTCGCGATCGACGGCGAGGAACGCTCGATCAGCGGCAAGGGCAACGGCCTCATCTCCGGCGTGATCGCCGCGCTGGCGGATTCGACCGGCCCGAACCTCGACGTGGTCGATTACAGCGAACACGCCATCGGTGCCGGATCGGACGCGCAGGCGGCCGCCTATCTCGAATGCCGCACGGAGGACGGGCGGACGGTGTTCGGCGTCGGCATTGACGCGGATATCGCGACGGCATCGGTTCGGGCCGTGCTTAGCGCGGCGAACCGGGCGCGGACGCTGGGCTGAGGCGCGCGCCGCGGCCGCCTCAATCGGGGCGTTCGGTGCGCAGCGCGACAAAGCCTTCGATCGTGGCGCGTACCGCTGGAGAGGCGGCGCTGGTCAGTTCGCGCACGCGCGTCCCGAAGTCGCCTTCGTCCGCACGGTCGTAATGTGCCATGTCCCACGCGCCGAATTCGCGCTGCGCAATGTTGCGCTTGGAAAGCACTACGATCGCGCGGTGACGCGGGTCGCGTCTGATTCGGGAGAGCGTGGTTTCGACCTTTTCAGGCGGCCCTTCCATCGCCTGCAGAAAACGCTTTCCGTCGGCGAACAACATGCCCGTGATACCGTCGCGGCCGTTGTTCCGGCGCGCCGTTGCCAGCATCGCCGCCGCATCGATCCGTGCTCCCGGTGCCAGGCTGCTGACATAGACGATTTGCAACAGCTCGTTCGGTTCGGTCATTGCGAGCACCTCCATGACCAATTCCTATGAATCGACGGCTTAACAAAGCGTTCGTGGTCCATTCGGTGGCAAGCGCTTCAAGGGACGTACTAACCCCCAAAGCGGCACTCCGAAAATCGTACATGCGTCATCCGGTTTTCATTGCGGGCGCGTAATCGGGGTCGTACTCTCTGTTCAAAGAGACAAGAAATGGACTTCCTGCTTTCCAATGCGAACCTGCCGTTTGCGGTTGCGCTTGCGGTACTGGTGTTGCTTGCTGTCGTGCAATTGATCGGCTTGGGCGATTTGCTCGGCGATGCCGATGCGGACGTCGATATCGACGTTGACGCCGATGCGGAGCTGGACATTGTCGGCGGTCTGGCGAGCGTGATCGGGTTCGGCCGGTTGCCGCTGCTCGTGTGGCTGTCGCTGTTGCTCGCGGTGTTCGCGCTGCTCGGGCTGGGCGGGCAGCAGGCGATGCTGGGCTTTACCGGCGATACCCTGCCCGCGCTCCCCGCCGCGGGACTTGCCGGGCTGGTCGCGCTGCCGCTCACCGGCGCATTGTCGCGCCCGCTCGCGCGAATCCTGCCGCATGACGAGACGACGGCGGTCGGCATCGACAGCCTGATCGCCAAACGGGGAATTATCGAGATCGGCCGCGCGACCCGCGGCTCGCCGGCGCGCGCCGCCGTCGGCGATCGTTTCGGACATATCCATCATGTGATGGTCGAACCGAATGAGGACGGCGAGGTGCTGGAATCCGGCGTCGAAGTGCTGCTGGTGCGGCGCGAGGGCGACATATTCCATGCCATTGCTGTGGAGGCACGGCCGTTCTGACGGCCGCCGCCGCTCAAAAGGAGTGAGATGGAAAATCTGACGACGATCGGCATCATCGCCGGTTCTATCCTTGCGTTCATCCTGATCCTCGCGATCACGATCACGCGGCTGTACAAGCGCGCGACCAAGGAAATCGGCTTCGTCCGCACCGGCTTCGGCGGCGAAAAGGTCGTGATGAACGGCGGCGCGATGGTGCTGCCGGTCTTCCACGAAACGATGCCGGTCAACATGAACACGGTCCGCCTGGCGGTGGAGCGGAAGAATGGCGACGCGCTGATCACGCTCGATCGGCTGCGCATCGACGTGAAGGCGGAATTCTATGTCCGCGTCCGTCCCGATGCCGGCGCCATCGCGATGGCGGCGCAGACGCTCGGCATGCGCACGATGCAGCCCGAGGCGCTCAAGGATCTGGTCGAAGGCAAGTTCGTCGACGCGCTGCGTTCGGTCGCGGCGGGGATGACGATGAACCAGCTGCACGAACAGCGCGCGGACTTCGTGCAGAAGGTGCAGCAGGTCTCCTCGTCCGACCTGGCGATGAACGGGCTGGAACTGGAAAGCGTCTCGCTGACCGGGCTCGACCAGACCTCGATCGAGCATTTCAATGCCAACAACGCGTTCGACGCCGAGGGCCTGACCAAGCTCACCGAGCAGATCGAGCTGCGCAAGAAGACGCGCAACGACATCGAGCAGGATACGCGCGTCCAGATGGAGACCAAGAATCTTGAAGCGGACAAGCGCAGCTTCGAAATCCAGCGCGACAATGAATTCGCCCGGCTCGAGCAGGAGCGCGAGGTGGAGATGCGTCGCGCCGGCCAGGCCGCCGAAATCGCCCGCGAACAGGCTGTCCGCAATCAGGAAGCCGAAGCCGCGCGGATCGAAGCCAAAAGGATGGTCGACAGCCAGCAGATCGATGCCGACCGCGTGATCAAGGAAGCGCGGATCGCGCAGGAACAGGCCGTCGAGCTCGCTCGCCAGGAACAGCAGATCGCGATCCAGAACAAGAGCCGTGACGAAAGCCAGGCCAAGGCCGAAGCCGACGAGGCGCGCGCCAAGGCCGTCGCTGCCGAGGAACAGGTGACGACCTCGCGCCAGACCGAGGCCGCCGAGCGCGAGAAGCGGATCGAGCTGATCGAAGCCGCCAAGGCCGCCGAACGCGATGCGATCCGCATCAAGGTCGATGCCGAGGCCGAACGCGATGCCGCGACCAATCGCGCCGAAGCGGCGCGGTTGGAAGCACAGGGCGAGGCCGAAGCCGAAAAGCTGCGCGCCGAAGCCGCCCGCATCCGCTTCGAAGTCGAGGCGGCGGGCCAGCGCGCGGTCAATGAAGCGGCGAACATCCTGTCTTCGGATCAGGTGTCGCTGCAGACCAAGCTCGCGCTGCTCAAGGTGCTGCCCGATCTCGTACGCGAAAGCGCCAAGCCGCTCGAGGCGATCGATTCGATCAAGATCGTGCAGGTCGACGGCCTGCGTTCCGGCCCCGAAGGCACGACGATGCGCGTGCCGACCGGCGGCGGTTCGGGCAACCTCGCCAGCGACGCGGTCAGTGCCGCGCTTGCCTATCGCGCGCAGGCACCGGTGATCGACGGGCTGATGAAGGAGCTGGGCCTCGACGGCAGCTCGCTCGACAATCTGGTGAAAGGCGGCGGAATGGCTGCCCCGATGACCGCGTCCGCCGCTCCGCAAACGCCGGAGGCCCCCGAAGCCCCGGAGCCGGGGGAAGACGCCGAAAAGGCCTGAGCGATCGGGATCTCGCGGTCAGCGCGACCGCGAGATTTCGCATCCCACGCGCGCGTCGGGATAGACGTCGAGCTTTACCGAGCGGACCCGCACGCCGACGACGCGGCTGTCCGTCATCGCCAGTTCGGCGACTTGCTCGCAAAACACTTCCTGAAGCTCGAAATGCCGCTCGGCCGCCAGCTTCTGGATGCCCTCGCGCAGGAAATCATAATCGACCACCGCGTCGATCCGGTCCTTGGGCATGGCGGGATAGGCGCAGTCCATCGCCACCGTCACCGCCACGCGCTGCGGCGCGGCGCGTTCATGGTCGTGGATGCCCATGCCCATCGTCACTTCGAGGCCTTCGAGCAGGATCGTGTAGCGCGCCTCAGCCATCGGGGCGCTCGCGCGTGTTGAACATCACGTCGCCGTCCGACCGTACGAGATGCTGGCCGCAATCGACATAGATATTCTGCCCGGTGATGCTGGAGCTTTCGAGCAGATGCGCGACCGTGCCGGCAATATCCTCCAGCGCGACCCGGCGGCGGAGCAGGTTCTCGCCGCAGGTTTGCGCGAATTCTTCCTCGCTCTGGTCGAGGCTGGGCAGGGTGAGCCCCGGCGACACCGCGTTGACGCGGATGCGCGGGGCAAGCGCCTGCGCCAGCATCTCGGTCGCGCCGGCGAGCGCCACTTTCGAGCAGCTATAGGTGAAGAAATCGGGATTGAGATTGCCGACCTTCTGATCGAGCAGATTGACGACCGCGCCCTCTTCGACATCTCCCTGCGCCGCGAGCGCCGAGGCGAGCGCCACCGGAGCGCCGAGGTTGATCCGCATATGCGTGTTGAGCAGCGCATAGTCCTTCAGGTCATGCGTATCCCAGGCGAAGAGCGAGGCGTTGTTGACCAGCGCGGTCACCGGCCCGTCCAGACCTTCGCGCGTCGCCGCGATCAGGGCAGGGGGGGTCGCCGCATCCTCCAACTCGCCCTGCACGACACAGGCGTTGCCGCCGCCCTCGCGGATCGCCGCCGCCACAGCCTCGGCATCGTCGGGCGAGGCATGGTGATGCACCGCCACCGCCCAGCCGCGCGCGCCCAGATGCCGCGCGATCGCCGCGCCGATCCGACGCGAGGCGCCGGTAACGAGAACGCGACCCGTCACGCGGTTCAGTATCCCATCAGCTTGAGCACTTCGGCGCGGCTGCGCTCGTCGTCGCGGAACACGCCCATCATCCGGCTGGTCACCATGCCGACGCCCGGCGTGCGCACGCCGCGCGCGGTCATGCAGCTATGCGTCGCCTTGACCACCACGGCGACGCCGAGCGGCCTGAGATGCTCCCAGATACAGTCGGCGACTTCGGCGGTGAGGCGTTCCTGCACCTGCAGGCGGTGCGCAAAGGCATGGAGCACGCGCGCGATCTTCGAAATGCCGACGACATGGTCGCGCGGTAGATAGGCGATGCTCGCCTTGCCGATGATCGGCGCCATGTGATGCTCGCAATGCGACTGGAACGGGATGTCGTTGAGCAGCACGATCTCGTCATAGCCGCCGACTTCCTCGAAGATGCGGCTCAGGTGATGCGCGGGATCGTCGTCATAGCCGCGGCAATATTCCTTCCACGCGCGCGCGACGCGTTTGGGCGTGTCGAGAAGCCCCTCGCGTTCGGGATCGTCGCCCGCCCATCGGATCAGCGTGCGGATTGCCTCGGCGACATTCTCGGGAACGGCGATCTTGCCGTCTTCGGCGACGATATCGCCATCCTCGGGGTCGGCTTCGTAGTCGTGCATGCGGCCAGGCTCTTCCTCTTCTCGTGATCCTCTACGGGGAAAGGCCCGATCGCAGGCGAGGTTCCCCCATTCCCTTTTCGTTGACGCAGGGAAAGCGGCAGCGTTAGTTGCTCCAAGAACAAAAGCAAATGCCGCAATCGGCGAAGATCGATGCGGCGAAGGGGGCATGTATGCGCGTAATCGCGTGGCTGGGGGCAGCCGCCGTTTCGCTGGTCGCGACTATGCCCGCATGGGCGCAGGACCGAAATGTCGAAAGCCGGGGGGATATCATTGTGGTATCCGTCACCGGGCGGGCGACTCCGCTCGAAGATCTACCCGCCGCAGTGACGGTTCTGGTGCCGCTGGAGACGGAGCGTGCCGGAATCGTCGATGTGCGCGGTCTGGAACGGCTCGTGCCCAGTTTTCAGGGAACGAGCGGCCAATCCGACGCGGTGGGCACCTTTCTGTCGATCCGGGGGATAACCACCGCCAGCGATAATCCGGGCTTCGAACCGGCGGTGGGCGTATATATCGATGGCGTGCTGCGTTCGCGCGCCGGCGCGGCGCTGGGCGACTTGCCGCAGCTCGAGCATATTGAACTGCTGCGCGGGCCGCAGGGGACATTGTTCGGGCGCAACACCACCGCCGGAGCGATATCGGTATTCACTGTCCCGCCGGAGTTCGATTGGGGCGGCTATGGCGAAGTGCGCTTCGGCAATTACAACCTGTTCGCAGCGCAAACCGGACTTACCGGACCGGTAAGCGACAGCGTGGCGTTGCGTATCGATGCGGGCCGCCGCCGCCGCGACGGCTATGTCACCGATCCCAATGCCGACCGCGCCTTCAACGATGTCGATCGCTGGAGTCTGCGCGGCCAGGCGCTGGTCGAAAGCGGCGCGTTCCGCCTTCGCCTGATCGGGGATTATTCGGAAAGCGACGAACAATGTTGCGGCGTCGCGATCGTCTCGCGCGGCGACTTTGCGGATGCCATCGACGCGATCGCGGCGGGGCAGGGGCTGGTGGACGTGTATGACGGACCAGCGTCGGATCGCGTTCAGCCGGCCTCTCCTGCGCGCGGCTATGGCGAGCGTGTGCGCGACGGGGGCGTTTCGAGCCAGGTCGACTGGGATCTGGGCGACGCATCGCTCACGACGATCACCGCATGGCGCGACTGGCGCGTCCTGCGGGACCAGGACGTCGATTATTCGGGCGCCGACCGTGCCTATCGCGAGGACTATCGCGTGCGGCTTCGCGATTTCACGCAGGAAGTGCGGCTGAACGGAAAGGCGTGGGACGGCCGGCTCGACTGGCTGGTCGGCGGCTTCTTCCTCGATCAGCGGCTGCGCCATCGCGACACGATCCGTCTTGGCGCGGACGCGGACGCATTTGTCGATGCCGCGCTGGGCGGACAGCTCGCCGCACCGCCGCCAGACGGTATCGGCGTTCCCGCGCAATTCTACGGCAGCTATCCGGTGCCGAGCCTCGATCAAGTGGGCGCCGCATTGCAGGGGATCGCACCGCTGCCTTCGGGATCGGTGCCGCTGTTCGGCCAGCTCCTCTGGCTGCAAAGCCCGGCGCTTCAGGCGGCGGCGCCGCCCGGATCGGCGTTGTTCGCCTATCTCAACAGTCCGCTTGCCGGCAGTGCGGAGGGGCAGGGCAACAGTGGAAATCGCTATCACGTCGACACCCGCGCCTTCGCGCTGTTCACGCACAATATCATCGCCCTGAACGACAGCGTCTCGCTGACACTCGGAATGCGCTGGAACCGCGAGACCAAGCGGCTCGATGCGCGGGTATTGAATGACACTGCCGGCTGCGATTTCTTCACCGGCGCCGATCCGCGCGCGGCGATCTATCGCGATGCGATCCGTGCTGCCGACCCGGGACTGTTCGAGGGGTTGTTCCTGCTCGCCTGCAATCCGGCGGTGAACAGCGAGTTCAATGGCGCATATTCCGACCGGCGCGGCGAAAGCCGCCTGTCGGGCACGGCGCGGCTGGCATGGCGGGCCGATCCCGGGCTGCTGCTCTACGCCGCCTATTCGCGCGGAACGAAATCGGGCGGCTACAATCTCGATCAGTCGGGGTTCGATTCAGTGGTTCTGGGCGGCGATGGCGCGCAGGCCCGCGACCTCGCCTTCGATTCCGAACATGTCGATGCGTGGGAAGTGGGCGCCAAGGTCGCTCCGGCGCCGGGAGTCACGATCAATCTCGCCGGCTATGTGATGGACATTGCCGACGCGCAGGACGTGGTGTTCACCGGCCGCAATTTCTCGGTGCTCAACGTCGCGGGCAAGACCGCGAAGGGAATCGAGGCCGAAGCCATGCTGCGGCCCGCCCGCGCGCTGTCGCTCCGGCTCGGCTATGCGTGGATGGATTCGCGCTATGACGGCGACAATGATTTCGCCGGCACGCCGCTGGCGGGGATGGCGGGGGAGCGCGTGCTAAATCAGCCCGCCCATGTCGCCACCGTCGCCGCCGACTGGCAGCCGGAACTGGGCGGTGGCCTGCACGGCCTGTTCCATATCGATGCGCGCTATCAGAGCGCGGTCGAGATCGATGGTTATGACCGTTTGGCTGGGCGCGGCGTGGTGCGCAATCCGGGCTATGCGCTGGTCAATGCGCGCATCGGAATAGGCGGAGTGGACGGGACGTGGCAGGCGGCGCTTTTCGTCGAGAACCTGACCGACCAATATTATCACGTCACCGGCCTATCCGTCCCCGAACAGCCGGGCGCCTATGCCGGCTTCCCCGGCCCGCCGCGCTTCTGGGGGGTCACGCTGCGGGCCGGGTTCTAACCGGTTACTGCTTCACGAAGGCTGCGACGATCTTCAGTTCGACTTCATCGGTGACGACGGGCACGGCATAGCCGAGGCCGAAATCGCTGCGCTTGATCGTGGTCGTGCCGGTGAAGCCGATGTTGAGTTTTTTGTTCATCGGGTTCGCGCCGGCGCCGAAAAATTCGGTGTCGAGTGTAACCGACTTGGTGACCCCGTGAATCGTCAGGTCGCCAGTGACTTCGGCGGTGGTGCCGTCGACTTCGACCGCGGTCGAAACGAAGCGCGCGGTCGGGAATTCCGCGACGTTGAAGAAGTCTTCGCTCTTCAGGTGGTTGGTGAAGGCTTCGGTGTGCGTCGTGAAGCCGGTCATGTCGAAAGTCACGTCGACGCTGGCGTCCTCGGGGCTTTCGGGATCGATGGTCAGCGTGCCGGTAGCGTTGCCGAACATGCCGTCGAGCGGCGTGAAGCCCATGTGATTGACGGTCCAGTGCGCATAGCTGTGCCCGCTGTCCAGATCATAGGTGCCGGCAACGACGCGCGAGACATCGGCGGTGCCGGGCAGGCCGGCGTCCTGCGACGCGACGAAGGGGGCGGCGGCGAGCGGGGTCGCGGCAGCGAAGGCAAGGGCGGCGAAGAGGGTGCGCGTGCGCATGACAGGAATACTCCCTTTTGAAGCGGCGATTACAGTACGCCGCCAAGTGGGAGAGGGTTCCAACCCGCGCAATAGCAGTTACAAATATGTAACGGGCTGAATTTTAATTAGTTTACTGATTTCAGAGGCAAAAAAAGATTGCTGTCGATAGTGGCGCCGCGGTGAAAAAGTGCCGCGGCGCCAACATCGATCAGTTCTTTTCCTTGTCGACCAGCTTGTTGGCGCCGATCCACGGCATCATCGCGCGCAGCTCGCTGCCGACCTGTTCGATCGGATGTGCGGCGGCGGCCTTGCGGCTCGCCTTGAGCTCGGGCTGGCCGGCGCGGTTGTCGAGCACGAAATTCTTGACGAAACGGCCCGACTGGATGTCGGCGAGCACGCGCTTCATCTCGGCCTTGGTCTCCTCGGTGATGATCCGCGGGCCGGTGGTGATGTCGCCATATTCGGCGGTGTTGCTGATCGAATAGCGCATATTGGCGATCCCGCCTTCATAGAGCAGGTCGACGATCAGCTTGGTTTCGTGGAGGCATTCGAAATAGGCCATTTCGGGCGCATAGCCGGCTTCGACCAGCGTTTCGAAACCCGCCTGGATCAGATGCGTGATCCCGCCGCACAGCACCGCCTGTTCGCCAAACAGATCGGTTTCGCATTCCTCGCGGAAATTGGTTTCGATGATGCCCGAACGGCCGCCGCCGACGCCCGAGGCATAGGCCAGCGCGACATCGTGCGCATTGCCCGTCGCGTCCTGATCGATCGCGATCAGGCAGGGGACGCCGCCGCCGCGCTTATACTCGCTGCGTACCGTGTGACCCGGGCCCTTGGGCGCGATCATGATGACGTCGATGTCGGCGGGCGGCTCGATCAGGCCGAAATGCACGTTGAGGCCGTGCGCGAAGGCAAGCGCGCTGCCCGGCTTCATCTTGCCCTTCAGGTCGCTGTTCCAGATCGCGGCCTGATGTTCGTCGGGGGCGAGGATCATCACGATATCCGCCCATTGCGCGGCTTCCGAATTGGTCAGCACCTTGAACCCGGCGTCTTCGGCCTTCACCGCGCTCGGCGAGCCTTCGCGCAGCGCGATGGCGATTTCCTTGACGCCGCTGTCGCGCAGATTCTGCGCATGGGCATGGCCCTGGCTGCCATAGCCGACAATCGCGATCTTCTTGTCGGTGATCAGATTGATGTCGGCGTCACGATCATAATAGACACGCATTTCGTTCACTTCCCTTCCGATATGCCGTCATGCTGAACTCGTTTCAGCATCCACCGTGCAACAAGCGCCATCCGCGCAAGTGGAGGAGTGGACCCCGGATCAATTCCGGGGTGACGATTGCGTTGATACTTCGGCGCTAGGCCGCTTCTTTCCCCCGGGCGATGGCGACCACGCCGGTGCGCGCGACTTCGACCAGGCCGACTTCGCGCATCAGCTCGAGAAACTTGTCGATCTTCTCGGTCCCGCCGGTGACTTCGAACACGAAGCTCGAAATCGTCGCGTCGACCACGCGGGCGCGATAGACTTCGGCAAGGCGCAGCGCCTCGATCCGATGATCGCCGACGCCCGCGACTTTCACCAGCGCCAGCTCGCGCTCGACATGCTCGCCGGCAGTGGAAAGATCGGTCACCTTGTGCACCGGCACCAGCCGGTCGAGCTGCGCGATGATCTGTTCCATCACCGGCGCCGATGCGGAGGTGACGATGGTGATCCGGCTGACCAGATCGTCATCGGTGATTTCCGACACGGTGAGCGAGGAGATGTTGTAGCCGCGCGCCGTGAACATCCCCGCGATCCGCGCGAGAATGCCGGGTTCGTTGTCGACGATCACCGCGAGCGTATGCCGCTCGATAGCTTCTTCCTTGATGTGCATCATTCCCCCTCCCGCTTGCGGGAGGGGGTTAGGGGGTGGGCACCCGCTATCCTCAACCGCTGCGGCTGTGGTGAGCGCGAGCCCACCCCCGACCCCTCCCGCAAGCGGGAGGGGAGATTGTTGGCGCTGATACCCATCACACCAGCGCCTTCGCTTCGTCGTCCATTTCGCCCGAAACTTCCGCCCCGCCGAGCAGCATTTCGGTATGCGCGGCGCCCGACGGGATCATCGGGAAGCAGTTGGCGAGCTTTGCCACGCGGCAATCGACCAATACCGGTCCGTCATAGGCGAGCATCTCATCGATGCCGGGCTGCAATTCCTGCATCCCCTCGATGCGGATGCCCTTCCAGCCATAGGCTTCGGCGAGCCGCACGAAGTCGGGCAGCGCGTCGGAATAGCTTTCCGAATAGCGGCTCGAATAGGTCAGTTCCTGCCACTGGCGGACCATGCCCATATATTCGTTGTTGAGGATGAACAGCTTGACCGGCAGGCGGTACTGCGTCGCTGTGCCCAGCTCCTGAATGTTCATCTGGATGCTCGCCTCGCCGGCGATATCGATCACCAGCGCGTCGGGATGGCCGAGCTGCGCGCCGATCGCGGCGGGCAGGCCGTAGCCCATCGTACCGAGGCCGCCGCTGGTCAGCCATTTGTTCGGATCGTCGAAGCCGAAATGCTGCGCGGCCCACATCTGGTGCTGGCCGACTTCGGTGGTGATGATCGGCTGACGGTCCCTGGTCGCTTCCCACAGCGCCCGGATCGCGCGCTGCGGCATGATCACGCCGTCCTTGGCATCGTCGAAATCGAGGCTGCGCACCGCGCGCCAGCCGTCGATGCGGTTCCACCATTCGGACAGGTCGGCCTTGGCGTGCCCCTGGCTCTTCCAGCGGTCGAGCATCGCGCCCATCGCCGCGCCTGCGTCGCCGATAATGGCCAGATCGACGCGGACATTCTTGTTCACGCTCGACCGGTCGATATCGATATGCACCTTCTTCGCATTGGGCGCGAAGGCATCGAGCCGGCCGGTGACGCGATCGTCGAAGCGCGATCCGATCGCGACAATCAGGTCCGCCTTGTTCATCGCCATATTGGCTTCATAGGTGCCGTGCATGCCGAGCATGCCCACCCATTGCGGATCCGACGCAGGGAAGGCGCCGAGCCCCATCAGCGTCGAAGTGACCGGCGCACCGGTGAGCGCGGCAAGCTCGCGCAGCTGCTGCGAAGCCTGCGGCCCCGAATTGATGATGCCGCCGCCGGTGTAGAAGATCGGCCGTTCCGCCGCCGCGAGCATGTCGATCACGGCCTCGATCCCATCGGGATCGGGCTGCGTCATCGGGCGATAGGTGGCGCGCGTCACTGGCGTCGCGGGATCGGCGGCAGGCGCAGTGGCGACCTGAACATTCTTGGGAATGTCGATCAGCACCGGACCGGGTCGGCCGGTGGTGGCGATATGAAACGCCTCGCGAGTCACCGGTGCGATGCGGCCGGGTGCCTTCACCAGGTAATTATGTTTCGTGCAGTGGCGCGTGATGCCGATCGTGTCGGCTTCCTGAAAGGCGTCGGTGCCGATCAGCTGTGTCGCCACCTGGCCGGTGATCACGACCATCGGGATCGAATCCATCAGCGCGTCGGTGATGCCGGTCACGGCATTGGTCGCGCCCGGGCCGCTGGTGACGAGCACCACGCCCGGCTTGCCAGTCGCGCGGGCATAGCCTTCGGCCGCATGCGTCGCCGCCTGTTCGTGGCGGACCAGGATGTGCTTGATCTTATCCTGCTGGAACAGCGCGTCGTAGATCGGAAGGACCGCGCCGCCCGGATAGCCGAATACGACTTCCACACCGAGATCCGTCAGGGTCTCGATCAGGATGTCTGCTCCGCTCTTCTCGGTCACGTTGTTCCTCCTTCAGGCGCGTGCGCCATAGCACCGCCGGAGGGGCGCTGCTAGTCGCACGAAAACTGCCGGTCAAGCTCTATTAAGGTAATTTAGTTTCAAAATGGCGAACCAGTTGGTTCGTTTCTATCTTGGTCGTGCGACTCCATTCGGCCGGAGGCTGGTTGCGGAACCAGGTATACTGCCGCTTGGCATATTGCCGCGTCGCCGCCTGCGCGCGATCCACCGCTTCCTCGCGGCTCAGGGCGCCGCTCAGCCAGCTGCCGATTTCGGCAACGCCGATCGCGCGGCGAACCGGCGCGGTTTCGCCGATATCGGTCCGCGAACACAGCGCGCGTACTTCCTCGACGGCGCCTTGTTCGAGCATCAGTCCGAACCGTCGGTCGCAGCGCTCGCGCAGCCATTCGCGGTCGGGCAGCAGCACCAGCGCCGCCAGCGAAACCTCCTTGCCGATGCCGCCGACGCGCTCCGCCTGCCAGGCGGCGAGCGTCCGCCCGGTCGAGCGCACGACTTCGAGCGCGCGGGCGATGCGAGTCGTGTCGGTGCCGCGCAGCCGCGATGCGGCTTCCGGGTCTTCGCGTTCGAGCGCGGCATGGGCGTGCTGCACCGGCAGGGCGCGGACCTCGTCGCGGATCGTCGCATCGATCTCCGGCACCGGCGCGATTCCGTCGAGCAAGGTGCGCATATAGAGCCCTGTGCCGCCGACCAGGATCGGCAGCAGGCCCTCTCGCCGCGCTTCCGCGATCGCGCCGCGTGCCTCGCTGGCCCAGCGCGCGGCGGAATAGGCGTCCGCCCCGTCGACATGGCCGAACAACCGATGCGGCGCGCGCGATTCCTCCTCATGGCTCGGCCGTGCCGAAAGCACGCGCAGATCGGCATAGACCTGCGCGCTGTCGGCATTGATCACCATGCCGCCATGTCTTTCGGCAAGCGCGATCGCCAGCGCGGACTTGCCGCTGGCCGTCGGCCCTGCGATGAGCGCCAGCGGGGGGCGGTCAGTCATCAAACGCCTCCGTCCGTTCGCGCTGAGCCTGTCGAAGCGCCGTTCTTCTCTTCGTACCGCGCGCAGAAGAAGAACAGCCCTTCGACAAGCTCAGGGCCAACGGGTTCTGAAATCCCGATCGTGCAAGAGGCCATATGTTCATCGCCACGCTTATAGCATCGCAACGCCTGACTGCGGGCGACATTTCGGCGGCGGCCGATCGCCTCGCCGGCGCGGGCTGCGCGCCGGGCGAAGCGCAATGGATCGACGAAGGTGAAGCTGCAGATATCCCCTTCGCCTCCGATCCGTCGGCGGCGCGCGAGGCTCTGGAGGGCGCTTTCCCGGCGACCGATGTCGTCGTCCAGCCCGCAGAAAACCGCGAGAAGAAGTTGCTCATCGCCGACATGGATTCGACGATGATCACTGTCGAATGCATCGACGAACTCGCCGATTATGCGGGCATCAAGGCGCAGATCGCCGAAGTCACCGAGCGCGCGATGCGCGGCGAACTCGATTTCGCCGAAGCGCTCGACGCGCGGGTGGCGCTGCTCAAGGGGCTGGATGAAGGCGCGATCGACCGATGCCTTGCCGAACGGGTGCGCCTGTCGCCCGGCGCCGAAACGCTGGTCAAGACGATGCGCGCGCGCGGCGCCACCGCAGTGCTGGTGTCGGGCGGGTTCACGCGCTTTGCCGGGCCGGTCGGCGGAATGCTCGGTTTCAACCGCGTGGTGGCGAATGAATTGCTGGTCGATGGCGGCGCGCTGACTGGCGAAGTCGCCAAACCGATCGTCGATTCATCGACCAAGGAAACGACCTTGCGCGAGACCGCCGCGCAACTCGGTCTCGACTTCGCCGAGACGCTGGCGGTGGGCGACGGCGCCAACGACCTCGCGATGATCAAGCTGGCAGGGCTGGGCGCCGCCTATCGCGCCAAGCCGATCGTTGCCGCGGCGGCAGGCGCGCGGATCGACCATGCGCAGCTGACGGCGCTGCTCCATGCGCAGGGGATCGCGCGGAAGGATTGGGTGTCGATCTAGACCGTCGCCCCTGCGCAGGCAGGGGCCCATGTCTTTAACGTTCCGCGCTGGTCCATGACACAAAGCGCGAAGCATCTGTGTCAGCCATTTCGTCCAAACGCACAGCGATAGGCCCCTGCCTGCGCAGGGGCGACGTTCGTGCAGTAGGCCTTACGGCGCCACCAGCAGGCAGTCGCGACCGCTTGCCTTGATTGCATTGCAGCTGCGCAGTGCTTCGGCGCGCGAGGCATAGGGGCCGATCAGCAGCTTGGTCAGCCGCCCCGAATTCGATGCGACATAATAAGGTTGCAGTCCGTTCGCGACCGACAGGCGCGAGACAGTGCTCCACATCGCGCGGGCATTGCCGGGCTCGCTGAACGCGCCGAGCTGGACGCGCCAGCCGCTGTCGACGGTTGCCGCGCGCGGTTCGGGGCGCGCGGGTTCGGGTGGAGTCGGTGCCGGCGGGGCAGTGCGCTGCGCCGTTTCGACCGGCGGCTGCTGCGGCTGCGGCGTCGGGCGGAAGACGGGTTCGGGCGCCTGCGCGGTCTCCACCGGGCGCTGCGCCACTTGCGAAGGCGGAAGGTCGATCGTCTGCACCTGTCCGCGCGTCGGCGTCGGTTCGTTGGCCGCGGTTTGCGTCGGCTGGGCGGTCGGCGGGCTCGGCGGCTGTGTCACCGGCCCGGCATAGTCGACCGGAAGCTGCGATCGGTTCGATGCCTCTTCATAGCGGCGGGCGAGCGTCAGGCCCTTCTGGCGATCCTCGACCGAGACATAGCGGTCCATCTGCGCCAGCGCCTGGTTCGCCTGCGGCAGGCCGGTCTGCGAGCTGCGGATCATCAGCGCATAGGCACGCACCCAGTCGCGCTCCACTGCGTCGCCGTTGAAATACATGGTGCCGAGAACGTACTGCGCACGCGGTTCGCCGCGCAGCGCCGATTGTTCGAGCCACTGCACCGCTTCGTCGCGATGGCCGTTCTGGAACAGCGCGAGGCCGTAATTGTCCTCCGCCTGGGCATGCCCCTGGATAGCGGCGCGGCGATACCATTCCTGCGCCTGCGCCAGATCGGAATCGACACCGCGGCCGAGCTTATATGCCTGACCCAGGTTGAACTGCGCATCGGCATTGCCCGCTTCGGCCGGTCCGCGCCATTTGTCGATTGCGGTCAGATAATCGCCGCGCGACCATGCCTCGACGCCTTCGCGCACCGGATCGGCAGGCTGCGCCGCCTGTTGCGCCGCAACGGGCGTGGCGATCGGTGTGGCGATGGCTGCTGCAAGGATCCAAAATGGTTTCATGCGGTTAACCCCGGCTCGTAACATTTCGGCCGTGCGCGACCGGACAATGGATAATGACGATTAACCATCGTTGGTGAAAGAAATCCTTACGCCTCGCAATCGGCCGAGGCGTCCCTTCCCGGCACGCATTAACCTCTTCTTATCCCGCCCCGTGGCATTGCGGCAATGGAATTAGCGGGAGTTTCAGAGGGGTAGATGCGCGTACTGGCGATGGCATCGCAAAAGGGCGGGTCGGGCAAGACCACGCTATCGGGGCACCTGGCGGTTCAGGCCGAACTGGCGGGGCACGGGCCTGTCGTGCTGATCGATATCGATCCGCAGGGCTCGCTCGCCGACTGGTGGAACGAGCGCGAAACCGATTTGCCGGCATTCGCGCAGACCACGGTCGCGCGGCTCGCCTCCGATCTGGAAGTGCTGCGGCAACAGGGGTTCAAGCTGGCGGTGATCGATACGCCGCCGGCAATCACGATGGCGATCCAGAGCGTGATCGCGGTCGCCGAGCTGATCGTCATCCCCACGCGACCCAGCCCGCACGACCTGCGCGCCGTCGGCGCCACCGTCGACCTGTGCGAGCGCGCGGGCAAGCCGCTGGTCTTCGTCGTCAACGCCGCCACCCCCAAGGCGCGGATCACTTCCGAAGCCGCCGTCGCGCTATCGCAGCACGGCACGGTGGCGCCGGTGATCGTTCACCATCGCACCGATTTTGCTTCGTCGATGATCGACGGACGGACGGTGATGGAGATCGACCCCAAGAGCAAGAGCTCGGCCGAAGTGCAGGCGCTGTGGAGCTATGTCTCCGATCGGCTTGAAAAGAATTTCCGTCGCACCGTTTTCACCGCTCCCGCCGCGGCGGCCGGTTTCGGTGCGGCACGCCCCGTCGGTGGCTTCGGCCGCCGCGTGGTGAGCTGAGGGAGATGCAGCCAATGCTCGGCGCTCCCAAGCCCACTGCTTCGCTTTCCTCCGGGCTGCTGGCCCGCAAGGGGCAGGCGCGTCCGGCGATGCGTCCGCAGGGCTATGTCGGCCTGACGCCGCCGACGCAGCATGATGATCTGGGCTGGAACGATATGGGCGAGGACCATGTCCATGTTCCCAGCTCGGTACAGCCGCTGACTCCCGCACCGGCGCCAACCGAACCGCCCGTGCCTGCGCCCCGGCCGGCGGTACTGCGCCAGCGCGATGCGCTCGATCGCGAACTTGCGGGCGACGCGGAGCCGACGGAGTCGCCGGAGGCGGAGGAACCGGTAATCGACGCCCCGATCTTCGGCGCCACTGCGTTCGAAACGCCCGCGCTGAACGTGCCGGAGGTGCCGGAAGCGGTGGTAACCGCGCCGGTATCACACGAACCGGCAGCGAAAGCACCGGAACCGGAAGCCGCCACGCTGTCGTCCGAAGCGGCGGAGCGCGTGGCGCGGGAAATGCACCGCAAGAAGCGGCGCGCCGCCTTTACCCTGCGGCTCGATCCCGAGCGCCATCTCCGTCTGCGCCTGGCATCGGCGCTTTCGAACCGCTCGGCACAGCAGATCGTGACCGAAGCACTCGACGCATTTCTTGAATCGCAACAGGCCGTGGACGCGCTGGTCGACCAGCTCGACCGGCAACCGCGACGGAAGGACTGAACATGACCAGCCGTAATTTCCTTTCCATCGGCCTTTCGGCGCTGGTCGTCAGCGGACCGCTGATGGCCGGTGCGGCGGGCACGGCGATGCTAGCCCATGCCACCACCCTTTCTTCGGACAGCGACGCGCGCAAGGCCGCGCGCGATGCCGAGGAAGCGCGCGAGCAACTGGGCAAGAACAAAGCCGAACGCGCCGTGCGTTATGCTGAATCAGCAGTCGAAAACGCGCCCCGGAACGGCGAATATCGCGCGCTGCTCGGCCAGACCTATCTGATGTCGGGCCGGTTCCAGTCGGCGCAGCAGGCACTGACCGACGCGTTGTCGCTCGATCCGGGAAACGGCACGGTCGCGCTGCACCTTGCGCTGTCGCAGATCGCCAATGGCGACTGGGCGGGCGCCCGCCAGACACTGGAAACGCATAGCAATACGATCCCCGCGGGCGACCGCGGCTTGGCGATGGCGCTGGCCGGCGATCCGGTGGGTGCGGTCGAGGTGCTGCTGCCCGCAGCGCGTCAGCCCGGCGCGACTGCCAAGGTCCGCCAGAATCTCGCGCTCGCGCTTGCGCTTTCGGGGCGCTGGCAGGATGCCAAGGCGCTTGCCGCGATCGATGTGCCGCCCGACCAGCTCGACCGGCGCATGACCGAATGGGCCAGCTTCTCGCGTCCCACCAACGCCTATGACCAGGTCGCCTCGCTGCTCGGCGTGCGTGCCGTGCAGGATCCCGGCCAGCCGCAGCAACTGGCGCTCGCCGAAACGATGCAGCCGGTTGCCGCCGCCGCGCAGACGGTGGATCCGGTTGACGCCTATATGCCCGGCGACGGCGCGAGCGTCGCGGCGGTGCCAGCCGCGGATATTCGTCCGGCTGCCCCGGCACCCGCACGCAACGGCGTCGTATTCGGACCGTCGCAGGAAGTGGTGCAGGCACTGCCCGGCAACTATTCGGTGGCCAGCGCCGCGACGCCCGCGCCCTCCGCGCGTCCGGCGGTGACGGCCCCGAACCGCGCCCCGGGCAATTATTTCGTGCAGCTCGGCGCCTATTCGAGCGAAGCCAATGCGCGCGCGGCATGGCGTCGCGCTTCGAGCCGCCATGCCATGCTAAGCAACGAAACCCCGTCGCAGGCGAAGATCGCGAACCGCCGCGGCACTTTCTATCGCCTGTCGGTCGGGGGTTATTCGCGCGCCGAGGCAAACGCGATGTGCCGCGAATTGCGCTCTAGTGGCGGCCGCTGCTTTGTGCGAGCCAAGGCGGGCGATGAAACCGCAAGCTGGCTGCGCGGCGACACGCAGGTCGCCTCGCGTTGAGCCTGTTCGCTAGAGGATTTCGCTGCCGCCCTTGAACAGGGCCACGGTCCTGCCCTGTACGGGCAGGCCGTCGAACGGCGTATTACCCGCCTTTGCCGTCATGCGGTCGGCGCTGATCTGCCACGGGGTGTCGGGATCGACCAGGATCAGGTCGGCGGGACGACCTGCCTCCAGCGTGCCCGTCGCGAGCCGCAGGATGCGCGCCGGATTGGCCGCGAGCAGCGCGAACAGCCGTTCGAGCGAAACCACTTCGTCGCGCACCAGCCCCAGCGACAGCGCCAGCAGCGTTTCGGCGCCCGCCATGCCCGGCGCCGCATCGGCGAAGGGGAGGCGCTTTTCCTCCGGTCCGCGTGGATCATGGCCCGATCCGATCACGTCGATCGTCCCGTCGGCGAGCGCGCGCAGCGCCGCCTGGCGATCCGCCTCGCTGCGCAGCGGCGGCGATAGATGCGCGAAGGTACGGAAATCGGTCATCGCCGCATCGGACAGCAGCAGATGCGCGGGCGTGATGCCGCAAGTGACAGGCATCCCGGCGCGCTTCGCCGCGCGGATCAGTTCGAAGCCGTCTGCGGTCGTTACCTGCCGGAAATGGATATGCGCGCCGCTTTCCTCGGCCAGCATCAGGTCGCGGGCGATCGCCAGCGCCTCGGCAATGGCGGGCGCGGCGGGCAGGCCGAGCCGCGTCGCGGTTTCGCCCGCGGTGGCAACGGCATTGCCCGCCAGCCCGGAATCCTCGGCATGCGCGATCACCGCCAGCCCGCAATCGCGCGCATAGGCTAGCACCTTGCGCATCATGCCCGAGTCCGCGATCCAGCGCCGCCCGGTGGCAACGGCGCGCGCGCCGGCTTCGGCATTGATCGCCATTTCGCCCAGATCGCTGCCTTCCAGCCCCGCCGTGGCGGCAGCGATCGGATGGACCCACAGCTCGGGCTTGCCCATCGCGGTGGCACGCTGGATGATGCCCGGGCCATCAAGGATCGGCGACTGATCGGGCATCAGCCCGATCCGCGCGATGCCGCCGGCGCGCATCGCGGCCTTGTCCATCGCGAACACGCCCAGATCAACGAGGGCAGGGGCGAGCAGCAGCCCGGAAGCGTCCACGGTTTCCGCGTCGGAAGGTGCCTCGACCGCGCCGACCGCCGCAATCGTGTCGCCGTCGATCAGCAGGCTGCCCTCGGCCACATGATCGGGCAGCACCAGCCGCGCATTGGTGAAAAGCCGCTTCATGCCCAGCCCTCCACGCCGCGTTCGTGGCGTGTCAGTACGTCGAGGCAGGCCATACGCACCGCCACGCCCATCGCGACCTGTTCGGTGATCGCCGAGCGTTCGCGGTCGTCGGCGACGCTCGAGGTGATCTCGACGCCGCGATTCATCGGGCCGGGATGCATCACCAGCGCATCGGGTTTCGCCCGCGCCAGCCGTTCGGGCGTCAGGCCGTAGCGCATGTGGAATTCGCGGGTCGAGGGGATGAACCCGCCCGACATGCGTTCGTTCTGGAGCCGCAACATCATCACCACATCGGCGCCTTCCAGCGCTTCGTCGAAATCGCTGAACGGCGTTACGCCCATCCGCTCGACTTCGGCGGGCATCAGCGTGGAGGGCGCGACGACGCGCACTTCGGCGGCGAGCGCGGTCAGCGCCAGGATGTTGGAGCGCGCGACGCGGCTGTGCAGGATATCGCCGCAGATCACCACGCGCTGCCCCGCGATCGCGCCCCGGCGGCGACGGATGGTCAGCGCGTCGAGCAGCGCCTGGGTGGGATGTTCGTGCCAGCCATCGCCGGCATTGAGCACCGGGCAGTCGACCTTGTCGGCGATCAGCTGGACCGCGCCCGAACTGCCGTGGCGGATCACGATCACATCGGCGCGCATCGCATTGAGCGTGACGGCGGTGTCGATCAGCGTCTCGCCCTTCTTCACGCTCGACTGGCCGGCATGCATGTTGACGACATCGGCACCGAGCCGCTTGCCCGCGATTTCGAAGCTCAGCAGCGTGCGTGTCGAATTTTCGAAAAAGGCATTGATCTGGGTGAGGCCGGTCAGCCGGTCGCTCAGCCGCCCGCGCTCCTTGTTCGCCTCCACCCATTGTTCGGCTTCGTCGAGCAGGAACATGATTTCATGCGGCTGAAGTCCCGCGATCCCGGTCAGGTGCCGGTGGGGAAAGGCTTCGCTGCCGTTGAGCAGCGTGCCGGGGCGATGATCGGACGGCGACATTGAAGCGGTCGCGTAATCGGGTGCAGGGCAGGTTGCAAGCGGGGGGCGCCACCTTGTGGCGATTGCCGGCCAACCTGCTAGACATCGATCGCAACGCGAGGGGGAGGCGCCGAGGATGGAACAGCTGATCCAATGGCTGTTAAGCGCTGGCCAGACCTTTTCGGACTGGTTGCGGAAGGATGCCGACTGGTGGGCCGGATTTCAGGCGAACGGCTTTTTTCTTCGGCATGGAAGTGCTGCTTGTCGTCATTCTGATTCCCTGGTGGATCGGCGTTCTCGAACGGCGGCGCTATGCTCCGATGCGGAAAAGGCTGGTTCGGGAAATGGGGCAGACCCATGCCAGTGCGGTGCGCGATTTCACGGCCTTTGTCGATCGGATGTTTCCCGATCATGTGGTGATATCCGACGACCTGGTGATCCCGCGGCTGAACGAGGCGCTGCGCCGGATGGAGGAGCAGGCCCGGTCGCGCGACAAGATATACAGCAATGCGAATGTGCTCAACGTGGCGATGACGCCGCGGATGGCGGAAAGCCTGATGCAGCTCTTTGCTTTCGTCCAGACGACGCAGCGCGTGATGGACGGTTGCTGGCAATTCTGCGCTCGCGAGGCGATTGCCGAACGGCGGGCCGAAGGGGCGGCCTACGGGTTCGAGGCGGGACGACACGTCCATGCTCCAAGCCGGACCAAGCTGTCGGAAAAGCTTGGATATCTGGACGATCTGCGCACCCGAAGCAGCCAGGCGATGGATACGCTTCCGAAACGGTTGCGAAGGCACGTCTATGACGACGAGGCTGCGGTTGCCAGGGCGGAGGCCGAGTTTGCCGATGCGGTCGAGCGGGTGCGGACCATGCTGCGCGGCTTCGAACCGGTCGACAGCGAGACGCACCGGCAGCGGCAGCGCGCTGCGATGCAATGGCCGAGCATTTCCGCGCTGATCGAGCAGCTGGAAAGCTAGGCGTCAGCCTCGCCTTCCTCGGCATAGGGATCGAGCGAGGCGGCGACCGGCGTGGTGCGCGGCAGGACCTGGAAATCCTGCTGCAGCGCCTCTGGGATCGAATCGGTGCGCCATTCGCGCCACAGGCCGAAGCCGAAAGTGATCGCCGCGCATCCGGCGAGGAACAGGAACAGCCCGCTGGGGCCGAACGTCTCCATCGCGCCGCCCGCCACGAACGGGCCGACCGCGGCACCGAGCGAATAGATCAGCACCAGTCCGCCGCTGGCGCCGACGCGCTGTTCGGGTTTGAGATGGTCGTTGGTATGCGCGACGCAGAGCGGATAGAGCGCGAATCCCAGCCCGCCGAACGCCATGCCGAGCGCCAGCGACGCGGCTCCGCTCAGCCCTGCCAGCGCCAGCGCGAGGCTGGAGAGGATGGTGCCGCCGAACAGCGCGATGATCACCTTGCGCCGGTCGAACCGGTCCGACAGCCGCCCCAGCGGGAATTGCAGCGCGACGCCGCCCAGGATGACGGCGGTCATGAACCATGCGGCATCGTCCACGCTGCCGCCCTGGCGCAGCACATAGACCGCGCCGAGCGCGTAGAAGGAGCCGAACATCAGCCCGGTCACGATCGTCCCGATGCAGCCGAGCGGGGAGACATGGTAGAGTTCGACCACCTTGAGCGGCGTCGCATCGAATATCTCGGGGCTGGCGATGCGGGTCAGCGCGACGGGAATCGCGGCAAGCGAAACCAGCATCGCCGCCATCGCGAAGGGCATCGCCTGGTCCGCCATGTCGAGCGTCAGCAGGATCTGCCCCAGCGCCTGCCCCGAATAGAGCGCGATCATGTAACCCGCGAGCACCGATCCGCGAGTCGATGCCTCGGCGCGTTCGTTGAGCCAGCTTTCGAGGCAGATGAACACGCCCGCCATCGCGATGCCGTTGAGAAAGCGCAGCGCCGCCCAGCCGAGCCCCGGCGGGACGATCGGAAAGGCCAGCGCCGTGGCCGAAAGCAGCGATGCGACCGCGGCGAAGGTGCGGATGTGCCCGACCCGACCGATCAGCGCTGTCACGCGCCGCGCACCGACTGTCAGCCCGGCGAAATAGCCGGTGCCGACGATACCGATCATCAGCGCGTGGCTGCCCCCCGCATCGAGCCGGAGGCTGACGAGAGTCGCCAGGAAACTGCTCCCCGCCATCAGCGTGAAGATGGCTAGCAACAGGCTCGGCACGGAGAAGATGGCGGTCAGCATGACCCGCGGCTCCATGCCCGTTCGGTTGTCATTTTCCAAGCCCGGCGACGCTCCGGGAAAGGGATTTTTCAGCTGTTCACCAGCGCGTCGATCGCGCCTTGCAGGATGTGCGCCGCCGCCATCTTGTCCACCAGTTCGGCGCGTTTGGCGCGGCTGGCGTCCTGTTCGATCAGCGTGCGCTCGACCGCGACGGTCGACCAGCGCTCGTCCCACAGCAGGATGGGCAGCCCCATATCGTCGAGGTTGCGCGCGAAGGCGCGTGTCGATTGCGTGCGCGGGCTGTCGCTTCCGTCCATGCTGAGCGGCAGCCCGATCACCATGCCCCTCACCTGCTGCGCGGCGATCAGATCGGCCAGCGCGGTCTTGTCCCTGGTGAACTTGGTTCGGCGGATGAGTTGCGCCGGGCTGGCGAAGCTCCACCCCGCGTCGCACAGCGCCGTGCCGATTGTCTTGCTACCGACATCGAGCCCGATCAGCCGCCCGCCATCGGGTAGTGCGGCGCGGAAATCGGCGGCGGAGGTGGTGATCACCTGGCTTCGAACGCCGCGAGCCGGCGGTTGGCGTCGGCGCGCACATTCGCCCAGAACAGGCTGTAGTCGAAGACGTGGTAATTGTTGCCCGGCAGTACGAACTGGCCGAGATTGGGCGGCGTCTTGCCGATGCTCAATATGCCGCGCCCTTCGCACCGCGCGGGCACGCCGCCGGCAACCATCCGCGCGCTGGAAAAGCTCATATCGGGCAGCAATGTGCCCAGATTGGCCTGTTTGGGAGCGGCATCGTCGGGCTTGCCGGTGATCGGATTGACGCAGAGCAGCGCGCTGTCCTTGCGCGCCGCGCCGGTATAGCCGTCGGTCGTGTCGAACTTGTCGAAGATCAGGCTGGGGTCGGCGGGCTCGGCGAAGCTCTGCCAGGAAAGGATGCAGCCGGGCTGGTCGGGATCGGTGCAGGCGGGAAGGCCCAGCGCGGGCAGATCGGCGGTGATCGAAACCGGCCAGCCGACGACATAGGCGGCGACGATCCGCTCGGCGATCGGAGTTCCGGCAATGCGCTCGGCAAGCAGTCGCGTGAGGTGCAGCGATCCCTGGCTGTGCCCGGCAAGGATGATCGGCCGGTCCCCGGCTTGCTTCAGAAACTCCTCGAATGCCGCCAGCACGTCGCCATAGGCGAGGTCGAGCGCCTGTTGCGCGGCTTCATCGCTGGTCAGGAACGCGCCGAACGTGGCCTGGCGATAGCGCGGCGCCCAGATCGCGCCGCTGCCGTTGAACGCGCTGGCCTGGCCGCGCAGGAAAATCTCCAGCGTGCTGTTGGCCTCGACATCGTCGAGCGGCGCGTTCCAGTGATTGCGGTTCATGTAGGAGGTCGGGTGGACGAAGAAGACCGCCGCGGTCGGATCCGATGCCGGCTGCATGTCGGCGGGCGTCCATAATGCCGGGTTGCCCGGCTTGTCGGGCCGCGCCAGCCACATGTCGGCGCGGGCATAGCCTTCGGGTTCGACCGGCGGCTGCGCGGCGAAGCCGGCGCTCGGCACCATCGATCGGCGCAGCAGCTCCATGCCCCAGAAGCGATAGGTGAAGGCGGCGGCGAGCGCGAGCATGACGAGGGCGGCGACTCCATAGAGGAAGATGCGCACGATGCGCGACGGATTGCGCGAACGGCGCGGGTTTTCCGCTGCGCTCGCCGATCCCGGCCCCGTGCTTCCTCTCGATTCTTCCGTTTCGCGGCTCAAGACCCGCTCCGTTGTGCAGTGCAACATAAGCGCTCCGGCGCGCCGTTTCCAGCCTCCTGCAGGACGAAAGCGCGCGATGCAATGTCGATTGACCTTGCCGCCGATTCGGGGAATGCCTCGCCGATACCGGGAGGGGATGATGGAAGACGAATCAGCCGAGGCGCGCGATGGCCAGTGGCCGGTCCGCCCCATGCTGCTGGGGTTGCTCGGGCTTGTCGCCGGAATCATCAGCTATTTCCTGATCGGGCGCGACTGGAACAGCGCGCCGACCACGCTGGAACTGACGGCTACGACCTTCGTCGTCGTCGCTGCCGGGCTGGTCGGATTCACGCTCGAACGCCGGGCGATTCTCTCCGCGCTCGTCTTCTCGGTCGTCTGGGGCGCGGTCGCGGCGCTGGTGGCTTACTGGAACGGCAGCCCCTCGGGCTGGGACGCGATGGCGGGCTGGCGCGTGGTCAGCCTCGCGCTCGCCGCCGGGATCGCGGCGCCCTTCTATCAAACCGCGCGCGACGCGGGCGGCATGGTCTTCGACTATCGCGAAACGCACGACCATGCCTGGACGAACGTCGTGCTGTTCTGCGCGAGCTGGCTGTTCGTGCTCGTCGTATTCCTGCTGCTCGTACTGCTCGACCAGCTGTTCCGGTTGATCGGCATTCACTGGATCGGCGACCTGCTGGGCAAGCACTGGTTCGGGATGAGCTATCTCGGGGCCGCTTTCGGGCTCGGGCTGGGGCTGCTGCAGGAACATGTCGCGGTCGTGCGGATGGTGCAGCGGGTGGTGGCGCGCGTGCTGGCGGTGCTTGCGCCGGTGCTCGGGATCGGACTGGTGCTGTTTCTGGCCGCGCTGCCGTTCACTGGCCTCGGCGCGCTGTGGGACGCGACTCGCTGGCCTACGGGTACCTTGCTCACGTGCGTCGTCGGCGCGCTGATCCTCGCCAACGGCGTAATCGGCAACGATGCGGATCAGGAGGCGGCGGCGCGCCCGCTGCGCTGGGGCGCATTGGCGCTGGCGCTGACGATGCTGCCGCTTTCGGTGGTCGCCGCCTGCGCCACCTATTTGCGCATCGACCAATATGGCCTGACGCCCGAGCGGCTCTGGGCGGCCACCTTCGTCGCGATCGCCTGCGCCTATGGGCTGGCCTATCTGGTGTCGTTCGCGACGGCGCGCGCGGCGTGGATGGCGCGCGTGCGCACGTCCAACCTGTGGCTCGCGGCGGGGCTGTGTGTCCTCGCACTGTTCCTCGCGACGCCGCTCGCCGCTTTCCAGTCGCTTTCGACGCGCGATCAGGTCGCCCGGCTCCAATCGGGCAGGATATCGGCCGACAAATTTGACTGGGCGGCGCTCGCCTTCGATTTCGGCGAGCCCGGGCGCAAGGCGCTCGCACGGCTGGGGGAAAGCGACAAGGCCGAGGTGCGGAGCGCGGCGAAGGAAGCGCTGGCGTGGAAAAATCGCTGGGAAGGCGTTCAGGAACAGGCCGCATCCGAAAATACGCAGCAAGCAATGGCGAAACTGCGCGTGCTGCCGCAGGACGCTGCCGTGCCCGAAGCACTGCAGGCATTGGTCGGCACATCCTGGCCCTGTTCGCTGGGGGGAGGCTGCACGTTGCTTTTCAGCGAGGGCGGAAGCGAGGCCTTTCTGTTCTCCGGCAGCTGCTATCCGGCGCCGGTCGAGCAGGAAGCCGGAGCGGACGAACGCCGGCCCTTGGCTTCCGCCGTCGTAGAGGGCGCGCCGCCTTATGGTTGCGAGCCGATTCCGTTTCGCAAGGGCGAGGAGGGCTGGGTTCGCGCCGATCAAGGCCCTGATCGTTACACCGACGCACAAAAGGCGCGGCTGCGCGAAGGCTTCGAACGGGGCGACATCGAAATCCGCACCGTCGAAAGCCGCCAGCTGTTCGTCGGCGGCGAACCCGTCGGCGAGCCTTTCGAATGAGCGGCTGCAAATAGCATTGCGCAGGCGCGCGCGCCGGTGCTAGCCGCGAGTTCATGTCCGTAGACCAGAACACCGTGCGCAAGGTCGCCAGCCTTGCCCGCATCGCGATCACCGACGCGGAAGCCGAACGGCTGACGCCCGAGCTCAACAACATCCTCGGCTGGGTCGAACAGCTGGGCGAAGTCGACACGTCGTCGGTCGAGCCGATGACCGCCGTCATCCCCAACACGCTGCGCCTGCGCGAGGACGTCGTCACCGAAGGCGATCAGCGCGACGCGGTGCTGGCGAATGCGCCGCAGGGCGAGCATGGCTTCTTCACCGTGCCGAAGGTGGTGGAATGATGCGCGCTTCCTCCCTCCACACCCGCACCGGTCGCCCCACCCACCCCGTTGGGGCTGAGCCTGTCGAAGCCCCGTTCTGTTCTTCCGCGCGGCCCGAAGAAGAAGGACGGCCCTTCGACAAGCTCAGGGCCAACGGATTTCTGCTTGGCAACAGCGTGGCCGCATTGAAGGGAGGCCGCGCATGACCGACGTAACCGATCTCGGCGTCGCGGCGCTTCGCGACGGCATCCGCACCAAGGCGTTCTCCGCGCGCGAAGTCGCCGACGCCTTCATCGTCAAGGTGAGCAAGGCAAAGGCGCTCAACGCCTTCATCGTCGAAACCCCCGATCACGCCATCGCCGCCGCCAAGGCCGCCGATGATGCCGTCGCGGCGGGCGAGACACTGAAGCCGCTCGCGGGCGTGCCGATCGGCATGAAGGACCTGTTCTGCACCAAGGGCGTGCAGACCACGGCGGCCAGCCACATTCTCGAAGGCTTCGTGCCGCCCTATGAATCCACCGTCTCGCACCATCTGTGGGAAGCGGGCGCGGGGATGCTCGGCAAGCTCAATCTCGATCAGTTCGCGATGGGTTCGTCGAACGAGACGAGCCATTTCGGCAACGTCATCTCGCCGTGGAAGCGTGGCGGCGGGGATAACGCTCCGCTCGCGCCGGGCGGCAGCTCGGGCGGCAGCTCGACCGCGGTTTCCGCGCGGCTCTGCCCGGCGGCGACCGGCACCGATACCGGCGGCTCGATCCGCCAGCCCGCCGCCTTCACCGGCATTGCCGGGATCAAGCCGACCTATGGCCGCTGCTCGCGCTGGGGCGTGGTGGCGTTCGCCAGCTCGCTCGATCAGGCGGGACCGATGGCGCATGACGTCAAGGACTGCGCGATCATGCTCGAGGCGATGGCGGGCTTCGATCCCAAGGACGCGACGTCGCTCAACCTGCCCGTTCCCAAATGGGAAGAGGGCCTCAACCCTGACATGCGCGGCAAGAAGATCGGTATCCCCAGGGAATATCGCGTCGACAACATGCCCGCCGAAATCGATGCGCTGTGGCAGCAGGGCATCGACTGGATGAAGGACGCCGGCGCCGAGATCGTCGAAGTGAGCCTGCCGCACACCAAGTACGCGCTGCCCGCCTATTACATCATCGCGCCCGCCGAAGCCTCGTCGAACCTCGCGCGCTATGACGGCGTGCGCTACGGCCTGCGCGAGCTGCCCGACGGCGCGAACCTACAGGAAATGTACGCGGTGACGCGCGATCACGGCTTCGGCGACGAAGTGAAGCGCCGCATCCTGATCGGCACCTATGTGCTCTCGGCGGGTTTCTACGACGCCTATTACACCCAGGCGCAGAAAGTCCGCACGCTGATCGCGCGCGATTTCGATCGCGCCTGGCTCGAATGCGATTACCTGCTGACCCCGACCGCGCCGAGCGCCGCCTTCGCGCTCGGCGAAAAGGCCGACGATCCGCTGGCGATGTATTTGAACGACGTCTTCACCGTCCCCAGCTCGCTCGCGGGCCTGCCGGCGATGAGCGTCCCGGGCGGCCTCGACAAGAACGGCCTGCCGCTCGGCCTCCAGATCATCGGCAAGCCGTTGGACGAACAGGGCGTGCTGAACGCGGGTATGGCGATCGAACAGCGCGCCGGGTTCACGGCGCGGCCGGAGAGCTGGTGGTGAGCGAGAAGCGCCAGTACATGCTCAGGTCCTATGGGGCAGTGGACATGGTATTTGGCGCGGGGCTTAGCGCGTATCTTGGGGTGGGGCTTTCGCAGCAGGCGCCAGAGTTCGGTGATTTGTTGTACTTGGCGATGGGCTTAGCCTCGATCGCGCTAGCAATAATCAATGTGCAAAGTACTGTGGATGACGCCCAAAGGGGTAAGCTCACAATGGTGTGCTTTCTCGCATCCCTCACTGGATTTGGCTTTGCTGCATTGGCTTTCGCTTCCCTGAGCGAGCAACCGGCCGTGCCGTTGGTAATCATTGGTACCTGGCTTGTTTGCTATTTATTTTTCTTATTTGCGACTTTGTTTTTCGAGAGAGCATTCCGGTGACTGAATCAACCTACCGCATCCATGGCGACACCGGCGAATGGGAGGTCGTGATCGGCCTCGAAGTCCATGCGCAGGTCACGTCGCAGGCCAAGCTCTTCTCGGGCGCGCCGACTGCGTTCGGGGCGGAGCCGAACACGCAGGTCAGCCTGGTCGACGCGGCGATGCCGGGCATGCTGCCCGTGCCGAACAAGGAGTGCATCCGTCAGGCGGTGCGCACCGGCATGGCGCTGGGCGCGGTGATCAACAAGTATAGCCGCTTCGACCGCAAGAATTATTTCTACGCCGACTTGCCGCAGGGCTATCAGATCAGCCAGCTCTATCACCCGTTGGTGGGCGAGGGCGCGATCGACGTGCAGATTGACGAGAAGGACCCGGAGTCGCCGGTCAAGACGATCGGTATCGAGCGGATTCACGTCGAGCAGGATGCGGGCAAGCTGATGCACGATCAGCACCCCTCGCGCTCCTATGTCGACCTCAACCGCACCGGCGTCGCGCTGATGGAAATCGTCAGCCGCCCCGACATGCGCTCGCCGCAGGAGGCCGGGGCGTATCTCTCCAAGCTGCGCTCGATCCTGCGCTATGTCGGCTCGTGCGACGGCAATATGGATCAGGGCTCGATGCGCGCCGATGTGAACGTCAGCGTGCGCAAGCCCGGCGGCGAACTCGGCACGCGTACCGAGACCAAGAACGTCAACTCGGTCCGCTTCGTCATGCAGGCGATCGAGGGCGAGGCGCGGCGCCAGGTCGAAGTGCTCGAAAGCGGCGGGAAGATCGTTCAGGAAACGCGCCTGTTCGATCCCGACAAGGGCGAAACGCGGTCGATGCGGTCGAAGGAAGACGCGCACGATTATCGCTATTTCCCCGATCCCGATTTGCTGCCGCTCGAACTCGACGACGCGTTCCTCGACGAATGCCAGGCGAGCCTGCCCGAGCTGCCCGACGCCAAGCGCCGTCGCTATGAGGAGGATCTGGGGCTGAGCGCCTATAACGCCGCGGTCCTCACTGCCGATGCGGACACCGCCCGCTGGTATGAGGCGCTGCTCGCCGAAAGCGCGCGCGTGCAGAAGAAGGGCGAGCCCGAAGTCGCCCGCGCCGCCGCCAACTGGCTGATCTCCGATCTGTTCGGTGCGCTCAATCGCCTCGGCAAGAGCATCGATTCGAGCCCGGTCAGCCCCGAGGACGGCGCCGAGCTGCTCGCGCTGATCGCCGACGGCACCATCTCCAACACGATCGGCAAGCAGGTGTTCGAGATCATGCTCGAAACCGGCGATGCGCCGGCGAAGATCGTCGAGGAAAAGGGGCTCAAGCAGACCAGCGACACCGGCGCGATCGAAGCCGAAATCGCCAAGATCCTGGCCGCCAACGAGGACAAGGTCGTCGAATATCGCGGCGGCAAGGACAAGCTGTTCGGCTTCTTCGTCGGCCAGACGATGAAGGCGATGCAGGGTAAGGCCAATCCGCAGGTGGTGAACGAGCTGCTGAAGAAGGCGCTCGGGTAGGAAACGACGTTACCTTGTCATACACCACGAATGATGCGGTCCCGTGACTCGACTCTTTTGTTGAGTCAAACTATTGCAGGAAATTCCAGGGCTAGATTTGACGCTATTCGGAGCGGTTCAATGTCTGGCGATGGTATCCAGCCTGTTAATCCTGCAAGTGACGCGGCCTTCATGGTCGATTACGTCAAGATCAGGCCGTTGTTCAACACGGCGCTGGTCGTGCGCGGCAAGGACGATGTTCGAACCGCGGAAATTCCCGATGTGGTGGTTTCCATTTCGGCGGCGGCACGCGCAGCGCTCGACGGGCTGACGGCCCAGCAGATCAACGAGATCGGGAAATACCGCGAACCCGGTGCGGGCACCGAAGTCGAGGCGTCGAAGAGCGTTTCGGGGATGGTGCCGGCGGAGAAGGGGACGCCTGCCGTTCCGCAGGCCGCCGCGTCGCTGCGCCTGCCGCCGAGCACGGCGGCGCAGGGCGGCGGCGGAGCGGAGCCGTGATCGCGACCCGGCCAAGCGGAAAAAGCCCTTCGCTGCGAGGCGAATGACAGCGAAGCGATTTTCCCTCTTTCCCTTGAATGCCGAACGATATCTATTGTCGTTCCGGGGCAGGGGGGAACAGGAAATGCCACGCAATCTGATGCCGTTGGCCTGGCTGGTCGCGATCATGGTCGCGATCGACGGGCTGAAATTGCCGCTGGTGATGGCAACATCGTACCTGATGCCGGAACTGTTCGCGCAGACCACGGTGGCCGAAATCGACACGGCCTCGATCGGCTTTTACCTGCTCACTGCCGTCGTCTTTGCCGTCTGGATCGTGATGGCCGGCCAGAATTTGCGCCGACTGGGTTTCGAGGACCTGGAATTCTCGCCCGCATCGCGCGTCTGGTGGTTCTTCATCCCGATCGCCAACCTGTTCCGCCCGTTTCAGGGGATGCGCGAACTGTGGAACGCCAGCCACGGTGAGGAGCACTATGGCGAAAACCAGCCGATCGTTTCGATCTGGTGGGCGCTGTGGCTCGCCAACGGCTTGATCAGCGGCTTCCTGCCGGAAGGCTCGGTAACCTGGCTGACCGTGCTCGCGGTGGTCGGCATTGCGCTTTCGGGGGTGGCGATCGCCATGATCTTCCGCATCACGATCGCGCAGAACCGACCGGTTGCCGAGGATCTGGCCGAGGTGTTCGCCTAGCCCGGCAAAGGCCGGGCTGCGATGCGGCAACGCGCCGGGCGCGTGCGTCCATCTGCCGCATGGAAGCGACAGAATCGAAACGGGCGCGCATGCCGTGCGGCACGCGCGCCCGATCCTTGTTTCGCGCTGCCCCGCGGGACAGCGTATGCGATCAGCCCTCGGCTTCGGTCTTCTTGGCCGGAGCCTTTTTGGCGGCCGGTTTCTTGGCAGGCGCCTTCTTGGCTGCGGGCTTTTCCTCGCCCTCGGCGGTTTCGGCCTTCTTGGCCGGAGCCTTCTTCGCAGCCGGCTTCTTGGCAGGCGCCTTCTTCGCCGGAGCTTCTGCCTCGGCTTCCTTCGTCTCGGCCGGCTCGGCCTTCTTGGCAGCGGCCTTCTTCGCCGCCGGCTTCTTGGCCGGCTTTTCGTCATGGTCGTGATCGCAATCCGGGCCGTGGACGTGCGGCACCGCGCCTTCTTCGCTTTCGATCGCGGCTTCCAGATCCTCGCGGCTCACTTCGCGCTCGGTGACCTCGGCCTTTTCGAACAGGAAGTCGACGACCTTGTCCTCGAACAGCGGCGCGCGCAGCTGGGCGGCGGCCATCGGTTCCTGCTGGACATACTGGAAGAACCGCTCGCGGTCTTCCGGGCGGTACTGCTGCGCCGCCTGCATGATGAGGCGGTTCATTTCCTGCGACGTCACTTCGACGCCATTGGCATTGCCGATTTCGGAGAGGAGCAGGCCCAGCCGCACGCGGCGCTCGGCGATCGCGCGATATTCGTCGCGTTCCTTCTCAAGGTCGGCCTTGGCCGCTTCGGCATCTTCCTCATGCTCGGCTTCGTGCTGAAGCTGATGCCAGATCTGGTCGAACTCGGCGTCGACCATCGACGGCGGCACTTCGAAATCATGCCCTTCGGCGAGCTGATCGAGCAGCTTGCGCTTCATGTACGTGCGCGTGAGCCCGTTATGCTCCTGCTCGATCTGGCCCTTGATCAGCCCCTTGAGCTGCTCGAGGCTTTCCAGGCCCATATTCTTGGCGAATTCGTCGTCCAGCTTGGTTTCGCCGGCGACTTGCACCTTCTTGATCGTCAGGTCGAACGTCGCGGCCTTTCCGGCCAGGTCAGGGGCGCCATATTCGTCCGGGAAAGTGACTTCGATGGTCTTTTCCTCACCGGCCTTCACGCCGATCAGCTGGTCCTCGAAGCCCGGGATGAGGCGGCCCGAGCCGATCTCGATCGCCATGTCCTCGCCGGTGCCGCCTTCGAAAGCTTCGCCATCGACCTTGCCGACGAAATCCATGACGACCTGGTCGCCTTCCTTCGCCTTGCGGGTCTTGGGCGCATCTTCCCAGCTCTTCTGCTGGCTGGCGATCTGCTCGAGCTGTTCGTCGACCTTCTCCTCGGGAACCGGCACGACCAGACGTTCGAGCGTCAGCCCTTCGATCGACGGGGTCGGGACGTCGGGCAGCACTTCGAGCTCGACCTTCACTTCGGCGTCGTTGCCGGGCTCATAGCCGTCGGCGAGATTGACCGAAGGTGCCATTGCCGGGCGCAGATTATGCTCGGCGATCAGCGACTGGACGCCTTCCTGAATGGTGGTGTTCAGCGCGTCGGCGGCAAGCGCTTCGCCGTGCATCTTGCGAATCAGGTTGGCGGGCACCTTGCCGGGGCGGAAGCCGGGCATCTTGATCTGCGGCGCCAGGCGCTTCACCTCGGCATCGACGCGGGCGTCGACGTCCTTGGTGGTGATAGTCATCGTATAGGCGCGCTTCAGGCCCTCGTTCAACGTCTCGACAGTCTGCATTTCCACGCTTTCGTGCTTGAATCCGAAAAAGGGCGCCGTCCGCGCTTGCAATGCGCAGCGAAGCTGGTGCGGGCGAAGGGACTCGAACCCCCACATCTTGCGATACTGGAACCTAAATCCAGCGCGTCTACCAGTTCCGCCACGCCCGCAGGGGACACCGCCGATCGGCGGCGTCTATAGCAGTCATGGGTGCCGGGGCAAGCCGAACCGCGTTCCACCGCCGCACGGGGCCTTCGATTGGCGGCGTTTCGGCTAGGTGGCGACCGCCGGCTTCAGCTCTGCGGCCTCTTCCTCCAACACGGTTTCCGGGGTCTGCGCCGCGAAATCGGGAAAGCCGCGAATCAGCAGGAACAGAATCGCCGATACCAGCGAAAGCGGCAGAACGCCGATCAGAACCAGCTGATAGCTGCCGGTCACGTCATAGACATAGCTGGCCACGACCGGCCCGACGCCGAATCCCAGCGTGATGATGCCGGTAAAGGCACCGAACAGCGTTGCGAAGCTGCGCAGGCCGAAGCATTTTCCTGAAAGATAGGCGATCGCGTCCATTTCCGCGCCCGCTGCGAAGCCCAGCAGCACCACCGCCGCCAGTGCCATCGGGTAACTGCCCGGCGCGCCGAGCAGCAGCAGCGACGTGCCGATCGGCAGCACCACGCTGATCGCGGCGACGAGGCGCGGGTTGAACCGGTCGAGCAGATAGCCTCCGGCCAGCCGCCCGGCGATCTGCGCCATGCCGATCACCCCCGCGATGCCGGCGGCGGCGACGCGATCGAATTCGCGAGTCGTCAGGATCGGCACCATGTTGAGCGACAGTGCGATACTGACCAGCGAGGCGGAAAGCCCCGCGCCGGCAAGCAGCCAGAAATTGAGCGAAGTCAGCCCCTCGCGGGTGGTCAGCCCGGTCAGAACGGCGGGATTGGCGGGGGCAGGGGCGGTGCCGCTGCGCCGCTTCGTCTTGCGGGCGCCGTCTTTCGCGCTGTGGAAGAAGAACAGGACCAGCGGGAAGACGATCGCGCCGGCGCCGATTCCCAGTACCGCATAGGCCATGCGCCAGCCCAGATTGTCGGCGAGCAGCAGCGTGATCATCGGTACGGCAAGCGAAACGAAACCCGATGCGCTGAGCACCACTGCCAGCGCGACGCCGCGACTGGTGTCGAACTGGCTCGATATCGCCGTCACCCATACGGTCGGCTTGATGAACATGATGCCGGTGGCGATCAGCGCCCATAGCGCCCACCACAGCCAGAGGCTGCCCGTCGCCTGGGACAGCAGGGCGAGCGCCGCCGAATAGACAAGCACGCCGATCAGCGCGAGGCGGCGCGGCCCGAACCGGTCGATCACCATCCCCATGAAGATCGAGAGCACGACCGAAAAGCACGAAACCACCAGGAAGCCGGATGTGATCTGCGCGCGCGACCAGCCGAACTCGGCTTCCAGCGGCGCGATCAACACGCCGACCGAATAGGCATAGATGGATGCGAGGAACGATCCGGCGAATGCCGACAACACCAAAGGCCATCCCACGCGCCATTCGGCGATCGCGGCCTGGCGGTAGGAAGCTTCCATACCCACCCTCTCCCAATTTGCGGCGCGGCACCATCTTTGGGTGCTCTTTGTGCCGTTGTTGTCCTCCGGTTGCCGCGAAAACCGAAATCGCCACCGCGGTATGCGGGAGCGAAATACCGCTTGCGCAGGCGCCGGATTGCAATGACCATAAATTGTCAAACCAAGAGCACAAGAACTAAGCCGATGAGAGAGGAAGGATCGCATGGGGGATGCCAACGGCGCGCCTGAACGACTGGCGCACAGGAAGCTGCACGTTACCGATGTGCTGGCCAATGCACTCAATCAGGGCGGGGATCGCCCGCTGATCCGGCTTGCCGACGGCACCAGCCTGACCGTCAGCGACGTGCGCGACGAGACCAGCCGGTTCGTGCAGGCGCTGGCGTCGCTCGGCGTCGCGCGCGGATCGCGCGTCGGCCTGCTTTCGCCCAATCGGCCCGAAGTGCTGCATGTCAGCCATTCGGTGCAGCTCAGCGGTGCGCTGTACATGGCGCTGCATCCGATGGGCGGATTGCGCGATCATCTGCACGTGCTGCGCGATGCCGATGTCGATCTGCTGATCTTCGATGCCGCGGCCTATGGCGATCGCGCGGCGGAAATCGCCGCCGAGCTGCCGGGGCTGAAGCTCGCTGCGTTCGGGCCGAGCAATCTTGCCACCGATCTGTGCGCGGCGGCGGCGGCGTGCGCGCCGCAGAAGCTCGTCCCGCCGGCGATCGATCCCGACGATGTCGTGCGGCTCGCTTATTCGGGCGGCACCACGGGCAAGCCCAAAAGCATCCCAAGCACCCAGCGCGTCAGCATGGAATGCCTGCGCATCATGATGGCCGAATGGGAATGGCCGGTGCCGCCGCGCGTGCTTTCCTGCGCGCCATTGAGCCATGCCGGCGCGGCGATGACGCTGCCGACCTTGCTGAAGGGCGGTACGCTGCTTGTGCTGCCGCAATTCGAGCCGGTGGCGGTGATGGAAGCGATTCAGGAACATCGCATCAATTGCACGATGATGGTGCCGACGATGATCTATGCGCTGCTCGATCATCCCCGGTTCGGCGAATTCGACCTGTCGAGCCTGGAAACCGTCTTCTACGGCGCGTCGGCGATTTCTCCTGCGCGGCTCAAGGAGGCGATCGAGCGGATCGGGCCGGTCTTCTTCCAGTTCTACGGCCAGGCCGAATGTCCGCAGACCATCTGCCTGCTGCGCAAGGCCGATCACGATCCCGACGACCTGCAACGGCTCGCCTCCTGCGGGCGGCCGGTGCCCTGGCTCGACGTCGAACTGCTCGACGATGACTGCAATCCCGTTCCCGACGGCGAGCCGGGCGAAATCTGCGTGCGCGGGCCGCTGGTGATGGACGGCTATCGCGACAATGACGCGCTCAACGAAGCGACGTTTCGCGGCGACTGGCTGCACACCGGCGATGTCGCGGTGCGCGATCCGGGCGGCTTTCTGCGGATCGTCGATCGCAAGAAGGACATGATCGTCACCGGCGGGTTCAATGTCTATCCGCGCGAAGTGGAGGATGTGCTGACTGCGCATCCGGCCGTCGCGGCGGCGGCCGTGGTCGGCTTGCCCGACGAAAAATGGGGCGAAGCGGTGACGGCGTTCGTCGTGCCGCGCCAGGGCGAACCGATCGATGCGGACGCGCTGATCGCGCTGGTTCGCGAACAGAAGGGCCGGTTCCAGGCGCCCAAGGCAGTGCATGTCATCGATGCGATTCCGGTAACGCCGGTCGGCAAGCCGGACAAGAAGGCGCTGCGCGCCCGCTTTGCCCCCGCAACAGCCTGAGCATGTCGCCACGGCGATATCTGGTCCCGCTCGGACAAAATGACAATTAATGGTCGTTTTATGCACCGAATTCGATAAGCTCAAACCCTGCGGGCATCGGATTCGAATCTCGCCGGTGCGCGTAAGAGAATGAAAACGCGAAATAAAATTCGCTGCACGGGAAAATAGAGCGTCAGGAACGCCGACCCGCAGCGAAGGAGGGGAATGAGAGACATGTCCAGCAACCTACGCCCTGAATCCGTCCGCCGTCCGGGCCTGATATCCCGCGGCACTGCGATCCTGCTTGCTTCCACCATGTTGTTTTCCGGTCAGGCATTCGCCCAGGAAAGCACCGAGCCGCCGCAGGATGAAACGACCATCGCGGAACGCTTCGGCGAGGAAATCGTCGTCACCGCCCGGCGGCGCGACGAAAGCCTGCAATCGGTTCCGATCTCGATCACTGCCGTCAGCGATGAGGTGCTGGAGGATTTCCGCATCGAGGATATCGACAATCTCCAGGACCTCGATCCGAGCTTTTCGGTCAGCGCGTCCTCGGGGCGGCCCAATGCGCCGGTCTATGCGCTGCGCGGCATTCGCCCGACCGAAGCCATTTACGGACAGGACCCGACCGTCGCCATCTATCTGGCCGATGTGGTGCTTTCGCCCGCGCAGGGCAGCAATCTGGGCTTTTACGACCTGGAGAATATCCAGATCCTGAAAGGGCCGCAGGGCACGCTGTTCGGCCGGAACACGATCGGCGGCGCCATCCTGCTCACCCCGCGCAAGCCGGGCTCGGTATTTTCGGGCGAGGCTATGGTGGGCGTGGGCAGTTACGGGCTGGTCGAAACCCAGCTGGGCGTGGATATTCCGCTGGCCGATACCTTCCAGGTCCGTATCGCGGGGCGGACGATCGACGGCGGCGATTATCAGACCAACGTCATTCCCGGCCCGCTGAACGGCACCGAGCTGGGCGGGCAGACGACGCGATCGGTTCGCGTGACGGCGGTTGGCGAATTGTCGCCCGACATCACCAACACCACCGTCGCCATGTACGACAACAAGAAGACCAACGGTCGCGGCACGACGCTGATCGCAGTCAATCCCGCGCATCCGCGCGCCGGCGCGATTCCCGAATTCTTCGATGCGCTGGCCCGCGCGCAGAACCGGCCGATCACCGATGTCGAAAGCGACATGGACCAGAAGGACAATGTCGAGGCATGGGGCATCATCAACACCACCGAGGCGCAGCTGGCCGATGATCTGACGTTCAAGTTCATCGGTGCCTATCGCGAAGTCGACACCGAAGTCGTGTTCGATCTCGATGCGTCGTCGCTGGTCGGCATCCTGACGTCCGAACAGGAAGCCGACCTCAATCACATGAGCCTCGAGGCGCAGTTCCTCGGAACCTCGTTCGACGGGCGGCTCGATTGGGTGATCGGCGGCTATTACTATCAGGAAAACGGCACCGAATTCTCGCCGGGCGGGTTTTTCGGCGGCACTATCTACCAGTCGGGCGAAGTGCGAAACAAAAGCTATTCCGCCTTTGCCCAGGGGTCTTTCCGCATCACGCCGGAACTGTCGCTGACCGGCGGCGTGCGTTTCAACCGCGACGAAAAGGAAATGACGCTCAGCCAGACCTATAACGGCGTGCTCTGCCTGCTCCAGGTGGATGACGGCACGGGCACCGGCGGTCTGGTGCGGCTGCCGCTGGACAATTGCCATGTCGACCTGAAGGACAGCTTCTCGCAGCCGACCGGGACGGTGTCGCTGGACTATCAGATCACCCCGGACGTTCTGGTCTATCTTGCCAGCCGGCTGGGCTATCGTTCGGGCGGGTTCAACCTGCGCGGTTCGCAGCCGGTGCAATATCAGCCGTTCGAGCCCGAAACCGTGACCGATATCGAATTCGGGACGAAGGCGGACTGGTATGTCGGCGACGTCGCGATGCGCACCAACCTGGCGATCTTCTATCAGCAATATGATGACATTCAGCGTACCGTCGCGGTGGCGACGCCGCTCGGCAGCCCGGCCTCGGTGGTGGTCAATGCCGCCTCGGCGCATGTATTCAGTATCGAATTGCAGCAGCAGATCCGGCCGACCGAAAATCTGACGCTGCAGATCAACTATGCCTATAACGATCCGGCCTATCAGGAATGGATGGATCCGGCTTCGGGCAACGACCTGTCGAGCACGCCCTTCTATTTCACGCCGACGCATTCGGGCAATGCGATGCTGACGTTCGAACAGCCGCTGCCCGGCGGCATGGGCACGCTGCGTTTCGGCGCGAACGCGGCCTATACCGGCGAAACCTGGATCAACGCGCTCCACACCAGCGATACCATCGCGCAGCAGCCCGCTTCGGTCCTTCCGCTGCTCAAGCAGGAAAGCTACTGGCTGTTGGACTTCACGGTGGGCTGGGACGGTATCGCGGGATCGGACTTCGATCTGTCGCTCTACATGAAAAACGCCACCGACACCGTCTACAAGGTCGGCGGCGTACAGCTCTACACCGGCGCGTCGGGATTCATTTCGGCCGCCTATGGCGAACCGAGGACCTATGGCGCGCAATTGCGGATGCGGTTCTGATCTACCTGCCGCCGGTGCAGTCGCATCGGCGGTCCTCCCCGGCGGCCGGCATGGCATGCCGGTCGCCGCTTTTTTGCCAATTTGACGTTTGGAACGATGATCAACCCACTCACGCAACTGGTACGAAACGCGCTCGATCGCGACTCCGATCGGCCGGCGCTCGAATTCGAAGGCCGCTGGTATAGCTGGGGGGCGTTCAGCGCGCTGGCGAGCGAATTGCGCGAAGGGCTGGCTGCGTCGGGCATCGCGGCCTCCGCGCCGGTCGCCTTCGTCGCGCGCAACCGTCCCGGCGCGGTCGCCGCCCTGTTCGGCCTGATCGCGGATCAGCGTACCATTCTGATGACCTATCCCTTTCAGGCGCACGAAGCGATCGCCGCCAATCTGTTGCGGCTCGAACCCGCGGCGGTCGTCGCGGTGGACGGCGTGATCGAAGGGGCGGTGCTGGACATGCTGCGCGAAAACGCGTTGCCCGCTTTCGAAATCGAAGGCATGTCGGTGCGCCGGGTCGCCGATATTCCGGCGCCCCCCGCTGTGCCCCTCGGCGAACCGCCGGCCGAACCCGAAATCCGTATCCTGACGAGCGGCACCACCGGGATGCCCAAGCAGATTCCCTTCGCCTATCGCTTTTTCGAGGAAAAGCACGTCACGCCCAAAATGGTGCAGGGCGACGATGCCCATTGGCGGGAACAGCCTCCGTTTCTGCTGACCTTCCCGATCGGCAATATCACCGGCATGTATACCTTCCTGCCGACATTGCTCAGCGGTCAGCGGGCGGTGCTGGCCGACCGGTTCTCGCTCGATGTATGGCGCGACTGGGTACGGCGGTTCCGACCGGCAATGGCGGGACTGCCCCCCGCGGGAGTGCAGATGATCGTCGACGCCGATGTCCCGCGCGAAGAGCTGGCGTCGATCCGCTTTCTGGGCACCGGCGCCGCGCCGCTCGACCCGACGGTGCAGCGGCGTTTCGAGGAACGCTATGGCATCCCCATCCTGCTTTCCTACGGCGCGACGGAGTTCGGCGGGCCGGTGACGGCGATGACGCCCGAGCTGCACGCGCGCTGGGGCCGCGAAAAGCTGGGCAGTGTCGGCAGGCCGATGGCGGGGGTGGAAATGCGCGTCATCCATCCCGAAACGCACGAAATCCTGTCGGCAGGGGAGGAGGGGCTGCTGGAAGTGATGACGCCGCGCATCGGCCCGCGCTGGATCCGCACCTCGGACATGGCGCTGATCGATGCCGACGGCTTCGTATGGCACCGCGGTCGCGCCGACGGGGCCGTCATGCGCGGCGGCTTCAAGCTGGTCCCCGAAGTGATCGAGCGCGCGATGATGCAGCATCCCGATATCGCCGACGTCGCGGTGGTCGGGCGGGACGACCGGCGGCTGGGCGAAGTGCCGGTCGCCGCGGTCGTGCTGCGTCCGGGCAGCGCCTGGCCGGGGAACGACGCACTGGAAGCCTTTGCGCGCAAGCATCTGCCCGCCACGCATATTCCTGCCGACTGGCGTCAGCTCGATGCCTTGCCGCGCAACGCCTCGAGCAAGCTCGACCGGCCGGAGCTGCGACGCATGGTCGCTTGAGCGGCGGTCAGTCGGGGTCGGTCGGGGACGCGCAGCGCTGAACCGCCGACAGCAATGCCGCCAGTTCATCGCGCAGCGCCGTGGCGCGTGCGACGTCGAATTCGGCGGCGAGTTCCTCAGCGAGCGCTTCGGACGGGCGCTGCACCTCGCGCATCCTATCCCTGCCGGCCTGGGTGGCCACGAAGATCGGCGCGCGCTTGTGTCGCGGATTGGCGCGCGGTTCGACCAGTTCCAACGCGATTAGCTTGTTCACCGCGCGCTGGATCGACTGGCGCGTAAAGCCCAGCATTCTGCCGATTTCCGGGACGGTCGGCGGATCGCGGTTGACGACGATCGCGCCAAGCACCAACGCTTCGAGCAACACCAGCCCGGTATTCGCATTGGGCCCGGCGAAGCGATTGCGCATCGCGCCGTGCAGGCGATAGACCATCGCGATCAGGTCCACCCGCGGATCGCGGTTGCTTGCCAGCATGTCAGCCATTGCGCCTACGATTCATCACCAATGCGTCGTTAGTCAGTGCATCGACGCGAAACAAGCTGATGATCAACGACGCTGATGCCAATGGAAACGCATTGCGGTATCAGGTGTTTTTGCAGAAAGGAGCCTTTCGCAATGCCTGTCGAACCCCCGATACCGCCCGAAGTCGAGCCCGATCCGGCGCCTGCACCCGCCACGCCGCGGCCGCCCGAAACGCCGCCGCAGCCCGGCGAACCGGGTCAGCCGAGCGAGCCGGGGCCCGAGATCGAGCCGATCGGGCCGGACATCGACGTACCCGATCCGGGGCAGCCGAGCCCGGGCCTGCCGGGGCAGCCGGTGGCCTGAACGCCGATCACTCCTCCTTGCAGACCGTGCCGCCGCCATAGCCCTGATAGGTGGTGCATACGACGACTCCGCTGCGCGGCGGCGGTCGATAGCCGCCCGAGCGGGAGGAGCCGCTGCCGACCCACGGGCCCGAGCTTTGCGCCGCGCGCCGTCGCTCGGCCTCGGCCCGCCGGCGCGCTTGTTCGTCAAGTCGCTGGCGGCGCGCCAGTTCGGTCCGCGCGATCTGGCCGGCCGGTTCGCCGCCGTAGAAATGCTCGATCGCGTAGAGATCATTCTGGGCGACATACCCCATCCGCCCCAGCTGCGAGACGCGACCCAGCGCATAGCGGGTGCCCGCCCGGCTGCGCGCCTCGTTCACCGCATAGGCGACCGATCCGCCCCAATTATCGACGTCGAGGCCCTGATCGACGATGAACATGTGATAGGCATCCGCGGCGCCGAACTGCGCCACCCGCCCCGCGAGGTTGCGCAGATTGGGGAGCGAATCGCAGAAATCCCTGGCCCCGGCATCGCATGCCTTTTGCGACAAATAGACCACTTCGGCCGATCGCTGCGCAAAGACAGAGTTCGGCATGTCGACGATCAGATTGCTGCCGATCGCACAGGCGCTCGGTTCGCCCAGATCGCAGGTCTTGCGCGCATAGATCACGCCCTGATCGGGGTTACGATAGGGCGAGTCTTCGTCGGCATAGAGCCGCATCATCGCATAGCATGCTTCCAGGTCATTCCCCCGGCAGCCCGGCTCGCCATAGCGGCGCACGCGACGAATATCGCGAAACTCGCCATTGGGGAGTTCGGAGGAAAAGCCCGCGGCGACCAGCGCCGCGTCGCCGCACGCATCGACTTCGCCCGCAGCGCATGCCTGATCATAGACCGCGTAGAAGCGGGCGCCGTCGCGGATGCCGTATCTGCTTTCCAGCAGCAGCGGCCAGAGATTGACGCAAGCATCCCGGATACCCCGGCGACAGGCCGGCTCCAGATAGTCGGCAGCGGCACGATACTGGCCGCGCGCCTTCATCGCCTCGGCCCTGGCGACGCAGGGGGCCATCGCGCCTGCCGTGCATTCGGTGACGGCAGAGCCCTGCGCCTGCGCGGCGGGCGCAGTGAGGAACAGGGCGGCAGCGGCGATTGCAAGGGCAATCAGCGGCCGGGCGAGCGGAGTGAAAAGGCGTTGCATCGGCGATGTCTGCGTCGCTCCCCGCGAAACGGCAACAGGCTAACGGTCTTTGTAATCCTTGCCGCGGTCGCGCGCATGGCGCATGGGGCAAACCCGCCCGCGCCGCCCGTGCGGCGCCAGTCGCTCTCCTCCATCCGGCCAGACCGATGTCCGTCCTATCCGCCGTCCTTCCCGTCTTCGCGATCATCGCCGCCGGATATGGCTTCGGGCGGTGGCGGCGCGTGGGCGAGGACGGAGTGGCGCTGCTCAACAATTATGTCGTGTGGCTGGCGCTGCCCGCGCTCCTGTTCGATTTCATGGCGGAGGCGGACTGGGCGTTGCTCGGGCAGGGGCGGTTCATACTGGTCTTTTCGGTCGGCATGGGCGTCACGCTGGCGCTGTCGATGCTCTGGTCGCGGCGCGATCCGCTGGGCGAGCGGGCGATTCAGGGGCTGGCGGCGGCCTATGCCAACACTGCCTATCTCGGCATTCCGCTGTTGCAGGGGCTGCTCGGCGCGGTCGGAGTCGCGGCGGCGGTGCTGGGATCGATGCTTACCGTAAGTCTGCTCTTCGCGCTGTGCGTCGCGCTGGTCGAGTTCGACCTGCATCGCGGCGCCGGGATCGGGCGGACGATCGGCAAGGCGGCGCTGGGCGTGGCGCGCAATCCGCTGGTCTTCGCGCCGGTGCTGGGGCTCGTATGGAACGCGGCGGGGCTCGGCATGCCCGCGCCCGCCAGGACATTCCTGACCCTGCTCGGAGGTTCGACGACGCCGGTGGCGCTGGCGACGATCGGCGTGTTCCTCGCGATCCCCCGGCCCAAGGCACCCGCCGGGCCGGTGGCGGTTACGACGATCCTCAAGCTGCTCGTCCAGCCGCTGGCGACGGCGGCGATGCTGCTGCTCCTGCCGCTGCCGCGCGAATGGGCGGCGGCCGCTTTGCTGCTCGCGGCGATGCCGACCGGGACCGGTCCGTTCATGGCGGCGCAGCTCTACGAGCGCGACGTGGCGCTGACGGCGCGGGTGATCCTGATTTCGACGCTGGTTTCGGTGGGGACGCTGTCGGTGCTGGCGATGGTGTTGCTGGGATAGCAGCAGCTGAGCGGATGAAACTTCAGTTCACGTCCGTTGGGTACGCGGCAAAAAAACTGTCGGGGACCGGACCCTCCTGCTCGTACCTTCCCAGCTCACACCAAAAGCCAATCGACGGGTCGCGAGCTTTTCCTTCAGCTTTTGCGCTCGCTGTCATATTGGCATTCAGTAGACGCGCAGCCATCGCGCAATTGTTCGCGTTGTAATTGGGATCATCTTCGACTGCATCGAAGGTAGACCAGTGGATTCGTGCGCCTATCAAAAACGGCGAATTTCGATAGAGTGTCACTTCGGTTGGCTCGTGTTGCGAGCATCCGGCCAAGCTTACGAATGCAAGCGAAGCAACCGCAAACTGAATATTGTTCATTACGCCTCCCTTGATCGAGGTAACGAGTCATTACTCCCCAACCCGCTCCGCATCGATGATCGTCACCTGCTCCTCGGGCACCTGCCCCTGAAAGGTGCCGCCGACGGTGGCGGTTTCCGATACCGGCGCGTCGAAGATCGCGAGCAGCACGTCCATCCCCTCGACCACGCGGCCGAAGGCTGCGTTGCCGAGCTTGTCGCCATCGCCTTCGGCTTCGGGATGGGCGTCGAAGGCGCCGCTCTGATCGCCGAGCACGATGACGAATTCGCCCTGAGCGGTGCCGGGTTCGCGGCGGGCGACGGTGATCGTGCCGTCGCTATGGGTCAGGCCGGTCCGCGTCGTCGGTTCGTGCGCGATCGGCGGATAGGTGCGGCCGCGTTCGCCCTGCACGCCGAACTGGACGAAGCCCCAATGCGTGTCGACCTTGACCACGCGATAGAATTTGGTGCCGTCGAGCCGGCCGTTATCGACATAGCGCAGGAAATTGGCGGCGGTGACCGGCGCGCGATCGGTTTCGATCTCGAGGACGATGCGGCCCGCGCTGGTTTCGAGCGCGACGCGATCGGTGGCGGGCGGGGGAAGTTCCTGCACCACTTCCTGCGCGCTTGCCGGCATCGCCGCGAGCAGCAGCATGGCCATGAGTGAAGCGATCCACCGCATCATCGTCTCCCTTATCCGATCAATCCCCATATCTCCTGCCCGCAAAGCAGCACGAACAGCAAGGCCGCGCATGCCAGCACCGCGTTGGAGAGCCAGCCGCTGCGCGCTTCGACAGGCATGTCGCGCCGGTTGAGCAGCAGCAGCAGCGTCACGGCGAGGAACGGCATGAAGAATGCCCCGAACGCGCCGTAGAGAATGACGAGGAAGAAGGGCTTGCCGAGGAACAGCAAGGCCATCGGCGGAAAGGTGAGCCAGAGCAGATAGGCGCGATAGGGCCAGCCGGTCTGCGTATCCTCCGGGTCTGGGCCGCCGACATGTGCGACGAAATCGGCGAACATCAGGCTGACGCCCTGCCACACGCCGAGCAGCGAGGAAAAGGCGCTGGCGGCGAAGCCGATCAGGAACGCCATCGCGATCGGTCGCCCGAACCGCTGGGCGAGGATGTCTGCGAGATCGACCAGCCCCTTGCCGCCCGAGGCGAGCGCGACCTGCGCGCCGTACAGCAGTTCGGCGCCGACGATCAGCATCGCGATCACGAAAATGCCGGTGACCGCATAGGCGACGCCATTGTCGAGCCGCATCACGCCGAGCCATGCGGGGCCGCGCCAGCCCTTCGCCTGGGTCCAGTAGCCATAAGCGGCGATGGTGATCGTCCCGCCGACGCCGCCGATCAGCCCGAGCGTGTAGAAAAGCGAGCCCTGCGGGACGCCGGGCGCGAGGCCGCTCAGGATCGCGCCGAGACGCGGGACGACGAGCGCGGCGAGCCCGACCATCACGACGAACATCACCGCGACCAGCGCCTTCATGACGTTCTCGAACGCCTGATAATGATTGAACCAGACGAAGACGAAGCCAGTGATCCCGGCGAAGATCGCCCAGCCCCAGAGCGGGAGGAAGGGCATCAGCGCGGTCAGCGGCAGCGCGGTCGCGCTCATCGCCGTGGCGCCGTAGAGGAAGCCCCAGACGAGGATATAGGCGCCGAAATACCAGCTGGTCCAACGCCCCAGCGACTGCCAGCCCTGGAATATCGTGCGCCCCGTGGCGAGGTGATAGCGCCCGACACCTTCGGCCAGCGCGATCTTGACGATGCAACCGATCACGGCCGCCCAGAGCAAGGCATAGCCGAAGCGCGTCCCCGCGATCAGCGTCGCGACGAGATCGCCCGCGCCGACCCCGGTCGCGGCGGCGACGAGGCCCGGACCGATCAGTTTCCAGCGCGCGCCCGCTGGCGGTTGGTTTTCAGTTTCCATTCGAAACCTTTTCTGCTGGCTTTCGTCGCGCGGCGCTGGCAATAGCATCGCCATGACGGACGAAACGCCCTCTCTCCCGAAGCTGATTGCCTCTCTGCCGCAAAGCGAGACGCCGCGCATCCCCGTTCCCGAAGGATGGCACCAGGGGCGCACCGCCTATGGCGGGCTGTCGACTGCGCTGGCGCTGGCGGCGGTGCAGGCGCGCTGGCCCGATCTGCCGCCGCTGCGTTCGGCACAGGTGGCGTTCATCGGTCCGGTGGCGGGAAGTGCGGAGATCCGTACCGAGCTGCTGCGGCGCGGGCGCAGCGCGGCCTATATCCAGGCCGATGTCGTCGCCGATGGCGGGCTGGGCGTGCGGATCACGTTCGTCTTCATGTCGGCGCGTGAATCGCATGTCGATGCACCGGCGGCGGGGATCGCGCCGGACGCGCTTCCCCCGCGCAGCCATCCGCTGGAAATCACGCGGCATATCCCGGCCTTTATCGGCAATTTCGAATTGTTCTCGACCGGCGAGGAGGAGAATGGGCGCGGCCATATCTCGCGCTGGGCGCGGTTGCGCGATCGCGACGGGCTCGATCCGATGGTCGAGATCGCTGCGATCGGCGATGTGCTGCCGCCCGCTGCGATGCGCCTGTTCACGCAATTCGGGCCGATCAGCTCGATGAACTGGCAGATCAATTTGCTGACCGAGGCGCCGCAGACCGAGGACGGCTGGTGGCTGGTCCGCTCGACCGTCGATCATGCCCGTGCGGGCGCCAGCGGCCAGCATATGAGCATCCACAACAGCCGTGGCGAAGCGATCGCCACCGCGACGCAATTCGTCGCTCTGTTCGTCTGACCTGGCGCCCGGACCGGGACGTTTTCGGGGCGGCGCGCGGCGCGGTGGCTTGCCCGCCCGGGGATTGCACCGCAAGGGCGGGGGCATGCGACGCCGACTCCCGCATTTCGTCCTGATCGGTTCGGCGCTGACAGCGCTGCCCGGCTCTGCTCTGCCTGCGGATCCGCAGCAGGCGCGCGAGCGGGTCGAGCTGGGCGACCGCGACTATTTCACTGCCGGGCGCTATGCCGCCTATGCCTCGCCCTGGTGCGCCGATTTCGACCGCAGCCTTCGGGTCGGCCGCGATCTGGTCAATCGGATCACGCTCGATCGCGCGGCCTTTCCTGATAACAGCCGGATATCCGTGCGCGCGCCCGATGCGAGCCCGGGGGCGCATGGCTGCGGAGTCTATGGCTATCACTTCCTCGCCTACGGCAATTATCATGCGGGGCGCACGCAGCGGCCGGTGCCGCCGCGGCGCGTGCGCGATATCGCCGCGCTCGACATGGCATTCGCCTTCACCGTCGCGGGGCCGGGCGAGTATAACGTGCTCGCCGAATTCTATCTGACGCGCGAGCCGGGATCGCATCGCGATCAGCGCGCCGAAATCGGCTGGTTCCTGCATCCTTCGCCGACATCGCTTGCCTTTGCCCGGTCCGAAACGCGGCTCGATGACTATCTCGACGGGCAGGGGCGGCGCTGGCAGCTCTACCGCGCCGACAGGTTCCTGATGCTGTTCGCCGCCGACGGCGGCGATGTCCCGCAAGGGACGGTCGACATGAAGCACTTGCTCGACGAACTGGTGCGCCGCGACCTGATCGAGGACGGCTGGTGGTTCAACGGCGCGGCGATCGGCGTCGAGCCGGTACGCGGCGAAAGCCGCCTCGATTTGCAGCGCTGGCATATCACCTATCGCTGATCGCGCGCGCGACAAAAACATGTCGAAACGGCGCGTGATGCGCCCTATGGCGGACGCATGACGCCAAGAATTGCCGTGCTCCTGCCCTGCTATAACGAGGAAGCCGCGATCGCGCAGACGGTCGCGGGATTTCGCGAGGCGCTGCCCGAAGCCATAGTCTATGTCTACGACAACAACAGCAGCGACGACACGATGCGCGTCGCAGCCGAAGCGGGCGCCGTGGTGCGCAGCGAGCGGATGCAGGGCAAGGGCCATGTCGTGCGGCGCATGTTCGCCGACATCGATGCCGACATCTATGTGATGGCCGATGGCGATGCGACCTATGATGCCGCCGCCGCCCCCGAAATGGTCGCGCGCGTGGCCGAGCAGGGGCTCGACATGGTGGTCGGCGCGCGGGTGCACGAGGCGGCGGAGGCCTATCGCCCCGGGCATGTCATCGGCAATCGCGTGATGACCGGCGTGCTCGCGGGGCTGTTCGGACGCAGTTTCACCGACATCTTCTCGGGCTATCGCGTCTTCTCGCGCCGCTTCGTCAAGAGTTTCCCGGCCTTGAGCTGCGGCTTCGAGACCGAGACCGAGATCAGCGTCCACGCGCTCGAACTGCGGATGCCGGTGGGCGAAGTGGAAACGCGCTATTTCGCGCGGCTCGAAGGTTCGCATTCGAAGCTCAGCACCTGGCGCGACGGGCTACGCATCGCGCGGACCATCGTCACGCTGTACCGCATCGAACGGCCGATCCTGTTCTTCGGCGTCATCGCGGCGTTGCTCGCGGCGCTTTCGGTCGTGCTCGCCATCCCGCTGGCGGTCACTTACCTCCAGACCGGGCTGGTGCCGCGTTTTCCCACAGCGATCCTCTCGACCGGTCTGATGTCGATGGCATTTCTGAGCGGCGCGTGCGGGCTGATCCTCGACACGGTGGTGCGCGGGCGCCGCGAGGTCCGGCGGCTTGCCTATCTCTCGGTGCCCGGCCCGCTCGTCGAAAGGCGTTGAGCGGCCCGACGCCGGGCTGATCCGCTCGGGCGGCATTGCGCATTTCGAAATCCATCGGTAATTCCCGATGCATGGATTCGGAGGAAGCCCTTTCCGCGCTGTCGGCGCTTGCCCATCCCACGCGGCTGGAGGCGTTTCGCCTGCTAGTCCGCAATGCGCCGGACGGGCTCGCCACCGGCGAACTGGTCGACGCCAGCGGACTGACCCAGAGCACTTTCTCCACCCATCTCGCGGTCCTCGTCGCGGCGGGGCTGGTCGTTTCGCGGCGGCAGGGGCGTCAGATGATCCAGCGCGCCGAAATGGCGCGGCTGCGCGCGCTGATGGTGTTTCTGGCGATGGATTGTTGCGAGGGGCGGCCCGAGCTGTGCCGGCCGCTGATCGCCGAACTCGACTGTTGTTGAAGGAGCCGGCGTTGGCGCACGACATCATCCTGTATCACAATCCCGATTGCGGCACGTCGCGCAACGTGCTGGCGATGATCCGCAATGCCGGGATCGAGCCGCATATCGTCGAATATCTGAAGACGCCGCCCTCGCGCGCGATGCTCGTTTCGCTGATCGAACGCGCCGGCCTCACCCCGCGCGCGCTGCTGCGCGAAAAGGGCGCGCCCTATGCCGAACTCGGGCTTGGCGACGCGAGCCTGTCGGACGCGGCGCTGATCGACGCAATGCTCGCGCACCCGATCCTGATCAATCGCCCGCTGGTGGTTTCGCCGCGCGGCGTGCGGCTGTGCCGCCCCTCCGAAACGGTGCTCGACCTGCTGCCCGAACCGCAACAGGGCGCTTTCGCCAAGGAAGACGGCGAGGCTGTGGTCGACGCCTCGGGCGAAAGGCTGCCCCGATGAGCGCCGCCGAAAAACCCGCAATTTCCTTCTTCGAACGCTATCTCAGTCTCTGGGTGGCGCTGTGCATCGTCGCCGGGATCGCGCTCGGCGCGGCAGCCCCCGGCGCATTGCGCAGTATCGCCGCGGCCGAGCTGGCGCATGTCAATCTGGTGGTTGCGGTGCTGATCTGGCTGATGATCGTGCCGATGCTGCTCAAGATCGATTTCGGTGCGCTGGGCAGCGTGCGGCGGCACTGGCGCGGCGTCGGCGTCACCTTGTTCGTCAACTGGGCGGTCAAACCCTTTTCGATGGCGGCGCTCGGCACGTTTTTCCTCGGATGGCTGTTCGCGCCATTGCTCCCGGCGGACGAGATCCCGTCCTATATCGCCGGGCTGATTCTGCTCGCGGCGGCGCCGTGCACGGCGATGGTGTTCGTCTGGTCTAACCTGTGCAGGGGCGATCCGGGCTATACGCTCAGCCAGGTCGCGCTCAACGACGTGTTGATGCTGATCCTCTTCGCGCCGATCGTCGCGCTGCTGCTCGGCGTCGCGTCGATCACCGTGCCGTGGGACACATTGCTGCTTTCGGTACTGCTCTACATCCTGGTGCCCGTCATCGTCGCGCAGATGATCCGCCGCGCGCTGCTGCGCTCGGGCGGGCAGGGGGCGCTCGACCGCCTGCTGGCGACGCTCGGGCCGATTTCGCTCGCCGCGCTGCTGGCGACACTGGTGCTGCTGTTCGGCTTTCAGGGGGAACAGATTCTCGCCCGGCCGCTGGTGATTGCACTGATCGCGGTACCGATCCTGTTTCAGGTCTATTTCAATGCGGGGCTCGCCTATTGGCTGTCGCGGCGCTTCCGCGTCGCCTGGTGCGTCGCCGCGCCCGCGGCGCTGATCGGCGCATCAAATTTCTTTGAGCTCGCAGTCGCGGCAGCAATATCCTTGTTCGGCCTCCATTCGGGCGCCGCGCTGGCGACAGTGGTCGGCGTGCTGGTGGAGGTGCCGGTGATGCTCTCGGTCGTGGCGATCGTCACGCGGACGAAGGGGTGGTACGAACGCGCGCTGGCGTGATGGCGGGCAGGCGAATGTAGTTCCTCCCCCGGAGGGGGGAGGGGGACCATGCGCAGCATGGTGGAGGGGTATTAGCCGCGAGCGCGCCGCTTGCCGATGTTACCCCTCCGTCAGCCCTGCGGGCTGCCACCTCCCCCGCCGGGGGAGGAATTGGCTGCCCGCATTTTCCGCTGTCCTACATGCCGCGTTTCTGAAACACCCGGCATCATGACTTTCATGCAAACCGCCTCGCCCGCGCACGCTGCCCGCCTTCGCGCGCGCGTATGCGCGCGAGCGCGCGCACGCGTGTTACCTCGCGACCCTGTGCGAACTTCGCACGCAAAACCGCCATTTTTCCCGTTTACCCAAAACCGTCCTTAACCGGGGAAATACCCCCCTTGCGCCCCGCAATCCGAGCGCCGATGTAGGGGCGGGCAAAACAGAAATACGAGATTTCCCGACATGCATCCCCTTTCCGGCCAAATGACCGTCGATCCCGAAACCGGCGCGCTCGTCCCGATCGTCATCGAACAGTCGAGCCGCGGCGAACGCAGCTTCGACATTTTCTCGCGCCTGCTGCGCGAGCGCATCGTGTTCGTCACGGGACCTGTTGAAGACGGCATGGCCGCACTGATTACTGCGCAGCTTCTGTTCCTCGAATCGGAAAATCCGAAAAAGGACATCTGGATGTACATCAACTCGCCGGGCGGGGTGGTGACGGCCGGCATGGCGATCCACGATACCATGCAGTATATCCGCCCGCGCGTCGGCACGGTCTGCATCGGTCAGGCCGCGTCGATGGGCAGCTTCCTGCTCGCATCGGGCGAGCCGGGCCTGCGCGTGGCGCTCACCAATGCCCGGATCATGGTGCATCAGCCGTCGGGCGGTGCGCAGGGCATGGCCAGCGACATCGAGATTCAGGCCAAGGAAATTCTGCGCATCCGTTCGCGGATGAACGAGTTGTATGTGAAATATACCGGCCAGAGCCTCGAGAAGATCGAGAAGGCGATGGATCGCGATACGTTCCTGTCGGCAAGTGAAGCCAAGGAATTCGGGCTCGTCGACGATGTTTTCGAAAAGCGTCCGCCGGTTGCCGAGGATTCGTCAGGCTCCGCTTAACGCCTGATCGTGTAGCCATTCCGAATCCGCGCGGGCCGGCACGCGCGGATCTCGGGACGGGTCGATATTGGTTCGGCCCGATTTTGAGTTGCCGGATGCGTGCCCGCGTGTAGGATGGCGGGTGGACTAGTGCACTTGCGATGAGTGCCGAGGGTGAACTGAATGCCAAATCTTCAAGGCGGCGATTCGAAAAGCACGCTGTACTGCTCCTTCTGCGGCAAGAGCCAGCATGAGGTGCGCAAGCTGATCGCCGGGCCGACCGTCTTCATCTGTGACGAATGTGTCGAGCTGTGCAACGACATCATCCGGGAGGAAACCAAGTCCGCACTGGTTTCCAAGAAGGACGGTGGCGTGCCGACGCCGCAGGAAATCTGCGACGTTCTCGATGACTATGTGATCGGCCAGAAACAGGCCAAGCGCGTCCTCTCGGTCGCGGTCCACAATCATTACAAGCGGCTCAATCACGGCGCCAAGGGCGCCGAGGTCGAGCTCGCCAAGTCGAACATCCTGCTCGTCGGCCCCACCGGCTGCGGCAAGACGCTGCTCGCGCAGACGCTGGCGCGCATCCTCGACGTGCCGTTCACGATGGCCGACGCGACGACGCTCACCGAAGCGGGCTATGTCGGCGAGGATGTCGAGAACATCATCCTGAAGCTGCTTCAGGCGTCCGATTACAATGTCGAGCGCGCGCAGCGCGGCATCGTCTATATTGACGAAATCGACAAGATCAGCCGCAAGGCCGAAAATCCCTCGATCACGCGCGACGTATCGGGTGAGGGCGTTCAGCAGGCGCTGCTCAAGATGATGGAAGGCACGGTCGCCTCGGTGCCGCCGCAGGGCGGCCGCAAGCATCCGCAGCAGGAATTCCTGCAGGTGGATACGACCAACATCCTGTTCATCTGCGGCGGCGCGTTCGCGGGCCTCGAAAAGATCATCGGCGATCGCCTCCAGGGCAAGTCGATCGGCTTCGGCGCCTATGTGGCGGCGCCCGAAGAGCGCAAGACCGGCGAGGTTCTGCGCCAGACCGAGCCGGAGGATCTGCTAAAGTTCGGCCTTATCCCCGAATTTGTCGGCCGTCTGCCGGTCATCGCGACGCTGGAAGACCTCGACAACGAAGCGCTGGTCAAGATTCTCACCGAGCCGCGCAACGCGCTGGTGAAACAGTATCAGAAGCTGTTCGACATGGAATCGGTCCAGCTCGGCTTCAACGACGACGCGCTGCAGGCGATCGCCAAGAAGGCGATCGAACGCAAGACCGGCGCGCGCGGTCTGCGGTCGATCCTCGAAGGCATTCTGCTCGACACCATGTTCGATCTGCCGGGCATGGACGGCGTCGACGAAGTCATCATCGACAAGGACGTGGTCGAAGGCCGCAAGGAACCGGTCCGTGTCTATTCGAAGAAGGAAAAGGAAGCGGGCGGCGCCGCCTGACGACGCGCCGCCGATGATCGCGGCGGGTGCTGGTGACGGCGCTTTGCGAATCATCGGAGCGTGACGCATAAACGGGATCGTGACAGGCGCCGCATCCGTTCCCGCCTCCGGCGCCTCCGCCGCCGCCGCCCGGCCGGTTCAGGCCCGCCGCGATTCGGTTCGCGCCTTCCGCTGGCTGCTGGTCGGGGCGCTGGCCTATGCGGTGGCGCTGGCGACTGCGATCGGCGTGAATGCCGATCCGGCCAATATACTGGCTCCGGTGGTCAGCCCCAGCGTGCTGCTGACGCCGGTATTCGGCATGCCCTGGGTGGTGATGAGCTTTCACCGCCGCGGCAGGATACGCCGGGCGGTCTATTTCCTGCTGATCGTGACGCTGGCGCATATGGCGGCCAATTATCTTGCCTGGCTGCACGCGACCGAAAGCTATCGCTTCGTGACGGATGGCCACGCGTTCGAACGGCACATGCTGACCGGTGCGATCGGCGGAGCGGTGGGTTCGGCGCTCTCGTTTGCGTTTCTGGTTCCGCTGCGGCTGGCGCCTAATCGCCGAAGCAGCTTCTGGTTTGCCTTCTGGGGCACGATCGCGCTTACCGCGATCGGCAGCTGGGGCATGGCCTGGGGGCTGGAATGGACCGATCCGATGGTGCCGCAGCACGATACGGAGAAGCTGGTGCTCTGGTTTCTGTGCGTCCATCTGCCCTGGCAGATCATATTCGCGATGTTCCTCGCCGCGATGATGCGCATCCCGGCGAAGCGCCGCCGGAAGAAACGCGAGCCGGAACAGGGGCGCTGACGGCTATCGCAGCGCAGAGGGGGCGTTCCGGGCTTCCCGGGAAGAGAAAGCCCGGATGCCGCATCCCCCGATTGCCGCTATGTCCGTCAGCCCCGCCGCCGCATCGCATAGGCCTGGTACGCATCGATCTGATCGGACTGGCGCAAGACGCGGGCATGCGGATCGACGAGCACCCGCGCCGACGCCGGAACGTCGAGCGTCGCCCTGCCGCCGGTCATCGGCACCAGCCGCGTCTCGCCGTCGATCTCGATTTCGACCGGCAGCGGGAACGGACCGTCGCCGGGCACCGCCCAGCGCAGCGTCAGTGTGTCGCCCTGCCGCTCTTCCACCAGCCTGGGCAGCGCCGCCTGATAGAGATAGACGTCGAAGAACCAGTCATAATCCTTCCCCGTCACTTGATTGACGATGTCCATATAGTCGCGGGTCGAGCTGAACCGCGGCTGGAAATTGCCCGGTCGCGGATCGGCGCGGCCATAGACCAGTCGGCGCGTGACTTCGTAAAAGGCATCGTCGCCGATGGTGTTGCGCAACGTGTGCAACACCCACGCGCCTTTCACGTAGATATCGCCGCCGGGGCCGCCATTTTCGGCTTCGTAAACTGCTTCCTCGGTGCGCTCCTCGCCCGAGACGATCGGCGCCTGGTTCATGATGCTGCGACGGAACTCGTCCATCATCACCGCGTAGCGGGCGTCGCCTTCGCGCCACAGGCCGTAGAGCGGCTGCATATATTGGGCATAGCCCTCGTGGATCCAGTAATCGTCCCAACTGGCCGCGGTTACCTGGTTGCCGAACCATTCATGCGCCAGTTCATGCTGGAACAGGTCGTCGAATCCGTTGTGGTTCTTGGCGAAATTGTTGCCATATGCGTTGATCGTCTGATGTTCCATGCCGAGATAGGGCGTCTCGACGATCGCCAGCTTCTCGTCGCCCCAGGGATAGGGGCCGATCAGGCTTTCGAAGAAATCGAGGGTCGGAGCGAATTCGTCGAAGACGCCCTTCGCGCCGGCTTCATGCCCCGGCAGATGCCAGAAATACATCGGGATGCTGTTGCCGTACCGGCTGGCATAGCTTCCCGAAATCTCTTCATAGGGCGCGACGTTGAGCATCACCGAATAGGGGTTCGGGCTCTTGGCGTGCCAGTTCCAGGTGGTGCGCCCGTCGTCATGCGTGTCGACGCCGACCAGCGTGCCGTTTGCCGGTGCCTTCAGGCCCGCCGGCACGGTGAAGTGGAGGTCGACCGCCTCGGGCTCTCCCAGTGGAAAATCGAGACAGGGGTAGAGCAGGTCGCAGCCATAGCCTTCGGCCGTCGAGCCGACCCACGGTTCGCCGCTCGCCGTCTGCGACCAGACGATTCCGTCGTCCCAGGGTGCGCGCACCGCGACATGCGGGGTGCCGCCATAAGTGATCGTAACGCGCGCATTGTCGCCCGCCGCCAGTTTGCGCGGCAGGGTGATGACGAGCCGGCCGTCGGGGTTGCTCCACTGCGACGAATCGAGTGCCTGCCCACCATAGCTGATCGCGGAGACCGGCAGATTCTTGTCGAGATCGATCAGCAGCCGTCCGATCAGTCGGTCGGTGGTGAGATCGAGCGTCGCAAGGCCTTCGATGCGCTGCGATTCGGGGAAGACCTCGATTGCGAGGTCGAGATGCGTAAGCCGCAACCCTGCCTGATCGGCCGGGCGCACGCCGCCCGAAATCTGTGTCTGCGCGGTAATGGGCGGCTCGCCGCGACCCAGCCGCTGCGCCTGGGCAGTGCCGGGCAGCAGCGCCGCCGCGCCGACCAGCGCGACCAGAAAACGCGTGTGATGCATCAATTTCCTCCGTTGGCCCGAGCGCGCATGCGTTCGAACATATAGGTCTGGAATGCGTCGACTTGATCCGACTGCATCAGGATTTTCGATTGCGGGTCGATCACGATATGCGCCTCTTCGGCCGCGGTGATGGTGGTGGTTCCGTCGGTCATCGGCAGGGTCATGGCCTCACCGTCGACCAATATGTCTACCGGCATCGGGAAGGGCTTGTCGCCCTCGGTCCGCCAGGTGAAGGTGAGCGTGTCACCGTCGCGGCTCTGCACCAGTTCGGGCAGCGCGGCGGAATAGAGATAGACATCGAAGAACCATTGGTAGTTGCCGCCGGCCTCCTGATTGACGAAGGCGATATATTCGGGCGTCGTGCGATAGAGCGGCTCGAAATTGCCCGGCTCGGGATCGGTCCGGCCATAGATGGCCAGCCGCAGCGAATCGAAAAATGCCTCGTCGCCGATCAGTCCGCGCAACGTGTGCAGCACCCATGCGCCCTTGGAATAGATGTCGCCCGAAGGGCCGTCGTAATAGACATCGCTGGCCGATTGCGGCGTACCGGAAACGATCGGGTGCTGGTTGCGGATGCCGGGGCGCATATCCAGCATCATTTTGATATAACGGGCATGGCCTTCGCGCCATTCGCCGTAGAGCGGCTGCATGTAGCTGCCGGTGCCTTCGTGCAGCCAGAAATCGTCCCAGTTGGGAACCGTCAGCTGGTTGGCGAACCATTCATGTGCGAATTCGTGCTGGAACAGATCGTCAAAGCCGTCCGCCGTCTTGGCATAGTGATTGCCATATGCGTTGATCGACTGGTGCTCCATGCCCTTGTGTTCGGTTTCCACCACACCGAGCTTCTGGCTGGCAAAGGGGTAGGGGCCGATCACGCTTTCGAAGAAGTCGAGTGTCGGGGCAAATTCGGCGAACAGCTGCTGCGGCTTGTCGTCGTCGCGCGCCAGATGCCAGAAATGCATCGGAATCTCATTGCCGTAGCGGCTCTGATAGCTGCCCGAAATTTCTTCATAGGGGCCGATGTTGAGCGCGACGCCGTAGAGTGTCGGGTTTTCCGCATGCCAGTTCCAGGTGGTGCGGCCGTCGGGCAGGGTGTCGACGCCGGTCAGGACGCCGTTCGAAGGCGCGCCGAGCCCTTCGGGCACGGTGATGTGCAGATCAACGAAATCGGGTTCGTAGGTCGGATAATCGATGCACGGCCAGAAGATGTCACAGCCCTGCATCTGCACCGCCGTCGCCACCCAGGGCTTGCCGTCGGGCGTCTCCGCCCAGACGAAGCCCCCGTTCCAGGGCGCGCGTATCGCGACATGCGGCTGACCGGCATAGGTGATCTGCGCCGAAACGCTTTCCCCTGCTGCCAGCGGTTCGGGCAGCATTACGGTCATCCGGCCCTCGGGGTTGCTCCACGCAGATTCGGGCAGCGCGGCGCCGTCTATGCTGATCGCCGATACGGGCAGGTTGCGGTCAAGGTCGATCACCAGACGGTCGGTTGCTGCCTTCGCGGTGAATTCCAGTGTCGCGACACCCGCGATCGCCTGGCGCTCGGGGAAAATCTCGAAGTTGAGATCGGCCGAATCGAATCGCAGCTTTTCCTGTGCCGGATCCAGCGGACCGCCGGAACTGGCGGTTTGCGTCGTCAGCTCGGGCTCGCCGGGGCCGGGCAGCGCGGCGGAATCCTGGGCAATGGCGGGCTGTATCGCGAGCATCGCGGCGGACGCGGTAAACAGCAGGGAATATCGGGACATGGCGGGCCTCCGAGGCGTTTCAGAGAGAGGGAATGAGGCTGTTCGTCGCCCCGGTGATTGATGCCCGGCGTGCAAGCACCATATAAATAGGGAAAGGCGCCGGTCTCGGCGCGGCTGGAGTATCCATGAAGCAATCCTACCCCGTTCTGCCCCTGCGCGACATCGTCGTCTTCCCGCATATGATCGTGCCGCTGTTCGTCGGCCGCGACAAGTCGGTTGCCGCGCTGGAAGCGGCAATGGCCGACGACAAGGAGATTTTCCTGGTCGCGCAGCTCGATCCGGCGGAAGACGACCCGGGTCGCGATGACCTCTATGACGTCGGCGTCTCGGCCGAAGTGCTGCAGCTTCTCAAGCTGCCCGACGGCACGGTGCGCGTGCTTGTCGCCGGCAAGGAGCGCGGCAGCCTCGACGGCATCGAAGAGAAGGACGGTTTTCTGGTCGCGGAAGTGTCTCCCGCAGAGGAAACCACCGAGAAGGAGGAAGAGCCGAACGCCGAAGTGAAGGCGCTGATGCGCTCGGTCGTCGACCAGTTCGAAAACTACGCCAAGCTCAACCGCAAGCTGCCCGCCGAAACTGCGGTCCAGCTCGGCGAGCTGGAGGAGCCCTCGCGTCTCGCAGACGCGGTCGCGGCGAATATCGCGGTGAAGGTATCCGACAAGCAGTCGCTGCTGGTCGAAGCCGATCCGGTCAAGCGGCTCGAAATGGTCTTCGCCTTCATGGAAGGCGAGCTGGGCGTGCTCCAGGTAGAGAAGAAGATCCGCAGTCGCGTGAAGCGGCAGATGGAGAAGACCCAGCGCGAATATTATCTCAACGAACAGCTCAAGGCGATTCAGCGCGAGCTGGGCAATGAGGGCGAGGAAGGCGAGGGCGACGAGATCGCCGAGCTGACCAACAAGATCGCCACGCTCAAGCTTTCAAAGGAAGCCAGGACCAAGGCGACGGCCGAGCTCAAGAAGCTCAAGACGATGGCGCCGATGAGTGCCGAGGCAACCGTCGTGCGCAACTATCTCGACGTGCTGCTCGGCCTGCCCTGGGGCAAGAAATCGAAACTCAAGAAGGATCTGGTCGAGGCGGAGAATGTGCTCGACGAGGATCACTATGCGCTTGAGAAGGTGAAGGACCGGATCGTCGAATATCTCGCGGTCCAGGCGCGCACCAACAAGCTCAAGGGGCCGATCCTGTGCCTCGTCGGCCCGCCGGGCGTCGGCAAGACCAGCCTCGGCAAGTCGATCGCCAAGGCGACGGGGCGCGAGTTCATCCGCCAGTCGCTGGGCGGCGTGCGCGACGAGGCCGAGATTCGCGGCCACCGCCGCACCTATATCGGCTCGCTGCCGGGCAAGATCGTGACCAATCTGAAAAAGGCGGGCACCGGGAATCCGCTGTTCCTGCTCGATGAGATCGACAAGCTGGGACAGGACTTCCGTGGCGATCCCGCTTCGGCGCTGCTCGAAGTGCTCGATCCCGAGCAGAACAACAAATTCAACGACCATTATCTGGAGATCGACATCGATCTTTCGGACGTGATGTTCGTGTGCACCGCCAATTCGCTCAACCTGCCGCAGCCCTTGCTCGACCGCATGGAGATCATTCGACTCGAAGGCTATACCGAGGATGAGAAGGTCGAAATCGCCCAGCGCCACCTGATCGACAAGCAGGTCGAGGCGCACGGCCTGAAGGAAGGCGAGTTCGAACTCACCACCGAAGGGCTGCGCGACCTGATCCGCTATTATACGCGCGAGGCGGGCGTGCGCACGCTCGAGCGCGAGATCGCCAAGCTGGCGCGCAAGGCGCTGCGCAAGATCCTCGAAGGCAAGGCGGAAAGCGTCGTCGTGACGCCGGAAAACCTCGCCGAGTTCTCTGGTGTGCGGAAATACCGCTTCGGGCTTTCCGAAGAGGAGCACCAGATCGGCGCGGTCACCGGGCTCGCCTGGACCGAGGTCGGCGGCGAATTGCTGACGATCGAAAGCGTCACCGTGCCCGGCAAGGGCGCGATCAAGACGACCGGCAAGCTGGGCGACGTGATGAAGGAATCGGTCGAGGCCGCGTTCAGCTTCGTGCGTGCCCGCGCACCGAGCTATGGCATCAAGCCGAGCCTGTTCGCGCGCAAGGATATCCATGTCCACCTGCCCGAAGGCGCTGTGCCCAAGGACGGGCCGTCGGCCGGTATCGGGCTGGTGACATCGATCGTGTCGACGCTGACCGGCGTTTCGGTGCGCAAGGACGTGGCGATGACCGGCGAGGTGACGCTGCGCGGCCGCGTGCTGCCGATCGGCGGCTTGAAGGAGAAGCTGCTCGCGGCGCTGCGCGGCGGCATCAAGACGGTGCTGATCCCGACCGAGAACGAAAAGGATCTCGCGGAGATTCCGGCCAACATCAAGGAAGGGCTGGAGATCATCCCGGTCGGCCATGTCGATGAGGTTCTGCGTCTCGCGCTCACCGATTCGCTGACGGCGATCGACTGGTCCGATGCGGATGAACTCGCGGCGCAGCCGCCGGCCGGTGTTTCCGGCTTTGGCGACACATTACCGCATTGAGTTTCGCACGGACTCGGCTAAGGCGGCCCCTTCCGGCGAAAGTTCGTCACGGATTCGTCATTTATGGCGGAATTGCGTCATGATTTCCTTTGACAGTGCGGACGTCAGCGGCCTTACTGTCATATCGGCTTTCGTCGATTCCAACGATTTCAGTAACTCAGTACAGGGGGTTCCCAGCGAATGAACAAGCAAGAACTGATCGGATTGGTTGCCGATACCGCCAGCCTGAGCAAGGGCGATGCGAGCAAGGCCGTTGAGGCCGTGTTCGATTCGATCTCGTCGGCGCTGAAAAAGGGTGACGAAGTCCGCCTGGTCGGCTTCGGCACGTTTTCGGTAAGCCAGCGCAAGGCTTCGGTTGGCCGCAATCCGCGCACCGGCGAAGAAATGACGATCAAGGCGTCGAATCAGCCCAAGTTCAAGGCCGGCAAGGGCCTGAAGGACGCCGTCAACTAATCTGCATGCAACGGGGGCTGGACAAGCCCCGGTTGCTTGCCTAGAGGCACGCCTCCCGCAGCGCGAGGCGCTGTTTCGTGATGGTTTCGGGCGCGTAGCTCAGTGGTAGAGCACTGTGTTCACACCGCAGGGGTCGCTGGTTCAATCCCAGCCGCGCCCACCATCGCACAAGGCCGGATCGCCCTGATATTTCGCTGATCGAAGCGAAATGTCAGGGCCGCCCGCCCGCCGCGCGGCTGTTCGCCTGCGCCGCTGCTCCCGCCGCTTTCAATGCCCGCGCTTGTTTCGCTGTGATCCTGCGTCCGTTTGCCCGACCGGGCTGCGCCGTAACGCATCGATGCTGCGCACGCGCGCCACGGCGGATTTCCCGGCATACCGGAATGCAGAATGCCGCCCGAACTCCCGGCGGCACAAAAATCGCCTGCTATCGCAGCCCCTCTGGCGCGTCTGCCCGGCCCGCGCACCCGCCAAACGTAGCAGGTGTTGCCGAGAGGCCACGTGACTCGAGCGAATGCTGTCCGTTTCGTTAATTTTACGATCGGGGATCGGTGCAGGATTCTGAGGCAAAATGGCTCGAATCTGCCTTCGCATCGAACATTGTAACATCACCGTCACCAAAGAGTCTCCGAACCGACGCCGAAGCCGCACTGCGGCGTCATCCAGCACTCCTAGGCGCCACTTCTGTGATCGGCCGGGGGCATCCGAGTCGATCCGACCGAATGCGTCTTTTCAGCCAGTCGGCCTCGACTCGGAACGGAGATATTATGGCCAGCATCAAACGCCTCAGCCTTATTCTGATGACCACCTGCGCGGGCGCCGCCCTTTCGGCGTGCGACGGCGCGAGCGACATTGCCTCGCCGGGCACGGGCGGCAACGTTATCATCAACAACCCGGCCCCGACGCCGACCCCCACGCCGACGCCCACGCCGACCGCGTCGCTCGTCACGCCCGCCACGGGCTGCCCGACGATCGCGGATCCGCAGGGCCTGACCGACGACGGCACGATCACCGGCCCGACCGGTGAATATCGTGTCTGCACGCTGCCGGACCGTATCAACACCTCGATCAACCTGCCGCAGATCGACGGCCTGCTGTATCGCCTCGGCGGCCGCGTTGACGTCGGTACCGACCAGGGCGCGACGTCGACCGGAACCGACGTGACCCTGTCGATCGAACCGGGGGTGATCATCTTCGGCGGCACCGGTGTTTCGTGGCTCGCGGTCAACCGCGGCAATGCCATCGATGCCGTCGGCACGCCCACCGACCCGATCATCTTCACCAGCCGCGACAACGTGCTGGGCCTCAACACCGACAGCTCGTCGGGCCAGTGGGGCGGTGTCGTTCTGATGGGCCGTGCGCCGATCACCGACTGCACCGTCACGCCGGGCGCGACCCCTGGCACCGCGGCCTGCGAGCGCCAGACCGAAGGCGCGGTTGATCCGGCCGTCTATGGCGGCGCCAACACCGCCGACAGCAGCGGGACGATGCAGTATGTGCAGATCCGCTACTCGGGCTATGTCCTTTCGGCGAACAACGAGCTTCAGTCGCTGACGACCGAAGGCATCGGAACCGGCACGACGCTCGACCACATCATGTCGTTCAACAGCTCGGACGACGCGGTCGAAATGTTCGGCGGGCGCGTCAACATGAAGTATTTCGTCGCCGTCGGCGCGGAAGACGACAATCTCGACACCGACACCGGCGTCAAGGCGCAGCTCCAGTTCGTCATCGCGGCGCAGCGTAACGGCGTGGGCGACACGATGCTCGAAGCCGACTCGGACAACTCGGTCGACGGCGATCTGCCGCGTCAGCACACGCAGGTGGCGAACTTCACCTTCCTGCAGCGTTCGAATGTCGGTAGCGACCTTGCCGCCATGTATATCCGCGGTGGCGCGGACTATTCGATGGCCAACGGTGTCGTCTCCAGCCCCAACTACACCTGCCTGCGTCTCAGCCGCACGCAGACCATCGCCGCCGCCAACGCCGCGATCGACGAAAACGGCCCGCCCGAATTCGAGTCGGTCGTGATGGACTGCGGTACGCCGACCTTCGCCGGCAACAGCGGCGTGACCGCCGCCGATGTCGAAACGGTGTTCAACGCGGGCACCAACAACGACGACGACTTCACGACCTCGCTGACCGACATGTTCGTCAACGGTTCGAACGAAGCCGGCGTCACGGCGTTCGACCTGACCACGGTCGGCATCTTCTGGACCGATACCGACTATATCGGCGCGGTCGAGGATGCGAACGACACCTGGTGGCAGGGCTGGACCTGCAATAGCTCGACGCTGGCCTTTGCCGGTTCGAGCGACTGCACCTCGCTTCCGACGAGCTAAGGCGCCTCTCGACGCCACAGGGCGGGGCGGCGCCATCGGGCGGCGCCCCGCCTCATATTTTGAATTCAAGGGGGTAAGGCGATGAAGAAGCCGCTGCGGCTCGCACATGTTTTGATGTTCACGACTGCGCTGGTGGCGCCTGCAGTGGCGCATGCCCAGGACGCAGCCGGACAGGAAGTATCGGACACGGCGCAAGCGCCGCAGGATCAGGAGTATGAATCGCCTGACGTTTCCGTCCCCGGTGGCGAAATCGTGGTGCGGACGGGGGCCTTCAATATCGAGCAGGACACGGCGGAAGTCGTATCGCTGCTGTCGGCCGAAGACATTGCCCGTACCGGTGAAGGCGACATTGCCGGCGCGCTGTCGCGCGTGACGGGCCTCAGCGTCGTCGGCAACGGCTTCGTCTATGTCCGCGGCCTGGGCGACCGTTATTCGCTCGCGCTGCTCAACGGTTCGCCGTTGCCCAGCCCCGAACCGCTCAAGCGTGTCGTTCCCCTCGACATCTTCCCGACCAACGTGATTTCCTCGTCGCTGGTGCAGAAGACCTATTCGGTCAACTATCCCGGCGAATTCGGCGGCGGCGTGATCAACCTGACGACCAAGTCCGTCCCCGAAGAAACGTTCGTCACCGTTAGCGGCAGCATCGGCGGCGACACCTTCACCACCGGCAATCTCGGCTATGTCTATCGCGGCAGCGAACAGGACTGGACCGGATTCGACAACGGCGTGCGCGACATTCCTCCCGCGCTGCAGTCCTTCTTCGACAGCGGCAACCGCATCAGCGACCTTTCGCAGGACCAGCGCGAGGCAATCGCCGAGCAATTGATCACCGGCAACAATTCGGTGTTGCAGACCAACAAGAACATGGCGCCCAACTGGAGCGCCGGACTGACCACAGGCACCGCTATCGATATCGGCAGCGATGCCCGCCTGGGGATCATCGCCACCGCCGGGTACAGCAACAAGTTCCGCACCCGCCAGACCACGCAGCAGTCGCCGGCCTCGGCTGACCTTTCGCTCAAGGAACTGGATTTCGACCGGGTGATCACCGACGAACATGTCGTCGTCGACGGGATGCTCGGTTTCGGTCTGGAATTCGGCGAACACCGTATCCGCTGGACCAACCTCTATATCCGCGACACGCTCAAGCAGGCGCGTCTGGGTGTCGGCACCCGCGCCACTTCGGCGTCGGGCGCCACCTTCATGCAGCAGGACACGGCCTGGTTCGAACGTCAGCTCATCGACAGCCAGATCGTAGGCGAGTTCAAATCGCCCGGTGACGGCCTCTCGGTTGACTGGCGTCTCGGCTATGCCAATTCGCAGCGTGAGGCCCCGGACGAGATCAGCTTCGAATATTATCGCAGCAACCGCGCGAACGATCCCTATGGCGATCTGTTCATCAACCGTCTGAACAACGGCCAGAACGGGTCGGCGTCGATCGCCTTTTCGAACCTCGACGAGGATCTCTGGTCGGGCGGCGTCGACGTCAGCGCCGAACTGACTCCGTCAATCACGGTTTCGGCGGGCTATGCCTTCGCGGATACCGAACGTACGTCGAGCCGCCGTGAATTCCAGTTCGTCGCGCCGAACAACGGGCAGAATTTCCCGCCTGCCGTGCTGCGCCCCGATCTGCTGCTGGGCGATGCGATCATCGATTATTACAACATCAACCTGATCGAAACGACCGAAAGTGATCCGGCGTTCGAGGCGAAGCTGCGTACCGACGCAGGCTATTTCCAGTTCAACGCGGAACTGGCTATGGGATTGTCGCTCAACGGCGGCGTCCGCTACGAGACGGCGCGCCAGACGGTCAATCCGATCGAAGTGTTCACCGTGCCGTCCAATTCGGGCGCCTCGACTTCGCTTCAGAACGAATATTGGCTGCCCGCCGCGACGCTGACCTGGGAATTCGCCGACAATATGCAATTGCGCGTCAGCGGTTCGAAGACGATCGCGCGTCCGCAGTTCCGCGAATTGCTTTTCCAGCAATATTATGACCCGGAATCAAACCGGCTCTATCGTGGTAATCCGTCGCTTCAGGACAGCCAGCTCTACAACGCTGAAGCGCGTGTGGAATGGTATACCGGGCGCGACCAGCGCGTCTCGGCCGCCGGTTTCTTCAAGCGGATCGACAATCCGATCGAAACCTATACCGGCTTCACCGACAACGTGACCGAAACCAGCTTTGCCAACGCACCCGAGGCCAATCTCTACGGTGCGGAACTCGAAGCGCAGAAATATTTCGACGCCTTCGGCTCGCGGCGGATCGTCGCGATCGCCAACTACACCTACACCCACTCGGAACTGAAGGTGGGCAGCGGCGACACGGTCGAGATCTACACATCGGGCACGCAGCCGGCGCTCAACGTCTTCCGCGACGGCGTGCCGTTGACCGGCCAGTCGGACCATCTCGTCAATGTGCAGCTGGGACTCGAGGATGAGGACAGCCTGTCGGCGCAGACGTTCCTGCTTTCCTATGCCAGCAAGCGTGTGACCAGCCGTGCCCCGTTCGGCCAGCCGGACATCTACGAATATCCGGGCGTTCGCCTCGACTTCGTGGCGCGCCAGGGCATTTACCTGGGCGGCATCGAAGCCGAGCTGAAGCTGGAGGTCCGCAACATCCTGGGCACCGACTACAAGGAGTATCAGGAAAGCGGGGACAATCGCATCTACTACAACCTCTATGAGGTTGGAACGAGCGGCTCGCTGGGGCTGAGCATCACTTTCTGATCCGAAAGGCCGGTCCCGTACGGCCGGCCGGTTTGGGAAAATGGGCGGCGGTCGCGCGCATGCGCAGCCGCCGCCTTCGCGATCCGGCAATGCCGTGAGGGTTCGCACCGCGCCGCCGCTGGTTAGCGCCGGCGACGGCGCTTCAGCCCCAGGGGCGTTCGCGAAACCATTTCGTGATCACATATTTGGTGCCCGCACGTACCTTCATCGCGTGATGAATCGTCGCCGGGTTCGGCGAACCGTCGGCCCGCAAATTGCTCCAGGCGAGCAGCTTGCCGGTTTCCGGTTGCATGATCTTGTTGATCGCCTTGAACCGCGTCGCGCCGCCTGCTTCGGGCTCGTTCAGATAGATCATCACCGTCCAGGTGCGCTGTCCGGCGACGCTGCAATAGCGTTCATAGCCTTCGCCGCTGGGCTCGAAATAATCGGTATGCGCCTTGAACTCCTGTCCCACGGCATAGCGCTGGCCCTGGATCGGCTCGCCATGAACGGGATCGAGCCCGGTGAAGTCGCAGATCAGCCGATCGACCTGCGCCACCAGCGGATCGGCTTCGTCGAGATCGCAGGTCTCGCTGGTTCGAAACGCATAGTCGCCATTGTGATCGGAGATGGTCGAGGGGCGACGCTGTGCATCGATCCGCTCCATCACCTGCGCGCAAAGGCCGGGATCGAGAAAACGCTTGGCGACAAACAGGGTGAGCTTGGGTGACGGCGCGCGCTGAATGCCGGGCCGTTCGGCAAGGTGCGCGACGACAGGTTCCTGCGGTTGCCCGGATCCGAAACGGCGAGCCGCGGAATAAGGCGCTTCGGTCAACATGAAGTTGCTTTTGCCAAATAGCAGGGCGAATCGCCAGCGCCTGGCGGCAGGATCGTCCGTGGTCACAAAAGCGCAATGCAACTGTCACCTGACTTTCTTAGGGGCGGTCTCCAGGAGCAGGATGACAACCGGAGGGGCGGAAGCGCTTTGCTGGCAACCACGGATGGGCAATCGGACCGGACGGAACCGGGAGCGACGACGGCGGTGCTGGATGCATTGATCGAACGCGCCCGCGCGCTGGGCGCCAGCACATTGCATTGCGAACCGATGCCGGGCGGGGGCTATTCGGTGCGCGCCCGCATTTCGGGGGCGTTGCGCGAACTGACGACTCTGCGATGTTCCGAAGCCGACCGACTGCTCGATGACGCACGGCAATATGTCGCTCACCCGGAGTTGCAGATTGGATTTTCCCTGAGCGAGCCGGAACTCGCCGATGGTGCACCGTTGCTGATCGCGCTTTCGCCCGACGAGAACAGGCTCGGCCCGCTGCGGAGGCTCGGCATGCCTCCGGCGCTGGTCGGGATGCTCGAACGCTTTGCGCGGCGTGGGCAGGGACTGGTGGTGTTCACCGGCGCGGAAGGTGCCGGGGTTTCCACATCGCTCGACGCAGCAGGGCAGCTGGCCGCGCGCGGGATGAGCCGGGTGCTGCGATCGCCGCCGCCGGCCGGTCCGCCCGAGAGTGAGGAGGCGCTTGCCGCCATTCGCCGGCAGATCGATCGCGACCCCGATGTGCTGCTGCTCGAATCGCTGACTATGCCCGGTCAAGTTGCACTTGCCATCCGCGCGGCAGGCGAGGGGCGGCTGGTGCTGGCAGGGACCGGCGCTCCCAATGCCGTGGCGGCGATTGCGCGAATCGCGTCGGGGCGCATCGACCGGTTCCAGCTCGCCGCCAATCTCCGCGCGGTGGTTTCGCAGCGGCTGGTGCGCAGATTGTGCCGGCATTGCCGCGTACCGCAGCAGGCCACGGGATCCGAATCGGCGCTGCTGGGATTCGATTCGGGTTCGGTCGTGTTCGCGCCCGGCGGATGCGAGCATTGCGACGGTACAGGATATGCCGGGCGCACGGGCGTCTTCAGCTGGATCGAAATCGATTCGGCGATGGCGCGACTGATCGATGCCGGCGCAGACGAAGTGCTGCTTACCCGCCATGCCAGCCTGACTGGCCCGAGCCTCGGCACCGCGGCGCGCGCGATGGTCCGCGACGGTACGATCCCGGCGGCGGAAGCCGTCCGCATCTCGCGTGAGACGACCAGCACCGTCACTGGATAGATTTGCGGGAAATACGGTGCAGACCATGCTTGCGCTCGCGCTTCGCTCCGGCTAAGCGCGCAACCTTCGCGGCGATCGTAGCTCAGTTGGTTAGAGCACCGGTTTGTGGTACCGGGGGTCGTGGGTTCAAGTCCCATCGGTCGCCCCATTATTACGGTCTGTGCCGGCCCCGTTTCCCGATCCGTTTCCGATCCGAAAGGCGAGGCCGAGCCTGCGGATCGAAGGCTGGGAGTGTAAGGCGTGCCGGACTGGGGCTTTCCCGATTTCGACGACCATGAGGGCGTCCACCTCTTCACAGACCCCGTTTCGGGACTGCGCGCGGTAATCGCGGTGCACTCGACCGCCCTCGGCCCCGCGGCGGGCGGCGTGCGCTACTGGTATTATGCCGATAGCAGCGCGGCGATCACCGATGCGCTGCGCCTTTCGCGCGGGATGAGCTACAAGAACGCGATGGCCGGGCTGCCGATCGGCGGCGGCAAGGGCGTCGTGCTCGCACCCAGGCCGCACGATACGATCAGCACCGCGCAGCTCGAAGCGTTCGGCCGCGCGGTGGAATCGCTGGGTGGGCGTTATGTGACAGCCGAAGATGTCGGCATGTCCGAAGCGCGAATGAAGGTGATCGCCAGCCAGACGCGCTATGTTTCCGGCCTGCCGGTTGCGGAAGGCAGCGCAGGGGGGGATCCCGGCCCCTCGACCGCGCTGGGCATCTATCTGGGCGTCAGGGCTGCAGCGAAGCGCGCGCTCGGCGTCGATTCGATGGCTGGCGTGCATGTCGCGGTTCAGGGTGTCGGCAGTGTCGGTAGCGGGCTCGTCCGGCGGCTGGCGAAGGACGGCGCGAAGCTGACCCTGGCCGACGTCAATGCCGACAAGGCTGCTGCCCTGGCAGCCGAGCTGGGTGCCGACACGGTGCCTGCCGACGAAATCCTGGCGCTGCCGGCCGATATCTTCAGTCCCAATGCACTCGGCGCGATCCTGACCGAATCGAGCATCCCGCAGCTTCAGTGCAAGGTGGTGGCGGGCGGCGCGAACAACCAGCTCGCAACGCGGCTCGATGGGCCGCGGCTGCACGCACGCGGCATCCTCTATGCGCCCGATTACGTGATCAACGCCGGGGGCATCATCAATGTCGGGCTGGAATATCTGGGGCAGGGCGACCGCGCCGAAGTCGAAGCGCGGATCGCGAAGATCCCCGAGCGGCTCGAACAGGTGTGGGAGGAGAGCGAGCGCAGCGGCGATCCCGAAAGCGAAGTCGCCGATCGTATTGCGCAGCGGTTGATCGGCCGCGGCTGAGGCCTAGGCAGAATCGGTTTCCGGCGCGGTTGAGAGACGGCTCAGCAGCATTTCGACTCGTTGCTGGCGTACGGCATTTTCGAACGCCAGCGCGGCATTCTGGCAATCGGCGCCGAGCGCTGCGATCTGGCTGCCCGCTTCGTCGGCGCTGCGCTGCGCTGCGGCGACTCGGCGACATTGTTCGGAGAGCCGGTGCAGTTCCTCGGCATCGCGCTCACTCAGCGCGCCGTGCATTTCGATCATCTCGGCAACCTGCACGTCGTCGAGCGGCACGGCGAAGCGGATGCCCGCGAACGGCCCGGCGGCCCATGCCGTATGGCAATAGCGAGGCGGCAAATGGCCGACCATCAGCCACAGGCTGGATCCGGCGACGAGTTGCGTTCGCGCCATCAGCCTGCACCCTCCGGTGGACAGGTCCAGTAGTTTGCCCGGCTCGCGCACCTGACCCGGGAGTCGCAGCGAAACCGCTGCTTTCAGCGCGAAACGCGCTTGTTGCCGCCGTTCGAGGCGGATTTCTTCATCCATGTGCCTTGCCCTTACCCCGGGGAGAGGATGGTGCCCAACCCTTGCCGAGACATGGCCGAACAAAGTGAATCCGGCATGCGCCCTATCAATTAATCGTGCTTTGCCGGGAGGCTCGGGAATTCTGCGGAAGCTGTCCTTTCCGCGAGTCAGGTCGTTACGCTCGGCGATGCGGATAATCCTCAAGTGGATTCTCTTCGCGAAGCTAGGTAGAGCGCGCGCAAATGTTTCATGCCCTCGCCAATCCCACGCGCTTTTTGAAGCTCGCGCGGCCACTGACTCCCCTGTTCTTCTGGGTTGGGGTGGTGCTTGCCCTGTTTGGTGCATGGGCGGGGCTGACGCTGACGCCGCCTGATTATCTGCAGGGTGAAAGTGTGCGCATCCTGTATATCCACGTTCCCGCGGCCTGGCTCGGCATGGCGGGGTGGGGCGCGGTGGCCGCATCGAGCCTGGCGTTCCTGGTCTGGCGCCATCCGCTGGCGAGCGTCGCCGCGCGCGCGGTGGCGCCGGCCGGTGCATTGTTCGCGGCGCTTTGCCTGATCACCGGATCGATCTGGGGGCGCCCGACCTGGGGAACCTGGTGGGAATGGGATGGGCGGTTGACCAGCATGCTGCTGCTCTTCTTCGTCTATCTCGCCTATGTCGCGCTCGCGCGGGCCGATGCCGATCGCGGCGGCGACGGGCGCGTGCCGGCGCTGTTCGGCGTGGCGGGCACCGTGCTGCTGCCGATCATCCGCTATTCGGTGGTTTGGTGGAATACGCTCCATCAGGGGCAGAGCATCGGCCTGACCGGATCGAGCATCGACGGATCGATGATCTGGCCGCTCTGGTTCACACTTTTCGGCTTCAGCTTCTTTTTCGCCGGCATCGCGCTGATGCGGATGCGTGCGCTGCTGGCGCAGGCGAAGGTCGAGGCGCGTTTGAAGCGGATGGCGCAACCATGAACCACTGGGCCTTCATCACCGCTGCCTATGTCATCACCTTCGCGGGCGCCGCGGCGCTTGCGCTGCTGAGCTGGCGCGCCATGCGCAAAGCAGAAGCTGCCGCCGACGCATTGAGGAAACGTCCATGAAGCCCAAGCATCAACGCATGGTCCTCGCCGCGCTGGCGATGGTGGCCGTGGTCGGCGCTGGTGGCCTTGCGCTTTCGGGCCTGCGCGATGAAGCGGCCTTTTTCTATGCCCCTGCCGATGCGAAGGAAGCGCCCCCCGAAACGGGTCGCGCGGTTCGGCTGGGCGGCATGGTCGCTGCCGGATCGATCCAGCGTGCAGCCGATGGCGTGACCATTGATTTCGTGGTTACTGACGGCAAGGAAAGCGTGCCGGTGACCTTTACCGGTGTCGTCCCCGATCTGTTCAAGGAAGATTCGGGCGTGGTCGCCGAAGGCCATTTCAACGCCGACGGCAGCTTCACCGCGACCAATCTGCTCGCCAAGCATGACGAGCGCTACATGCCGCCCGAAGTGGCGGGCGCGATGCACAAGAGCGAGACGCTGGACCAATGATCGCCGAAGCAGGGCTTGCGGCGCTGTGGCTCGCCGCGGCGATGGCGCTTTTCCAGATCGGCATGGCCTGGGCAGGCGCCTCGGGCGGGGCGGATTCTCCGCTGTATCTGCGTGCGACGCGCGGGGTGGCGCTGGCCCAGGGTGTCCTGGCGGCGACTGCATTCGCAATGCTGATCTGGGTCTTCGCCCGGTCGGACATGTCGGTGCTGCTGGTTGTCGACAACAGCCATTCGCTCAAGCCCATGCTTTACAAGCTGTCCGGCGCATGGGGGAATCACGAAGGCTCGATGCTGCTGTGGGTGACGGTTCTTGCCGTCGCGGGCGCGGCGGTCGCGCTTTTCGAACGGAGGCTCGAGGAGCGTACGCTTGCCGCGACGCTTGGCGCACAGGCGCTGATCGGCATGGGCTTCTATGCCTTTCTGCTCTTCGCCTCCAATCCGTTCGCGCGGATCAACCCCGCCCCCGCAGACGGGCAGGGGCTCAACCCGCTGTTGCAGGATCCCGGTCTCGCCTTCCATCCGCCCACGCTTTATTTCGGCTATGTCGGGCTGTCGGTCGCCTTTTCCTTCGCGGTCGGCGCCCTGCTGGTGCGCGATGTCGGTCCGGCCTTCGCGCGCGCGATGCGCCCCTGGGTGCTGGCGGCGTGGATATTCCTCACCATCGGCATCACGGCGGGCAGCTACTGGGCCTATTATGAACTCGGCTGGGGCGGCTGGTGGTTCTGGGATCCGGTGGAGAACGCCTCGCTGATGCCCTGGCTGGCGGCGACCGCGCTGCTGCATTCGGTAACGGTGCTGGCGACGCGCGACGGGCTGAGGGCCTGGACGCTGATGCTCGCTGTGGTCGCTTTCTCGATGTCGATGGTCGGCACATTCCTTGTCCGCTCGGGTATCCTGACCAGTGTGCACGCCTTTGCAGTCGATCCGCTGCGCGGCAGCTTCATCCTGATCCTGCTCGGCCTTTATATCGGCGGCGCGCTGCTGCTCTTCGCGACCCGCGTGGGGACGGTGAAACAGGGGGCGACGTTCGAATTCGTCAGTCGCGAAGGCGCGCTGGTGATCAACAATCTGCTGCTCAGCGTGATTCTTGGCGTGGTGCTGATCGGCACGCTTTATCCGCTGGTGGCGCAGGCGATGGGCGAGCAGCTTTCGATCGGCGCGCCTTTCTTCAACAAAGTGACGGTGCCGGTTGCGCTGGCACTCGTTGTAGTCACGGTGGCCGGCCCGCTGCTGCGCTGGCGGCGCGACACATGGCGCGCGCTGGGCAGGCGGATGCTGATGCCGTTCGCAGCGAGCATTGCCGCAGCGATGCTGCTGTTCCTGTTCGCGCGGGACGCCGGCCTGTATCCGATTCTGGGCCTGATCTTCGCCGCGGGACTGGCGGTCGGCAGTCTGCTGCCGTTGGTGGGCCGCAATCTGCGCCGCACGCCGCTGCACATCTGGGGCATGGCCATTGCGCATCTGGGTGTCGCTGTCTCGATCGCCGGCATGGCGGCGGACAGCGGTTTCACCAAAGAGCGGCTGGCCGCGATCCCGATCGGCGAATCGCTCGAAGTCGGGCCGTATCGCGTCACGCTCGCCGATGTCGGCCCCACGGTCGGCCCCAACTGGTCGGCGCTCGAAGCCCGGCTGGAGGCTCGGCGGGGCGAAGGCGCGGTGTTCCTGCTACGCCCGCAGCAACGCTATTTCTCGAATCCGGTAACATCGACCAGCGAAGCGGCGATCGCCACGCGCTGGGACGGCCAGCTCTACGCCGTGCTCGGCAATGGCAGCGACCAGGGCCGCTGGCAGCTTCGGCTGTGGTGGAAGCCCTTTGTCACGCTGATCTGGGGCGGGGGTGGTTTGATCGCGCTGGGCGGCGTGCTGTCGCTGGTGGGGCGCCTGTGGCGCGAGCGCCGCAAGCGTCAGGCCGAAGAGGATGACGAATGAGACGCCTGCTCATCTGGTTGCCGCTGGCGGCTTTCCTGCTGCTGCTGGGCGTCGCTATTCGCGGCATCGTCAGTCCCGGTGAGCGTGCCGTCCGCTCGGCGCTGATCGGCCAGCCGGTGCCGCTGCTCAAGATCGACCCGCTGTTCGAAGGGCGTCCGGGCATCGATTCCGATGCGCTGGCGACGGGCGAGCCGATCCTGCTCAACCTGTTCGCCAGCTGGTGCGTGCCCTGCATCGCCGAAGCGCCGCAACTGATGAAGCTGAAGGAGGAGGGCGTTCCCATCTACGGAGTCGCCGTGCGCGATACGCCCGAGGAAATGCGCCGCTTCCTGAACGAGAATGGCGATCCTTATACTGCCATCGGCGATGACCGGACGAGCCAGGTCAGTATCGCGCTCGGCGCCTCCGGCGTGCCCGAAACCTATGTGATCGACGGGCAGGGCAGGATCGTGAAGCAGCATATCGGCTATATCGGGTCGCAGGACATGGATGAACTTCGCAAGGCGCTGGAGGCGGCCGAATGACGGCTCTTCGTGCTCTTGTCGTCGCGCTGTTGCTGATGGTGCCGGCGCTCTCCTTCGCCCAGTCGAACCGGCCGCCGGCGCCGCTTGCCTATACCCAGCTGGAAGATCCGCAGGCCGAGGCGCAGGCGCAGGAATTGATGGAAGAACTGCGTTGCCTGGTTTGCCAGGGCCAGTCGATTGCCGACAGCGATGCCGAAATGGCCGGTGACATGCGCGCGCTGGTGCGTGAGCGGATCGCCGCCGGCGAAAGCGCGGACGATATCCGTGAATGGCTGATCGCGCGCTATGGCGATTATGTGACCTATGATCCGCCGCTGAGCTGGGTCACGGCGCCACTCTGGATCGCACCGGTCCTGCTGCTCGTTTTCGGCGTCGTGGTCGCTCGGCGCAGCTTTCGGCGAGGGAGCGGGCAATGACGGGCTGGTTGATTCTTATGGGCCTCGCGCTGGCCGTGATCGGGATTCTCTGGCTGATGCGGTTTCCGGCGAAGCTCGGCACGTTCCTGTTAGCGGCACTGGTCTTCGGTGCCGCAGGCTATGCCTGGCAGGGCAGCCCGGGTCTATCCGGCGCGCCGGTGTCGACCGAACCCGTTCGTCAGCCGGTCGACCCCGGGCTGGTCGAACTGCGCAACAAGCTGTTCGGCGAACTCACTGCCGAGCGTCCCTATTTCATCGCCTCCGATGCGATGATGCGCGCGGGCAAGTCGGGCCGCGCGGTGCAGGTGATGCTGGGCGCGGTGCACAACAGCCCGAGAAACGGCTCGCTCTGGGCATGGCTGGGCCTCACGATGGCGCAGCATGACGGCGCAATCACGCCACCCGCCCGGCTGGCGTTCGAAAAAGCGCTGGCGCTGTGGCCCGATCATCCCGGCCCGGTCTTCTTCCTGGGGCTGGCGCATATCCGTGCCAGTGATTTCGTCGAGGCCCGCCGCTGGTGGGCGAAAGCGCTCGAGCTGACGCCCGAGGGGGCGAACTACCGCGAGGATATCGCCCAGCGGCTGATGCTGCTCGACCGGCTGCTGGCCCAGGCGGGTGTCGACCCGGAAACGGGTGCGGCAGCTCCGACGCGCGAGGGGGGGATTGCGCCGGAGCCGCCGACCTCTGCGCGCTGAGGGACGATCAGCGCGACCAGGGTTCGAAAGGAAGGTTGAGTGCTTCGGCGACTGCCTGGTGGCGAACCTTCCCTTCGGAAACATTGAGACCATTGGCGAGATGCGAGTCGTCGGCCATCGCCTGCGCCGCGCCCTTGTTGGCGATCGCCAGCACAAAGGGCAAAGTCGCATTGTTGAGAGCGAACGCAGAAGTGCGCGCCACTGCGCCAGGCATGTTCGCCACGCAATAATGCGTCACGCCGTCGATTTCGTAGACCGGATCGTCATGCGTGGTCGGATGCGAGGTTTCGAAACAGCCGCCCTGATCGATCGCGATGTCGACGAGCACGCTGCCGCGCTTCATCGTCTTCAGCATCTCGCGCGTCACCAGCTTGGGTGCGGCGGCGCCGGGCACCAGCACCGCGCCGATCACCAGATGCGCGCGCGCCACAGCGGCTTCGACGGCGGACTTACTGGCATAGGCAGTCTTGATCTGGCTGCCGAAATGCATGTCGAGTTCGGCAAGACGATCATTGTTGATGTCGTAAATCGTCACGTCGGCACGAAGCCCCGTCGCCATCTGCGCGGCGTTGATGCCGGCCACGCCGCCGCCGAGGATCGCAACGCGCGCCGGCGCCACTCCCGGCACGCCGCCGAGCAGCACGCCGCGCCCGCCGGGTTCCTTTTCCAGATAATGCGCGCCGACCTGCACCGACATGCGGCCGGCGACTTCGCTCATCGGCTTGAGCAGCGGCAGATTGCGCGTCGGCGAGGTTACCGTTTCATAAGCGATGCACGTCGCCCCCGACTTGATCAGGCCATCGGTAAGCGCCGGTTCGGCGGCGAGGTGCAGATAGGTGAACAGCGTGTGGCGCGGCTCGATCAGCGGCACTTCCTGCGGCTGCGGCTCCTTCACCTTCACGATCATGTCGGCCGCGGCGAACACCGCGGGCGCATCGGGCAGGATCTGCGCGCCTACCGCGACATAGTCGGCGTCCTCGAAATCGATGCCGCCGCCGGCGCCCGATTCCATCAGCACTTCATGACCAGCGGCAACCAGTTCGGCAACCGACGGGGGAGTCAGGCCGACACGATATTCGTGGTTCTTGATTTCCCGCGGAACACCGATGCGCATCGCCACTCTCCCCTTCCGTTCAATCGGGCGAAAATAGAGCGATTCAACGGACGAGTCCTTGCAAAGTTGCATCGCCGAAACGGCTGTGACACATGGATTTACCGCTTATGACGATAATTGCAGCGAATTGATGCAGATAGATCGGATCGACCGGAAAATCCTGAAGCTGCTGGCAAATGATGCCCGCGCTTCCGTCACCGACATCGCGACGCGGGCCGGGCTGTCGCAATCGGCCTGTACGCGGCGCATCCAGGCGCTTGAGGCGGCGGGCCAGCTCCTCGGCTATGGCGCGCATCTCGGCCATCGCCGACTCGGGTTCAAGGTGACGGCGCTGGTCGACATCACGCTGGGCACGCAGATCGAAGAGGATCTTGCCCAGTTCGAGCGTGCGGTGGGGCAGATCGACGGCGTTGTCGAATGCGTCCTCGTTTCGGGAGGCCAGGATTATCGCCTCAAGCTCCTGTGTCGCGATCTCGACGATTATGAGCGGTTGCATCGTGAGCATCTGGGGCGCCTTCCCGGAGTCGTGACCATCAACAGCAGTTTCGTTCTGCGATCCGTGCCGACTCGAAGCGAGGCCGATGCGCTGTTCGGATCGCGCGAGTGACGCAGTTCCGTGCTTTTCCCGGGTCAATCTTCGGAACGTTGCGGTGCAACAGGGGCCGTGCTAACGCCGCGCGTCCCGAGACGAGAAGAAGCCGGTCGCACATGACCAAGTCGTATTTCCAATCGGCCCGATCGCGCCGCCCGTGACCGAGAACGAGGGCCAGCCCGGGGCGGCTGCCGAGATCACGACCGAAGACCATGAAGGCCATGCGCATGCGCAGGGACTGTGGAAACTTGCGGTCGCCGCAGTCGGAGTCGTGTTCGGCGATATCGGCACCAGTCCGCTCTACGCATTTCGCGAGACTTTTGACGGGCATCATCCGCTCGCACTCGACACATTGCACATCATGGGCGTCATCAGCCTGATGTTCTGGTCGATGATGATCGTCGTGACGCTCAAATATGTCTCGGTCATCATGCGCGCGGACAACAAGGGCGAGGGCGGCAGCCTGGCGCTGCTCGCGCTGATTTCGGGGCGCACTGCGCAAAAGCGCTGGACGCGCGGCATCATCCTGCTCGGCGTCTTCGCCACCGCGCTTTTCTATGGCGACAGCATGATCACGCCGGCCGTGTCGGTGCTGGGCGCAGTCGAAGGGCTTTCGGTCGCATCGCCCGCCTTCGCCGACTGGGTCATTCCCTTGTCGGTGATGATCCTGGTCGGCCTGTTTGCGATCCAGCGGACCGGTACGGCGCGCGTCGGCGCCTTTTTCGGCCCGGTGATGCTGCTCTATTTCCTCGTCATCGCCACGCTCGGCGTGGTGAGCGTGTTCCAGACGCCGCAGATCCTCGCTGCCTTCTCGCCGCATTATGCGGTGCTGTTCTTTGTCGAGGACCCGCTGCCGGCCTTTCTCGCCCTCGGTTCGGTCGTCCTCGCAGTGACCGGCGCCGAAGCGCTCTATGCCGATATGGGCCATTTCGGCCGCAATCCGATCCGGGTTTCGTGGTTGTTCTTCGTCCTGCCGGCGCTGATGTGCAATTATATGGGCCAGGGCGCGCTGCTGATCCGGGACGGGATGATCGCGCTCGAAAGCCCCTTCTACATGCTTGCTCCCGCCGCGCTGCAGCTGCCGCTGGTCGGCATTGCGACGGCGGCAGCCATCATCGCGTCGCAAGCGGTGATTTCGGGCGCCTTCTCTGTAACGCAACAGGCGATCCAGCTCGGTTTCATGCCGCGCCTGCGTATCGATCATACCAGCGCCGCGACGGCGGGTCAGATCTATATCCCGCTGATCAACTGGCTGCTGATGACGATGGTGCTGCTGCTCGTCCTGACATTCCGTAGTTCGTCGAACCTGACTTCGGCCTATGGCATCGCGGTCACCGGCGCGATGCTGATCGACACCTGTCTGCTGGCAGTGGTTCTGTTCGTGCTGTGGGGATGGAAGAAGCGCTATGCGATTCCGCTGCTGGCGATCTTCTTCGTGGTCGACGGCGCCTATTTCGCCGCGAACCTGACCAAGGTCCCCGACGGCGGCTGGTTCCCGCTGCTGGTCGGGCTGATAGTGTTCATCCTGCTGACCACCTGGTCCAAGGGGCGCAAGCTGATGATGGGCCGGTTGCGCGAAAGCGCGATGCCGGTGAAGATCTTTATCGAAAGCGCCGCAAATTCGGCCAGCCGCGTGCCGGGGACCGCGGTGTTCATGACATCGACACCCGAAGGCGTGCCGCACGCGCTGCTCCATAACCTCAAACACAACAAGGTACTGCACGAGCGCGTCATCCTGCTGACCGTCAAGATCAGCGATTCGCCTTTCGTTTCCGACAGGAAACGGGTGCAGAGCGAGGATCTGGGCAAGGGCTTTCACCGCATGGTGATCCGGTACGGATTCATGCAGGACGCCGACGTGCCCGCCGCGCTCAAGCAGGTGCGCAGCTGCGGCGAGCCGTTCAAGATGATGGACACCAGCTTCTTCCTCGCCCGGCAGACGCTGCTGCCATCGGCCAAGCCGGGCATGATGGTCTGGCGCGAAAAGATATTCGCCTGGATGCTGCGCAACGCCGAAAGCGCGATGGAATTCTTCAAGCTGCCAACCAACCGGGTGGTCGAGCTGGGTAGCCAGGTCGAGATTTGAGCGAGGAGGGGGCCGGACCCGCGCCGCTGATCGTGACGGCGCTGTTCGGGCCGGAGGACTTCGCCTGGCTCGACGGGCTGCGACGGCGCCACTTTCCGCCCGAGCGCAATCTGGTGCCCGCGCATTGCACATTGTTTCATCATCTCCCTCCCGGCCTCGGTCGTGAGCTCAAACAGCGGCTTTCTGCCGCGACGCGCGGTATCGATCCGCCCCGGGCGCGAATCGGCGGAGTGATCGACATCGGCCGCGGCGTTGCCTTCCGAATCGAATCGCCCGAGCTCGAGGCGATACGCGATGACCTCGCCGACGCCTTCGCTCCGCTGCTTACGCCTCAGGACAGCGCCGGATGGCGCCCCCACATCACGATCCAGAACAAGGTCGACCGCACCACAGCCCGCGCATTGCTGGCGCGAATGCAGGCTGAATTCGAGCCGTGCCCGCTGCGGATCACCGGGCTCGCCAGCTGGTGGTATCGCGGCGGTCCCTGGGAGCAGCATTCGCGACACATGTTCGCTTGACCCCCGCGCGCGCGCGACTTATGTGGCGCGCTCGCTTCGACGCGAAGCCCCTTGGGGCGGAGTAGCTCAGCTGGTTAGAGCAGCGGAATCATAATCCGCGTGTCGGGGGTTCAAGTCCCTCCTCCGCTACCAATCTCGAATCCGCATGGGTTCGCTTGCTTCCGCATGCATCCGTAAAACTCAATTAAAACAGAATGATGTGAGTGATTCGCGTCCGCCTGCGTGCGCATGCATTCGCTTGAAGCCGGATTTGGTGTGGGGGTATTTTGGGGGTATTTTCCGGGGGTAGCGAAAAGGAGCGATACCCCCAATGGCCTTGAGTGAGATTCAGATCAAAAAAGCGAAGGCGGCTGAGCGTCCATACAAGCTTGCGGATGGGGAGGGATTATTCCTCCTCGTGCAAAAGAACGGCTCGAAGCTCTGGCGGCTGAAATACCGGTACCACGGGAAAGAGAAGCTGCTTTCTTTCGGTGCCTACCCCGAAGTCGGAATAGCGGCCGCAAGAGAACTCAAGAGAGCTGCCAAGGGTGTGCTGGCCGAAGGCAGGGACCCGATGGTTCACAAACCGGGTCGGGACTTCGAAGAGGCTAAGACCTTCAGGGCGATTGCCACCATGTGGCATGAGAACAGAGCAAGTAGTCTCAATCCCGCCCATGCGAAGCGCGTGTGGTCGCGGATGGAGCAGGACGTGCTTCCTGTCTTAGGCGAGCTCATGATGCATGAGATAACTCCACCAGAAGTCCTGAAGGTCATTCGGAAGATCGAGGAGCGCGGCGCGCTCGACATCAGTCGACGGGCCAAGCAATGTATTGGTCAGGTATTCCAGTTCGCGATTGCCAGCGGACTTTGCGATTCCGATCCAACGGCGCATCTTCGGGGGGCTTTGAAGCCACGTCCTCGGGTCAAGCATATGGCGAAGCTGCCTCTGGCACAGCTACCCGAACTCATCATCAAGATGGAGCGATACCAGGAAGAGGGTGAGAGACGATCCGAAATTACGCGGGCGGCATTGACCTTTGCTCTTCTTACATGGGTCCGGACCAAGGAACTCCGGTTCGCCAAGAAGCACGAGTTTGAAGGTCTAGTCGGAGATTCACCAGTTTGGCGCATTGGCGCTGATCGGATGAAAATGGGCCGCGAGCATATCGTGCCTTTGTCGCGACAAGCCGCTTCTCTTGCTCAAGATATGATCAGCAAGTCCGAAGGCGAATACGTCTTTCCAGGCCAGAAGCCCAAGATGCCGCTTTCCGAGAATACGATGATCTATGGCCTCTATCGGCTCGGTTACCACGGGCGACAAACTGTTCACGGCTTCAGGGGTCTGGCGAGCACCTGGGCGAATGAGCAGCTGGTCGAGGTCGGCGAACCACCGATGTGGATCCGCAGATATCATGAAGACTGGGTCGAACTGCAATTGGCACACAGCGAAGAGAACGAAGTTCGCGGAGCATACAATGCTGCCGAATATCTCGCTCCTCGGCGTGCAATGCTGCAGGATTGGGCAGACTTCCTCGATTCCATCGGCGGCAAAGCGCGAAACATTGCAGTTTTGAGAGCCGCGTGACCTGCTCCTAGGCGGGCACCTGCCCCAGCCATTCGACGCGAAGGCGGTCGAACCCGACAACGATACCCTCTGCGGTAACCTCAAATCCAAAGTCTTCGTTTGAGGGTTCGTAGTCTTCGAGAACCCAATGATCTCCGGCAACGGTTACAATTACAGCTCCCCGAGGAAGGTGCTCGAGCCGTCCGCTGATCCTTTTCCGATTCGTAGTCATATCGAACTGTATGCCATCCATCGGTCGATAACGCTCTTCACATATCCAGGTGTTTCCCGATTTGTCGGTATCCCGCCGGCTCGCGACACAGCGCCGGGTCCAGCATTGTATGCGGCCAGCGCGAGATGGATCGCACCGAAGCGCTCTAGCATCTGCTTCAGATACCGCGCGCCGCCATCGATGTTCTCAGCCGGATCGTGGCGATTGCTGACACCAAGTTCTCTTGCCGTTCCCGGCATGAGTTGAGCGAGCCCAGCGGCGCCAGCCGGACTGATTGCCATCGGGTTGAACCGCGATTCCTGCCAAATCAGGGCCTGAAGCAGTCGAGGCGGCAATTGATATCGCGCTTCAGCTTGCCGGATGAGTGGCTCATACAAGGCTTCCTTGAAGCTTCTATCGATATAAGCTGTGCTGCCGTCTGGCTTGCCCAAGTAGATTGCAGTTGGGTTGAAAGCGCGCCCTTCGTCGGTTGTAACCTCAACTCTGCTGAGGTCATGGTCGAATACCTGAAACTCCTGCGCGCGCGCGGATCCCGAAATCGCAATCGCGAGCGCACCGCAACCGCAAGCCACTAGAGACATTCGCATTGAATTACCTTTCACCTTGCCTCGATCCGCAAGAGAACATAAATAGAACGCGTGGGTGTAGGAAAACGTTTTTTGCAAGTTTAGCCGAGAGAAGAGGGGGTCTTCTGGAGGGGGCAATTGTGAGGCTATGGAGCTGGTATGCCCGTTTCGAATTCAACCCTGTCACGTCATTCGCTCGAGGACACCGCCCGAAGGATCTGTGAAAGCCGAGGGGGCAAATGGTCAGGCACAAAGGGGATGGCCTGCTGCCCCGCACACGAAGACCGCACACCTTCGCTCGGCGTGACGCTCGGCCGAAAGGCTATTCTCTTCCATTGTTTTGCGGGCTGCGATCAGCAGAGCGTGCTTTCCGCTCTGGCCCGCGAAGGTTTCGAGGTGGCCAGGTTTTTCTCGGGTTCTTCGGCCGAGGATCAGCTCGAGCCAACCAGGGTGCGCAAACCCTCGGCAGCAGCGTTGAGGATCTGGCACGAAGCGGAACCATTGGGTGGCAGTCCGGCGAAGGCCTACCTTGAGAGCCGCGGCATCCTGGCCGCATCTTCAGCTCTTCGCTTTCATCCGCAAACGCCGCTCGGGCCGAAAGGACGAACCCGATTTCTTCCCGCTATGATTGCGGCGGTCAGCCTCGACGAGGGGCCGATCGCGATCCACCGCACGTTTTTGTCCACCGAGGCTTCAACCAAGGCCACCTTCGACAAGCCAAAGCGCGCGCTTGGCTCGCTCGGTGAAGCTGCTGTCCGTCTTTTTGCTCCGGTTTCCGGGAAGCTCGGCCTTGCCGAGGGGATCGAGAGCGCGTTGTCAGCCTATGCGCTCACCGGCATTCCCGTTTGGGCGACCCTTGGGAATGAGCGTTTCGGTCTCGTAAGCATTCCCGAGAGTGTGACCGAGCTTCATCTGTTCGTCGATCATGATGCTGGCGGCGAGCTGGCCGCCTCGCGTGGCCTCGGAGCCTACGCGCAGGAAGGGCGGACGATCCAAGTCCGCAAGCCACATCCAAGCGATACCGACTGGAACGATGAACTCATAGCATGGCTGCGCCGCAAAGCGGCGCGTTAGAGGAGAGAGGGCTTCTCGATTTCCTGATCCGGCAGAGGGCGTGTCCCGATGCCCTCATCAGGAGGACGAATTGCCATGTTCCAGTCAGACTTTTTCCCAGACCGTCAAACATCAAGCACGGTTCCGCTCGCTTTCGCAATCGGTGAACAAATTGCCCGGCGACTTGCGGATGGATGCCACCTCACTCGACCTGACATTTCCGGCCTGTTCGCCAAAGACACCGGCGCCCTGGACTGGGGAAGCGCCTGGACCATCGATGACTACAACAACGCGACCGAGATCGGCGCAATGCTGTGGCTACGGGAATCTTCACGCATCGATCTGGCGACAAGCGTGCATGAAGCAGAAGCGCGTTTCGACTGGCTCGAGGCTGCCTTGCCGCCGCGGCACGTGCGCAGCGAAGCACAGGTCGAGCTCCAACAGTTCTCGACCCCGCCGATGCTGGCCTGGCTGATGGCGAAGGCCGCAGCCGTCTCTGCGCAAGACACGCTCCTCGAACCGTCCGCAGGCAATGGCGCTCTTTCTCTCTGGGGCAGCGTCCAGAACGCCTCATTGGTCCTCAACGAGATCGATCCGGCAAGACGAGACGGCCTGGGCCACATCTTCCCTTCGACCACGATCACCGCGCATGACGGGGAACTGATCGCGGACCTGCTTCGCGGTCCTGCACCATCGGTCGTGCTGATGAACCCGCCGTTCGCCCGCAGCCAGGAGCGCGGCAAGGACGGCGATACAGCCCAGCGCCACCTGCGAAGCGCGATCCGGTCTGCCGCCGTTGGAGCGAGGATTGTCGCCATCATGCCCGAAGGCTTCGAGGCCTCCTCCTTCGCCGAGGCTCAGGAGGAAGCATCGCTGCTCCTCGATGTCCGGTTGCAGCAGATGTTTCGCCGGACCGGAACGGGCATCGCTGTTCGTCTGGTCGTGATCGACAAGGTGCCGACTGCGTCCGCGCCAGTTATCGCTGGAGATACATGCGACCTGATCGCGCTCGGCGAACTTGTTACCGAGCTTCCGCCACGTGCGCAAATTTCCGCCAGCCTCCATCGCCTCCCAGTCAGCAAGCCAGTGCGCCTCGTTGGCAAGACCTCAACGCATCGCGCGCCGGTGCGTCCTGTGGCGCCTTTCGCAGCGACACCAGCAGCCACAGCGAATGCGACCAATCTTGCCTATTCGGTCCTAGCCGAACCTGCGCCTGTACCCGAACAGACCGGCATCTACCTGCCCTACCGGCCGAGTCGTATCGCGTTCGAGGATGCGCCGGTCCATCCCACCCCGCTTGTGGAATCGGTCGCCATGGGTTCGGTCGCGGCGCCCCAGCCGGACGTTAGCCCGCGCCTTCCCGCAGGTTGGCAGGCCGACGGCCTTCTGTCCGAAGCGCAGTGCGAGACACTGGTCTACGCTGCGCAGGCATTCGCGCGCAACCTGCCGGGCCAGTTCAAAGTCAGTCAGGAAGCCACCGCGCTGGAATTGTCCGAGGACGGCCAAGCCTACCGTCAGGGCTTTTTCCTCGGCGACGGGACCGGTGCGGGCAAGGGGCGGCAGATCGCAGCGGTGATCATGGATCGCTGGCTTGCAGGCGAGCGGCGTCATATCTGGATCACCAAGAACGAGGCGCTGCTCGAAGACGCACGCCGCGACTGGGAAGCGCTCGGCGGGCTGCCGCTCGATCTCCAGCCACTCTCGCGCTGGAAACTTGGGTCTGGCGTGACGATGTCCGAAGGCATTCTCTTCGTCACCTATCCGACGCTGCGCTCGGGACGCGCCGAAGATACGCGCCTTGACCAGATCCTTGCCTGGGCGGGCGAGGATTACGATGGCGTGATCGCTTTCGACGAAGCCCACGCCATGGCCAATGCGCTCGGGGGCTCTTCAGCCCGCGGCAAGGTCAAGGGCTCCGAACAAGGGATGGCGGGCCTCAGGCTGCAGAACCATCTCCCGCGCGCCCGCGTGCTCTACGCGTCTGCCACTGGCGCTTCGGATATCGCCAACCTCGGTTACACTTCCCGCCTTGGCCTGTGGGGACCCGAGACCGCTTTCCCGACCCACGAGGCGTTCATGACCGAAATCCGCGCTGGCGGCGTCGCGGCGATGGAGCTCGTCGCCCGTGATCTCAAGGCCCAGGGCCTCTATCTTGCCCGTGCGCTGTCCTTCGCCGGGGTCGAGTACGAGATCCTCGAACACAGCCTGACCGAAGCGCAGATAAAAATCTATGATGCCTATGCCGATGCCTGGGCGATCATTCACCGCAACCTCGAAGCAGCGCTCGAAGCAACCCGCGTGATCGACGAGGACAGCGGCGACACGCTCAACCGCAATGCCAAGGCTGCGGCGCTATCGATCTTCGAAGGCACCAAGCAGCGCTTCTTTGCCCAGCTCTTGCTTTCGATGAAACTGCCGAGCCTGATCCCCGCGATGGAAGCGGCGCTTGGAGAGGACCATTCGGTTGTGGTGCAGCTGGTCTCGACCGCCGAGGCCATGCTCGACCGGCGCCTTGCCGACCTTACCGTGGAAGAACGCGAAGCTCTCGATATCGATCTGTCCCCGCGTGAATATGTCATCGACTACCTCGCCAAGAGCTTCCCGGTACGATTGATGCAGGTCTTCGCCGACGAGGATGGCAATCTTCGCTCCGAGGCAATGAGCGACGAGGAGGGCAATCCCGTTTTCTGCCCGCGCGCCATCGCCGCGCGCGATGCGCTGATCGAGCAGCTCTGCGCGCTGCCGCCCATCGCGACAGCGCTCGATGCGATCATCGAGCATTTCGGGACCGAGGCCGTCGCCGAGGTGACGGGCCGGACCCGCAGGCTTGTCCTGGGCCGCGATGGTGAGCAGCGCCTCGAACGGCGTAGCCCCAGCGCCAATGTCGCCGAAGCCCAAAACTTCATGGAAGGGACCAAGCGCATCCTGGTTTTCTCGGATGCGGGCGGCACGGGGCGTTCCTATCATGCCGACTTGGGCGCCAGGAACCAGCAGCGCCGGGTTCACTTCCTGCTTGAACCGGGATGGCGCGCCGACAACGCCATCCAGGGTCTTGGTCGCACGAACCGCACCAATCAGGCCTCGGCCCCGCTGTTTAGGCCGGTCACCACCGACGTGAAGGGCGAACGCCGCTTCATCTCGACCATTGCGCGCAGGCTTGATGCACTGGGCGCGCTTACGCGCGGTCAGCGCCAGACCGGCGGTCAGAACCTGTTCGACCCGGCAGACAATCTCGAAAGCGACTATGCGCGCGACGCGCTCAGCCGCTGGTTCCAGCTGCTCTATGACGGCAAGCTTGAAGCCACCACCTTCGGCAACTTCGTCGAACGCACCGGCCTCCGGCTTGAAAGCCCCGATGGCGGACTGACCGATAATCTCCCGACGATCCAGCGCTGGCTCAACCGCATTCTCGCCCTGCCGATTGCGCTCCAGAACGCCATATTCGACGAATATCTCGGGCTGGTAGAGGCGCGGATAGAAGCCGCGCGCGAGGCCGGAACGCTCGACCAGGGACTGGAAACCGTGAGGATCGATCGCTTCTCAGTCCTCGCCGACGAACTCTTGCGCACCGATCCTGTGACCGGTGCCGAGACCCGCCTCGTCTCGCTCGAAGTGATGAGGCAACTTAGGCCTCTGCGATTGCAACGCCTGGTGCGGATGCACGAGATCGGCAGCCCGCACGCGATCCCGATGCGCAATGCACGCTCAGGCAAGGTCGCGCTGTCGGTTCCTGCCCGGCGCCTCATCGCCGACGACGGGGCAGTGATCGAACGCCGACGCCTTTTGCGCCCGCTCAACTCCGCGAACTGGACAATCGAGGCACTCGCTGAAAGCCACTGGGAAGATATTGGCGTCACCGCATTCACGAGGGCCTGGCGTGCCGAGGAAGAGCAAGCGGCCAAGTCACCGGTGACCGAGCGCGTGCATCTCGCCACCGGACTGTTGCTTCCGGTCTGGAAGCGCCTGCCAGGCGATCATGTCCGCGTCACCCGGCTCGTTGCCGAGGACGGTCAGTCGATCATCGGCCGCGAAGTGCTCGATATCGATCTCGCTGCGATCGCTGAGACCTTTGGCCTCTCCGGAGTTACCGGTCCGGCGCCGGACCAGATCGGTGAGCTCGTCATCGCCAGAGGCAAGCCGCTGGGCCTCGCAAGCCACGATGCCTTGACCGTCAAGCGATCGCTGGTCGGCGGCGAACAGCGCCTTGAACTGACCGGATTCTCGCCCGATCGCCTCGACTGGTACAAGGGCAAGGGCTGCTTCACCGAGATCATCCGCTACCGCACGCGGCTGTTCGTCCCGGTGTCGAGAGCCTCATCGGTCCTCCCCGCGCTTGCCGCCTGATCCCTCGGGCAGACCCCAATCTCAGAATGAGAGTGGAGGGAGCCCTTTGGGCTTTTGGGCCTCGTGATCCTCACCTGCGCCTTCATTCCATCAGGAGAACACCCATGATCCAGTCGATCCCCTTGAAGAAGCTTGCGGCGAGCCCGCGCAACGTCCGCAAGTCGAGCGACCTGCTGGCCGACCTCCAGCTGCGGGCAGACATTGCTGCGCGCGGTCTGCTGCAGAACCTTGTCGTGCGCAAAGGAAAGCGCGGCAAGTTCGAAGTCGAGGCCGGCGGTCGCCGTCTCGCCGCGCTGCAGGCGCTGGCCGAAGAGGGCACCTTGCCCGAAAGCCATGAGGTCACCTGCCTCGTCATCGAAGGCGAGGAAAGCGAGGTGCGCGAAGCCGGCCTTGCCGAGAACTTCCAGCGTCTAGCGATGAACCCGGCCGACGAGGCGCAGGCCTTCGCTTCCATCATTGAGGCAGGGGCTACCACGGAAGACGTGGCGCGCCGCTTCGGCCTCACCGTCCGTTTCGTCGAGGGCCGCCTGCGCCTGGCAGGTCTTGCACCTTGTGTCTTCGAAGCTCTCGCTGAAGGCGCGATCACGCTCGACATGGCAAAGGCCTATGGGGCGATCTCAGACATCGAGCGTCAGGCGCATGTCTATGCTGAACTGCAAGATGCCTGGTACCAGGTCACGCCAGACACGATCCGCCGCATGGTGCTCGATGCCACTGTTCGTGGCTCCGATCCGCGCGCGGTTCTGGTCGGGCGCGATGCGTACCTCGCTGCAGGTGGCCGGATCGAACGTGAACTCTTCGACGACGAAGCCAGCGAAAGCTGGATCGATGTCGCGCTGCTCGAAGACCTTGCCCAAAAAGCGATGGATGATGCTGCGAAAAGGGTCGCTGAAGAACACGGACTTGCCTGGGTGCGACCGACGCTTGGGAACTATGTCAGCCACGATCTCGTCGAAGGCCTCAATCGGCTCCCATGCGAACCGGCTCCGCTAACCGAAGAGGAGGCCCGCGAGCTCAGCGACCTTGAAGCCGACTACGACCGGACGGCGGCCATCCTCGAAGATGAGGACAGCGACGAAAGCGAGGTCGCCAAAGCGGAAGAAGAACTTGTCTCGATCGACCGCGCCATGCGCGCTCTCAATGACCGGCCGCCAGTGCTCGCCGACGAACTGAAATCCGAGGCCGGTGCCTTCCTCGTCCTCTCGCGCAATGGCGAGCCGACCTTGGTCCCACAATTCTACACCGAGACCGAGGTCATCGCTGACGAAGGTGTGGTCGAGGCCATTGAAGAGAACGGTCCGGCGAAGCCCACGGGAAGCTCGTTGTCGCAGCGCCTGCTCGACGAGCTCGCGATGCAACGCCGCGATATCCTGGCCATCCATCTGGCCAACGATCCGGCACTGGCGCTCGACTTCATGGTCTTCACGCTTGCCGATGCCGATGGGCATGATTGGCGCGCCAGGAAAGCGTCGACGCTTGTCGGATCGGTAGCGTCCGGCCCGGTCACCGGGTTTGAGGCCAAGGATGCGCCGGCGAGTGCTGCTCTGGCCAAATTCGCGGGGTCGCTCGATGAAAGCTGGCGTGCTGGCGAGAGCGATGTCGAGCGGTTTGCCAGGTTCCGGGCACTTTCCGACGAGGCGCGCTCGGCATGGCTTGGTCATGTCGTCTCGCGCACACTCGTTGCCAGCCTGTCCTGCGGAGGCGAGCGTTCGGTGCCGATGCACGAGGCGCTCGGCTCGCTCCTCGAAATCGAGACCGCGCATTGGTGGCGTCCCACGGCGAACAACTACTTCGACCGGGTGGCTAAGGCCCGCACGCTCGAGGCGCTCGATGCCGCCGGCGGTCCCGAACTGGTCAGTCGCTATGCAGCCTCCAAGAAGGCCGAACTGGCGAGCGCTGCCGAGCGCATCTTCTCCGGCAACTTCATCGGAGAGGCTGAGATTAAAGAACGGGCACAGGCCTGGGTGCCGACATTTATGCGTTTTGCCGGTTCCGAAGAAGTCGAATTGGCCGACCACGAAGGAGGCGAGGCGGTCAACGCCGAAGAAACTGACGAGATTGCCGAGCAGGCTGCCTGACCCCTCCTGACAGGTCCAGGTCACTCGGCAGGCGGTCCGTCCCAATCGGGACGGGCCGCCCTTTCATGTCAGATATCGGTTCGATAGATGACCACTCCCGCTAGATGATCAGACGCCAAAAGCAGGAGATAAATGTGCCGCTGTATTGATTTTTTTGGCTTCTAGAGAAAGGGTGTAGCGATCACGAGAACCACGATCGCCACCACATGTGCGGAGCGATACAAGCACCTGACAAGAAGGGAACGAAAGCAGGAATGACGACGAATACCCTGACGCGACGAGCTGAGCCATTCCTAATGGGGTTCGCCACTGAGCGAAGTGGGGAAGTCGAGGAGTTGCGCGGTCGTTACAGCGACCGTCGCCAGATGTGGGTCGTCGAGGCCGAGGGCGTCGAGATCCCGATCGTCGAGGCCGGGGCAACGATGTTAGGCCAGACCCACACTAAGACCATGACCCAAGTAGAGGCGGACGACGACGACCAAGCGCGCGGCGTCTTGGGAGAGACGTCGACCACAACCCGCGTGCGGCAGGAGACGGACGACCAAGACCATGACATGATGGCGTTCGGAGGGACAAGGACATTGACCGAGGTACAGCAAGAGGCCGACGACCAAGACCAGAGCTTGGCCCCGATGGCGGAGACCTCTACGCTGACCAAGGTTAGGCAGGAGGCGGACGATCAAGATGCATCGCTTGCACTCCCTGAGCTGCAGACAAAGACCGATGTCCAGCAAGAGACTGACGACCAAGCTGGAATGTTGATCTGAACGGCCCCGATGACCGTCCTTCTGGCCACCAACAGGCGCGACGTGACTACGGATTTCATAGCCCTTGAGCTTGAGCGTAGGGCCGTGGTGTTCCACAGGCTCAACACTGAGGACATGCTTGAATACCGCGTCTTACTGCCGAACGGTGATCCATCCTGTATGCGCCTCGTCAATCGAACACGCGAACTTGAACTCAGCGAGGTGACCGGCGCCTATTACCGCCGCCCCCTTCCGCCGGAAATCCCCCATAATGCGCCGTCAACCGCTGCCTATATGCAGGCGGAATGGTCAGCCATACTAAGGAGCGTGTGGAACGCGCTCGAAGGGCGGTGGCTCAATTGTCCCTTTGCGATACTGCGAGCTGAGGACAAACCAAGACAGCTTGCCGTTGCACGCGCGGAAGGGCTGCAGGTTCCGCGGACTCTGATTACAAACGATGCTGAGCATGCGAAGAACTTCTTGGCGGACGGTGCAATCGTGGCGAAGCCGCTACGCCATGCACTCATCGAAGACGGGGGCGCCGGCAAAGTCGTTTTCACCTCGCGAATCGAACAGGACAACGGGCTGACTGGAATCGAAAGCGCACCGGTGATCCTGCAGAGTGAGGTACCCAAGCGTGCGGATGTGCGCGTTATAGTCGTCGACGACCAAGTGTTCGCGACCATGATCGAATCGCAGGCGCACGAAGAAACAAGTGTCGACTGGCGCAAGGGCGTGCGGACGGACTTGGAGCATCGCGCTTTCACTCTGCCTCACGAGGTCGAAAAGGCCTGCGTCGCAGTTACGCGTTCTCTCGATCTGCGGTACTCTGCGATTGATCTCGTCGAAGATCCTGACGGCACTTTCTGGTTCCTCGAGGCTAATCCAAACGGCCAATGGGCTTGGATTGAGCAACGCACCGGCGCTCGGATCGCAGAAGCTATCGTTTCGGGCCTGGTACGATGAATCTCCGCGACTTCCTGTTCCCCTATGCCGAGCCTCTGTCGGACGCTGAGAACAAAGCACAGAACGAAGGCCTCGCCAACGATATCGCCGCCATCGAGTCTGCCAAGTTCAACAACGATCCCGCCCGCGCGCTTGCGGAGGCCCAACGCGTGGCCGATGCCGAGACCGCTAGGGTCCGCACTGCTGAAACAAAGGCTACGACCTATCTCGCCGTTCTCGCGGCGCTGGTCCCTCTTATCATCGCGTTCCAGGCGGCGACTTGGGAGGAACGAGCTGGTCCGGCCCCGACTTGGTTGAAACTGCTCGTCCTGAGCGTGGCCACGATCTACTTGGCGGCTGCGGGATACCACGCGTTCCGAACATTGCAGGTTTCGGGCTTCGAGCGGGTCGTGGAAGGAGAGATCGCGGCTGCTTGGAGCACGCGTCAACCGCTCCGCAGGCTGACACGCAGCACACTGCTCGCTTCCCGCCGGTCGAGAAACGCAGTCAACCGGAAGGTCACCTGCATCAAGGTTACCCACGAACATCTCATCCGCGCATTCGCGGCGTTCGTGCTCCTGCTCGCGCTCGACCCAATCTTCTATGCAGTTGATTGGACGATTGACGATGTCGACGGGTCGCTCAAAGATACTCCGACGGCCGCAGCAACAATTGCTGCCGAAGCCACCGGAGAGGTCTCTGGTGAAAGTAGAGAAGCGTTGCCGGAAGACGACCATCCGGTGGTCGGCTCTTCGGACACGTCTTCCACTGGGCCTCCTGAGGCACCGCTAGCACAACCGGACTCAGATGCCGGCGGACCTCCAAGGGGCGTTCGAAAGGACTGAACGCAGTATTGATGGGTGAGGTGCTTCCGTCAGGCTGAGGCCCCGACATATGCTGTTAGGATCAGCCTCCTTCATCACGACCATTCCAAATTTGGGCGCAAAGGCGCCATCAAGTGCTAGAGCAGAGGGAGCTTTGCTCTTCCTGAACCGGGGCATGCCCGTCCCGGCGTTCAGGAGAACTCCCATGACCAAGTCCCGCCGCACTGCCTCTGCTTCGCCAGCCCAGCGCATCACCGCCGCCATTATCGAAAAGCTCGAACAGGGCACTAAGCCCTGGGTCAAGCCATGGCGCGGTGTGCCGGTCTCCCGGCCCTTGCGCTCCTGCGGGACGCCCTATCGCGGCATGAACACCTTCTGGTTGTGGATGGTGGCCGATGGCTGCGGCTACGCATCGCCCTACTGGATGACCTATCGCCAATGTCAGGCGCTCGGGGGTCAGGTCCGCAAGGGCGAAAAGTCGACCATCGCAATCTTCTACAAGAGCTACACCAAGGAGGTTGAGAACGCCGAAGGCGAGGCCGACACCGAGAACCGGCGCGTGCTCAAGGCCTATGCCGTGTTCAATGCCGATCAGTGCGATGGCCTCCCCACATTCTATCACCCCAAACCATTGGTTGCCGCGCTTGAGCCCGAAGGACGCGAAGAGCGGCTTGATACCTTTTTCGCCGAGATCGGCGCTGACCTGCGCCATCATGGCGCCCAGGCCTATTACGAGCCGCTGCGCGACCGCGTCACCATGCCGCCGGCCGAGCTATTCGAAGCTTATGACCACTATTACGCGACGCTCTCGCACGAGCTGTCGCACTGGACGGGGCATTCCTCGCGGCTCGACCGCGATCTCAAGAACCGCTTCGGAAGCGACGCCTATGCTGCCGAGGAACTGATCGCCGAACTTTCCTCGGCCATTCTCGGGGCAGAACTGGGTCTTCCCGTTACCCATCTCGACCATCACGCCAGCTACATCGCGTCCTGGCTCAAGATCCTCAAATCGGACGAGCGCGCGATCCTGACGGCTGCAGCAAAGGCCGAGGAAGCGGCAAGCCTGTTGCTCGAACTGGGTGGCCAGCAATCTAACGAAGGCGAGACCGACATCGATCTCGCTGATGCAGCCTGAGGAGCAGTGCGATGGGACGTTCCGTCAGCTATCCAACCGGCTCCGTGGTTGCCTTTCGCCTGCTTGATGACGGCGAAGACGACGATGTCGACTGGGCCTACGAGTGCCTTGTCGACGAGGTCATCGATACCACAAAGGCGACCTTTCCTTCATTCGAGCGCTTCGAGGGATGGCGCGGCCGCGAGGACCGTATCCTCCTGCGCAACGCCTTCGCCGAATGCGGCATATCGACCTATTGCGGGCTCGCGGCGATCTGGCTCGCCGAACGCGATGATGCCCGGTACTGGGAGGCCGATTTCTACATCCCACGAGCGGCGAGGGCACGGCACTGGCTCGACCAGGTGTCGGCAAGGTTCATCGAATTGTTCGGTGAGCTGCGCATGGTCGGTCGGTTCTCGAATGGCGAAGCGATCTTCGAGCGCTCCCGATCCACCTGTGACACCGGGGCCTGATCCTGCCTCGTCCCAGTCCGCCGGGAGAGGCCCTTGGCCGGTCGGGGCGCGCCGCAACCTGCGGCCCGTCGGCCCGTGTTGCCCGCGCCAGCCTAGGGCCGCAGGTTTCCCGCTGCGCGGTGCGTCACGCCCCTTCTCCCGGCCCTGATCGGGCTCCGGCGGACAGGGCCGAGGCAATGGTGCCTCCTTTCCTTGTCCCCGCGATCAGGAGACACCCCATGTACGACAGCTTCATCGACCAGTTGAGCGGCCTTGACCTTTCAGGCCTCAGCATCAGGCCAGCTCCCTTCAACGAAACCGACTTTCCCTGCGAGGACGCGATCGAGCACACCCTCGCTGCAGTCTGGTCCGATCTTTTCGCGATGTTTTCCGACACGGCCCTGGAGGCCGATGCCGAGGACATTGCATGGGGCGTGGTCAATCTCTTTCACCGTGCCGCCAGCCGGAAGTCCGCTCAGCTTGACCGGGCGAGCGACGAGATCCGGGTCCTCCTCGCATCAGCCGATGGCTCCGAAGTGCATTCGAGCAATCTGGAAGAGCAGGTCGAGCGCGCGCAGGCTGCCGAAGCCAGCATGCTGGCCTTCGAACAGATGCGCGAGGCTGCGGCAGCACTCTATCGCGACGAGACCGGTTCCTCGTGGAAGCCCGTTTCCGGCTCGCGCACGAGCCATTCGCGCCACCTTACCTCGGCTGTGATCGATGCCCGCGATTTCCTCCGCGCGCGTGCCGAGAACCGGCGTCATGCCCTGATCCCGGAAGGAACTCCAATCGTCTTTGCCGGTGGTCGTCAGACCTTCGAGAGCGCCGAGGACGCGCGCGTTTATGCCGACAATATCTGGGCAACGCTGGACAAGGTTCGCGATGCGGTTCCCGATCTCTTCCTGGTCCATGGCGGCGACGGCAAGGGTGCCGATCGCCTGGCCGCCAGCTGGGCCGAACGCCGCGAAGTCCAGCAGCTGACTTATTCGCTCGATCGTCGTCTCGGTGCCCGCGCCGGGTTCAAGCGCAACGAGCAGATGCTTTCGCTGGGTCCGCGTTACGTCGTCGCCTTTCCGGGCAATGGTGTAACCGAACGGCTTGTCATCGATGCCAAGGCGCGCCGTATCACCGTCGTCGATCGTCGCGGCCTCTTGGGTACCTCTCCAGGGGCCTGAGGGCCCTTCGTCATCCATATCTGAATTGCCTGGATGTGCATTCGGCGCCGACCCTACTATGGACCGGTCATGCAACTTGACGATCTGCTGCAGCGCTACTTTGCCACCACCGACCTCTCCGGGGTTTCTCCCGACACCTTTGCAGCCGGCATTGAGCATTGCCGGGTCGATCTCGGCCTTGAGAAGGACCGGGGCAAGCGCTTTGCGCTGTGGTCGTTCCTGCACATGTTCGGGTCCGCCCCCGATCTCGATGTGGCGTTCGAAAGCGAGGAAGACCGGGAGGCAGCCCGCAACTTCATGGATCTTCTGGCGGCATCGGAGGGCGATGGGGTAAGTTGATTGCAGCTCGGTCTTGGCACCTTCAGACCCGCACCTGATACCCATCCGGCTTTCTTCGCGAACAGTCCTGAACCAGGTCAGCTGAGGAGCCGCAACCCGTTCCTTTCCGGCCGTGTTGGCAGCTGCGCTGCCTGCCCGCACCACCCGTCATGAACAGGTTTCCCTTGGAGCTTTGCTCCTGCGGTGCAGTCCTCCCATGCCCTGCTTCTTTCAGATGTTCGCAAGCCGGAGATGGTCTCCGGTTTGAGGAACTGAAGGAATACAACCATGACCAATATCGCAATCCTCACCGGCCGCATCGCTCGCGATCCCGACACCCGCGAGACCAAGGGCGGCACCAATGTCACCGGGATCACCGTCGTCACCGATCGCCCTGCGCGCGACAAGGACGGCAAGACCTACAAGGACGAGAACGGCTACACCGCCAAGGAAAGCGAGTTCCACCGCGTGACCTGCTTCAACGGCCTCGCCAAGACCGTCGGCCAGTACTGCTCCAAGGGCCAACTGGTATCGGTCCAGGGCCGCATCCACTACACCCAGTGGGAGGACAAGGACGGCGTCACGCGCTACGGCACCGAGATCCTCGCCGACAAGGTCGACTTCCTCTCCCGCGGTAACGGCTCGAGTGACGACAACGACAACACCGACGCTCCCGAGATCGACTGAACTCTCCCGTCGGCCTCCCTCCTGAAGGGGTCCTGTCCTACCGGACAGGGCCCCTTCTTGCTGTTCCTACTCTCCCGATGACTGTTCGGTGCGAGAAGATGAGCGAGCCGGTGGAAGCAGCCTCTGCAGAGACGCCTCTTCGCCCAGCTTTCCAAGCTCTCCGGCAACTCTTGCGAGCGCCTTCTTCGAGAAGGTCTCAAGTCCCGTGCCTAGGATGATGCGGCCCAGTTCAAGGGCGGCTTGCTCCTCAAGTTGCTTCTGGCGCTCGGCGAGTGCCAGTCGGTCGGCTTCGAGTTTCCGGAGTGCTGCGACAGCGCTTCGTTTGGTTGGCATCGGGGTTCCTTTCCTGCACCCCTCGGTGGATCCTCCCATCGATCAACATGCACCCGGGCACAGCCTGTAGGAAAGTCCAATCGCGCAGGTCGTCCCTTGCACTACGTAATGGAGCGGGGGAGGGGGCTGGCTCACCGAATTCCAAGGGTGATGGGCATGGGGCCGGCGCGTCAAGGACGGCGGGGCCCCACCATTTTGCCTCCCCTGCGCTTTGCTCTGGTCCGACAAAATCGTTGCCCCCACCGCCGCTTCGCGGTCGCCCTCGGGGCGATCCCTGACCCGCCGGCCCCATGCCCCTCCGCCTGTTTCCTGTCGTCTCAGCGACAGGTTTCAGGAGGATATCATGACTACAGTCAGCACCTTGGACATGAACGCGCACAGCTATTTCGAAGCGCTTGCAGTTGCCGAAAGGCGCGCCCAGCACAGTTTCTTCGACCAGCACGTGGTGGAAGATGAAGACCTGGGCTATTTCGCCCTGGACGAGGGTGACTACAACGCACTGCCTGCGCACCTCGCCAGCCGCGTGGTGCACACGGTCCATGGGGCCATGCTGGACGAATACTGACGACCATACGAGGGCAGGAGCCGGTGACGGTTCCTGCCCTTTTTTCGTGTTTGCTTTTCCTGGAGCGGGTCGAAAAGCGGAGCGGAGCGGGGCTGGGGTCGCGCTCGGTCCCGCCCCGCCTTCGGCGGTGCTCCTGCGGGCGCGGCCATTTTTGTTCTGGGCCCCGCGCGCACTCCCGAGCGGCAGCGGGCCGGACCGGCGCGGTGACGCGGGAACCGACAGGCCCCGGTCCCGGGCACCGCACGCGCTCCTTTGCCGCAGCCTTTGCGGGGGTGCGGACCTTGTGCGTGGTATTCATTCAAACGCAGATCAGGCTCAATAACGGTCGCGAACTGGATGCTCGCGCCTCCGAGGGCTCAGTTGGAAAATGCCTTCGAGAAAGGAGCGACCATGATCACTGGATCTCGCCGCGCAATGGGGAACAGAATTGGCACACCGTACGCAGCGGGTGCTGCAATGCAAGGCGTGGAATTGCTTCGCGAATTCACGAAAATTCGCCGATACCATCTTCCGTGCCGGATGCGGCCCAGTTGCTCGCTCGTCCGTGCCGAGTCGGCACAGATCCGTTTAATCTGCTGAAAAGCTGTGTGAATTTTCCGTTTTCCTACACCCCATGCTGCGGCCTAGAGTGGCACTTGCCTTTCGAAGGGTGAGCCAGGTTCTTTGAACACAAGGAACTTGGAAAAATGCAAAGACACCACCGGTTCGTGACCTATGTCACGCCCCTGATCGCCGAATGGATCAGGAAACAAGCCGACGAGCGCAGGGTCAGCGCGAGTATCGTTGTTTGCGATTGCATCTTCGATGCCTGGCAGCGCGCGACCGAAGCTGATCTGAGGACGCCGGCGACCGATCCGGTGCGCCAGAACATCTTCATCACGGTCGCATTGGATGCGCTGCTTACGCATCATCCCGACAGCACACTGCGCGACAGAACGGTCGCAGCCTACCAGCGCCGGCTGGAGCGCCTCGGTATCGTTGCACCCCGACCCATGGGAGGCGATGATGAAGCATAATCTCGTCAACTTCACCCGCGGCAGCCAGCTCCTCGGGCATTTCGGCTTCATGTTTGCCGCGGGCCTCAAGGGACCCCTGATCGTGACACTCCTGGTCGTTCTCGGGCTGGTCTATTGGGACGTAAGCAGCGCGCTAGATGACTACCAGGTCTACCTCCTGTGGATGCATGCCTATGCCTCTGGCTATGCCTTCATGGAGTTCGATCCGGACAAGCTTGTGAACCTCAAGCTGGCCGATGGTAGCCTCGTCGCATTTCCCATTTCCGTGGTCACCGATTACCCGCCGATGCGCGAAGCGGTCGCGCTTTTCCGGAGTGCGGTGATCAGCGCCTTGTGGCTTGCAGGGTTCATTCTTGCGCCGCTCTGCGCGCTTTTCTGGTGGGTTGCCGAACGCTTCGGCGAGAAGTCGAAACAAAAGAAGCATGTGCGCGGAGCCGAGCTCGCTACCTTGCGCGACCTTAGCCGCGAGATCGCTGCGCACAACCGCGATGCCCGTTCCCGCGAATATGGCGATGCTTTGGGCTGGCGCTGGCGTCTGGCCGGGTCGGCTTCGCTGCGGAATGCGGGCTTCTATTCACCCGCGCATCTCGCTGGTGTCAGCTGGCCATGGCGGCTTGAGCAGAGTCATGCGATGCTTGTTGGCACAACCGGGACAGGCAAGACCGTTGTCCTAACTGAACTCACCAGGGAGATCCGCGAACGGGGCGAACGCGCGGTCATTTTCGACCTTACCGGGGCCTTTGTCGAAACCTTCTACGATCCCGAGCGCGATGTTATCCTCAACCCGCTCGACGCGCGCTGTCCCGCCTGGAGCGTCTTCAACGATTGCTCCACGCGTGCCGAATTTCATGCCGCAGCAGAGTCGCTCGTCCCGCATGATGGGGGCGGCGCCGAACAGTTCTGGGTGCTCGCCGCGCGCACGCTGTTCGTCGAGACCTGTCTAAAGCTCGCCGAAGCAGGGCGGGGCACCAACGCCGCGCTGGCCCACGAACTCATGAACGCCGATCTCTCCGATCTGCACCGTCTCGTCGAAGATACCATGGCCGGTCCCATCAGCACGCCGAGCGCGGCGCGCATGGCGGAATCGGTGCGTGCAGTGTTCAATGTCAATGCCAAGGCGCTCCAGATGCTGCCCGAAGACGGGAAGCCCTTTTCGGTCCGCGAGTGGATCAATGGGGCAGGAGGACCGGGCTCGATCCTGTTCCTGTCTGCCCGCTACATCGACATGAGCGTGCTCTCGCAGTTGCTCACGCTGTGGCTCGATACCGCGATCAATACGCTGATGGCGGGCCAGCGCTCGCGGGACATCAGGCTCTGGTTCCTGATCGACGAACTGGGCGCCCTGCATCGTCTCCCTTCACTCGAAAAGGGCCTCCAGACCGCGCGCAATTTCGGGGGCGCGATCGTCACCGGGATTCATGCCTTTGCCAAGCTCAAGGATGTCTACGGTGAGAACATGGCGATGACCCTCTCCTCGCTTGCCCGCACCAAGCTGATCCTTGGCACAGCAGATCGCGAGACCGCCACCTGGTGTTCCGATATCATCGGCCACCGCGAGGTTCGCGAGATGGAGGAAGGTTACAGCTACGGCTACAACAATGCGCGTGACGCGGTGAGCCTGACGCCCCGGCGCCAGGTCGTTCCGTTGCTGCTTCCTGACGAGCTGATGAAGCTCAAGAACCTTCATGGTTTCATCAAGTTTCCCGAAGGATTTCCGGCGGCACCCGTGGTTCTCGCACCGCGCAACTGGCCTCGGGTAGCCGAAGGCTTCATTCCCCGCGATATGCCGAAGCCACCGCCGCAGACCCGGCACTCTGATGGTAAAGATGGAGCAGGGGGCGGTGCCGGAGCAGCCTCTGAAACAGGCGACAATGATGGTGATCCTCGCCGGATGAGGGACGCGCACGATCGCTCCGACAGCGCTGAAAAGAAAGCCGACAAGGAAGACAAAAAAGAACTGCGCCGGACCCGTCGCAGCAACAAGGGCGATCAGGCTCGACCGGACCAGACAAGCAAGCGTCGCGATCCGAATGCGCGAGGGAAAAAGGCGACATCGGACCCTCAGCGGCCGGCTCAATCCGAACTCCCTCTGTCTTCGAAAGCTGAGGAGCACCGCGGCATGGAGCAACGGGCTGTGCCTTCCGCCAGATCCGATATTCCCGATCCCGCAGCGCATCAGCGAGCACAGGTCGCGCGCGGCAAGGCCGACCAGAGGCTCCAGGAAGAGCAGCAGAAGTCGCTGCTTGGCGGTGCAGCGAAGCAGGGTCGCGATGCCGATCAGGGGCAGGACCATGGTCACGATTACGGGGACTTCGATCCGGATATGTGACGCTCAACCGGGGAGGGGACGAGGGCCAAGAGAAAGTGATCCCAGCCCATGCTTTCCGTCGCCAATGTCCGCTCGCCTTCGGCGGCGGCGAGCTACTTCGCATCGGACAATTACTACGCGAGCGCCGATGCCGACCGCTCGGGCCAGTGGGTGGGCGAGGGTGCAAAGCGCCTTGGTCTCGATGGCAAGGTCGAGGCCCAAGCGTTCGATGCGTTGCTGCGCGGCGAGCTGCCCGACGGCAGCAACGTCGGCAATCCCGGACAGGTACACCGTCCGGGTACAGACCTCACCTTCTCCGTCCCCAAGAGCTGGTCGCTGCTGGCACTTGTGGGGAACGACGAGCGGATCATCGCCGCCTACCGCGAAGCCGTCCTCGAAGCGCTGGACTGGGCTGAGAAGAATGCGGCCGAGACCCGGATGGTGGAGAAAGGCAAGATCGTAACGCAGGCCACCGGGAACCTTGCGATCGGCCTGTTCCAGCACGACACCAACCGCAACCAGGAGCCGAACCTCCATTTCCACGCGGTCATCGCCAATGTCACGCAAGGCAAGGACGGGAAGTGGCGTACGCTCAAGAATGACCGGCTCTGGCAGCTCAACACCACGCTCAATACTATCGCGATGGCGCGCTTCCGTGTCGCGGTCGAAAAGCTCGGCTATGAGCCGGGACCGACCCTCAAGCACGGCAATTTCGAGGCGCGCGGTATCACCCGCGAACAGGTCATGGCGTTCTCGAGCCGCCGCCAGGAAGTGCTCGATGCGCGGCGCGGTCCTGGTCTTGAAGCAGGCCGCATCGCCGCGCTCGATACGCGCGCCAGCAAGGACACGATCGAGGACCGCGAAACCTTGGGCAAGCTCTGGAGCGAAACCGCGAAATCGATCGGGTTGGACCTCGCGCCCTTGGTCGAGCGGGCCCGGACCCGTACACTGAAACAGTCGATCGAAACTGGCAGGTTCGGCTCGCTTGTCGAGCGCGGGCGCGCATGGCTGGGACGCTTCGCCGCGCATGTCAGGGGCGATCCGGCTGATCCGCTTGTGCCCAAGTCGGTCCTCAGACAGGACCGTGAGACGATCGCAGCGGCACAGGCCGTCGCTTCGGCGGTGCGTCATCTTTCGCAGCGCGAGGCTGCCTTCGAGCGCACCGCGCTCTACAAGGCTGCGCTCGATTTCGGGTTGCCAGCGACGATTGCTGATATCGAGAAACGGACCCGCGCCTTGGTGCGCTCTGGCGAGCTCATAGCAGGGATGGGAGAGCACAAGGGCTGGCTCGCCTCGCGTGACGAGGTGCTGACCGAGCAGCGGATCGTGTCCGAGGTTGCCGCCGGCAAGGGTGCGAGCTCATCTGCAGTTGAGCCGAAAAGCGCGACTGATCGTGTCCAGGCCGCTGCAATGACAGGGCAGGGGTTCCGTCTCAACGAGGGTCAGCTCGGGGCGGCGAAGCTGATCCTGACGTCCGAGGATCGAACGATCGCGGTCCAGGGAATTGCAGGGGCCGGCAAAAGCAGTGTTTTGAAGCCCGTCGCCGCGGTGTTGCGCGACGAGGGCCGCCCGGTCATCGGGCTCGCGATCCAGAACACGCTCGTCCAGATGCTCGAACGCGACACCGGTATAGCCTCGCAGACGCTGGCCCGGTTCCTTGGTGGCTGGAACAAGCTGCTCGACGATCCCGGTAACGCGGTGCTGCGTTTGGAGGCAAAGGCAGCGCTGAAGGACCATGTGCTCGTGCTCGACGAAGCATCGATGGTCTCGAACGAGGACAAGGAAAAGCTCGCCCGCCTTGCCAATCTGGCTGGCGTTCACCGCCTGGTCCTGATGGGGGACCGCAAGCAGCTCGGCGCAGTCGATGCGGGCAAACCTTTCGCGCTCCTGCAGCGGACGGGTATGGCAAGCGCTGAAATGGCGACCAACCTGCGCGCCCGCGACCCTGTCGTTCGCGAGGCGCAGGCAGCAGCGCAGGCGGGTGATGTGCGCACGGCGCTGCGTCACCTGCAGCCGCACACGGTCGAGGGCAGGGGCGATGGCGCGCTGGTCGCTGCTGAGACCTGGTTAGCGCTCGACAAGGACGCCCGTGCGCGGACATCGATCTACGCCTCGGGCCGTGCAATCCGCTCAGCGGTCAATGCTGCTGTCCAGCAAGGACTTCTCGCCAATGGCGAGATCGGTCCGGGCAAGGCCGAGCTCGGAGTGCTGGACCGCGTCAACGCGACCCGCGAGGAGCTGCGACATCTCTCGGCCTATCAGCCTGGCCGGGTTCTCGAGGTCTCGAGAAAGCAACAGGCCCTGGGACTGTCAGCGGGCGAGTATCGTGTCCTGGGACAGGACCGGAAGGGCAGGCAGGTCGAAGTTGCGGACAAGCGCGGCAAGCGGTTCCGGTTCGATCCCGCGCGGATCAGGGCAGGGAAGGGCGACCAGAATCTGACCTTGCATGAGCCGAGGAAGCTCGAGATCCATAAAAGCGACCGGATCCGATGGACCCGCAACGATCATCGCCGCGGCCTCTTCAATGCCGACCAGGCCAGGGTGGTTGCCGTTGTTGGCGGGAAGGTCACTTTCGAAACTTCCAAGGGAGACCAAGTCGAGCTCAAAAAGGACGATCCGATGCTGAAGCGGATCGATCTTGCCTATGCGCTCAACGCCCACATGGCGCAGGGTCTGACATCCGATCGCGGCATAGCCGTCATGGACAGCCGCGAGCGCAACCTGTCGAACCAGAAGACGTTCCTGGTGACGATCACGAGGCTTCGCGATCACCTGACACTGGTCGTCGACAGTTCGGACAGGCTCGGAGCAGCCGTGGCACGCAACAAAGGCGAGAAGGCCTCGGCCCTCGAGGTCACCGCACAGGTGGTTGCGACAGAAAAGAATAACGGCGAACTTGATCGGCCAAAACCGGAAGAGGCCAACAAGGCCGAAAAGGAACTCGCCCGAAGCAAGAGCAAGACGCTGGATTTCGGGATTTGAAGGGCCGCTATGTGCCAGATTTTCTGACGAATTGGGCCCGGCAGCTGATCCGTGTGGTGCTTACACGCGAACGGCCGGATTTCGGAACCGCTCTCAGATCGCAAGAGTCTTGCGATGCCTCTCAATCGCGCTTCGCACGTCATCGGGGAAGGGCAGGTGTCCGCTTTCGCTGCTCCAGGCGTCGTCGAACTGTGCAACGACATCCTTCGCTGTCGCGGTGATCAGCTTGGCAGGCAGCCTTGCCTTGTCGGCGATCGCTTCGAGTTCATCATAGGTGTAGGACGCCCACTCGCGCGAGCTATGAAACTTGAGCGCAGCATCGTCGCCTGGGATATAGGCGAGCGTCGAAAGCAGGTCATAGGCAGGTGCCAGCAGCGCGTTGCGCCGGTCCGGATAAATCAATGACCAGTTCTTGAGGTGCATGTCGCCATTGCCGATCAGCACCGAGTAGGTGAGCCGGCGGACGAATTCGACCACGCTTTGTTCGTCGGTCTCGATCGCCAGGACACTGAGAATCTGGCGGTAGCTCGCATTCTCGTATTTATCGTCTGCAAAGACACCGAACACCTGGGCGAAGTCTTCGGTGTGCACGGGTCCCTCTTCCCCCCGGTCGAAGCGCCGGATGGCAAAAGCGGATTTTCCGTAGCGGGTGATGCCTTCGGGTATGCCATCGATCTGATCGAGAGGCACAAGGTCGATTTCAGGTACGTCGATCCCGATCTTTGCTGCCAGTTTCATCGCTGCGAATTCAGCCTCGGGCACGTCCGGATGTCTCGCAGAGGGCAGCTTGACGATCCAGTCGCCGCCGCTGCCTGTGACTGGGATCGTCAGTCCGCCATTCTTGCCCTGGGCTTTGATAGCCGAGAATTTGAGTTGCACGCCGGCAAGCGAGAAGCGCAGCGCGCGCTCTGCCTGCTTCCCCGCCGCTTCTTCATCTAGCTCGTCGGCCTCCGTTTCCTCGGCATCGACGGCGACGGCGCGCACTGCGCCGGGAAGATCGTGTCCGAGCTGTGTGAGAAGGTGGTACTCGCGCACGGCTTTCACGCCCGCGCGGCGGGCCAGATAGTCGCGAAGCGTGCCTTCGGGAAGGAGGTTGGAGAAGAACGGCTCGATTTTCGTTCGATAGCTGCGTGTGTCCGCAATGATTTCGCCGTTCGCGTCCTTGTAGGCCAGCGACAGCGTCGGCCGCTCCTGGTCGGAAAGGTAGACTTCGTCGAATGTGAAGATGCTCGCATCTCCATCGAGGCGCGCAATGGTTCCAACGCGCGTCTTACCCAGAAAGATATCGAGAGCCGCTGCGTCGATCATGTGGCGTCGTCCTCAAGCCGGTAAGCAGGCCGTCTGCGGGCACTACCTCGATCGATTGCGTGAACCTGCAGGTTTCTGACGTGTTGGAGTGCCCGTGTGGATGCCGCGACCTGTTGGGCGAGTTTCTTCCTTCCCTCTTGCTGCTCAAGCGCCCAGCCGAGATCCTGGAGATGCTTTTTCAGATGAGCGACGGGCTGCAAGGCTTGCTCGATGGCTTTGAGCGTTTCGGGAGTGAAATTAACGGCCTGGATATCCTTAAGTGCGCTTTGAAGCTCGGTCACTTCGGTGACGCTCGGATAGCTCTCCCGTACTCGCTCGGCGAACCGGTTGGTTTCGGCAATCGTTGCGAGCGTTCGGCTTGTCTCGCTTCTTTCGCGCTGTGATCGCAAAACGCCTTCGATCGCCGGTACGGTCTTTCGAGGCACAAGCTTCAGCTCGAGGTCGAGCGCGCGCGCTATTTCGACAAGGCTGGAAATCTGTAGGTCTACATTGCCACCTTCGATTTTGGAGATATGGCTTTGAGGCAAGCCCACCCGCTCACCCAGCTCTTTCTGGGTAAAGCCTTTTGCTATCCGAGCCGCTTTGATGCTTGCGGCGATGTCTTCGATTGCCGTACTCATAAATAGGTTTCTGCATATGCTGATCGACTGTTATATATTTTAGCATATACGATCATCCGTGAGAATAGCAAGGAAAATATGCAAAGACATATATGGTCGGCTTTACATATGTCATTGCATATCCTAGACGGAGATTGGCGGGCATAAAGCGGGAGCAGTCGTCACTTCGCAGAACCTTTTTCGGATTTTTTCTCCCGATCCTTTGATGACAGAGCTTTCGCCCAGAGGCCTGCCGATCAGTCAGGAGCGCCAACGGCGGCAATGCGCCCCATTTTCTGCCGTTCTGCTTGAGCGCATCGGGTCCCAAAAGCTGCCGCTGAGAGCATGCCGCTATGTGCTCGAGGTCAGCAGGCGCGCTCGTCCGTCGTAAATATGAAAGCGTATCCAGCCATCTCGTCGAGTGGTGATGACGCGGCGCAGCGTCCCGTTGTGTTCGATGCCGCGTGCACGGTGCCGATATAGCGCGATGGTTTCTTGCGTTGCGTGCTGGATACCGCAGTCCGAGACCACAAAGATGTCTGGTTGTAGACCGGTCCATTCGAACAACTCGGGACAGTACCCATTGTAGCGACCGTGGTGCGACGCCACAAAGACGTTAATGTCGTGCATTTCTCGGCGAAAGTCAGATCGATCAAGAAGGCGCAGCCAACCTTCCCTCTCCATGTCACCGCCGTACAATATCGAGAAGCCCGGTATGCCTAGCCGGCCCGGCCAGCGCATCACCAGCACCAGGCTGAGGTTGTTCTCGTCTTCGAAATCGTAAGGATAACTGTTCCAGAATATCCTGCATGTCATCCCATCGAAGGCGGCAAGTGAACCCGCTGGCTGGTTGAAATGCATTGTCATGTCGACGAGCGATGCGATGCCGGCGCCCATGCCCCCAGATGCCTTTAATCGGTAGAGTTCGTTGCCCGAGACTGTTGGGTTGCGGGTGAGGCAGCCAATGTCGACGGTCTCCAGCAGCCGAGGTAAATCGCTAGCATGGTCTTCGTCGCAGTTGGTAATTACAAGTTCGTCGAGCCAACGGACTCCACGACGAGCCAACATTTCAGAAGGTCGCCAACCCGTACCTCCATTGTGCCCACAGTCGATCAACATGTGCGCGCCGGAGTCGCTTGAGATCAACGAACATTGGCCATGCGCGACGTTGAAGATTTCAAGGGTCGCCACCGCTGCTGTTCCTGACGGGATCGCCGACTGCCTGTTCGCGCGACGACCAGTATTGCTTGACCAGTGCCCGGGTTACTTGTTCACCGCGTTTGGAGAGACGGTCGATCCATTCCTCGGGCATGGCTGAAAAGTCGGTCGGATAATCTGCAACGTCCTCCGCGGTGACGAGATCGGCCGGGGCGTGAGTGAGCAGGCTGTCCTTCTGATCGATATAGGGGAGAAGGAATGTCTCGATTTCCCCTCCACGCTGGAGATCATAGAGCCGGTTCATGGCGAAGTTCTGAGCGCGTGCATGAACACTTTCGAAAGCGGCTTTTAGCCTTGAGACCATAAATGCAGGGCGCGCGGCGTGTTTGAGCCCATACCCAGCGCGGCACGCGATAATGCGCGGATAGTCCGCGACGTGAAGACTGATGGTTGGGTCTCGCCCGGGCCAAAGCGGCGCGAGGGCGAGGTTGTCATACACGCCCCCGTCCGTGAGGATCACTCGGTGGCATTCGGCGACATCGTTCTTGGTGAACGTGAGCACTTCGTCTAGCGGCGGTAGCGCCGCCGGATAGGCGGCCGACGCTGAGACCGCGTGCGCGATCTCCATGTCTTCGGGCGCTGCAGAGCCGAAGTGCCACGATCCGACGGCATCGGCCGCGAAGTAGAACGCCGATTTGGTCTGAAGCTCGCAAGCGACGATGATGAGCTTCGGTCGATCCTTCCGCAGGCTCGGCAAAGTCTGATGAGCGAAAACCTGGCTGAACACCTTCCGCAAAATTGTCGTGCGGCTGGCGCTCCGGCGGATCGAAGATTGCGCCAACCAACTGCTTTTGAACCGCTTGCGAAGCCGGAGACCTCCAAGCACGCGACACACAACGAATGCCAGCAGACGATCAGTGCCAACCGCTGCAAAATTCGCGAGCGCCTTCAATCCCTCGAAAGATGACACCGCCTGCAAAATGGCTGGGCGCAAGAATCCACGCTTAAGTAGCTGTTGAGTCTTCACTTCGAAGGTTGCGAAATCCCCCGGCGTTTGGCAGTAGAGGGCGGCGAGGACGCTGCCGCCCGACACCGCTGAAATCGTAGCGACTTGGTCTAGCAAGCCTTCGTCATGAAGGGCGCGCAGGCACCCAAGATGGAACGCCATTGCCCGGGATCCACCGCCTGACAGCGCAAGGCCGATGTCCGGCCGGGTCCCAACGGTCGGATCAGCCTGCGGCATGGTCGATAGTCCCTTCGCCGCTTATGCAGCCCGACCAGCCAACCCTGAACCAAGTATCGACTTCACCGCATATGAACATGGCGTAGGGTGAACCGGTTGGCTCGATATGGGCTTGAAGATAAGCGAATACTCCTTCGTCATCGCCGCTCGGTCGGGCGCTCACGCCCTTTGGATGGCTATGCCATTCGCCGACATATTGGATGGTTCCTGCCGAGCGTAGATGGATTGCATCGACATGCGGCTTAAGATCCTTCGCGCCGCGCTCGAAGTATGTCGGTGACTGCCGACTGTCGGGCGGAGCGGGAAGCGCGTCTAGGACGTGCAGCACACTGCGGGAGAGGTCGAAGGAACCGAGAAGAACCCCGCCTGTTTCGTTCGGCGCCGCTCGTTCTCTCAGCGTTCGCATCGCTGCTACCGCATTTTGAGAGACCGAGACCCGAAAGTCCGCCAGCGCATGACGCGAGACCTGCGACACCGTGACACTGAAAGGCAAGACCAACCCATTTTCCGGATTGAGTCTCCAAAGGTGGAGCCGCGACCGATCGGCGTCGGACAGAATTGTGGCCAGTTGGCCGGCAGCAATCCCGCTTAGGGTCTGAACCTGCCAGGGAGGCAGGGGCCTAGTGAGATCTTGGCAGGCATTCGCATAGCGCAGCATGTCGAGACGAGCACTGCCGAGATGTCTCATCAAGGGGCGACAGGTTCCCGCAGCGAGAAAATACTGCGCTTCGATCTCGTCGATACGTACGCTGCGATTCCCGTCCTCGGCGAGAAGCACGAGGTCGCATCCGTCGGGATTGAAAAAGAGGCTGGCGACCCGCGCTGCGGGTTCGGCATCGGCAAGGTAGCCAAGCGCTGCGGGAGAAGCGCTGAAATCGACCGTGAGGTCGGCTTCTGCGAGCGCCTCATCGATGGCGGCGCGCTCGTTGCCGGAATCGAGTATGTTTGCGATAATGGCTTTGCAGCCGTCTTCGTCGAGGATGGCATCGAGCAAAGCGCGCTGAGTCTCTGCTTTCGGCCAGCCTATCATATCGTTGGTTTGGACCTGCCGCACGAGATTGTGCGGCAGCAACACGTCGTCGTCGACGACAGTCCAAGTACCAAGCCCGGCCCGGGTGGTATTCGCCATGACATGCGAGCCGATCGCGCCTGCACCAATCCCCACGAGCTTAAAATCGCGTTCGGCGGCGTTTCCTGAATAGAGTCGCGCGAGGCTGCGATCGATGCGATTGACGACTCGCCAGCCATGGAGTTTGATCGCTGACAAATCGGGTTCGGCACCGCCCAGGAGGACGCCCAATGCACCTTCTGGAGTGCGTTCGGCTCGCCCAATCAGCACGCTGAGCTCATGCAGTCTTACGTTTGGCGAGAAGGCTATGACCTCGAACGCTTCGACCTCAGCCTCAGCCGAGCTCTTTTTTGGGATGGTGATTAGCAGGACAGCCATCGCGTCATTGCCGGCCATCCGCCCGACTATCCAATCGCCGAGCTTTTTGGAGATATCTGTGCCCATTGGCTCTAGAAGATCCCGGAGCTCGCCGAGTGTCGTCGGCCGCGCGTGGAGCGCGCCGTGCACCTGAGGTTCGACTGTCTCCTGAAACAGAGAGAACTCAACGAAGCCAGTATCCCTGGTCTCGGAAGCCCCAAGCAGGAGTGTATAGCGACCGGCGCTCTCGATGGCCTTTTGGACGTAACACTTCTCGGGTGGAACCCCGGATGGCAGGATGAGTGTGTTAGCCGTTGAAGGGATCAGTGGTTCGAGCGACTGGCCTTCTTGGTGGAGCTCGCCGCGTGCGGTGCGCGCGAACCAGTCGCGGATGCGTTCGACGAGTGCCTGCGCCGTCAGCCCGCGCTTTAGATCGGCCCAGTTCTCCTCCCAGATACAGAGGCTAAGACCATCGCCGGTTGCCGCGAAGTTGGTATGGACATTATCGATTGGAAAGTTGTCTCGTCGGGAAAAGACGCTCGGCGGGTATTCATCGTCGGGCCAGAACAGGAGGCGCACCGGCTCCTTGTGCCTAATGTCGACAGCCTTATCCTGCACCAGCTCGGGCTGCACGACCAGGTCGACTTGGTCGAACGCACCACTGAAGTCGCTACCCTGAAGCCTGGCAAAGGCAGGAACCGAATCCTGTGTCAGATAAGAGAGTAGATCCCGCGCTCGCTGCGATCGGGGTGTGTCAGCCTCAGCGCCCGCCACGGCCCGCCCGCGGCGCAGCACCGGTCAGCAGCGCGGCAGAACCTCCCGCGCTCTTCGTCACGCTGAAGCCCTTCTTTCCGATCTCGATTTCGAGAGGCTTTGGCTTCGTGCTGCTTGGATGATCCATGGTGACGAGAAATTCGCCGTCGTGCCCCTTGGCGACCCGCTTGTAGTAGTTCGCTGCTTGGCGATGTGGAGGCTGATCGCTGTCGTCATTCCCAGGGATGGGGCAGCTAGTCGAAACCAGCAGCGCACCTTTGGTGCCCTGATCCTCATAGAGCCATGCGATACGCTCGCCCGGTTCAGTTTCGTCTTTGCCCTTCTCTGCAGCGAGCGAAAGGTAACTAGTGTGGTGCGGGACGTTGTTGATGTCCCAGATCAGCCGATCGTCATTCTTCTTCTTGCGCGTGATCCGGATGATGTCGTCGATGACCTCGTGCCCAACATCCGCCGAAAGCAGGAGCCGGGTCAAGCGCTCGTCGACGTCGAAGGTCGCTTGCATAAAGATCGCGGTGTCGTTGCGCTTGTAGGTGTCATCCTCGCAATGCTCGGCGAAGGGTGACAGTACGAAGAATTCGATGCCGTCAGCCGCAAGATTGAACTCCGGGGCAAGAGTGCCTGCGTCGCTGATAAGGTTACGCCGCTTAGCGGGGTCAATACCACGCTCCTTGAGGAAGTCGTTGAGCGCATCTGGACGACCAAAGACTCGTATGCCTTCGCCCTCGATGAAGCGGTGCCGCGCCTCGGAGCGCAGCGTTCGTGCTTGGCCCTTGACCCCCTCCTCAAGGATTGCCGTTGCCGGGACCCACATCGTCTTTATCTTGATACGGTCATCATCTTGGTACTTTTCCGCGTGGTTCAACCAAAAGACCTCGCTAGCGCGTTTGCAGTGATCCGTGTCGAGGTGCGTGAAAGCCACCACATCGATCTCGTTGCCGCCATCGAGCCGGGCGCGTATCTCTCCCTCAAGATCACAGCGCTTGTCGTCTTTATCGTCAGGATTGCGCATGTCCGCGAAATCGAAGAGCGTACGACGGTCGTTATCGAGTTCGATGAGGCAGGTATCGGCATTTCCGATTGGAAAGAAAGTAACTTTGGGCATTCAACCTTCTCCATGACCCGGTCAAGCGACCAGATTTCATCCTCGCGCTTTATTCCAGTCGCTATTTCCTGTCTTTCGGTGGGCAGGGGTCATTGCCGTGGCTATCGCTACGGGCAATCTTACCATCCCGGTTGTGGATGCGAAATTCGGAGTTCTGATTGCGGCTAATGTCACGGCCGCGGTCAATCGCTTCGCGTTTCGTGTCATGGTGCGTGCTGGCGCGGCTGGCGCCACCCCTCTTTACATCCCATCCCCCGCTCGGATTGGGACCACGTGGTGGCTCTTCGGACCTTTGCTCATTGACGGATCCCTCGCGATTTAACATCTTCGGCGCAAAGAAAATACGCCTACTCCGGAAATCATATCTATCGCTTGAAAATCGGAAGTCAAGAAGTTAATGTGCGCCTACACCGAATTTTTTGAGGAGGGCCGCTTGTGGTCAACATCTTGGGCGATAAGATTCGCGACCTGCGGAAAGAGAAGAAGCTGACGCTTGACAAGCTCGCGGAGCTAACCGGCTCGAGCAAGAGCTATATATGGGAACTGGAGAACAAAAATCCACCGCGACCATCAGCCGAAAAGCTGTCGAAGATTGCCGAACAGCTGGGAGTGACAATCGAATATCTGCTCGACGACGAAAACAAGGTTACTGAAGCTGATGCAGTCGATGCGCAATTCTATAGAAAATACAGAAATATGCCCGCTGAGACGCGCGAAAAAATCCGCAAGATCGCTGACATGTGGGACGATAGCGAATAATGGACGGTAAGTCGCCGCAACGCTGGGCCATCGACCTGACCCTGCTTCTCAATGCTCGTGACGGTGGCGATCGCTTTCCTGTAGATGTGAAGTCTCTAGCGAAGGACTATTCGCATCAGGTTTTCCCGAATGACCCGGTCACGCTTATCAAGGGTGCCAGCCTCGATCGTTTTGAAGGCGGGCTCTACAAGGCCCCGGCAGGCAAGAAGGGCTGGGGCATCATCTACAATTCGGAGATCAAGTCCCCGGGTCGAATCAACTTCACCCTCGCCCACGAGTTTGGCCATTATCTCGTCCATAGGCACCAGTTTCCCGATGGCCTGCAATGCAGCGCAGAGGATATGGCGAAATGGGATAGCACCTATGGCCAGATCGAGCACGAAGCGAACGAATTTGCAGCAAGCTTGCTAATGCCCCGTGACGACTTCGCAAGGCAGCTTCCACCGAAGAGCAAGCCTGCCTTTGAAGACCTCGGCGCATGCGCAGATCGTTATGGGGTCTCGCTTTCGGCAGCGACCTTGCGTTGGTTGCAGTTCAGTGAGCGTCGGACCCTGCTCGTGATGTCACGAGATGGTTACATCTTGTGGGCGCGTTCAAGCCCAAAGGCGCTGCGCACCGGAGCCTACATTAAGACCGCGAACATGCCGCCAGTCGAGGTGCCAAGTAGGTCATTGGCCGCTCAACCGCATCTGTTGGAAAACGGCAAGGGTAAAGCTGAGCATGATGCTCTTGGATGGCTAAACGAGCCGTGCATCGAAGAGACTTTTGTTTCGGAGCGCTATGACACGATCTACACACTGTTGCATCTCGGCCCTGCTCCATCCTGGAGCGGGCATGGAAGCGACACCGAGGAGGACAGTTTTGACCGTATGACAAGCCGACCACCTGGATCTTCTTGGCTTGGTTAGAATTGCTGAAGGGGAAAGTTCTCTGACCGATGACCGCTATCGCGTCAGTTTTCTCGAAACCGGATTAACCGCTTGCGGCCCAAGTCCTGCCGCTACAAGGCTCGGCCAAACCAGATAACCCGGCCCACCACGTGAACCTCCGACCGATCCATGTCGTGCCAGGTCGGGTAAGCAGGATTATCGCTGGCAATGGTAATCTGGCGGCCACCCGGCTTGATGGCGATACGCTTCACGACCAACGCATCATCAGCCCGCAGGACGTAGATTCCATCGCGCAATCGTGAGCCATGGTCTGACGCGTCGACCAGGACCTCGTCACCATCGCTGAGCGTGGGTTCCATCGAGTCACCCTTTACGCCGACGATCGACAGGCTGGCGCTCTTGGCCGAGGTCAGGTGCCGCAGCCACCGCTCATCGAACCCGAACCGTGTGTGTGCGGTCTCACTAGACGCGACCGCGCCAAAGCCGGCAGATGCTTCGACATCGAGAACCGGTATCTCTACCATGCCATCATTGACCGGGTTGGCGGGACCGCCGAGCACTTGCTCATCTACGCCGAAGAAGCAGGCGAGTGTCTTTCGGTCTTCGTCATCGAGCTTTCTCGGAGAGCCGCGCTTGATGAATTGTTGTACATAAGCGGGGTTGCGGCCGAGCAGCCGCGATATCGAAGCGTAGCCATATCCACCCTTGAGGATCAACCGGTCGAGTTCTTCCCTGACGTGTTCCATCTGTCTGTCCTTCGAATCTCAATCGTAGGAATTTTCCTAGACTCGCCGATATGAACCTACTAAGAACATAACAAGAACACAAGGGATTTGCGAGTCGGAGCGAAAGGGTCATGACCTTGCTGGAACGGATCGAAAAGTATCTGAAAGATCGTCATATTTCGGCGACACGCTTCGGTAGGCGGGCAGTCGGTGATCCTCGATTCGTACTCGACCTCAGGCAAGGGCGTAAGCCGCGCCGCAGAACCCTCGAGCGGCTGGAAGCGTATCTACAGTCGGTTGAGAGTACCGATCCCGACTGCATCAAGAGTGAGGGTGAGTGCGCTCGCCAAGCTGATAATAGCGACCTGCAACATCCTGCCAGAGTTTTGCCCCGTCGAGCTCGCCGGCCTGGCTTAGCTGATCGATCTTCGACGCAATGAATTTTCGGGTCTGCAGGCCAAGACAGCGTTCTCGCTTTCGAGATGCTTCTTGGCTATTTTCTCAGCGATGCGTTGAGATGATTTAGAGGGGAGAGGGCCGATTTACCCCCGAAGGAGAATGAGCCATGAGCGATCCAGACAAGAATCCCACTGGTGGCAAGCAGGACTGGGAAGGTCTTCGTGAAGTCGACCGGGCCATCGCCGAGAATCGTCTCACTTCCTACACCTGGAAAAAGACTTGGGCTGACCCTTGGGGACGGCTCAAGTTGATTGTGATTTTTGCTGCATTGGCAGCTTTTGTCGTGTTCGTAATTGTGCACGACGTCATCCTTTAGCATCCTACCATTCCTTCACATCGTCCGCCGCTTCGGCAGAGGCTCCCTTCGCATCGCGGGTCTTGCCATCGAGGTAGCCTTTCACGGTCCCGATCCGTCGATCTCCCTGTTGCTGCACCCGATCGACATCGCGGGCGATGTCTTCACGTTCGCTGGACGGGGCGTTCAGGCTTCCCGGCACACCGCTAAGCCGCACTGATCCCCGGACGCTCTCGGCGCTGCTCACTGAGGGCCGAGCGATGGACGCAGAGGCCGGCAAAACCAGGTCGCCCGAGATCTCGTCGTTGAGCCGGTCCGCATAGCCTTCGACGAACCGTGCCTGGAGCTGCTGGCCCCGCGCGCTCATCTGGAAGTCGATGTCGTCAAAGCGGACCGGGCCGTAGTAGTCCCGGTTAGCCTCGATCTCCGCCATGCCCCATTCGCGATAGGCCTGGCTGAGGTTGAGAGTGCCTGCGGCATTGGCACTTTCGTACCAGCTTGCCTGGTTCTCGAGCCGGCTGGCGATCTCTTCGGCGCGGCGCGCTTCGCGTGTGTAGCTCTGCGCTTCGGTGATCGAAGTCGAGATCCCCGCCGAGCTGCTGGACACCAGCGCTTCGGAGCTTGAGCTTGTCTCACGCAAGAAGCCCTCGCGCGTGCTCGACCAGCTACGGCTGTCCGAGATCTGGCGCAGCGCTCCCATGATGCGCGAGCGGTCTTCTGAAGCGATCCCGATATCGCTATCGGTCCAGCTCTGGTTGCGTCCTCCCTTAACACCTATGCTCGCCGAGCCAGCGCCTTTTTCTCCCTTCAGTCCTAGAGCGCCATCCCCGTTCAAGAACCAGGATACGGTGATGTCATCGGCCGCGCGGCGCGAAAGCCCGAATTGCTGCTGGAGTGTCTTCGAGGCGTTGTCGACTTCGCTGAAGGCGCTGCCGATGCTGTCGCTCGTTGACGTGCCACTGACGCTCTCGTTCGAGCGCGAGCGGGTGTAGGCATCGCGCAACTCGCTGAAGCGGGTGACAGCCGAACTCGTTGATTGCTGGGCAAGGTTCGAGAATGTCTCGCTCTGGCCGCGGCTCTGGCTAGCCATGGTCGCAAGCCGGCTCGAGAAGTCCTGCCCGAGTGTCGGGGTAAACGGATAGCTCGAGGTCGGCACGGTGGCGAATTCGGCTTGAGCGAAGCCGGTGGTCTGGGTGCCGTTTTCGCCCGTGGCTCGCGTCTGCGCGGCGCCGTAGCCAATGTTGGGCGCGAGGCTGGCTTGCGCAAACTGGCGCGAAAACACGTTCGAGTTCTCAAGGCTGGAATTGCCGAGCGAAACATTGCCGGTGCTCGCTTCGCGCGCCGCCTCTTCTGCCGCGTTCTGGCTCGGATTGAGGTAGCTCGTTGCCTGGCCCGATATTGCGAGCGCGCCCCTGGCGACGCCGCCTGCAAGGAACGGTATCGATGCAACGAGATAACCGGCCAGGATCCCGATATCGTTGTTGACGTCGGTCATGCCGGAGAAGGTCGCGAGGCTGAGACCGGTTGCGCCGCCCGCTGCCGCCACATCGCTCGCGCCCTTGAGCATCAGGATCATGTGCAGGATGACGAACAGCGGCCCCCAGGCTGCCAGATAGAAGAAGCCCGTGACGTATCCTCTGAGTGCGATCGGTCCGGTCTTGGGCATCAGGAACAGCGGGAAGAGCACCGGAAAGAGCGCGTAGAATACGACCGTCAGGACGACATTGAGGATCGGGACCCACTTCATCGCGTTATGCGCGATCGAGGAATAGGTCCGTTCGGTCTGGATATCGGCGCGGGTCTGCGCGAACACATCGACGCTCGATGCGCCGCTTGCTCCGGCGAAGCCATGCATCGCCTGGTTCATGGCGTTGATGGTCAGAACCTGGCGGAAGATGCTGCTTGCATCCTTCGAGACTCCTGTGAGGTACTGATAGGCAATCGGCAGGTCGGCAATGAGCTTGGCCGTCGCGAGCGCTTCGGTCTCCCGGGGGTAGAGCTGGCGCCCGGCGACCTGCGTCATCTCATCGATAAGCCCGGCCCATTGGCTGGAGAGCGCAGTGTATGCTTCGCGGCAGGTGATGATCGTGGCCGTGACGCTATCATCCGCCTGCCGGGTTACGAAGCGCTGTGCACGCGCGGCACTGCCGGGCGCAATCGTCGCCCAGATATCGTTGCTCTCTGACAGCTCTTTCATCGAGTAGCGGCCTAGGAGCAGGTCGTAAAACACGCATTGCCGGATATGCTCATCGAAATTGGCGGCAAATTCCGGATCGGCAATGCGCAGCGAGCGTGTCGCCTCAAGCAGACGAGCGCCATAAATCATGCCGTTCTTCGAATAGTTGAGATCGTCGGGAAGGCCGAAGACGAGCTCTGCGGAACGGGTTAGATAGTCGCCCGCCTGGCTGGTAAAGCTTGCCATGAGCGCTAGGCCCAGCGGGACATTGGCGACCGTGGCCGGTGCAAGGCTCGGATTGACGCGGTCGGTGACCTGCACATCCATGCGCGGCACCATCAGGCACATGTAGATGAGCGTCGCGCCGAGGAACCAGTTGAGCCAGGCGCGCCAGTCCTGGTTGAACGCGACGACAATGACCGCAAGCGCCATCCCCATGACCAATGCCACCTGGATCAGGCTCTTGTAGCCACCGGCCCCGGTCCACGCGGCGACGGCGTTCAAGACATTGACGATGTATTCGCCGCCGCCGGTGGTGAAGATCTCGACCATGGTGCCCGCCTCAGGGGACGATCGAGCGCGACTGGAGTCCGCGCGACCAGTCGAGCGCGGCGGACATCGAAGGCGACATCGAGGCGGCAAGCGCGTTCTCGATCATCGCGGTCTTCTCGATGATCTGCATGATCGCGGAGACCTTGGCCTGTCCGGTTGCCTGCCGCTGGACGAGGCCAGAGCGCACCTCGGCGACCTGGCCACGCCAGATTGCGAGCTTGGCTTCGTCGGCGGCGATGAAGCTTGCCATCGAGCGACCGGCTTCCGAGACGATCCGGTCGAGGATGGCATAGAGCAGGTCGATGCTAGCGATCTCAGCGAGCGTGTCACGGTCGTCGGTCGGCATTCCGCGCCCATAGGCGGCCTGGACGGTAAGGATCTTGTAGAGCGGCACCGAGGCAACCTGCAGCAGTTCCTTTTCGGCATTGCCGATCGCGGTGTCGGTGCGGATTGCATCAACCATATTGCCGATAAGCAGCGCCACACGTGGGCGTATGGCCTTCGCATTCGATAGGCTCATCTGCTCGAAGGTGGGATTGAGGCAAAGATCGGTCTCGTCGCAGCGAAAAACGCGCACGGTCTGGCCCTGCGTCCCGTCTAGGAGCGCGCTTACGAGCGTCGAGGACGCGTCGCCCGAGAACGGCACGAACTTGCCTGCCTCGTCATCCTTGGGCGGCACGTAGATGACCGTGCCAATCAGCGTCATGGCGTATTCTGCAAGCTCGCGGTCGAAAGTGCCGCCGGGATTGAAGAAGGCGCTCTTTTTCAGGACGTGCCAGGTGTAGTTGCGCGCGACGCCGGGATTGACGTCAGCATAGTCGGTGCCGGCGCTGTCGTTGGTTGAAGCGCGTTGTCCGCGTGTGCCGCAGCCATGCTTGGCTGCGGCGTAATCCGTGAAGATCCCTTCCGAATTGCCGATCGCCTCGCAGATTGCCTTGTCGGCCAGATCGCCCTTGGGCCAGATGCCGCCGACCAGCCCTTGCGCCATTTCACACGAGTTGATCGACAGATTGTTCATGAGCTGAGCCTTTTGGCTGAACTCCTGCATGATCTTGTTGCACTCGGGGCAGACGGTATCGATCGCCAGGCTGAAGGCGAACCCGACCGCGTTGTTAGCAACCGCCTTCATGAGCGCGACCATCTCGCTCGCATTGATGAAGGAAAAGGACCCCGCAAAGATGTCGATCCCGCCGCAGCCCGCCCTTGCGCGCGGCAGCTGGAGATTGGCGATATTGGTGGTCTTCTGCGGGAAGCGTGTCCAGACATTGCCGAGGCTGTAATAGCCCGCCGATTGACCTTCGAAGGCGGTCGGGCCGGTGACATTCGCCGCCGCGCCCATATCGTCAATGAAGCGGTCCATGCTGTCGCCAACATTCGCTGCGACAGGTGAGCCGACCAAACTGGTGGCGGCGAGGGTCAATGCCGCATTGCGGATGCTAGTAATCATGTCCTGCTTCCTTGGAGGTGAGAAGGTAGATGCGGTCCTGGAGTTCGTCGGCCGAGAGCACACCGTAACCGATCGGGATCGGGCGTTTGGTCACGCTGTCCCACAGCACCAGAGCGGGGGTGGCTTTGCCTTCGAGACCAAGCTTGCCGCGCTGGTTTGTCTCGACCCGATAGTCGGGAAAATGCCGGGATGGACCGCCATCGGTGGAGATCGCGCGCACGGTGATCCGCCAGCGGTCGGCGACGCCCTTCACGATCGGGCTCATCACTTCGCACGGTCCGCAGGTCGAACTGAAGAAATAGAAAAGGCCGTAGCGCTGCGAGAGCGTTGCCATGACGTGATCGCGCTCCGCGCTGCGGGCATCCTGCCACTGCTTCTTGGCGACCGCTCCGACGGGGCGTTCAAGCGTGTAGTCGAGGTCCGGGTCCTGCCAGATCGCCCGCTGCCAGACATCGGAGAACAGCGAGGCGCGGTCGAGCTGCGCGCGCTGGAAGCGGATATAGGCCGCTACATTGGCCTCGGTCGGATAGAGGATCGCGCGCGCCTTGAGTTCGCGAAGCTCGGAGGTGATCGCGTCGAGTTCCTGCGTTGCCGCGACCTGCTCGGCTTCAGGCTGTTGTGGCTCTTCAATGGGAGCGGGCTTCACGCAGTAGAACCAGTAGCCGAGCCTGCGCTCTTCGCAGTAGAGCGCGTCTGCCGAGGTGGTCGATCTTGTGTCCCGCCGCTCCTGCGCCTGGGCCAGAGTGGCGGGCAGGGCAGCGATGCCGAGCGCGAGCGCCGTGAGGTGATGCAGATGGGTCATTGGCCGCCCCTTGCGTAGTAGTCTTCGATCTTCTGCTGGATGAGGATGGAGGTCTCGAGTTCGTCGGGAAGTCGGGCCGCGTCGGTGAACTCGGCATAGACTTCGCTGAAATCCATCCGGCTGAGGTCGAGCCGGGCAAACTCGTCGAGAGTGAACCCCTCACATTGTTCTTCTTTGGGCTTGTCCCATGGCTTGGGGAGCTGCTTGCGGCCCTGTTCCTGCAGGATCCGCGACAGCTTGCTCTCGAAGCAGCAGTAGACCTTCTTCTTGGTGAGGCAGACGCCGAGGAACTTGTCCGAACAATAGGTCCCCACATAGGCGCACAGCCCCTGCGCATCGCGCTGGTGGAGTAGCACTTCCTCGCGATCGCAGCCGAGCGCAACCAGCAGGCTGATCCCCGGAATGAGCGGGAAACCCTTACCCTTGCAGCAGTTGAGCACGCCGAAGACCTTGGACGAGCAGGTGTTGCGCGTGCCGCGGAACAGTGTCAGCGTGTTCGGATCGAACTGGCCGCGCGCCTCGTCCATGGCGTGCAATGCGACCGCCGCATCCTTGAACTCGTCATTGGCGGTGCGCTCGATCGTCTCGCAGCTGCCATCGATGCAATAGACATCGCCGTCGCAGACATACTGGGTGGAGCTGTCCGTACCGGGCAGGGGACATTCGTAGATGCGCTCCCAGGTCTCGCAGGGCGTCTCGTCGGTGAGGCATTCCTCGCCGATGAACCGGCAGGTGCCCTGGCTTTCGATGTCCGAACAGTCGGTCGCCGCATCGCGCGATGTGCAGGTGTAGCTACGCTGCCATTCCCAGCAGGGCCGCGTAACCGAGACACCGTCGATCACCCGTGTCTGCGGATCGGCATCGGTGCAGATCTCGGTATCGAGCGTACAGTCGCCATTATCGGCAAATCCGGTGCACTGGCTCTCGTCGGAAAAGGTATCGATCGAGTTGTCCGTGGTCACCGCATAGGGCGTGTAGCGCGCATCTGGAGTGTCGCATGTGATTTCGGCGATGGGGTCGCCAGGTTCGGTGCAGTATCTGTAGAACTGGTCCTGCCGCCACTGGAGGCAGGGGCCGGGCCGATACCCCGTGATCCGGCACGAGCCTCCATCGAATGCCGAGCACCAGGGATATCCATAGACTGTGCTCGTCTCATTGCAGAGATAGTGCCATTGCTGGCGCCGGGTCACGCTGGCAACGAGCGGCACCGCGCACTGACCCACCGACTGGTCGATCCGCGTGCCGGTGTTGCAGGTCGCAGTATAGGTTCCCGCCGCGCTCGAGCCGGGCGGCAGCGGGACACAATTGCCCTGGCCGCCGGAGATATCCATGCCACTGGTATAGTCGAGCGGGGTCTCGTTGATGGCGAGGCTGCGCGCGATGACGTCCTCGATCTCGCTTGGATCGAAGCGCGCGCGATTGGCCACGCTTTCGCGCATTGCCCGATAGCCCTGGTGTCCGGAGGCTGCCGCTGTCGCATTGCTCTCGATCCGGTCGGGGTCGCCGGCGAGCGATTCGAGGTTTTGCACGGCGTCGCGGTCGTAATTGGGCAGGTTTGCTGCATTGGGCTGCGATCTGGCAGCTTCTTGCGCTTCGCCGCGCAGGCTTTGGCCAAAGGCCTTGCCATCGGCACGCGCGTCCTGCTGCTGCGCGGAAAGGGGCGCGGCGACGGCGAGAAGACCGAGCAGTCCTATGCGAAGCGATTGTATGAGCCTCATGGCCGTTCTCCTTCGAGCCTGCGGGAATGGAGGCGCGCGAGCTGCGCTCCCGGACCGCCTCCCGAAGCGAAGGTGTCAAGCACTTCGGCCACGCTGATATTGCCGGCAATGCGGTCGTGCGGCGGCAAGACGTCTTTGCAGTCGAACCCGTCGCAGGGGCTGAAATCGCTTGCGATCATCACGAAGCTCGGGGCAACCTTGATATCGAAGGCGCGGAACAGGCGCGGGTCGATCCCGAGCGCGCCGGCATCATCGCTATCGCTCCAGATGGCGGCGATGCGTTTCTTGAAGCTCGAGCTGTCGCCTTGCGGGAAACCGCGCAGTACGGTGACGCCGCCGGCCCTTGAGACATCGCGAACCAGCGCCTTCAATGAGGGCTCGGGCATTGCCAATGAGGCAAAAGCGATGAACCGGGGCGTGTCGCCCATCGCTGCCACTTCCGCGTCGGCCTGGGCGCGGATCATGCCATCGAGATCGAGCGGCCCGGCATTCGCGGTCGCCTGCGCAGTCTCGGCATAGGCTGCGCGATTGTCGAAAGCCGTTTGCTGAGCGGCGCGCGCGTCTTCTGCGAGGGCATCCGCTTTTGTCCTGACCGATGTGGCGAGAGCCTCGGCGTCGGCGGCATGTTCGGCCGCGCGTGCGCGGATCTCAGCGAGGTCAAGATCGGGCCCGGCATCCTGCGCCGAAGCGGCGGCAAATCCGGCAGCGATCACGAGGCTCAGGCCAACGAGTATGGGGAAAGCGTTTCTCATAGCGCGCAGCAATTCCTCTTGCGCCAGACGAGGTATCCCATGTCTTCGCCGATGGCGGGGATGACCTGTCCGGGGGACTGGAAGGTGGTTGAGGCGCCGATGGGCGGGCAGGCGTAGCGGCCCTTGGTCGCCGGGTTGGGGTTGGTGGTCTGGAAGCGGTATTGCTGCTTGCGCATCACCGGCATGAGGTACTTGCCGCACAGACCCTTCGAACCCATCGTCCCCCACGAGACCAGCTCGCGGTGGAGTTTGTAGGCGAAGCGTGAGAGCACGAGCCGCGAGGCCTGCACATGTCCGATCGAGGCCGAGACATTGCCGTTCATCGGGTACATCGACCCTTGGCAGCCCGCGCACCAGAACATCTCGTCGAGCGGCAAATTGGCGGTCGATGCAGCGCAATCGGCCGCACAGGCGGCGAGCGCCAGCGGGTTGGCAAACAGCACCGCTTCGGGATTGATTATCGCGGTGAGTTCGCTGTCCTGCCACAGCGGATCGATCTCTGAGATATAGAGGATATCGATCGAACCTGGCTCAAGGCACAGAAAGTCGGCGACGATTTCCATCCAGTAGATGAGCGGATAGGCATACCAATGGACGTGCCAGCTCGAATAATACTGGCTGGCGCCGCCCACCGCCGAAGGACCCGAGATTGAGCGGAACCCGATATCGAAGCCGGGATCGAGTTTCATCCCGCCGAGGTTGACGAAGCACCACGGCTTCATACTGACATCGGCGAGCCGAACCGGCTCCCAGAACCCCATCGCGATGCCGGGCCGAAGCCCGCACAGGCAGACTGGCAGGTCGGGATTGTCGGGATCGGGGCGATTGCTGGGCCAGATTTCGAGCCCGCCGACCGATATCGGGAACAGGCACGACCAGCAGATGTCGGTGATCGGGTTTACGAACTGCCCGGTGCATTTGCCCGGGCCGGCATCGGCCGAAGCGGGTGATGAGAAGACCAGCGATAGCATCGCCGTGAAGAGTACGAGGAAGGCGCGGATTCCGGTCATGGCTGTGCCTTCCGGCGCGGCAGCGCAATCTCGCTGACTTCGAGGAAGCGCCCGTTCTGGCGCACTCGCGCGGGAACAGCCTTGATACCGAATTTTTGCGTCAGCTTGCCACTCTGGTCGAAATAGAAACGGCGCTGGCGGGCCTTCATCAGTTCGAGCGGTGCGCCTTTCACGAGGATGAGCTTGGCATTGGCATCTTGCTTGAGCGCCCAGGCGATTTGCGCGGGATCGTCGCCGTCGAGAAAGAGGAGGTCGGAGCGCAGCTTGACGCTGTCGAGCGGATTGACCCGGGTTCCGGCGGCATGGATGAGCTCGCCTTTGGCCCCGCGGATATCGGCGGCGAGCGTGATCGTCGGGTCGAACGCCCAGCTACGGCTTGCGCTTGCGCGAGTGAGGCCGGCAACCGGTTCGGGCCGGTTTACGCGGGCGATCGTGCGACGCTTGAGCTCCTGATTGAGGCGGGCGGTCTCGCCCGAATTTTCCATCTGCGCGAGGCGCGTATGGATCTGTTCGAGCAGGTCGCGCTCGATCACGGGGAAGACCGCGCCGCGCTGGCCGTAGTCTCGTGCTTGCAGGCTGGCCGGGAGCGCAGCGAGGAGAAAGGCGCCGAGCGGAAGGAAGGAGCGCATCACAGGATTGCCCTCCCGCTGCCGAGGATCTGCCCGCGACACACGTACCCGATTGCGCCGTAGCGGCTGTCGAGCCCGCGCGGATGGTCGGTTCCGGTGTAGTAGCAACCTTCCGGTATTGCGCCTTCGGGACCGCGCGTAAGCGGCACGCCAAGGCGGGTGACCTCGAGCAGGCTCGCGACCTGCTTCCCGTTGATGAAGACCGCATCGCCCTCGTGGCGCACGACATCGCCCGGCATGCCAAGCACGCGCTTGCCGAACATCTGCGGTCCTTTTCCGAAATGCCTTTCGAGCAGCTCGCTTTGCGGCGGCTCGAAGAAGATCAGGCTGCCGCGTTCGATCGGCGCGTGCTTGTCGAGCCAGAACGCCCAGTTGGGCAGGCTCGGGCTCGCATTGATGAGGAACGCGTGGTCCTTGCTGAAGGCATCGAGCGGCGCCCAGGCGAGCGGCAGCAGGACGAGGCCCGAGAGCAGCAGCGAACGGCGGATCGTGCGGGTCAGGCTCATGGCTGCTTCTCACCGGCGAGCTTGTCCGCAATGCGCTGCTCGAGTTCGGAGGTTGCGTCGTCGGCAGCGCCCGCGAGCACGGCCTCGGCAACCAGCACCACGCGGCCGTCATGGCCCATGTCGGCAACGGCGCTTTCGGCGGCCTTGAGATAGGCGAGGCTTGCCGCCTGGACGACCGCCGGATCGGCATCGGCGCGCGCGGCCTCCTCGACGAAGGTGCCGATGGTCTCGGCAAGCCGGACCGTGACGATCCGCTGCTTGGGGGCGCTGGTGACCTGCTGGGTAAGCCACGCGCCCCACAAGAGCGCAGCAACGAGCAAGGCTACGGCAAGCAGTTTCGGGCCAAGCAGGCGCAGCGGGAGGTTGAGTTTATCCATGGCGAGAAGATCCTTCGGAGAGGCGGCGGTCGAGGCGGCGCAGGAAGGCCGGCAGGCGCAGCAGGGCGAGACCGCCGGCTGCGATGAGAAACGCGATCTGGAGGTCCTGGGCAAAGAAGCGGCGCGCGATCGGATCGGCGGTGCGGTAGTGATCGGCGAGGTTGCCGAGCTGCGCGAACAGCGCCGTGAGATCCCAGCCTGCTACAGCCAAGAACACGAACAGCGGCAGGCCGAGGACCAGCAGCAGCGTGCTCGCCGCGAAGCTTGCCGTTTTGATCAGCACCAGGCAGGTGCCCTGGAAAAGCGCCAGCCAGTCGATCGCACGGTGCTTGTCGCGGGCTTGTCTGACTGACGGAAGCGGCACGCGATCTACGAGCGTGGTGGTCTCGAGCACCATCACATGCCTCCTTCCACACCTGCGACCAGCGCGACTGCGCGCTCCAGCGGCATGCCGTTTTCGACATGGCGGTGGATTGCGGCATAGGTGTCAGGATCGGAGGAGAAGATGGTTGCCGAGAGTGGGTCGAGCACCAGGCGTCCAACGGCTTCCATCTCGGGACCTTTGAGGTAGATCTCGCTGTACTCGGTGCCCGAGCGCTTGAGGCTGCGGATCAGCGTCTCGGTCCGGTCGTCCATGTCGAGCCGGGCCTCCTTGCGGAAATCGGCGATGGTCTCGGGCTTCTGCTGGAGCACCAGCATCCAGTCGCTATTCTCGAGCGCGGCCCGCGCGCCATCGGACTTGTAATAGTCGTTCAAGGACTGGGTGGCGGTCGCAAGCGCGCCGCCATACTTGCGCGCGGTGCGGGCATAGGTCTCGACGAACTCGCCCATCGAACCGCCCCTGAGCATCGCCCAGGCCTCGTCGATCAGCAGCAGCTTCTTGGTCGAGCGCGACGAGCGCGTCATCGCCTGACCGGTCATGAACATGATTGCCGAGAGGACAACGCTTCGAAGCTCCTCGCGGGACGCGAGGTCGCTCATCTCGAAGACAGTGAAATCGTCTTCGAGCGCGAAACTCGCTTTCCCCGAGAAGAACCCGGCATAGCTGCCACCGCGGCAGAAGGGCGCGATCGCTGTGGCTAGGTCCTTGCCCGCCTCGTTCTCGCTCTGATGGAGCGCATGCGCGACGTCGTCGATCGCGCCCCCGCTGCCGAGCGCATTCCAGACCTGTGTTACTGCACGATCGATGAGGCCGCGTTCGGTGTCAGAGGGCGCGGCGCTTGGCCGCGCCATCTGGCCGACGATCGCCTTGATCATCGCAAAGCAGTCGAGCCGGTAATCCTCGTCTTGATGCGCCCTTGCATCGTCGACCATCGAGAACGGGTTGAGCGAGAATCCCGAGGCGAGCGTGAACTCGACAAAGCGGCCGCCCTGAAGTTTGATCGAGTGCTCGAAACTCCGGCCGTCATCGATCACCACGACCTTGGCGCCAGCGCCGCGCAGCGCGGCGCATAGCTCCTGCAGCAGCACCGACTTGCCCGAGCCCGACTTCCCGCAAATCGCGATGTTGTGGTTGCCCGCCTTGTTCTCGAAGGGCGACCAGAAGAAGGGCTGGCCGCGCCGTCCGAGCAGCAGCAGGTGCGGGATCGTGCCGCCGAGATACTCGCCCTGCAGGGGGGCGATATTGGCCGCGGTGGTCGAGAGCATGGTTCGAAAGCGTTTGAGCCGCGCAAGGTCGTGGACCAGACCATCGGCGAGGCTCAACGGGAACGAGGCGACGAGGCCCTGGAGCTGGAGGAAGCGCTCGTCGGCAAGGTCCCATCCGGCCGCCTTGTAAATCGCCTTGACCGTGCGCTCATGCGCATCGCCTTCGCCGAGCGGCGAGATCGTGGTGAGACCATAGAACAGCTTGACGAGCTTCTTGCCCGCTTGGAGTTCGGCCTGGACGTGTCTCCATTCTGCCGACTGCTCCGACAGTTTGGGCAGGAAGCGCGCGCTTTTGGTCTCCGACAGGCTGGTGGTGCGCATGAACTTGTAGCCTGCGCGCGCCGAGGCGGCTTCCTGGTCGGGATAATGCAGGCACAGCATGGTCGCAGCCGGGCAGGGAAAGCGCAGCTTGTCGGTGAACATGTCGCCGATGAGCCGCGCGCATTCCCACGGTGCCCAGCGCTCAGGGGTAGAGCGCACGCCGTAATGGCGCATATCGAAGCGGTCGGGATAGCATTCACCTACCTGCGGCACGCCATCTCGCGAGCGCCCGGTCTCGCGGAAGCGCTCGGTGCGCAAGATCAGCCGGTCGTCCTCGACTTCGAGTTCGATGTCGCGGCGGATCGCTTGCGCGTCGAGCGTGTCCTCGCGGTTCCAGTGGGTGAGATCGGGTTCGCGCGCGGTGGTCGGCGAGGTGAGCTCGTCGACCAGTGCGAGGAGGCCTGCGGGCTCGAGCCTGTTCGATGCAAGGCCGAGCGAGTTCAGCATCCCCGACATCCCGTCGCGGCATTCGGTGAGTTCTGCATCGGTGACGCTTCCGGGCACCGGAACGCCGAGCGAGAGCACCAGACGCACATGGCGTGCATGAAACGGCGCGTGTGCCGAGCCCGACTTCCAGACGAGATCGTAGAGCCGGTTGGTGCGGGCTTTCGCAATCGCTTCGTAGATCCCGCCCTGCTCGTAGCGCGGTGCGAACCACGGGCCGACGATGGCGCCGATGCGCGGGGACGCGAAGTTCAGCACTTGGAGGCAGGCGCCTTGCGGCAGGCTCTCGGAAAAGAACTGGCCGAGGATCTCACCTGTCCGCTCGTCGGCGCCGATGAGCGGGGTGACTTCGAGAATGAAGCCCTTCGAGTGCGCGTTGCGGTAGAGCCCCGGGCCCTCGTCATAGACTCGGTACGGAAGCCAGTCCGACAGCATGTCGAGCGCGAAACGCGGCTGCGCATGATCGCCCCTTTTCGCATCGCCGAACAGGCCAGCGAGAAGCGCGTCGCGCGCAGAGGATAGCGAGAGGTTCACTTGGGCTCTCCTTCGGGCAGAACGGGGTGGGGCACCTGGCCGGGGGAGGGGGGACGACCAGGTGCCCCGGGGTCCGGCGCTTTGGCGCCGGGCAGCTCCGTCAGATCCTGCGAGGGGATGACCAGGACATCGGGAGGCTGCTGGGGGGACGGATTGGAAAGCTGAAAAGGAATTGCTTCTGCGGCGGCGGGCGGGGCGACTTCTGCTTCAGCCGGACGCGCCAGTGCGCGAAGCACGTCGCCGGTCGAACGCGGCGCGCGCCAGCGCTCGGCAGCGCGATCGGGCAGCACGACATGAACAACCCGGGCCTCGTGGATGTGGCCCGTCCCGTCGCGGTAGCCCGCAACAACGATCCGCAATCCGCGATCACCGGCCCTGTGCGCTCCCGCAGAGGCATGACCGGACCGTTCTGCCTGTGAAACGCGGGTCGCGGTATCGTCGATCATCGAGGTCGGCGCGCAGCTTCCCTCCGGTGCCCGGCAGGAAAAGTCGCCCTTGACGTTGCCGCCAAGCGTCGCACAGCCGGCGATCATCAACGCGAGAATTGCCGTCGCTCCGACACGGGTCGCACCGCCGCTCATTGCTTCGATCCGGTCTTGGCATTGGCAAAGGCGCGCAGTGTCTTTGCATCACGGTAGCCGTGCAGCACCGCACCGTCGCGCGCCCGGACGATTACCGGGGTTCCGGCAAAGCCGTTGGCCTGTGCAAAGGCTTCGTTGGCATCGAGCGCAGCTGCTTTCTTGCAGGCGGCGCGCGGTTCGAGGTGCTTGCCGGTATAGGCGGCATGGAGCGCCCCGATCGGATCGGCGGCGCAGAGCACCGCCTCGGACCTGCGCCGGCTCGATGCGCCGAAGATCGAGATCGGCCGTTCCTCTACAAGAACGCCTGCCTTCTCGAGTTCGCCGGTGAGCCGCTTACAGTAGCCGCACTGGAAATCCGAGAAGACAACCAGCTTCGGCCCCTTGGGATTGCCCCACAGGATCGCGCCTTCCTTGGGAAGGGCTTTGAGATCGACATGCGTCGCGACCTGCCTGTCGCGGGTTTCGGCAACGTCATGGCGCCCTCCAGTGTCCTCGCCGGCGTGGCGGGCTGCGCCGGCGGCGAGCAGGTCGGGGTTGAGTTCGAGCAGGCGCGCGGCAGTCACGTCGCGCCGCTCCTCCATGTCGTAGAGCCGCCCGACGAAGAGGTAGCGTGCCGCTTCGTCGATGTAGAACAGCGTCTCTCCCGAGACGACCTCGCACCATGGCGCGAATGTCGTGCAATCGAGCGCGTCGATCGGCGTTCTGGGCAGACGAAGCTTGAGCGCTTCAACCACATCTCGCGTGATCGCGGCCTGCGCGGGCATGGCGGTTACGATCGCGACGCCGCTTGTAAGGAGGGCTGCTGCGCTGGCGGCGGCGAGCGATATGTGCGCGGCGCGCGCCTTGAGGCCGGGCCGCTGGTTCGAGTAGTTCATTGGGGTGTGCTCCTGACATGGACGCCGTCGAGAAAGACGATCTCGACTGCGATGCCGGTCGGCATCTCGACGACGGGTTGGTACTGTTCTGCGCGTTCGATGAGGTATTTGCTGACGGTGTCGGCGGCTTCGCCCGCGCCCTGGCCCAGGCCGCCTGCGAGGATGTCGGTCGGCGAGAGCGCGTCGCGCTTGCCGTCGCTGCCGACAGGCTGCGCAAAGATGCCGTTGGCATTGGCCGAGAAGCCGCGGCCGAAGCCGCCGACGATTCCGGCGAGCAGCGCCTGGCTGACGAGGCTGCCTTCGCGGCTGACGACATTGCCGCGCACGCCCGACTTGCCGGCGAAGGCGATGAATCCCTTCACTTCGCTCACCGCGAAGCGTCCGCCGGGCTGCGCACAGGTCATGCGCACGAGCTTGACGTAAACCTTCTCGGCCGAGAGATCGCCTCGCGCCGCGCCGTTGACGAGGCAGCCGGTGAGATCGGTGGTGAGGAGCTTGTTGCCCTGCAGCACCGAGCGCGCCGGACCGGTGATCCGCAGCACCACGGGCAGCGGATCGCTCTGGCTGGTGACCCCGGTCGAGGCGTCGACCCCGACGATTACGGTGGCAGGTGCATAGCTGTTGGGCGGCAGGTAATCGCGGCTTGCCTCGAGCAGCAGCGCCGGCGCGCTTTCGGTTGCCTTGGCCTTGGCGGTGCCCGGCTTGTCGTTTGAGAAGCTCAGCAGGCTTGCCTTGGGTTCGCTGGGTGGCTCGAGCGGTCCGGGAGCGAAGCCCGGAGCCCGCGGATCGACTGCGGCCACCGGCGCAACTGGGGGATTGGTGCGGACGGTTTCGAGTTCCGAGCGCAAGGCAGCGTTCTCCGCCGAGATCGCATCGATCGCAGCTTGCCCGTCGCTCAGCATCCGCGCGTTCTCGCCCCGCAGCGTTTCGAGCTCCTGCTCGATCGAAGCCCTGGGAAGCTGGGTCTCCTGCAGGTCCTTGATCGCCTTGCCCTGCGCATCGAGGCGGTTGCCGTAAGTGGCGACGAATTCGCGCTGCGAGAGATTGCGATTGACCAGCGCGCCGGTCTCGATCGTGGTTGCGCCCGCGCCGTCGGCGCTCGCTTCATCCTCGCCGCCGAAGATGAACATCGAACCGGCGATGAGCGCCACGCCGCCGATCCCGGCAAGCAACAGCTTCTGGCGCTGCGCGACCGTGCGGTTGAGATCGCGCCGGGCTTCGCCGCGCGTCTCGTCCTTTGGCGCTGCCGCGGGCGTATAGCTTGTGTCGGTATCGGCCATTATTTGAGCCCTCCCTTGGTAAAGACAAGGAAGGCTTGCGTGCTCTCGCCGGGCTCGAGGGAGTTGCGGCCATAGGCAAAGGCCAGCGCCCCGGCGGGCGCCTCGCGCTCACCGGCAAGGTCGACGAGTGCCGGGCCAAGATTACGGAGAGTAAAGGCTTGGCCGATCAGTTCGGCGCCTTCGTATTCCGCGACCTGCTGCACTTCGAGGCTGTCGGTGTGGCGTGGTCGCGAAAGTTCGGCACGGGCGCGGAAGCCCGGCAGGACCCCATCGCTGGCCATCGCTTCGATCAGCCGGATCGCGGCCTCGTCGCGCGTCACTGCTGCGCCTTCCCATTCACTCGCCTGGGATTTGGCGAGCGCGGGATTGGTGACGAAGAGCTGGCTCGCTTCCTCGCCTTCGACGCGGCAGGTGAACTTGTAGACATAGCCCGCGCTGCTCGTCGCGAAGAAGCTGACCTTGGCGCTCGCATATTGCAGCGGCACCGAGACATAGATGTCGCCGCGCACCGGCTCGTGGGTCACCTCGAAATCGTTGTAGGGAAAACCGCTCGCCATCTTCGAGACATTGGCGAAACCGTCCTCGATGAGGGCGATACGGGTCAGCGCGCCGCGCGCGAGCACGCAGTCGATCGCGGCGCCATCAGCGGCCTCGACGAACTGGTCGGCATGTGCCGGTGAAGCGTAGGCGGCCGTGGCGATTGCCAGCGCAACGCTGGTCAGCGCGGCGGGGAAGGGGCGGGATAGGAGTGTCATGGGTTCTCCTCCTCGTTTTCGGTTGGGAGCTGGCGGAAGCCGGTGAGGCCGAGACTGAGGCCGCGGCGGTTCCAGCTGAATTCGAAGCTGCGCTCTTGGCTTGCGATCACCTGCGCACCGACGAAGGTCTTGAGCGTGCCGGTGACGACAGCGGTGAGCGCCTGCGCGTCGACCTCCATCCGCGAGATGACGAAGGCCTGGCTGATGTCCGAACCGCGCTGCTCGTCGACGATCTTGACGAGCTCGGCCTTGAGGCTCCCGTGCGCTGACGGATCTGCCACCTTGAGGACCTGTTCCATCCAGTAGTCGAGGCTCTCGGGTGCGCGATTGAGCAGCATGAGCGCGGTGTCGCGGGTTACGAGTTCGAGGTAGTGCGCATCGGTACCGCCGCTCCCGAGCGTCAGGCGCTCGGTCGTGACAGGCACCAAAATGACGCTTTCCTCGCGCGTCGCCGCCGCGCCGACCGCCAGCAGGCTGGTAAGGCCCAGCACGGCTGACAGCGCGGCGAAGCGGTTGCGCTGTTTGAGGTGACGCTGCGCTTCCTCATAGGCGAATTCGTGTTTCACTTGGGTCCTCCCTCAGCCTGCGAGCAGGCGGCAGTGGGAGGGCGGCGTGGCTTTCAGCCCGAGGAAGCTCCCCGGCAGATACCAGTAGGCAGCATGGACCAGTTTCGACCCTGCGCCTGATGCCTTCGCCTTTCGAAGGGCGAACCAGGTCATGACCGATAGGCCGGTGCCGATGATGATGTGCTGCGAAAGGATGCCCCACGCGAAGGGGACGAGCAGTCCCGCAAACTCGTCGATGGTCCAGAAGCCGATGAGCTCCGGGTCGTCGAGCCGCCGTGGAACGAGGTATCTGTCGGCCATGCCGCCCTCCCGTCGTTAGACCGCGATCAAATGGTTGCGGTCACGACCGAGGTGACGATCGGCACGCCTGTGCCGACGCCAATTCCGACACCGACCGGGACCGCGACCTGCCCAAGGGCGAAGCGGCCCGAGGCGAGCGCGATCAAACCGCCGGCAAGGCTGAGGACGGTGATGATCTTGCCGCCCGAACCTTCGAGGAAGTCAGTGAACTTCTGCAGCGCCGGATCAAAGGTCGTGTCGGCACCGGCATAGGCGGCACCGGCGCAGGCGACCGCAATCGCGGCCGGAAGAATATAGTCGCGGGCACGAATGCCTTTGACGGATGGGCGGGGAAGGGTGATTGCATTGTTCATCGAGGAACTCCGTTTCGAACATTGGCAGCGATGCGTTCGCTGTATGTTCTTTCCTCGATTGGAAGGCAGGGTGTAGGAAAACGGAAACTGCCGCACGCGGCATTCCGACCAAGAGAAATCGTCGATTCTGGGCAATCTGACCGGGCTTTGCGCGACCGGTGCAGACATTGCGGCCAAGAATACCGATCATTGCGCCACCCATACCGAAATCTGAGATCGAGGGACCGGACTCTGCGCGAATCAAATCGTGTGACGATGAGCCAGTTTCCTACGAGTTCCTTATTTGTTCTTTTTCCTTTCCTACAGTTTGACGCGTCGCCTAGCCTGTTGGTGATTCGCTAAAGATCACCGGAAGCAGGAACAATGGCGCGAAACACAAACGACAAATGGGGAGAACTATCGCGAGGAGTCGCCGCTTTCCTCGACCATGCCGTGGACGAAAGTGGCAAGTCCCGGCGGACGATTGCCGCACAGACGAATATCAACAAGGACGCGCTCCGACGCATCCTCGCCGGGACAAGGTCAGCCACACTGCTTGAGGCGCTGGCCATCCTTGACGCGAGCGGTCACGCGCCGCGCACCTCCCTGATGCTGGCACTCGCGGGGTACTCGCAGCGTAGCAAGGATTGGCAGAATAGCGGCGTGCTGGAATTTCTTGAAACCTTCATAAGCGAGTTGCCGTCTGCTTTGGATCAAGCGCTGGGCGAGAGGCTGCTCGATGTGAGACCGCGCTGGGCAAAGGGGACCGCTCACCGCACCGCCGGTCTCCTGTCGGATCACCTCGCGCAACTGGAGCGGCAGGATGAACAAAGCTTCGCTCTCTGAAATGACGACTGGTCTCGAAACGGACGCGGAAGCCGTTCCTGTCGAGCCAACGCCAGACCGGCTCATTCGTCTTCCCGAGGTCATGGCGCGCGTGGGCCTGCGCCGAACGGCAATCTATCAGCGGATGCGCGAAGGCCGTTTTCCAAAGTCGCGTTCGCTCGGTCCCCGTTGCACGGTTTGGGTCGAAGCCGAGATCGATGACTGGATCGGTTCTGTTGTCGAACGCACCGACGAGATATGTCAGAACACGCCCCGAATTTCGAGATGATCATGGTTTGCGTCCCGTCACCGCTCGAATAAACGCGCGCTGTCCCGCTAGCCGGAAAGCACTTCGATTATCCGGCATTCGCCAACCGCTCCGTGCTGGCAGTCGTCGACCATATGGCGCAGTTCGGTTCGCAGTTTTCGCAAGTCACCAAGCTTCCGATCCACTTCGCGTAGGTGGAGGCTGGCAATAGAGTCCACGGCTTCGCACGATTGCGATGGATCATCCGACAAAGAAAGCAATTGGCGCACCTCCGCCATGGTGAAGCCGAGGTCGCGTGCGCGGCGGATAAACCGCAATCTGGCCAATTCGGTCGGGCCATAGTCCCGGTAGTTTCCGGCGGTGCGTGGTGGTTCCTCCAGCAATCCGGTCCGTTCGTAGTAGCGGATCGTTTCGGCGGTCGTGCCGGTCTTCCGCGCCAGGGCACCAATCTTCATGGGTTTCTCGCAATGCTTGACCTTGTAGCCACTACAAGGTGCATAAGACGATTCGAAGATGCAAGCAGAACGGTAAAATCCTGTGGCAAAGAAGGACATTATTGAACTTATCGAAGCTGAGCGGCGCGTTTTCCGTGCCGCCAGGCAGTCTGGTGACCGGGCTTTGGCTTGGACCGCGCTCGAGCGGGAACATATTCTGGGCCAGGGCTTCTTCGGGCCGCACCTTCGTTCACATATGACGATGCTGGGCTATGCAGTTGAAACCCGCGATGGCCGCGAAGTTCTGGGGCAGGTCATACGTCTTGCGCTCGCTCCCCTTGGTAATCTCACCGGACGGCTCCCCTGGGGCAATACCGGACGCGCAAACGTGAGCGCATTCGCGCCAATGCCATACCCGGACGACCTCGCGGAGGTTTTCACCATCTCTTCGGACGAGGTTCGCTAGCACGCGCCATGGCAATTCTATCCAACGAACAGGTTGAACGTCTCTACGACAAGAACGCGGGAATCTATGACCGATTGGTGTCGGGGTTTCGGTGGGCCGGTCTTGGTCGCTGGCGACGCGATCTGGTTAACCGGCTTGAACTCAAGGCCGGTGACCATGTGATCGATCTATGTGCTGTCACCGGCGCAAACCTCGCGTTTCTGCTTGAGAGAGTAGGACCAAGCGGCAAGGTGACGCTGGTCGACCTTTCGCAAGGCATGCTCGACCAAGCCCGTCGACGAGCGAAGCGCCTGCGAGCTAGCAATGTCGAATTTGTGCAGTCAGACGTAGCCGCCTTCCGCTTTCCGAGCGAGACCAGCGCAGTCATCAGCACCTTTCGACTGGAAATGCCACCTGACTACGCCGCGATCATCGAGCGCGCCTCAGCTGCTCTCCCGACGGGTGGCCGGATGGCCCTGCTTGGCCTGAAGCACCCCGAGCGCTGGCCGCGATGGCTGATTGAAATCGGAATATTCGCTACGAAACCGTTCGGCGTCTCGCGCGAATACGAAGAATTCCGCCCGTGGCTACCAGCCCGCCGAGAGCTGAACGAACTCCATTTCCGCGAGTTTCTGGCAGGATGCGCTTACGAATTCGTCGGTGCCAAATCGTAATGCGGCAGAAGCCGCAGTTGCGTGACTGCTTTTGTCTAGCTTCATGCGGGTTCCCCTGTTGAGTTCGAGCCCAAATACACCACATCCGCTTGCGCTGGTCAGTCGATTTTAACCGTGCGCAGATAGGGGCGCAGCGTTGTGAAACCTTGCGGGAAGCGCGCTTTCGCTTCTTTATCGGAAACAGACGGTGGAATGATGACGTCATCCCCACTCTGCCAATTGACCGGGGTTGCCACGCCTTTACTTTCGGTGAGCTGGACTGAATCGAGCAATCGGAGCACTTCTTCGAAATTGCGTCCGCTGCTCATCGGATAGAGTAGCATCGCACGGATTTTTTTGTCCGGGCCAACGATATAGACGGCGCGAACGGTAGCATTGTCGGCTGCGGTTCTTTGCTCCGCACTGCCAGTCTCCTCGGCGGGCAACATATTGTAGAGTTTGGCCACCTTCAGGTCGCTGTCGCCGACCACCGGGTAATCGACTTTATTGCCGCTGACCGCCTCGATATCGGGTAGCCAGTCGCGATTGTCTTGGCTGCTGTCGACCGACAGGCCGAGAATCTTGGTGTCGCGTTTGGCAAATTCCTCGCCGAGACCGGCCATGTAACCCAGCTCGGTCGTACAAACCGGGGTAAATGCCTTTGGATGAGAAAACAGGATAGCCCAATTGTCGCCCATCCAATCATGGAAGGTGATGGTGCCTTGGGTCGTTTCCGCTGTGAAATCGGGAGCTGTCGAGCCAATGGAGAGGGTCATGTCAAAACTCCTATTTATTCTGGGGGAGGTGTCCGCCGTCCTCATATTTTGGCGGGTGTGTGGCCTGCGGCACGTCGAATGTCGGCGCAATCGATTGCGTGAGTCTCGACCTCACCTGCATTTAGTGAGGCGGAAATGCTCACTGGCGCTCCCGCCTCCTACAAGATTGCGCGATCATCGGCCGGCGTAGATACTCAGAAGCGCACGCTAGCGCCTGCTACGAAGCGCCGGGGAGCCCCCGGTCTCAAACCCGAAGGCCGACGCGCTACAGCATAAGCATTGTCGAACAGATTATCCACTCTGGCAAACAAAGAGAGACCTTCCGTCAGCGCAAACCGGCCGGCGAGATCAAAGACAATCCTTTCGTCAATACGCTCATCGGGCGAAATATCCCCGCTACCTGCTTCGGTGCGTACTTGCGATGTGTAATTGGCGCTCACGAGCAAGGATGCCGGTCCAAATGCGAGCCCCGTTTCGGCATAGAATTGGTGGCGAGCGATGTAGGGGAGTGCGTCGCCCTGGGACACGGAACCGAAGAACGCACTCTCGAAACTGCTTTCGAATTGCGCGTCGGTGAGCGTGTAAACCACCGAGAAGGGAATAGAAATTTCCCTACCCACTTGATGCTCCGTCGAAGCTGCCAGCTCCAACCCCTTCACGGAGACGGCCCCAGCATTGAACTGGTCGCCAATATCCCCGACGCTACACCCCACGGATTGTGTGCAGTTTCCGAGCAGATTGGAATAGTCGGAATAAAACGCAATCGCGGAAGCTTGAATGGCGCCATTCCGAAAACGCCCACCAAATTCATAGTTCCAGCTTTTCTCGGCTCGTGCCTCCGGATTTCCGGGCCCGGGGGGAGAAAAACCGCGCGAAGCGCCTGCAATCAACAGCACGTCTCCCAGTGCATAGGTTGCACCGAGTGCGGGAAGCCATTCGTCAACGTTGGTCTTGCGTATGCGCGCAGGTCCATCGAGACGAGCGGGGTCGGCTCGATCATAGTCCAGTCGAGTAAGGTCGATGCCTTCGTACCGAATGCCGGGTGTCAGAGTAAGCCCGCCGATCTCGATCCGGTTCTCCAGATAGAAAGCGATCGCCTTCGCCTTCGCCTCGCGATTGGCTTGAGCGCCCGGAGCCGTCTGCCGGACGAAAACGAGATCTCCATCCGTTTGCGTATAGAATTCCTCATTCTGCAACCGGTCTTCTTCATCCTCGTGATACCGGAGCGACGCAGCCAGGTTGTGCCTGACCTCGCCGGTCTCGAAAGGTCTTTCGAACGAAAGCTGGACGCCTTCGCTCCGATAGACGCGGTTGTTGTTGCGAATGCGAAGGGCACCTTCAGCGCTGTCTGCGCCTCGCAGGATTGCGAGGCCTCTCTCGTTTGAGGAGGGAGCATCGAAAACGGGTTGGATGGCATCAAAGCTGCCATCACCATCGAAATCGATGTCCTGTAGCTTCGACCAACTTCGTGTGAAATCGTTGCGATATAGGGTAACCGCGAACTGCGTGTCGTCGGGCAACCGGAGGGTGCCGGTGAGCCGATATTGATCGTGCTCGCCCGTGAAAACGTCGCGTTGGCTGGCCGAATAGCGCCGGTACGGATCGCTCGCGAAATCCGCGTCGGCGAGGCCCAAATAGGTTTCGTTCGCCTCAAGTTCGGATCGACCATAGGCGAACTCGAGGCGAGCATCGACCGGCGAATCTGGGTTGGTGTGGACGGCGAAGCGGGCGCGATAGTCCTGACGTTGAAAACCGGTCTCGGCGCCGGGAAGCCCATCTATCGTCTTGAACCCGTCACTGCCTTGCTGATAGCTTTCTACCATCGCCCCGAAATTGTCGGCACTAGCGCCAATCCAGCCATGACCCTGATAATAGCCGCGAGAACCAAGCTGGCCGGAAGCTTCGCCAGCCAGGCTCTCGGTCGGTATCGGAGTCGATCGGAAATTGATGGCCCCGCCGATCGTGCGAGGACCATAGCGTACCGAGCCCGCGCCCTTGATCACTTCGACTGCGTCCATTCGACCGATCGCGGGAAAGTAATACGCGGCCGGAGCGGCGTAGGGGGCAGGGGCAATGAGAACGCCATCTTCCATCAAGGTGATGTTGCTCGACCGTTCGACCGGCGCGCCGCGCAAGCCAATATTCGGGAATAGCCCGAAACCGTCCTCTTCCTGAATGTTGACCCCCGGCACCTGGCGCAGGACACGGTTGACGTCACCATGCTCGAATTCGCTCAGTTCCTCGCCATCGATTAGGTCCGCCGCACCGGCCACTTCATACGCATCGATGCGACCGCCAATCACGATAATCGATTCGCTTGGGTTTGCTATCCCGTCCTGCGATTGCCGCTCATCGGTCGGGTCTTTTTCATTGGCGTAAGCAGGGGCGGCCAGTGCAATTGCTATGAGCGAGGCGGTAGCGCGATACATGTGAAGAATCCTTTCGAGACATTTACCAGCCTACTACTGCTATTGAGACGTATTCGCAATAGCAGTAGTAGGCTTTTATGCCCATATTGGGTGAGGGCGGCTCGCGGTGCATCGGTTCTGGACTGCAATACCGTCCGCGACCGGCGCGCGATGAGGGCTCAGGGTCTGCGAACGGCCGGGCAGGAACAGGCCAGCGAAAGCTTAATCACCGACCGTGTTTTTCCCGTTGTTGGGTGCCGGGTGGGCAGGGATCAGCGCATCATCGCAGTCCGTAGCGAGGCAGGGCTCGAAAGTGACATGTGCGATGCCGAAATCCTTTTCCAGCATCGCCCGCGCGCGTCGCTTGACTCCCTCGAATGCTGTTTGGGAGTAATCAACAAGAGTGAGATGGGCTTCGAGCGCCCGGTGATGTTCTCCCAGATTCCAGACATGGACGTGGTGAATATCCTGCACGCCGCCAAGCGCGCGCAGGTTTTCAACCATCTGATCAAATTCCACCTCGTCCGGCACTGCTCCCATCAGCAGACGAACGGTTCGCGGTAGGAGCGTCGCGCCCTGCCAGATGACATAGGCCGCGATGATGAGAGTGATGATGAGATCGGCGACGACGAGATCGTATAGAATAATTAGCACTCCGGCGACGATCACACCGATCGAGGCCAGCGCGTCCGAAACGTTATGAAGGAAGGCAGCCTTCATGTTAATGCTGTCATGCGCGCCGCGATAGACAATGAATGCGGTGACGAGATCGATGACAAGTGCGATCCCGGCAACCCAGATCACGGTCCAGCCTTCGACCGGCTGCGGCGCGGCGAAACGGTTGATCGCCTCAACGATCAGATAGAATCCGATGATCAGCAAGGTCGTCAGATTGATGAGTGCGGCGACCACTTCTCCCTGGGCGTAGCCGAAGGTCATCAGCTTGTCCGCCGGACGCCGGCCTATGCGTCGCGCAAACCACGCAAGACCAAGAGAGGCCGCATCGCTGAAGTTGTGCAATGCATCCGCGATAAGCGCCAGTGACCCTGAAAGGATGCCGCCGACAATCTGGGCAAGGGTCAGGAGGACATTGATCGCGACCGCGAGGATCAGCTGACGATCGCTAAGGTTTTCCTCGCCGTGACTGTGGCCAGCTTGATCGTGCGAGTGCGCCATCACTTTTCTCCGCTATTTGCGATTTTGTTGCCGGCGGTATCCGGATGCTGAAGGATCGCATCGGAATTATCGATTGTTCCGATCGCGGCGTTAAATCCGACTGCAATCATTCCGAACATCGCAAGCCCGGAGATGAAGGCCGCGAGTGCTGCCAAATTCAAACCTCCCAGTCTGCCCGGGATTTGCAGCAAAAAATGAACCGACCAGACAAGAAAGTATCCTGCGAGTAGAATTGCCAACCGCGCGTCCGCTGTTTCGCTCATGCCGTGGAGAAGCCAAAACCCGGCTACCGCTGCGGCAACAAAGGCGAGTGACAGAAAAACATGGATCGCTAGACGATCCATGCGTTTCATCGCGCTGTCGCGAAATCCGGCTGTTGTCTTTCGCCCCACCAGGAAAAAGGTGATTCCAACCCCTAGTGTTGCTGCGAAACCGGCGAAGACAGACACGGCTGCTGCTGCACCCAGAGCGATGCCACCAAACCCCAGCGCAATACCGCCTTGAAGCGCAATGGTCATCTTCGGCCCGCGTCTTCCCACGGCGTCGGACAGGGTTCCAACTGAGTCGCGATGCGAAGCCCAGCCTCCGATCAGCACCGCCAGAAGATAGAGAGTCCCGCCAGCGGGGAGCAGGGCTGCGTCTATGAAGTCACCCCTTGCTTGTCCAACTGCAGGACCGGTCAAAACAAGCGCAAGTGCGGCAAGGGCGCCAGAGTGGACGGCCGCCGCGAACCCATTTTCGTTCGGGGTAGGCCCGTGCTTTTCTTCCCAGACAACGCCAGCACCCAGGCCGAGGCTTGCCAGCATCGCCAAGGTCAGGATCGCCGACAAATCCTCAGTTACAAATATCTCGTGGACGAGGCTCATTCCCGTGTTTCGCCATGAACCGTTCCCGCCTCGTCGTGCTTGTCACTGTGCGCGTCGCGCAGGATATCGATCCCGCCGTAAAGAGCTATGCCAGCCACAGCGATGCCGACCACAAGGTCCGGCCAGTTCGCGCCTGTGATCATAACGATGACGCCAGCGATGATAATCCCGCCGTTCGAAATGAAGTCATTGAAGCTGAATGTGGTGGCGGCCCGCATGTTGACGTCCTTGTTCTGCATCTTTTGCAACAGGCGAAGGCAATAGAGGTTCACTATGCCCGCGACGGCAGCCATCGCGATCATCAGGAAGCCACCCGGCTCAGAACCTTCAACAAACCGCCTGACGGCATCAGCAATCACTCCGCCGGCAAAGATCAAAAGCATGACGCCAGAAAAGCGCGCTGCGCCTCGCTTCCAGGAGCGCGGTCGACTCAGCGCAAGGAGACTGAGAGCGTAGACAAGCGCGTCCGACGAATTGTCGAGCCCGTTGGCCAAGAGCGCGTTCGAGTCCGCAAAATAGGCAACGACAAAGAAACCAACCGCGATTGCGACGTTGAGCCACAATACGATCCACAATGTGCGTCGCTTGTCCGCCGAATCCAGATCGAAGTCATCGTTGCAGCTCATACTGGCTTCTCTGCTATGTCTTTTGTGCTGCCCTTCTCTTTATACGCCAGAAGGCGAAGCGCATTGGCGACCACGATTAGCGTTGATCCCTCGTGAACCGCGACAGCGGGGCCTATCCCGAGACCGAAAATGGTTGCCGGGATGAGCACGACAACAATTCCGAGACTGACGATCATGTTCTGCCGGATGATTGACCGGGTTTGTCGGCTCAGATCGACGGCGAAAGGCAGTCGGGCGAGATCATCGGCCATCAGCGCGACATCGGCTGTCTCCAATGCAACGTCCGAGCCGGCAGCCCCCATTGCTATTCCGACCGTTGCGTTCGCCATGGCCGGAGCGTCATTAACCCCGTCTCCGACCATCGCAACCTTGTCCTGGCCGGCAAGCTTGCGGATGGCCTTGACCTTGTCGTCGGGCATGAGATTGCCCCAGGCCTCGTCGAGGCCGACTTCCTTTCCAACCGCATCGGCCACTCTTTGGTCGTCGCCCGAGATCATGATCATTCGGGTGATCCCGAGGCCGCGCAACGCTTCGAGCGTCGCCTTTGCTGCCGCCCGCGGCGTGTCGAGCAAACCGATCGCTCCAAGATCGCGCGTTTCCGAGCGAACGCCCATCGTCGTCCGCCCGCGCTCGCGCATGGACTCGATAGCATCCGACAGTTCGGCACCGAGCTGAGGGACCCCGTCTTGCCCGAACATTTCGAGCTTTCCGATCCACACCCGCTCACCGCCGACAAGCGCGGTGATCCCCTTGCCTGTGAAGCTTTCAAGACTTGTAGCTTCGGGCAGTGCCTCATCGCCAAGCCGCTGCTTGCCGTCCCTAACAATCGCCTGTGCTAGGGGATGATCGCTCAGATTTTCAGCCGCCGAGGCAATCGCAAGCAGTTCGTTTTCAGATACACCCTGCGCGGGTTGGACATCGGTCATGCGGGGCTCGCCTTCGGTAAGAGTACCGGTCTTGTCGAACGCGATGGCCTTGAGCGCGCCGAGATCCTCGAGCGGCGCGCCGCCCTTTACCAGAATGCCGCTGCGTGCTGCTCTGGCTACTCCGGACAAGACCGCGCTCGGGGTCGCGATCGCCAAAGCGCAGGGGCTGGCAGCCACAAGCACCGCCATCGCCCGGTAAAAACTGTCGCGGAACGGCTCGTCGATGACAACCCAGGCGAAAAGGAGCAGGCCGGCCAAAGCGAGCACGGCAGGCACAAAAATTCGCTCAAAGCGCTGCGTGAAGCGCTGGGTAGGAGATTGCTGAGCCTCGGCTTCGCTCACCATTTGGACGACCTTGGCGAGGGTCGTGTCACTCGATCGCCGGGTCACTTCCACTTCGAGCGCGCCCGATCCGTTGATCGTCCCTGCGAAGACGCGATTGTCATCCGCAAGATTGTCAGGATTTGCGCGCGCAGAAGCGATATTCGAAACCGCGCTCTTGTCGACCGGCACGCTTTCCCCGGTCACCGGAGCCTGATTGATGGCACTGACGCCGTCCAAGATGAAGCCGTCAGCCGGAAGGCGTTCGTTCGGACGCACGATTACGACGTCGCCTAGCGCAAGCTCCTCGACCGGAACCTCAACGACGTCATCTCCACGTTTTACTCGTGCCGTTTCCGGCGCGAGCTCGGCGAGCGCCTCGATCGCCCTCTTGGCGCGGCCCATCGCGTAGTGTTCGAGCGCGTGGCCGAAACTGAACAGGAACAGCAATAGCGCGCCTTCGGCCCATTCCCCGAGAAAGGCGGCGCCCGCAGCGGCGACAAGCATGAGGCTGTCGATTTCAAACCGGCGCAGGCGCAAATTGTCCCACGCCTCTCGGACGGTAAAGAATCCGCCAAAGAAATACGCCGCGAGATAGCATGCGAATGGCAGCCATCCTGGATGCCCAGACCATAGCTTCTCAATCCCGAACCCGGTCGCGAGAAATACGCCCGAGGCGAGCGAGAAATAGAGTTCGGTGTTCGCGCCGAAAATGCCACCATGACTGTGCCCGGCACGATCTTCATCATCGTGATCATGGTCTTTGGAAGAGTGCTCGGCGTTCCTGGCGACATCGCCCGCCAGAACCGACACGCCGAGGTTCTTGAGCTCGCCAGCAATCCTAGGCTCATCGGTTAGCTGACGGTCGTACTCGGCGATGAACCTCCCGCTCGCATCAGCATTTGCTTCGAGGATACCGGGTTTGCTGGCCAGCAGGTCCGCGACCGTTTGGGCACGGCGGGTGGAATTGATGCCATCGGCTTGCCAGACAACGTGTCCGTAGCGTTCGGAGATTTCCGCTCCGGCCACATGGGCCAACTCCTTGATGCGGGCGACAGTCAGGCGATCGGCATCGTATGATATCGCTAGTCGGGCGGATGCATCTTTCTCGCCGGGCAATATCGTGACCTCGTGCACGCCGATCCGCGAGCTGAGCAAAGACTGCAAGCGCGCGATGCAATGATCGGTTTCGCTCGGGATGTCGGGAAGGAGCGGTGAGACTTCGAGTTCGATGGTTCGCGTCATTGCCTATTGCTTCCCATTGGAAATTGACCGCTCCCGGTGCCGCAGACCCGTAAGCTTGCAGGTTCGCGAAACCCGAATAGGGACTAGCGAAGCCCGCATATTGCGTAACGAAAGCGTCAATGTGCGTCCTGACCTGCCGGCACTTTCAGCGAATTCGCTGGACAGCGGTGAAACGTGCGCGTGACACCGCGATAATTGCGGGTTGTCAGTTTTTCGGCGGTGCGCTCTTCGATGGTAAGATGACGAACCCGCATCGGCCGTTCATGACCTTCAAATGGCATGTGCGCGTGGGTGTAAGCGATGGCATCGCCCTCGTCTCGCCAAATTCCGACGGCGGCGGGGCCACCGTCCGGAAGCTGCACTTCGGCATAATAGCCATCTGCGAAAAACACCCAGGCCGGTCCGCTATCACAAGACCGCGTTTCACCAAGGCTCCAGACACCGGCGATCGGAACAAGCGTGCTCTGATCCTGCGCCGATGCTGGAACACTTGAAAGTATCAGGGCGCCGGCAAGAGTCACACTGAGCTGGCTACTAATCATTGATGCTCTCCATTCACGTAACCTCTTGCAGCTCTTGCCGTTCCTCGGGAGTGACGTTGCGGCGCAGGCGGTCCCACCAGCGTTGACGCCACGTCCGGTCATCCTTTCTGGTGGCGAAGACGAGCTTCAGGATCGCGGGAAGGACGAACAAGGTGAGCGCAGTGGCGGTGATCAGACCGCCAATGACCACCGTTGCCAGAGGCCGTTGAACCTCCGCTCCAGTGCCGGTCGCGATCGCCATGGGGACAAACCCGAGCGACGCGACCAGAGCCGTCATCAATACTGGACGCAAGCGCGCCAGTCCGCCTTCCACGATGGCCTCATCGAGCGCCATCCCCTTGTCCAGACGCTGGCGTATTGCAGTCACCATCACGAGACCGTTGAGGGTCGCCACGCCCGAGAGGGCGATGAACCCGACTGCCGCCGAAACCGAAAACGGCATTCCGCGCAGAGCCAGCGAGAAGATGCCGCCAGAGAGGGCGAGCGGGATCGCGCTGAAAACAGCCAGAGCGGGAACCCAGCCTCCGACTGCCATATAGAGCAACAGGAGAATAACCGCGAAAGCGATCGGGATAACGATCTGCAACCGTTCCTGCGCAGCCTGAAGGTTCTGGTACTGGCCGCCCCACTCGATGAAGGCTGCAGCGGGCAATTCGACCTGCGCCTCGACATTCGCCCTCGCTTCCTCAACGAAGGAGCCAAGATCGCGCTCGCGCACGTTGGAGGAAACGATCACCAGCCTGCGTCCCTGTTCACGGCGGACTTCGGCAAGGCCATCCACAACCCGGAATTCGGCGACCGAGCGCAGCGGTATGGTCGCTCCGTTCGGAAGCAGCACCGGCAATGCACCAAGCTGATCGAAATCATCGCGTGTCGCATCCGAAAGCCGAACGACGACCTCGAACCTTCGATCGCCTTCAAAGACCAGCCCGGCAGGCCGCCCGCCCAAAGCAATTGCGACGGATTGAGCGACGTCTTCGACCTTCAGCCCATATCGAGCGATCGTTGGACGATCGAAGGCAATATCAAGCGTTGGGAAACCGGTGACCTGCTGGACTTTAACATCCGCAGCTCCCTCGACCTCGCGCAAAATCCCGGCGACCTCGTTCGCTGCCGAGGTCATGGCGGTCAGGTCGTCGCCGTAGATCTTGACCGCGACATCGCCGCGCACGCCAGCGATCAGTTCGTTGAAGCGAAGTTCGATTGGTTGGCTGAACTCATAGAGATTGCCAACCAGGCCTCCCAGAGCACTCTCCATTTCTGCCACCAGATCATCTTTCGAAAGATCCGGGTCAGGCCATTCATCGCGCGGCTTCAGGATCACATACGCATCGGAGGCGTTGGGCGGCATCGGGTCGCTGGCCACTTCCGCAGTACCGGTACGTGAGAATACCAGCTGCACTTGCGGAAATTCCTCCAATCGATCTTCTACTCGCCGCTGCATCGCCAGAGACCGCTCGAGAGATGTGGAAGGGATTCGCAATGATTGCACCGCGATATCGCGCTCGTCGAGCTGCGGTGTAAACTCGCTGCCAAGGAAACTGAACACCAGAGCAGCAACGGCAAAAATGCCGGCACCGGCCCCGATCACCGGCCAAGGGCGGGCGATGGCTTTGCGGACAAGAGGCCCATAGCGTTCCTTGGCGATCCGGATCGGTTTGACTTCCTTCTCCGTCAGTTTTTTGTTCAGCAGGATCGCGATCATCGCCGGGACGAAAGTCAGCGAGAGTACGAATGCCGACGCGAGCGCCAGCATGACCGTGATGGCCATCGGCGAGAACGTCTTGCCCTCGACTCCGGTGAAGGTCAGCAACGGTGCGAACACCAGAAGGATAATCGCCTGACCATAGACAGTCGGCTTGATCATCTCCTGCGCGGCAAGCCGCGTTTCCGTCAGCCGTTCGCCAAGTGTCAGGAGCCGGCCCTCATGCTCCTGTCTGGCCGCAAGACGTGCCACACTATTCTCGACGATAATCACGGCCCCATCGACGATCAGACCGAAGTCAAGCGCGCCCAGACTCATCAGATTGCCTGACACTCCGAGCCGGTTCATGCCGATCGATGCCATCAGCATCGAAAAAGGGATAACCAGAGCGGCGATAATTGCGGCCCGTATGTTGCCGAGCAAAAGGAACAGGATGGCTATGACCAGCAGCGCACCCTCGACGAGATTCTTCTCGACGGTCGCGATCGTTGCATCGACGAGAGACGAACGATTGTAGACGATTTCGGCTACCACACCTTGTGGCAGGGAGGCGCGGACTTCGTCAAGCCTCTCAGCGGCCTGGGCTGAAACAGTGCGGCTGTTTTCTCCTGCCCGCATGAGGACGGTACCAACCACAGCCTCGTCGCCATTCAGCGATGCAGCCCCGGTTCTGAGATCACCGCCAATGCTGACCGTTGCGACATCTCCCACGCGAATGGGAACGCCTCCACGTGTAGATATGACTGCTTGCTCGATGTCCTGGACACTGCCGAGCCGTGCATCGACACGAGCCAGCAGGGCTTCTCCTGATCGCTCGACGAAATTCGCGCCTTCGGCAAGGTTGGCGGCTTCCAGCGCATCGATCACCTCATCGAATGAAAGCCCGTAGCCTGTCATGCGAGCAGGATCGGGCTGTACGAGATATTGCTTTCGGAAACCCCCGATGGAATCGACACCGGCGACGCCATCGACCGACCGCATGAGTGGAGCGACCACCCAGTCCTGAATGGTACGCAGATAAGCAGCCTTAGCGACATCGCTATCCAGCCTGTCACCGCGTTCGGTAACGAAGCTTCCGTCGGACTGCCAACCGACCGCATTGCCCTTCGGTGCTTCCTTGCCCCCCGGATGCTCGAACTCGATCGTATACATGAGCACTTCGCCCAGACCGGTCGAGATAGGTCCCATTACCGGTTCTGCTCCTTCGGGCAGCGAAGCGGTGATCGGCGTCAGGCGCTCATTGACCTGCTGCCGCGCGAAATAGATGTCAGTACCTTCTTCGAAGATTGCAGTAACCTGGCTGAACCCGTTGCGCGAAATCGAACGGGTCATTTCCAGACCATCGATCCCGGCGAGACCGGTTTCCACCGGATAGGTTACCTGCGTTTCGACCTGGGAGGGGGAAAGGGCGGGCGCTTCGGTATTGATCTGCACCTGAACGTTCGTAATGTCGGGTACGGCGTCAATGGGAAGCCGAAGAAGGTTCATCACGCCATAGATGGCGACACCGATCGTCAAAACGACCATGGCCCAGCGAAAACGCACGGCCATGTCGAGGATCATGCCGATCAGGCCGTGGCGGTGCGAGTGCTCCGTTTCCTGCATGCGATCAGTGTCCATGTTCGGCTTCCTCTTTTTCGAGTTCGGCTTTGAGCAGGAAGGCATTCTCGGTTGCGATCCGCCAGTTCGCTTCGAGACCGGATTCGATCACCACGCGGCCTGCGGAACGTGCGCCGGTCACCACCGGACGGGTCTGGAAGCCGCGGCGCGTGCGCACGAAAACCACTTCCTGGCCGTCGAGTGACTGCACCGCGCTTTCGGGCACCGACATGCGGCCCGTGTCGACCTCGCCCGAAGGTCGGATGCGCGCTTGCAGGAAGGCACCTGGTTGAAGACCGGGGATGGACCGCGTGAGCGAAAGGACTGCCGTCGCGCTGCGGCTCTCAGGATCGAGCGATGGCGTGACGGAGCGGACCCGCGCTCCGATCTCGCGGTTTTCTGCAAGTTCCAGCGTGGCTTCATCGCCTGGCTGAATACGGCTCGCTTCTGCAGAGGGGAGCGCGACTTCGATCTGCATCGCATTAGGATTCACGATTTGGTAGAGTTCCTCTCCCGCATCGACAAACGAACCAAGGACAATAGGCGCCGCCGTTACCCGTCCTGCAAGAGGGCTGGTAACCGCCAAAGACCGACCGTCGCCACTCACGCCCGCTGCCGCAACCGCTGCCTGCGCGCGGGACAGTTCTGACTGGGCGACCTGGAGATTGGCGCGCACCGCTTCGAGATCCTGCCGCGCCGTAACATTGGCTTCGAAAAGCCGGCGTTCGCGCTCATAGGCGGCTGACAATTCGTTGACGCGCGCGCGCGCCGCGCTCAATTGCGATGCCAAAGCTGCCGCTTCCGCACTTTCGATACGCGCAATGGTTTCACCCTGCCGGACGTAATCACCCAGCGTTTTTTGAACGCTCCGCACCACGCCCGCCGCTCGCGCATCGATCCGCGCGCTGCCTGTGGGGCTAGCGGCGATTGTGGCTGGGAACACTAGCTCTACCGCCGAGCCCTCACCAACGGTCTCGACCATGATTTCGGAGCTTCGAATCTGCTCTTCGCCGAGTAGGACCAGTCCTTCCGGGAGATCGCTTTCTTCGGTTTCCTCTTCGCTGTGCGGTTCTGCGCCGTTGTCCGGCCACAGCATTACAGCAGCCGCAAAAACAAGAATGATCAGGCCGATCAGTACGGCCAAACGCTTACGGTTCATGGGTATTTTCCTCATTGGGCGCCAAGCCAGATCAACTGCGCCGCCAGGCGACCGCGATCTTCCTGGGCTTGGATCAAGGCTTCTCGGATTGCATCGCGGGCTTCGGCCGCAGCCAGAACCTCGATCAGCGGGAACCTGCCGTTGCGATACCCAATCCGGACGAGGCGCAAGGCTTCTTCCGCTTGAGGCAGGGAGGTTTGGGACAGAGTCTCTACACGAGCCTCGGCGGCGAGAAAGCGGCCGCGCGCCTGGGTTACTTCGAGTTCGAAATCCGCGCGGGCGACAGCCTCGCGTGCGGAGGCCGCGCGGAAGCGGGCCTCGGCAGCGGCGATGTTACCCTGATTGCGATTGCGGAAAGGAAGGGGAATCGAGACGCCCACTAGGAAGGCCTGATCCCTGCTTTCCTCGAACCGCCTGACACCGGCGGAGATGGCCGGATCGGGAACACCCAAAGAGCGCTCCCTGTCGATCGCAGCGTCCGCCGCCTCGCGTTCGGCACGCGCGACTTGGAGACGCAAAGCAGAAGGCGATGCAAGAAGCATCGCAGGAGGTTCGATCCCGGGAAACGCCGATGGCACGTCCGGGGGAGGGGACGTTTCACCCCAGAGCGCCACCAACGCGCTCCGCGCCGCTATCTCTGAAGCTCGCGCGGCTTCAAACTCCGCCTCGGCTTCAGCAAGGGCCGCTTCTGCACGAAGCGAGCGCAGCGGCGGCTCGCGGCCAACTTCGACAAGCAGGCCAGCTATACGCGCGAGTTCGCGATTGCGTTCGACTACGTCGCGGGCAAGTTCCAGTCGCGCAGCTGAAGCGACCGCCTCGATGTAGCGTTCGCGCACCATGCGACTCAGCTCAGCGACCGACAATTCTCCAGAAAGCATTGCCACGCGCGCCTCGGCCTCGGCCGAGCGAATGCGTGCGCCCCGCTTGCCGCCTAGCTCGAGGCGCTGACTCAAAGACAGCGTATATTCGGTTGCTTGCAGCCCTGAAAAGGCACCGCTTCCTGCGATGTTCTCCGCTTCAAAGGCAAGCTCAGGATTTGGCCGAAGCCGTGCCTGATCGATAAGCGCGCGTGCCGCGTCCGTTTCGGCCTGCGGCCCGATCAAACGCGGATTGTCTGATTGCACCTGCGCGCTTTCGTCCACACCCGCACGCGCGAGAGCTTCGTCGAGCGTCAACACCGCGCGTTCTTGTGCACGCACCGCACCGGGCAGTACTGCGAGGCTCAGCCCTGCAAAAAGGGCGCCTCGCCAAATAATGGCAAACATGAATTGATTTTTCCTCTACTGACATGCCGAATGCGCGCCGACATTGCGGCGGCAATACTGGACGTCAGATTCGAGGAGGGGGCGTCAAAATCGCTTGCTGGACTGCAGTCAGGCCGACGGGTTCGAAGAAATGCTGTGCACCGGATGAACGCTCACCGGCCCCGATATCCGCATTGCCTGCAAATTGGACTCCATGATGGCAATGGCCGTGGGCGCAGATGCCATGCTGCTCATTCGGGCTGTCCGGCAAGTCTTGACCAGTCTCGCTACTTGCAGCTTCGACACTTGTAAGTTCGCCAATTTCAGGCCCGCATACCGCCGCGTCCACGCTTACGCTGAACACCAGGCCGAAGAGAATCAGCATGGCGAAAAACGGCTTCAAGGCAAGAAGGGGCATACGGAGGGTCATGACACTTTGGCCCCGCTAGCAGGACCAATCACATGGCACAAGTCGATATTCTCTTCGAATTCCGAAGCCGTCGCGCAGCTCAATGCATAAGAACGAACAAATGCGCTATTCATGTACCGACCTGGGTCGACACAAACGCCGTAATAGAAAGATATAATATCACACTGCATCGCGTGACCGGTCATTGTTTGATGCTCGGGTGTGATTAATCCAGAAACCAAGTAAAAGTACGGATGCCATTGCAAGTTGAGCGCCAATCACTTGGAACGTCGGATAAACTCCAAGCATACTTAGTCGCGGACCGCCGGCTATCGGCGCAATTCCGATCACACCCGCTTCCTGCAAGCCCGCGATCCCTTTGCCAATCAGGACAATCGCAAGCAGGGCGATGAGCACCGAACTGTAGGCAAAGAACTTTCCGATCGGCAGCGTCCGGCTGTAGCGCAGCAGCAGCCAGGCGATGACGACAAGGAGCAAACCGGCCGTGGCAGCGCCCGCCAGCAGATAGCCCGTACTTCCCTGAGCGGACAGCGCAGCGTAAAAGAGGATGGTTTCGAAGACCTCTCTATAGACGACAAGGAATACGATCCCGAACAGGAACCAGAGCGATCCGCGCGAAAGCGCCTTGCCAAGCTTGTCGCGGATATAGCGCTGCCAATTGTCTGCCTGTGATTTTCCGTGCATCCAGACGCCAACCGACAGAAGGACCAGCGCTGCAATCAGCGAACCGAATGCCTCGATCGATTCCCGGCCGGCACCGCTGATGTCGAGAAGATAGGTCGCCGCAAGCCAAGTAAGCGCGCCTGCCACCAGCGCACCGGTCCACCCGCCATGAACAAATCGCAATGCCCGATCCTGTCCCGCCTTCCTCACGAAAGCGATCATGGCGATCACGATCAGCAATGCCTCCAGACCCTCGCGGAGGAGGATCGCGAAAGATGCCACGAAGGTTGACCAGCCCGTCGCAGATTCCGGCGCAAGGACATTTTCAGCCTGTACGAGCAAACCCTCGATGGCCCGGATCCGTTCGCTTATCGCAGAGGTCGGCAGATCTGCGTCGATGGCTGCACGCAAGTCCATCATCCCGCTCTCGATACGCACCAGAAGATCCGGATTGCGTGTCGCCAATATCGGTTCGACGGGTTCGAACCCGTCCAAATATGCCGACAGTGCGAGCTCCTTGGCCCGGGAAATATTCCCGTTCGCGTGGGCGCGTTCAGCTTCTGCGAGCCGGGTACGTGTGATGCCAAGAGGCCCCGCTGCATCGGCGATCGCCGACGGGTTGGCCCGAAGATAGGCCATGAGCGCGTCCGCGCGCACTTGCCCGATCTCTCCTGCCAGTTCGTCCGGCGTGATCTTCGTGAGAGCGGCAAGATCGGGAAAGCGTTTGCGTAGTTCGGAATCTGACTTCCATAGACGCGCCCCTTCGTCGACCGCCTCAAAGGCGACGGATCCCGAATAGAAGGCCAGGGCCCAACGATCGTCGGAGGAGAGCTGCGAGAAACCGGGCATGGCGGTGCCATCGATCCCTTGGTCGATAACCTGATAGAGACCCATAATGCTGCGCTGACGCGCGCGATCGACGTCGGTAAATGCGATCGGCGGTGGATCAAGGCCCGCAGACGCCGGCCCGCGACCGTTTCCTGACACCCCGTGGCAACTGGCACAAGTCTCCTGGTACAGCAGTCTTCCGCGCTCAAGATCGGGCGCCCTCGAAGGCGAGAGCGTGATCGGATAGATGGCTAGGAGATCCGCAGCGAGCTTTCTGGCTGCCGTGGCAACTTGATCAACGGGGGCCATCGAGAGGATATCGGCTTCAAGTTGCTTCGCGTTTGCCTCTAGCCGAACGCGACCGGGGCGTTCAGGCAATTCCGCAATACCCGATCGTACCGTACCGGCGAATTCGACCATTTCCTCATATTCGACTTCGTTGACGACTTCGCCGTCCTCGACGGCAGCTGCATAATCTACCGCCATGTAATCGAGCAGGCGCCAGATCGTGTTGGGTTCTGCCGCCAACGCTTGCGCGCTGCCGAACGACAACAGAAGGGCCAGGCAAATGCCGGACAGGCGCGCCAAATATTTCATCATGCAATCTGCTGCGTTTTCATATCGCTGCGCGCATGGCGGATAATTTCGAGAGCCGAATGGAGGAACAAAAACGCAATCGCAGCGGCCACGATGATATCAGGCCATGCGCTTCCCAACCAATAAACCAAACCGGCTGCGACGATGACCGCGACATTGGCCAGGGCATCGTTGCGTGAAAATAGCCATATCGCGCGCGCTTGAGCATCGCCTCCTTTGCGAAAGCGAGCGAGCACAAAAACGGCGGCAAGGTTGATAAGCAGGGCGACAAAACCCACCCAGCCCATGATGCCGGCTTCCGGCTGCACCATATCGAACATGCGCCAGATCGCCGCGCCGATCACACTCACACCAAGCGCCGCCAGAAACAAACCTTGCGCGAGCGCCACCCGAGCACGCGTCGATGCCGTCCATCCGAGCGCAAGCAGTCCGATGAAGGTGATCGAGCCATCGCCAAGGAAATCCAGCGCGTCGGCTTTGAGCGCCTGGCTCGCGGCTAAAAACCCGGCGGCCAGCTCGATCATGCCGAAACCGACATTGAGGATAATCACGATCCAAAGCGCGCGGCGGTATTGCGGATCGTCAACCGCCCTCTCGGGGTCGCCGGTGCAACCACAGTCTTCCGAATCATCTAAACTCATGATTTTTGAGCTTTACAATCTCCAGTTACTGGAGGATCAAGGACTTTCTGCGCACCTTTCGCAGAAAGTCTGACGGCCGATGTGCGATTGCGTCGCGGAGACACACACCCTGCGATGGCCATCATCGAGGATTAAAGAATGCAGATAGGAAAAATTGCCCGCGCGACCGGGACCAAAGTCAACACCGTTCGCTATTATGAAGAGATCGGTCTTCTGAAGCCCGCTCCGCGCTCCCAGTCGGGACGAAGGATTTACGCAGACGCCGATGTCGAACGGCTCGCATTCATCCGGCGGGCTCGGGGTTTGGGCTTTTCGGTGTCCGAAGTTCGCTCGCTGCTCGAAGTGTCGGACGCACCAAACCGGGATTGCAAGGACGCTGCGACTTTGGCACGAAATCATTTGCGCCGGGTGGAAGAGCAGATCGAACAGCTGCAGGCGATGAGACAGGAACTGATCGGCCTGGCACGGGCCTGCGATGGGGGCACTGCCACCGACTGCGGCATCATCGGCGGGCTTGCTAGAAAATCCGCCTGAAGATTGCCTTGGCAAAAGCGCAGAATCTACACTTTCGGCGCGGTGCCATCGTCGCGCTGCGTTTCTCCGGACCACCAGGTAACGAGAAACAATGCCACTCCAAGGACTATTCCGACATCCGCGAGATTGAACGCCGGCCAGTGATAGCCGCCGACATAGAAGTCGAGAAAATCGGTGACCGCTCCGTCCGCCAGTCGGTCGGCAACGTTACCCAATGCACCGCCAATGATCGAACCTATCGCGGCGGATTCGAGGCGTACGGTACTGCGCCAGAGCCATCTGGCCAGAACGCCCACGACAAGAAGCGCGAACCCGGACAGCAAATAGGGCGCGATTGGATTGCCGGAACTCAGGAGGCCGAATGTAACACCGCGATTATATCCGAGCACCAGATTGAAGAATGGAAAAACATCTATCACGCGGGCAGGGTCCATGACCACATTCACAATAAGCCATTTTGAAATGAGATCGCTCGCGAAGACTGCGACGGCGATCGAAAGACCAAGACTTCGGTACATATTGGTTCCTTGGATGATCGGCAGATATCTCTGATTCTCTGGACGATAGAAATCAGGTCTGGGCCCGGTACTCATCGATCATGTCAATGCAGAGAGGTCAACTGTCCCGCCGATCACTGGCCCAGCCATTCAGGCATCCGAATGTCATCGGCACGTGATCCCAGCGCGGGAAAATATCTGTCTCCGCCATGCCTTGATGGGCAAGCAAAACATTTTCGCCGATGTCGCAAATTGCACCGGTTTCGCGTGGGGGCACACGAGGTGGATCGCGGACTCATACTGCGGCGGTGGGAATGTCAAGAAACGGAGTCCCTACCTTCTTGCCAAATCCAAAGGTCATGTTTTTAGGATACTTTTTGCGGCTACGCGCATTTCAGAACATTCGCTGAACGGCATGGTGCGAATGAGGCGAGGCTCCTTGCGTCTGTGACTCTCTTTGCGGTTGTAGTGAGAAAGCATTGCCGTAGGGCATTCATGCTTCTGAAAAGGGAATATCGAAAATGAAAGCCTCTGACTTGTTTATCGCTGCATTAGAGGCTGAAAAGGTGGAATACATCTTTGCCGTTCCCGGCGAAGAAAACCTCGACCTGCTGGAATCCCTGCGCACGTCCTCAATCGAATTGGTATTGACGCGCCATGAGCAAGGTGCGGGCTTTATGGCGGCGACCTATGGCCGTCTGACCGGCAAGGCGGGGGTTTGCCTCGCAACTCTCGGGCCTGGTGCGACGAACCTGACAACTCCGGCGGCCTATGCCGCGCTCGGGGCCTTTCCGCTCATCATCATCACCGGGCAGAAACCGATAAAGACATCGAAACAGGCGCAGTTCCAAATTGTCGACGTTGTTTCGCTGTTTACTCCGCTATGCAAGGCTTCGACCCAGATCGTGAACGGCAATCGCATCCCCTCGCTCGTTCGCGAAGGTTTCCGACTTGCTCAGGAAGAAAGACCGGGCGCTGTGCTGCTCGAGCTTCCGGAAGATATTGCTGAAGAGGAAACGATCGAACCGGTCATACCGCCGCATCAAAGGCGTTATGCGGTCGCCGGAGATGCGGCGCTCGACGAAGCGGCCGAGCGGATCATCGCGGCTGAGCGGCCACTGCTGCTAATCGGAGCCGGAGCAAACCGCCGCCGCGCTTCGAAGGCGCTGCGGAAATTCGTGTCCGATACCGGTTTTCCCTTTTTCGACACCCAGATGGGCAAGGGCGTGGTCGACGAAGATAGCGAACTCTATCTGGGCACCGCGGCCCTATCTTCGGACGATTATGTTCACTGCGCGATCGAGAAGGCCGATCTGATCGTCAATATCGGTCACGACGTGGTGGAGAAGCCGCCATTCTTCATGGAGCCGGACGGTCAGACTGTCATTCATATCAATTACAAGGCGGCCGAAGTCGATCAGGTCTATTTCCCGCAGCTGGAAGTCATCGGTGACATTGCCGGTTCGGTCGAGCGGCTGGGAAACCGTTTGGATGGCAACTTGCAGTGTGATCGCAGCTACTACACCGCCCTGCATCACGAGATTGCTTCGCACATTTCCGAAACCAGCGACGACGACCGTTTTCCAATGGTTCCCCAACGCGTCGTTGCCGACGTTCGCAGCGTAATGGCACGCGATGATATCGTCGCGCTCGACAACGGCATCTACAAGATCTGGTTCGCTAGAAACTACATCGCTCATGAGCCTGGCACCATTCTGCTCGACAATGCATTGGCGACGATGGGCGCGGGCCTTCCATCCGCCATGATGGCGGCGATTCTCACGCCCGGGCGCAGGGTTCTCGCGGTGTGCGGCGATGGCGGGTTCATGATGAACTCGCAGGAACTGGAAACGGCCGTCAGGCTTGGCCTGAACCTCGTCGTGCTCATCCTGAACGACGCGGCATACGGCATGATCCGGTGGAAGCAGGGCCAGCTCGGCTTTCCGGACTACGGCCTGACCTTTTCCAATCCCGACTTTGTCACTTATGCCAAGAGCTATGGAGCGACCGGCCACCGTGTCGAGCGAAGCGCGGATCTGGTTTCGGTCCTGAACGCCGCATTCGAGGCTGGCGGCGTGCACCTTGTCGACCTGCCCGTCGACTATTCCGAAAACAAGAAAGTGCTGATCGACGAACTCGGCGCGAAGGTGTGCGAGCTATGAAAACGATCGTTCACAATCCCTTCGACCGCTCGCCGATTGCAGAAGTGGCGCTTGTCGACTGGGCTCAAATCGATGAATGGCTGAATGAAGCGCAGTTGCTCCACCGCGAACGCAGTTGCTGGCTTGCTGTGCATGAGCGTATCGCCATCCTCCGGCGAACGGCGGATATCATGCGCGAACGAGCCGAAGAACTGGCTCTCCAGATCGTCAGGGAGGGCGGCAAGCCCCTGGTCGATGCGCGGGTGGAAGCCGGTCGCGCGATCAATAGCGTCGACTTGTGCGTTCAGGCGCTGAGCGATGGCGGGGGCCACGAGATCCCCATGGACCTGACAGAAGCGGGTGCGGGTAGGACGGCGTATACATTCCGCGAGCCGATCGGTCCTGTCGTGGCGATCTCGGCATTCAATCACCCCCTCAACCTGATCGTCCATCAGGTTGGACCGGCGGTAGCAGCCGGGTGCCCCGTTCTTATCAAGCCTGCGCTGGAAACACCTCTGTCATGCCAGAGCTTCGTGAGCATTCTCCATGAAGCCGGCCTGCCTGAGGCCTGGTGCCGGTTCGCACCTTGCGGCAACGACATCGCCGAAAGAATGGTAACCGATTCGCGCACGGCGTTCTTCTCATTCATCGGTTCTGCGAAAATCGGCTGGATGCTTCGCTCGAAGCTGGCGCCGGGAACCCGCATTGCTCTCGAGCACGGCGGTGCGGCGCCGGTAATCGTGGACAGCGGCGTGGAGCGCGCAGCAGTGATCGCCTCGTTGCTCAAAGGCGGGTTCTATCATTCGGGTCAGGTCTGCGTTTCCGTACAGCGCGTATTCGTCCCTGCTGCAGAATTGAAAGACTTCGCCAATGACCTAGGGCGAGCTGCCGAAAAGCTCGTCGTGGGCGATCCCGCCGTTGCTGAAACCCAATGCGGCCCCTTGATCCGGACGGAGGAAGTCGACCGCGTCGAACGCTGGGTCGATGATGCCATCGCAGCAGGCGGCACCCTGGTGTGCGGGGGAAGCCGTCTGAGTGACACTCTTTTCTCTCCGACCGTCATTCTCGATCCTCCCGAAAGTGCCAATGTGTCCCGGCAAGAAATCTTCGGCCCCGTGATCTGCGTGTATGGCTATGACGATATCGACCTGGCTATCGAGCAGGCCAATGCCCTGCCTTACGCCTTTCAGGCCGCTGTATTCACCGATCGGCTGTCAATCGCCAATCATAGCATCGGCTCTCTGGCTGGATCGGCTGTGATGGTGAACGACCATACGGCATTCCGCGTGGACTGGATGCCCTTTGCAGGCCTGCGCCGCTCCGGCCTTGGTGTCGGCGGGATCGCCTACACGATGGCGGATATGAGCTTTGAAAAAATGGCCGTCTGGAATTGGCCAGAGGGTGGTTTTCGATCAGATCGATAGGAGCGTTCGATGATTGTCCCGCACACGGTCTATTGAAAGAGCAGTGACTTATCGCTGCTACCCGATCTTCAACATCATGAAGACTGAGACGAGAGATGGCCGCGAATTCTTCATAAAGCGGGCAGACATTTGCATTAGGGCGGCTATCGCAGCGGAGACTGTGAAGAGCAATGAAGCGGGCCGGTGCCTGTGCCTCACGCCTCTCGGCGGACCCATACTTCTGTATTCCTGGGCTTCTGGGTAAGGCCTATTCAGATGCTAGCGCCTTCCATGAGGTGGCGAATGCCATTCTACAGCTTTCGTTCGGCATGACCGTGCCCGTTCGTCCATATCGATTTCATCCGGAAATGCGAGAGGAACATTATCCGGCGCCTCGCCGTTGCAATGGTACGCAAATATTCAGGTATTTAATAGAAATTGGAGACATATCATGGAAGCCAAGAATGTGATGACCTCGAATCCTGCATGCTGCAATCCTTCGACCAGTGTACGGGAGGCCGCTAATCTCATGGTGAAAAACGACTGCGGCGAAATTCCGGTTGTAGATGATTCCGGCACACTTGTCGGTGTGATTACCGATCGTGACATTGCTTGTCGCTGCGTTGCAGACGGCAAGTCTTCTGACACGTCGGTAGAAGACGTGATGACAAGCTCTCCGATTACTGTGACACCCGACACGAGTGTCGATGATTGTCGCAGCAAAATGGAGGACAACAAAGTTCGGCGGCTTCCTGTTGTGGACGAGAGTGGCAAATGTTGCGGCATCGTTTCACAAGCCGACATTGCTCGGCATGCGAACGAAAAAGAGACCGGCGATCTGGTGCGTGAGGTATCGGAACCCACCGAGGAAGCGTCAAAGTCAGGTTGCTGTTAGGCAAATTTGGGCAATAGGTTTGGGCTTCGGGTTTGCTGAAGCGAAAACATAAATCTGGCCTTTGTCTTCAGCCTGATAACCGACTTGCACGTCGTATGCGTTCGGACTATCCCAAACCGGTGACGTATATTCGTGCTCTTACTTTGATCTGCTTCAGCTTCGGCCTGTTTGTGCAGGTCGCAGCACAGGCAGCTGTTCCGCAGATTGAAGTGGCCGGAACGACTGATTGCGCTGAAATGGTGCAAGGCATGCCCAATCACCCAATGCCCGGGCAGGTGATCGCCGATAAGGACAAGGTCGATCAGCACGGGCCTTGCCGCGAGATGACACTCGATTGTCTTGTTGCTATGAATTGTCTCCCGCCGCTGGCGCTCACCGCTGCGGGACTTGCGCAAACAGAATCGCTTTTTGTTGCGCCTCAGTACCTTTCCGCGAGTGCCAGCAGGCTCGAGAGCCAGCCGCTACCGCCGGAATCGCCACCTCCACAACCCCAGCTCACCATCTAGCATTTCCCGGGCGGTGCATCGCGCCGCTTGCGAGCTTGACGGATAAACAGGCCCAGCGCCCGGTTGCTCGCCCGCGTGCGCCGTGGCCCTTCCCGGTCAGCTCGCTTTGAAAGAGTAAGAATTATGGATTGGCGCATTGGCTGGGTGCCGTTTTCGGCCCTGCTCGCCGCGCAGACTGCCCAAGCACAGTCTGTCGGATACGAGGAAATACTGGCGGTAGCACGAGGCGAACAACCCGTTCTGGAAGCTGGCGCGCTGCGTGTACAATCGCGGCGCGAGGCAGCGGAAGCGGCGGATGAGCTTCCCGATCCGCGCGTACGCGCAGGTATCATGAACCTTCCTGTGACCGGACCTGCCGCGTTCGACCCAGACCGGCAACTCCCCACGCAGATCGCAATCGGTATCGAGCAGGAAATCCCAAATCTCGCCCGTCGACGGGCGAGGTTCGGCGTTGCCAGTTCGGAAGTGCGGCTCGCCGAGGCACGCCTTGGCATGGCCGAGCGTATTCTTCTCGCCGATGCGGGCACGGCCTGGGTCCGGCTCCATTATGCGCAAGCGCGGCTTGATCTTGCCCAGGCTGCGCTGGACGACCTGAGAGCATTCGTTCCGGTTGCCAACAGTGCAGTTGCTTCGGGGTCGGCCCGCCCGGCGGAGAGCCTGGCAATCCGGCGCGAGCTACTCGGAATTGAAGACGCGATTACCGCTATCGAAGCCGAGCGCGAGACTGCGCAAGCGCAGATTTCCCGATATATACCGCTCGCAGATCCGGTTGCTTTGGGAGCCGCGCCATCGGCTGTCCTCGATGAGGAGCAGCTGCGGTTCGAGCTCGAAAGCAATCCCGAAATCCTGCTGGCCGATGCCGAACGAGGCCGGGCCGAAGCCGGTGTCGCGCTCGCACGCGCCGAGAAACGACCCGATTTCGGGGTGAGCGTCACCTATGGTCGCCGCAATCCTGATTTCGGCGATGCGGTGTCGATCATGGGGTCCATTACACTGCCGATCTTTACCGACCGGCGGCAGAATCCGCGCATTGCCGCTGCCGAAGCCGAAGCCGCTGCCGCATCGGCCGAGCGCGAGGATCGCAGGCGCGCGTTGGTTGCCGGTTTCGAAGCTGATCTGGCAACCTGGCGCAGCACAGTGCGGCAATGGGGACGCGCGCGTGACGAGCTTCTTCCGCTGGCGCGCGACCGCGCGGACCTCGATACAGCGAGTTTCGCGGCCGGGCGTGCCGATCTCGTCGATGTGATTGCGGCGAAATCCGCGCTCGCGCTGCTCGAACTGGAGATACTCGAGCGCGAACAGGCAGCTGTCGAGGCGGCGGTGAGGCTGCGACTGACCTACGGGGAGAGCAGGCCATGAACTCCGCGCTCGAACGATTCACACCGCGCCAGCGCATGTATGCGGCTGGACTTGGTATTGCTCTGGTCAGTCTGTTGGCGGGCTACGGTCTCTCAATGCTCGGCAGCGAGAGCGGCGGCGATGCAGCGACAGATACGGGCTGCGAGGACGTGCTCTATTGGTACGATCCGATGGTCCCTGACCAGCGCTTCGACGAGCCGGGCAAATCTCCTTTCATGGACATGCAGCTGGTCCCCAAATGCGCGGGCGGCGACGCGCAGGGCGCCGGGGGTGTGAGTATCGATTCGACGCTCGTCCAGAATTTCGGGATCCGGACTGCTGAAGCGGAATATGGCGTGCTGGAGCCTGAAATCAGCGTCACCGGCACGCTCGCATATAACGGCAGCGAGATGGCGATCGTTCAGCCGCGCGCCGGCGGCTATGTTCAGCGGACCTACGGCCATGCACCGCAGGACCTGATTGCCAGAGGCGCTCCGATCGTCGACATTCTTGTGCCCGAATGGGGCGGCGCACAAAACGAGTATCTTGCTGTTGCCGCAACCGGCGACGAAGCGTTGACCCGGGCCGCCCGCGAGCGCCTGCGGCTGCTTGGCATGCCGGACTCGATGATCGCCTCGGTCACCCGAAGCGGAAGACCGCAAACGATCATCACCGTCACAGCACCGCAATCGGGCGCGATCACGTCGCTCGCAGTAAGGCCGGGCATGACCGTGGCGGCGGGCCAATCGCTGGCCGAGATCAGCGGGTACAGTCCGATCTGGCTCGAGGCGGCGGTACCCGAGGCACTGGCTGGCAACGCGCGTGTCGGGCAGCCGGTGAGCGCCACGCTCACTGCCTTTCCCGGCGAACGGTTTGCCGGACGCATCATCGCCATTCTGCCGAGCGCGCAAGATGCGAGCCGCACGATAACCGTGCGGGCAGCGATGCCCAATCCGGGCCTGCGGCTCAAGCCGGGAATGTTTGCCCAAGTGATGCTCGCGCCTGAACGGCGCGAAGCGCTGCTGGTCCCTTCGGAAGCTGTCATTCGCACCGGCGAGCGGACCCTGGCGATGATCGCGCAGGGAGGTGGCGGCTATCGGCCCGCCGAAATCCGTATCGGCCGCGAAGCGAACGGACGGACCGAAGTCCTTGCCGGGCTGGCTGCAGGAGAGAGAGTGGTCACCTCGGGCCAGTTCCTGCTCGATTCCGAAGCCAGCCTTGCGGGCATCGACGTGCGTCCCGTCGATCAGGCACCATCCGGTGCGAGCGAAGACCGAGGGTCGGACGATGCAGATGAACCGCAGACTTATCGCGCGACCGGGACGATCGAGCGCATAAACGCCAACAGCGTGACCTTGCGCCACGGTCCGGTGCCTGCGCTCGAATGGCCGGCAATGACCATGCCCTTTGCCAGCGAAGGACCGGAACAGCTGCGCGGTTTTGCGCGCGGCGACCGGGTCTCCTTCACATTTGTGCAAGCCAGTACGGGGCCGCGCATCGTCTCGATCCGGAAAATCGGCCAATGATCGCGCGCATCATCGATAGCTCGATCGCCAACCGCTTTTTCGTGGTGCTGGCAGCGATCGGGTTGGCGCTGGCCGGTTTCTGGGCGGTACGGACGACGCCCGTCGATGCCCTGCCGGACCTTTCCGATGTACAGGTGGTGATCCGCTCGAACTATCCAGGTCAGGCGCCCCGTATCGTCGAGGACCAGGTGACCTATCCGATGGCCACGACCATGCTGTCGGTCCCCGGTGCCAAGACCGTGCGCGGCTATTCCTTTTTCGGAGACAGCTACGTCTATGTGATCTTCGAGGACGGGACCGACCTCTACTGGGCGCGCTCTCGCGTTCTGGAGTATCTGAACCAGGTCCAGAACCGCTTGCCCGACGGGGTTCAGAGCACACTCGGCCCTGATGCAACCGGGGTGGGCTGGATCTACGAATATGCGCTGGTCGACCGCAGCGGCGGTCACGACTTGGCCGGGCTCAGGAGCCTGCAGGACTGGTTCCTGCGCTACGAGCTGAAAACCATTCCCGGCATCGCCGAAGTCGCCAGCGTGGGCGGCATGGTCAAGCAGTACCAGATCGTGCTCGACCCCTATCGCATGGCTTCGCTGGGCGTGACGCACGCGCAAGTGGTCCGCGCGGTGCAGGCAGGCAATCAGGAAACCGGGGGCTCTATCGTCGAAATGGGCGAGGCCGAATATATGGTCCGTGCCTCGGGCTATCTCGGCACGCTGGCGGATTTTCGCAGCATACCCTTGCGCGCCGAAGCGGGCGGCACTCCGGTAACGCTGGACGATGTGGCCAATATCCAGATCGGCCCGGAGCTGCGGCGCGGCATTGCGGAACTCAACGGCGAAGGCGAGGTTGCCGGCGGTATCGTCATTCTGCGCCAGGGCGCCGATGCGCGCAGCGCAATTGCGGCGGTCGAAGCGAAGCTCGAACAATTGCAGGCAAGCCTGCCCGAAGGGGTCGAGATCGTCACCACCTACGACCGTTCGCAATTGATCGATGCTTCGGTCGAAAACCTGACCTCCAAGCTCATCGAGGAATTCATTGTCGTTGCCCTGGTGTGCCTGCTGTTCCTGTGGCACGCGCGCTCGGCACTCGTCGCGGTCGTCACCCTTCCGCTCGGCGTGCTCGCGGCCTTCATCGTGATGCGCTTTCAGGGCGTAAACGCGAACATCATGTCTCTTGGCGGGATCGCCATCGCGGTCGGCGCGATGGTCGATGCTGCGGTGGTGATGATCGAGAACGCCCACAAGCATCTGGAGCGCTGGGCCGAGGAGAACCCTGACACGGTTCTGTCCGTCCAGGAGCGCTGGCGGATCGTCGCGGATGCCTCGAAGGAAGTCGGCCCGGCGCTGTTTTTCAGCCTGCTGATCATCACCTTGTCGTTTCTGCCGGTGTTCACCTTGCAGGCGCAGGAGGGACGGCTGTTCGCACCGCTGGCCTTTACCAAGACCTATGCCATGGCGGCTGCTGCGATCCTGTCGATCACTCTGGTTCCGGTGCTGATGGGATGGCTGGTGCGCGGAAAGATTCCGGCAGAGGACAGCAACCCGGTCAATCGCGTGCTGACCCGGGCCTATCGGCCCGGGCTAGACTGGGTGATGCGCCGCCCGAAGACCGCTTTGGTCATCGCTGGGCTGGTCTTCCTGACCACGCTCGTTCCCTTCTCGCGGCTTGGCGGCGAATTCCTGCCGCCGCTCGACGAAGGCGACCTGCTCTACATGCCCAGCGCCCTGCCTGGATTGTCTCCCGGAGAGGCGTCAGCGCTGCTACAGCGCACCGACCGGCTGATCATGACCGTACCGGAAGTCGAAACCGTGTTCGGCAAGGCCGGGCGCGCCGATACCGCCACCGATCCCGCCCCTCTCACAATGTTCGAGACGACCATCCGCTTCAAACCACGCGATGAGTGGCGCGAGGGCATGACACCGGATATGCTGGTCGAGGAACTGGACCGCGCCGTGCAGGTGCCTGGCCTTGCCAATGTCTGGGTGCCGCCGATCCGCAACCGGATCGACATGCTCGCAACCGGGATCAAGAGCCCGATCGGGGTCAAGGTTTCGGGCGAAGATCTCGGCGAGCTGGAACGCGTCGCGCTCCAGATCGAACAGGCGGCAAAGAACATTCCCGGCGTCAGTTCTGCGCTGGCTGAAAGGCTGTCGGGAGGCCGCTATGTCGATGTCGATATCGACCGGCTGGAAGCGGCCCGCTACGGTCTCAACATCGCCGACGTGCAGCAGATCGTCTCCGGCGCAATTGGCGGTGCCAATGTGGCCCGTACAGTCGAAGGCCTCGCAAGATACCCGATCAATGTTCGCTATCCGCGCGAGATCCGCGACAGTGTCGACGAGCTGCGCAATCTGCCGGTGCTGACCCCGTCTGGTCAGCAGATCACGCTTGGTACCGTTGCGCAGGTGCGTGTGACCAGCGGCCCGCCCATGCTCAAGAGCGAACAGGGCCGTCCCACAAGCTATGTCTATATCGATGTGCGCGGGCGCGATCTGTCTTCTGTGGTTGGCGATCTGCAGGAGGTTATCGCGGCCGAGGTCGATCTGCCTCCGGGCGTCAGCCTGTCCTATGCCGGGCAGTTTGAATATCTCACGCGGGCCTACGAACGTCTGCAGATCGTCGTTCCGGCTACGCTCGCGATCATATTCCTGCTGCTTTACCTGATCTTCCGCCGGTTCGACGAGGCGCTGCTCATCATGGGCACCTTGCCGTTCGCGCTGACAGGCGGCTTCTGGCTGCTTTACCTGATGGGATACAACCAGTCGGTCGCGACCGCCGTCGGCTTCATCGCGCTGGCCGGGGTGTCAGCCGAATTTGGCGTCATCATGCTGATCTATCTGAAAGCTGCGCTGGAGCGGCGCGGTGAGGACCCGGATGCGGAGGAAGTCTCCGCCGCCATCCGTGAAGGGGCATTGTTGCGCGTCCGGCCCAAGGCAATGACCGTCGCGGTCATCCTCGCCGGCCTGTTTCCGATCCTGATCGGCACTGGGGCTGGCTCCGAAGTGATGAGCCGCATCGCCGCGCCGATGATCGGCGGGATGATCACCGCGCCGCTCCTGTCCATGTTCGTGCTTCCCGCAGCCTATCTGTTGCTGCGTCGTCCCCGGCCGGAACGGCCAACCCAACCCCAAGGAGAAGAAGAATGCGTCACACAACCCTCATAACCCTATTGGCCGCGCCGCTGGCGCTGGCAGCCTGCGATTCTGGCCAGGACACTGCCGAGATGGAGGACATGCCGATGGCTGAAGATGCAATGATGATGGACGGCCAGGATATGCCGATGGCGGATACCGGCAACGCAATGCAGTCCGCGAGTGCGCAAGGCACCGTCACCGCCATCGACGCCGAAGCGGGTACGATCACCGTCGACCACGGCCCGGTTCCCGCAATCGAATGGCCGGCAATGACCATGGCGTTCGAAGCCGATGAGCAACTGCGCAGCGAAGTAAGCGTCGGTGAGGGCATTGCCTTTGAATTTCGTACTGGTTCTGAAGGCAGTGTGATCACGTCGATCACGAAGGAGTAAATCGGTTGGGCGGTGCCAGGCAAATCTGGTGCCGCCCATCGCGAAACAGGAGGAGCATGATCCGGACACCCCGCATAACCCAGGCATTCCCCGTGGACCGCCGCACACTGATCAAAAGCGCTGGTTTTGCTGCTGCAGGCTTTGCCGCGTTCCCGCTTGCGGGATGCAAAGCGCAAGACGCATCGATGCTGGACAGCACTGACGGATCCAATTTGCTCGCTATACCGCCCTTGCAGCGTGGCGAGATTGAGCAGGGCGCACGGGTTTTCCGCTTGTCTTTGACCCCAGGCCAGAAGGAATTCGTCACCGGTGTTGCTTCGCCCACCATCGGCATCGACGCACCCTATCTGGGACCGACGCTGGAAATGCGCCGGGGCGAGTGGGTGCAGTTCCATATCGACAACAAGCTGGCCGAAGGCGCTACGGTCCATTGGCATGGTTTCGAACTTCCTGCCGCAGCCGATGGCGGACCGCATCAGTTGATCCGTCCCGGCGAACGCTGGAGGCCTTCTTTCCAAGTTCGCCAGCGGGCTTCGCTCTACTGGTATCATTCACACTTGGAGCGCGGAGCCGGGCCGCAGGTCTATGCCGGGCTCGCCGCACCGATCTATGTTCGCGACGACGAGGAAGAGCGCCTCGACTTGCCGAGCGACTATGGCGTCGACGACATTCCGCTGATCGTGCAGGACCGCGTGATCGATGGATCCGGCCGCTTGGTGTACCCGCTGAGTATGCACGCGCGGATGATGGGCGTGCGCGGGAGCCGGATATTCGTCAACGGCACTGAAAACGCTGTGTTCGACGCACAGACAGGCCAATTGCGGCTGCGCATCCTCAATGGATCGAACGCCCGCCTTTACGATTTTTCGCTCGAAGGTGATCGTTCGATGCAACTGATCGCGAGCGATGGCGGCTTGCTCGATCGTTCGCACATCGTCCGCTCGGTCAGGCTCGCCCCGGGGGAGCGCGCGCAGGTAATTATCGATCTCTCGGAAGGACGCCCGCTTCGCCTTCTTGCCAGCAGTCCCGAAAACGCCATGGGCATGATGGGCGGACGCGGAATGATGGGCGGCGGGATGATGGGGCGCGGCGATAGCGGCGATGCTTCCGCAGACGTGTTTCAAATCCTCGATATCAGGCCGGCAAGTTCGGCCCAGCGCATCAGGGTGCCGACACAACTGGCATCGCTTGCTCCAACCGACCCGTCGTCAGCCGTCCGAACCCGGCGTTTCGTTCTCGACATGGGCATGATGGGCGGCGGAATGTCCATTAACGGTGCTGCGATGGACATGAATGTGATCAACGAACGTGTGCCAGTCGGCCAATGGGAAATCTGGGAGATCGCCAACGCTTCGATGATGGCCCACCCGTTTCATATCCATAACGTCCAGTTTCGTGTGATCGACCGCGATGGCCGAGCGCCCCCACCATTGGAAACCAGTTTGAAGGATACCGTGATCGTCAACCCGCGCGAGCAGGTACGCCTTCTCCTGCGTTTTGAAGAACACACCGACCCAGACCTGCCCTACATGTATCACTGCCACATTCTCGAACACGAGGATGCAGGCATGATGGGGCAGTTCGTAGTCGTGAAGAGCTAGGAAGGACAGGCGATGAGCAAGGACCAGAGTGTGATCGAGGGTACCGCGATCGACCCGGTATGCGGCATGAGCGTTGCAATCGACGGGGCTCAGCATATCGCGACGCATGAGGGCGCGACACACTATTTCTGTTCGCCGCGCTGTCACGACAAGTTCGTCACCGATCCCGAGCTCTATCTCTCGGGCGCGCATCTCGACGCGGTCGAGGATGTGCCCGAAGGCACGATCTACACCTGTCCGATGCACCCTGAAATCCGCCAGCCCGGGCCGGGTTCATGCCCGATTTGCGGCATGGCGCTCGAACCGGAAACCGTTTCGCTGGGCGATGGCCCCGACCCCGAACTGGTCGACATGCTGCGTAGGTTCTGGTGGAGCGCGCTGCTCACGCTGCCTCTGTTCGTCTATGCGATGAGCGACATGGCACCGGGGCTCAGTTTCGACCGTCTGATAGAACCGGCCTGGGCGCAGTGGGCGCAATTTGCGCTCGCAACCCCGGTGGTTCTATGGGGCGCCTGGCCGTTCTTCGTTCGGGCCATCCAGTCGCTCAAGACGCGCAATCTCAACATGTTCACCCTGATCGGGTTCGGCGTGGCCATCGCCTATCTTTTTAGCGTCGTGGCGACGGTCGCGCCCGATCTGTTCCCTGCAGCGTTCCGCGACCATTCGGGACGGGTCGGGGTCTATTTCGAGGCGGCAGCGGTCATCACGACGCTCGTTCTGCTCGGACAGGTCCTCGAGCTCAAGGCCAGGGGTTCGACCTCGAGCGCCTTGCGCGCACTGCTCGAGCTGGCACCGCCCAGCGCGGTCAAGATCTTTGGCTCAGGCGACGAGCGCGAGGTGCCGCTCGATCAGCTAACCACAGGCGATCGTCTGCGCGTTCGACCCGGCGACAAGGTTCCCGTCGATGGCGAAATCGAGGAGGGATCGAGCGCGATCGATGAATCCATGATCAGCGGCGAACCGCTTCCGGTCGCCAAACAGGCTGGCGACATTGTCATCGGCGGCACGGTCAACCAGACTGGAGGGTTCGTCATGCGCGCAACCGGCGTGGGCAAGGACACGATGCTGTCCAAGATCGTCCAGATGGTGGCCGACGCGCAGCGCAGCCGCGCACCGATCCAGCGGCTCGCCGATCAGGTGGCTGGCTGGTTTGTGCCTGCGGTGGTTGTGATCGCCATCGCCACCTTCGTGGTCTGGGCAATCTGGGGTCCCGCCCCTGCGCTTGCCTACGCATTGGTCAATGCCATTGCGGTCCTGATCATCGCTTGTCCCTGCGCGCTTGGCCTCGCTACGCCGATGTCGATCATGACAGGCACAGGCAAGGGTGCCCAGCACGGCATCCTGATCCGCAATGCCGAAGCGCTGGAGACACTCGAGAAGATCGATACGCTGGTGGTCGACAAGACCGGCACGTTGACGATAGGCAAGCCCGATCTGGTGGCGGTGAAGCCTGCAGACGGCATCGACGAAACTGAATTCCTGGCAGCGGTTGCAGGTGTCGAAATGGGCAGCGAGCATCCGCTGGCCCATGCCATCGTCGAAGGCGCAAAAGCGCGCGGCGTCTCGCCCGCCAATGCCACGGATCTCGCTTCGACGACCGGGGAAGGTGTTGAAGCCAATGTCCAGGGGGGCCGGGTTGCGATCGGCAACGAAAAGATGATGCGGCGCGTCGGGATCGATGACGAGGCCTGGCTCGGCTCGGCCGAAAATGGCCGCAAGCAGGGTCAGACGGTGATGTTCGTTGCGTTCGATGGCCGTCCGGCAGGGCTCATCGCGGTGGCCGATCCGATCAAGCCTACCAGTGCAGCGGCCATTGCGGCTCTGCACAAGCGCGATATCCGGGTCGTTATGCTCACGGGCGACAGCCGCGGCACTGCCGAAGCGGTCGCGCGCGAAATGGGTATCGACGAGGTACACGCCAATGTCTCGCCCGAAGACAAGCACCGCAAGATCGAAGAGCTGAAAGCGCAAGGTCGCCGGGTCGGCATGGCCGGGGACGGGATCAACGATGCTCCTGCGCTGGCTGCCGCCGATGTTGGTATTGCCATGGGCACTGGTACCGATGTGGCGATCGAAAGCGCCGGGGTCACACTGGTTCGTGGTGATTTGACAGGAGTGGTGCAGGCCACCGTGCTGTCGCGCGGAACGATGCGCAACATCCGGCAGAACCTGTTTTTCGCCTTCGCTTACAATACGCTCGGCATTCCGGTCGCAGCAGGCGTACTGTTTCCATTCTTCGGAGTGCTACTCAGCCCGATGATCGCGGCAGCGGCGATGAGCTTGTCTTCGGTGTCTGTGATCGGCAACGCCCTGCGTCTGCGCGGCTTGAGCTTCGCCCGGTGAACAGCAGTGTTGATCCTTCGGACAATTCGGTTCGAAAAGGCAGCGATCACGTTATGGCTGTTATCGCCCATTGGCCGCTTATGAAGATGCCAACGAGGATGATGACCGCCGCGAATATAAAGTTCAGCGCTCGTTTGCGCTTAGCCAACAGGTTCGATGCGCGAGTACCCAGCCAGCCGCCTATACCGCCGCCGCCGATGAAAAACGCGGCAATCTCCCAATCGACGAGTCCGTCGAGGGCGTAATTGGCGGCTGTGGTCGTACCGAAAGCGGCTACAGAGACCAGCGAGGAGCCGATCGCGTTGAGAATCGGCATGGCCGTCGCGGCAACCAGACCCGGCACCACCAGAAAGCCCCCGCCGATACCGAAGAAACCGGACAGTCCGCCTACCAGCAATCCTCCGAACGCGAGGCGCGGGGTGAGGCGCAGCGCCGTGGCTCGGGTGAGCTGGACATCCGGGTCGGATCCGCCCGATTTCTCGCGCAGCATCGAGAGGCCGACGACAATCATCACCAGACCGAACAGGCCCAAAAGCAGATCGCCCGATGTAATTTTTCCCAGGCTTGATCCGGCGGCAGCTCCGACAACGCCGAATGCTGCGAATAGGCCTGCGCAGCGCCACTTCACATTGCCGCCTCGCGCATGGAACAATAAGTTTGCCAAGGCGCTGGCCGCCACCGCAGCAGCGGACGTGGCGATAGCGACATGGGTGTCGTGAACACCGACGACATACACAAGCAACGGCACTGCGAGGATCGATCCCCCACCGCCGAGTAGTCCAAGCGAAAAGCCCACGAGGAGGCCCGAGGTAAGCGATAGGAGCGCCACGATGACGCCGATATCCATCATCCGGGATTGTCCAACATAACTGAAAGCCTGTTCAATGGCCGTCTGCTGGACCGGTCGTATCGTCGGCGGAGCTGCAATAGATGGCGTAGAGCGTTTCCAGCACCCGGCGCGGCGCATCGCCGCAAAGCGAATAATGGATCGTGCGGCCATCGCGCCGCGCTGCGACCAGGCCATCCTTCCGCATAAGCGCCAGATGCTGCGAAACCACGGTTTCCCGAAGTTCCAGCAGTTCGGCCAGCTCGCCCACGCTGCGCTCGCCTTCAACCAATTGGCAGGCGATCATCAGGCGGTTGTGGCTGCCCAGCGCCTTGAGCAATGCCACCGCCTTTTCGGCTTGATCGCGAATATCTTCGGCTTTCATACTTGCATATATGCGAAGGTATGAATATAAAGTCAATCGTAATCTGCTGCCGCGCAATCGCGGACCCGGACCTTTGAACCTGAACCAGGATGATGCCTTATGACCCAAATCAAGATCCTCAATGGCAGATTCGCCGTCTCGACCGCTCCGCCTTCCGAGGGCGACCTGCGCGCATTGGCGGAGGATGGTTACAAGGCGGTCGTCAACCTGCGCTGCCAGGATGAGGCGGATCAGCCTCTCGCCCCGGACCGCGAAGGTGAAGTGGTGGCATCGCTCGGCCTTGAATATTGTCACTTGCCGGTGGCGGGCGGCACCATATCGGACGAGCTCGTCGATGAGTTCAGGGCCAGTGTCGAAGCGCTTCCGAAGCCGGTGCTGGTCCATTGCGCCTCGGGCAAGCGCGCAGGAGCCTTCACAATAATGCATCTGGCGTCGCAGCAGGGAATGAGCGGCGATGCGACCCTACAGAAGGCGGCGGATATGGGCTTCGTGTGCGACGAACCGGCGCTGGAAAACTTCGTCCGTAATTACGTCGACCGGGCGCAGGACTGACCTACGCAGAACCGCTCTCAACCAGCATACGAAAAGACTATTCGATGAAACCCGACATAGAGGCATTTTTCGACACGAACACGAACACCGTGACCTATGTCGTGTCCGATCCTGCAACCAAGGCGTGCGCGGTGATCGATCCGGTGCTCGATTTCGATGCCGCAGCGGCGCGAACGGCGACTAAGTCCGCCGATAAAGTGATCGAATTCGTCCGGCAAATGGATTTCAAGTGCGAGTGGATCCTGGAAACCCATGTCCATGCCGATCACCTTTCCGCCGCACCCTACATCCGCCGCGCACTAGGCGGCAAACTTGCTATTGGTAGCGAGATCACCGTCACGCAGAACACCTTCGGGCCGATATTCAATGCCGGAGTGGACCTGCCACGCGATGGACGCCAGTTCGACCATTTGTTTGCCGATAATGACAGCTTTGACCTAGGCGCCATATCGGCCCAGGCACTCCATACGCCGGGACATACGCCCGCGTGCATGACCTATGTTATCGGAGACGCCGCCTTTGTCGGCGATACGCTGTTCATGCCCGATTACGGCACGGCGCGGGCCGATTTTCCCGGCGGCGATGCACGCACGCTCTATCGCTCTATTCGCCGGATTTTCGAGCTACCGGAGGAGACGCGGCTGTTTATGTGCCACGACTACCTGCCGGAGGGCCGCTCGCAGCACCAATGGGAAACGACGGTGAAAGAACAAAAGCACAGCAACATTCATATCCATGCCGGGGTCGACGAGAATGCATTTGTAGCCATGCGTGAGGAGCGCGACAACCAGCTGGGTATGCCGCGCCTCATCCTGCCATCAATCCAGGTCAACATTCGCGGAGGGAATATGCCTCGCGCAGAAGGAAACGGTACGATCTATCTGAAACTGCCGGTCAACGTTTTGGGTGAACCACAGACGCCTCCCGAAGAAACTGGTCCGCGCACCCAATAAGTCTGCCATCGACGTATCAACCTGAGGGGGAAAGAACTCTATGATCCGGAATATGGAAAACAGCCTAGCGACATGGGCCGCAAAAGTGCGATTGATCGATCCGGTCTTCCGCCTCTGTTTGAGCCTCATATTCATCATAGGCGGATTGGGGCATTTTCTTGCGCATGAATATATGCTGGGCCGGATGGCATTGTCGCCATGGAAAGATCACGTTGCTCTAATTGGAGATGCGTCCATTCTTTTGTGGCTGTCTGGCTTGGTTTTCATCGGTGCAGGAACATCACTGGCCTTGGGGTGGATGACCCGGCTCTCATGCACCGCGTTATTTCTTACCCTCGTTCCGATAACTCTTGCGATCCATATCGCCCCAGGTCACACAGGTCCTTTGCTCAAAAATATCGCTATCCTGGGGGCGCTGGCATTCGTCTTCGTTCGAGGACCAGGAAGTCACTCGATGGATAAAGCGCCCGGTCGCGCTGCTCGTTGAGCGAAGAGCAAGCTCACCTACCACATACGAGCAAAATCTCGCAAAAGATTTTGGCTTGCTTTTCAAGATTTTGGCGCTTCAGCCGGAGGCGTTTGTCCACGCCCCCATAGAGCCCAGATAGATATCGAGGTGCTCGAAACCCTTGCTGGCCAGCCAACCCGCCGCAACGCTCGCCCGCATGCCGCTCGCGCACATCAGCGTGTAGTGGCGGTCGCGGTCGAGCTCTTCCCACCGCGTGTTGAGCTCACCGACATAGATATGTCCTGAGCCGTCGATGCTTGCTTCTTGCCGTTCGTCCGCGTCGCGCACGTCGAGCAAGGTCCACTCGCCGCTGTCTTGATCGAGCCTGCGCGCGACTTCCTCGGTGCCAATCATGGGAATGCTGCGCATCGCTTTGCCCTGTGCGGCGGCTGGAACCACGCCGACATAGCCGCCCACAACATTATCGAGACCGATGCGCACCAGATGGGCCATGGCCTGGGCTAGCTGGCCTTCCTCGGAAGCAATGAGGGCGATCCTGTCGCCTTCACCGAGGAACCATCCGGCAAAGGCCGGTATCATTCCAACCGGAAGGCACATGGCACCCGGCAGATGGCCGGCAGCGTAGGCGAGCGGCTCGCGCACATCGACCAGGTGATCGGCGCCGCTCTCGCTAAGGTCTTCCAGCCCCAGACGCCTTGGCCGCATGACGCGCGGCGCGGCATCGGACCCTGCAAGGTTGAGCCGCTCCATCAGCCGGAAATAGGGCGGCTGGTAGTGGTGCTCTGCTACCTTCGCCTCGATGAACTCGTCGCGGTCGGAGATGCGCAGGCGCGGGTTGTTGCGCCGCTCGTGGCCGATTGTCGAGAATTCCCGGTCCGCCATTCCCGACCCGCAGACCGAGCCCGCACCATGCGCCGGGTAGATAATCGCCTGATCGCCGAGGCCGCAAAGTTTCTGCAGGGAGTCGAATAGAAGGCCCGCGACTTCTTCCTTGCGCTCGGGATAGAAATCGGTGCGCCCGACATCGCCGACGAACAGGGCATCGCCGGTAAAGACGCCGACCGGCCCCTCGGAATATTCGCTGTCATGGATGACGAAAGCGAGATGATCGTCGGTGTGTCCAGGTGTTTCAAGCACTTCGATCTTCAATTGACCCAGCTCGAAACAATCGCCTTCGCGCGCGGTCCTGGCAAAGATGACTTCGCCTGCCGCGTTGGGCCCGTGATAGACCGTGGCTCCTGTCAAATTGGCCAAGATCGGCGAGCCGCTGAGCAGATCCTCATTGCGATGGGTTTCGAAGATATGCGTTATCTCCAGCCCTTCGGCCCGGGCCTTTTCGACATAGACCTCGCAGTCCCGGCGCGGATCGATGACCGCTGCCTTTCCGCCCGAGCCGATGATGTAGGAAAGGTGTGAGAGACCGGGGGTTTTGATTTTCTCCAGAAACATGCGACTTCCTTGTCTGTTGCTCAAAGTCTGTAACGTTCGGGCTCGTTACAGATTGAAAAATGTTACGACGTTTAATCGATCCCGAGTTCGGCCTTGATGGCGGCAGGACTTTCGAAACGTTCGGCTTCGGGCCTGCCGATGGCAGGCTTTGCGTTGATCCAGGTATCTTCGCACACGAATTCAAGCAGGCTCGCCGCTAGATCAGCATGACGGCAGCGGAAACAGCCTTCTGCCAAGCGTTCGTCCGTAATGACGGCATCGCCGGTGTAAGGCTCATCCAGCAGCCAGCCCGGCCGTGCGGCCGTCCATTTGATACCTTGGGCGTCGCTGAGCATCGCTTCCATGGCGCGCATCTGCTCGAGTATATTGAACAATGCAGGCTTGGCGGTGAGCTCAAACCAGGCCGGGACGCTCGACTGATGTTCGACAAAGGCAGCGGAGATCACGGCAATGCGGTCGATCTTCGTCTGTGCCATCGCCCCGAGCAGGTTGCGCGTGCCATCGGTATAAAGCGGCGGTGGATCGATCGCATTGCCCGGACCAAAAGCGACACCGAGGGTCGAGATAACCGCGCGGCAGCCATCGAGATCGCCAGCGAAATCGTCCGACAGCACATCGCATTCGATATATTCGAAGTCGCCCACCCGCTCGTCTGGTCCGGGCACCGTGTGTTCGAAGGCGCGGATCGGTATGTCCCGGGCAAGGGCATGCCTCAGTAGCTCGGTGCCGGTCTTCCCGCCTGCGCCGAAGACAGCGATGGGCCTCGTATCGGTCATCTGCTTGTTCCTGTTAAAACTGGTGAGGGCGACGAAGGGCGGAGGCGCGGGCGCATGGGGTAACCGACGGCCCGCCCATGCGCCCTGCCAGTATCAGGCTCCCTCGGCTGGACAGGTGGTATAGCCCCAAAAGCCAAACTCATCCTTGGCTCTTGGCGCTGCCACGATCATCTCCTGCATCTGCAGGCTCGCATCGCCTTCATCATCCAGCATGCGGGTTCTGATCCGAAGCTCACCGTTCGAATAGCTGCCGGGGCCATCGGCAGTGACGGGGATCAATTTGCCATTGATCTTGATTGCTCCGCCCCCGTCGCCGTCATAGACAAATGAGGGAAAGGCCACTTCGGTCAGGCGGAACTGGCAGGCCTGTCCTGCGCCCAGAGCAGCAAGATCCGCGTCATTCATGGTCCCGGGAAGCATCAGGCCTGAGTCAACATTTGCCAGTGCACTGGCCGCATCCTCGATCGGCGCGGCAGTGGCAGGCGGGTCGAGCTGGGCTTCGCGGTCGTTGCCCGGAGCGGTGTTCGAATTGCAGGCGGCAAGCGGTAGCGCGATGAGCGCCGTGAAAGCTATCTTGTTCATGGCTGCATCTCCTCGGGCAGGCGTTCTTCGGTCCGAGGACCGTTCTGCTCGATATCGTCGATGAGATATTTCATCTCGGCGATTTCGCGGCGCTGGGCGACGATGATGGCCTGAGCGAGTTCGCGCACGCGAGGATCCTTCAGGCTCGCGCGTTCGCTGGTCATGATCGCGATCGAGTGGTGCGGGATCATCGCTGCCATATATTCGGTATCGTCGACGGTGGTCTGGCTGCGCACCAGCCACAGCGCGAGGGCGAACACGAAGGCGCCGACGCCCAGAATAATGAAGTTCTTGGTCCGGTCCTTGTACATGCCCCACATGAAGAGCAGCATGACAACCATCATCATCGCGCCCATGACAAACATCATCCAGAAGCGCGTTTCGCTCCAGAAAAGATCATCGACGGTAAAGGTGTTGGCATACATCAGGAAGAACATGATCACGGTCGAGGTCGACACCATGGCCATGAATCGCCAGTAGCTGCCGCCCCCTCCCTTGTCCGAGTGGGTCGTCTTTTCAGTCATGCTTTTTCTCCTTTGTGCATCATGGTCCAGAATAGCTGCGCCGAGCAGCTGATGAGAGCGAAGCCGGTGAGGGCCTCGACGCCGGCCAGGACTCTCAGGTGCTCGGTCGGATAAATGTCGCCCAGGCCCAGTGTGGTCACGTTGATGAGCGAGAAATAGAAGTAGTCCATCCAGTCCATGGAAGGCGCCTTGTCGAAACCTCCCAGGCCCCATTGCGCGCCCAGCCAGAAACCTGCGGCAAAAAGGATCGCCACGAGGAAATGCGACGCGAGCACGATCAGCGAAACGGCAAGCTTTGCCTGCGTATCGCGGCGCCGGTCGAGAAGCCGGTGACCGACACCCAGAATGGCAAGGTGCGAAGCGACAGCCGAGAGGAACAGAAAGACGGAGAGAAGGAGCGCGGTGATCATGCGAGAAGCTTCGCGCCCATCCACAGACCCATTCCGATCATGAACAGATTTTCGGTCAGCGAGACAAAGCCGAGCGGCACATTGCTGCTGCCGCCCACGCAGGCGCATTTAAGCTCGCGCTTGTCGATGTAGACAGCCTTGAAGACGCTGACAGCGCCGACTGTGCCGATGAACAATGCCAGCGGGGCCGAGAGCCAGGTCAGCGCGCCCGCGGTCATGAGAATGCCGGCAGCGGCTTCGCCGAACGGGTAGACGAAGCCATAGGGCACCCAGCGCCGTGCGAGCAGGTCGTAGTTGAGGAACATCGTCGAGAAACTGCGCACGTCCTGAAGCTTCTGAACGGCGAGCAGGGTCATCGACAGGCTCACGAACCATTCTGCGGCCCGGACAGTGAAGAGGTCGTCAAAAAACGCCCAGCTCAGCCCTAGCGCGAGCAGCAGCGCGACCGCGAAAATCGCAATGACCGGCTGATAGCTGGTTTCGCCTTCCTCAGGCTGCGAGCGGCTCTTGCCGAAGAATTCGCGGACATCGTCATAGCCGCCAATGCGCTTGCCTTCGATAAAGGTCTGCGGGGTGGTCTCGACGTCGTACTTGTCCTTGAACGCATCGGTTTCCTCCCTGCTGGTCAGGTGATGATCGTCGACCTCGAAGCCTTGCCGCTTGACAAGATCGACCGTCTTGATGCCATAGGGACAGACATGGTCCTCCATCACCATGCGGTAGACCGCCGCTGTTCGGGTCGTCATGAATCGCTCCATCTGTTTTTCTTGACGTTTCGCTTCGTCAACTCAGGTTTTCGGGAAACGGTTTCGAAAAAGCCCGGCGTAAAAGCGGCAAAGCTGGTTGAAGAAGGTGCCATCAACTCTTCTCTCCTGACCGATCATCTTTGTGAGAAGCGGGCGCTTCGGAATTGCGCGAGAGGTAGATCCATTCCCCCACGAACACCGCGACGATGCCGATCGCCGCATAGGCGACAACGGCAGGATCGCTGCGCAATTTGGCCGCGGTAAAGGCTGCGAGGACCACGCCATCTGCCGCGAGTGCTGTAAGAAGTATTGATGCTCGCGCGCCGACTTCCTTGCGCAGGTGACGCAGGACGCCCCAGTGCACCAGCATATCCATGACGAGGTAGAAGAAGGCGCCCAGCGAGGCGATCCGCGACAGATCGAACAGGACGGCAAGCGTCCCGGCAATGACCACCGTATAGACCAGCATGTGGCTGCGTATCCCGCCGCTCATGCCGAAATGGCTGTGCGGGATCATCTTCATGTCGGTCAGCATCGCAAGCATGCGCGACACGGCAAATACGCTCGCGATCACGCCCGAAGTCGTTGCGGCGATCGCGATCGCGACGGTGAAATAGAAGCCCAGTTCTCCCAGCGCCGGACGCGCCGCTGCTGCGAGCGAATAATCGCGCGCCTCGACGATCTCGGATATGCTCAGGCTCGAACCCACCGCCACTGCGACAAGCAGATAGATCACGATACAGACCGCGATCGAGATCATGATCGTCCGGCCGACATTCTTGTGCGGGTCGACGATTTCGCCGCCGCTATTGGTAATCGTGGTGAAGCCCTTGAAGGCGAGGATCGAGAAAGCAACCGAGGCGAGCAGGGCTTCTGCATTGGTCAGCGAGACGGGCTGCGAAAATGCGCCTGATGAAAAACCGCTGGCCAAGATCGCGGCGACTGCGAACAGCGCGATGCCGCCGATCTTGATGGCGGACATGATAAGCGAGAAGCCGCTTACCGACCTGTTGCCCGCTGCATTGACGAGATAGGCGAAAATGATGACGGCAAGCGCTGCGAGAGAAACGAGCCACCCGCTGCTTTCGAGGCCGAACGGGCGCAGCGCGTAAGTGGCAAAGGTGCGGGCCACGAGGCTCTCGTTAATCACCATCGACAGCGCCATTAGGAGCGAGGCAGAGGCGGCGATCACGCCGGGTCCGTATGCTTTCTGCAAGATCATCGCGATGCCGCCCGAAGACGGCCATTTGTTCGACATCTTGATATAGCTGTACGCCGCCAGCGAGGTTACCAGCGCGCCAGCGATGAAGGATAAGGGGAAGAGCGGACCGGCAAGCTCGGCGATCTGCCCGGTCAGCGCGAATATGCCGGCACCGATCATGACGCCGGTTCCCATCGCCACGCCGCCCAGCAGGGTTATCGAGCCAGCTGTTTCGCTTTGATTCTCGTGCTCATGGTCTTGCAAGACTTTCCCCTGTCGATGGTCTCCCGTTCAAGAAAGATCATGCCGGACAGTACGTTCGGTCGGGGCTCATCCCTCAATATTTTTGAGTATGTGGCGGGGCGAAGCCCCAACCGCATCATAAATTTGCAGGAACTGAGCCGATCGACAAAGCGCTCCGAACACGCGTGCTGTCCCACAGACCAGCGGTTAGATGCTCACTTTCCCGCGATGCTGGAGATAAGCCTGAGCTTCGCGCACATCGAGCTCACGCGTGCTATTGCCTGCTCGCAGCATGAACCGGGCCACGCTCCCTTCGGAAAAATAGATCGGCTCCAAGCTCTTCTCCACAATAACTCGGCAAACGATCTTTTCCTCGAGTTTGTGGAACCTACAATGGATCAGAGCACACGCGTGTCCTCCAAGACCCTCTTTTGCTGTGTCCATCAATAAACGTTCGAAGCCATCCTGGTTGGCGGGCTTAAGCGTTTGCATGTCCGCCTCGATGCCCGCGATGCTGCCATCATCTTCGACACCGATAAGGAGAGTGCCGCCCTCTTGGTTGAGGAACCCCGCCAGGGTTTTGACGATGACTTGCTGCAAGCTGCGGTTGACTTTCTCCTGACGCCTGTCCCAACGGAAGGAAGATTTGAATTCCAGCTGCTCGCTTTCGCCGCGAGCTATTAGTAATGGAAGTTCTTCATTGAGTTCGCGTTCCAGAAAGCGAACTCTGGACCGCTCGTGCACGAGCCGAACATGATACACTCCAAAACCCAGTCCGATCGCGCCGCCGATCGCGGCATATATCAAGCTCATTGCAAACATTTCGAACGCAAACGCGGAGAGAGTCCGGTCGATTATGAAGCTGAGTGCGCTGTCTTGGTCGGCAAAGGCCAAGGCACCAAACTCGTACCAAAAGACGAGCGTCGTGAGCGGGTGAAGAATCACTACACCCAGAACAGCGCCGATGGCGACGTGAACTAACAGGGATCGCCTCTCTCCTTGGGACGGAGTTCTGGTGACGTGCTCCCCTGAGTGTTACCATTCAGAGGTAGAGTCCGGCTCCTTCATGATGGTTGATTGAGGGGATGGCAACGTGTCTGGGGGCATGCCCCCAGACACGTTGGCCGGCGATCTCGGCGGGGGTCTTGCCGCCCAGTTTCGAGTGTGGCCTGACGTGATTGTAGTCATGCCGCCAGGCGTCGAGCACGAACCGGGCGTGGGCCAGCGAGGTGAACAGCGTCTCATTGAGGCATTCGTCGCGCAGGCGCCCGTTGAAGCTCTCGACGAAGCCGTTCTGCATCGGCTTGCCAGGCGCGATGTAGTGCCATTCGACCCGCCGCTCCTGCGACCAGCGCAGGATGGCCGACGAGGTCAGTTCCGTCCCGTTGTCGCTGACCACCGTATGCGGCTTGCCGCGCAGTCCGATCAGTCGGGTCAGCTCGCGTGCTACGCGCACGCCTGACAGCGACGTGTCGGCGACCAACGCCAGACACTCGCGCGTGTAGTCGTCGACCACACACAGGATGCGGAAGCGCCGGCTGCAGGCGAAGCTGTCCGAGACGAAGTCGAGGCTCCATCGCTGGTTCGGCCCATCCGGCAGCAGTATCGGCGCCCTGGTGCCCAGGGCACGCTTGCGGCCGCCACGGCGACGGACGCGAAGGTTTTCCTCGCGATATATCCGCAGCAGCTTCTTGTGGTTAGGTTTCATGCCTTCCCGCGCCAGCAGATAGCCCAGGCGGCGATAGCCGAACCGACGACGCTCCGCCGCCAGTTCGCGCAACCGCTGCCGCAGCGGGCCGTCGTCCGGCCGCAACGATCGATACCGGATCACCCGTCGGCTCACGCCAACCAGCTTGCACGCCCGACGCTCGCTCAGCCCGTAATGCTCACGGGCATGGGCGACGGCTTCCCGCCTGGCGCCGGGCGTCACCATTTTTTTGACGCCAGATCCTTCAGCACCACGTTGTCGAGCATCGCCTCGGCCAACAGCTTCTTGAGCCTGGCGTTCTCGTCCTCGAGCGCCCGCAGACGGCGCGCCTCGGAAACCTCCAGCCCGCCGAACTTCGACTTCCATTTATAGAACGTGGCTGAACTGATCCCATGGCGGCGGCACACGTCCGCCGTCGCCATCCCCGCCTCCTGCTCCTTCAAGATCGCGATGATCTGCTCTTCGCTGAACCTGCTGCGCTTCATTCCGTCCGACTCCTTCGTGTCGGACTCTACTCAAAATCGGTCACATTTCAGGGGAGCACGTCACTGGGAATGGCTCTAGCTCCAGTAATAATATGCGATCGAAATGAGCCAGACGAGGCCTTGCCCCTCTTGGACCAAGTTACCGCGACAAGCTCTGTCTATCGACTGAAACGCTTCTGAAAATATCGGAAAAGCGGCACCGCGATTAAAGCAATATACCAACCATACAAAAAACTTCCAAGAGCGCCTGCCAGAAAGCCCGAGAGGGTCAGCCACTCGAAACCGGGAAGCAGCGGCGCCCACGCTTCGTGCATGTGCGCCTGTTCGGGCGCGAGCAGGCCGAAACCGATGCAGATCAGGTAGCTGAAAAGCAGGAAGAGGCTGAGTGTCCAGCCCCATATGAAAATTGAGGTTTTGACCGAATAGTCCGACATGATGGTCCTCCGTCAGAGTTGGCGCAAAAAGGGCTGCCCATATTCACGGGTAGGATGCGAACACGCTCCGCCCGCCTGGGCCGAAGGCGATGACATCATAGGGCTGCACCTGGTCCCCGAGTTCCATCCCGGGCGAGCCAAGCGGCATTCCGGGCACGGCCAGGCCTGCCACTCCTTCGGGGCGTTCGCGTAATAGCTTCGCGACGGCATCGGCCGGCACGTGGCCTTCGATGATATAGCCATCGACTTCCATCGTGTGGCACGACCACAGATCCTGCGGTACACCCCTGGCTGTCTTTAGTGCAGCCATGTCGTCGGAGTCGACCGAGGCGACCTCCGCTTCGAGCCCGTGTTCTACGTGACCGGCCCAGTTAAGACAGCACCCGCACCCTGCGTCGCGGTACATCGTGTATGTCGCGGCCTGGGCCGCATTCGAGCAGGCTGCAAGGGCGAGGAGGAGCGAAGCCGCCAGCGAACGACTGAACGGTTTTGATGGATTGATGAAACTCATTTACATTTGCCTTTCCTGAGGCCGCGCCGAGCAGAATGACTTTGCCAGAATGTGTCCGCGCAAATTCTGCGCCGACAAACGACGCGTGCTTTTGACTCAATGCCTTTACGCATCAATTGCTTCTTGCCCTCAAATTATCTTGAGGGTTTGCGCGAAGTGTCGCGTATAGGAACCGTGCAACCGACAGGAGCAAGGGATGCGTGATAATCAGACACTCGATGCGATGCTCGGCACGATGGCGTCGCAGGAGGCTGGCGACGTGCCGCCCGACTTCATGAACGGCGTCTGGCAGCGCGCAGGACAGCTTGGCGAAATTGCCGATCAGCGACGCAGAATGGCCTTGTTCGCCGGTCTGTTTGTCGTCGGCCTGGCGGCAGGCGCAGGGACCAGCGGATGGCCGTCCGAATATGGCGCTCCTACAGAAATTGTTGGCGAGAGCCTCGTTGGCGGAGAATCCCTGTCGCCCGCTGCTTTGCTTCATGTGGGGTCATAGGCGTTGAAGAAGTTTCACCTTGTCCTCGCGGTCCTGCTGGCGGCGCTCGCCGGATGCCTCGGAGCGCTTGCCGCCGATCGCTGGTCCAACAACGATGCCGAGGGTAGCCTGCACCAGTTCGTGCACGATGAACTCTCGCTCACGGCTGATCAGGAGCAGCGGCTCGACGCGCTCGAAGCGCGTTTCGCGGTAGAACAGGCAAGGCTCGAAGCCTCTGCGCGCGCAGCCAACGCCCAGCTCGCCCAGGCAATGGAAACCGAGCACGAATACGGGCCCGAAGTCAGTGCCGCGATCGACGAGGTGCATGCGCGCATGGGCGATTTGCAAAAAGCGACCGTGCGCCACGTCTTCGACATGCGGGAAATTCTCGATCCCGATCAGCAGCTTCAGTTCGACCGGAAAGTGTCCGCGGCCCTCACGCGCGATCCGCGTGACTGATCAGCCTTGGCAGTGGTGGATGACACTTCGAACGAAGCTCTGATCGGGCGGGCGATAGCCGGTGACAAGCGGGCGTTCACAGCTCTGGTCGAGCATGAGATCGCTAGGTTGATTGCGCTCGCCACGCGTATGCTGGGTTCACCCTCGCGGGCCCAAGATGTCGTCCAGGACAGTCTCGCTTCGGTCTGGCTGACACGGCATCGCCTCGATCCGAGCAAGCCCATCGGTCCTTATTTGACGACAATCGTTCTCAACCGGTGCCGCGACAGGCTCCGCCGGAGGAAAGTTGCGGGCTTCCTTAGTTTGCCGGACGGGCGGGAAGCCGACGCCGTTGCCGACGATGCCCCCAATCCCGAAAATGTTGCCGGAGCCCGCGAACAGCTGCGGCTGGTCCAGGCCGAAATCGGGCGCTTGCCGGTGCGGCTGCAAGAGGCGCTCGTGCTGGTCACTGTCGAGGGATACAGCCAGGCCGAGGCTGCCGAGCTGCTCGGCACCACGGAGAAAGCTGTCGAGACGCGCATCTATCGTGCGCGCAACCGGCTGAAGGAGCGGTTCGAAAACTTTGAGGGGTAGCGCAGGTGGCCGCGTAAGTGACGGTATATGCCTTCTCAGGAGCCCCCTATGCCTGCCGTCAATCGCCGAAAATTTCTTGGAACAAGTGCCAGCGGGCTGGGCCTGCTTGGCCTGGGCGGTGCCGTTCCCGCTTGGGCGCGAGGCGGAGATCTGCTCTCCGGGGCCGCCCGGCGAGGTATCGATGAGGCGACCGGACCGAATATCGATCTGACGGTTGCGCGCTCGGCTTTCTCCACCGGCAACAGGCGTGGCGGCGCGATTGCCGTCAATGGCAGCATCCCTGGGCCACTCCTTCGCCTGCGCGAAGGGACCACCGTCCGCCTCAACGTCCATAACCAGCTTGAGGAAGACACCTCGATCCACTGGCATGGCCTGCTCGTGCCGTTCCAGCTCGATGGCGTGCCGGGCGTAAGTTTTCCCGGCGTGAAGCCGGGCGAGACCTTCACAGCGGAATTTCCCGTGCGGCAGGCAGGCACCTATTGGTGGCATTCGCATAGCGGGCTGCAGGAACAGGCCGGTCATTATGGTCCGATCGTGGTCGATCCCGCAGGTCCCGATCCGGTGCAGGCCGACCGCGAATATATCGTGGTGCTGAGCGAGTTCAGCGAAATGTCGCCCCACACGATATTCGACAAGCTCAAGAAGGGCGAAGGCTACTTCAACTACAACCAGAATACCTGGACCGACGACTATCCGCTCTCGGGCGAGGATCGCCGGATGTGGGCCAGAATGCGCATGATGCCAACCGACATCCTCGATGTGTCGAGCGCAACTTATACATATCTGCTGAACGGTCATGGACCGCTCGACAATCTGGAATATCTTTTCCGTCCGGGCGAGCGTGTGCGGCTTCGGTTCATCAATGCCGGCGCCATGACATTTTTCAATATTCGCATTCCCGGCCTGCCGATGACCGTGGTTCAAGCCGACGGGCAGAACGTCGAGCCGGTCGAAGTGGACGAGTTCCAGATCGGCGTCGCGGAAACCTACGACGTCGTGGTGACGCCGGGTGAGCAGCAGGCTTACACGCTGATGGCGGAGTCGATGGATCGGTCAGGTATGGGCATCGCAACGCTGGCGAGCACGCCCGGCGCGCGTGCGGCCATCCCGCCGCTGCGCGATCCCCCGCTGCTCACTATGGCCGATATGGGCATGAGCGGTATGGACCATGGCTCCGGCGGCGATGCTGGTATGGCCGGCATGGACCATGGCGCTGGCGGGATGGCCGGAATGGATCACGGATCGAGCGGAGCGGCTGGCGCGGACGGGATGTCCGGTATGGATGGCGGTTCGGCGGAGATGACCGGAATGGCTGGCATGGCGGGAGGCATGCAGATGCGCGATACCTCGCTATTGCCTCCCGATGTGAAGGTCGGACCGGGCATCGACATGGTGTCGATGAACCCGGTCGACCGGATGGGCGATCCCGGGATTGGCCTTGCCGATGTCCCGCACCGTACCCTCGACTATCGCAAGCTGCGCGCGCTGACACCAAACAAGGACTCGCGAAGCCCTTCGCGCCGGATGGAAATCCATCTTACCGGGAACATGGAACGCTACATGTGGTCGTTCGACGGCAAGAAATTCTCCGCCGTCTCCGAGGAGCCGATCCGCTTTGCCTATAATGAACGCGTGCGGGTAAAGCTGATCAATGACACGATGATGGCACACCCGATCCATCTGCACGGACACTTCTTCGAGCTGGTCAACGGTGCACCTCCAAACCGTCAACCACTGAAGCACACGGTTATCCTGCAACCGGGTGGCAGCGCGCAGTTCGACCTGACGGCGGACGAGCCGGGCGACTGGGCCTTCCACTGCCACCTTCTCTATCACATGCATGCCGGGATGTTTCAGATCGTCACGGTTGCCAATCCTGCCGGAGAGGGCGCATGAAGATATCTATCATCAGCCTGCTTGCCTCGGCCGCCGCGGGTTCGGTTCTCGCCTCCCCCGCCGCGGCGCAGCATGCGGGTCACTCGCCAGTGGAACCGCAGCAGAGCGCCGAGGCGCAGGCTGACGCCAAAACAAAGTGCGAGGCGGCAGCCGAGCGCCATCGCGCGATGGGGCATCCGGTAGCAGAGGGGGCTTGCGGCCCCGCTGCCCAGCCTGAAGTTGCGATGGACCATTCGACGATGGATCATGGTTCGATGCCGCAGGGCAGGCCTGACGAAGGCGCGATGGATCATTCGCAAATGAACCGCGGCGACATGGGGCAGGCGGAAGCCAGCAGCTCGTCGATGGACCATGGGCAGATGGATCACAGCCAGATGAACCATGGGCAGATGGGATCGCAGGACATGCAGGGCATGGACCATTCGGCGATGCAGATGGGCTCGAACGACGATATCCCGCTGCTGCCGCCTCCTCCCGAAGCTGGGAGCGGTCCCGCGCGCGCGGCGGTTGCGATCTGGGGCGAGGAAGCCATGAACGAAGCGCGGCGCGAACTTGTCCGTGAGACCGACGGCGGGATGCGCTTCTGGTTTCAGGGCGACCGCCTTGAGTATCGCGCACGCGAAGGAGCTGATGGATATCTTTGGGATATCCAGGGATATTATGGCGGTGATATCGACAAGTTCTGGTTCAAATCCGAGGGTGAAGGCAGCTTCGGTGAGCCCGTCGAGGGCGCCGAGGTCCAGGCGCTCTGGAGCCGCGCCATCGCACCCTTCTTCGATTTCCAAGCCGGTGTCCGTCAGGATCTGACGGGGCCCGAGCGCACCCATGCGGTCATCGGTGTCCAGGGCATTGCCCCTTACCAGTTCGAGATCGACGTCGCGGCGTTCGTATCGAGCAAGGGCGATGTAACGGCGCGCTTTGAGGGCGAGCTTGATCAGCGCATCACGCAGCGGCTGATCCTCCAGCCGCGAGCCGAAATCGCTCTTTCGGCTCAGGATATTCCCGAACTCGGCATTGGCGCTGGCCTCGACCGGATCGAGGCAGGTCTGCGTCTTCGCTACGAGTTCGCACGCGAATTCGCGCCCTATGTCGGCGTCTCCCAGGAGTGGCGGATCGGTGAGGGCGCCGATTTTGCCCGCGCCGCAGGGGAAGACCCCAGCGTGATGAATTACGTCGTGGGCTTGCGATTCTGGTTTTAAGTGAAGGAAATATACAATGAGAACGAGACTATCTCTAAGCGCGGTCGCCCTGGCCTTGGCTGCAGGGGGCACTCCCGCCCTGGCACAATCCATGGACCATTCGGCGCATTCGGAACATTCGGTATCAACGCCGATGGATCATACGGAGCAGGGCATGAACCATGCCGAGCATATGGCTGCGATGAACGATGACGTTGCTGGGGCAGAAGCAATTCTGACATCATATCGCGATGCCCTGACGTCGCGCGATGCAGAGGCCATGGCTGCGCTGTTTGCCCAGGAATCCTTCATTTACGAAAACGGCAAGGCGGAAGGCAGCTTCACGCATTACATGGAGCATCACCTGGGACCGGAACTCGATGCAATAACCAGCTTCACCTTCGGCGAACCGACGCTCGCAGTCACCCGGATGGGACATATGGCGTATGGCCGCGAAACGTACACCTATCGGATCGAACTGGCCGACGGTCGCGTAATCGACCGCGAAGGGGTTGCGACCTCGGTCCTCGCCCATGATGCAGATGGCTGGAAGATCGTTCAGTACCATTCATCGTCACGCGCACCGCGTAACAACTGATCTGATCGGGGGAACACCGATTGGCGACACGCTCTTTCAAGCTGCGTCTTCATGTGCTGGGCAGCAAGCTTCACAAATGGCTGGCGATCTTTGTCGGCGTCCAAGTGCTCCTGTGGATGATCACCGGGGCGCTGATGTCGTTTCTCGACATCGAAGAGGTTCGGTCCGAACATGTCGTTTCGCGCGCGCCGGAGGTCCTGCCCGCTGATGCTGTCATGCCCCATTGGCTCGATAGCAGCGAGGGGGTGGTTTCCCTTGCGACGCGCGCGGTCGGCGGCAGGGCCGTAACCGAGGTCCGCCGGGACGATGGAAGCGTCACGCTCCGCGACCCGGACAGCGGCATTCTCCTTTCGCCTCTTCCCGCTGCAAGCGCACAGGCCATCGCTCGCTATGCCTGGACCGGGCCACCAACCACCATAGCGACCACGCGCCTCATCGAAGATGCTGTCGGGACCGAATTCCGGGGTCCGTTTCCGGCGTGGCAGATCACCTACGGCGATGAGGACAATACCCGCGTCTACATCGATGCATCGAGTGGCTCGGTGCTCGCTGCCCGCAGCGACACCTGGCGCCTGTTCGATTTTGTCTGGGGGCTGCATATCATGGACTGGACGCAGCGCGACCGCATCAACAGCTGGTGGCTGCTATTGTTCGGGATCGGCGGGACGATTATCGCGGTTTCGGGCTTTGTCCTGCTTGCGAACCGGTTTCCCAGAATCAGGCGGCGGGCGAAACATGTGCCGAACGCACCCTGAAGCCGCTCCCAGTTTAATCAGGTTCGGCTCGGGCAAAGCGGACCAGAAGGATCGTGAGCGCAGGCACGATCGTCCACATCGCGATCGGGATCAGCGCCAACCCCGTCACTGGCTCGTGCGGCATCAACTCGCTGTAGCGCCAGCTCACGAAGCTTTCTGCCGGAAGCGATGTGGCGATCATTTCGACGGCGATGGCGACGACAAGCCCGAAGCCGAAATAGATCGCATAGGGCATTTTGGCGGCTTGCCAGAGCCACGCGCGCCCGCCGCGCAATGCAGCAAGGCTATAAGCTGTTAGCAGGATCACGCCATCGCCTAGGCTTGCAATGCCGCAGCGAATGGTCTGCTCATAAGGCTCGAGATTTCCCGGCTTGAAAAACGGCATCTGGAAAATCTCCCAGACGAACGCGATCAGGCTCCCGCAAACAAAGATGAGCCAATGAGTTCTAGTCATGCTGCGGATACGCCGGAATGATGTGCGCAAGGAAATAGCGGCGGGCCGGATTTCCACGTCCTGCATAGCGCCTTTGCTGCCCCAAAGCCTGGATCAGTCATGGTTTTCGCGGCCCTCCGCCTCGGCCATGCGAGCAGCGCGTTCGAGAAACTTACGCATGTCACCTGCTGCCAGTTCGGTAAGCGGATGCCGGCTCGCCTCGGGGCGTGGTTCGATCATGTCCGCACGCTTTCTGATCTGGTCGATCTGTTCATCGCTGGCCCCGGACAAAAGGCCGAGAACTATGTTCTCGAGAGTTATGAGGCGAATGCGCATTTGCACCAGCTCGGCATGATCGGGCTCCGGAATGTCCCAGCTGCCGTCCTCATTGACCGTGCTCACGACTGCTTCTCCGACGGCTCTGTTGTCACCATGATCTGTCCCATTCATCTCGACCGGCTTCGGTCAAAAAGGGTGACCGAAAAACACCATTCCTGCAACCGGCTGTGCCATCGGCTCAGCCGTCTCCGGTGGGCGCGGAAATTGTTTGAGGGGAACAGATGTTGGCTGCGTAAAGAGAATGAATGCGCACAGCACCCATCGCATGACCGACGAAAGGAAATCGATTGTGAAACGGACAGCTCTAGCTCTCATTCTCGCCACTGGCCTGACAGCCACTCCGGCGACGGCCCAGGAACAGCATGAGCACGGAGCTCAGGCTGTGGCACAGCAGCAGGATCACGCTGGCCACACGATGCAGGATTCCGACGCTATGGCTGCCCATCGCGAGAAGATGGCTGAAATGCGCGCGCTGATGCAGCAGGCCCACGCGGCGAGCGATCCTGCCGAACGCCAAAGGCTGATGGCCGAGCACCGCACAGCGATGCAGGAACACATGGCGGGCATGATGCAGGGGGACAACGCCGATATGATGGCGGCCTGTCACCAGCGCATGATGATGATGCACGATATGATGAAGCAGATGGCGGCTCACCAGAACATGGCGCAAGACGGTTAGGAGATGGTAGCCGGGCTCTTGCTCGTGCTTAAAGCTGGCCGCCCTCTTAACAAGGCTCTGATATTGGCAAGAGACCCAACCCCCTCATGAGTTAAATTTGGACCCTCACGCGCCGAGGATCACCGCGCTCCATCACGGCAAGAGATGAGGGTTCGCAGAGCATTACAGACACAATAGGTCGCACGACCATCGCCAAGACCGGAACCCGTAGAGAATGAAACGAATGCAATTCATGGCTATTGTAGCTGCCAGCTTGCTCTTCGTCGGACCAGTTCAGGCTCATGGCGACGAAAAGCATGGCGAAGAGACGAGCGCCGCGCCTGCCGCCGCGAATGGCGATGCGCATGACCAGGCGGCCATGGCGCAGATGGGCGACGGCGGAGCGGTCGGCGAGCCCTCAGCCGCGCACGACGAAGCAAGTGGAGGCCATGACGAGGCTGGTGGCCATGCTGATGAGGGCGATTCCGGCGTCATCGCCGCCCTGAAAAAACTGCATCCGGCGACCATCCACTTCCCGATCGCCCTGTTTCTCATGGCTGCTGCCACCGAGTTGTTCGTCATGCGCCGGAAAGATGCAGGGCTTGAGAGCGCGGTGCGCGTACTCGTCCACGGCGGAGCAATCGGCGCAGTCGTCGCAGTCCTGTTCGGATGGATCCACACCGGCCTTTGGTTCGGCGGCGATGCCGTCATGCAGGTCCATCGATGGAACGGGATGCTGATCGCGGTCCTCGGTCTGGCGATGGCCTATCTGGCGAGCCGTGCTTCCGCGAGCCGGACCGCGCTTCGCGCCGCAATCTTTGCCATGGCCGCTCTAGTGCTGGTGCAGGGATTTCTGGGCGGCGAGCTTGCGCACGGTGCCAATCATCTTGGTATCTCCTGGCTTTGAAGGATAGAATGATGCGCAGATCGAATCGGAACGGGTTTGTTGCCCCCCTTGCTGCGGCGGCACTGGGGCTAGGGCTCGCTGCATGTGATCAGACGCAGGACACTTCATCAGAAGCTGAAGCCTTGCCACTGTATACGGCCCCGCCGACCGAGAGCACAGGTCCTGGCGAAGGCGAAAGAGACAACGCTGCCTCTCCCGCTGGAGAGGCCAACACGAACCGGTCGGATGAAGCTGTGACTGCCGGTAGGCAACCAGACCGACCGGCGAGCACTCCGGTAGTAGCGCCGTCACCTGCGGCCACTCCCCCGCCGATGAATGCGAAGCCTAGCGACACACCCGATCCGCATGCGGGCCACAATATGCCGTCCATGCCAGACCATGACATGTCCTCGCTGTACGATCGGGCGGATGGTTCATGACCTGGCGTTTCGCCTTCTGATCGGCCCGAAAACGGCCGACGCTCCTTTCACCTGTCACTACGAATTACATGTCATCGTTTGCCAAAGGCGCTTTATCTCATCTGTCCGATTCTGGGGGTATTGATGGGGGTATTTGCAAGGTGATTCAAAAAGTTGATTAGGTAAATCAGCATGTTATACGCTCCCTATATTTCCCTCCTCCGCTACCATTTCTCCTCTTTCCGTTCCTTCGCGATCGCCCTCCTCCGCGCCGGTCGCGCGTGCGATATCCGTGTCGCGGGCTGGTACGCCGGTACGGCTCCGCGCTATCTGCCGCCTGAACCTGGCGGGAAACGCCGCCCGATATCGATAGGAGAACCCATGTCCGATCTGCGTTTCGACGGCCGCGTTGCCATCATCACCGGCGGCGGGCGCGGGCTTGGCCGTGCCGCTCGGCACGCAGGGGGCCAAGGTGCTGGTCAACGATCTCGGCGTGTCGATGGCGGGGGACGGTACGCAGGAAGACCCTGCCGGCGAAGTCGTCGCGGCGATCGAGGCGGCCGGCGGCGAGGCGCTGGCCAATCGCGACACGGTGGCGACGCCGGAGGGCGGCAAGGCGATGGTCGATGCCGCGCTCGAAAAATGGGGCCGCGTCGACATTTTGATTCACAATGCCGGCAATGTTCGCCGCGCGCCGCTCGCCGAAATGACCGCCGAGACGTTCCGCTCGATACTCGATGTCCATCTGCTCGGCGGTTTCCACGTGCTCCAGCCTGCCTTCGCGGCGATGCAGAAGGGCGGTTATGGCCGCATCGTGCTGACCACGTCGATCGGCGGGCTCTATGGCAATTACGAAGTCGCGCCGTACAGCGCGTCCAAGGCCGGGCTGATCGGCCTTTCCCACGTCGCGGCGATCGAAGGCGCGCCGTTCGACATCAAGTCGAACTGCATCGCGCCCAGCGCCGTCACGCGCATGTCCGAAGGGATCGATACCTCGCAATTCCCGCCGCTGGGGCCGGAGTTCGTCGCTCCGGCGGTCGGCTGGATGTGCCACGAAAGCTGCAGCATTTCGGGCGAGGTGATCGCCGCGCTGGGCGGGCGTATCGCGCGCGTCTTCACGGCCGAGACACAGGGCGTGGTGCAGCCCGCCTGGACGATGGCGGATGTCGGCAAGCGGATCGACGAGATCGAGGACCGCACGGACTCGCTGCTCTTCCCGGTAGTGCCGACCGAAGAGGGCGGCCCGCACGGTTTCGGCAAGCATCTGGGTACGAGCTTCCAGATGGTGAGCAGGAAGGACTGAGCGATGTACGGCGACGACCCCCAGGGCAAGTCGCTGATCGCGCCGGTGCCGCGCGCGGAATGGACGCAGGAAATGCGCGACTTTTTCGCCATTTCCGAAGGCGAACAGTGCCGCAGCGAAGGGACGCGGTTCAACATCCAGGCAGTGATGGCGAAGCATCTGCCGCTCAGCACCGCCTGGGTGAGGTACAATCGCTTCATCGCGCGCGAGCTGGAACTGGCCGACGACCTGCGCGAAATCGCGATCCTGCGCATCGCGTGGCGGATCGGCGCGGGATATGAATATCACCAGCATCGCGCCATTGCGCGCCGCTGCGGGCTTTCCGAGGACAAGCTGGCGGCAGTGGCGGAGGAGGTTTCGGCGGTCTGGTCCGACGGGGAAGCGTTGATCGTGCGTGCCGCCGACGAGATGTGGCGCGACAATGCGGCCAGCGAAGCGACGATGGCGGGGCTGCTCGACCGGTTCGGCGAGAAGCGGACGATGGAAGTGCTGTGGACCATCGGGACCTATGCGGCACTGGGCTGGATCGCCAATTCGATGCGCGTGCCGATCGAGGATTTCATGCTGGGCTAGGCGGCCGAACCCGGTTGCTTCGTGGGTGCGACGGGGCGGGAGACGTGAATCGCAAAAACCGCGGTTTTGCGTGCCAAGTTCGCACGGAGTCATGACGTAACGCGCGCACGCGCGCGCCCGCGCGCGAGGGAGCCGGAAAAATCCGGCATGAATCGAGCGGCAATTTGCGGATTGCGAAGCCATGCCGTGGGCTGCCACAGCGGCGGCCATGTAGGACAGCATTTCCGCCGATAACGTTACGGCAGGAGATATCCGCTCCAGCGATCTTTTGCGAAGCCACTGTTAATGCACTGGAAAGATGCGGGGCCCGATGGAGCGGACATGACTGAGCCCAAAGAAGAATCCGGCTTTACGGTAACATTCGAACCCGAATGCGGGATTCTGGTGTGCCGTCTGCACGGTTTTCTCGACGAAGTCGTCGCGGCGCGGCTTTCGCAGGAGCTGGCGATGAAGATCGCCACGGTTCGCAAGGCTGGGTTGCCGCTTCTCTATCTGGTCGACAATTGCCGGGGACGCGTCGCCTCGCCCGCCGCTGCCAAAGCGCTGGGCGAAAAGCTGAGCGGATCGAAACGTCCCGGCGACCGGACCGCCATCGTTGTTCCCGACAGCCTGTGCAAGCTCCAGGCGAAGCGTGTCGCGACTACCGACAATGCGGTCTTCCTTTCGGAAAACGCCGCTCGGACATGGCTGTTGGCCCACGTGCCGAGCGGGGGAGGCGTCACTCCGACGCCAGTTCCTTCCGCAACTGGTGCTTGAGCACCTTCCCCGCGTCGTTTTTCGGCAGCGCGTCGCGCAGGTCCACCGCTTCGGGATATTTGAATTTCGCGACGCCGTGGCTGGCGAGCAATTCGGCCATCATCGGCACGTCGGGCGTTTCGCCCTGCGCGGGGACGACCACCGCCACCGCGCGCTCGCCGGTCCTGGCATCGGGGATGCCGACGATCGCGATTTCGGCGATTGCCGGGTGGGTGCCGAGCAGGTCCTCGATCTCCTTGGGGCTGATATTCTCGCCGTTGCGGATGATGATGTCCTTGATCCGGCCGGTGACCACCAGATGGTCGCCGTCCTGCCAGCGGCCCTCGTCGCCGGTGCGGTAATAGCCCTCGGCGTCGAACGCGCTCGCTTCGTCCTCCTCGTGGAGATAGCCGACCAGCATCTGCGGCCCGCGCGCGCGGATTTCGCCGGCTTCGGCGATGATGACGTCGGCGATGCCGGGGCGGCCGTCGGTCTCGGCGGCGTGGGTCACATCGTTGCGATCGAGCACGCCGACAGTGGTCACCGGCACTTCGGTCGAGCCGTAGACGCGTGTGACGGCGGCTTTCGCGAAATAGTCCGCCGCCTCGTGGATCAGCGCGGGCGGGACCGAGGCGCCGCCGCAGATGAATAGCTTGAGATCGGGCAGGTTGGTGTCGGCCTTGCGCGCCGCTGCGAGCAGATGCTGGAGGAAGGGCGTCGCGCCCGCCATATGCGTGATGCGTTCGGACTGCATCAGGGCGACCGCGGCTTCGGGCTCCCAGCGTTCCATCAGCACCGCCGTGGTGCCGAGCAGCAGCGGCATTTCGAAGGCGTAGATCGATCCGCCGATATGGCTGATCGGGGAGGGGACCAGCCAGCGGTCGCCCGCGTCGATCAGCCAGTGCGCGCCGAGCTGGCGGATCAGCGCGTTGATCGAGTTGTGCGTGTGGAGCACGCCCTTGGGGCGGCCGGTCGTCCCGCTGGTATACATCGCCATGCGCACCTCGTCGGCATCGACGGGCGGGAAGATCAGCGGCGGATCGGCGGCGAGGAGGCTTTCGTAGGGCGTGTGCTCGCCCGCATCTCCGCGCAGTACGACGACTTCGGGCGGGTCTTTCAGATCGGCGACGACACGGCTCAGCATCGCGGCATAATCGAACCCGCGAAACGTCTCCGGCACGAAGATCATGTTGCAGCCGATATCGTCGAGCATGAAGCGCAGGTCATGATCGCGCAGCGAGGGCAGGATCGGGTGCGCCACCATCCCCGCCAGCGTCGCGCCGAGATAGATGGCGGCGGCCTCGTGCCAGTTGGGGAGCATGAACGAGACGGTGCCGCCCGGCGGGAAGCGCGAGACCATCGCGCCCGCCAGCCGCTCGGCGCGGTCGAGCAGCTGCGCGGCGGTGACACGCGTCTCGCCTTCGACCACCAGTTCGCGATCCGGCGCTTCGCTGGCGGCGCGGCGGAGCGCGTCGGCGCAGGTTTCATGCTGCCACCAGCCCTCGTCATAAGCGCGGCGGGCGCGTTCCTCGTCCCAGCGGATGCTCCATCCGGCGCGCGTGGTCTGGCGGGGGGCGGTGGTGGTGGTCATGCGGTGCGTTTCAGGCCTTGATGGCGGCGCGGAAATCCTCGTTCTTCAGGAAGAGCGAGGTGTTGTCGGCGCCAAGGTGGGTCCATTTCAGATTGAGCCCGCCATCGACCAGGATCGTCTGGCCGGTGATGTAGCTCGACAGGTCGGAAAGCAGGAAGGTGATCGGGCCGGCCTGTTCGCTCGGTTCGGCGCGGCGGCCCATCGCGATCGCGGTGCGGTCGCGCTCGACATCATCGTCGATATAGGCGCGCGATCCTTCGGTGATCGTGGTGCCCGGCGCGACGGCGTTGACGCGGATATTGGCGAGCGCCAGCTCGGTCGCCATCGTCCGCGTCGTCTGCACCAGCGCAGCCTTGGCGGTGCCGTATGCAATGTGGAAGGGCGCGGTGTTCATCCCGCTGATCGACGAGACAGAGACGATGCTGCCGGGCAGATCCTGCGCGCGCAGCTCGCGCGCCATCGCCTGGCTCATGAAGAACATGGTCTCCAGATTCTGGTGGAACAGCGCGCGCCAGTCCTCGCGCGTCACGCGTTCGAGCCGCATCCAGGTCTGCGGCGCGGCGCCGCCGGCGACATTGACCAGGCCATAGAGCGTGCCGTCGGCATTCTTCGCCGCGTCCATTGCCGCTGCAATGCCTTCGTCGGTCGAGATGTCGGCCTTTACCGGGATGATCGACAGCCCGTCCTTCACCAGCGGCGCGATCTGCGCGTCGAGCTTTTCGTCCGAGCGGCTCACCGCGATCACAGTTGCGCCCGCGCTCGCGAGCATTTTTGCGGTTGCGGTACCGATGCCGCCGCCCGCCGCGCCGGTGACGATGATGGTGCGTCCGGTGAAGTCGATGAGATTGGTCATGTCTGTCCTCGCCCTGCGGCCAATGGCGCCGCCGGTCCGGTGCCGGGGCGCTTGTCGGGCGCCGTTGTGGGCGCCGGGCTTTGCCGCCGTCAAGGAAAGGGGCGGGGGTGAGGGCGCATCGCCTGGGCAGATATCGCCGCCGCGAACGATGGGGCGCGTAGCGCTGACGCGAGCGGCCCGGGCCAGTAAAAATCGCGGAAATGCGCGTATTCAGCCGCGAAAATGCGTGACTTTCAGCCTGTGGCGGGCGAGGTTCGACGAGACAATCGCCGACTTGTAAATCAACACTATTGTTGATTAGTACGGCGGGCAACAAACGAGAGAGAGCAGGAGAGGCTATGGGCTGCGAGCCTACGCAGGTACGGGCACCCGAGGAAATCGACATCCCCGCGATGCGCGACAAATATCGCGCTGAGCGCGAGAAGCGTCTGCGCAGCGAAGGGCAGAAGCAATATGTCCGCCCGACCGGCGAGCAGACCTCCGATTTCGCCGCCGATCCGCACAAGCCGGTCGAGCCGCGCGATCCCGTCACCGGGGAACTCGAAGTCGTCGTGCTCGGCGCTGGCTTCGGCGGGCTGCTCGCCAGCTATCACCTGACTCAGGCGGGGATCACCGATTTCCGCAACATCGACAGCGCCGGCGATTTCGGCGGCGTGTGGTACTGGAATCGCTATCCGGGCATTCAGTGCGACAACGACGCCTATTGCTATCTGCCGTTGCTCGAAGAGATGGGCTTCATGCCGTCGAAGAAATTCGCCGACGGCGCGGAAATCTACGGCTATTGCAAGATGATCGCGGAAAAGACCGGCTTTGCCGACCGCGCGCTCTTCCACACGCTGACGCAGGAGCTGCGCTGGGACCCGGAGATCCAGCGCTGGCATGTGAAGACCAATCGCGGCGACGACATCAAGGCGCGCCACGTGATCGTCGCGGCGGGCGTGCTTAACATGCCCAAGCTGCCGGGGATCAAGGGCATCGATGTCTTCCAGGGCAAGATGTTCCACACCGCGCGCTGGGACTATGGCTATACCGGCGGGACGCCCGAAAACCCGGTGCTCGACAAGCTGGCCGACAAGACGGTGGCGATCGTCGGAACCGGCGCGACGGCGATCCAGGCGGTGCCGCGGCTCGCGCAGTACGCCAAGCAACTCTATGTCGTGCAGCGCACGCCCTCGAGCGTCGACGAGCGGCCCAATCCGCCGACCGATCCCGAATGGCAGAGGTCGCTCAAGCCCGGCTGGCAGGCCGAGCGCATGGCCAATTTCCACAAGGCGGCGATGGAAACGCTCGGGCCGGGCGATCCCGATCTGATCTGCGACATCTGGACCGAGATCAGCCGCAATCTGAAGGCGGAGCTGGAAGCCGAAGGCTGGCCCGAGCTGAGCGTCGAGGAGTTCATGGCGCGCCGCGAAACGGTGGATTATCAGGTGATGGATCGCCTGCGCCGCCGCGTCGAGGAAATGGTGCAGGACCCCGAAACGGCCGAGGCGCTCAAGCCCTATTACCGCTTCCTCTGCAAACGCCCGCTTTCGAGCAACGAATATTATCCGGCGTTCAACAAGCCCAATGTCGAACTGGTCGACGTTTCGGAGACCAAGGGGCTGCAGGAGCTGACCGAAGGCGGCTTCATCGCCAACGGCAAGGAATACCAGGCCGATTGCGTGATCTTCGCCAGCGGGTTCGAAGTGACCAGCGACCTCGAACGCCGCTGGGGCATGGACGTGGTGGCGGGGCGCGACGGGCGCTCGATCTACGATCACTGGCGCGACGGGCCGCTGACGCTGCACGGCACGATGACCCACGGTTTCCCGAACATGTATTTCGTCGGCTATATCCAGGGGGGGCTCAACGCCACGGTGACCGAGCAGTTCGGGCGGCAGGGCGAGCATATCGCGCATATCATTTCGGAAACCGCCAAGCGCGGCGCCAAGGCGGTCGAGCCGACCAAGGAAGCGCAGGACGATTATGTCCGCACCTTCGAGGCGCTGGAAATCGACCTGTCCGAATTCCAATCGCAATGCCCGCCGAGCTATTTCAACAACGAAGGCGAGAAGAAGCCCAAATGGGCGCTCTTCCGCGGATACGGCCCCGGCTGGGATGCGTTTCAGAAACTGTGCGCCGATTGGCGCGCAGACGGGGAAATGACCGGGCTGACCTTCTCGTAAGAAGCGGGCGGACCATCAGGCAGGCAAGCCGGAGGATGTCATGAACAAGCCGGAAAAATTCACGTCGCACGGGATCGCTGCAAGCGACATGGACGCCGAGAAGCTGGCGACGTACCCGACCACCGCGTTTCTTTCGCGCGACTATCTGGAGGCGGAGAAGGCGCGCCTCTGGCCCAAGGTGTGGCAGATGGTCGAGCGCGAAGAAGACCTGCCCAATCCGGGCGACTGGATGACGTACAACGTCGCCGATGAATCGATCATCGTGCTGCGCAAGGATGACGGGTCGCTCAAGGCGTTCCACAATGTCTGCCCGCATCGCGGTCGCCAGCTGGTGAGCGTTCCCGATATGCTGCCGGGCAAGGTGCATGACGTGCGCGGCAATCAGCGCAAGAGCTTCGTCTGTGGCTTTCACGGCTGGACGTTCAATCAGGACGGCGAGAACACCTATATTCTCGATCCCCAGGACTGGCATAACAAGCTGACGCCGGAGATGACCTGCCTTTCCGAAGTGAAGGTCGATACATGGGGCGGGTTCATCTATATCTCGATGGACCCCGACGCCGCTCCGCTGAAGCAATGGATGGGCCGCGCGGGCGAGATCCTCGAAGCGCACGAGCTTTCGAAGATGCGCTACAAATGGCGGCAATGGGCGATCTATCCGTGCAACTGGAAGACCGCGATCGAGGCGTTTCTCGAGCCCTATCACGTCGCGGGAACGCATACCCAGCTGCTCGCCTATGGCGATTATTACGCCTATTCCAAGCAGTTCGGGCTGCACGCGGTGTCGGGCTACGACGTGCGCGAAGCCGACTACAAGACCGAGACGAGCGGCGGCACGACGCGTTCGGGCAAGGCGGGGCTCGATCCGCGCGTTTCGACCTATGAGCTGATCCGCGAGAATTACGAGACGGTCAATTATTCCGCCTCGACCGAGACGCTTGTCAAAGCGGCGAGTCGCCTCAAGGACGAGCTTCCCGAAGATGCCACGCCGGGCGAAGTCATCGCGCACTGGATCGCTTCGGCCAAGAAGGACGACGCCGCGCGCGGCGTGATATGGCCCGAAATTCCCGAGGACGTGCAGAAGGAATCGGGGCTCGCCTGGGGTCTGTTCCCCAATCAGAACATCCTGCACGGCGCCACCTATGCGCTTTGCTATCGCGTGCGCCCCTATGGCGACGATCCCAGCAAATGCGTGTTCGAAAGCTATGCGCTCGAACGCTTCCCCGAAGGCGAGGAGCCCGAGACCGAGTGGGTCTATGCCGAACCGACCGCCGAGAATTGGGGTGCCGTCCTCGAACAGGATTTCGCCAATATGGAATTCGTCCAGAAGGGGATGAAGTCGAGCGGCTTTCGCGGACCTTTGCCCAATCCGCATCAGGAGCAGAAAGTCATCAACCTCCACCGCAACCTGGCCGAATATATCGGCGAGGGCGCGCCGACCCTGCTCGACATCGAGTGATTTGACCGCGGCGACACCGCCGCACCGTGCATGCAACTGGTGCCGCCCTGTTGGGCGGGATCGCTTTTCAGAGGTATTTATGAGCTACGACGATCCGAAGCCCGCTCCCCAGGCCGCAGACGGCGAAAAAAAGGGTATTCCCGTCTATAAGCGGATGCTCGACCTGTTCGAGGCGGAAGGTATCAACACGCTGTTCGGCATCCCCGATCCGAACTTCGTCCACCTGTTCCTCGAAGCCGAAAAGCGCGGCTGGACCGTCGTTTCGCCGCACCATGAAGCCTCGGCTGGCCATATGGCAGCCGCTGCGGCGCGCATCACCGGCAAGCCGGCGCTGTGCATCGGCACGCTCGGGCCGGGCCTCGCCAATCTGATGCCGGCGATCCAGTGCGCCAAGGTCGAGAATGATCCGGTCATCTTCCTCGGCGGGCAGCGCGCGCGCGTCACCGAGCGCCGCGTGCGTCGCGGCCGCATCCAGTTCGTCCGGCAGGAACCGATGATCGAGGATTCGGTCAAATATTCGAGCTCGATCGAATATGCCGATCAGGTCGACGAAATCGTTCGCGAGGCGATCCGCGTTGCGATGTCGGGCACGCCCGGCCCGGCCTATATCGAATATCCCTCAAACGTGATCCTCGAGGATGTCGATCTTGGCCCGATCCTGCCGCCGCATCGCTATCGCCTGACCAATCAGGGCGCCGATGGCGACCGTATCGCCGAGGCCGCCGAAGCGATCCGCAACGCCAAGAACCCGATCCTGTTGGTCGGTCACGGCGTGCACACCAGCAAGTCGGGCGCGGCGGTGAAGGAACTCGCTGATCTGATGCAGTGCCCGGTGATCCAGACCTCGGGCGGCACCAGCTATATCGAAGGACTTGAAGAGCGCACCTTCGCCTACGGCTTCTCCGAAGTGTCGATCGACGCGGTAGTGGAAAGCGATTGCTGCGTCGCGCTGGCTACCGAACTGGGCGAGCCGAGCCATTATGGCCGCTGGCGCCACTGGGTCGACAATGAAGCCAACCGCAAGTGGATCTATGTCCAGCAGGACCCGACCGCGATCGGCGTCAATCGCCCGATCGACATCCCGCTGGTCGGCGACGTCCGCGCGGTCGTGCCGCAGCTTTCGCGCGCGCTGAAGGATACGCCGCGTGCCGCGTCGGAAAAGCTCTCCGCCTATATCCAGCGCAACCAGCAGCAGCTCGACGAGCTGATCGAGGAAGCGGGCGAGAAGGGCGACGGCAGCGACGGCAAGCCGATGCACACCAGCCAGTTCGTCACCGAAGCGACGCGTGCCTTCCCCGAGGACGGCATCATGATCCGCGACGGCGGCGCCACGGTGATCTTCCAGTGGACCTATTCGCAGTGCAAGCCGCATGACGTGATCTGGAACCAGAATTACGGCCATATCGGCACCGGCCTGCCCTATGCGACCGGCGCGATGCTGGCGGACCAGGCGGCGACCGGAAAGGTGCGTCCGGGCATGCTGCTGACGTCGGACTCGTCCTTCCTCTTCCATGTCGGCGAACTGGAAGTCGCGGTGCGCAAGAATCTGCCGCTGATCTGCGTCGTCGGCGTCGATTTCCAGTGGGGCCTCGAAGTGGGCGTGTACAAGCGCACCTTCGGCCAGGGCACGGCGGAAACCGGCACCCACTGGTCGGACAAGGTCCGCATGGACAAGATCGGCGAAGGCTTCGGCTGCTATGGCGAATATGTCACCAAGGCCGAGGACATCGGCCCGGCCATCCAGCGCGCCTATGCGCATGGCGGTCCGGCGGTGATCCATGTCCCGATCGATCCCAAGGCGAATTCGGAAGAAATGCCGAACTATTCGGAATTCCGCACCTGGTACGCCGAAGGGACGCAGTGATCGGGGGATTACAAGCATAATTCCTCCCCCGGAGGGGGAGGGGGACCGCGAAGCGGTGGAGGGGTATTGGCCGCGAGTGCTGCGCCCGTGGGAACCTACCCCTCCACCATGCTGCGCATGGTCCCCCTCCCCTTCCAGGGGAGGAATTTGATAGGGAATACAGAGCCTCCCCGACGAGGGCGGCGACAGCCCGGGAGAGACGGCATGCGCGAGTATCTGAAATTCTATATCGACGGCAAATGGGTCGATCCGGCCGAGCCGAAGACGGCCGAGGTGATCAATCCGGCGACCGAGGAAGTCAGCGGTACCATCTCGCTGGGCTCGAAGGCCGATGTCGACAAGGCGGTTGCCGCCGCGCGCAAGGCGTTTCCGGGCTGGTCGGCGACGAGCGTCAAGGAGCGGCTCGATCTGCTCAAGGCGATCCAGGCCGAATATGCCAACCGCCAGGAAGAGCTGGGCAAGGCGGTGACCGAGGAAATGGGCGCGCCGATCTCGCTCGGCTGCGGTTTTCACACCGGGCTCGGCGCGGGGCATTTGCAGACCGCGATCGAAGTGCTCGAAAACTACAAGTTCGAGGAACAGCGCGGGCCGACGCTGATCGTCAAGGAAGCGATCGGCGTGTGCGGCCTGATCACGCCGTGGAACTGGCCGCTCAATCAGGTGACGGTCAAGATGTTCCCGGCGCTCGCCACTGGCAACACGATGGTGTTGAAGCCGCCGCAGCTCGCGCCGTACAGCGCGCAGATCCTGGCCGAGATCATGGACAAGGCGGGCGTGCCCGCCGGCGTGTTCAACATGGTGCAGGGCAAGGGCAGCGAGATCGGCACCGCGCTGTCCCGCCACGAGGACGTCGACATGATCAGCTTCACCGGCTCCGAGCCGGTCGGCGCGCAGATCATGAAGGACGCCGCCGACACGATCAAACGCGTCGGTCTGGAACTGGGCGGCAAGAGCGCGTGGATCGTGCTCGACGACAGCAAGCTCGCCGAACATGTCGGCGGGGCGACCTCGAACATGATGGTCAATTCGGGGCAGACCTGCTCGGCCGGGTCGCGCCTGCTGGTGCCCGAAAGCCGCCTCGATGAAGCGGTCGAGGTTGCCAAGCAGGCGGCGCAGGCGGTGACCGTCGGCGATCCCAACGGCAATTTCGCGATGGGTCCGGTGGTCTCTAAGGACCAGTACAACACGGTGCAGGACTATATCCGCAAGGGGCTGGACGAAGGCGCCAAGCTCGTCGCGGGCGGTCCCGGTCGTCCTGCGGGGCTCGAAAAGGGCTGGTATGTTCAGCCGACGGTATTTCTGGGCACCAACGACATGGTGATCGCGCGCGAGGAAATCTTCGGCCCGGTGCTGGTGATGATCCCGTACAAGGATCTCGACGATGCCGTGGAGATCGCGAACGACAGCATGTTCGGGCTCGGCGGCTATGTCAGCGGCGAGGATGTCGCGACCGTCAACCAGATCAGCCGCAAGCTGCGCACCGGCGCGGTGTGGATCAATGGCGGGTTCGATTTCCATGCGCCGTTCGGCGGCTACAAACGCTCGGGCAACGGGCGCGAATGGGGCGAATATGGCTTCGATGAATATCTCGAGGTCAAATCGCTGATCGGATACGCCGAAGCCGAATAACCAGACCGAGGGAGAGGGTCGCATGAGCGCGGATCAGGGACGTTATGTTGCCGGGGCGCTCGCCGCGGCAGAAGGCTGGGCAGTCGCGCGTGTAACGCCGCCCAGCCGCCTTTTCGGATCGAACGGGCTGCGCACGGGCGCCGACGGGCGGCTGTACGTGGCGCAGGTCGCGGGCAGCCGCGTGAGCGCGATCGATGTCGACAGCGGCGCGATGGAGACGATCAGCGCCGTCGACGGGCCGATCATCGCGCCCGACGATCTGGCGTTCGACGGCGCGGGCAATCTCTACACCACCGAAATCACCGTTGGGCGGATCGGCGTGCTGAGCCCCAAGGGCGAGTATCGCGTGCTTAACGGCGACATGCCGGTGGCGAACCCGATCACCATGTACGGCGACCGGCTGATCGCGGGCGAATGCCGGATGGGCGGGCGCGTGATGGAGCTCGATCGCAGCAGCGGCGAGGCGCGGATGATCCTGCCCGACGTGCCGATGCCCAATGCGTTCGAAGTCGGGCCGGACGGCATGCTCTACATGCCGATCATGGCGACCAACGAGATCTGGCGGGTGAGCCTCGACGGCGGCGAGCCGGAAGTGGTCGCGGGCGATCTGGGCGTGCCGGACTCGGTCAAGTTCGACAGCAAGGGCCGCATCGTTTCGACGCAGGTGGCGAGCGGGCAGGTGCTGCGCATCGACCCGCAGACCGGCGAGCGCGAACTGCTGGCGCAGCTTTCGCCGGGGCTCGACAATTGCTCGTTCGTCGGCGACCGGCTGTTCGTATCGGGAATTCCGGGCGAGCTGTTCGAGATCCTCGGCGAGGGCAAGGTGCGTCCGCTGGTCGAGCGCGGGCTGCAATGGCCGATGGGGCTCGCGGTCGCGAGTGATGGAACGCTGTTCGTCGCCGATGGCGGCTTTACCTATACGTTGGTGCCGGGCGGCGGGCTCGAAACGCTGGGCATGCTGTTTTCGCCGGGTTTCCCCGGCTTCACGCGCGGTGTCGCGGCGAGCGGGCCGGGCGAATGGGTGACGACCAATTCGATGGGGCAGGTGTCGCGCTGGAAACCCGCCGAGGGCGCGCATGAAGCGATCTCGGCCGAGCATGAAGTGCTGTACGGCGTCGCCGTGGGGCCGGACGGCGCGGTGGTGTTTGCCGATGGTCCCGCCGGGAAGGTCTATTCGGCCAAGGGCGGTAGCGTCGAGGTAATCGCCGAAGGACTCAAGCTGCCGATGGGCGTTGCCGTGAGCAGTGACGGCACGGTTTATGCCAGCGAAAGCCAGGGCGGGCGCGTGGTGAAGCTGTCGGGCGGCAAGGTCGAGACGGTGGTCGACGGGCTGGAGGAGCCGCAGGGCATCGCGGTCGCGGGCGACACGCTCTACGTCGTCGATATCCTGTCGAAGGACCTCATTGAAGTGACGCTCTCCACCGGCGCGCGGGCGACGATCGCCAGCGGCCTGCCCGTCAGCGCACCGCCGGGCGTGCGGCCGCATCTGCTCGGCGGCGTCGGCAATATGTCGGGGCCGATGGTGCCGTTCGCGGGCGTTGCCGTGGCGGGCGACGGGACGGTGTTCGTTTCGGGCGATGCCGAGGGCAGCGTGCTGGCGGTGGGGCGGCGATAGGGCGGCTCTCTTGGGGCGGGCCAGCCCCCATAGGGTCGTCATGCTGAACTCGGTTCAGAATCCACCGTGCAACAAGCGACGTCCGCGCAGGTTGAGGCGTGGACCCTGAAACAAGTTCAGGGTGACGGTTGGGGGGGCGGCAACCTCGGAACACTCAGCCCGCCGTCGCTCTCCCGCCATAGGCCAGCGCGAGCCGCCACACCGCCCACACCACCCCCATAACCGCGCTCGCGACCAGCGCCAGCGTCAGATCGGGGGCGAAGTGCCACAATGCCTGCGGTGACGTGCCGAACAGCGCAGGGACCAGCCATACGAACACCCAGGCCATCGCCGCCATCGCGACCAGCGGGAACCACAGGCTGAACGCGCCTGCTACGCCCGTTTTCCGGCGCAGCGCGGCGCGGTGAAACCATGCCCAGAGCATGCAGCCGATAAACAGCAGCGGAAGCAGCGCGAGCGTGACGAACGTCGCCTTCTGTCCCCAGCGGCCGTCCGGGGCGGGGGTGTCGAGGCCTAGCGCGCGGGCGGCGATGCCGTTCATCAGCGCCGCGTTCTCGCCGAAGCCGAAGCCGCTTCCCGCATTGATCAGGATGATCACGCCGGTCTTCTCGGCCGGGCGCATCTGCGCGAGCGTTTCGGTGCCGGGGCTGGTGCCGCTGTGATAGACAGTGCCGCCTTCGGGATCGAGACCCCAGCCGAAGCCGTAATAGGGCGATGCATCGCTCGCCGGGCGCAGCATTTGCGCCTTGCCCGCAGCGCTCAGCACATCGTCCCGGCCGTTCATCATCACCGCCAGATATTTCGCCATGTCATTGGCGCTGGCGACGATGCCGCCCGCCGGGGCAGTGGTGCGGTCGGTGCCGGCGCCATCGAGCGGGGTCTTGGTGCCGAACCACGGCAAATGGCCGCGCGCCATTTCGGCATGTGCCGCGCCGTCGGCAACGAAGGCGTGCGTCATGCCGATCGGGCGCAGAATGTGCGCTTCGATATAGGCGGCATACTCCTGTCCGCTCACGGTTTCGATCAGCGCGCCGAGGATCAGGTAATTGGCGTTCGAATAGTCCCAATGGGTGCCGGCCGCCTGTGCGGGAACCCGTTGCGCGATCGCGGCGACCTGACGTGAAAGCGCGTCGGCGGAGTCGTTTGCGTCGCGATCCCGGTCATTGCCCTGCAGCGTCGAATAGCCGCTGGTGTGGCCAAGCAACTGGCGGATCGTGATCGCCTTTCCGGGGCTATCCGCAAAGACGCTCAGATAGCGCGATATCGGTGCGTCGAGATCGACCTTGCCCGCCTCGACAAGCTGCATCACCGCCAGCGCCGTGAAGCTTTTGGAGATAGAGCCGAGCAGAAAGGGGGTGTCGGGTGTCACCTTGTCGCCGCTGCCTAGCAGCGTTTCGCCGCGTGCTTCGGCATGGACCGTGCCGTCCTCGACCACGGCATAAGCGAGTCCGGGCGTGTCGGTTTCGGGCATGGCGGTTGCGATAAACTCGTCGATCGCGGCGGTCGGCACGCTCGCCTGTACCGCGACGGCCAGCGTCAGTGTCAGCAAGGCCAATATCGCCCGCATATCTTCTCTCCCCCCTCCGTCGTGTGCTGCTGACCTAGCACAGTCGGGTGCAATAGCCAGTTCCACGCCGATTGTTGAATTGGTCTCAATACCCCATGTCGATTGTTGCGGATTATCAATCTCGCGCGAAGGCCTAAATTGGGGATCAAGCGCAGCGGGGGCGCTGCAATTTCGTATTTTGAGACATCAGAAAGGCTGCAACATGATCCGCAACGAAAGCTACACCCTGTCGAACGGGGTCGCCATTCCCAAGCTCGGCCTTGGCACCTGGATGATCGAGGACGGCAAGGTCGCGCAGGTCGTCCGCGACGCGGTCGAACTCGGCTATCGCCATATCGACACCGCACAGGCATACAAAAACGAAGCGGGCGTCGGCGAAGGCATCCGCACCGCGGGCGTGCCGCGCGAGGAGCTGTTCGTCACGACCAAACTCGACGCGGGCATCAAGGATTATGAAGGCGCCAAGGCGGCGATCGACGGGTCGCTCGCCAAGATGGGGCTCGATTATATCGACATGATGATCATCCACAGCCCGCAGCCCTGGGGTGAATTCCGCAACGGCGAGCATTTCTTCGAAGGCAACCTCGCCGCCTGGCGCGCGCTGGAAGAAGCGCTCGAAGCGGGCAAGCTGCACGCGATCGGCGTGTCGAACTTCGAACAGGTCGATCTCGACAATCTGATCGACAACGGCAAGGTCGCGCCGATGGTCAACCAGATCCTCGCCCATGTCAGCAACACGCCGTTCGATCTGATCGAATATACGCAAAGCAAGGGCATCCTCGTCGAAGCCTATTCGCCGGTCGGCCACGGCAAGATTCTCGACAATGCCGAAATCGCCGAAATGGCCAAGAAGTACGGCGTGTCGGTGCCGCAGCTCTGCATCCGCTACTGCCTCCAGCTCGGCACGCTGCCGCTGCCCAAATCGGGTACCAAGGCGCATATCGCGTCGAACGCCGAAGTCGATTTCGAGATTTCCGAGGCGGATATGACGACGCTGAAGAATGCCGAGCCGATCAAGGACTATGGCGACGCCAGCATGTTCCCGGTTTACGCGAAGTAACGGCGGGGCGGCCTGGCTGCCCTGACTGTGGAAGGAAACAGCCCGTGCCCTTTGGGGTGCGGGCTGTTTTTGTTGTGATCAGACCGTGCATGGGAGGGCGGAGAAATTTTCGATCTATCTCGATCTAAAACCATGACTAATATATCTTAGAAATGCTTCGGGAGGGTGGATTGGCGGATTCAGAAGACATGAAGCGTCTTGCGTCTGGTGAGATCGATTTGAGCCGCTGCGATTTTCGTGAAGCTGACCTGTCAGGTATGGATCTGAGTGGCCGTAATTTTTCATATTCGCTTTTTGAAAAGGCGCGCTGCGAGAAGACGAAATTCACAAATTCAAATTTTCAAGGCGCTAAGGTTAGTTTCATTCGAGCCCCTAACGCGAATTTTGACGGGTGTAACCTTCAGCGACTCCATTTCGGTTATTCTGAGTTATCAGGTAGTTCAATGCGAGCAGTTCGGGGAGCTGGGGCACGATTTCAGCATGCGAAGTTAGACGGTGTCGATATACGAGGATCCGACTTTTCTAGTGGTAATATAGATCCAGACACTAATTTGAGCGGGATTGTCGTGGATGACCAGACAAATTTTGAAGGATTAGGTGTTCTAAGGCCCACTTCGAGGAACCCTGTATTTGCTGACTATGAGTTCGACAATGGAACGCTTCGGAGGATCGACAGGGAGCGCGCAATTAGCCAGCACGTCGAGGTCTCTTCGGTCTCTGGCGATGGTGATCCAGATTTATCAGGCGTAGGGGAATATTCTGCGCCGGCGTCGGATGGCATAGTCAGATTTGATCATAACGACCCTCACTATCTTCGAGTGTCCAAGGAATTGGGCGATGCTATCGATTCACTGAGGACGACCAACGAGCATATCGAAAACAGAGAAGATGCTCTTCAGGCGATGCAGTATGCCAAGAGCCTCTGGGAGCGATTGGAACTGCCTCTTATGACGGCAAAGGTTGGAATAGTGATGGCGATTGACGACGCGTTGAGCTTGATAGGAAAGGCGTCTGTCGGGCTAGTGGTAGCGGCGGCAAAGGCTGCAGTTGTTGATTATATCAGGAAGAATCTAGACCTGTAGGTGTTTAGAGAACTGGAGGGACGTCACTATCCGCCCAGTTGCTGCGAAACCATCCTTGCGCCGTCCATCAGTGCCGCCGCGAGCGGTTCCAGCCCGCGTCGCTGGACCGCCGAGCTGATGCCGGTGGCGATCAGCGCCTGGCTGGGTTTGCCGGGGCCTTTCCAGACCGGCGCGGAGACGACGGTCACGCCCGCGATGTAATTGCCATCATCGACCGCATAGCCGCGTGTGCGGGTTTCGCGGACTTGTTCCATCCAGTGTTCGAATGCAGGCGGTTCGTCCCAGCGCAGCGCGGCGAAGCGGCGTTCGAGTTCGGCGTCCGAATAGTCGCCCCAGGCGGCGGTGATGCGGCCGGTCGCGCTGATGAGGGCGGGGAAGCGGCTGCCGATCTGGGCGCTCAGCTGGAAATTGCCGCCGCCCTGCGCGATGCCGACGACGACCATATGGTCGAGCCCGACAATCTCCACGCCGAGCGCGGTCACGCCGAAATCGCGGGCGATGCCGTCCAGCACCGGCTGGGCGAGGTCGGCGAACTGGCTGCGGCGGAGCCATTGGCGCGCGAGGGTGAGCGTGCCCGCGCCGAGCGAATAGCGTTTGGTGTCGGCATCGAACGCGACCAGCTCCTCCTCCGCCAGCGCGCGCAGGACATAGAGCGCGGTACTGGGCACGAGGCCCAGTTCGCGCGCGATCGCCTGGACGCCGAGCGGGGTGTCGCTCTTGCCGAGCAGGCGGAGGATCGCCGCGGCGCGGGTGATGGCGGGGGCCTTGGAGCGGGCGGTTCCGGTGGCGAGCTGGCGGTCGGGCATTGGGTAGATTCCTCTAATTCCTCCCCCAGCTCGCTGGGGGAGGGGGACCAGCCGCAGGCTGGTGGAGGGGCCGGCGGTGTAACCGCCGCTGCGCGACGGCCCCTCCACCACTCGCTTCGCGAGCGGTCCCCCTCCCCGAGCCAAGCTCGGGGAGGAACTTAGTAACGCAACTCTCGAGGTTGTTCAATATATAGAACAACGTTCTGTATATACAACAACCTTCATCCTGTGCCATAAGGCTACTCGCGAGTAGGGAAGGCGAGTCTCGCTGCCCTGCACCGATCTGGAATCCAGCGGGAAGCCATGACGAAACTGACCGAATACACATCGTTCGCCGACGCGCAGGCACATGCCAATTCGGCCGCTTTGTGGGAGCTGTTCGACGGCGACCGCGAGGCGCTGAACATCGCGAACGAATGCATTACGCGCCACGCCGACGGGTCGGGCCGCGCGGCGGTGCGGATCGCGCATGCGGACGGCGCCGACGAGATTCTGAGCTTTGACGAGATTGCCGCGGGGGCGGCGCGGTTCGCCCATTGGCTCGATGCGCAGGGCATCGCCAAGGGCGACCGCATTGCCTTCATGCTCGAACCCTCTTTGCCCTTCTATGTCTGCCTGTTCGGGGCGATGCAGACCGGCGCGATCAGCGTGCCGCTGTTCACCTTGTTCGGGCCGGACGCGCTGCGGCTGCGAGTCGATGACTGCAAGCCCAAGATCCTCGTCACCAATGCCGAAAAGGCGCCGATGGCACAAAATGTGCCGGGGCTGCGCGTGGTGGTGGCCGATCAGGGGCTGCTCGACGAAATCGCGCAATATCCGGCGACCTATCAGCCGCAATCGGCGGCCGATGATCTCGCGGTGTTCCAGTACACCAGCGGCACGACGCGCGAGTTGCCCGAGGCGGTGAAGCACAGCCACAAGGCGCTCGTCACGCTGATGTTCGCGGCGCTTTACGGCACCGGCATCCGCCCGGGGGACGAGTTTTTCTGCCCGTCCTCGCCCGCCTGGGGGCATGGGCTGTGGCACGGCACGCTGGCGCCGCTCGCGCTCGGCGTTTCGACCGGGACGTTCGCGGGCAAGTTCGATCCGGTGCGGCTGATGCAGGGGCTTCAGGATTACGGCATCACCAACATGTCGGCGGCGGCGACGCATTATCGCATGATGAAGAATTCGGGTCAGTCCGAGGCCTTCAAATTCGCGATCGAGAAGCTGTCCTTCACCGGCGAGCCGATCGACCCGGCGACGCTCGAATGGATCGACAAGACCTTCGGTGTCGATGCCTGTTCGATGTACGGGACGACCGAGATCGGCGTGGTGCTGGTCAATTTTCCGGGCGCGGAGGACTTCATCGTCAAGCCGGGGTCGCTCGGCAAGGCGATACCGGGGCTCGAGCTGCAGGTGCAGCGGCCCAACGGCACGCCCACCGATCCGGGGGAGATCGGCGAGCTGATGCTGAAAAAGCGGTCCGGCTGGCTGTCGACCAAGGATCGGGCGAAGATCGACGAGGACGGCTATTTCTATCACTGCGGCCGCGCCGACGATGTGATCATCTCGGCGGGCTGGACGATGAGCGCGGTCGAGATCGAGAATACGCTGCTCAAACATGATAATGTGAAGGAAGCGGCGGTGATCGGCGTTCCCGACGAAAAGCGCGGGCAGGTGGTGAAGGCATTCATCATCGCCGATCGCGCGGGCAGCGACGATTTCGTGAAGGAACTGCAGAATTTCACGCGCGAGCGGCTCGCCCAGCACGAATTTCCGCGCGTGATCGAATTTGTCGACGCGCTTCCCAAGACGCCCGCCGGCAAGGTCCACCGCAAGAAATTGCGCGATATGGAGGCGGAGCGGGCGAAAGCAGCGGCCTGACCCTTTGACCCTCAACCCGTTCGGGCTGAGCCTGTCGAAGCCCTGTTCTTCTTTTCCGCGCGGCGCTGAAGAACAGGACGGCCCTTCGACAAGCTCAGGGCAAGCGGCTGTTTGATATTAGTATTTCGGAATTTTGAAGGAGAGCACCATGGCTACGGCAGCCGAACAGAAGACCAAATTCCCCAAGATTACCGAGGAAGGCCTCGCCGATCTGCGCAAGCGCATCGGGGTGAAGATCGAGAACACCGTGGAACCGTGGAATTACGAAGCCACGCGCGATGGCATCCGCCATTATGCCCACGGCATCGGCGACGATAATCCCCTGTGGTGCGACCCGGCCTATGCCGAGAAGACCAAATACGGTTCGATCGTCGCGCTGCCGAGCTTTCTGTTTTCGACCAGCCGGATCGTTTCGGGCTATTGCGGCGGTCTGCCCGGCGTGCACGCGATGTGGGCGGGCGCCGACTGGACCTGGCACAAGCCGGTGCTGCGCAACGACACGATCTCGACCGAGGCCTATCTCAAGGATCTGATCAAGCACGAGACGCGCTTCGCGGGCACGGCCTACCAGCAGATCTATCATGTCGATTTCTATAACCAGTCGGGCGACAAGGTTTCGGAATGCGACAGCTATGTCTTCCGCACCGATCGTGACGAAGCGCGCGAACGCGGCACGAAGTACACCGAAGCCCGCGCCGAGCATGAATCGGTGAGCAACAAGTTCACCGACGAGCAGATGCAGGAGTGGTTCGAGCTCTATCGCAACGAGGAAGTGCGCGGCGCGACCCCGCGCTACTGGGAAGACGTGCAGGAAGGCGACAAGCTGCCCCGCATGATGAAGGGCCCGATGACGGTCACCGGCTTCATCGGCTATGCGCAGGGCTGGGGCGGCCTCTATATCCGCGCCAACAAGCTGCACTGGAAGCTGATCGACCAGCATCCGGGCCTGGGCATTCCCAACAAGTTCGGTGTGCGCGACGTTCCCGAGCGCGTCCATTGGGACGATGATTTCGCCCGCGAAGTGGGTACGCCGGGTGCCTATGACTATGGGCCCGAGCGCTGCAGCTGGCTGACGCATCAGGTCACCAACTGGATCGGCGACGATGGTTTCCTGCACAAGTCGAACTGCCAGATCCGCCGCCACAATCCCGATGGCGACGTGATCTTCATCGACGGCAGTATCGTCCGCAAGTTCGAGGAGAACGGCAAGAAATATGTCGAGATCCAGCAGCGCGCGGAAACGCATCGCGGCGAGATGTCGGCGATCGGCACCGCCGTTGCGGAGCTGCCGAGCAAGGGGTGATGGTGCGGGGCGGCCGGGGGGACCGTCCCGACTATCTTACTTCGTCATGCTGAACCCCTCGACAAGCTCGGGACAGGCTCGTTTCAGCATCCACCGTGCATCAAGCACCATCCGCGCAAGTGGAGGAGTGGACCCTGAAACGAGTTCAGGGTGACGAAGGATAAGGAAGCGGGGCGCAGCGAATAATCGCTGCGCCCCGTTTTCGTTGGGTGCCCGTTCCTCCCCTGGAAGGGGAGGGGGGCCGCCGCCGGAGGCGGTGGTGGAGGGGTAGCTTGCCGCGAAGGGCGTCGCCTGTGGCCAATACCCCTCCACCGCCTTCGGCGGTCCCCCTCCCCCTCCGGGGGAGGAATTAGGGGGTGCCCAGCGCCTTCTCGACCGCGCCGATTTCGGCCTTGAGCCACATGGTTTCGGAGAGGTTCGATCCGCCGCTTGCCGCGAGCAGCGCTTCGAGCGCGGCCTTTTTGGCGATCAGCGCCCCTTCATGTTCCGGCTCGGCGTCGAGCGCGATGTCGGTGAGGTGGAGTGCCTGCAACGGTTTGTTCTCGGCGACATACTCGGCAGCGCGGTCAGCCAGCGGACCGGCGCCGCCGGCCAGCTGCGCCAGATCGCCATGTACCGCCGAGCGCGGGACGCCGTAGAGCGCTGTCGTGCCATCCTCATAGCGGAACCAGCCGGCATATTCCTCCCAGATGGTCCGCACGGCCCAGCTCACTTTGCCGTGAAACTCGCCGATCGTGAGGTTCTCGGGCAGGGCGATGTCGCGCATCAGTTCGTGCACCGTCCGCCCCGCGTTCATTCCGTCGAGCGTATAATCGCGTACCCAGCTCACCGCCGCGTGCATCCGGTCGAGGTCGGCGGCGATGCGGTCGGCGCCGGTGATCGGATCGCCATGACCGGTGATCAGCATCTCGGCGCCGAGATCGCGCACGGTTTCAAGCGATTTCAGGTAGCTGCGCACCGAACGCGGCTTGTCGCCGCGGATCGTGCAGAGGAACGGCATCGCCAGGAAGACCGGGCCGAACAGATTGCCGGTGAAGGCGATCCTTTCGTCGGGCATCCAGACGGTAAGGCCGTCGGTGGTCTCGCCTTCGGGCGTGTGGAGCAGCTCGAAACGGCGGCCGCCCTGTTCGAAGGCGTGGCGTCCCTCGACGATCAGGTCGGGCGTCACTTCGGGCGGGCGTTTGGGCGCCGATCCGCGATTGAGCGTGCCGCTCCACAGCTTGGCGCTGCGCGGTCCGAAAAAGGGCTGGAGCCGCTTCATGTCAGCCCAGTTTTCGGCATAGCCGGGGCCGCCGATCACTTGCGTGCCCTCGTCCGAAAACTCGGGCACACCGCCGAAATGATCGGCATGGCTCTGCGTCAGGATGATGCGGCGCATCGGGCCGGTGCGGTGGGGTGCCAGCAGGCCGACATTGCGATCGGCATTGTCCATGAAGCCGGTATTGACCATCAGGTCGCCGTCGCCGGTCGTCACCAGATAGGCGTTGGAAATATCCTTCGCCATGAAGATGAAATCGGTGATCGCGACCGCTTCGGTCTGCGCGTCGCCCGAGCGGACCAGCCCGGCGAGCGCGGGCTTGCCCGCTTTCGCCTCGCTCACGTCTCGGCCTCGTCAAAGGCGATCATCACCTTGGCCGATTCCGGCGTGGCGGCGATCTTGAGCCCGTCGAGCACCGAGGCGAAGGGCAGCTTGTGGCTGATCATCGCGGCGATCTTGTCCTTCAGGCGCGGCATCGCGTCGATCACATCGGGAAATTCGGTCGGATAGCCAACCGCCGTGGTGATCGTCATTTCGGTCGTCAGCATCTGGCCGGCGGGAAGCTCGATGGGTTTCAGGTACGCGGCGGTAATGACGTGCCGCGCATGCGTCTTGGCGAGCGCGACGACGTCGGCGAGGATCGAGGGCGCGCCGGCGGCATCGATATAGGCGTCGGTCTGCGCCTTCTCGCGGCCGAACACGGTCGTCGTGCCGTGGATTTCCTTGATCCGCGCGGCGACGTCTTCCCTGGCCGGATTGATCGAGTGCGCGCCGAGCGCGCGGGCGCGTTCGAGCCGTTCCTCGGCGAGGTCGAGCGCGATCACGTCCTGGCAGCCGCGATCGATTGCCCAGAGCACCATGCCCAGCCCGATCGGGCCGCAGCCGAAGATCGCGACCTTGTCCCCTTCCTTCGCCTCGGCGCGATTGACGCCGTGCATCGCCACGGCGAGCGGCTCGCACATCGCCGCGACGTCATAGGGAATGCCCTCGGGGATCGGCAGCAGGCTGGCGCCGAGCCGCGCGTCGCGGACGAGCAGTTCCTCGGTAAAGGCGCCTTCGGGGCCACCCGAGCCGATATAGCTCGGCGTGTTCATCGGATTGACGATCACCGGCTGGCCGACCTTCACGCCTTCGACGCTGTCGCCGACATACATCAGTTCGCCCGCGCCTTCATGGCCGAGCGCGGTGATATTACCCGCCGGGATGCCGCCATTCTTGATGTAGGAAAGGTCGCTGCCGCAGATGCCGCAGGCCTTCATCCTGACGACCACGTCATTGGGGCCCGGTTCGGGGCGCTGATAGTCGTCGAGGCGGACGTCGTTCACGCCATGAATGTTGAGCAGATGGTGCATGGGGAGGCTCCTCTCGCTCCGGGGATCAGAATGCGTAGGGCGGATAGATCAGGCTGCCGCCGTCGATCACGATCGTGTCGCCGGTGTGAAAGCGCGATGCGTCGCTGACCAGATAGGCGCCGATACCTTCGAAATCCTCGATCGCGCCGGGGCGGGGGATCGGCGTCTTGGCGGAGAAATGCGCGTCGACCGCGGCCATGCGCGCCTTCATTTCCTCGCTCATTTCGGCGTCACCGCCAATGCCGGTCTTCACATAGCCCGGCGCGATGGTGTTGGCGCGGATGCCGTGTTTGCCCAGTTCGGCCGCCATGCCGCGAATCACGGCGCCCATCCCGCCCTTCGACGCGGCGTAATTCTCGATGCCGGGAACGCCGTGGAACATCGACAGGCTGCCGCAATAGACCAGCGACCCGCCCGGATCGCCGGTTTCGGCGCGCTTGACCATCGCCTTGGCGGCCTCGCGCAGGGTGTAGAAGGCGCCGTGGAGATTGACCGCGAGCAAGTCGTTCCATTCGCCGCTGTCGAGCGTCAGCACCGAGCGCGAGCGCGAGGCGCGGCCCGAATTGGCGAAGACGCTGTCGAGCCGGCCCATATCGGCGAGCAGCTTGTCATAGCCTTCGGTAATCGCCTCTTCGCTGCTGACATCGACCTGATAGGTTTCGACACGGCCCGCGCCGGCTTCGAGAAGCTGCATCTTGGCGGCTTCGTTCTTCTCGGCATTGCGCGCCCAGATGGCGATGTCGCCGCCCATTTTCGCGACGCCCATCGCGAAGCCCAGCCCGATGCCGCCATTGCCGCCGGTGACCAGAGTCACCTTGCCCGTACAGTCGAAAAGTCCCTTGGCCATGTCGCTCTCCAGATCTCGTGTCCGCCGTTCCCGGCATGTCGGGCGGGAGTGTCCGCCCGCGCGCGGCGATGCGCAATCGGTGCCGGTGTCGACTTCGGGCCGTAATGCTGGCAAATGGCCACGAAAGAAAAAGAGACGGAGAGGCGGCGCGTGACGCGCGAGAATTTTGCTCAGACGGCGTTTGATTCCGAGCGCATGACTGCGCTCGGTCCGGTGCGGATCGCGCGTTTCCAGCTCGACGCGCCGACTGACCGGCTGTTCCGGCGCGAGCACGGATACTGGCTCGACATGTGCCTGACTCCGCGGCCCGAAGGCGCGCGCGGCTGTTATCGCGAGCGCTGGGGGCCGCATCGGTTCGAACCGATCGGCGATATCTTCCTGATCCCGCCGGGCGAGGGGCTGCATATCCTGAGCGACAAGGGCGGCGATCAGGCGTCGATCGTGTGCGAGATTCCTGCCGAGGCAGTCGATCGCTGGCTCGAGGGCGGGATCGAATGGACCGACCGGCGGCTGGCGGCGGGGCTCGACATCGCCCAGCCGCATGTTCGTTTCTGCCTGCGCCGGCTCGCCGAGGAAATGCGGCACGACGCCCCCGGAAGCGAGGCGTTGCGCGATCATATCGTCGGCCAGCTCGCGATCGAAGTCGCGCGCTATTGCCAGGCAATCGCCGACGGGCCGATCACCGGCGGGCTTGCCTCCTGGCGGCTGCGGCGGATCGATGAACGACTGGAGGAGATCGGGCCGGTACCGAGCCTCGAAGAGCTGGCGGCGCTCTGCAACATTTCGGTGCGGCAACTGACGCGCGGTTTCCGCGCGAGCAGGGGACATTCGATCGGATCGCATATCGCGCAGACACGCGTGGAAATGGCGAAACGCATGCTGGGCGGCGAACAGAGCATCAAGGAGATTTCGTTCGCGCTGGGATTCGCCTCGCCGTCGAGCTTTTCCTATGCCTTCCGCCGGGCGACGGGCGCTTCGCCGCGGCAATTTCGCCAGCGTAGCTATCGCAAGGGAGAGTAGGGCGCTTGGGCTATGCCGTCTTTCGTCATCCCGGGCTTGACCCGGAATCCAGCTTCTTCTGCTTTCGATACGTGGAAGGAAGGCAGCTGGACCCCGGCTCAAGGCCGGGGTGACGGGTGGGGAGACAGTCGGGCGAAGATCGACCCAAGCCCGTTATGGCCCAAACGCATGGTTACGGCCCGACCCCGACAGTCAACTCCATTGGCCCGACCGCCTCGCCTCAGCATGATTGCGCAAAACAGATCAGGAGAGACGAGCATGACCGCCCAGTTGAACGCGGACGCGCTGGTAACGCAGGCAATGCAGGCGACCGGCCTGGAAAAGTTCGATTCAAACAGCTGGCGAGAAGGGCTCGACATCTATGTCGCAGACGTCAACGCAGCGGGGCTTTCCGAACAGGGGGTCGGGCGGCTGCAGGCCAATCTGGTCGAGCTGCTCGCCAACCGGCTGAAAGTCGCCGATTATCTGCGCCAGCGGCCCGAGCTGCTTGAGCGGCCGGTGGAAAAGCCGGTCTTCGTCTTCGGCATTCCGCGCACCGGCACGACGCTGCTGAGCAATCTGCTCGCCTGCGATCCGGCGCGGCGCTCGCCGCTTACCTGGGAAATCGACAATCCGGTGCCGCCGGCGACGTCGGATACGCTCAAGACCGATCCGCGTGCAGTCGTGGCGCTGGAGCGCGAGAAGGCGATGCTCGCCGCGCGCCCGGAGATGGGCAAATATTATCGCAACTCGGCGGTCTATCCGAACGAGTGCATCTTCTTCATGGCGCATGATTTCAAGGCGCTGGCGCTCGAATCGCGCGGCAAGCTGCCCAATTATCGCGACTGGCTCTTCTCGACCGACATGACGTCGGCGTACCAGTATCACAAGAAATTTCTCCAGCTGCTCCAGGCCGATGCGCCGGGGACGTGGAGCCTCAAAATGCCGAGCCACGCGCTGTGGCTCGATACGATCAAGACCATCTATCCCGATGCGCGGCTGGTGTGGACGCATCGCGATCCGTTCACGGCGACGGGCAGCTTCTGCTCGATCATCAGCCTGGCGCATATGGGCTTCATGGGCCGCGTCGATACCGACTGGCTGCGCGAGAACTGCACCTATCAGGCAGTCGAACATGCCGAGCGGATCATGAATTATCGCGATGCGCATGGCGAGGACAGCATGGTCGACGTCCATTATGCCGATCTGACCGACGATCCGCTGGGTGCGATGCGCAAGCTCTATGCGGCGCTGGGCGACGAGTTCACCCCCGAGGCCGAGGCGGCGATGCAGGCCTGGCTCGACGACAATCCGCAGAACAAGTTCGGCAAGCACGCCTACAAGCTCGATCAGTACGGGCTGACCGTCGAGGATCTCGCGCCGAAATTCGAACGCTACCTGTCGCGCTACGACGTCGCCCGCGAGGGGTGACGGCTTGCTGCCGTTACGGAAAGGCCTCGGTCAGGCCCGAAAATACGTGGCAGCTATGCAACAGGTGGTGCAAATTCGTCCTGAAGCAGGACATTCCGGCCGACCGATTCGAGCGTTTCCGGCCCCGTTTTCAGCCCGTCGGGCTCGAAATCGGGGCCGTGTTCGTTTCTTGTGCGGCGCGGCATGGGATGGGTTCGAATAGCGAAGGGCGGGAAAGCCGAATTCGCGGCCTGGAAATACTAAGCCCCGTTAGTCATCTCGCGCATAACAGGTTTTTCAAGGGCTGCGGACGATGAAACAGCAGTAACTGGCCGCTTGTTTCCAACGTTTCTCTATGCCGCTCTTGCGTAATTCATGGCTTGCTCCGGCCTATGCTTAGCCCCGGTATTAATGAGAGTGGTTCGGTTTCAATCGCGGCGGCGATATTGCGGAGCGACCACACCGCAACCGGCTTCACTCTCAGCATTTTCGTGCATAACCGGCGCGTACTCGATGCTGCGAAGATTCGACAAAAAAATGCAGCGGGAATTTTTGAGGGGAGGTAGACCTGTGAAATCCGTTTTTGCCTATTCGATGGCTGGCGTTTGCCTGATCGCGCTCGCAACTCCGACGGAGGCGCGCGCCCAGGACGCCACTCAGGACGATGCGCCGGCTGTTTACCAGAGCAGCGAAATCGTCGTTACCACGCGTCGTCGTGACGAACTGCTCCAGGATGTCGCCGTCGTGGTCAACCCGGTCACGGCCGAGGACATTTCCGATCTCAACCTGCGTGACTTCACCGAAGTCCAGTCGCTGGCGCCGGGCCTCAGCCTGAGCAGCAACGCCAATGGCATCGGCGGCAACGCCCAGGTGCGCGGCGTCAATTTCGACATCAACGCGAGCGGCAATAACCCGACCGTCGAATTCTATTTCAACGACGCTCCGATCACCGCCGGCGTGATCCTGCAGCAGATGTTCGACATCGGTCAGATCGAAGTCCAGCGCGGCCCGCAGGGCACGCTGCGCGGTCGTGCATCGCCGTCGGGCGCCATCACCGTGACGGCGCGCAAGCCCGACATGTTCGACTGGGGCGGCTATACCGACTGGACCGCCAACGATATCGGCACGATCAACCTGCAGGGCGGACTCAACGTGCCGGTCGTGCCGGGCGTTGCCGCGCTGCGCGTCTCGGGTGTGTGGAACACCGGCGAGGGTGACCGGGTGAAGTCGGCTTTCCCGACCGTGGATGGCCGTGATCCGTTCAACGAGACCTGGGCCGGCCGTGTTGTCGGCGTGGTCGAGCCGACCGACTGGCTGCACCTCGAGGGCACCTATCAGCGCACCGATGCGTATCGCCGCAGCTTCTACCAGAATGAATCGTTCAGCGAGGTGAACCCCCTCGCGACGCCGAGCGCGGTGCCGATCGAAGCCGAGGACCGGCTGGCGATCCAGAACGGTCCGTTCCGCATCCGCCAGATTTTCGATATCTTCAACTGGCGTGCCGAAGCCTATTTCGCGGGCCAGAGCCTGATCTATCAGGGTCAGCATTACACCCAGGAAATCCGTTCGACCGAACCGACCGACTGGGGCAATTTCTTCCCCGATACCGATCTCGATCAGGTCACGCGGTCGAACACCACGTCGACGTCGCATGAAATTCGCCTGCAGAACGACATGCGCCTGTTCGACACGCTCGACTATGTCATCGGCTTCTTCGACTACAAGAACGAGACGCCGACCAGTCTGACGCGTCCGACGGCGGTCCGTCTGCCGGTGGTGCCGGGCGTTCCGGGGCTCGACGGGGGCCTTGCCCAGGTCGTCCAGACGCCGATCGTTCGCGCCGGTGAATCGCACGAACAGTCGTTCTTCGGCAATCTGACCGTGCATCTGGGCGATTTCCAGATTTCGGGCGGTGTCCGTCATATCGACTATCGCGAGACCAACGGACTGATGATCAACGGCAGTTCGATCCCGTCGGCGGGTCAGGACGACACGCACTGGATTTATTCGGGTTCGATCCAGTACGACATCACGCCCGACGTGATGATCTATGCCAGCACCGGCACGTCCTATCGTCCGGGCATCAACGTGGTCGGCGACTTCAGCCTCAATCAGTCGGCGCTCGAACGGTCGTTCCTCGCGCTTCCGCCGGAAACGTCGGAATCCTATGAAGTCGGTCTCAAGACCAGCTTCGCGGACGGTCGCGGCACGTTCAACATCGCCGGCTATTACCAGAAGTTCGAGAACTTCCCGTATCGCGTGCCGGGCAACGGCGTCTATTTCGTGAACTATGCCTATGTGGCTCCGAACGTGGTGCCGCAGGTGGCCTCGTTCAACTTCGCCGGCGCGGTGCCGGTGGAAGTGAAGGGCGTCGAGGCGGACGCTTCCTTCGAAGTGATCCCGGGCCTGAATATCAGCGCGACGGCGAGCTATTCGCTCGGCAAGATCAAGGACGGCGTCATTCCCTGTACGGACCTGAATGGTGACGGCGTGCCCGATCAGGTCAATTCGGCTCCCTCGCTCACGGACCTGATGGCCGCGGTGGGTGCGGACAATATCTCAGCCTGTACGGTGAACCAGCGTTCGTCGTTCCTGCCCCCGTTCACCGCGACGCTGCAGGGCGACTACAACTTCGCGGTTTCGGGGCAGACCGATGCCTTTGTGCGCGGCCTGTTCACGTTCAACGGTGAATCGCAGGGCGTGCCCACCAACGAGTTCGACGATGTCGACTCCTATGGGCTGCTCAACGTTTTCCTGGGCCTGCGCGATGCCGAAGGCGGCTGGGAAGTCTCGCTCTATGCGAAGAACCTGCTCGACGAGACGACCGTGCTGACTCGCACCGATCCGCGGTTCACATCGTATCAGCAGCTTGGCTTTGGCGGGTTCGGTGGTCCGACCGGCGTGATCTTCACCGGTCCGACGGCGGAAAGCTACACCAGCACCTATACCGGCATCACCACCACGCCGCCGCGCGAATTCGGCCTGAACGTGAAGTTCCGGTTCGGTTCGGACAAGTAAAAGGCGCAAGTCGACGACAATCGAACGGCCGGGCAGGCAACTGCCCGGCCGTTTTTTCATGGGTGCGGTTCCGGCCCGCCGCCGCCAACCGATCGCGCGGCCTTCGCCACGGCGAATAAAATGCTCCAGCGCCAAGGCATCGCAGCGCACCGGTTGACTCTTGCACAGCATCCTACAGGGATGAGAAAGCGTATTTTTCGCCATCTGCGTGGAGGAAACGCCTGCGGGCAACGGCTTTCGCAGACGGTGCCACGTCGCGATTGCGATGAGAGTTGGTTGGGGAGAATGGGTTCATGGCCGAGCCGAGGCAACGGCGCACACGAGACCCGGCGGGCACGCGCGAAGCCATATTGCGCGCCGCCCGGACATTGTTGGCCAAGGATGGGCCTGAAGCTGTCAGCCTGTCCGAAGTGGCACATCTCGCGGGCGTAAATCGCGGAACAGCCTATCAGCATTTCAAGACGCGCGAAAAGCTGATCGAAGCGACGGCGGATTCGGTGTCGGACGAGATGTTCCGCATCCTTTTCGGCGATACGGACACCGCCGGCGAGCGGCGGATCGAACAGGTCGATATCGCCGACACCTTCGATCGGCTCGCCGAGTTCGCGATGGAAAATCCCGAGCTGTGCCGCATCTGGCTGCTTCAGCTCCTCTCCTCGCCCGAGCCGACCGCCGACCGCTTCTGGCGTGAGTATTCCGGTTCGATCGATCGCTTCGCCAGGACCGATCTCGCCGCCGACAATGTCGATGCCGAAGCGCTGTCGGTCATCACGCTTGCAGGCGCTTTCATGTGGCCCGTCTGGGCGCACTCGCATTCGCGCAGCAAGAGCGAACGCGATGCGCTCGGCCGCCGTTTCTCGCAGGAAGTGCTGCGGCTTTGCATGTACGGATCGGTTCGGCCCGAGAAATTTCCCGAAGTCGCCGAGCGGCTGGGTCGCGCCGGGAACAAGCCGCGTGTCGCGCTGCGCGCCGTGAAAGGCTGATCGCGACAAGCATATAGGGTGACGACCGGCAAAGAACCGGCGCGCCGATCACGAGGGAGAAAAGCATGTCTGAAGCCGATCCTGTGGTGAAAATGGACCTGAGCGACGTCGAGCCGCGTGTCGGCAAGCTGGTCGGTGGTGGCCAGGTCCGCGATCCGCTGACCGGCAGCGACCTGCGCCGCTGGGTGATGGCGATGGACTATGCCAATCCGGTCCATTGGGACCCGGTTTTCGCCGAGCAGACCCGCTTCGGCGGACTGATCGCGCCGCAGTCGATCGTTTCGTGCATGGATTACGGGCATGGCTGTCAGCCGGCCTGTGTCGGCTTCATCGAAGGATCGCATCTGATCTTCGGTGGCGAGGAATGGTGGTATTACGGCGCGCAGATCCGCCCCGGCGACCGCACGCTGCAGGAGCGCCGCTTCCACGATTACAAGGTGACCGACACCAAATTCTCCGGCCCGACCATGTTCAGCCGCGGCGACACGATCCACCGCAAGCAGGACGGATCGCTGGTCGCCAAGGAACGCTCGACCGCGATCCGCTATCTCGCATCCGAAGCCGAACGGCTCGGCATGTATGATCAGATGCTCGGCGAGCTGAAGCGCTGGACCGCCGAGGAAATCGCCGAACTCGATGCGCTCCGCCACGCCTGGATTCTCTCCAACCGCGAGGGCGTAAGCCCGCGCTGGGAGGAAGTGGCGGTGGGCGACACGCTGCCGCGCCGCGTGATCGGCCCCCATACCAAGGCGAGCTTCGCGACCGAATATCGCGCCTTCCTGTTCAACACCTGGGGCGCTTATGACTGGGTGGCGCCCGAAGGCGTCGAGGATCCGTGGATCAATCAGAACCCCGGCTGGACCCCCGGTTTCGAATTCGATGAGGAAGGCGCGCTGATCGATCCGCGCAAGCGCGACGGCCTCTATCTTGGGCCCTCGCGCGGACATGTCGATGACGAGAAGGCGGGCAAGGTCGGGATGAGCCGCGCCTATGGCTATGGCGCGACGATGGGCGCCTGGTGCGTCGACTATCTTGCCTATTGGGCGGGGTGGGACGGCATGGTCCGCTGGATCAAGGCCGATTTCCGCGGCCCTGCCTTTGAAGGCGACGCGACCTATTTCGATGCCGAAGTCGTCGAGAAGCGCGAAGAGACCGAATGGGGCATGCCGCTGGTGCGGGTGAAGCTGACGCTCGCCAATCAGGACGGGATGAAGCTCGTCACTGCCACCGCCGACGTTCAATTGCCGCTGGCCTGAATTGTAAGGAGTAACCGTGAGCGAGAAACCGCTATCGATCGTCGCCGGACCGCCGCTGGAGGAAGAGCCCGGCATCGGCGCGCTCACGCTCGGCGGATGGCTGCGCGAAGTGACGCAGGCCGGGGGCGGGCGCGAAGCGCTGGTGATGCACGAACCCGGCGGCGTCACGCGCTGGACCTATGAAGACCTGTGGGAGCGCGCCAACGAAGTCGCGCGCGCGCTGATCGCATGCGGCGTCGGCAAGGGTGAGCGCGTCGGCGTGCTGATGACCAACCGACCGGAGTTTCTCTCGGCGGTGTTCGGCACGGCGCTGGCAGGTGGCGTGGCGGCGACGCTCAGTACCTTTTCGACGCCGATGGAGCTCGAACATCTGGTGGCGTCCTCCGCCTGTTCGGTGCTGCTGATCGAGCGCAAGGTCCTCAAGAAGGACTTTGCCGGGATGCTGACCGAGATCGAGCCGTGCCTGGCCAGCGACGCGCCGGGCGAGATCGTCTCGCTCAAATTCCCTTATCTGCGCCATGTCGCCGCCGTCGGCGAAGCGACCGGGGCGATCGAGACGCTGCCCGATTTCCTCAAGCGCGGCGAGGGCATCGATCCGGCGCGCGTCGATGCGCGCGCGGCGGCAGTGACGCCCGCCGATCCGGGCGCGCTGTTCTTCTCCTCGGGATCGACCGCCAAGCCCAAGGGTATCCTCAATTCGCAGCGCGGCGTGTCGCTGCAGCTCTGGCGGTGGAAGCGCTTTTATCAGGCCGAGAGCGACGTGCGCACCTGGTCGGCCAACGGCTTTTTCTGGTCGGGCAATTTCGGGATGGCGATCGGCGGAGCGCTGTCGGCCGGCGGGTCGCTGGTGCTGCAGGCGACGTTCCAGCCCGAGGAAGCGCTCGAGCTGATGGCGAAGGAAAAGGCGACGATGGCGGTCGCCTGGCCGCATCAGTGGACGCAGCTCGAAGCGGCGTCGAACTGGAACGATGTCGACCTGTCGGCGATCAAATATGTCAGCCCGAACGTGCCGCTCGGCAAGCATCCGACGGTCCACACGACCTGGCAGGAGCCGTTCTCGGCCTATGGCACGACCGAGACCTTCACCATCGCGTCGATCTTCGATTCGGGCACGCCCGAGGAAGAGATTGCGGGGAGCAACGGGCGGCCGCTGCCGGGCAATATCTTCAAGATCGTCGATCCGATGACCGGCGAGACGGTGCCGCTCGGCGAGCGCGGCGAAATCGCGCTCAAGGGCGCGACGCTGATGCTCGGCTATATCGGCGTGCCGCTGAGCGAGACGCTCGACAGCGAAGGCTATTTCCGCACCGGCGACGGCGGCTATTTCGATGATGCGGGTCGGCTCTACTGGGAAGGGCGGCTGAGCGACATCATCAAGACCGGCGGCGCCAATGTCTCGCCGGTCGAGATCGATACGATCATCAAGACGTTCGACGGCGTGAAAGTGACGCAGACCGTGGGCGTGCCGCACGAGACGCTAGGCGAACTGGTCGTCACCTGCATCGTGCCGCACGAAGGCGCGGCGCTGACCGAGGACGGTATCCGCGCGCAGACCAAGGAGTTTCTGGCGAGCTACAAGGTGCCGCGCCGGGTGCTGTTTTTCGGCGAGGACGAGCTGGAACTGACCGGCAGCGCGAAGATCAAGACCGCGGACCTCAAGAAGCTCGTCGTGAAGGCGCTCGACGCCGAAAGCGCCTGAACCGGATGGACCCGGTTCACGCCATCGCCAATCTCAAGGCGCGCTATTGCGCGGCGGCGGACAGTGCGCCCGACGACGAAGCGGGCGCGCGGGCGGCGATGGCGGAAATATTCACGGCCGACGCGTCGGGCGACTATGGTTTCGGGCCGCTCAATGGCGCCGGGGCGCTTGCCGAATATCTCTGCACGGCGATCGCCGGCAATTCGGAATGGCTGCTCCACATGCTCCATTCGCCCTGGATCGAAATCGACGGCGAAACAGCGGTCGGGCGATGGACGGTGCTGGTCCATTTGAAACGGCACGAAAGCGGCGCCATCGATGTCGTACGCGGGCGCTATACCGATCGCTTCCGGTGGGTCGACGGCGCGTGGCGGATCAGTGAGATCGGGTTCAGCCGGCGCGAATAGGAGAGAGGCATTGCAGCGATTTGAAGGAAAGACGGTGCTGGTCACAGGGTCAGCGGGCGGACTGGGCCGCGAATTCGCGCTGACCTTCGCGCGCGAAGGTGCGACGCTGATCCTAGCCGACATCAACGAGGAAGGACTGGCCGAGACCAAGTCGCTGGTCGAGGAAGCGGGGAGCAGCGCGAGCCGGCATCGCGTCGATTTGTCCGATGAGGCTGATTTGCATCGTTTCGCGCAGGCGGTTCTGGCCGATACGCCCAAGCTCGACGTGCTCATCAACAATGCCGGGCTTGCCTATGGCGAGATCGCACATGGCTTCCTCGGTGTCGGGATGGAGAAATGGCAGCGCTGGTTCGCGATCAACAGCATCGCGCCGCTGCTGCTCGCCGAAGCGCTCAAGCCCGCGCTCGCGGCCGCGCAGGGGCTGGTGATCAATCAGTCGTCGATGGCGAGCTTCACGCCCGCCACGGCCTATGGCGTCACCAAGGCGACGCTCAACGCGATGACCTTCGGCATGGCGAACCAGTTCGCGCGTGATCAGATCCGCGTCGTCGGTATCGCCCCGGGGCTGATGGAGACCGAAGCGAACCGCGCATCGCTGCCGCCCGAAACCTATGACCGGGTAAAGGGCATGCAGCTCACCCGGCGGCAGGGCACGGCAAAGGACATCGCCAATTTCGGCCTGTTCCTGGCGAGCGAGGAAGGCAGCTTCATCAACAACGAAGTCGTGCTGGTCGACGGCGGGAATCAGATGCGTGGGTGGCGACTGTGAGCGGCGCCCCGGATTTTGCCGACTGGCTGACGCTCAGCAATCTGAAAGCCGCTTATTGCCGCTTGCTCGATGCGAAGGACTGGGACGGGTTCGCCGGCCTGATGACGCCCGATTTCGCGCTCGACGTCAGCGCTTCGGACGGGCCGGTGATCGCGGGGCGCGACGCGGCGGTGGCGAGCATTCGCGGATCGATCGAAGCCGCGAAGACCGTGCATCAGGTGCATGCGCCCGAGATCGCGATCGATGGCGACGCGGCAACCGGCGTGTGGGCGATGCAGGATCGGCTGGTCTGGCCGAACGGGCGTTCGCTGACCGGCTGGGGCCATTATCACGAACGCTATGTGCGAACCGGTGAGGGCTGGCGGATCGCGGAATCGAAGCTGACGCGGCTGCACATGGACATGGTGATGCCGGAGTGAAATTCCTCCCCCAGCTTGCTGGGGGAGAGGGACCGCACGAAGTGCGGTGGAGGGGCGCGGCGCCAGCCGCTTTTTGTGTCCGTGCGGAGGCGGGGCGGAGAATCGCACCATCTCGGCGCCTTCGCGTCTCCGCGTGAAAATGCACTTATGGATGGATTATGCGGCGGCCCTGGCCGGCCCCTCCACCACTTCGCTTCGCGAGCGGTCCCCCTCCCCGAGACAAGCTCGGGGAGGAATTCCAGAGCGGTCGGATTCTTCTCCCCTCCCTCTTGAGGGAGGGGCTGGGGGTGGGTGGCGCGTCGTGAGACGCGCTCCGCCGGGGGCCATAAGCAAAAACGGGGCATCGAGCCCCGCCTTTGCTTTACCCACCCCTTGATCCCCTCCCTTGCAGGGAGGGGAGAATGGCTCATCCTCCCGAAGGCGGCGTTTCCTCGGCCCATGCGGCCTGTTTGTCGCGCACCATTTCGGTCGCCTTGTCCCAGAACGCCTTGTTGTTCGCCATCAGTTTGATGTCGAACGCGTTCGACGCGCGGAATTCGAGCACTTCGACTCCGTCGGGCCCGGGGACGTAGCTATAGGGCACGTCCGCGCCGACGAAGAAGGTGTCGCCTGCCACCAGTTCCTCGGTCCCCATCCGCAGCGATCCGGCGAGGACGTAATAGAGGCAGTCGGTGTTGTGCGTGTGGCGGGGCAGGGGAAAGCCGCTCTTGAACCAGGCGCGCGCGAGGCTCATTCCCGGCATGTCGAACAGCAGTTTGACATTGGTGCCGTCCATCACCCCGGCTTCCATCGTCGCGCCGGCACCCGCCATTTCAGTCTCGGTCAGCGGGTTCGATTGCATCAGTCCGCTTTCTTCGAAATCGCTCGCGTCGGTGCCGCGGCGGATCTCGAAGCGGGGTTTCCTTGCTGACTCGGCCATGCGGCCCTCCTTATGCGCGGGTTCTCGGCAGCCCCAGCCCGCGTTCGGCGATCATCGAGCGGTGGACCTCGCTGGTGCCGCCATAGATCGTCGAGCCCTGGGCGTGGCGATAGAACATATTGATCGCTTCGGCGGCGCCCTTGCGCTTCGACAGCGAGAGCGGGGCGGTAAGGTCGATCAGGTCACGCGCGTCACTGAGGAATTTCTCCGAAGAGAACATCTTCGCCATCGGGCCATAGGCATGGTTCGGCTTCTTCTCGGCGATGACCCATTGCGAACGGAAGGTGATGAGATCGCTGACCCAGGTGTTCGCCACTGTTCGCGCGAGCCGCGCCTGCGCCGATCCGTCCTCGATCAGCTTCTTGCCGTGATAGTCGATCTCGCGGCACAGCGTTTCGGCGGCCTTGACCATCGCGCGCTGATATTTCGAAAAGCCGCCGCCATGTTCGAGCTCGAGGCTGGCGCTCATCGTCCGCACGCCGCCATCGACTTCGCCGAGCCGGTAGCTGTCGGGGATGTGCACGCCGTCATAGAAAGTGATGTTGGTGCGCTCGTCCTGGAAGGTGTGGACCGGCTGGATGGTGATGCCATCGGCCTTCAAGGGCACGATGAACATCGTCAGCCCCTTGTGCTTGGCCACTTCGGTGTTGGTGCGGCAGAGCATCAGGACATAGCTGGCGAGATTCGCGCCGCTGGTGAACATCTTGGTCCCGTCGATCCGCCAGCCGTTTCCATCGGGCGTCGCGCGGCACTGGGCGGCGAACACGTCCGATCCCGAACCGGGTTCGGAATAGCCGAGCGAGCAGATAACCTCGCCGCGCATGATTTCACCGAGCACGTCCTTCTTCAGCTCTTCCGAGCCGAAGCGGTGAATGATCAGCGCGACCATCTGAGTCACGTTGGCAGCGGGGTTGTTATAGCCCTGCTCCTCGAACGCATCCATCGCGGCGACCTTGGCATAGGCCGAAAGCCCGCGCCCGCCGACATCCTGCGGCAGGCCGAGATAGAGCAAGTTCTCCGCCGCGAGTTTCTCGTTGAGCTCGGGGTTATAGCCTTCCCAGCTATAGTGGAATTTCTCGCGCATTTCCGGCGTGACGTTCTTGTCGAAGAAGGCATTGATTTCTTCGGTGATCGCGGCGGCTTCGGGGCCGAGGTCGAAGTCGATCGGCACATCGCCGACGTCCGGCAGTGAGGCCTTTTCGCCACCATAGAGCCGCGCGCCGCCTTCTTCGAGCCAGCGGGCGGGATCGCCCCAGACCAGCGGCCATGCCTTGGCGCGCAGATTGTAGAGGTGGATGTCATATTCGGTGGTGAGACCGTAGCCGCCGAAGGTGTGGAGCGACTGCGCAACCGAACGCGCACAGGCATCGGCGTTCCACCATGCCGCGAGCGAGACGGTGGCGCCGGCTTCGGCGTCGCCGTCGGCGATGTTGCGGATCGCCTTCCACACCAGGAACTTGCCCCCGTCGACATCGCAGACGAGATCGGCGAGCGGGTGCGAAATGCCCTGGAAGGTGCCGATCAACTGGCCGAACTGCTTGCGCTCATTGGCATAGGCCGAGGCCATGACGAGCGACTGGCGGCCGATCCCGGCAAGGCCCGCCGAAATGAGCAGTTTCCACTCCTCGATGCCGGCGGCGAAGGCGGCGAGCGCGTCGGCGCCCGAGGCGAGCGTCATCGCATGGAGCTTGCCCAGGTCGATTTCAGCGATCGGGGTGGGAGCGAGATTTTCCTCCTGCCTGCGCGCTTCCTCGGGCACGACGACGAGGACGATGTCGTCGCCCTTGCGCGCAACTACCGCTTCGGAAACGAGACCGCCCGACACCCACTGCACCGGCTGCGCGGCAATGTCCCGGAATGCGATCGTCGCCACGGTTTCGCCGGTCAGCACCTTGCCGAGCAGTTCGGCGGTGTCGTCATTGCCGAGCGTGGCAAGCAGCCGCGCGGCGACCAAAGCCTCCGCGAGAGGACCTGACGCCAGCGTACGGCCGGCTTCCTCCATCAGCAGCGCCGCGTCGAACAGGCCCATGCCGAGCCCGCCCGATTCCTCCGGCACGCGGATCGACAGCGCCCCCTGTTCGGCGAGGCCGCGCCACAGATCGGCATCGAACCCCGTGCTCGCGGCGGCGGTGCGCACGCGCGCCATGCTGCTGTTTTCATCGAGAAAGCGCGCGAACATGTCGCGCATCATTTCCTGATCTTCGGTGAGCTCGAAATTCATGGCTTGTCCTCGTCCCGTCTATGCATTCGGCCGGAGCGCGCGGTTTCGCGCACCCCGGCCGGTATGTTCCCCGCATGCCGCGAGGGCAGTGTTTGCTTACTGCGCCGGCTGGGAGCGGCGCATCATCACGCTCAGATCGACCTGGCCGGTGACGACGCCGCCCATGAAGCCGCCATCGACCGGCAGCACGACGCCGTTGATGATGCTCGCCAGCTTCGAATTGAGCAGCACCAGCCCGCCCGCCTGTTCCTCCGGCGTCGAATAGCGGCCCATCGGCTCGGCAGCGGCATCGACCACGTCCTTGCCCGAGGCTTCGTGGAACTTGGCCATCATCGGCGTCTGCGTCGGCGAGGGCAGGGTGCAGTTGATGCGATAGCCCTTCTTGATCAGCTGTGCGCCCATGAACTGGGTCCAGACGATCACATTCTCCTTGGAGAAGCTGTAGCCTTCGGCGATCGTGTCCATATTGGCTTCGCACCACGCGATCGCTGCATCCCAGCCCTGCGTCGTCACGAATTCCATGTTGGTCGGGATGCGACGGCTCCAGCCCATGCCGCCGGTCGAGGCGATATTGGCGATCGCGCCGCCCTGGTTCAGCATCGGCAGCACCTGCTGCGTCAAGTGACGCAGGCCGATGAAGTTGACCTTCATCACGTCCATCGGCGGGAAGGACTGGGGCAGGCCGGCGCAGTTGAACAGCGCGTCGACCTTGCCGCCGATCGCCTTCACGCCGGCTTCGATCGAAGCGGGATCGCGCAGGTCGACATTGTTGAACGACGCGAGCGGCAGGCTCGAATCCTTGAAATCCAGCCCGTGCACTTCGGCGCCCAGATCGAGCAGCATCTTGGCGGTCGCTTCGCCCATGCCCGAAAAACAGCCGGTGACGATGACACGCTTGCCCTTGTAGCCGAGAACGTCGTCCATGATCTTCTCCCGAAATTCTGTTGGATTATTTGCCCTTGGGCGGCCAGCTGGTCGAGCCATCATCCTCGATCACGAAGATGATGCGTTCGGGGCAGGCTTTCGCCCCGCGCTTGGCGAGCGTTTCCTGGCCCGCTGGAACCTCGAAGCCTTCGGTGTCGATATAGCCGTCCTCGTCGAGCGGATAGAGCTCTTCGGAAACCGCGGCGCACCGGGCATTGCCGACACAGGCGGCCTTCTCGATACGGATCTTCATCTGCCTCTCCTCGGCTTTGAACGCGCATCGTAAAGTGGAGATTGCAGTCGGGATCAACTGCCCGCTCCCGTCATCGCTCGCGCGATGCCGAGAGGACCTCTGTTGTGGGCGGTCGCCGAGACGCTATCTTCGGCAGAACGAGGCCGCGAGTTCGACATTTCGCGACAATGGCGTGGCGGGAACGCGGCCGGACGAAACCGGATCGAATGCGGAGAGAGACAGATGGTTCAGGCGACCCTAACCGAAGCGGCCGCGCGGCCGGAACACGTACCCGAATCGCTGGTTTTCGATTTCGATCACTTCGCGGATCCCGCACTGGTGAAGGACGCGCATTCGCGGGTTCTGGAAATCGCGAAGACGGCGCCGCCGATCTTCTGGACGCCGCGCCACGGCGGCCACTGGGTGCTGCGCAGCCACGACGCGGTCTACAAGGCGTCGCGCGATACCGATACGTTCAGCAACGCGCCGATGCCCTATGAGGCGATCGCGGCGATGAACGCCAATCTGCCCGAGGACAAGAAGGCGCTGATCCCGCTGCCGATCACCGTCGATCCGCCGCATCACACCATGTATCGCGCGCCGCTGCAGAAGCCGTTTTCGCCCAAGGCGATGCTCGGCCTCAAGGACAGCATCCGCGAGCTGGCGGTCGAACTGATCGCGAAGATCAAGCCCGAGGGGCATTGCGAGTTCATGGAGGCGGTGGCCGAGCCGCTGCCGGTCACGGTGTTCCTGCGCATCTTCGGCTTGCCGGTCGAAAAGCAGCGCGTCTATCGCGATCTCGTCGCCGAGCATCTCCATTCGGCCGAAAGCGATCCGCAGGCGGTGCAGATGCGGCTGCGCAAGGTTGCCGCAGTGATGCACGACACGATCGTCGACCGGCGCGATAATCCGCAGGACGACCTCATCTCGATGCTCTGGCAGTCCGAATTCGAAGGCCGGCCGGCGACGCTGCACGATATCGAGAATTACGCGGTGATGCTGTTCATCGCCGGGCTCGACACGGTGATGAACGGCATGGGGCTGGGCGTGCGCCATCTGGCGACCGATCCCGAACTGCAGGCGAAGTTGCGCGCCGATCCGAGTCTCGTCCCCGAAGCGGCGGAGGAATTGCTGCGCCGCTATACTTTCACCGTGCCGCCGCGCTTCCTGAAGCACGACGCCGAATTCGAAGGTGTCCAGATGAAGAAGGGCGAGATGGCTTTGCTCTATCTTCCCGCCGCCGATCTCGACCCCACCGAGTTCAAGACACCGGAGGAATATAATCTCGCGCGCGAGAACAAGGTGCACATCGCCTTCGGCACCGGTCCGCATCGCTGTCTCGGCTCGCACCTCGCGCGGATCGAACTGCAGGTGCTGTACGAGGAAATGCTCAAGGCGCTGCCTGAATTCCGGCTCGATCCAAACAAGGAATCGACCTTTCACGGCGGGCATGTGCTGGGGCCGGACACGCTGTACCTGGTCTGGGACGCCTGATTTCGGGGCAGTCCGAGACGGTACAAAAAGGGCCGGGGCGGTGATCCGCTCCGGCCCTTTTTTGTTGGGTGAGAGGCTTGGTCGCCTTCCCGTTCCTCCCCCGCCAGCGGGAGGGGGACCGCCGAAGGCGGTGGAGGGGGAGGGCGCGGCGGCTCTCAGTCGATTGTACCGTTTCCGCCCCCTCCGTCATGCTTCGCATGCCACCTCCCCCTGGCGGGGGAGGATGACGGACTGACGTTCCGACTAGGCCGCGTGGAACAGCGGCTGGACGCTGCCGCCCGTTACCGGCGCCGGGCGCGGCGCTTCGTCGGTGAAGGCGATCGCGTCGCGGATCGCGTCCTGCAGCGCATGGCCGTCGACCTGATCGGACCCATCGTGGAGCAGGCCGACCGCGAGCGGCTGATCGCTCGGCAGGCCCGGCAGCAGCATCACCGTCATTTCGGCGGCCGCACCGAAGCCGGCAAATCCCCGCACCGCGCCCTGTTCGGCGGCCTGACGGACGCGCTCTGCAACATCGGCGACGTCGAACTTCGCTTCGGGGCTCGCTTCGGCGTTCATGCGACGCAACATCCCGCTGCACGTCTGCGGTTCGAGCGTCGAGAGCAGCAGCCAGCCGGCCGCGCTGCGATAGAGATGTTCCTGCAGCCCGCTGCGCAGGCCGCCGGGGATGCTGGTGACAACGCCGCTGTTGCCGGGACGCCACGCATAGATTTGGGCGGTGAGGCCGACCAGGCCGAACAGCGCGACGCTGAGCCCGGTTTGCGACGAAAGTCGGTCCATCAGTCGCGCGAGCCGTCCGTCGCGCACCATCGACGGCTGCACCGAGGCGCCGAGCATCGCCGCGCGCGGCGTGAGCGAATAGGCGCGGGTGTAGCGATCCTTGTGCAGAAGCCCGAGGCTCTGAAGATTGGAAAGCAGTTCCGATGTACTCGATTGCGGGCGGTTAAACCGTCGCGCGATTTCCATCACGGTCGCTTGCGGATGTTCCTCGTCGAAGAAGTCCAGCACTTCGATGACCCGCTTCGCCATACGGGCCTTGTTCGCCTTGCCTGACGCCATTGCCACTCTCCTTTTAGTTATCAACAGCGTTGTTCACTACTGAGTAGTAGGCTGTCAATCGCCATTGCGATTTCCGCAAGTGCGAAAAGCGCTGCTGCAATGCAAAAAAGGCAATAATATCAATTAATTGAAATAGCTGAACAGATGTTCAGTTTTCGCTGGAATCGGGCGGAAATACGACCAAACGCACCACGACTCCGGTGGGTGAGCGGTGCCGGGCGTGACGCATACGAAAAGCGGCGTCGTGCGATTCGCCAAAGGCGATTCGCGCAACGCCGCTTCATGGGTAGCGGTTGGTATCGCTAACTTAGATCAGGCGATGGCGCCTGCCGCCTTGAGCGCTTCGATCTTGTCCCATTCGAGGCCCATTTCCATCAGTACGATTTCGGTATGTTCCGAAGCCTGGGGCGAGCGCGTGGTTTCGAGCGGCTCGTTGTTGAACTGGATCGGGCCGCGGACGAGCTTGAGCGGCTTGTCGCCTTCCACCGCCTCGACTTCGACGATCATGTCGTTGGCCAGCGCCTGTTCGTCGGTCAGCAGATCCTGGAAGCTCTGGATCGGTGCCCATTGGCCGGTGAAGGTCTTGAGGTGCTGGCGCCAGTATTCGAACGGGTGCTGGGCGAAAGCCTTGACCAGAATGTCGCTCGCCGCGCCGGCATTTTCGAACAGCGCGCGCGGTTCGGAAAAGCGCGGATCGTCCGCCGCTTCGGGCACGCCGACATGTTCGAACAGGCTCTTGATGTGCCCCGTCGGCGAAATCGTGCACAGGTTGATCGTGCCGCCGTCCGATGTGCGGTAGTTGCCCATGAACGGATTGCGCGTCGCGCCGCCCGACTGCGGCATCGAATTGCGGGTGAGGATGCCGGTTTCGGCGACCTGCGCCACCAGCGCGCCCGATGCCCACCATGCCGCGCTGATCAGCGATCCGTCGACTTCGAGCGCTTCGCCGGTCTTTTCGCGGTGATAGAGCGCGGCGGAAATGCCGCCGGCGATGAACATGCCGCCGATCGAATCGCCGAAGGCGGGGATGCCCTGCGTCAGCGGGCCTTCGAGCTCGGCGGGCGTCATCGAGATGGCGACGCCGCTGCGCGACCAGAAGGCAGTGCCGTCGAACCCGCCGACGGTGCGTTCGTCGCCCTTGTTCCCGTAGGCGCTGCCGCGGGCGTAGATGATGTTCGGATTGACCGCGCGGATATGTTCGACGTCGAACTTGTTCTTCTGGCGATGCTGCGGAAGATAGTTGGTCAGAAACACATCGGCGTTCTTGGCGAGTTCGTAGAGCAGTTCCTGCCCTTCCGTGGTCGACAGGTCGATGCCAACACTGCGCTTGCCGCGATTGGGGTGTTCGAACAGCGTGTGGCGCTGCGGATCGAGCGTCACACCGCCCATGTTGAGAAAGCCGCGCTGCGTGTCGCCGCGCACGGGATGCTCGATCTTGACGACGTCCGCGCCCCAGTCGGCGAGGATCGCTCCGGCGGCGGGAACATAAGTGAATTGGGCGACTTCCAGTACGCGGACGCCCTCCATTGTCTTGATCATCGTCTCTCCCCCGCGGGTTTTTTCTCGTCGGCCGGTTGGCACTGAAGCGCCATCAGAGACAATCTGACGGCGGCCATCGCAACCCCCGATTGCGCGCGGGCTTCGTACAATCGCCCCTACGATGCCGCAGCCTTCGCTCAGGCGTACGATTCGGGACGGCGCGCCGTCAACGCTTGGCTTCTCGGCAATCGGCGCCTAGCCCGACTCGGAACAAGGAAGGAGAGGGCCTTGGAGAAGAACAACTATCGCGTCGCGCAATGGGCGACGGGCAACATCGGCAGCCGCTCGCTGCGGGCCATCATCGAACACCCGCATATGACGCTGGTCGGCGTGTGGGTGAGCGGCGCGGAGAAGGCGGGCAAGGATGCCGGCGAGCTGGCCGGAACCGACCCGACCGGCATCACCGCAACCCAATCGATCGACGACATTCTGGCCGCCAGGCCCGATTGCGTTCTCTACATGCGGCAGGGCACCGATCTCGACGAGCTCTGCACGCTGCTCGAAGCGGGCGTGAATGTGGTCACCACGCGCGGCGATTTTCACCATCCCCCGACGATGGACCCGGCGGCACGCAGCCGGATCGAGGCGGCCTGCACAAAGGGCGGAACGTCGATCCATTCGACCGGCTCAAGCCCCGGTTTCGTCACCGAGGCGCTGACCATTCCGCTTTTGTCGCTCTCGCGGCGGCACGATTGCCTGACGATCGAGGAATATGCCGACATGGCGAGCCGCAATTCGCCCCAGCTGATGTTCCAGATCATGGGGTTCGGCGCGCCGGTGGGCGAATTCGATCAGGGCAAGATCGCCTATGTGAAGCACGATTTCGCCGGATCGCTGGGCCAGATCGCCGATGCCATCGGCTTGCCCTGCGATGATTTCGAAGCGACCGGCGAACTGGCGGCGGCGCGCAACACCGTGGAAATCGCCGCCGGCACGATCGAGGCGGGCAGCGTGGGCGCGATGCGGATCACCGTTACCGGCCTGCGCGGCGGCAAGCCGATCGTCCGCTTCCGCGCCAACTGGTATTGCACCGACGACATCGACGTCGACTGGGGGTTGCGGGAATCGGGTTGGCGCATCCGTACCGAAGGCGATACGCCGGTGTCGCTCGACATTCATTTCCCGGTGAGCGCCGAGGAATATCCGCTCTTCACGCCGGGTCTGACCGCGCATCGCGCCGTCAATGCGGTTCCGGCGCTGTGCAAGGCCGCGCCAGGCATCCGCACCACCGTCGACTTGCCGCAAGTAATCGCCCAGTTCTGACCGCTCCACACAGGAGGCCATATGTCCGATATCAAACCGCGCATCGATCATCTCCCCCGTGAGGAATGGACCGACGACGCCCGCGAAGTCTTCGCCTTCTGGGGCGAGCCCAATGCCTGGGAAGAAGGGTCGAAGACCAATGTGATGATGACGCTCGCCAATCATCCCGATCTGGCCAAGCCATACAATCTCTGGTCGAAGCATCTGTTGATGTCGAACACGCTGGGCGTGCGCGTGCTCGAAATTCTCATTCTGCGCGTCGCGGTGCGGGTGAAGTCCGAATATGAGTGGCACAATCATGTCGGATATGGCCTCAACGCCGGGCTGACGCTCGAGGAAATCGCCGCGATCCGTGACTATCCCAATGACTGGGACTGGGCCGAAGCGGACGCTATCATCCTGAAGGCGGTCGACGAATTGATCGATGCCGGAAACTGGTCGGATGCGACCTGGGAAACGCTCGGCAAATATTTCGATACCAAGCAGAAAATGGATCTGGTCTTTTCGATCGGCCACTATGTGATGACCAGCTGGGCGCTGTCGGCGATGGGCGTGCCGATCGAAGGCGGGGCGGACAAGATCGGCTTCGACCTGAAGACCCAGTCGGGGAAGACGCCGGGCAAGACGTACAAGCCGGGCGAGACCGAGGACTGGACCGACAGCCGGGGTTATTGAGGCTGCAGTTCCAAAGTCTTGCCGTCATCCCCGCGAAGGCGGGGATCCAGCTTCTTCTTCACTGGCGGCCAAGGCAGCTGGACCCCGCTTTCGCGGGGGTGACGCAAGTAGGTGGCGCGAGCGCGAGGATAGCGACCGGAGGCGAGAATGACGCAGCAATTCGACGAGACATTCGACTGGGTCGTGGTCGGCAACGGCGCCGGGTCGATGACTTCCTCGCTCCAGATGGCGCAGGCTGGCAAATCCGTCGTCATCCTCGAAAAGTCGCGCTGGGCAGGCGGGACCACCGCCAAGTCGGGCGGCGTCATCTGGGTGCCGTGCAATCGCTTCATGCAGGCGGACGGGGAGGGCGACACGCCCGAAGCGGCGATCGCCTATCTCGACGCAGTGACCGCGACCGACCCCGACGCGCCGGGGACGTCGCCCGAAAAGCGGCGGGCCTATGTCGATGCAGCGCCGAGGATGATCGATTTTCTGGTCGATCAGGGCATCCCGCTCGAACGCGCGGCGGCATATTGGCCCGATTATTATGACGAGCTGCCCGGCGGCTGCAAAACCAGCCGGACGGTGACCGCCAAGCTGTTCGACACCAGGCTGCTCGGCCCCTGGGCTACTAGGCTGCGGCCGGGATTTCTGCCGATGCCGGTGCGGCTCGAAGAGGGGATGGAACTTCCCTATTTCAAGCGCAGCGGGCGGGCGCGGGCGATCATGGCGCGCGTCGCGGCGCGGACGATCGGCGCGAAGCTGCGCGGGCGGAACTATGTCTCGGCCGGAGCGGCGCTGCAGGGCTGGTTGCTGCGGGCGATCCTCAATGCGGGCGTCGACTTGCGGCTCGAAAGTCCGGCGTCTGAACTGATCGTCGAAGGCGGGCGCGTTGTAGGCGTCACCAGCGTGAAGGACGGCAAGCCGGTGCGGATCGGCGCGCGGCTCGGCGTGCTCGTCAATGCCGGGGGCTTTGCGCGCAATCAGGAAATGCGCGACCGCTATATGCCCGGCACGCGCGCGGAATGGTCGCAGACAAACGAAAGCGACACCGGCGACTTGCATCGCGAGATGGAGCGGATCGGCGCGCAGCTCGCGCAGATGGACCAGATGGTCGGCTATCAATGCACGCTTGTCCCCGGCTGGGAGGACAAGTTCCCGATCCCGCCCGCGCAGAGCCTGACCGCCAAGCCGCATGCGATCCTGATCGACCGCACCGGCCAGCGCTATATGAACGAAGGCGGGTCGTATGAGCTCTATTGCGAGACGATGCTCCGGCGCGACCGCGAGGTGCCGGCGCTCCCCGGCTGGGCGATCTTCGACAGCGATTATATCGAGAAATACATGCTTGCCGGCACGATGCCGGGGCGGAAAAAGCCTGCCGAATGGGCGGAGGCCGGCTATCTGAAACAGGCCGGCAGCATCGCAGAACTGGCGGGGCTGATCGATGTCGATCCGGCGGCGCTCAAGGCGACGGTAGCGCGCTGGAACGACCATTGCGCCAGGGGAGCCGATGCCGACTTCCATCGCGGCGAGCGCGAATATGACTATTGGCTCGGCGATACCGTGGCGGAGCCGAAGCAATCGCTCGGGGCCATTGCGCGGGCGCCGTTCTACGCGGTCAATGTCGTGCCGGGTGATGTCAGCACTTATGGCGGCGCTGTGATCGACGCCGATGCGCGCGTGCTGCGGCCCGACGGGTCGGCGATCGACGGACTCTATGCCTGCGGCGTTTCGACCGCCTCGGTGATGGGCAAGGTCTATCCCGGCGCGGGGGCGAGCATCGGGCCGTCGCTCACCTTCGGCTGGATCGCCGCCAGGCACGCGATGCGGGACTGACAACCGTCAGAGCGCCGCGCGGTCTTCGCTCTGCGGTGCGGCGGTGGCGGCGGGATCGCGACCGAGGCGATAGTCGCGCGGCGTCTTGCCCGACCAGCGTTTGAACGCGCGGGTGAACGAACTCTGCTCGGCAAAGCCGGTCAGGAACGCCACTTCGGTCAGTGGATAGCGGGTATCGGCGATCAGCTTGAGCGCCAGCTTGCGCCGCGCTTCCTCGACGAGGCTCTGATAGCTCTTTCCGAGATCGGACAGGCGCCGCTGCAACGTTCGGCTGCCGATGCCGAGATCGGCCGCGATCCGTTCGAGGCTTGGGACACCGTCACTCAGCGCATCGGCGACGCGCAGCATCACTTCCTGATCGATCCCGTCGCCTTCGATCTCGGGGTGATTTTCCGCGAGATGCTGCGTGAAGAATTGCCAGATCGTCTCGTCGCCGATCCGGTTGGGGCGCTCCATCTGCGCCGCATCGAAAACGATCGCGTCGATTCCCGCTTCGAACTGCACGTCGCAGCCGAAATGGGTGCGCAGGGCGTCGGCGGTGCCGAGATCGCGATGCACCAGCCGGAGCTGCAGCGGCGCGCAGTCCGCTCCGCTGGCTTCGCGGCACAGCGACAGGAAGGTACCGAGCGCGGCTTCGTTGGACAGGTACATGCCGTCACAATCGGGCGCCGTGCGGTGATGCACCCACAGCCATTGCGCGCCCTCCTGCACCAGCTCGAAGGTCGATGACCGGTTGTAGAGCCGCGCGTGGCGATCCATTCTCTCGAACGAACGGCGCAGTGTCGGCGCGGATTTGAAGGCCATGCCGACCGCACCGAAATCGGCACACCCCATCGACGCCGATGTCCGCATGTGAAAGGCGATCTCGGGGCGTTCGGCTTCGGCCAACGCCGCGAGCAGCGCGTAATAGCATTCCCATGAGGTAACCGCGCCGTCCTGCGCAGCATCGGCGCCGGAAAAGCCGGCGATCCGGTAAAGCGCCTCGCGATCGAGGCTTTCATCGGCTTGCACGATATTCTTGCGGACAAAGAGCGCCGGTACTGCGGACATGTCTTCTCCCCCAAGAAGCAATGTCGGTGTCACGCGCCGCGCAGTTTGACGCGCTGCGACAAAAGTCTGTCGCCCCCCGACAAGACCCTGTCCGCCTTCCTACCCTAGTCGTTCAACCCGTCAACAACAGGGATCAAGGGACGGAGTGACGATAACGGGCCATCGGGCCGCCGATCGCACTTCGCCATTGCTGCCCAAGGTTCGCGGAGGAACCCATGCAACAGCTGCCCAATATCGACGATGTCGATCATTTCTACCTGATGGTCGAGCCGCCGTTTCTGGTGATGGTGATCGTCGCGCCGCATCCCGATGCGCGCCCCGCCGAACCCGCGGTGGCGGAACCGATCATCGATATGGACCTGCCCAGTCCGCGGCCCGCCCTGCTCTGAATCCGCTTCGAGCACGCTTGCCCCGCGTGCTCGTAGAACGCCGGACGCCCCAGTTCCGGCGAAGCCCGAGTGGCCGGGAGGCCCCCAGCCCCCGGTGCGGTGTCCCGGCCACCACCTGACACACAGCCTGCTACCGAAGGACCCGATCATGCGCATCAAGACACTGCTCGTCGCCACCGCGATTTCGCTGGCCTACTCCTACGCCACGCCCTGCGCCGCGCAGGATGAAGTCAATGTTTCCACCGGCTATACGCTTTCGGGCGCGGGCCTGGGCGTGCATGGCTTCGACACGGTCGCGCTGAGTACGCTCAATGCCGTGGCGCACGGCGACGCGCGCTATACGGTCGTGCACGAGGGCGTCGCCTATTATTTCGCGTCGCAGATTTCGGCGGACATGTTTGCCGAGGTGCCCGACCGCTATCTGCCGCAATATGGCGGCTTCTGCGCCTATGCGGTCGCGCTGGGCAAGAAGCTCGACGGTGATCCGCGTTTCGCCGACATCGTCGACGGCAAGCTCTATCTCTTCGTCAACGCCATCGCGTTCGGAAAATATCTGGAAGACAAGGAAAATGTGCTGCGTCGCGCCGAGGCGATGTGGCCGGAAATCGAGCATTCCCCGGTGGAATCGCTCTGACGCAGGCCCTTCGTGGGTATGGGGAGGGGCGCAGTGCGGCTGTTATGGCCGGGCTGCGCCCCGTTTTTCCCTGTCGCGCTGTCGGTGCGCCTATTCGGGCCGCTTGAGCAGCTCGATTTCCGCCTTGGCAGTGGCCAGTGCGATGCCGAGCTGGTTTTCCATCCGGCATTCGGCCTGCACCATGTGGCGGCCGTCCTCGTCGACGAACTTGTCGAGGATCTTGCCGGTGGTGACGGTGATGTCGCCAGTCAGCGCGGGGCTGCGGTAATTGCAGGCGCTGTGGCGCACCATGCCCCATTCGCTGGCCCAGCCGGCGAAATAGTCCGTGATCCACGCACCCATCGAGGCGCCGTATCCATAGCCGCGCGGCATGCCGATGAAGCGCGCCCAGCGCGGGAACAGATGCCCGCGCGACGGGCCGATATAGGCGCCGTCGGTATTTTCGGGATTGTTCTTTTCCTCGGTCGGGTCCTGTTCCGGGCCGGCCATCGGGCCAGTAAAGCCGAGCTCCGCCATGTTGAGGTCGGTGCGGCGGTGCATCGAACCCCATTGGGTGAAGGTGTAGCTGCGCCATTCGGTGGTAAAGCTGACGATCGAATGCGGGCCGAACACACGCTCGGGCAGTTCGTCGCCGGCCTTCACATCGTCCCAGTAGCGCGGGCTGTGCCCCAGATCGTGGAGCATCTTGATCCAGCTGTATTTGCGGACCTCCAGTTCCTCGAGTTGTTCGTCGGTCCAGACCGGATCGTCCTGATTGTCGGTCGGCGTGCTAGCCTGACCGGCGGCCTGGCTGTAGCGGATCGACGTCGAGCGCTGCTTGGCGATCAGGTCGCCATGCTGGTTGTAATAGAAATTGTCGCCGCGCTGGAAACAGGTCGGGCCGCCGAACTTGGTTTCCTTGATCGTGTAGTCGAACGGAATCCGCTCATTCCACACGCGGTCGCCGCCGACGATACGCGGGCCGTAGAACCACCATTCGTCGCCGCCGAACAGCATGTGCGAATCGGGGATATGGCCGATGCACGAGGGCGCCGAGCCGTGGCCGTCGTCCATCGTCACCGGGAAGCTCTGCGGCGCGATCAGCTGGCCGAAATGGCTCTGCATCGCGTAGTTGGTGTCGTAGTGCAGCCGGTTGGGATAGTGCATCGCCTGCACCCAGCGGCGAATATCGTTGTTCGCGAACGGCTCGACCATGCGCGCGGGCTGCATCGGCTTGCCCATGTAATTGTCGAGATCGGAGCAATCGAGAGTCGGTTCAGCCATCGTTTTTCCTGTGCATTGATAGGGAAGGGGAGGCCGGCGCGCGCCGATCGCGCGCCGCGCCGCCTCAGAATCCGAGGTCGAGGATCTTGCCGTCGAAATTGCCGCCGAGCATCTGGTTCGCGGCGGCGAGCTTGCCCGGTTCGACTCCCTTCAGATAGCCGTCGATGATCCGGTTGTAGTTGGAGATCAGCCCTTCAATGTCCTTCGACAGGCGCATGAAATCGAAGCCTTCGGCGTGCAGGCCCTGCTGCTGGATCGGGATGTTCGAATAATCCTGGCGCGGAATGGGCGGGAAATCCTGGCTGTCATAGGGCAGCACGGTCGGTTCCATCGGCGGCTCATGTTCCTCGCCCTCGGCGACATGGGTGAGCGACCAGATTTCGAACAGGCAGCTTTCCGGGCCGAGCGGGCGGATGCGATAGCTCGACATCGAGCTGAACATCGGCAGCAGGAAATAATGCGGGAAAAGGAATTCGACCGCATTGATCGGATCGGACTGGGCGACCGCGTTGAGATCGGGAACGTCCTCGCCCCTGGCACGCAGCTGTTCGGTGATCTGATGGTTGAGGATGCCGAACCAGTGCATCATCGCCTGTTGCGGATCCTCGGGCAGCTCGACATCGGTGAGCTGCTGCGCGATCGCGACTTCCTTGGCGTGGACCATGCCGGCCATGCCTTCGGAAAGCAGGCCCAGATGCTTGATCTGCGCCTCGATATTGCCCTTTACATCGAGGTTCGGATTGATCGGTACGCCGATCCCGCCGGTGTCCATGCCGTACATTGAATTGTACAGCATCGGCGCCGCCTGCTGCAGCTGCGGATGGGTACGCATCACGTGGTAGCCTTCCATGAAGGCTTCCATCGCGACCTTCCAGTTGGCGGGCAGCACCGTGGCATACCACCATTCCGACTTGAGCTTGCTCATGCCGTGCGCTTCGAGCCGGTCGAGCACCGGGCCGAGGCTTTCGTGCAGGCCGGGCGCGTCGTCGTCGAAATTGATGAAGGCGCAGCCGCCCCAGGTTTCGACGCGGCAGGCCTTCAGCGCAAGATCGTCGGCGTCGAGCACGTCCTCGCTGAACATGTGGCTGCCGTAAACGAAGGTGTTTTCGCCCTCCATATTCCAGCGCCAGCCGTGGAAGGGGCAGATGAAACCCTGTCGCTTGCAGTTGCCGTGGCCGCCGCTTTCGGCGAGCGGGACGCCGCGATGGCGGCAGGCGTTGTGATATGCCTTCACCCCGTCCTTGGCGCGGACGACGATGACCGACTTGCCGAGGATCGAATATTCGATCCAGTCGCCGACATTGGGAATGGTCTCCAGCCGGCAGGCCATCTGCCACACGTGCGGCCACAGCCGCTCGTTTTCGAGCTTGAAGAATTCCTCGTCATAATAGCGCTTTGCCGGGATCCGTTCGGGATCGGTCACTGCGAACGGGATGGTTTCCTCTGCCACGGTTTTGCCTCGTCGGTTCGGGGGATTGCGAGTTTTGCGCAACGGTACGCGCTGGCGAAAGCGGCGCAAGAGCGCACGCTTCGCACAGGCGATCCATCGCTATTTCGATTGCGCGCCGCGCCGCCTCAATGCTTGGCGATGCCGAAGCGTGGTGTCGGCAGCGTCGCCAGTGCCGCGCTGCTGGCCACCATGAATGCGATGGTGAGCCACAGGAACGGCATATAGTCGCCGAAACTGTCGAAGACATAGGATGCGGCAAGCGGCCCGGTGGCGGTGCCGATCGAGAGTGCCGCAAGCAGCCCGCCATAGAGTGCGCCGAAGCTTTTGAGGCCGAAATGGCGCGTGGTGAGATAGACGATCACGTCGATCTCAGCGCCCAGCGTGAGGCCGATCAGCGCGCCGGCGAGCATCGCCCCGGCATAGTGGCTGCCCATCGTCAGCAGCAGCAGGCATCCCAGCACGGGCAGCAGGAAGACCACCGCGCCAACCAGCGACCCGCGAAACTTGTCGAGCATGAAGCCGGTGGCCAGTCGTCCGACGATCGAGAAGATGCCGATCAGCGCCGCGATTCCGGCGGCACCCTGTCGATCGAACCCTGCATCGTTGAGGATCGGCACGAAATGCACGACCAGCGCGATGATGGTGAAAGTGAAGAGCAGGCTGGCGGCCAGCAGGCGGACATAGATGGATGATCGCAGCCCCTCGACGAAGCCGATCCCTTCGAGATCGCGTTCGACCTTTGCGCCGCTCGCCTTTTCGCTGCGGGTCCGGTCATGCGCGCCGCGGAAGAAAAGGAAGATGACGGGGAAGGCGATTGCACCCCAGATCGCCGCCTGGATCGCCATTGCGGTCTGCCAGCCCCAGCTGTCGATCAGCGTGGTGCCCAGCCAGGGAAAGAGCGCAGCGGCGACCGAGGCGCCGCAGAGCGTGATCGCGAAGGCAAGCCCGCGAGAGGCTTCGAACCGGCTGGCGACCGCGCTGGTCCATACCGTGGCCTGAACCGGCAATGTTGCAAGCGACATGATCGTCCAGAGCAGCAGCCAGTTGCCCGTGCCGCCGGTTGCCGTACCCAGCAGCGCGAATGCGCCGAGCGTCAGCACCATCCCGATCACGCCGAAATTGCGCGGCCCTATCCGGTCGAGCGCCATGCCGAGCGGGATGGAGAACACCGCCTGGATCAATGTCGCCAGCGTCAGGCCGACCGTCGTCTGGGTGCGGCTCCAGCCGAAGGTTTCGCTGATCGGCGCGATATAGGGGCCGAGGCCATAGATATGGATGACGCTGGTCGCATAGCCGAGCGCCGCGGCGATCGGCAGCATCGGATAGCTTCGCCATTCGGTGATCGCGCCGGATCGGGCTGCGGTCATGTCTCTCTCCCTCTTGGAGCGTCGCGCTCCGTGCCTGGTCGCCCCGGCGCGTCTTCGCGCTTTGATCAGGCGACGTCGGATGTATCGGAAATGCCGAGTTCGTCCAGAATTTCGGCGCCATGCTCGCCGAGCCGAGGCGTCGGACCGGCGACGGCGGCGGGCGATTGCGAGAACCAGGTCGGAACGCCCGGAAAGCGCAGCTTGCCATAGGAGGAATCGACTTCTTCGAAGAAGCCGGTGGCCTCCAGATGCGGATCGTGCAGCAATTCGTCGGTCGTGCGGATCGGTGCTGCCGGGACGTGAAGGCTTTCGAGCAGTTCGAGCCATTCGGCGGTGGTCCGCTCCAGGAAAGTCTCGCCGAGCTTGGTATAGATATGATCGATCTGCTTGGCGCGCTGGCCGAGTGTCGCCATTTCGGGCGTCGCCCAGTCGGGCCGCACCGCGCCGACAAAGGCGTTCCAGTGTTTGTCGTTATAGACGAGCGCGGCGATATAGCCGTCCTTGGTCTTGTACGGGCGGCGGTTGCGCGAGACGGCGCGCGGATAATGCGCTTCGCCGAGCGGCGGATCGAAGATCGTGCCATTGGCATGCTCGACCAGCATGAAGGCGGCCATCGTCTCGAACATGCCGATTTCGACTTCCTGCCCCTCGCCGGTGCGCGCGCGATGGAGCAGCGCCATGCTGGTGGCATAGAGCGCGGTCATGCCGGCGATCTTGTCCGCCATGATCGTGCCGACGAAGCCGGGTTCGCCATTGAGCAGCGCCTGCACGCCAACAAGCCCGCATTCGGCCTGGATCGTGTCGTCATAGGCGGGTTTGTCGGCATAGGGGCCGCGGCGGCCATAGCCGTAGCAATTGGTGTAGACGATGTCGGGCCGGATCGCCTTCACGGATTCGTAGTCGAAGCCGAGCCTGGCGATCGCCTTGGCGCGCATTGAGTGGATGAACACGTCGGCGGTGGCGATCAGCTTGCGCAGCACCGCCTTGCCCTCCTCGCTCGCCAGATCGAGCGCGATGCTGCGCTTGCCGCGATTGCAGTTGACGAAGACACCGCCCAGTTCGGCATCGGGACCGACAGAGATCAGGCGCGTTGCGTCGCCCGCGGGCGGCTCCACCTTGATCACGTCGGCGCCCATGTCGGCCATGATCTGCGTGGCATAGGGCCCCATCACCATTGCGGTCAGGTCGATGACCCGCATCCCCGCCATCGGTCCCTGCTTGGCGCCTGCATCCGTCATTCTATTCACTTACTCCAATATCATTCCTCCCCCGGAGGGGGAGGGGGACCGCCGCCGAAGGCGGTGGTGGAGGGGTAGCCCGCCGCGAGCGGTGTCGCTTGTGGCGACTACCCCTCCACCAAGCCGCTGCGCGCCTTGGTTCCCCTCCCCCTCCGGGGGAGGAACGGGATGGTCACTATCCTTATGATCCGTTTCGCGTGACCTATGCCAGCGCGCACCGTCCTGTCACCATGCGAGCCGTTCGCCTGTTCGATATCTGTCATGGGGCGCGTTGTCGCCCCGGTGAGCGGCTGCTACCCGACCGGCCAGTTTCAGCCGCAGAGAGGCCCGTAAAACCGTGGATTTCGCTTATTCGGAGATTCAGCAAAATGTTCGCGATGCGATCCTGAAGCATTGCGAGCAGTTCCCCGACGAATATTGGCTCGAACGCGATCATTCGGGGGAATTCCCCGAGGATTTCTATCGCTCGCTCGCGGATGCGGGCTGGCTCGGCATCGCCATGCCGGAGGCCTATGGCGGCTCGGGGCTCGGCATTACCGAAGCCTGCATCATGATGCAGGCGATCGCGGAATCGGGCGCGGGGATGACCGGCGCCTCCTCGGTGCACATCAACATCTTCGGGCTGCAGCCGATCATCCTGTTCGGCACCGAGGAACAGCGCAAGCGATCGATCCCCAACATCGTCGCGGGCACCGACAAGGCGTGTTTCGCGGTCACCGAGCCCAATGCGGGGCTCAACACCACCCAGCTCAAATGCCGCGCCGAGAAGAAGGACGGTGGCTATCTGGTCAATGGCGACAAGATCTGGATTTCCACCGCGCAGGTGGCGAACAAGATGCTGCTGCTCGCGCGCACCACGCCGCTTGATCAGGTGAAGCGCAAGACCGAGGGGCTGTCGCTCTTCTACACCGATCTCGACCGCAGCAAGATCGATGTGAAGCTGATCCACAAGATGGGCCGCCACGCGATCGATTCGAACATGCTGTTCATCGAGGATCTGTGGATCCCCGAAGAGGACCGGATCGGCGAGGAAGGGCAGGGGTTCAAGATGATCCTGCACGGCCTCAACCCCGAACGCGCGCTGCTCGCCGCGGAGGCTATCGGTCTCGGCCGCGCGGCGATCCGCAAGGCGGCGCAATATGCCAAGGAGCGCATCGTCTTCGATCGGCCGATCGGGCAGAATCAGGGGATTCAGCATCCGCTCGCGAAATGCTGGGCGCAGCTCGAGGCGGCGAACCTGATGACGATGAAGGCGGCGACGCTTTTCGATCAGGGGCTGGATTGCGGAGTCGAGGCGAATGCCGCGAAATATCTCGCCGGCGAGTTCGCGTTCGAGGCGTGCCACACCGCGATGCTGACGCTGGGCGGGATGGGCTATGCGCAGGAATATCATGTCGAGCGCTATCTGCGCGAAGTGCTGATCCCGCGCACCGCGCCGGTCAGCCCGCACATGATCCTCAACTTCCTCGCCGAGAAGGTGCTGGACCTGCCGAAGTCGTATTGAGGTGCGGGGCGCCTGCGCCCAGCACTACCGTCACCCTGAACCCTTCGACAGGCTCAGGACAGGCTTGTTTCAGGGTCCACTTCTCCGCTCGCACGGACTTGGCTTGTGGCACGGTGGATGCTGAAACAAGTTCAGCATGACGAATTGATTGAAAGAGAGATGTCGCAATGACCCAAGGCACCGCGCTCAAGATGCGTTCCTGGCTGTTCGCGCCGGGCGACAGCGAACGGAAGATGGAAAAGGCCGCCGCGAGCGACGCCGATATCGCTATCTTCGATCTGGAAGACGCAGTGTCGCCCGACGAAAAGCCCAAGGCGCGCAAGATGGTGCGCGACTTTCTGGACAGCACCGTCGAGGGGCATGAGCGGCTGTGGGTGCGGATCAATCCGGTCGACACGCCCTATGCGCTCGGCGACCTTGCCGCTGTGATGCCGGGGCGTCCGGGCGGGATCATGCTGCCCAAGGCGCGCGGTCGGGCCGATGTCGAGCTGCTCGACCATTATCTCTCCGCGCTCGAAGCCTCCGCGGGGATCGAGCTGGGATCGACCAAGGTGCTCGCGCTCGTCACCGAAGCGGCCGAGGCGATGTTCACCACCGGCGACTATGCCGGCGCGCCGCGGCTCGTCGCGATGAGCTGGGGCGCGGAGGATCTGGCGGATTCGATCGGCGCGAGCGAGAACCGAAATCCCGACGGCAGCTATGGCTTCACCTATGAACTGGCGCGCAGCCTGTGCCTGCTCGGCGCGGCGACTGCCAATGTCGCGGCGATCGAGACGATCCAGGCCGATTTCCGCGACCTCGAAACGCTCAAGGCGCGCGCGACCAAGGTGCGCCGCGACGGCTATCGCGGCATGCTCGCCATCCACCCGGCGCAGGTGGCGGTGATCAACGACGCCTTCATGCCGACGGCCGAGGAAATCGAACAGGCCGAGGAAATCGTCGCGCTGTTCGCCGCCAATCCGGGAGTCGGTGCGATCGGATATAAGGGCGGGATGGTCGACCGGCCCTGGCTGGCGCGCGCGCAGCAGCTTCTGGCGCTGGCGGGCAAATGACCGTTACCGTCGATCCTGCCGCGCTCGACCTGAGCCAATACCTCAAGGCCGGGGATGCCGTGGTCTGGGGGCAGGCGTGCGGCGAGCCGACGACGCTGATCGAGACGCTGATCGCGCAGGCCGAGGGGATCGGCGGGCTTTCCGCCTTTGCCGCGACCAGCTTTTCGGGGCTGCTGACCGAAGACGTGGCAGATCGCATCGCCCTGTCGAGCATGGGCGCGATCGGGACGCTGCGCTCGCTGACCAAGGTCAACAAGCTGGCGGTGATCCCGTGTCACGTCAGCCAGGTCGGGCCGATGATCGCGCAGGGCCTTATCGGCTGCGACGTCGCCTTCGTACAGGTGAGCCCGGCGGACGCCAACGGCAATCACAGCTTCGGCCTGATCAGCGACTATGCGCGCGCAATGGTCGACAAGGCGCGGGTGGTGATCGCAGAAGTCAATGATCGCGTGCCGTTCAGCCAGGGCGAGCGCATCGCCGCGTCGGAAATCGACGTCGCCATTCATGTTTCGCGCCCGCCGGTGGAAGTGAAGGCCGCCGCGATCGGCGAGACCGACGAAGCGATTGCGCGCCATGTCGCCGCCTATGTCGAGGATGGGTCGGTGCTGCAGACCGGCGTCGGCGCAGTGCCCGACGCGGTGTTGCGGCTGCTGGCCGATCGCAAGGATCTGGGCGTCCATTCGGGGATGCTCGGCGACGGGCTGGTCGACCTGGTCGAGGCCGGCGTGATCACCAACGCACGCAAGAAAATCGATACCGGCGTGTCGATCAACGGCGCGCTGATCGGGACGCAGCGGCTGTATGACTGGGCGCACAACAATCCGGCGATGCGGATGTGTGCGACCAGTTACACCCATGACGCCGCCGTGCTGGCGCAGCTCGAAAAGCTGGTGACGCTCAATTCGGCGCTCGAAGTCGATCTGACGGGGCAGGTCAATGCCGAGGCGAGCGGCCCGGCTTATCTGGGCGGTACCGGCGGGCAAGTCGATTTCGTGCGGGCAGGCGCGCGTTCGCCCGGCGGGCATTCGATCATCGCCTTGCCCGCGACGGCGAAGCGCGGGAGCCTCAGCCGGATTGTCCCGGCGCTTTCGGGTCCGGTGACGACGGCGCGGACCGATGTCGACGTGATCGTCACCGAGTTCGGCGCTGCGGAACTGAAGGGCCAGACGCTGACCGAGCGCGCGAAACGCATGGTGGCGATCGCCCATCCCGATTTCCGCGAGGAACTCGATAAGGCCGCGTTCGAAATCGCGCGGAGGGGTTTTTGAGAATGACTCACGCGAAGGCGCAAAGGCGCGAAGAAGGAAGAACAGACGCGGCGCAGCCGCTCTTTCCCTTCATTGGTGCAGCGTTCGCGGGAGCTGGAAATGAGAGCGCCTTCGGCGCAATTGGAAGCCTTCTTCCTTCGCTTCGCGCCTTTGCGCCTTTGCGTGAAAATCAAATTCCCGAGGTCAGCCCATGAGTGACGCAGTCCTGTTCGATGCCCGCGACGACGGCATCGCAATCCTAACGATCAACCGCCCCGATCAGCGCAATGCGCTGAGCAAGGAAGTGCGCGAGGGTCTGCGCGCCGCGTGGGAGCGGTTCGAGAAGGACGACGCCCTGCGCATCGCCATCCTCACCGGATCGGGGGAAAAGGCCTTCTGTGCGGGCGGCGATCTGAAGGAGATGGTCGATACCGGCATGAAGGTGCCCCCGCGCGATTTCTTCCCGCTGCCCTATGACAGTATCGAGCTGTCCAAGCCGACCATCGCGGCGGTCAACGGCGTCGCGTTCGCGGGCGGCTGGATGATCGCGCAGGCATGCGACTTGTGCGTCGCGAGCAGCAGCGCGCGCTTCGCGATCACCGAAGTGAAGGTCGGGCGCGGGTCGCCTTGGGCGGCGCCGCTCATCCACATGATCCCGCAGCGTATCATGATGGAGATCATCCTGACCGGCAAACCGATCACCGCGCAGCGCGCCTATGAAATCGGGCTGGTGAACCGCATCGCCGAGCCCGCAAATCTGATGGAAGAGGCCATCGCGCTGGCGAAGGATGTGCTCGAAGGCGCGCCGCTCTCTGTCAAAGCGGGGCGCGAGACTGTTATGCTGGCGACCGAAATGGGGCGTGCCGCGGCCCTTCAGGCCGCACGCGCCGCGCATGAGCTGACGTATAACAGTGCCGATGCGCAGGAAGGCCCGCGCGCCTTCGCCGAGAAAAGAAAGCCCGAATGGAAGGGCGAATGAAAGTGTGAGAGATATGGCGCTGGAACCGCAGGAACTCGAGGCGATTCACGCCCGCGAAATGATCCGCGATTGCGTCGCGCGCGTGGCGCGCGGCGAGGATCGGCGTGACCGCGACTTGCTGAAGACCGCATACTGGCCCGGCGCGGCGATGGATTACGGCATCTTCGCTGGTGATCTTGACGCCTATCTCGACTGGATCGTGCCCGGTTCGCCCGCCGTGCTGCTCACCCAGCATTTCATCGGCCAGACGCTGATCGCGGTCGAAGGCGATACGGCGAAAGCCGAAAGCCATGTCATCGCCTATCACCGCGTCGATTATGGCTCCGAGCATCGCGACCTGGCGATGGGCGGGCGCTATCTCGACAGCTTCGAAAAGCGCGACGGGCAATGGCGGATCGCTGCGCGGACGATGCTCTACGACTGGAGCCAGGATATCGGCCAGGCCGCCGATTTCAGCGAAGGGCTGATGGGCGCGCCGTTCAGCGCGGGGCACTTCACTGGCCGTACCACCGGCGATTTCAGCGCCGAATTTTTCGGCAAGGCATTGGAAGGCACGAAGTAATGGCCGAGGATCGCGACGCCCGGATCGACCGGCTGCTCGAACTTGAGGATATCCGCGCCTGCCTGACCCGCTTCTCGCGGGCGATGGATCGGTTCGACCGCGAGCTGTTCCTGTCGGCCTTTCATGACGACGCGGTGATCGCGGCGGGCCCCTTCGTCGGCAGTGCGGCGGATTGTTACGACTGGGCCGTGCCGATGCACGAGGAAGGGCAATATGCGACGCAGCATTGCCTGCTCAATCAGACGATCGACATCGACGGCGATACCGCGCACGCCGAAACCTATTACCAGTTCATCGGCCGCAACCGTGACGAGAGCAACTGGATGGCAGGCGGGCGCTATCTCGACCGGCTCGAGAAGCGCGACGGCGCGTGGCGAATCGCGATGCGTATGAACATCATCGAGTGGTCGGGCATGCTGCCGACGCTGCCGGTCCCATTCGGCGACCTGCCCGATATCGGCCTGAACGGTCTGCCCGCGCGCGACCGCAGCGACCCATCCTACCGGCGCCCGCTGGAAAACCGGCGCGAGCCGCAGATTCCGGCGACCCCCGACGAAGCCTGAGGAGATACAGACATGAACGACCTCTCCGCGACCCCCGGCGTGAAGAGTGCCGAACAACTCGAACGGCCCGTGGTGATCCCGCCCGAAGCCTATATCTCGAAAGATTATGCTGCCGCCGAGCAGGAGAAGCTGTGGCGCAAGGTGTGGCTGCAGGCCGGCCGGATCGAGGACATTCCCGAAACCGGCGATTTCATCACCTATGACATCGGCCCGGATTCTGTGATCATCGTCCGCACCGGCGAGGACCAGATCAGCGCCTATCACAATGTTTGCCCGCATCGCGGCCGCCGTCTGGTCGACACGCCCGCCGGCAAGCGCAACGCGCGTGGCAACAACCGCAAGAACTTCATCTGCGGCTATCATGGCTGGACCTTCGGGCTCGACGGCAAGAATGCCTATATCGATCAGGAAGCCGACTGGCAGGGCTGCCTCGAAGGCGGCAAGTCCGATCTCGGCAGCGTGAAGGTCGATAGCTGGGGCGGCTGGCTGTGGATCAATCTCGATCCCGAAAGCGGGCCGCTTTCCGACTATCTCGATCCGGCGTCGGAACTGCTTGCGCCGTACGAACTGCACAATATGCGCCCGCGTTGGCGCAAGTGGATTGTCTTCGATTGCAACTGGAAAGTCGCGATGGAGGCATTCGCCGAAACCTATCACGTCGCGACGACTCACCCGGAATTCATGGTGTTCGGACAGTTTCGCGGCTGGGCGCGCAACCAGGGGCGGCACAGCAATATCGGTTATGACACGGTGAAGGATCTCGAGGAGGATTCGGGCAAGCTGCGGCTCGGCGCGGGTGAGGATCCGCGCCTGACCACGGCGGAAATGCAGGAATTTACCTGGAAGAACGCCAACACCAACACCACGATGACGCTGGTCAACGCGGCGAAGCGGCTGAAGGACGAACTGCCCGAAGGCACGCCCGCCGCCGAAGTCTCGAAACACTGGATCCAGTCCGCGCGCGCCGCCGATGAGGCACGCGGTGTCGTCTGGCCGGTGGTAGCGCCCGCGCACACCGCCAAGGCGGGAACGGCGTGGCAGATCTTCCCCAATTTCCAGATCGGCCAGGCGGTGAACAACATGCTCTGCTATTCGGCACGGCCTTATGGCGGCGACCCGGACAAGTGCATTTTCGAAGCCGCGGTGTACGAACTCTATCCCGAGGGCGAGGCTCCCGAAACCGAGTGGGAATATACCAAGGCGGAGGATTGGCCGCCGGTGCTGCAGCAGGATTTCGCCAATATGGCGGCGGTGCAGCAGGGGATGAAGAATGTCGGCTTCACCGGCGCCAAGCCCAATCCGTATATGGAGCGCTCGGTGGCTAGCCTGCACTGGAACCTTTCCAAGTATATGAACGCAGGCGAACCGAAACCGCTCGACTAACCGGGTCTCGCATCGCATCCTCCGCCCGTAGCGCTACCGCCGGAAACAGGCGGGGCCCGACGGGAGAGGATGGATGATTTCGCGCAGGACACTCGTCTCGGCTTCGCTCGCGGCAGGCGCGCTTGCCGCTGCGCCGCGTTTTGCGTGGGCGCAGAAGGCAGTCATTACCGCAGCGATCGAAACGGGCGCCGGTCAGGTGCGCGGCACGGTGGAGCAGGGCGTCGCAACGTTTCGCGGCATTCCTTATGGCGCCGACACCGCCGCGCGACGCTTTCAGCCGCCGTTGCCGCGTGAGCCCTGGAGCGGGGTGCGCGAATGTACCGAATTCGGTCCGCGCGCGCCGCAGGGGAGCCTGGGCGGCAGCGGGCGGATGCCGACCGAAGGCGAGCATGCGCAATTCGTGATGCAGGTGCTGGGCGCCTTCCGCGACGGCGTGGCGGGGACGGGGAATGAGAGCGAGGATTGCCTCTATCTCAACGTCTATACGCCCGAGGCGAGCGATGCGCGCAAGCGGCCGGTGCTGTTCTGGCTGCACGGCGGCGGTTTCGCGATCGGATCGGGCGGCGAACCGGCCTATGAAGGCCATGCGCTGTGCCGGCGGGGCGATGTAGTGGTCGTCACGATCAATCACCGGCTGGCCTCGCCCGGCTTTCTCTATCTCGGCGCGGCGCACGCCGATTTCGCCGACAGCGGCAATGTCGGCCAGCTCGATCAGATACTCGCGCTGCAATGGGTGCGCGACAATATCGCGCAATTCGGCGGCGACCCGGACAATGTGACGATCTTCGGCGAAAGCGGCGGCGGCGCGAAGGTGAGCACGCTGCTCGCCATGCCGCCCGCGCAGGGGCTGTTCCACAAGGCCATCATCCAGAGCGGCGCGCGGCTGACCGGCGTGGCGCGGGACGATGCCGCCGATCTGGGCGCCAAATTCCTCGCGCAGCTCGAACTCGCGCCGGAAAACGTCCACCGCATCCAGGAACTGCCGCTTTCGGCGATCATGGCGGCGGAGAAGGCAGTGATGGCTGGCGCCATTCCGGGCATGGGCGGGCCTTCGCTCGCGCCGGTGGTCGACGGGCGGTCGCTGCCGCGCGACCCGTTCGCGCCCGATGCGCCCGCGACGGCGCACGACATTCCCGTACTCGTCGGATCGACCAAGGACGAGGCGACGCTCTTCTCGATCGTCGACCCCCTGTTCGGAACAATGACCGAGGAACAGGCGCGCCAGCGCTTCGGCTTCCTGCTCGGCCCGCGCGCCGAGGAAGGGTTCGAAGTCTATCGCAACCTGCGCCCCGACGACGCGCCGACATACTGGTTCACGTCGATGATGACCGGCACCGGGACGTGGATCGATTCGATCCGGCTCGCCGAGCGCAAGGCGGCGCAGGGCGGAGCGCCGGTATGGATGTACCGGCTCGACTGGGAAACGCCTGTGTTCGACGGCGTGCTGCGATCGCCGCACGGGCTCGATACGTCGCTGGTGTTCGACAATCCCGACAAGACGCCGAAGATCATGGGCGACGGGCCTGAACCGGCGTTGCTCGCCGCGGCGATGTCGCAGGCATGGATCAATTTTGCGCGGAGCGGCGACCCGTCCTTCGCCGGGCAGGACTGGCCGAGCTATGACAGCGAAACGCGTGCGACGATGATCTTCGACGTGGAAAGCCATGTCGTGAACGACCCCGACCGCCCGGCTCGAGAGTTTGGCGGCAAGAGGGGTTGATGAGAGAGGAATGCGAATGGATCGGAAGCGGAAGGCGCAGGGCATTGCCCTGGCGGGGTTTCTCGTCGTGCTCGGTGGCGGCGTTGTGAGCGATGTCGCGCAAGCACAAGTCGCAAACGCGCCACTTGGCGCGGCAGGCTTCACGACCGAAGACACGATGTTCGCGCAGCCTTTTATCGACACCGACGAAATGCGCACCGATCCAGTGCCGCATCGCTATGTTCATGGCGGGTTCGAAGGCACGGATACGCGCTTTTCCTTCTATTTCCCGGCCGCGGCGGACTATGAAGGCCGCTTCTTCCAATATGTTACGCCGGTGCCCGACAGCGAGACGCTGTCGCAGGGGCAGACGGGTTCGGAAGACCGGATCGGCATGGCGCTGACCAGCGGCGGCTATTTCATCGAGACCAACGGCGGCGGGCCCAAGGCGGCCGATCCGATGTCGGGTATGGACGCGACGATCGGCGCCTGGCGCGCCAATGCCGCCGCGGCGTCTTTCTCGCGCATGGTCGCGCGGCAGATCTACGGCGAGGGTCGCGTGTACGGCTATGTCTATGGCGGCAGCGGCGGCGCCTATCGCACGATCGGCAGCATCGAGAATACGCAGGGCGTGTGGGACGGGGCGGTCCCCTATGTGATGGGATCGCCGATGGCGATACCCAACGTCTTCACCGTGCGGCTCCACGCGATGCGCGTGCTCGGGCCGAAGCTCGACGGAGTCGTCGACGCACTCGATGCCGGGGGGAGCGGCGATCCCTATGCCGGGCTCGATGCCGAGGAGCGTTCCGCGCTCGAGGAAGTCACGCGCATGGGGTTCCCGCCCGAAAGCTGGTATGCGTGGCGGACGATGGGGCCGCATGCATTCGCGCTCCTCTTCGGCGGTATCCGGCAGGCGGATGGCAGCTATTTCTCCGATTTCTGGGGCAAGCCGGGCTATGCCGGGCACGACCATCCCGATCTGTACGCCGATGCCCGCGTTCAGCTCGATACGCGCGTGACCGAAGTGATCACCGCCGATCGGGCGGAGGCGGCCGGGATCAACCTCGAACATATCCACGGCACTGCCAAGGGCACTGCCGACCAGGCCTGGCGCGCGATGGGGCTTTCCTCGGCGGGCGAAATGCCGGTGGCGTTCCGCCTTGCCGATGCGCCCGATTCCGATGCGTTGCTGCTCGCCGATCTGGTGTTGTCCGATGGCAGGAAGATCGGGTTGCGCGACGTGCAGGGTGACATCGCCGTGGTCGGGATCACCGATCCGCGGCTGCTGAGCGCCGTGAAGACGGGCGATGCAGTGCGGCTCGACAATTCGGACATTCTCGCGGTCGAGACCTATCACCGCCATCAGGTGCCGCCAGGCGACGAATATCCCGTATGGGACCAGTTTCGCGACGGCGAGGGCGTGCCGCTCTATCCGCAGCGGCCGATGGTGCTGGGGCCGCTGTTCACGCGCTTCGCGACCGGCACGCTGCCGACCGGGGAATTCAGCGGCAAGATGATCGTGATCGAGAATCTCTGGGATCGCGAAGCCTATCCCTGGCAGGCCGACTGGTATCGCAATCGTGTGATCGCGCATATCGGCGCCGATACGCTCGATGATCGCTATCGCCTATGGTTCACCGATCGCGCGCTCCACGGCGACCATGCCGATCAGGACGATCCGTCACGCGTCGTCTCCTATCTCGGCGTGCTGCATCAGGCGCTGCGCGACCTCGCCGCCTGGGTGGAGGATGGCGTGGCACCGCCGCAATCGACTGCCTATCGCGTCGAGGGCGGGCAGGTGGTGGTGCCCGCAAGCGCCGCCGAACGGCAGGGCATCCAGCCGGTCGTGACTTTGACATCGGGGGGCATCGACCGCGTCGAAGTCGCGGCAGGCACCGAAGTGACGCTGACCGGCACGATCACCGTACCGCCGGGGGCGGGCAGCGTGGTCGACGCCGAATGGGATTTCGAAGGCGACGGCACGTTCGATGCGCGCGCGGACTTGCCGGAAGGCACCGGCGAGAGCGCGCAGGTTTCGGCGAGCCATCGCTACACGAGGCCGGGCACCTATTTCGCGGTGCTGCGCGGAACTTCGCAACGTGAAGGTGATCGTGAGACGCCGTTTGCACGGGTGCAGAACCTCGCGCGGGTGCGGGTGGTGGTCGAGTAACGCGCCGCTCGCTGCTACCACAGCCGTCACCCGAACTTGCTTCACGGGCCAGCGTGCCAAAGGCGAAGTCCGTGCTTGTGGCGCGGTGGATGCTGAAACAAGTTCAGCATGACGGTTTGGTTGGGGTAAGCGGCAGCGCGTTTACGCGGCCGTTTCCTGCTGCTCGAACTTGGGATAGCTCGGCAGCGAAATCATCAGGAGGCCGCTGAGGCCGCAACCGATCGCGCCTGCCAGCAGGAACGGGCCATAGCCTCCGAACGCATCGTAGATCACGCCGGCCAGCATCGGGCCGACGCCCGATGCCAGCGCCATCAGGCCCGCCATCACGCCGTAGATCGCGCCGAAATGCCGCATCCCGCCATAGCTGGCGGTGAGGAAGCCCGTGATCTGCGTCTTCGTGCCCGCGGCATAGCCGTTCACCAGCATCGCGAAGATCACCAGCGTCCAGCTGCTGATTCCCTCCATCAGCAGCAGGAAGACGATCGCGGTGACGCCGAGCGTGATGCCGCCGATCCAGTTGGGGCGGAAGCGGTCGAGCAATGCGCCGGTGACGAGCTTACCCGCGATCGCGGCGATCCCCGCCAGGCTGGTCAGCCAGGCGGCGCTGTCGCGCGACACGCCCGCTTCGGTGAGGATCGGGAAGAGATGGATGGTGAGCCCCATCGTCAGCACCATCACGACGAAGTTGGAAATGCCGACGCGCCACAACGCGCTGTCGCGCAGGGCTTCGCGCGGGGTCAGACCCGCAAGCGGTGGCTCGGCCGCGGCTTCCTCGGTAGCGACTTCGTCACCGTCGCTCGATTCGACCGCCGGCGTGGCGGGGACCGGAGCGCGTTTGCGTGCGTCGTGGAAGAAGAAGATGCAGAGCAGCAGCGTGAGGCCGCCCCAGCCGAAGGACATGCCGGCAAAGGCCCAGCGCCAGCCGACCGTCTCGATCAGCCCGTTGGCGAGCGGCGGGACGACTGCCTGCGCCACTGCCGTGCCCGCAAGCGTGAGCCCGAGCGCCAGCCCCTTGGAGGTCGAAAAGGCGCTCAGCACGCCCGCCGTCCACGCCGTCGACTTGATCGACACCGCGACGAAGCCGAATATGACCCAGAGGATGATCCATTGCGTCGCCGATCCGCTGGCAAGGCCGAAGGAGGCGACCGACAGCATCGTGACGACGAGGCCCGGCAGCACCACCGTCCGCCCGCCGAACTTGTCGATAAGCGCGCCGAAAAAGGGCGAGAGGACCGCCGTCATCAGCAGCGCGATCGACGGGCCGGAGGAAAGCAGCGTTCGGCTCCACCCGAAGTCGCGCGCGAGTGGCTGCATGAACACGCCGGTTGCCGCCAGCATGATCGAAAAGAAGGAAAAGCCCATCGACGCGGCGAGAACCAGCGTCCAGTTGCGCTTCCACTCCTGCGTGGCGATGCTCTTGCCGTCGGTCATGCGCCCTCTCTCGCCCGCGCTCTGTTCTGATACTGCGGGTCATTTCGCGTTGAAGGGCAAGGCTTCCCCGCAGCGCGTCCTCGCGTCAACCAATTCGCTTCCCGGCGTGCCAAACACCGCTGCCACGAACGAAAACGCCCGGCGTCTCGCGACACCGGGCGTTCGTGTTCGGCAAAGCCGGAGCGGCTTACTCGAAAGGCTCTTCGCCCTGGAGCTTGGTGCGGTGCATCATGCGGCCGCAGGTGGGATCATAGGCTTCGGCGCGGTGCATCGTGCCGGTATTGTCCCACATCACCATGTCGCCGACCGACCATTCGTGGCTGTAGCTGAACTGTTCCTGCGTCGCCCATTCGCGCAGACCGTGGATGATCACCGCGCTTTCCATCGGATCCTTGCCGACGACGGTGTGCGTCGTGCAGCCGATCACCAGCGATTCGCGGCCCGATTCATGCTTCCAGACGAGCGGCAGTTCGTTGTCGCCGATCTTCTGCATGCCCTGAAGCAGCGCGAGACTGGGTTCGGGATCATAGTAGAAGAGCGAGGCCCAGGCGCCGTGGCGCGCGCGATACTGGCGATATTCGGCCTTCTTGTCCTCGTCGAGCGCATCGAACGCGGCATAGGTGTTGCAGAAGCCGGTATTGCCGCCCCAGGTCGCGGGCACCTTGCACGAGAGCAGCGAGGCGAGGATCGGAACCTCGTTCATCGTGCCGTCGATATGCCAGTAGAGCGAGCCCTTGAGGTACAGCGCGCTCGAGGGGTTTTCCTTCACGTCGAGCGTGACCTTGTGGATTTCCTCCCGGCCTTCCGACGACATTTCCGGCGCGAAGGTACCGAGCGTCTTGGTGAAGGCGATCTGCTCCTCGTCGCTGAAATCGATCTTGGGGAAGACGAGTACGCCGCGCGCTTCGAGCAGCTCGCGAATGTCGTTCGCCAGCGCGCCCGACAGCAATTCTTCCTTGCTGTTGAGAACACGGCTGCCGATCAGCGGCTTGATGTCTTCATGCTTGAGCTGGACGTCGGTCTTTACGGCGGTGGCCATCGCTGTCTCTCCGGGGGATGTGTATTTCTTGAACGGGTGTTCAAACACAAAAACCCTGAAAATGTCAAGATGTCGGAGCGGGCTCTGATTGCGCCGAAAGCACGCGATCCAGCCAGTTTTCAACCATCCTGCGGGCGTCGTCATGGCCCGATTCGATGCCCAGTTCGGCCTCCATCGCCAGCGCTCGGCCGATCCCGGCAAGGATCAGCGCAAGCCCCTCGGGTGTCGCCTGATGCTCGGCACCGATGCGGTCGCCCAGAACGCGCTGCATCAGTTCGGCCTGGCGCGCGCGCATGTCCGCGCTGTGCCTGGCGACTTCGGCACGGATGCCTTCGCGATGGCTGGCATAGGCGAGAAATTCGATCGTCAGCCGGTTGCGGCTGGTGTCGGTGAAGATGCGCCACAGCGCATGGACCGGATCGGCGCCCGCAAGCGCGGCGTCGAGCAACGCGTCGCTCTGTTCGGCGCCGCGCCGGAAGACGGCGAGGAACACGTCCTCGGTCGTCGGAAAATAATAATGGACCAGCGACGGCTGCAGCCCCGCGACCGCGGCGACGCGCCGCGTGCTGGCCGCGGCATAGCCTTCGTCGCGGATGACCTGCTCCGCCGCGTCGAGGATGCGCGCGCGCGTTTCCGAATTTTCCGCGCCGATGCGCCGCTTCCCTGCCATGACGTCACCATAGGATGCCGGGGCACGGGAAGTAAAACGCCGGGACGATCGAAGGTCAGGCCGAACCCATGTAGCGACCGCCGTTCATGCTGATCGTCTGGCCGGTCATGTAGCCTGCTTCCTCCGAAGCGAGGAAGGCGACGGCGGCGGCGATATCCTCGGGCTGGCCGACGCGCTTCATCGGCAGCGTCTGGGCGAAGGCCTCGACGTCGACCGGCGCGGCGCGCAGCATCGGCGTGTCGATGAAGCCCGGCGGGACCATGTTGACTGTGACGCCGGTGGGCGCGAATTCGAGCGCCAGCGCCTTGGTGAGGCCCAGCAGCCCGCCCTTGGACGAGACATAATGGCCCTGGCCGAACGATCCCGACTGCGTGCTGGACGAGGTGATGTTGATGATCCGGCCCCATCCGGCCTCGACCATCGCGGGCAGCATCTCGCGGATGCAGAGATGCGGGCCCTTGAGGTTGACCGCGATCACCTTGTCCCACAGCTCTTCGGTGATTTCCATATAGGGCGTGAAGGGCGCCATGCCGGCATTGTTCACCAGGATCGAGATTTCGCCCAGTTCCTTGCGCGTCTGATCGGCGGCGGCCTTGATCGCGGCCTTGTCGGCGCAATCGGCTTCGAGGCCGATCGCCTTGCCGCCCGCGTCGGTGATCATCTTTGCGGTTTCGGCGGCGGTATCGCCGTTCAGGTCCCACACCGCGACAGCGGCATCGTCCTTGGCGAGCCGGACGGCGATGGCGCGGCCGATTCCCGAACCGCCCCCGGTGACGACGGCTACCTTTCCTTCGAGCGACATGGACGCATCCTCACTTGTTTGCTTGCATTGTGCGTTTGATGGGCGGCGGGGGGTGTCGCCTCAAGGCGAAATCAGCCGGTGAGGCGATAAATCGCAGAGGCGTACTCGCTTGCTTCCGCCCAGGGCGTTCGGCGGTTAGCCTCGCATGATAAACAAGATGGGGAGAGGGTGATGGATGCGCTGACGGTGGAAACCGGCTCAGGGCCGGTGCGTGGGAGCGTGGCGTGCGCGGGTGTCCGCAAGTGGATGGGTATCCCTTTCGCCCGCGCGCCGCGCTTTGCCGCGCCCGAGCCGCATCCCGGCTGGAGCGACGTGCGGGATGCCACGCGGGCCGGGCCGCAATGCCCGCAGATGTTCGGCAGCAAGGCGAAGCGCGCCCGCATGGCGGAACCGGACTTTTCCGAAGAATGCCTCAGCCTCAACATTTATGCGCCCGCGACCCAGGGCGATGAGAAGCTGCCCGTCTATGTCTGGATACACGGTGGTGCGTTTCTCGCGGGGGGAGGGGCTGCCTATGACGGCAGCCTGATGGCGCAGACCGGGCATTGCCTCGTTGTCACCATCAATTATCGGCTCGGCGTGCTAGGGTTCGTCGATTTCGGCGATGCGCTCGGCTTGCCCGATATCCCGTCGAACCTCGGCCTGGGCGATCAGATCGCGGCGCTGCGATGGGTCCGTGACAATATCGCGGCGTTCGGCGGCGATCCCGAAAAAGTGACGATCGGCGGACAATCTGCCGGTTCGATGTCGGTGTCGCTGCTGATGCTCGCGCAAGGCGCATGGCCGCTGTTTCGCGGCGCGATCATGCAGAGCGGCGCAGTGAGCCTGATCCACAGCCGGGAAACAGCGCAGCGGATCGCGCGTCGCTATGCCGAGCTGCTCGATCTCAATCAGGGTGACCTGGAGAAACTGCGAACCATGCCGCTGCGCCGACTGTTCGAGGCGCAGGGGACAGTCGATGCCGAAACGCCCGGCGGCATTCCCGCTGCGCCCTGGTATGACGGCGATCTGCTGCCCGAATCGCTGGCGGCTGCACAGGCGGCACCCACCGCACCCGTTCCGCTGATCGCCGGAGCCGCGCGCGAGGAATCGCGACTGTTCGAACTGATGCCGGGCAGCATCCTGCCCACCAGGCGGGCCGAAGTGGCCGAACGGCTGACAGGGGGGCTGGGAGAAGCGGCGGCGGGCGAGATTCTGGCGGCCTATCCCGACAACAAGGCGGGCAATCGCGCGCTGGCGAGCGATTTCAGCTTCGGCATGCCGACACGCAATTTCGCCGAACGCCATGCGGCGCATCAGCCGACATGGTTTTACCGTTTTGATTACAGCCACCCGATTGCCGGGGCGACGCACGGGCTCGATCTTACGCTGACCTGGCCGATGAAGGGGCTGCGCGCGGCATTGGCGCGTGGCGGGCCGATGAAGGGTAAACGCGCCGCACTGGGCGGGCGGATGATCGATCACTATGCGCATTTCGTGCGCGACCTGACCCCCGTCCTGCCGCGGGGTGCAGAGTGGCCGCAATATCGGCCAAACGAGCGCAAGGTGAAGATATTTGCTCTGGCCGATCGCGTCGAAACCGACCCGGACGCGGAGCGCGTGGCGGCATGGGCGGGGCGTGACGTAGGGTCGCGCGGCTAGCGGCCGCCTTGCGCATGGCGGCGCGGTTGACTTACGCGGGCGCAACGTTTCTTTTGCCGCCGTCGCACCCTGGAAGAAAGGCCCGCAATGGACAAGCCTCGGCGAGGAAAATTCCTGTTCAGCATCTTTGCCGGGACGCTGTTCGGGATCATCTTCGACAATCTCGCGCTCGGCATCCTTTTCGGGTTGTTCGTGCTGTTCGCCACTGGCGCGGCGAAGCGCAGCGAGCCCCAGCCCGACCCTGACGACAAGCCCAGATCCGAAGTCTAGTCGGATTCGACCCATTTCGAGGTGAGCGCGCGCGGCGAGAGATATTTGGTCTTGGTCCAGCCGCCATCGACGACGATCGTCTGGCCGTTGATCATTTCGGCGCCGGGCGAGCAGAGGAATGCAATGGTGCTGGCGATATCGTCGGTTTCGGCCAGCCGTGGATAGGGCGTGGTTTCCACGTTCACGCGCTTGAACATCTCGTCCTCGAACCGGTGACGGACCATGTCGGTCATCGTCACGCCGGGCGCGACATTATTGGCGCGGATGCCCTTAGGGCCATAGTCGCAGGCGATATGCTCGGTGAGCGAGGACAGCCCGCCCTTCGCCGCCGAATAGGCGCCGCCGCGCCGCCCACCGATCTCGGCATAGGTCGACGTCACGTTGATGATCGCGCTGCCCGCTTCCATATGGACGATCGCTTCGCGGGCGAGGCGGAAGGGCGCGCGCAGCATGACGGAGAGGAAAGCGTCGAGCAGCTCGTCCTCGGTTTCGTGCAGCGGCTTGGGGCTGCCCGCGCCGGCATTGTTGATCAGAAAGTCGATCCGCCCGAAGCGTTCGAGCGCGAGGCCCACGATCCGTTGCGGCGCATCGTCGGTGGTGACGTCGACCGAGAGCGTCGCGAGCCTGTCGGGATCGCCGATTTCCCTTTCGAGCGTTTCGAGCTTGGTCGTGTCGCGGCCGATGCCCACGATCGCCATGCCCATTCCGTGCAGCATTTTCGCCGTGGCAAGCCCGATGCCGCTGCCCGCGCCGGTGATGATTGCTACCTGCATGATCCGCTCCTTGAAATACTCCGGCAGGTCGGTGCCAGCGAAGACGGGGCGGGGGCAAGCCCGGTGCGGCGGCTATCGCAGCGGCGAAGGGGACGCCCCGTCAGTGGCCGGCTGCGGACGGGTCAGGCTTGGCGCCCGCACGCGCGGGTTTGCGCATCAGGAAAACGAGCGGCACCGCGCAGCTGGTGAGGATCGCCATCAGCTTGAAGTCATTGAGATAGCCGATCATCGCGGCCTGACGGGATATCTCCGCATTTGCCATCGCAAGCACCGTCTGCCCGGTTGTTCCCAGCGCCTGGAGCAGGCCGGGATCGAAAGTTTCGAGCGTTTCGGCGGAAATGTGCGGGGTCAGCGCCGCGTGCGATATCTGACTGGTTCGGGCGAGTACCGTCGTCACCACCGAAATGCCGATCGACGCGCCGACGCTGCGGGTGATATTCATCAGGCTCGCTGCCTCGGTGCGGTATTTGCCCGGCAGCGTTCCGAAGGCGAGCGTGTTGAGCGGGGTGAAGGCGAAGCCCATCCCCAGCCCCTGCAGAAAACCCGAAACGAGGATCGGCGTCGTCCCCATATCGAGCGCCCATCCGGTCATCATCCACATCGACCAGGCGGAGATGGCAAAGCCCGCCGCCACCAATATTCGCGGATCGAACCCGCGATGCATCAGGAACCCGGCCACTGCCGTTGTGCAGATCACTCCGGTACCGCGCGGCGTGAGCAGCAATCCGGTGTCGAACACCGAATGGCCGTAGATATTCTCGATCATCGGCGGTAGCAGCGCCATCGTCGCCATCATGATGACGCCCATGATCGCGAGGAAGACCAACGACGTGACGAGATTTCGGTCGCGGAAGATCTCGCGATCGAACATCGGATTCTTCGCGGTGACCATGTGCGTCACGAACATCCAGAGCCCGACAAAGGTGATCAGCAGCTCGAGCTGCACCTCGAAGCTTTGCAGCCAGTCCTCGTTCTGACCGCGGTCGAGCATCAGTTGCAGCGCGGCGAGACCCACCGCGAGCAGACTGAATCCGTAGAGATCGAAGCCGCGCCGTCGTTTCGGGCGCGAGGGCAACAGCCAGAAGAGCAATGCGGCGCAGACCACGCCGATCGGCAAATTGACGTAGAAAACCCAGCGCCATTCGAAATTGTCGGTCAGCCAGCCGCCGATCACCGGCCCCATGATTGGCCCGACCATGATGCCCATCGCCCAGATCGACATTGCGCGCGCCTGTCGCGATGGGGGGTTGATGTCGAGCAGCACGGTTTGCGAGAGCGGATTCAGAAACGCCGCCGACACGCCCTGCATCATGCGGAACATCACCATTTCGGGCAGATTCTGCGCCATGCCGCACAGCGCCGATGACGCCACGAAGCCGACAAGCGCGAGCAGGAACAGATTGCGTGAGCCGATCCGGTCGGCAAGCCAGCCGGTGATCGGCATCGCGATTGCCGTCGCGACCAGATAGCTGGTCAGAACCCAGGTGATGGTGTCGCGCGTCGCCCCCAGGCTGGTCTGCATGTGCGGCAACGCGACATTGGCGATGGTGGTGTCGAGGATCTGCATGATCGTCGCCAGCATCACGCCGACTGTCAGCAGCCCGCGATGGCGGACCGGCAGCAACGCGCCGTCCTCGACGGCCGGAGCCGCCGGTGCATGGCTCCGAGGACGGGAAGCGGTGGGGGACGGCGCGGAAGTAGCCATGCAGTGCAGTCGATCCGAAACAACAGTGCGGAACCGCGCATCGATTGGGGAGAGGATGCGGCGGTTCCGCGATGCGGCATCTAATAAGCATGCTTATAGATTTCAAGCTGAAACCAAATATTCCGAAACAGAACATTGGTGCCGCTTCGCCATGTCCGGTAGTCGGCTATGCGGAGGAGAGACGTGCGATGGGGCAAATACCGATCATCGATGCTGTTCGGGGAGACCGCCACGGGCTGGAATTTCCCGCGCATATCGCGGCGCTTCGGGCGGCTGGTATCGACTTCCTGACGGCGGCTTTCCGTGCCGAAGGCATTCTGGACGCAGACAATCGCGTTCGCGCAATCACCGAATTCGCCGAATGTCCGGGCGGGTCCACGGGGCGCAAGCTGTTCCTTTCAGTCGCCTATGACCGGCCGCAGCCCGGCCTGCCCGAGCGCCTGTTCGCCAAATTCTCGCGCGATTTCGACGATCCGGTGCGCGATTCGGGCAAGGATCAGATGGAAAGCGAGGTGCTGCTCGCGGCGATGTCGCACAGCCCCGATTTTCCCATCGCCGTGCCGCGCGCGTTGTTCGCCGACTATCATCGCGAAAGCGGCACTGGCCTGCTGATTACCGATCGGATCGCGTTCGGCCGGGGGGATATCGAACCGCATTACGACAAGTGCCTCGACTGGCGGATGGCCGATCCGCTGGAGCATTATCGTGCACTGGTGACGGCGATTGCGCGCATTGCCGGTGCGCATCGCGCCGGCGATCTTGACGCCGATATTGTATCGCAATTTCCATTCGATCCGGGCCGGGCGGCGGCGGGGGATCCGATCCGTTATGATGCGCGGCGGCTGGGCAACCGCATCGCGCGCTTCGCTGATTTTGCAGGGCGCTATCCGCATCTCTTTCCCGAGGCGATCCGCCATCCCGATTTCATCACGCGGCTCGAACGCGAAGTGCCGCGCGTGCTGGAACAGGAAGGCGCGATCAAGGCGCGGCTGCATGCGCACTCGGACCTGATCGCGTTGACGCACTGGAACGCCAATGTCGACAATGGCTGGTTCTGGCGCGATGAGGCCGGGCAGCTCCATTGCGGGCTGATGGACTGGGGCCGGGTGGGGCAGATGAACGTCGCGCTGGCGCTGTGGGGCGCGCTCAGTGCCGCCGAACCCGAGATGCTGGCGGAGCATCTCGATGATCTGCTCACGTTGTTCACCGCCGAATATCGCGCGGCGGGCGGGCCGCGGGTCGATCCGGTGCTGCTCGGTCTGCATTTCGACATGTTCGTGGCAACGATGGGCCTGGCCTGGCTGATGGACGCGCCGCCGATGATCGCGGCGCGCATCCCCGATCTGGAGGCTGCGAGCGGTCCGCACGATCCCCGCTTCCAGCGTGACGAAGTTGCGCGGACGCAGCTCTATATGAGTGCGAACTTCCTCGGCCTGTGGGAGCGGCGCGATTTCGGACCTTCGATGGAGAAGTTGCTGGCGCTCTAGGCGGCAGACCCATGAACGGGTCTGTCGGCTAACGACCCATTGCGGACATGCGTTTCAACCCGCAGGTTGAGGCTCGCTGACATATTTTGATGCTGCGGCTGGATCGAGTTTGTAGCCTGTCGGTGTTCGCACAAGATCGCGGTGCAACGGTATCGTTCGACGATCGATAATCGGAAGCGATAGGGTATCTGGCCAGCGTTTGCGAATTGCCTGCATGGCTCGTTCACGAAAGCGGCTGGCTAGGGCCGCGTCCTCTCCCCGAGCAAACATGATCCAGACTTGGCCAATATGATCCGCCTGATCCATTACTACGGCCCAATTCTCCTCATCCTCTTGCCCCCTCCATACGCCAACATGGATGGACATTTTTGCCGCTGGCATTGCTTCCGCAGTCTGGCGGAGTTCTTCATCGCTTGCTGCGTCCAAGTGTCCGCCCTCGGCCGTTGCAGCTCCCCTAAGAATGGCGATAAAGGCCGCACGATCTTCGGCTGTTGAAAGTGGAACTTCAAACGCCGCGACTGTCTCGTTGCTCGCGGGCTGCGGCGCCACGCCGCAAGCTGCGCAGGTCCAGATCATCAATGAAACAAGCAGCAAGCGCATCGCAGAACGATAGCGCCGTCCCAAGGACCGTCAATGGCAGCTAATCACTCCAATTCCAGCCGTTGAGCCGCCATCCCGGTAGCGGCCCTTTATGCGTTCCCGAAGTTCCTCCCCGGGGGAGGAATTAGGCCTGCCTCAGCGCCTTGGCGGTCTTCCGGTCGGGTTCGATCCATTGCGACGTCGCGTAGATCGGCTTGATCGCGGTCGCTGCGTCCAGCTCCGCCATGTCCTCGTCGCTGAGCACCATGTCCGCCGCGCCGAGATTGTTGTCGAGCTGATGCGCCTTGGTTGCGCCGATCAGCACGCTGGTCACGCCCGGCCGGCGCAGCAGCCAGGCGATGGCGAGCTGGGGCAGGGTGCAGCCGCGCCGTTCGGCGATGCCGCGCATCACCTCAAGCAGCGCGAAGCCCTGTTCGCGGTCGAAGCCGAGCATGTCGAAATCGGAGAAGCGGTTGTCGGGCTTTTCCAGGTCCGCGCGGCTGTACGCGCCGCTCAGAAAGCCGAAGGCGAGCGGACTCCACACGGTCATGCCGAGGTCGTAGCGACCCATCATCGGCACATGATCGCGCTCGACGTCGCGGCCGAGCAGCGAATAATACATCTGCCCGTGGGTGAATTGCGCAAGGCCGTTGGCGCGCTGAAACTCCATCGCCGCCGATGCCTTCCACGCGCTCCAGTTGGAAAAGCCGATATAGCGGACCTTGCCCGAGCGAACGACGGTGTCGAGCGCCTCGAGCGTTTCCTCAAGCGGCGTGAAGTTATCCTCGCGGTGACAGACATAACAGTCGATCCAGTCGGTGCCGAGCCGCTTCAGGCTCTGATCGACCGACCAGAGGATATGCCGCCGCGACAGTCCGCCGTGCAGCAATTCGCGGTCGATCACGCCGCGATTGCCGACCTTGGTCGTCAGCACCACCTTGTCGCGATGCGGCTTCAGCGCCGCGCCGAGCAGGCTTTCGGATTCACCATCGGCATAGACATCGGCGGTGTCAAAGAAATTGACCCCGGCATCGATCGCGCGGCCGACCAGCTGATCGGCCAGCTCGGCGCCCACCTTGTACACCGATTGCAACGTCCGGTTGCCCTGGGTGAAGGTGAGCGCCCCGAAGCCGAGCCGCGAGACGATCAGGCCGGTATTGCCGAGCGTCGCGTACTGCATCCTACTTCTTGGACTTGCCGGCGGGCTTTTTCGCGGGTGCCTTTTTGGGCTTGGCCGCGCCGTCCTTGCCCTTCATCCGGCCGCCCTTGCTCAGCCGCCATTCGGGCGGATAGAGCTCGTCATTGTCCTTGACGGCGTTGTTCAGCCCCTTGCCGAACGTCTCCTTGTCGAGCGTGAGTTCGTGCGCGTCGTTGCGCACCTGACCCAGCATCGATTCGAGCCATGCGGTCATGATCGACCCCATATATTCGCCCTGCTGCTGCTTATAGATCTCGAACAGCGTCTTCTGCATGTAGACGACGTCGGTCGGGCGGGTGACGGCGCAGGCGCGGGCATATTTGTCGACTTCGGCCTCCAGCTCGTCGCGCGGGACGACGCTGTTGACGAAATTGCAGTTCGCCATTTCCTCGGCAGTGAAGGGGCGGCCGGTGAACACCATTTCCTGGAACTTGCGCAGCCCCATCATCGTCGCCCATTGCCACATACGCGGGCCCCAGCCGACATAGCGGAAGCTGGGGTGACCGAAGAGCGCGTCGTCGGACGAGATCACCATGTCGGCGTCGGCGCACTGATAGAAATGCCAACCATAGCAATAGCCCTTGGCCTCGATGATGCTGATCTTCTTGAAATCCTGCAGCGTGCGGCAGCCGTAATTGCTGTTGGCATAAAGCTGCGTCAGCTGGGCGAGATAGCGATAGCTGTCCTTGGGCGGATATTTGACGTCCTCGTCCTCGCCGATGCGGAATTCGTGGAGCAGCGAGAAGTCGCCGTCATCGGCGAGCATTTCCTCCTGCTCGGGCAGGTCGGCGCCGCCGCCAAAATTGCTGCCGACACCACGGATCAGCAGTACCTTCACATCGTCGTCGACATTGGCGCGATGGAGCAGGTCCGAATAGCGCAGCCGGGCGGCGATGGTCGGCGCGTTGAGGAAATCAGGGCGATTGAGCGTGATCGTCGCGATCTTGGTCTTCGGGTCTTTTTCGTAAAGGATGATCTCTTCGGGATCGGGGCGCTTGGCGTCGTCCTTCGGCATGTCTCACTCCTATTTGATCGGGCCGGCTTGTCGCTGGCGCGCGAAAGGCGCATAGCATTGTGTCGACAAGTGAGTGGAACGAGATTGTGGAACAATCAAGTGAAATCGCGGCGAGTTCGGGCAAGCGCGGGGCAGGCGGAGCCAGCGCTGCACGCACGGTCACGCGCGGGATCATGCGCGGGCTGGAGGAGGGGCGGTTTGTCCCCGGCCAGCGGCTGGTGGAGACCGAATTGGCAAGCCGATTCGGCGTCGGCCGCAATGCCGTTCGCGAGGCGATCCAGTGGCTTTCGGCGCAGGGCGTGATCGATGTCACGCGGCATCGCTCGCCCGCGATCCGGCTGCTCGAAGGAGAAGAAGCGCTCGAAGTGCTCGACGTGGCCGAGCGTGTGATCGGCCTCGCCGCGCGGGCTGCGGCTGCCAGCATGACTCGCGAGGATCGCCCGCGGCTGCGCGCGGCGCTCGACGCGATGCAGGCGGCGCTGACCGACGACACCCCGGGCGCGTTTTCGCGGGCGCGGCGGCATTTCTACGGTGCAATCCTGGAGATCGGCGGCAATCGCGAATTGCAGCGGATGTTTCCAGCGCTGGGGATCCACATCCTCCACGCGCAATATCGCGTCGAATCGAGCCGTGCGGCGCAGGTGGGCGACCTGCGCAACGTGGTGCAGGCGGCGGCGGCAGGCGATGCCGCGCAGGCCGAGGCGGCGGGGCGGGCTTATGTGACCGCGCTGGGGGCTGCGGTGCGAAAGATGGTGGGCGGTTCGCAATAGGGACGCTTCCCTTTTGCTTCCGCCATGCTGAACCCTTCGAGAAGTTCAGGACGGGCTTGGTTCAGCATCCACCGTGCAAAAAGCGCCGTCCGCGCAAGTGAAGAAGTGGACCCTGAAACGAGTTCAGGGTGACGATCGAGCCCCCACATGCGTTCGCACTGAGCTTGTCGAACTGCGGTTCTTCTTCTCGCCAGATTTGACAAGAAAGAACGGTGCTTCGACAGGCTCAGCACCAACGGGTGGACCGGGTCAGCCCACCAGCCCGGCCAGCCGCCCGCGAATGATATCCTCCGCGTCCGCTACGATCCGGGTCACCAGTTCCTCGCAGCTCGGGATGTCGTGGATCAGGCCCTGGATCTGGCCGGCCCAGATCAGGCCCGCCTCGAGGTCGCCGGTTTCGAGTGCCTGGCGGCCCTTGGCGCCCGAGACATAGGGCTGGACGTCCTTGAACTCCGCGCCGGGCTTGCTGCCGATCTCGACGACCTGATCGGATACCGAGTTCTTCGCGACGCGGCCGGTGTTGCGGAACTGGCGGAAAATCAAATTGGTGTCGCGCTCGTCATTGTCGACGAGGAACTGCTTCACCTTGTCGTGGATCGGCGCTTCTTTGGTCGCGCAGAAGCGCGTGCCCATGTTGATGCCGTCCGCGCCCAATGCGAGCGCGGCGGCGAGGCCGCGACCGTCGCCGAAGCCGCCGCTGGCGATCATCGGAATCCTGAGCTGATCGGCCGCCGCCGGGATCAGGATCAGGCCGGGAATGTCGTCCTCGCCCGGATGGCCCGCGCATTCGAACCCGTCGATCGAAATCGCATCGACGCCCATCCGCTCGGCCGACAGCGCGTGGCGGACGGCGGTGCATTTGTGAATCACCTTGATGCCGTGCGACTTGAAATCGTCGACATGTTCCTGCGGCTTATACCCCGCGGTTTCGACCAGCTTGATGCCTTCCTCGATGATCGCCTTGCGATATTCGGCATAGGGCGGCGGGCTGACCGAGGGGAGGATGGTGATGTTCACCCCGAACGGCTTGTCGGTCATCGTCCGGCAGCGCGCGATTTCGCGGCGCAGATCGTCGGGCGTCGGCTGGGTGAGCGCGGTGAGGATGCCGAGGCCGCCCGCATTGGAGACCGCCGCCGCCAGTTCGGCGCGACCGACCCACATCATCCCGCCCTGCACGACGGGATGTTCGATCCCGGCAAGTTCGGTGAAGCGCGTGCGAATGGCCATGTTGTTCCTCTCCGGTCCCGATCAAACTTGGCGGTCGCCTATATACTCGCGAGTAGCATCGCGCCAGCACCGCAAATGGCGATATCGGCTCAGCGGGGCGCGAGACCGTTGGTCAGCACGTCCACCATGGTAGCCGCAATTGCCTCTGGCTGATCTTCGCCTTCGGGGCGGTACCAGCGCGCGGGCCAGTTGAGCGCACCCGCGAGCGTGAAGGCTGTCATCCGCACGTCGCATGGCGCGATCGATTCGTCGGCGATGCCTTCCTCGATCAACGCCCGCATCGCCAGATCGACTTCGCGTTTCAGCGCGCGAAACCGTCGTGCGCTTTCGGGGGTCAGTGCTTCGTCCATCGTCCGGTTCACGCAGCGACCAAACTCGGTCATGCTGATCTGGGCATAGAGGTTGAGGAACATGCGCAGCCGGTCGAGCCCGGTCCCGTCGGTCGCATGCGCGCGATCGGCCGCTTCGCGCAGCTCGTTCATCCCCCGCCGCACGCATTCGAACAGCACCTGATCCTTGTTGCCGAGATAGTGATAGATGGTCGGCTTGCTTACGCCAAGGCTCGCCGCGACATCGTCGAGCGACGTCGCATGAAAGCCATGCGCGTTGAACATCCGCACCGCCGCCAGCAATACCGCCTCGCGCTTGCTTTCGCGCTCGGCCTGACGTTCCTGGGGGCTGCGGAAGGGGGATGCGTCCATGCGCTCCTCTGATAGGGATTCGGGCATGCGCCACAATTGACGCAACCGGGCCGTTAGGCAATATACCCGCAAGTAACCTATAGACCAGTGGGTTTAGGTCAGGAATCGGATGCTTCTCAACGAAACACAATGCGCCGTGCGCGACGCGGTGCGCGATTATGCGCAGGGCGAACTCAAGCCGCGCACCGCCGAATTCGAAGCCGCGGGCGGCTATCCCGACGGGCTGTTCCCCGAAATCGCCCAGCTCGGGCTGATGGGGATGACCGCGCCTGAGGCTTATGGCGGCGCGGCGACCGACACGATTTCCTATGCGCTGGCGCTGATCGAAGTCGCCGCCGCCGACGGCGCGCTTTCGACGATCATTTCGATCCAGAACAGCCTGATTGTCGGCGCGCTGCTGAAGCTCGGCAATGACGCGCAGAAGCAGCGCTTCCTGCCCGATCTGATCGCGGGGAAGATGATCGGCGCCTTCGCGCTCACCGAAACCGATGCCGGGTCCGACGCCTCCGCGATCCGCACGCGCGCGACGCGCGGCGAGGGCGGCTGGGTGCTCAACGGTGCCAAGCAGTTCATCACCTCGGGCAAGATCGGCGGGCTCGCCATTGTCTTCGCCGTTACCGACCCCGAAGCGGGCAAGCGCGGGATTTCCGCCTTCCTCGTCCCCACCGACACGCCGGGCTATTCGGTCGACAAGGTCGAGCACAAGATGGGGCAGGCGGCGTCGGACACCTGCGCGATCCGCTTTGACGACATGTTCGTTCCCGACGAACTGATGCTCGGCGAGGAAGGTCAGGGATATCGTATCGCGCTCTCCAACCTCGAAACCGGGCGGATCGGCATCGCCGCGCAATGCGTCGGCATGGCGCAGGCGGCGCTGGAAATCGCCGCCGCCTATGCCAAGGAGCGCAAGAGCTTCGGCAAGCCGATCATGGAGCATCAGGCGGTCGGCTTCCGGCTCGCCGATCTGGCGACGCGGCTGGAGGCGGCGCGGCATCTGGTGCTGCACGCGGCCGCGCTCAAGGATGCGGAAATTCCCTGCCTCACCGAAGCCTCGCAGGCCAAGCTGTTCGCGTCCGAAGCCGCCGAAGCGATCGTCTCCGGCGCGATCCAGACTTTGGGCGGCTATGGCTATCTCGAGGAATTCGGGCTGGCGAAAATCTATCGCGATGTTCGCGTCTGCCAGATTTATGAAGGCACGTCGGACATTCAGCGCCTTGTGATTGCCCGCAGCCTGTAACGGCCGCGCGGGAACTGGAGAATATTTATGGGCATCAGCCTCAAAGACACCGATCTGCTGCGCGAACAATGCCTGGTGAACGGCGAATGGATCGGCGAGCCGAGCCTGGCCGTTACCGATCCGGCGACCGACGAGACGCTGGCCAGCGTGCCGCAGCTCGATGCCGGGCAGGTACAGGCGGCGATCGCGGGCGCCGAGGCGGCTCTGCCCGCATGGAGCAAGAAGCTCGCCGGCGAGCGCGCGCGCATCCTGCGCCGCTGGTTCGATCTGATGATCGAGCATCAGGATGACCTGGCGATGATCCTGACGCGCGAACAGGGCAAGGCGCTGACCGAAGCCAAGGGCGAAATCGCCTATGCCGCCGCCTTCATCGAATGGTTCGCCGAAGAGGCCAAGCGCGTGTACGGCGAAGTGATCCCCAGCCACCGCGCCGACAGCCGCATCGTCGTGATCAAGCAGCCCGTCGGTGTCGTCGCGGCGATCACGCCGTGGAATTTCCCCGCCGCGATGATCACGCGCAAGGCCGGCCCCGCGCTCGCCGCCGGCTGTACCATGGTGTGCAAGCCCGCCAGCCAGACGCCGCTGACCGCGCTGGCGCTCGCCGTGCTGGCCGAGCGGGCGGGCATCCCCAAGGGCGTGTTCAATGTCGTGACGGGCTCTTCGCGCGTGCTCGGCGCCGAGCTGACGAGCAGCCCGGTGGTGCGCAAGCTGAGCTTCACCGGATCGACCGAGGTCGGCAAGAAGCTGATGGAGCAGTGCGCGCCGACGATGAAGAAGCTGTCGATGGAGCTGGGCGGGAATGCGCCGTTCATCGTCTTCGACGACGCCGATCTGGATGCGGCGGTGGAAGGCGCGATCGCCTCCAAATACCGCAACAGTGGGCAGACCTGCGTCTGCGTAAACCGCGTCTTCGTGCAGAAGGGCGTGGCGGACGCGTTCGTGAAGAAGCTCGGCGAAGCGGTCGGTGCGCTCAAGGTCGGCCCCGGCACTGCCGAAGGCACGCAGCAGGGGCCGCTGATCGATGAAGCGGCGGTCGAGAAGGTCGAGGAGCATATCGCCGACGCCACCGCCAAGGGCGCCAAAGTGATCACCGGCGGGGAGCGCAGCGATCTGGGTCACAGCTTCTTCAAGCCGACTGTCCTCGCCGGCTGCACGCCCGAGATGAAGCTCGCCGACGAAGAGACGTTCGGCCCGCTCGCCCCGGTCTTCTTCTTCGAGACCGAGGAGGAAGTGATGGCGATGGCGAACGACACCGAAGTCGGCCTCGCCGGCTATTTCTACACTCGCGACCTGTCGCGGGCGTGGCGCGTGGCCGAGGCGATGGAAACCGGCATCGTCGGCATCAACACCGGCCTCATCTCCACCGAAGTCGCGCCGTTCGGCGGGATCAAGGAATCGGGCATGGGCCGCGAAGGATCGCGGCACGGCATCGAGGATTATGTCGAGATGAAATATCTCTGCATGTCGGGGATTTGAGGATCGTCCCATCGAATGCACCTTAGAGTGCGTTTTATCCGGCTGGTTCTTCCTGTCGCCCCTGCGAAGGCAGGGGCCCATCTCTTTATCCGCGAGCGATGCTCCAAGAGGGGATAGACATAGGCCCCTGCCTTCGCAGGGGCGACGGTGGGCGCTGGAGCGAGTTAATCTTGAGCGTCTTGCGTAACCTCGATCCATCGCCGGCATAGCGCGGTGAGCCCTTCCCATACGCTCTCGATCGCATCGAGCGTCCTGAACGTCGCCACGCCGCGATCGGGCGCGGGCCATTTGGCGATTCCGTCGACATCCTCGAAGGCGAAGCCCGCCACATCCTTCGCCGCCGCGCCGCGATGGAGGACGATGCGGACGCCGCCCTTGCGTTCGATGCCGAGGGTGATGCGATCGTCGCCCGCGACGGCGAAGCTGGGCGCGTTCCACTTGATCCGTTCTTCGAGCCCCGGATACGCGGTTGTTACGATCGCACGCAGCGCGTCGATCATCGCCAGCGTGGCAGCGTCGAGACCAGCGCGGAATTGTTCGACGGTATCGCCCGGTTGATTCGCAGCCATTCCCCGATCCCCTCCAAATCGCAAAACCCGCGCATTTCCATGCCAAGTTCGCACCGGGTCGCGACGTAACACGCGCGGGCGCGCCCGCCTGCGCGCGCGGGCGCGAGAGGGCAGGATAATGTGGAACGTATCAGGAACTTTTGGTTGTAGGAAAGCGAAAAATCGAGCTGCTAGGCGTCCGCCAATCTGATGCGTTTGTGAAGCAGCCGAATGGCGCCCCAGGTCGCGCCTGCCGCGAGCAACCAGCAGATCAGGATCTGTATGCCGAACCCGGAGAGAAGATAGCTGGCGGTGGTTCTGTGAAGCGTCGTCTTCCCCGACGGATAGGCATAGCATTCGCTCCACTCGCCCCGCCAGAATGACAGAACGAACTGGTCCGATGGGGCCTTTTCAAAATCGGGGGCGCAGTCGATGGGCTCAAAGGTAAGCGACGACGATATCGAGGGACCGCCGGAAGCGAGCGAAAGCTGTCGAAGCGTCTCCGTTGAGGGCAGATTCTCGCTCAGCGATACATATTCTGCAGCGCGCTCAAACTGCTGATAATAGGCGCGATCCTTCGCGGCTTGCTCGGAGAGCATTATCGGCATCATTGTTCCGATGAGCGCGAAGAAGATTGCCATCGCACCCAGCAGCAATACCAGAATGATTCTCATGCCACAGCCTCTCGATAGGCCGATCTTGCAGCGCTGGACGAGGGTGCGCAACTGCGCCTCAAGCGTATCCCGTCATCCCGGGCTTGATCCGGGATCCAGCTTCCTCCTTCTTCCGGCGCGTCGAAAAGGTAGCTGGACCCCGGATCAAGGCCGGGGTGACGGGGTATCTGGAGGGTCGGACGTTACTCCGCCGTCGCGGGCTCCGCTTCGCCCGGGGCGCGGTTGCTGGCGCGGCTGGCGATGTCGTTGGCGGCGATATAGCCGAAGACCATCGCCGGACCGATCGTGCCGCCGGCACCCGGATAGTTGAGGCCGAAGGGGCTGCCCGCCGCGTTGCCCGCCGCCCAGAGGCCGGGGATCGGCTTGCCTTCGCCGTCGCAGACGCGCGCCTTGTCGTCGGCCTTGAGCCCGCCCTTGGTGCCGAGATCGCCCAGATAGACGGGGATGGCGTAGAAGGGCGCCTTCTTGATCGGGCCGAGCGCCGGATTGGGCTTGCAGGTCGGATCGCCGAACGCCTGGTCGTAGATGGTGCTGCCGCGCCCGAATTCGGGGTCCTCGCCCTTGGCGGCATAGTCGTTCATCCGCTTGACCACGTCCTCCAGCTTGGCGGGATCGAGGTTGAGCTTCTTCGCCAGTTCGCCCGGCGTATCGGCCTTGAACACATAATGATCCCACCAGTCGACCGGGATCGACTTGTCGGACATGATCGCGGTGGGAAGGATGCCGCCGGCGGTGAACTTGTCGCGGAACGCCTTGTCGAACACCATCCAGCAGGGGGTGTTGGCGCCGGTTTTCTTCTGGTCCGCCACCATCCCCGCGCCGAAGCGGTCATAGCTGCAGCTTTCGTTGACGAAGCGGTCGCCGTTGCGATTGACGCACACCGCGCCGGGGCGGCCGACGTCGAAGATCGCCTGATGCACTTCCTGGAAGTTGGACGAGCTGGGCGCGGGCAGGATCATGGTCGGCGCCCACCAGCCTTCCTCGGTATGTTCGGTCGCCGCGCCGTGCTTTTCGGCGGCGATCAGCGCGCCGCCGGTATTGGCGCCCGGCGGGGTGCTCGACCAGAAGATCGAGGTTTTCACCGGATAGAAACGGTCGCGCAGTTCCTGGCTCCATTCGAAGCCGCCCGCCGCGATGACGACACCGTGGCGTGCCTCGATGTCATATTTCGTGCCGAACTGGCTGACCGTGGCGCCCGATACCTTGCCGTCGGTGAAGGTGAGCTCTTCGAGCGCGGTTTCGGTGCGAATCTCGACGCCCTTTTCGATCAGCTTTTCGAGGATCGGGCCGATCAGTGCGTTGCCCGACACGAAATTGCGGTCGCGCTTGGTGAAGGCGCGGGTGCTGCGATCCATCCAGTAGCGGCTGATCACCTTGGCGAATTTGCGCTTCCAGCCCTTGGAGCGGGCGGCGATCGCAAAGGTTTCCTCCAGGTTCATCGCATAGCGGTTGAACAGCTTGAAGCGCGGATACTGATCGCGGACCAGCGGGAATTTGTCGCCGAGCTTGCGCGCGTCGTACATCGGCAGGACGCAGCTGCGGTCCATCCGCGATCCGGGCATTTCGGCGAAATAATCGGGCCAGGGCATGGGGATGAAGTTGATCCCCTGATCGCCCATGAACTTCAGCATTTCCGCGCCGGTATCGACATAGGCTTCGAGCCGGGCGCGATTGACCGGACCCTGGATCACCGCGTCGAGATATTCGAGCGTTTCCTCGCGCGTGTCGGTGGTGCCGTTCAGGCCGTTGTTCGGGATCCAGGCGACGCCGCCCGACGTGGCGGACGTGCCGCCGATCTTGTGCGCCTTTTCCACGACCAGCACGTCGAGGCCCAGTTCGCGGGCGCGCAGTGCTGCGGAAAGACCCGCCGCGCCGGAGCCCACCACGATCACGTCATGCGTTTCGGCCATTCCTGCTCCCTCATCCTTCGATTTGATTTGGTTCGCAGACTAGCGGGCGCCGCGGGCGGCTTCGACCGCCTCTTGCGATGCTTGCGCATCAGTGCCGTTTGCGGCTGTTATCGATTCAACCGGGGACAAGCGCGCGGGTGTGTCGCGCCGCGGCCCCGTGTCAAACAGCGAAAAACGAGTTGAGAGGAGCCGCTTTTGTCTGCGCTGAACCATGTCCGGGTCGTCGAGATCGCCGAAGCGGTCGCCGGCGAATATTGCGGCAAGCTGCTTGCCGATTTCGGCGCCGAAGTCATCAAGATCGAACGGCCCGGCAGCGGCAGCCCGACCCGCGCGATGGGGCCGTTTCTGGATGACGAACCGGGCGCCGAGCGGAGCGGGCTGTTTGCGTATCTCAACACCAACAAACGGTCGGTGGCGCTCGATCTGGGCGATGCGGCGGGGCGCGAGACGCTGGGTGCATTGCTCGCCAAAGCCGATGTGCTGATCGACGATCATGCGCCGGGCTGGCTTGCCGAGATGGGCCTCGATGCGCAGGCGCTTGCCGAGAAATTTCCGCAGCTGATCGCCTGTTCGATCACCCCGTTCGGCCAGTCGGCGCCGCCCGAACGGCGGCACGCGACGGACCTGACCGTGATGCAGGCGAGCGGCTGGGGCTATCACACGCCTAGCGGCGCAGACCCGGACAAGCCGCCGCTGAAAGGGGCGGGGCGGTTCCTGCCGAGCTATGAAGGCGGGCTCGACGGCGCGATGTGCGTCGCCGCCGCGCTGTTCGGCCGCGAGGAGCGCGGGACCTTTATCGATATCTCGATGCAGGAGACCCTGGCGTCGCGCGTAGATTATGTGCTGGCGCAGATGGTCGCGGGCGAAATGGATGTGGGCGAGGAGCGCACGCGGTTCGATCTCGGCGGGCCGGCGGGAATTTTCCCGTGCCGCGACGGCTTCGTCTATATCTTCGCGTCGGCGCCGACGCATTGGGAAGCGATCAAGACACTGACCGGCAATCCCGAATGGGCGCAGGCCTATCCCGACAACTGGCTCGAACGCGGGCTTAGCCCCGAGCGGATCGCGCAGGTGCGCGGGGCGATCGTCGAGTGGCTGAAGGGCGAGGGCAAGGACGAAGCGGCGGAGAAGGCGCAGGCGCTGGGGCTGACGCTCGTCCCGCTCAACAATGCCGATGATCTGGAGCGATCGCCGCAGCTCGCGCATCGCGGCTATTTCGAGGAAGTGGCGCATTCCGTGCTCGGCACGCGGCGCTATCCCGGCGTGCCCTATCGGATGAGCGCGACGCCTGCCGTGCTGGACCGCGCGGCGCCGATGCTCGGCGAGCACGATGCACTATTGGACGAAGGAGCGAACGCATGAGCCTGAAGCAACGCGGCGGGCCGCTCGCGGGGGTCCGCGTCCTCGAACTCACCAAGGTCTGGGCAGGGCCGGAAACGGGCAAGCAGCTCGCCTTTCTGGGTGCCGAAGTGATCAAGGTGGAAAGCGAAGGCTCGCTCGACGTCACGCGTTTCTACGGCGTCGACGACATCAATCAGGCGCCGGGGTTTCAGTCGGTCAATCCGCAGAAGCTGAGCTGTCAGATCAACATGAAGTCGCCCGAGGGGATGGGCCTGCTCAAGCGGTTGATCGCCGAATGCGATATCGTCGTCGAAAATCTCCGGCCCGGCGCGATGAAGCGGCTGGGGCTCGACTATGCGGCGCTCAAGGCTTTGCGCGAGGACGTCATTCTGGTGTCGATGGGGATGTACGGCAATGACGGGCCGCTTGCGAACCAGACCGGCTATGCGCCCTGTTTCGTCGCGCTGGGCGGGCTGAGCGGCCTGGTCGGCTATGCCGGGGAGACGCCGCAGGGAATGAATGTCCGCTATGCCGATTCTACGTTCGGTACGGCTGCGGCATTCGCTGCGCTGGTCGCGCTCAACCATCGAAAGCGGACCGGCGAGGGGCAATTCATCGACGTTTCGGCAGTCGAAGCGATGACGAGCATGATCGGCGACAGCTTCATGGACTACAGCCTCAACGGTCGCATCGCGGCGTGCGACGGCAATGCCCATGCCGAGATGGCGCCGCATGGCGTCTATCGCTGTTCGGGCAATGACTGGATCGCGATTTCCGCGGCGAACGATGCGCAGTGGGGAACGCTGGCGGGGTTGCTTGGGCTCGGCGATAACGCGCGGTTCGCGACGCTCGCCGACCGCAAGGCCAATGAGAACGCGCTCGACGCGCTGATCACCGACTGGACGCGTTCGCAGGACGCAAAGGCGCTCGCCGAGAAGCTGCAGGGCGCGGGCGTTCCGGCGGCGAAGAGCGCCAATTCGGTCGATCTGATCGCAGACGAGCATTTCTGGGGTCGCGAATTCTATCCGATGACGGTCGATGGCGCGGGGAATGCGAAGCCGATCATCGGGCCGTCCTGGCGGATGACCGGTGGCGCGGAAATCACCGACGGCGCGCCTTCCCTCGGCGAGCATAATGCCTATGTCTTCGGGGAGATTCTGGGCATCGACGATGCCGAGCGCGAACGATTGGTGGCGGAGGGCGTGACACGGTGAAAGCGGCATATGGCAAGGGCGGCGCGGGAATCGACGCGGTGGAAATTCGCGAGATCGACGATCCGTCCGAGCCGGGGCCGGGCGAAGCGCTGGTCCGCCTGACCGCCGCGACGCTCAATTATCGCGACCTGATCATGGTGAAGGGGCTGATCCCCGGCCTCGCCAAGGAGCCCGAGTTCGTGCCGCTTTCCTGCGCGGCGGGCGTTGTGACTTCGGTGGGCGAGGGCGTGAATCGCGTCGCGCCGGGCGACCGCGTCAGCCCGCTTTTCGCGCAGGGCTGGATCGACGGGCCGCCCGATCCGCAGCGGATGCTCGGCGGGTCGATGGATGGGGTGGCGCGCAATGCCGGGATTTTCGACGCGGAGAGCCTGGTCCGCTTGCCCGATACGCTCGGTGATCTGGAGGCAGCGACGCTGCCCTGCGCGGGGTTGACGGCGTGGAGCGCGCTGTTCGCGGTGCGGCCGATCAAGGCGGGCGAATGGGTGTTGCTGCAGGGGACCGGCGGGGTTTCGATCGCGGCGCTGCAATGGGCGAAGGCGGCAGGGGCGAAAGTGGCGATCACCTCGTCCTCCGACGCGAAGCTGGCGCGGGCGAAGGCGCTCGGCGCCGATGTCGGCGTCAATTACCGGACCGAGAGCGACTGGCCGGGCGCGGTGCGCGAAGCGATCGGCGGCGGCGTCGATATCCTGGTCGATGTCGTCGGGACGGGGGCGATCGAAGAGTCCGCCGCGCTGCTCAACGAAGGCGGGATCGTCGCCGGGATCGGGATGCTCGACGGCACCTTCAGCTGGGGCAAGGACGAGGAAATCGGCCATATGATCGCGCGGATCAGCGTCGGCAATCGCGGCGCGCATGAGGCGATGCTCGCCTTTGCCGCCGCACATGCGATCCGGCCGGTGGTCGATATGGTCTATGACCTAGACCGGCTGGTAGATGCGATGCATCACCTCGAAAGCGGGGGCTTTTTCGGCAAGATTGGTATCAACTTGCTGTGAGCGGCAAGCCTGCGTGCTAGGCGCTTGGGTAAGTTCCTCCCCTGGAAGGGGAGGGGGACCATGCGGAGCATGGTGGAGGGGTAGGAGCCGCAAGCGCTGCCGCAGGAGGCCAATACCCCTCCACCGCTTCGCGGTTCCCCTCCCCCTCCGGGGGAGGAACCAAGGCAGTAAAGAGAGGGAGGAAGCCCCATGATCATCGTCCACCATCTGGAAAATTCGCGCTCGCAGCGCGTCCTCTGGCTGCTCGAGGAACTGGGGCTGCCCTATGAGGTGCAGCATTATGCGCGCGCCAAGACGATGGCGGCGCCCGCCGAACTGCGCCGCATCCATCCGCTCGGCAAGTCGCCGATCATCCAGGATGGCGAGAACACGATCGCGGAGACCGGGGCGATCATCGAATATCTGGTCGAAAAGGCCGACGGGCGGCTCGGCGCGCCGGGCGATCGGCAATCGGTGCTGCGCTATCGCTATTTCCTGCACTATGCCGAAGGGTCGGTGATGACCAATTTGCTGATGACGATGGTCGTCGGCATGGTACCGCTGCTCGGCAAGCCGATCCAGAAGAAGCTGGCGCCGCTGGTGAAGGTGCATCTCGATTTCATCGAGGCCGAGCTGGGCAAGCGGCCCTGGTTCGCCGGGCAGGAGTTCACGGCTGCCGACGTGATGATGAGCTTCCCGCTCGAATTCGCGGCGGCGCGGATGGATGGGCTCAAGGGGCGGCCGAATACGAAGGCGTGGCTGGAGAAGATCCATGCGCGACCGGCGTATCAGGCGGCGCTGGAGCGCGGTGGGCCGTATGATTTCGCGTGAGGTGGGGTGCGGAGTGTAACCGCATCAACCAGACGCAACCGTCACCCTGAACTTGTTTCAGGGTCCACTGTGCTGCCGGTACCAGGCTTGCGGGGTGTGCGCGACGGCGCCGCTTGAGCTGCTACGTTAGCGTCTGTGGCCCAGTGGATGCTGAAACAAGTTCAGCATGACGATCATAGTTGGCGGAGGGCAGGCCTTACCCTTTGCTGGCATCCTCGCCCGGTGCGCGCAGGACGCTCCATATTCCCTCGGCGCTCGCGACGGTGCGGCTCTCGCTCCCCACCAGGCCGCGCATGAATAGCATCCGCGAGGTGCGGTGCACGATTTCGGGCCTCGCGACGACGAACTCGCCCATTTTCGCAAGCGAGGCGAACTGCACCTGCAATTGCGTCGTCGCGCAGCGGGCGTGGCCGAGCGCTTCGACCACGGCGACACCAAAGGCGACGTCGCAAAAGGTCATCAGCGCACCGCCGTGGACGCTGCCGATATGCCGGTTCGAGATGTGCTCGCCCGCGACGATGCCGATTTCCAGCGTGTCGCCCGATCCGCGCCGCCAATAGGGGCCGACCGAACCCGAAAAGCCCGGCGGATCGAACTTGCGCCAGCCATCGGCCTCGAGCTGCGCGGGCTCCATCGCGGTGCGGCTCAGCCCTGTTTGGTCAGCAGATAGTCGCCCGCATCGTCGACCGAGGCCTTCCAGCCGGGATAGACGACGATCGTGGTGAACGTTTCCTCGATCACCGCCGGGCCGACAATGAAGTTTCCGGGCGCCAGATCGGCGCCGAGATAGATATCGGTATCCTTGAACCCGGTGCCGAGATTGGCGCGGCGCGTCTTGGCGGGCTTGGCCGGCTTGGGCGCCGCGCTGGTGCCCTGAAGCACCGCGGGCGAGGCGGTTTCGACATAGGTGGCGAGGCGGACGCCGATAACCTCGGGCACCTCATATTCGCGGATATGGCCGTATTCTTCCATGTGCCGCGCGTTGAACAGTTCGATCGCTTTCGCGCCGATGCCGTCATCGACCCAGTCGAGATCGCCGAGCGCCCGGCCGTCGCTGATGTCGAAGGTCAGCGCGAAATTCTGGCCGGGATAGCGCATGTTGAGCTGATAATTGGCCTGGATGTCGCCCTTGGCGAAGCGCGCGGCGGTGAGATATTTCTCGGCGCGGTCGCCGAGTTCCTTCCACAGCTCCTTGAGCCTGGCGGTGTCGAGCGCATTGGCGGGCGCAACGTACGAGCGTTCCTCGTCGATCGTCGGATTGGCGACGAGTGTGCCGAGCGCGGAGAAGGTCGGCGATGCCTTGGGGACGAGCACCTTTTCGATGCCCAGATCCTCGGCCTGGATCGCGGCGAAGACGGGGCCGTTGCCGCCATAGGCGAGCATGATCATGTCCTGCGGATCGATGCCCTTGCCCGCGGTGATGCGGCGCACGCCCTGGCTCATATTGGCGTTGACGACGCGCCAGCAATCGAACGCGGCTTCCTCGGCCGAATAGCCCATTTCGCGGGCGAGTGTTTCGAACGCTTCGTCGACTCCCTTGCGGGTCAGCGAGAAGCTGCCGCCGGCAAAGCCTTCATCGGTCGAGAGGATGCCGAGCATGACCAGCGCGTCGGTGATGGTCGGGCTGGTGCCGCCGCGGCCATAGCAGATCGGGCCGGGTTCGGAGCCGGCAGAGGCGGGGCCGACTTCGAGCGCGCCTGCGTTGACGTGGCAGATCGAGCCGCCGCCCGCGCCCAGCGTTTCCACCTTCACCATCGGCACGCCGACGAGATAGCGGTGGTGCATGTTCCAGCCGGCTTCGGCCGGTGCGGCGCCGTCCTGCACCAGCGAGATATCGTAGCTTGTCCCGCCCATGTCGACGCACAGGATGTTGGGATAGCCCTTGGCGGTGCCGACATGCGCCGAGCCGATGACGCCGCCCGCCGGGCCGCTCGCCAGCACGCGGATCGGCGCGCCTTCGATATAGTCGACGGTCATCACGCCGCCCGAAGCCTGCATCACCATCAGCTGGTTGGTGTACCCAGCTTCGCAGACGCGCTCGACCAGACGGTCGAGATAGGAGGCGACGCGCGGCGCGACATAGGCGTTCACCACCGTGGTCGAGGTGCGGTCATATTCGGGCTGGCGCGGGAGAACCTCATGGCTCTTCGAGATGAGTATGCCGGGCATTTCCTCGGCGACGATCTCCGCGACACGCTTTTCGTGCGCAGGATTGACGAAGGAGAAGAGCAGCGAGATCGCGACCGATTCGACGCCCTGCTTGGAAAGGCGGCGGCAGGCCTCGCGGACCGCATCCTCGTCGAGCTGCTTGTGGACCGTACCGTCGTGCAGGATGCGCTCGGGCACGGTCAGGCGGCGGCGGCGCGGCGTGATCTGCTTGGGCGGCGTCAGGCGCAGATCCCAGATGTCTTCCTTGAACCCGCGGCGATATTCCATCTCGTCGCGAAAGCCCTCGGTGGTGATCAGGCCCGTCAGCGCGCCGTTCATTTCGATCAGCGTGTTGTCGGCAACGGTGGTGCCGTGGACGATCGCGTCGCACCGGCCCATGAAATCGGCAAGCGACAGGCCCTCCATCTCGGCGAGCTTTTCAAGCCCGCTCATCACGCCGAGCGAGCGATCCTCGGGCGTGGTGAGGTTCTTGTAGAGGACAACATCGGTGCCTTTGAGCAGCGAGAAGTCCGTGAACGTGCCGCCGATATCGATGCCGACGCGATAACCCATCAGTTTGCTCCCCCGGGAGTGTGTTTGCTTGTTCGGGCGCTTGGCCATCCCCGTTTCACACGTCGTCACCCTGAACTTGTTTCAGGGTCCACCGACCAACAGGCGCTGGTGCCGGCGGCCTGGTGGATGCTGAAACAAGTTCAGCATGACGAAGATTATTGAGGCTCGGCCGCGCCCTTTCTTGTCGTTCCGATTATTCCGCCGCGACCGGCAGCGCCATTTCCGCGCGCAGATTCTCGGTCGCTTCGACATCGACCGCGAGGTCGTAGTTTTCGAGGCTGCCGGTCAGCACGACGCCGTACTTCTCGCGGGCGCGTGCCACGCTGATATATTCGTCGAGCACATCCTCCTTCACCGCTTCGGGATCGCGTTCGATCGCCGGCGAGAAGCCCGCGCCGCCGCCATGCTGATAGGCGATGACGGCATCGGCGGGGAGCTGCGCGAGCGCGGTGAGTTCGATCTCGCGCTCATTCTCGCTGCCCAGTTCGAAGGTGTTGCCATAAGGGCTGGCATCGTCGCCGCCGCACATGCCGCGCAGCGGGTGGGCGGCCGAGACCATCCACGCCATCGCCGTGGTCGGTTCGAGCACCTGCTTGACGTTGAGGCTGCCCGGCATGCCGCGCCATTTGCCCGCGCCTTCGGTGTCCTGCGTCATTTCGCGGCTGATATTGATGATCGGGAAGCGGCTTTCGGCGTCCTCGGCTTCGGAAAGCAGGAGGTTGCCGAGCGCGTTGGGGCAGCTGCCCCAGCCGTCGATGCCCTTGACCGCGCTGGTGTCCATCGTCCGGCAATCGACGCCCTGGTCCATCCACATCTGGCCGTCCTTGAAGCCGATCACGGCGTTGGGCATGCCGATCTTGTAGACCTGCGGCGCCGAGCGTTCGGGCACGACCTGCGACAATGCGACGCACACCGCCTCGGTGATTTCGCATGCCGGGTGGAACGAGCCCAGTGCGGCGGGCTTGTTGGGCGGCGGGTGCGCGATGCAGCCTTCGGGAATGATCATCTCGACCGCGTCGAACATGCCTTCATTCTTGATGATCGTCGGATCGATGGCGGCGGCGAGCTGCGTCATGATGTAGCTGCGCGTATTGCCGAAAGTGTTCCACACGCCGACCAGTTCCTGCCGGTCGTCGGTGCCGGTCAAGTCGACGGTGAGTTGATCGCCCTTCACGGTGCAGCAGAGCTGGACCTTGATGTCCTTGGTCCCCTGCGTGTCATGGTCGATCCACACCGTCGCGGGATATTCGCCGTCGGGCCAGCTCGCCACTTCCTGGCGGAAACGCTCCTCGGTGTGGGCGATATTGTAGTTGATCGCCGCCTTGACCTTGTCGGTGCCCCATTTGCGGATGATCGCCTGAAGCAGCTTCACCGAATGCTGAACCGCCCCCATCATCGCGGCGAGATCGCCCGCGAAAGTAGGGAAGCGGTTGTTGCGCTCGACGAGGTTGATGACGTCGCGCCGCTTTTCGCCGCGATGCGCGAGCTTGATGCACGGAATGGCGAGGCCTTCGGTGAAGATGTCGGTCGCTTCGAGGGTAAAGCCGCCGGGGTCCTTGCCGCCGGTATCGCCCTGATGCGCCTGCAGCGCCTGGACGAGTACCAGCTCGCCGTCATCGTCATAGACCGGCGCATAGACGTTATAGTCGGGCAAATGGCCGCCGCCATGATCGGGATCGTTGCCGAGGAAGATGTCCCCCGGCCCCCAGTCATAGTCCTCGCGATGTTCGAGTCCGTAGCGGACAGTGAGCTGCGAGACGAAAGTGAGGTGCGGGGTGCCGATCGAGCAGGCGGCGAGGCGCCCATGCGCGTCGATGATCGCGGCGTTGCGCTCGTTCGACTGGTTGATGATCGGCGAGGATGCCGCGCGGCCGAGGAACGTAGCGGCCTCGAACGAAACGGTGTCGAATGCGCCGCGGATGATGGCGGCGGTGACGGGATCGATATTCGCCGAGGTTGGCAGGGGATCGCGCTTCGCGGCGAGTTTGCGGTTCAGTTCAAACGACATGAACGGTCCTTTCCAGCATCCTTTTTGGCGCCGATTTCCTGTTCCCGCGGCTTCGCGTTTCGCGCGCTGCCGGAGGGGCACCCGTTTCCTGCGATATACGCCGTCATTGTTCGGTCGGCCACGTATCGAGATGAATCATCGGATCACCGATGTTGTTCGGATCGGCGGGTGCGCCGGTGTCCTGTATCTCCACCAGCGTTCCGTCGCGGGTGCGGCTGTAGACCGACAGGCTCATGCCCAGATCGATCCGCGTCCCGCGTTTTGCCGGGCGGCCTTCGGTGTTCAACTGGTCCGCGACGATGCGGCGGTCGCGATTCATGCCCATCTCCCGTGGCGGCAAGCGCTGTCCACCCTTCGGCTAGGACGATGGGTGCATTGCAGCAAGCTGCCGAAAGGGCCGGTGCCATATCCGGCAAGTTACGCTGCATGGGGAGCACAGGGCGAGCAGCGGATCGCGCCCGGCCTATTTCATGCCACAGGCAAGCGGGACTGCGCATGGCGTCATATCGCCGGGGCGGCACCATGCTAGGAGCCGTGGCATAGCCTGAAAGCAAACGATACAGATACCGGCATGACAGAACCCGCCTATACCCGCGCGCTCCCGGCAAGCGAGCTTGAACCGAACAGCAAGAAGCCGGTTGAAATCAACGGCAAGTCGATCCTGCTGTGCCATACCAACGGCACGATTCACGCGGTATCGAACATCTGCTCGCATGCCGATGAAAAGCTGGAGTGCGGCCTGATGCGCCGCGGCTGGATTTCGTGCCCCGTGCATGGCGCGCGGTTCGACCTGGCGACGGGAAAGGCAATGAATCCGCCCGCGAAACAGCCGATCGCGGTCTATCCAGTTCGCGTGGTCGACGACTGGATCGAAGTCGAGGCCTGACGCGCGGCGTCCGTCAGTTGACGGTGTCGTCAATCTCGGCGGTGCCGCTGGCCGCTTCCAGCTCGCTGTTGCGGAACTCGCGCGGGGCGACGCCGTAGCGCATCTTGAACATGCGGCTGAAATGCGCGCTCGACTTGAAGCCGACCAGATAGGCGATCTCGCTGATCGAATGATGCTGCATCTTGGCGTCCTTCAGCCAGTCATGCGCGGTCGTCATCCGGCGTTCCCAGACAAGGTGCGAGAAGCTCAGGTCGCTCTTCTTGAGGACGTGGCAGAGATAGCGCAGCGAAATGCCGCAGCTGTCGGCCACCATCTTCGCGTTGAGATCGGGATTGGCGAAATGCTGGTTGATGTAGCGCGTGATGTCCGCCACGCGGCGATCGGCGATCGAGCAGCGGCGCGTGCCGTTGTCGCTCAGTCCGGCGATCGTCCGCCCGACATCGGCGAGCAGCGTATCGACCAGTTGTTCGGCAGTCGCCGGATCTACCTGGTCGTCCTGTTCGAACAGCAGCGAGAAGACGCGCTCGGCAAGGAACAGGTCGCCGGTAGAGGTGGGGAAGGGGCGGCCAAGCTCCACATTGTCGCCGAGCACGGCATAGAGTTTGTGGCTCGGCACGACGACATGCATCACTTCCATCACGCCGTCGGCATCGGGCGTCAGTTCCATGTACAGCGCCTTGTCCGATCGCGTCACGGCGCATTCGTCGGGATTGACGACATAGCGGCCGCCGGGTTGCGAAATGGTGATCTGGCCGCGCCGCAGGAACCAGAAGACCGTCAGATTGGTCTTGTCGTTGCGGATGTGCGACCAGCTTCGCCGGAAGGCGAGGCCGACCCGCGAGGTTTCCTTGTAGATTCCGTATTCGCCGGCGAGGCTCTTCTCGATGCGGATATCGACGTCGCGCGTCGACAGCAATTCGAGGTCGCCGTCATAATATTCGGTGTTGTTCTCGCCGCGAAACTCGAATCGGCGCGATTCATAGTTCGCGTTCGTCATATCGAAAGCCAGTACTGGCATCTTCGGGCTATCCTCTCAGACGCGCTCTTATCGGCGGCTTTTGCGACAATAGCATGAGGCATACACGAGGCACGAATTTGCACCTATCGCCACGGCGATGACTCATGCCGGGTGCTGCGGCCAGGCTGGCACCTTTCTTGAACGGAGCGGGCGCCAGGCGGCGGACAGTGCCGCGCCCGCCGCCCGCATTGCCGTCAGAAGCGATAGGAAAGTTCGAGGCCGTACATGCGCGGCTTGCCGACCACCGCGCCGTTATGGCCCAGCGCCACGGCAAGCTGCATGCCGCCGACGAAATATTCCTCGTCGAGCAGATTCTCGCCGAACACCGCGGCGGAGAAATTGCTTCCGCCGATCTGGTTCCAGCTCAGCCGGCCGTTGACCAGCGCATAGCCGGGCAGTTCGGTGCGCGGTGCGAGGCTGTTCGCGGCGTTCGAGAAATACTGGCTCGACTGCGCATAGACTTCGCCGCGCAGCGTGATTTCGCCCGAACCGCCGGTGGGGACGAACACTTCGGCCCAGCCGGTACCCGAGGCTTCCGGGGTGTCGCCGACCGGGCCATAGGCATAGTTGACGCCGAACAGAGTCACCTGATTGTCGGTGAACTCGGCATCGGTGAGCGCGAGCTGACCGCCGAGCCGCAGCCAGTCGGTCGGCATGAACGAGACTTCGGCCTCGATGCCCTGCACGCGTTCCTCGGGAACGTTGGTGGTGATGGCGATCGACGCCAGCGGACCCGCCGGACCGTCGGGATCCGGGAATTCGACGCGCTGCACGTCGTGGATCCACTGGATATAGCCGGCAAGGTTGAACGTCGCCGGGCGGCCGAACAGATAGCCCGAATATTTGACGCCGGCTTCGATGTCCTCGGTGGTTTCCGGTTCGAAGAAATTGGCGCCGGGGGTCAGATAGGGCGCCGCCGGATCGAGCGTGCCGTTATAGCCGCCCGAACGGAAGCTGCCGCGCGTCTTGGCATATACAAGCAGTTCGGGAGTCGCCTGATATTGCAGGCCGACTTCCCAACTGGGGTCCTGATAGAGGCGCGATTGTTCGGGCGGACCGAAATTGTCCGACCGGGACAGCTGGACGCCGTGCACCTTTTCCCAGGTGTAGCGAATGCCCGCCGTCAGGCTGAGCGCGTCGGTGAAGTCGTAGGTGCCCTGCGCATAGACTGCGTTGACGTCGTTCTTGGTGCGGAAATTGTTGGCCGCATAGGCGGGCAGGCCGAATGCGGGCAGGCCGAGATCGAAATAGGTCTGCGGATAGAGCGTGTTGACCCGCTGGCGCTGCATGTAGAAGCCGACGATCCATTCCAGCGCGCCGGTTTCGCCCAGCAGCTGAACCTCCTCGGTCCAGGAGCGCAGATCGTCGACATTGCCCGCTTCGCCGATCGCCGCATTGGCGGTGAGGATCGTGGCATAGGGGGCGCCGAGCTGCGGCTGGTTGCTGTCGGTATAGCTGTCGACCAGCCCGAAGACGTTACGCAGCGTCAGCCCCGATCCGAGATCGGCCTCGGTGATGTTGGTGACGATCCACTGCTCGCCGAAATGGTCCGCCCCGCCGGGGTGATTGGTCTTGTACGGGCCCAGGCGCCGCTGTTCGTTGACGTAATCGAGCAACCCCGGTGCATAGGCGTTGGGATGGGTCGCGAGATAGTTCGCCCACGCGCCCGCCCCGAGCTGGCTGTCGAGGCTCGGCCCGAACAGCAGCCCCGCGCCGCAGCTCAGCGCGAAGCCGTTATTGGTCTCGCCGCACTGATAGACGCTCCAGGTATAGGAGGCGCCGGTATTGGTGCCCTGGCTGTTGCTGTACTGGACCATCGTGGTGTTGCTGATGGTCTCGCTCGGCTTCAGCGTGACGCTCAGGCGCGCATTTTCGCGATTGATGTTGCCCAGCGTCTCGCCGGTATAGAGATTGTCGATATAGCCGTCGGCATAGGTCAGGTTGAACGCGCCGCGCACCAGCACCCTGCCGTCGGCCATCGGCACGTTGAGCGCGCCTTCGACTTCCGTACGGTCGTAATTGCCGTATTTGGCGCGCGCGAAGCCTTCGAGCCGGTCGGTCGGCTGCGCCGAGGTGAACAGCACCGCGCCGCCGGTGGCGTTGCGGCCGAACAGCGTGCCCTGCGGTCCCTTCAGCACCTGCACCGATTCGAGGTCGAAGAAGCTGGAGGCGCCGCTGACCGGCATCGGCACTTCGTTGAGATAGGTGACGACGGCGGAAGGCGAGCCGGAGAAGATGTCCGCGCTCTGCCCGCGCAGCGAATAGGTGAGCGAGTTGTTGCCCTGCGTCTGCCGGATGGTGAGGCCCGGCACGGTGCGCTGCAGATCGGCGTCAGTCGTCACCGCGCGCGCGACCAGATCGTCGGCGCCCAGCGCGGTGATCGCGATCGGAACGTTCGACAGGCTTTCGTCGCGGCGGCGCGCGGTGACGACGATCTCGGCAGCCTGCTGCGCGGCGGGTTCGCTGCTCTCGGTCTGGTCGGCGTCCTGGGCGGCGGCTTCGACCGGAAGCGTCGCGGCCAGGACAAGCGCGGACGAGCAAAGGGCGGCGCGCCGAAACGCGCCACGGTTCGCACTGGCGTTCTGGGTCTTCATTCTCTCTCCCCTGGCCGTCGGAATCGTTGCGTTCCGTTCGGGCCTTTTGTTCCGTTTATCGGCTCGGCGACCCTATGCCTGATGTCGCCCACGGCAATGACTGGGGCTGCAACGCGAACCGCCTGCGCAGGAGATGCGCGGCTTGCATCGTGGGAACGATAAGAAGCGGCAAGGGCTTGCCCGAACCCTTGCCGCTGGCTGAAATTCCTTTTGCTCGCAGTACGCCAGAAGCGCGCGCCCGCCCGTTTCCGATGGCACCGGGCGCGGCGAAGCGATTAGTGCAGGGGCCGAAAGAGCGATCCGCACCGGCGTCGATCGCCGACGATATGAAACAGGAGATGGACGAGGCATGGCAGCGACACAGAAATCGGATAAGCCGGTCGTACTGATTACCGGCGCGAGCGCGGGCATCGGCGATGCGATCGCGCGGCGCTTTGCCGCGGCCGGCTGGAACATCGTCGGGGTGGCGCGCCGCAAGGAACGGCTCGAGGCGTTGAAGGAATCGCTTGCCGGCACCGCCGAAGTGGCGATCTGCGTCGGCGACGTCACCGATCCGCAGGTGCCGGTGGCGGCAGTGAAGACTGCAATGGACAGTTTCGGGCGGCTCGACGCACTGGTCAACAATGCCGGATCGGGCAAATGGGGCTTTGCGCACGAAACCGATGACGCGACGCTCGACGAAGTGATCGACACCAGTTTCAAGGCGCCGTTCCGTTTCGCCCGCGAAGCCATCCCGGCAATGACCGATGGCGGCGCGATCGTGAATATCGGATCGACCTTCGGCCTCGTCGGCGGCGCGGGCGGCGGCGCCTATTGCGCGGTCAAGGCCGGGATGGTCGGCCTGACGCAGAGCCTTGCCGCCGATTACGGGCTGCAGGGCATCCGCACCAATCTGGTCGCGCCGGGCGTGATCCGCACCGACATGACCGACGCGGTGTGGGAAGCGGCGCCGTTCCGCAGGCTCAATCACGAAATGACGCCGATGAACCGCGAAGGCACCGTCAGCGACGTCGCCAACCTCGTCTATTTCCTCGCGTCGGACGAAGGCAGCTACATCAACGGCCAGTCGATCGCGCTCGACGGCGGCTGGACCACCACCAAGATGCTGAGCATGGAAGCGCTGATGTCCGAGCGCGTTCCGCAGGCGGCCGAATAAGGCGAAAGGACCAGATCATGGTTGCACCCACGACCGACACCAAGCCGGGCACCGGCTGCCCCGCCCATGCCGATCCCGAAACCCTGCTGTCGCAGGGATCGCTGATCGATCCCGATATTTCGGCGCACCCGGCCGATTATTATGCGGCGATGCGATCGGAGGATCCGGTGCATTTCGATCCCAAGCTGGGCATGTACCTGATCTCCCGCTGGGAGGATATTCAGCAGGTCCAGCGCGACCCGATCACCTTTTCGGTCGAGAAGGGCTACAAGGCGCAGTACGCCAAGGGCTTTTTCGAGGAATTCGAGCAGATTCTCGAGCGTGACGGCGGCGGCTATTTCCCCGACGCGATCATGTCCGATCCGCCCTATCACTCCCGCATCCGCAAACTGATGGACAGCGCCTTTTCGGCGCACCGGGTGAAGGCGCTCGAACCGGGCACGCACGAAATCGTCGCCGACATCATCGAAGGCTTTGCCGACAAGGGGCAGTGCGACGCGGTGAAGGATTTCGCGGTTCCGATTACCATCCGCGTCATCTGCGACCAGCTCGGCATCGCGCAGTACAACGCAGAGAAGATCAGCAAATGGTCCTATGCGGTGACGCAGCAGATCGGTCGGATGCAGAATCGCGAGCAGATGATCGAGAATGCCAAGGATATCTGCGAGCTGCAGAATTTCCTGATCGGCGAGGTCAAGGATCGCGAAGCCAATCCCAAGGAAGACATGATCTCCGACTTGGTCCATGCGGAGACCGACGACCCGGACAATCCGCGGCTTACCTTCAAGGAGGTCGTGTCGCTGGTCCGCGCGCTGATGATCGCGGGGAATGAGACTACCGCGACGGCGATGACCAACCTCATGTACATTCTGTCGACTCAGCCCAAGGTGCTGGAAACACTTCAGAATTCGGTCGATGACGACCGGCTGATGAATCGCTTCGTCGAGGAGCTGCTGCGCATCGAACCGCCGGTGCGGGGCCTTTCGCGGATGACAACCAAGGAAGTCGAAGTCGGCGGCGTGACCTTGCCCGAAGGGGCGCATCTGCTGCTGATGTACGCCTCTGCCAACGATCAGCCCGAAATGTTCGAATGCCCGCGCGAGTTCAACATGGATCGCCCGAATCTGGGCAAGCATGTCGCGTTCGGCGGCGGGCCGCATCGCTGCATCGGGCTGGCACTGGCGCGGATGGAAATCCGCGTCGCCGCGCGTGAGGTGGTCAAGCGGCTCGACAATCTCAAGCTCGGCATTGCCGTGGAGGACATCCGCTATCTGCCGACGGTCGCAACGCATTCGATCGAGCAGTTGCCGATCACCTTCACGCGCCGCTGAGCGGGAGAGTAGCTTGGTTCAGGATCTTGCCGGCAAGGTGGCGATCGTCACCGGCGGGGCGGGCGGTATCGGCCTGGCTTCGTGCGAAATGTTCGTGGCACAGGGCGCGAAAGTCGTCATCGCCGATGTCAGCGACGATGCCGGCAACGCGCTGGCCGACCGGCTGGGCGACGCCGCCGTCTATGCGCATGCCGATGTTTCGCAGGTGGACGATATCCAGGCGCTGGTCGACCTGGCGGTCGAGCGGTTCGGCGGGCTGGACATCATGTTCAACAATGCCGGAATTTCCGGTGCCCGCGTGCCGCACTTCCTCGACGATGACCTGAGCACCTTCCGCCAGGTGATCGACGTCAATCTGTTCGGCGTGATGGCGGGTTCGCAGCGCGCCGCACGGTATATGAAGGATCATGGCGGCGGCGTGATCCTGAACAATGCCTCGATCGCGGGGCTGATGGCGGGCGTCGCGCTGATGAGTTACCGCGCGTCCAAGGCGGCGGTGATCCACCTCACCAAGTCGCTCGCGATCGATCTGGCGCAATATGGCATCCGCGTGAACTGCCTTGTTCCCGGGCATATCCGCTCGCCGATCCACAAGATGTACGAGAGCGCCGTCGAACAGGAAACGGCCGAGCGCATCGAGCAGGTGATGAAGCCGGTCTGGGATTCGAACAAGCCGCTCAAGCGCGACGGCGTGCCGAAGGACGTCGCCGAGGCCGCGGTGTTCCTCGCCAGCGACCGGGCGGCGCAGATCACTGGCGCGACGCTTGCGATCGACGGCGGAATTTCGGCTGGCGATCCGGTCAATCATCTCGAGGAACTGCTCGCGGCGCAGGCGCGCGCGATGGCGGGCGAAACGGCCTGACGATACGGCGCAGGGGTTTGCGTCATGTCAAAACACTGGCCGGAACGGGGATTATTTGAACAATCGGGGCGGCGTGCGCCTCCGCTGGGGAGTGAATGCAAATGGGTTCGGTGACGGTTACGTTCGTCGAGGAAAACGGGACGGTGAAGACATTCGAGAATGTCGATACCGGTCAGTCGCTGATGGAAGTCGGCAGGACCAACGGCGTCGAGGGTATCCTCGCCGATTGCGGCGGCTGCTGCAGCTGCGCAACGTGCCATGTCTATGTCGATGAGGAATGGCGGGAGAAGGTCGGTACGCCCGACGATATCGAAACCGATATGCTCGACATGGCCGAGGAGCCGAAGGAGAACAGCCGCCTGTCGTGCCAGATCCAGCTCACCGAGGAGCTTGATGGCCTGACGGTGCATGTCGCGCCGACCGGCTTCTGATCGCTATGTCGTGCGCCCCCGGCCCCTTCTCGGGGGGGCAGGGGCGCCGGGCGGTTTTCAGTCCGCCAGTTCGGGCAGCTTGTCGAGGCGGAACTCGCAGTTGTCCGCGGTCTGCTGCAGCTCCACGACATTGCCCTCGGGGTCGCGGCCATAGACCGATTTGACATGGCCCATGTCCATCGGTGCGGGCGCGCCGAAGGTCATGCCGAGCCCTTTCAGTCGTTCATATTCGCCTTCGATGTCCGAACCCACGTCGATGCAGAAATGCGTATAGCCCTTGTCGAACGGGTCGCGCGGGCGCGTTTCGCCCTGCGGCGCGGCGAACTGGAACATTTCCACATAGCAGCTTCCCGCGCGCATCATGCATCCGCGCGCCGCCGATCCCTTCACGTCGATCAGCGTGTCGAGGACTTCGGTATCCTTCCATTCGAATTCCTCGCCGACCAGCTCGAATCCGAATGCTTCCTCATAGAATTTGCGCATACGGTCGAGGTCGCGGCAGTGGATTGCGACGTGGTGGATGCCTCGGATCATGATTGCCTCTCTCATCGGTTGGACGCGACCCTGACGGGCCGTTTCCCGCCAAAAATGGCCGAGCGGGGACGGAGTGACAATGGCCGCGAGGGCGCTAGCAGCCGCAGACAAATGGGGGTGCGTGCCCCGTCATTCGGTTGCCGCATGCCGAAAAGCTATCCTGACGGAAACCGATTGCGATCCGTTTTTGGAGAGGCACGCAATGAGCAACATATTGATAACCGGCGCCCGCATCTTTGACGGCAGCGGCGCCGACGCGTTTGCGGGCGACCTGCTCGTCGAGGGAAACAGCATCAAGACGGTCTCGAACCGGCCCGGATCGCTGCCCACCGAAGGCTGCACCGTGATCGACGGCAGCGGCATGTTCCTGATGCCCGGTATGACCGAGGGGCACACGCATCTTTCGTTCGAAAATGTGTGCGCCACCGAAGATCTGATGAAGCCGACTCCCGAGACGCAGGCGTTCACTGCCGCGCGCGGCGCCAAGGCGCTGATCGATGCGGGTTTCACCAGCGCATACGGCGCGTCCGAGGCGAAGCTGCAGCTCGCCATCGCGGTGCGCGAGGAAGTCAATGCCGGTCGCCTGCCCGGGCCGCGCATCCGTGCGGGCGGGCTAGAGATCAGCGTCACCGGCGCGATGGGAGACGAGGCGAAGGATCACGATCCGCGCATCGGCCCGTCGACGATCATCGACGGGGTCGAGGAAATGCGCAAGGCGGTGCGGCTGCACTGCCGCGCGGGCGTCGACAACATCAAACTCGATGTGTCGGGCGACCCCTTTTATCCGAGTACGCCGGGCCACACGACGCCGATGACCTATGACGAGGTCAAGACGGCGGCCGATACCGCGCATGATTACGGCCGCAAGATCAACGCGCATACGCGCTCGATCGAAGGGTCGAAATATTGTGTTCGCGCGGGCGTCGATGGCCTCTTCCACTGCGAATATTCCGACGAGGAGCTGCTCGATCTGATGGAGGAGGCGAAGGATCGCATCTTCGTCGTGCCGACCGTCGGGCTGTTCCACCAGATCCTCAAGGGCGAGGCTTCGGCGCACGGGCTTACCCCCGAAGTCGGCGGCTATATGAACATTCCCGACCTGATGGAAAACTCGATCAAGACGCATACCGAGTTGCGCAAGCGCGGCGTTCGCCACCTGATCGGCGGCGACTACGGCTTCGGCTGGTCGAAACAGGGCGAGCAGGCGCGCGACCTGCAGTTCTTCATGCAATATTACGGCTATTCCGCCGCCGACGCGCTGGTCTGCGCGACGCGCAACGGCGGGCTGGCGATGCACAGCCAGGGCGATCTCGGCATGCTTGCCGAGGGGCAGCTTGCCGACATGGTGCTGGTGAACGGCGATCCGCTCGCCGACATCAGCGTGCTCACCGAACATGACCGTCTCGTCCTGATCATGAAGGCCGGCGCGATCCACAAGAATAGCATGAACATGGCGAGGCAGGGCGCCTCCGCCGCCACGAACCAGCTGGAGACTGTAGCATGAATTTGGAGACGGGGAGCCTGAAGCCCGGCGAGGCACGCCATCCGGCCGAAAGCACGCAGGAAATCATCGCAGCCGACAAGAACGCAGCGCCCGCCTGGGCCGCGTCCGAATCCTACGAATATCTGGGCAGCGAGGACGTCACCAAGGACCGCTATGTCGATCCCGAATTCGCCAAGGGCGAGTTCGCCAAGCTGTGGCCGCGCACCTGGCAGATGGTGTGCCGCGAGGATCGCGTGCCCGAGGCCGGCGACTATTATGTCTATGACCTGGGGCAATACAGCTTCATCATCGTCCGCGACGAGGACGGCGACATCAAGGCGCATTATAATTCGTGCCTGCATCGCGGCACCAAGCTCAAGCCCTCGGCGAGCGAAGGCTATGCGATGGACCTGAAATGCCCGTTCCACGGCTGGACGTGGAATCTCGACGGGTCGATCAAGGAAATCCCCGAGAAGTGGGATTTCGCGCACACCGAAGGCCGCAAGATGTGCCTGCCGCAGGCGCGCGTCGAGCGGCTGGCGGGCTTTGTCTGGGTGAACATGGACCCCGATGCGCCGAGCCTGGAGGAATATATCGGCCCCAAGGCGATGGAGCATCTGCGCGCGTGGAAGCTTGAGAACCGCTATGTCTATCTGCACGTGCAGAAAAGCTATCCGGCGAACTGGAAGCTGACGATGGAAGCCTTCATGGAAGCCTATCATGTCGGCGACACGCATCCGCAGGTGGCGCCCGCCAACGGCGACGTCAATTCGCAATACGACGTCTATGGCGATCATGTCGATCGCTTCATCTCGACGCTCGGCGTCGTCTCGCCGAAGCTTCGCGACCAGTATAGCGAAGCCGACATCATCGCGAACTTCACGCTGGGCGACAGCTCGTCGCTGGGCGGGACCAAGCCCGAGCTCAAGGAAGGCGAACGCGCGCGGCAGGTGATGGCCGACATGTTCCGCAACATGTTCGAAACCGCGACCAACACCGATCTCAGCCATGTGTCGGACACCGAGCTGCTCGATACCTACAGCTATACCTTCTTCCCCAATCTGTTCCTGTTCCCGGGGATTTCGCTGCCGATGATCTATCGCTTCCGCCCGGACGCGAAGGACCATCGCCGGACGATCTACGAAGTGATGTTCATGCGGCCCAAGCCCAAGGACGGATCGACGCCCGAACCGGCCGATATCCAGATCCTCGAGGATGAACAGTCCTTCGCGGAAGCCGAGGGGATGGATCCGGGCTTCGGCAAAATCCTCGATCAGGATACCGACAATCTCTATGCCCAGCAGGAAGGGCTGGAGGCGTCGGCCAAGGACGGCATCACGCTGGCCGATTATCAGGAAATCCGCGTCCGCCATTTCGAGAAGACAGTGGACAAATATATGGCGATGGAACCGTTCAAGCCGAACATCGATCGGCTGCAGGGCTGATTGCCGCCGGCTTTTTTGCCGGCATGCCAGACGAAAAAAAAGGGGACGGAGATCTGATTTCTCCGCCCCCTTTTCGTCGGTTCGGTTACGGCTTGCTCAGCGCCCGCGGAACTTGCCCTTACGCCGCTCGGCGAAGGCGGCCATCGCTTCCTGATGGTCCTGCGTCTGCATCGAATAAACCTCGTAGGCGAGTGACGCCTCGAACCCCGATTGCGTCATGTTCTTGAGCGCGACGTTCATCGCCATTTTGGTGTAATTGACTGCGTGTGGCGGCAAATCGCGTAGCTTTTCGGCAAGTGCCTGGACATGCGCGTCGAGCTCCTCGTCGGGGACGACGCGGTTGATCAGACCGATCCGTTCGGCCTCTTCGGCGGGGATCGGGTCGCCGGTCAGCACATATTCCTTGGCGCGGTGGAACCCGACCGCGATCGGCCAGAGCAGCACCGAACCGTCGCCCGCGACGAGGCCGGCCTTCACATGCGGATCGCAGAATTTGGCGCCCGGCGCGGCGAAGACCATGTCGCTCGCCAGCGCCATGTTGACCCCCGCGCCGAAAGCCGGGCCGCGCACCTTGGCGATCACCGGCTTTTCGCAATCGAGTATCCCCATGACATGACGGCGGGCCATGCGGCTGGTGATCGCGACCGGCGTGACTTCGGCTTCGTCGTCATCGGCGTCCTTGAGCACTGACAGGTCGGCGCCCGAGCAGAAGCTGTCGCCTTCGCCGGTGAGGATCACCACCGACACTTCGGCATCGTCGGCGATTTCCTGCCACAGGCGGGAGAGTTCGACGCTCATCCCCGGTGTCAGCGCGTTGCGGCGGCCGGGGTTGGAAAGCGTGACCGTCATGATGCGGTCGGCGAGTGACAGCTTGATCTCTTCGAAGATCGAATAATCGACCTTGCGTTCGGGTTCGAATGCCATGTTTCGGTCTCTCCCAACTGAAGGCGAATTCCTCCCCCGGAGGGGGGGGGGACCGCGAAGCGGTGGAGGGGTATTGGCCGCAGACGCAGCGTTTGTGGCTTACCCCTCCACCAGCCTGCGGCTGGTCCCCCTCCCCTTGCAGGGGAGGAATTTACCAGATCATGCCGCCCACATTTCCTTCGCCGCCACGTCAGCCTGCGCGGTGCGGCCGCCGAGGTCCGAGAGCAGCGATTTGATGCGATAGGTCCACAGATGCAGCGGGTGTTCGAGCGTGATGCCCATGCCGCCGAGGAACTGGTGGAGATCATAAACGATCTTCGATCCCGAATCCTGCGCGTAATGCGCCGCCAGCGCGGTTTCGCCGGCATCGCCGCTGTACGCGGCCTTGAGCGCCATCCAGCGCGCGCCCATCGCGCGGACGCTCGCTTCAGCGAGGCGGTGGCGGACCGCCTGGAACACGCCGATCGGGCGGCCGAACTGCTTGCGCTCGCTGACATAAAGGACCGTCGAATCGACCGCTGCCTGCAGCAGCCCGGCGATCTCGGTGGCGGTGGCGAGGCGCCAGCGGGTGCGGACCTCGTCGGCCGAGACGTCATGCGTCGTGAGACGGCTTTCGAAATCGGCCGAAGCCAGCTTGGCGACCGGATAGGCGTAAAGCGATTCCGCGACCGCCACGACATCGGCCTCGGTTGCCGTGAAACTCGCCACCTTGTCGGGAAACACCACAACAACCGTCGCGCCGGGCTTCAGGAACCGTACCGGGCGAGTCAGCTGATCGGACTCGACCATGCAGATCGGCGCGGGCAGTTCGCCCAGCAGCGGGCGGACCAGCGCCGACATCGCGCTTTCGGTCGCATAGGGCAGCCGCGCGAGCTTTTCGACCACCAGCGCCGCGCTGATCGCGCCGAGATCGGGGTCGAAGGCGATATCGAGAAACCCGCCCTGCACCAGCTCGGCATCGAGCTCGGGGCTGGTCAGCACGAAGTCGCGGCAATCAGTGGGCGGCGACACATAGGGGCGGGTGAGCACATCGACCGCGTCGAGGATCGTCAGTTGATCGTCGGAAAGCGCAAGTTCCATCAGCGGGGTCCCCTCGGCAGCTTGAGTACGTCGCTGGCGACAATGTTGAGCTGGATTTCTGCGGCGCCCGACGCGATGCCCGCGACGATGCCGCGCTGGTGATGCGCCTTGAGCAGCGGATCGCCGCCGTCGACGATCGTTTCGGGCAGAAATTCGACGACGAATTCGGCCGCGGCGCGTTCGCACATCACCGTGGCGACGCGCGCCGAGCTGGCTTCGGTGCCCACCGCAATGCCGCGCGCGCGCTGATCGACCAGGCCATATGCGTCGAGCCGGGCGGCTTCGCACAGCGCCGCCGTTTCTGCCGCGCGGGCGCGGACCAGCGCGTTGTCGAACTGGCCGCGCTCTTTCAGTATCTCGACCGCGCGATCGACTGCCTTGCGCGCGAGCATGTAGCGCGGGATGCCGAGCCGTTCGTTGTTGAGCGAGAAGGCGGCGATTTCCCATGCCTGGCCTTCCTCGGCCAGACGCGCGCTGGCGGGGACGACGACATCATCGAAGAAGACTTCGTGAATGTCGCCTTCGCCGATCAGGCTGGGGATCGAGCGGACGTCGATGCCCGGCGTGTCCATCGGCACGAGGAACACCGAAATGCCCGTCTTGCGATCAGGGCTGGTGCGCGCGAGCAGGAAGCAGGTTTCGGCGAGCCCGGCATAGCTGGTCCAGATCTTCTGGCCTTCGATCCGGTAGTTGTCGCCGTCGCGCACCGCGCGGGTGCGCAGCGAGGCAAGGTCCGAACCCGCATCGGGCTCCGAAAAGCCCTGGCACCAGATCGCGTCACCGCGCGCGATCGGCGGCAGATAGCGTTCGCGCTGCTCGGCGCTCGCGTAGCGCATCAGCGTCGGGCCGATCCAGTTGACGTTCATGTACTGCGCGCCGCGCGGCTCGCCGGCGGCCCACATTTCCTCGGCGAGGATCGTCTGGCACCAGGCGTCGCGCCCGGCACCGCCCCATTCGGTTGACCAGTGCGGGATCAACAGGCCGGCTTCGGCGAGCTTGCCGCAGAATTTGCGCGAGAAATGCGTCTGTTCGTGCGAACCGGGGCCGTGATGCGCCTGATCCCACCAGTCGTCGGGCAGGTTTTCGGCAAGGAAATCGCGGATTTCCTGACGGAAGGCGCGATGTTCGTCGGACCATTCAAAATTCATCATGCGCTCCAGCGGGCGATGGGGCGGGCAGGGCGGCAGCGGGGATGGGCATCGCGCGAATCGTCATGCGCATGCACCCATAAATGTCTGAACAGGCATGGCCGGGCATCCACTCTTTCTTGTTCTGCAGCACCTGCCCCATATGGCAGAGACGCAGTCAGCTAATCTACGGTAGATATCCTACTGGCAAGTAGGTTCGCTGTCGACATCGCCCTGACGTATGGGCGCCCAGGTTATGGAGATCCGTCCCCTGTGACGAAAACCGTCGTAACGCTCGCCGACCGCTATGAGCAGCGCGAAGGTCAGATTTTCCTCTCGTCGATGCAGGCGATGGTGCGCCTGCCGGTCGACCGTGCGCGAATCGATCGTGCGGCGGGCCTGAGGACCGGCGGCTATGTCACCGGCTATCGCGGATCACCGATCACGACGCTCGACGCGCAGCTCTGGGGCGCGAAGAAACTGCTCGCCGAACATGACGTCCATTTCGAGCCGGGACTGAACGAGGAGCTCGCGGCGACCAGCCTTCGGGGCACGCAGCAGATCGAATGGTTCGGCAGCTCGCCTTACGACGGCGTCTTCGCCATGTGGTATGCCAAGGGGCTCGGCGTCGATCGCGCGGGCGAAGCGCTCAAGATCGCCAATTTCGAAGGCACCCATGCCCGGGGCGGGGTGCTGGTGCAGGCGGGCGACGATCCCGCCGCCAAGAGTTCGGCGACGGCGCATCAGTCCGAGCATCAGCTGATCGCGGCGTTCCTGCCGATCCTCGCGCCGGCGACCACCGACGAAATCCTCCGCTTCGGCCAGCTGGCCTGGGAGATGTCGCGTTTCTCGGGCCTGTACGTGTCGATGAAAACGATTACCGACGCGCTTGATCTCACATCGTCGGTGATCCTGCCGGACTATCGGGTGGTGCATCCCGAACTTTCGGGCGCGAACCTCAATATCCGCCGGGGGCTGACCGCCAATCAGCAGGAATCGCTGGTGGTGAACGACCGGCTGCCCGCAGCCGTCGCTTTCGCGCGCGCCAATGCCCTCAACAGCGTCGATATCGCCGGCGGCGAGCATCCGGGGCTGACGATCCTGACGGCGGGCAAGACATGGCTCGACGTGCGGCAGACGCTGCGCGACCTCGGCCTCGACGATGCGCGCTGCGCCGAAATCGGGCTGCGCGTGGTCAAGCTGGGCATGACCTGGCCGGTCGATCGCGATTTCCTGCGCGAGGCATGTGCGGGCAGTCGCGAAATACTCGTGGTCGAGGAAAAGCGGCCGGTGATCGAGGATCAGCTCGCCGGCGCGCTCTATGCGATGGCGAGCGATCGGCCGGCGATCACCGGCAAGCGCGACGACAGGGATCGCGTGCTGCTGCCTTCGGACGGGGTGCTGGACGGAACGATGATCCGCCGCGCGCTCACGCAGCGGCTCGAGGCGCATGCCATGCTCGATGATGCCATGCGTCAGCGCGTGGCGACGCTGGAGGCGATCGAGGGGCGCGCCGTGTCGCCGGTGGTGGCGCTGCGCGGCGCCTTCTTCTGCTCGGGTTGCCCGCATAATACGTCGACGCGCGTGCCCGACGGGAGTGCGGCGCTCGGTGCGACCGGCTGCCACGGGCTTGCCGTCACCATGCCCGATCGCAACACCATGACCTTTGTCGGCATGGGCGCGGAAGGAACGCCGTGGATCGGCGCGCAGCATTTCACCGATACCAAGCACATGTTCGCCAATATGGGCGACGGAACATACACCCATTCGGGGCTGCTAGCGATCCGTGCGGCGCTGTCGGCCAAGGCCAATGTCACCTTCAAGCTGCTCTATAACGACGCGGTGGCGATGACCGGCGGCCAGCCGCTCGAGGGCGGGATCACCGTGCCGCAGATCGTAAAAGAGCTGCGCGCCGAGGGCGTCGATCCGGTGGTGCTGGTAAGCGACGAGCCGGAGAAATTCGCCGGCGAAAATCTCGGCGTGCGCGTGGCGCATCGCGACTATCTGGAGGATATTCAGGAGGAGCTGCGCGAGGGCAAGGGCGTTTCGGCGATCGTCTATGAACAAACCTGCGCCAACGAAAAGCGGCGACGGCGCAAGCGCGGGACGTACCCCGATCCCGATCTGCGGCTCTTCATCAATCAGGACGTGTGCGAAGGCTGCGGCGATTGCTCGGTGCAGTCCAATTGCGTCAGCGTTACGCCGATCGAGACCGAGTTCGGCCGCAAGCGGGCGATCGACCAGTCGACCTGCAACAAGGATTACAGCTGCGTCAAAGGCTTCTGCCCCAGCTTCGTGAGCGTGCGCGGCGGCAAGCTGGCGAAAAAGGCGCTCGACATGGGCGCGCTAAAGCCGTGGAGCGACAAGCTGCCCGAACCGGCGGTGGTCGATATTTCCGACAGCTATTCGATGCTGGTGACAGGCATCGGCGGGACCGGCGTGCTCACCGTCGGCGCGATCCTGGGCATGGCGGCGCATATGGAAGGCAAGGCAGCCAAGATACTCGACATGACCGGCATGGCGCAGAAGGGCGGCGGCGTGCAGAGCCATGTCCGCTTTTCCGACAACGCCGCGAACATCCCGGCGATGCGGCTCGGCACCGGGCAGACCGACCTGCTGATCGCATGCGACCTGATTGTCGCCTCCGGGCCCGATGTCGCGAAGACGATCCGTCCCGAAACGCGCGTGATCGCCAACGAGGACGTGATCCCGACCGGCGAGTTCCAGTCGAAACAGGATCTGGAATTCGGCGCTGGACGCTTTCTGCCCTCGCTCGAAAAGCGCGTGAATGACGGCAATATCGCGCTGCTGCGCGCCAATGAGCTGGCGGGCAAGCTGATGGGCGACACCATCTTCACCAATCTGATGATCGTCGGTTTCGCTGCGCAAAAGGGGCTGATGCCGGTGACGCTGGAGTCGATTGCCGAGGCGGTGCGGCTGAACGGCACGGCGGTCGACGCCAATCTGAAAGCGCTGACACTCGGCCGGATCGCGGCGGAATTTCCCGAGGAACTGTTGGCGTTCGCTGGCTTAGGCGAGGCAGGGTCGCCGTTCCCCAAAACGCTCGAAGCGCTGATCGCAAGCCGTCGCGAACGGCTGACGGCGTGGCAGGATGCGGCATGGGCCGACCGCTATGAGCAATTCGTCCGCGATATTGCCGGTCGCATCGACGCGCGCGTTTCGAACCCCGAGCCTTTCCTGATGGCAGTCGCCAATCAACTCGCGCGGCTGATGGCCTATAAGGATGAATATGAAGTCGCGCGCATGTATGCCGATCCGGCGTTCGAGCGGCGGCTGCGCGAGCAGTTCGACGGCGACTACAAGATCGGCGTGAACCTGGGTTCGCCGCTGATTTCGTGGAAGAAGGACCCCAAGACCGGGCGCCCCAAGAAGGTCGAGCTGCCCGGCTGGCTCGTCCTGCCGATGTTCCGCATGATGGCGAAGATGAAGGGGCTGCGCGGCGGGCCGTTCGACCTGTTCGGCTTGCAGGGCGAACGGAAAATGGAACGCGCGCTGATCGGTGAATATCGCGCGCTGATCGAGAAGCTCGCCGAACGTATCGACGACGCGAATAGTGACGTCGCTGAGGAGATTGCCGCGAGTGCGGCGCTGATTCGCGGCTATGGTCCGGTCAAGGAAGCGGGCGTGGCACGGTTTCGCGCCGAACTCCCGGCCCTGTTCGAGGCACTCGACAGGGCCAGGCGGAGCGAAGCCGCGAAAAGACCAGCGCTCGCCGGCTGAAGGAGAGGGTAATGGCCGATGAAGCCAAGGTCGCCGAACTGATCGCCAAGGAGGAAATCCGCGAGCTGGTATGCCTCTATTCGCGTGGTGTGGATCGCAAGGACGGGGCGCTGCTGCGCAGCCTCTACACCGCCGACGGGGTGGACAATCACGACGTCACCTATCGCGGCGGGGCGGAGGGCTATGTCGATTTCCTCGAAGGCGCGTTTCCGTACATGCGCTATTCGGGGCACCATATCTGCAATCACCTGATCGCAGTCGATGGCGATCGGGCGGAAGGCGAAGTCTATGCGCTCGCCTATCATGTGATCCCGGACGGGAAGGGCGGCAGCGCCGAGGATTTCATGTGCGTGCGCTATATCGACCAGTATCGGCGCGAGGACGGGCGCTGGTTGTTCGCGCAGCGCGACGTGAAATATGACTATCGCTCGGTCCGGCCGATCGCGACGCCGGAGGGCGAAGTGCCCAAGCCCGAGGACGATGTCAGCGTGACCGAACTGGCAATGCGCCTTTTCGCGCGCGGCGCGCGGGCGTAATTCCTCCCCCGGAGGGGGAGGGGGACCGCCGAAGGCGGTGGAGGGGTACTCGCCGCCACCGAAACCGCCCGTGGCTTACCCCTCCACCATGCTGCGCATGGTCCCCCTCCCCTTGCAGGGGAGGAATTTGGAGTGGGGCATCTACCCCTCTCAACTCCGGCTGGGCGGCTGTGCCACCAAACCTCCGTATCTCTTCCCCGAGGGGAGAGAGTTTAGGCCGCCATTTCTTTCTGCAGCGCCTGCCCGACCGCCACTTCACATGCGTCATTCCCGCTCGCGAGATGCTCGTTCAGCAGCGCGCGCTTGAAGTACAAATGGCACGGATATTCGCTGGTCATGCCGATGCCGCCATGCAGCTGCATCGATTCCTCGGCGACGTCGCGGAATGTGGCGCTGCACAGCGCCTTTACGCCGCGAGCCAGCGTCACCGGATCGGCGGTGCCATCCTCATATTGCGCGAGGCCGTCGAAATACATCGCTTCGGCCGCGACGATATAGGCTTTCAGGTCGGCGCAGCGATGCTTGAGCGCCTGGAACATCGCCAGCGGGCGATCGAACTGTTTGCGCGTCTTGAGATATTCGACTGTCTGGTCGAGCAGCGCAGTGGCGCTGCCGACGCAGTCGCCGGCGATTGCGAAATGGAGATGCGTCGTCGCGGCGGCGATTACGACATCGGCCGCCTTGCCTTCGGCGAGGATGTCGCCCGCTTCGATCGCGACGCCGTCAAAGCTCACTTCAGCCAGCTCGCGCGTCGCGTCCCACATGGTGTGCGGCGTTACCGTCACGCCGTCGCGGTCGAGCGGAACCAGCGCCGCGATGCCCGGCGCGGCGACCAGCACATGGCTCGCCGATCCTGCCCCCTGCACCATCGCCAACGCCCCGCTGAGCATGCCGTCGGCATGGTTGAGCGCGGCTTCGGTCGGGCAGAGCAGCGACGCGGCAGGCGGTTCGCCCGCGGCGATCCTGCCGATCCATTCGTCTGCGCCCGCATAGCCCTGCGCCGCGTTGATCGCGTCCGCCGCCATCAGCCCCGGGAGGAGCGGGGCGGGGGAAATGGCGTGGCCGATCTCCAGATAGAGCCACGCCGCCGCTTCGAACGGCTGCTCCAATCCGCCCTGCGCCTCGCTGGCGGTGAGCGCCAGCCAGCCCGCGTCGCGGATCGCGGCGAGCGCTTCGCCGGTGTTGGTGCCGGGGCCGAGATCGCCGAGAAGCTGGCGCCCGGCGTCGCGCAATTCGGTTTGCTCGATCCGCATCAGCCTTCCACCTTCCAGTTTTTGGGTTCGCGCGGCATTTCGAGCACGCGCTCGGATATGATGTTGCGCTGGACCTCGTCGCTGCCGCCGGCGATCGACCAGGCATAGCTGTTCATGAAATCGACCGGCCAGTTGCCGGTTTCCTGACTGCCACCTGCAGTGAACGGCGCATGGATCTGTCCCGTCGCGCCCGCCAGCTTCATGCCGAGGCTGGTATAGGCCCGCAGCGCGCGCGGATAATAGAGCTTCACGATCGAGGCATCGCCGATCCGCTCCTCGCCCGCGATGCGGCGTTTGAGATAATTGTCGGCCACCGCGCAGGAGGCGCTGACCATGTTCGCGACCTCGCCCAGTTCGCGCTGGATGATCGGATCATCGGCGCGGCCCGCTTTCGCGGCAGCGTCGGTGAGGCGCCAGAGCATCCCGCGCATCCGCTGCGAAAGCTCGACCAACGTCAGTCCGCGTTCGGATGCCAGCGTTGATTGCGCGACGGCCCAGCCCTGATTTTCCTCGCCCAGCCGGTTGGCGACCGGGATTTCGACATCGTCGAGGAAGATTTCGGCGAATTCCTCGTCATCGGTGATCTGCTCGATCGGGCGCACGGTGATGCCCGGCGTGTTCATGTCCATGACGAGGAAGGTGATGCCCGCCTGTTTGGGGCCGTCCGATCCGGTGCGGACGAGCAGCAGGCATTTGTCGGCATATTGCGCCATCGTCGACCAGATCTTCTGGCCATTGACGACATAGACATCGCCTTTCCGCTCGGCGCGGGTCTTGAGCGCGGCGAGGTCCGATCCCGCATTGGGCTCGGAAAAGCCCTGGCACCAGATTTCGCCGTCGAGAATGCCCTGGAGATAGGCTTTCGCCTGTTCGGGCGAGGCCCACTCCACCAGCGTCATCGCCGCGTGATAGAGCGAGACGAAATAGAGGATCAGACGCGGCGCATCGATGCGCGCGATTTCCTCGTAGATCACTTTCTGCTCGGCCAGGCTGCGGCCGCCGCCCGGCCATTGCGCGGGCCAGTGCGGCGTCGCATAGCCGGCCGCGACCATCTTGCCGAACCAGTCGCGCTGCGCAGCGACGAACGCGTCCTGACTGCATCCCGTCATCGCCTCGCGCCAGTTTGGCGGGACATTGGCTTCCAGCCAGCCGCGCACTTCCTGCCGCAATGTTTCGGTCGCTTCGCTCATGCCTCTCCCCGGCTGCGACCCATGCGAATCGGACAGGTCGCGCTAGTGAATTTCCGCGGAAAACCTGGTGTGGCGATGCGTCGCGCCTCGCCTTGACCGGCTCCGAACGGACCACTACCTACTCTCTGGTAGAAGATGTTCCAACAGGTAAAGCGCCGAGTCGGCGCATGCTGGAGATAGCCATGAATTTGCAGGGAGTGGGCGCCGTCGTCACGGGCGGTGCGTCGGGTCTGGGGAATGCCACCGCGAAGATGCTCGCGTCGCACGGCGCGAAGGTCGCGATTTTCGACCTTAACGAGGAAGTCGGTGTCAAGGCGGCCGAGGAAATCGGCGGAAAATTCTTCAAGGTGAACGTCGCCGACGAGGACAGCGCGAACGCCGGTTTCGCCGCCGCCGAGGAAGCGCATGGCGTGGCACGCGTGCTGGTGAACTGCGCGGGCATCGCTCCGGCGATCCGTATCGTCAACAAGGAAGGCGTGCCGCATTCGCTCGACGCCTATCGCAAGGCGGTCGAAGTCAATCTGATCGGCACCTTCAACATGATCTCGAAATTCGCGGCGCGGCTGATCGCGGCGAAGATCGAAGGCGAGGAAGCGGGCGTGATCGTCAACACCGCTTCGGTCGCCGCCTATGACGGGCAGATCGGCCAGGCGGCCTATGCCTCGTCCAAGGGTGGTGTCGTCGGCCTGACGCTGCCCGCCGCGCGCGATCTGGCGCAGCACAAGATCCGCGTGATGACGATCGCGCCGGGCATTTTCCTAACGCCGATGCTGATGGGCCTGCCGCAGGCCGCGCAGGATTCGCTCGGCACGCAGGTTCCGCACCCCAGCCGCCTCGGCAAGCCCGAGGAATATGCCAGGCTGGCCGAGAGCATCATCGAGAACCCGATGCTCAACGGCGAAGTGATCCGCCTCGACGGCGCGATCCGCATGGCGCCGCGCTGAGGCGATCCGCGATGACCGACTCCATTCTCCTCGAGCGTGATAACGGCGTCGCCCGCATCACGCTCAACCGCCCCGATGTCGGCAATGCGCTCGACATTCCGATGAGCCGCGCGCTGATGGAAGCCGCGATCGAAGTCGATGAAGACGACAGCGTTCGCTGCGTCCTCATTACCGGCGCGGGCAAGCTGTTCTGCGCCGGCGGCGACGTCGCGGCCTTTTCGGGGGCGGGGGAGAAGCTGCCGGCATTCCTCAAGGAAATCACGGCCTATGTGCATGCGGCGGTTACGCGCTTCGCCCGCATGGACAAGCCGGTGGTGACGGCCGTCAACGGATCGGTGGCGGGGGCCGGGATCGGGCTCGCCATTCTCGGCGACATCGCGCTCGCCGATCCGCGTGCGAGCTACATGCTTGCCTATACCGCCATCGGCCTTTCGCCCGATGGCGGGACGACCTGGATGTTGCCGCGCCTGATCGGGTTGCGGCGTGCGCAGGAGCTTTGCCTGCGCAATCGCCGGATCGGTGCCGCCGAGGCCGCCGAGATCGGGCTGGCAACACGCATGGTCGACGAAGGCGCGCTGATGGACGAGGCAAACGCGCTCGCCGCCGAACTCGCCGCATCGGCGACGCCTGCCTTGGGTGTCACCCGCAAGCTGCTGCTCGACAGCACCAGCAATTCGCTCGAAGCGCAGCTCGAAGCCGAAAGCCGTGGTATATCCGGCCTCGCGCGCACGCCGCAGGGCAAGGAAGGCGTCGCGTCGTTCGTCGAGAAGCGCAAACCCGATTTCACCAAAGGACACTGAACAATGGCCGAAGCCTATATCGTCGAATCGCTGCGCACGCCGGGCGGCCGCGCCCGCAAGGGCGGCCTGATCGACATCCACCCCGCCGATCTGGGCGCGACGGTGCTCAACGCGCTGGTCGACCGCACCGGCGTCGATCCCGCCGCGATCGAGGATGTGATCGGCGGCTGCGTCAGCCAGGCGGGCGAGCAGGCGTTCGCCTTTGCGCGCAACATGGTGCTCGCCTCGAAGCTGCCCGACAGCGTTCCGGCGGTGACGATCGACCGCCAGTGCGGCTCCTCGCAACAGGCGCTGCACTTTGCCGCGCAGGGCGTGATGTCGGGCACGCAGGACGTGATCATCGCGTGCGGCGCGGAAAGCATGACGCGCGTGCCGATGGGCTCCAACTTCATGCTGCATGCGCAGGCGGGCGTCGGCACCGGACCCTGGCCGAAGAGCATCCAGAACCGCTACGGCGTCGCCGAATTCAGCCAGTTTCACGGCGCACAGATGATTGCCGACAAATATGGCTTCACGCGCGAGCAGATGGACGAATTCGCGCTCAAGAGCCACGAAAAGGCCGCCGCCGCGATCGACAGCGGCGCGTTCAAGGAAGAGATTGTGCCGGTCGAAACGCCCGAAGGCACGTTCGACACCGATGACGGCGTGCGCCGCGGCGGCACGATGGAAGCGATGTCGCAGGTCAAGACGCTGGAGGAAGGCGGTACGATCACCGCCGCCAATGCCAGCCAGATGACCGACGGCGCGTCGGGTCTGATGGTCGTCAGCGAAGCGGCGCTCAAGCGGTTCAACCTCACGCCGATGGCGCGCGTCGTCAGCATGGCGGTGACGGCGGGCGATCCGGTGGTGATGCTCGAAGAGCCGATCCCGGCGACGCGCAAGGTCCTCGAAAAGGCGGGGCTCAAGCTCGACGATATCGACCTGTTCGAAGTCAACGAAGCCTTTGCCTCGATCCCGATGGCGTGGCTGCAGGCGATCGGCGCCGATCCGGCCAAGCTCAACGTCAATGGCGGCGCGATCGCGCTCGGCCACCCGCTCGGCGCGAGCGGCACCAAGCTGATGGCGACTCTGCTCCATGCGCTCAAGGCGCGCGGCGGCAAATACGGCCTTCAGACCATGTGCGAAGGCGGCGGCATCGCCAACGCCACGATCGTCGAGTTGCTGTAAGCACTCGCTCTTGCCCCTGATTGCAATGTCCGCATTTGCGGACATATGCACATTGCCTCCCCTCCGGTAATCTCCTTACTTGCGAGTAGGCCACGCATTTGCGGGCCGCGGTGACCACGCGAAACAGCGGGCGCCGGGAGAGGAAACAGGAGGGGCGCGTTGGACGTATCCTCGACAAGGCCGCTCGGTCGCAGCGGTCTGAAGGTAACCATCGCCAGTCTTGGCGGCGGCGGGCTTGGCAATTTCTTTCGCGTCATCGATGACGCGTCGGCTGCGTCGGTGGTCGATGCCGCCTGGGGCGCGGGCATCCGCTACTACGACACCGCACCATTTTACGGGCGCGGGCGTAGCGAGCGGCGGCTCGGCGCCTGGCTCGACCATAAGTCGCGCGATTCTTTCGTGCTGTCGACCAAGGTCGGCCGGCTGATGGCGCCGGCGCGCGGCGATCTGGAGGAAGACGGCATCTTCCTCGATCCCTCGCCGTTCAATTCGATCTACGATTACAGCTATGACGGCGTGATGCGCTCGCACGAAGCGAGCCTGCAGCGACTGGGGCTCGATCGCATCGATATCCTGCTGGTCCACGACATCGGCGAGATGATGCATGGCGATGATGCGCCGGGCCATCTGCATGCGCTCAAGACCGGCGGGATGAAGGCGCTCGAGGAATTGCGGAGCGCGGGCGCCATCGCCGGCTATGGCCTTGGGGTCAACGAAGTCGCCGCGTGCCTCGATTGCCTCGATTATGGCGATCCGACGGCGTTCCTGCTCGCCGGACGGCTGACGCTGCTCGAACAGAATGGCGTCAAGCCGCTGCTCGCCAAATGCCTCGAACGGCAGGTGTCGTTGATCGTCGGCGGCGTGTTCAATTCGGGCATTCTCGCCACCGGCGCAGTGCCGGGCGCGCGATATAACTATGCCGAGGCAGACGAGGCGGCGCTGGCGCAGGTGCGCAAGCTCGAAACGGTATGCGCTGCGCATGACGTGCCGCTGAGCCATGCAGCGCTGCAGTTTCCGCTGACACACCCCGCGGTTGCCAGCGTGCTGATCGGCGCGGGGACGGTTTCGAGCGTCGATCGCAGCATCGCCGGACTGTCGACGGCGATCCCGGATGCGCTGTGGCGCGACCTTGCCGATCAGGGGCTGGTCGACGCCGAACTGGCCGCCGCCGCCGCGCAGCATCCCGGCTGAACAGGCACTGCCGCGTCCGACGCGGCCCTGCACCACAAGATCACAAGCAACGGGCAAAAATCGCCCGGTTTTCAAGGAGGAGGGGAATATGATGAATCCCAATCGGGTCGCGTTCGGGGGCCGCTGGCTATGCCACACCGCGCTCGGCGCACTTGTCGCCGGAGCGGCGTTCGCGCCCGGCATCGCGCTGGCGCAGGACAGCGAGACGCCGGTCGTGGCGGAACAGGACATGGCGTCCGAAATCGTGGTGACGGCGCAGCGCCGGTCGGAATCGATTCAGGACGTGCCGATCTCGGTCGCGGCCTTCGATCAGGAGGCGCTTGCGACGCTCGGTATCGATTCGACCGACGCGCTTCAGTTCGGCACGCCGGGCATCACCAATACGCAGACGGCGGGCGACGGCATTTCCGCCATCTATATTCGCGGCGTCGGCACCGGCTATTCGGGTCCGGGTCTTGAAGGCTCGGTCGCCTTCTATCTCGACGACATCTATCTGCAGACCCAGACTTCGGCGGCACAGGCGGCGGTCGACGTCGAGCAGATCGAAGTTCTCAAGGGGCCGCAGGGTACGCTTTACGGGCGTAACGCAACCGGCGGCGCGATCGTCGTCACGACCCGCGATCCGCGCCTGGGCGTTACCGAAGGCTATGTCAGCGCGGGATACGGCAATCTCAACTGGACCCGCGAGGAAGCGGTCCTCAACCTGCCGGTCGCACCGACAGTGGCGATCCGCACCGTCGGCTATTTCGAGCATCGCGACGGCTATGTCGAAAATGTCGCATTCCCCGACGAGGAAAAGAGCGGCAGCGGTGCCGGTGAAACCTGGGGCGGGCGACTGAAGATGCTGTGGGAGCCCGACACGCAGTTTCGCGCGCTCGCCATGTTCTCCTATGACCGGCGCGACGGCAACGGCGCGATCCACAGCCTGCGCTACAATGGCGACGGAACGCCGACCAATCTGGGTTTTTACGAGACCAGCCAGTCGCCTGCGCGCGAAGGCGGCGGCGGCGACGATACCGACGCGCTGCTCGCCGCGCTGACGCTGGAATACAATGCCGACCGCTGGACGCTCAGCAACACCTTCGCCTATCGCCGCACGCGCGCCTATGGCTGCACCGACAATGACGGCCTGCCGGGCGAGAACCTCTATTTCTGCTCGGTGTCGCAGCGCAGCCCCAATCCCGGCGACGCCGACGGCAAGCGCGACGATACGATCACCAACGAACTGCGCTTCGTTTCGGATTTCGGCGGGCCGCTGGACGTGACGGTGGGCGGTTTCTTCGAGCGGAACAAGGCGCGCTTCGTCGGCCGCATCGGCGGCGTCAACTGGTTCGGCAGCACCACGCCGACCTTCGACAATCACGACGATCTGACGGCCTATTCGGTCTATGGCGAAGTCTATTACAACCTGACTCCGGCCCTGCGGCTGACCGGCGGCGTGCGCTACACGCGCGAAGAGAAATATCACTCGGTGCTGAACGATATGGACGCGCGCAATATGCTGAGCGGTGGCGGCGCGCTGCCGCCGGCATTCCAGGACGGGGAAGTCTCGTTCGACAATTTCTCGCCGCGCGCGGTCATTTCCTACGATGCGGGCGATGTGAACCTCTATGCGAGCTACAATCGCGGCTTCAAGAGCGGCGGTTTCAACAGCCCGTCGCTGACGCTCGATCCGCCGCTCGATCCCGAAACGATCGACGCGTTCGAAATCGGCGCCAAATATCGATCGCCCGACGGTACGCTGCGGCTCGATACCGCCGGCTATTATTATGACTGGAAGGATGTGCAGGTCGCCTTCATCACCGGCGGCGGTGCGGGCATTCTTCAGCAGAATGCGGCGGGGTCGGAAATCTACGGCGCCGAAGTCAACATGAACTGGGCACCGGTCCGGGCGATCCGGGTAAATCTCGGCCTCGCCTATACCCATGCACGCTTCACCAGCTTCCCCAATGCGGCGGTCTACAACATCGTCGGTGGCGCGCTGACGGCGACGGCGGAGGACCTCAAGGGCTTTCGCCTGCCGCATGCGCCCGATTTCACCGCGAACGGCAGCATAACCTATAATTGGGAAGCTGCCGGCGGCTGGACGGGTCATCTGACTGCCGCGGCGCGCTACACCACCGAATATGACTATACCGCCGGGGCAGGGGGCGAATTGCGCGCGAGCCGGCAGGAGGCGTTCACGCTGGTCGACCTCACCGGATCGGCGCTGGCGCCCGACGGCCATCTCGAATGGGGCTTTTTCGTCTCCAACCTGCTCGGGAAGGAGTATTATTCGCTGGTCTCCACGGGCGACACTGGCGTTTACATGACTCCCGCCGCGCCGCGCACGGGCGGCGTCACGGTCACCTATCACTTCTGATCGAAACGGCTTTCCGGGGGAGGGCGACCTTCCCCGGAAAATCGCAACCAGGGAGACGGCAGTGCGCGAGGGGTATCTGCAACACGCCTATGTCACGCGAGACTTCGACGCGACGATCGCCGAGCTGCGCCGTGTGCACGGCATCGGCCCGTTCAAGGAAATGCGTGACCTGACGATAAACGTCCGCTCGGGGCCGGTGACGGGGCATTTCGGCCTGGCCTTTCTGAACGGCACCCAGTTCGAAGTGATTGCGCCGCAGTCGGGCGATGTCGACTTCTATCTGGAAGCGCTGGCGGACCAGCCATTGATGCAGTTTCACCATCACGGCCGCTATTTCCCCGACCGGCCGGGTTTCGACGCCGCGATGGCGCGGGCGCGCGATCGCTGGCGGATCGTGGTGGAGGAAAACGCGTTCGGCGGCACCTATGCCTATGCCGACGCGCGCGCCGAATTCGGCCATTATCTCGAATATTACTGCTTCGATCCCGACAGCCATTTCGAAGGCGTGCCGGTTTACTGAGCTCCGCCCATCAGCGGGGCGACGCGCAGCAGCAGTTCGGCGGTCTTTTCCGGCTCGGTGAGCATCAGGTCGTGGCCGGTGTCGATTTCCCACACTCGGCCCTCTGCGCGCTCGGTGATCGCGGGCATGTCGCGGCCTGGGATCGAATAGGTGCAGACGATGTGCGACTGCGGAATGCGCGCCGTTTCCGCTTCGTTGGTGAGGATCAGCTTGTCCTCGAAACAGCGCCAGGGGTGCGGTGTCAGCCGGTCGCGCATCCATGCCTGGGTCGCGGGATCGGTGACGCCGTAATAGCTCATCGGATCGTTACCGGGGAACAGCGTCAGCTCGATCCCGTCGACGACGCGGCCCATTGCCCGCGCCATCTGCATCATCGGCCCGGCATGATCCTCAAGCGACTGGCCGTTTTTGGGCCATGCCGCGTCGAGATAGACGAGATGCCCGACCCTGTCGGCGATGCGATCGGCGACGCCGGTGATGATCATCCCGCCATAGCTGTGCCCGACCAGGATCACGTCGCGCAGATCCTCGTACTGCAGGACATTGACGATATCGGTGATCTGCATGTCGAGCCCGACATGGGCGCTGAGCAGATGCGCACGCTCGCCTTCGCCGGTCATCGTCGGCGTATAGACGTCGTGCCCCGCCCTGCGCAGAAGCCGCGCCACCGGCTTGTAGCACCAGCCGCCATGCCCGCCGCCATGCACCAGAACATAGGTCGCCATACTGCCTCTCCCGTCTTGTTTTGTGCATTAAGTTATCAGTTGATAACTTGTGTCCTGTCAATGGGGCGATAGGGTCGGGTCGATGACGACTGCTTCTCCCCGGCGCCGCGATGCGGAAGCGACGCGCGCGCGTATCCTGGCGGCGGCGCAGCGCGAGTTTTCGCGGCAGGGCTATGACCGTACGGGCATTCGCGACATCGCCGCGGTGGCCGAAGTCAGCTCGACCTTGCTGCTGCGCTATTTCGAATCGAAGGCGGGGCTTTTCGAAGCGGCGCTGCGCGGGACGATGCGGCTCGATCCGGTACTGGCCGAGGGGCGCGAGCGGTTCGGCGCGCATCTGGCCGACTTGCTGCTGCGCGACGATCTCGACGTCAATCCGCCGGTGCTGATCGCGCTTTCTTCGGGAGACCCGGTAGCCGTGGAGATCACTGCACGGGTGACCGAGGAACAGTTGATCCGGCCGCTCGCCGAGTGGCTGGGAGGGCCCGATGCACGGGCGCGCGCGGTGGAGATCACGATGCTAGCGACCGGCTTTGTCATCTATGCGCGGCAATTGCCGATGCTGCCGGGGCAGAGACTCGAGCCGGGCCTGCAAGGCTGGTTTGCGGGTGCGGTGCAGGCGCTGGTCGATGGTGCGCCGGGCTGAAAGTCAGGCGTTGGCCGGGCGCAGCCGCAACCCGTCGAGATGCTTGTCGAGCCATATCTGGCAACCGAGCCGGCTTTCGGGGCGGCGCTCTCCGGCAAGGTCGAGCATCTCGTCCTCCTCCTCGCTGGCGGGCGGGCCGACCGCCTCGCGCCATTCGGGGGCGATGTACACATGGCAGGTCGCGCAGGCCATGAAGCCGCCGCAGTCGCCGGGAATGCCGGGCACGCCTTCGCGGCGGGCGAGCGTCATCACATTCTCGCGCGTGCGGCCGGTGTCGGCGTTGATTTCCGCGCCGTCGGGGAGGATATAGGTGACGACTGCCATCGGGGTCAGCCGAGGGGCTCACCCTCACCCTTCCGGCGCTTCGCGCCTCCCTCCCTCTCCCATTGAGAGAGGGAAAAGACGCCGAAGGCGGCGAAGGGTGAGGGCGAACGGCCCCTCAGCTCATTTGACCGTCGCGGTGACCGTTTCGACCAGCTCGTCGACCGACACCAGGAACGCCGTTTCCAGCACCTTGGCGAAGGGGACGGGGCAGCTCGGTGCGCCGAGGCGGCGGACCGGGGCCTTGAGCTCGCCGAACAGCTCCTCGTTGATCACGGCGGCGATTTCGGCGCCGACGCCATGTTCCTTCACCGCTTCGTGGATGATTACGGCGCGGCCGGTCTTGCGGACCGACTCGAGCACCGTCTCGCGGTCCCAGGGCGATACCGTGCGCAGGTCGATCAGCTCGGCCGAAATACCCGCTTCGGCGAGCTTGGGCATCGCCTGAAAAGCGGTCAGCACCGTGCTCGAATAGGCGATGATGGTGACGTCGCTGCCTTCGGCCAGCACATTGGCCTTGCCGAGCGGGATCGGGCCCTGATCGTCGGGCACTTCCATCGGGCCGAACAACGTCATCATGCTCATCACGATCATCACCGGATCGGGATCGTCGATCGCCGAAAGGGTGAGGCCGATATAATCGGCGGGCGTGGCCGGCGCGACGACCTTGATGCCCGCGGCATGGGCGAACCAGGCTTCGAGGTGATCGGCATGCTGGCCCGCGGTCTGCGCGCCCGCGCCGGTCAGCGTGGTGATCACCATCGGCACGCTGGTCTGGCCGCCCGACATGAAGCGCAGTTTCGCCGCGTGGTTGTGGATCATGTCCATCGCCACGGTGGTGAAGTTCATCAGCATGATTTCGGCGACGGGCTTGTAGCCGCCGATCGCCGCGCCGATCGCCGCGCCGATGATCGACTGTTCGGCGATCGGGGTGGATTTGACGCGATCGTCGCCGAAGGTGGTCGACAGACCCTTGGTGAAGCCGACGACGCCGCCGCCTTCGCGATCGGCCACGTCCTCACCCAGGACGAGGACCTTGGGGTCCTTTTCCATCGCGATGTGCAGCGCCTTGTTGAAGGCGGCGATGCCGTTCATCTTGGTGGTGGCGGTCATCATGCAATCTCCGCTTCGAAGACGTCGCGCTTCAGTTCGTCGGTCGACGGGAACTCGCGTTCGAGCGCCCAGTCGCGCGCATCGGCGACCTCATCGGTGATTTTCTTTTCGATCTCGGCGAGCTGTTCCTCGGTGGCGTGGCCATCGGCGATCAGCCTGGCGCGGAAAGCGGGAAGGGGGTCCTTCTCCATCGCTTCGGCCTTTTCCTCCTTGGTCATGTACTTGTCGTCGTCGCCGAAGACATGGCCGAGGAAGCGGAAGGTCATGCATTCGAGCAGGGTCGGGCCTTCGCCCGAACGCGCGCGCTCGATCGCTTCATAGGCATGGGCGTACATTTCCGACGGATCGTTGCCGTCGACGGTATAGCCCGGCATGCCGTATCCCGCCGCGCGCTTCGAAATCTGATCGACCGAGGTGCCGTTTTCATAACGGGTATGCTCGGCGAAGCGGTTGTTCTGGCAGACGAAGATCACCGGCAGCTTCCACAGCGAAGCGAGGTTGAGCGCTTCATGGAACGCGCCGATGTTCGACGCGCCGTCGCCGAAATAGGCGATCGAGACGCGCTTCGATCCGTCGAGCTTCATCGCCCAGCCGAGGCCATTGGCGATCGGCATCGAGGAGCCGACGATACCCGTCGTCACCATCACGCCCGATTCGGGGTGGGTAAGGTGCATCGGGCCGCCCTTGCCCTTGCAGGTGCCGTCGACGCGGCCGGCGATTTCGGCCCAGAGCGGCCGCAGCGGCATGTCCTTGGCGACCATGTCGTGAATGCCGCGATAGATGGTGCAGATGGTGTCGTCGGGGTTGAGCTGAGCAGAGATCGCCGAAGGGATCACTTCCTGCCCGCGCGCCGAATAATAGGGCATCTGCAGCCGCCCGCGCTTGATCGTCTGCCGAATGGCATCGTCGTTGCGCTCGATCCGAACCATGCGGCGATAGATATCGACCTGCTGTTCGGGGTTCGGCGTCATGCGGTTTCCGCCAGCGCTCATAATACCCGTCTCCTTGTCATGCGGCTCCAGGGCCGCGGTACAATCTCAGCTGGGCTCAGCCGCCCAGATCGCAGAATGCGCAAATCTTGTTGCCGTCGGGATCGCGCAGATAGGCGCCATAGGGATTGCCCGGAAATTCGCGCTCGCCCGGGGCGCCTTCGTCGCTGCCGCCATTGGCAAGGCCGGCGGCGTGAAATGCGTCGATTTCGGCGCGGTCCTTCGCCTTGAACCCGATCGTGCCGCCATTGGCGAAACAGGCGTCGCCTTCGCGCGGCAGGCCGACGCCGAACGATCCGTTGGGGCCGGGATAGAAGAGGCGACCGCCCATCTCCATCGCAGGCCCGATGCCGAGCGCGCCCAGCGCCGCGTCATAGAATTGCTTCGCCTTGGCGACGTCCTTCGTTCCGACCAGCACATGCGTGAACACGCGTTTCTCTCCCGATTATTATCCCGCCGTCGAAAGCGGCTGGCGAACGGCTATCAGCACTGCCCGAACCGCTCAAGCGGCCCCGTCCCGCCATCACCCCGGCGATTGGGTAGGATCGAGGAAGCGCGAAATCTCCGCTGCGGCGCGCTCAGGTGCTTCGAGCGTGAGCATATGCCCCGCGCCGGGCACGTCGATGCGACACAGATCGGGAATGGTGCTCGCGATCAGATCGGCGATCAGGCGAAACTCAGCCACGTCCTGCGTGCCCGAGAGCAGCAGCGACGGCGCCTTGATCAAATGGAGCCGCTCGACGTCGGGCAGGACGCGGCGGTGGTCGTCGCGCAGCCAGGGGCGCCCGTCGAACCGCGCGATCGATTCGGCGAGCTCGGCGGCCTCGGGCCGCTCGCGCACCTTTTCGAACAGCGGATGATTCCACCAGAGGCGCTTTGCCGTTTCGAGATCGCCCGCGCGGGCATGCGCGATGATCGGGCGGAAATCGGCGCGCCATTCGTCGGACCATTCCCAGCCGAACAGCGCCGGGCTGATCAGGATCAGCGAGGACGTTCGGTCGGGATGCTCGATCGCGAAATTGGCCGCGACCGCGCCGCCATGCGACATGCCGACCACCGCGCAGCGATCGACCCGCGCCGCGTCGAGCACGGCGGCGAGATCGTCGGCGGCGCTGTAGGAAACGCCCGGCTCGGCGCGCGAGCGTCCGTGATCGCGCAAGTCGATGCGCAACCCGCTCATGCCCTCGGGCAATGCCCGCCAGATCCGGTCCCAGTCGGGCGTCGACCCGCTCAGCCCGTGGATGAAGGCGATGGTCGGCGCCTCGCCATAAAGCTCGGCATGAATCGCGCCGCCGGGAACGGCGACTTCGAAGTCGGTATGTGAAAGGTCAGCCATGAAGCGCCGACCCGCGCAGGCTTATTCGATCATGCCCAGCACAGTGCCGACTTCATAGGTTTCGCCGGCTTCCTTGAGGATGCGCAGCGTACCCGAAGCAGGCGCCTCGACTTCATTGGCCGACTTGTCGGCTTCCAGCAGGAACAGGCCCTGGCCTTCGGTCACGCTGTCGCCGTCCTTGGCCAGCCACTCCGAAATCTGACCCTCGGTCATCGAGAAACCGATCTTCGGGAGCAGCACTTCAGTAGCCATATCGTCTTTCCTTCGCAGTCATTCGCGCGCCGCGTTTGCGATGCGGTCGCCGTCTTCGCGCAAATGCTTAGCGCCGCTGAGCCCGTTTGTGGCGCACCTGCCGTCGCTGCGCCAGAGGTATCGCTCGTGCGATAGCACGCGCCGCTTTGCGGGGGGCGAACTCGACCCGGCGGCCCGGCCATGTAATGAACCTCCCGCGCGGTGCCTTCGCGGCGGCGCGCCAACCGCGAAAACAGCGATATCTTCAGGAGAGATCATGGCGCTCGTCACCACCATTCACCTCCACAACGTGCCCGAAGCGCGCGAGGCGGAATATGCCGCATGGTTCGACGGGCCGCATCGCGAGGCGGTATCGTGGCTGCGTGGCTTTCAGGGCGCCGAGCGCTATGAAGTCACGCCCGCGCAGATCATGTCCTTCATTCCGCAGCCGTGGAAATTCCTCAGCGTCTATGATTTCGACCTGCCCGATCCGAAGATCGACATTCCCGCGCTCGGCCCGCTGATCGCCGATGCGCGCGACGCCGGGCTGATCGACGATACCGGCGAGACCGAGCGGCTCTATTCCTATGCGATGCGCTCGGACTGGAAGGGCAGCCCCAACTGGCAGCAGGACAAGCCGTTTTCGGGCGTCAGCATCATCCTCGCCAACTATGTCGCCGGGCGTAAGGAGGAATATGACAAATGGTATGACGAGGTGCACAGCGTCGAAGTGACCAACGTTCCCGGCCATGTCGCGATGAAGCGCGGGCAGCTGACAGAGACGCAGGTCGAGCCGCGCCGCTATTGCCCGGGCGACCAACTCGTCCTCTGCGCGCAGCAGACCGATGACCTCGCTTTCACCGTCAAGGATTTCAGCGATCGCGCGCAGGGCAAGAGCCCGAGCGGCATTGCGATGGAGCCGCGTTCGGATTCGGGCTCGTTCGCGCGCACCGTGCATTATTTCGGGAAGGTCAGCGGCAGCGAATTCTGGCCGGGCGGGATCGCCTATGCCGGCGACCTGTCGGTCTATCCGGGCAAGGAGTAACCCAAGTATCGCGGGTACGATGCGCGCTGCTCTTGTCCTCGCGCGGTGCGCGGGCGAACCTTTAGAGAAGCAGTCGCATCGCGCCCGCCAGAGGCGTGAGCGCTATTGATGGAGATGGACGTGTCCAAGAAGATTGTCATTACCGGTGCGGGTATTGGTCTGGGTCGCGCGCTCGCGCGCCGGTTCGTTGCCGACGGCCACAAGGTCGTGCTGCTCGGCCGCACCTTTTCGAAGCTGAAGACGCTTGCCGACGAGTTGGGCGATGCGGCGCTGCCGGTCGAATGCGACGTGGCGGTGCCCGAATCGGTGCGCAACGCTTTCGCGAAGATCGCCGAGACGCATCCGACGATCGACGTGCTGATCAACAATGCGGCGGTGTTCGTACCGTTCGAGATCACCGAAGCTACCGATGACCAGATCCTGCAGGCCGTGACGATCAATCTGGGCGGCACGATGCTGTGCACGCGCTCGGCGGTGCCGATGATGGAAGCCGGCGGCCAGATCATCAATCTCAGTAGCGAATCGGTCGACATGAACTTCCCGATGCTGTCGGTCTATCAATCGACCAAGGCGGGCATCGAACGGTTCAGCAAGTCGATGGACCAGGAGCTCGAGCCGCTCGGCATCCGCGTGTCGACGGTGCGCGCGGGCCAGATGTTCGACGAGGACAAGACCTTCGACCTGGCGCCCGAAGTCGCGATGAAATTCGCGCAGAAGGCGATGGCGGCGGGCGTCAATCTGCGCGAGCGGCCGATCACGCATTTCCGCTCTGTGACCGACGCCTTTGCGGCGCTGATCGACCTGCCGGGCGATCTTCATGCCGGGCTGATGACGTTGCACGCGCACCGCGCGCCGCAGAAGGACTGAGCGCGCATGGACGAACAGTTCGATTTCGTCGTGGTCGGCAGTGGCGGGGGCGGTCTTTGCGCCGCGCTCGTCATGGCCTCGCTCGGCAAATCGGTGCTCGTCCTCGAAAAAAGCGAATATGCCGGGGGTGTCACTGCCGCCTCGGGTGGCGTGATGTGGATTCCCAACAACCGCTTTCTTGCCGAAGCGGGGATTCAGGACAGCCATGACGACGCGCTCGCCTATCTCGACGCGCTGATCGGCGGAGACACGGATGCGCCCGGCGCGACGGCCGAGCGGCGACGGACCTTCGTCGAGCAGGCGCCGCGCATGCTGGAATTCCTGATCGGGCAGGGGCTCGCCTTCCGGCGGGTTCCTTTCTACCCCGATTATTATGACGATTTGCCCGGCGTGGTGAACGAAGGGCGCACGGTCGTCTCGCAGCTGTTCGACGCGAAGAAGCTGGGGCCGTGGGAAAAGAAGCTGCGCCCGGGCTTCCTGCCGATCCCGGCGAATCTCGACGAAGCGATGATGCTGCCGCGGCTGAAGGCGAACAAGCAGGCGCGCAAGACTTTGGTCAAGGTGCTGCTGCGCACCGTCGGCAGCCGCCTCACCGGCAAGCATCTGGTGACGGCGGGCAATGCGCTGCAGGCACAGATGCTGTACCACGCGCTCCAGGCCGGGGCGCAGGTGCGGCTCGAAACCCCGGTCGAGGAGATCCTGGTCGAAGGCGGCCGCGCGACCGGCGTGATCACCGGCGGCAAGCGCATCGGCGCCAAACTGGGCGTGCTGATCGCGGCGGGCGGCTTCGTTCAGAACCAGGCGATGCGCGACCGGTATATCCCCGGCACGTCGAAGGACTGGACGCTGGCGCCCAAGGGCGAAAATGGCGAGATGATCGAAGTCGCCGCCAAGCACGGCGCCGCGCTGGCGCAGATGGACGCGCGAGTCTGCCATCCGACGACGATTGTGCCCGGCAAGGGCGCGGCGAGCGTGCATGGCGACATCGCCAAGCCGCACGGCATCGTGATCGATCAGTCGGGCAAGCGCTACATGTCCGAAGCGGGCTGCTATATGGATATCTGCGCGGCGATGCTCGCGCATCACAAGAAGACGCCCGCCGTGCCGAGCTGGCTGATCATGGATAGCCAGTATATCGGCAAATATATGCTCGCCGGGTCGCGCGCCGGTGCGAAAAAGCCAGCCGAATGGACCGAAAGCGGCTTCCTCAAGACCGGTGAGACGATCAATGCGCTTGCCGATGCCTGCGGTATCGACCCCAGCATTCTTGCCTCGACGGTGGCGCGCTTCAATGCGCTCGCCAAGCAAGGCGAGGACGAGGATTTCGGGCGCGGCAAGCGATTGAACGAGCGCTGGCTGGGCGATCAGGATTCCGACGCGCCGACGCTGGGCGCGATCGAACAGGGGCCGTTCTACGCGATCCCCGTCTATCCCGGCGATGTCGATACGTTCGGCGGGATCGTCACCGATACCAGTGCACGCGTGCTCGACGGCGACGGGAATGCGATCGACGGTCTTTATGCCACCGGCACCTCCACCGCGTCGGTGATGGGGCGTACCAGCCCCGGCCCGGGCAGCAGCATCGGTCCCGCCTTCACATGGGGCTATGTGGCGGCGGCGCATGCCGCCAATGCCGATAACCTGCTGGGCGGGGATCGATAGGAATTGCAACCGATCGGCGCGCCGCGTTCGAGCGCGCCTGAAAGAGGATGATGACATGGAAACCGTAACCGACACCAAGGCCGATGTGACGCTTCCCGAAGCGAAGCTGTACATCGACGGCGAAGTTCGCGGCGCCGCGGGCGGCAAGACCTATGACGTGATCAATCCCTGGACGGCGGGCGTCGCCGGGCAGGCCGCCGACGCGTCGGCCGAAGATGTCGAAGCGGCGATCGCCGCGGCGCGGCGCGCGTTCGACGAGACCGACTGGTCGACCAATAAGGAACTGCGCTACGGCCTGGTGCAGAAGCTGTTCGGTCTTCTCGCGCAGAATATGGAGCGGCTCAACATGCTTGCGCGGGTCGAGGCGGGCGCGGCGATGGGCGCGGTGCAGCGCGCGCATGTCGGCATGGCGATGGGCTGCTACAAGGATCTGATCGATCTCTTCCCCAAGGTGACGTGGGAGAAGGACTACGGGATCGCCGGCCCCGAAGGGTATAAGAGCGACCGCAAGGTGTTCTTCGAACCGGTCGGCGTCGTCGCGGCGATCACGCCGTGGAACGTTCCGCTCTACGTCAATGTCGGCAAGGTGGTTTCGGCGCTGCTCGCGGGCTGCACCGTCATCCTAAAGCCCGCACCCGATACGCCGGGCATGGGCGCGATCTTCGGCGAGCTGGCCGAGCAGGCGGGTTTCCCCAAGGGCGTGCTCAACGTCGTCACGGGATCGGACCCGGCAATGGCGGGCGAAATGCTCACCAAGGACAAGCGTGTCGATCTGGTCAGCTTTACCGGCTCGACCGGCGTCGGCAAGGCGATCATGGCGAATGGTGCGCCGACGTTGAAGCGCGTCTTCCTCGAACTCGGCGGCAAATCGGCCAAGATCGTGCTCGACGACGCGCCCAATTTCGCGATGGAAGTCGCCCAGTCGATCCTGATCTTCCACGCGGGGCAAGGCTGCGCGGTGCAGTCGCGCCTGCTCGTCCCTAAGAGCCGTTACGAGGAAGCCAAGGCGATCCTCAAACAGGCCTATGCCGGTTTCGGCGACAATTGGGGCGATTTCGACAATCCCGAGCATATGATGGGTCCGGTGGTGTCGCAGAAGCAGCTCGACCGGGTGAAGAGCTATGTCGATCTCGGTGTCGAGGAAGGCGCGACTTTGCTCCACGGCGGCAATCTCCGCCCGGACAAGGGCAATGGCTTCTTCATCGAGCCGACCTGCTTCGTCGATGTCACCAACGACATGCGCATCGCCCAGGAGGAAATCTTCGGCCCGGTGCTGGTCGTGATTCCTTTCGAGGATGACGATGATGCCGTGCGTATCGCGAACGACAGCGACTATGGTCTGTCGGGCGGCGTTTCGTCGGGCGATGTCGATCGCGCGGTGGCGCTGGCGCGGCGCATCCGCACCGGCTCGGTGTCGATCAACGGCGGGCTGTGCATTGCCGGCGACTTGCCGTTCGGCGGCGTCAAGGGCAGCGGCATGGGCCGCGAATGGGGCGTCGAGGGGATCGAGGAATTCCTCGAATCCAAGGCGATCGCGATCAAGGTCTAGCTGCATCGCAGCATGCGCGGTACGGTAATTGTCGACTGCGCATGCTGCCGAAATTCCGCAGGCGCTCAGGAGAGGAGAGAGCCGAATGGGAGCGACGGCACCGGCCGCGAAGAAGGAGGTCAGCCACAATCTGGTCGGCCAGCGGCTGGGAAAGAAGGGGCGCGATACCCGCGATCGCATCATCGCGGCGACCGAGAGGCTGCTCGCCGAACCCGGCGATACGCCGCTTTCGCTGAGCGCGGTGGCGCGCGAAGCGTCGCTCGGCATGACGACGCTCTATCTCTATTTCAGCGACCTGACCGAGCTGTTGCTCGTCGTACTCGAGCCGCTCATGGCCTCGGCCGAGCAAGGCTATGTCGAGATATTGCGCAAGCGGTGGGACGATGAAACGCTCGCCGAACACTGCAATCGCTTCGTTGTCGAATATTATGGTTTCTGGAAGCGCCATTCGCGCATTCTCCACCTGCGCAACAGCCTTGCCGACGCCTATGACGAGCGGATGCGCGAGCATCGCATTCGCGTGACCTTTCCGGTCACGCGGCTCCTGATCTTTCAGATGGATGCCGATCCCAATGCTCCGCGTACCCAGGCCGCGACGATGGCGACGGTATTGCTGACCGGCCTCGAACGTATGGTCACGATCATGACCGACGTGCATTTCGCGACTCTGGGCGTGCAGGATGCCGAGGCGCATATCCGCAACCTGCTGGGGTCCGAGGCCAAGCTGCTCGAATTCGGAATCCGCGATTGTCGCGCGGCCGCCCGGGCCGATTAGGCGGCGACGTGTCGCTTTCGCCGTTCGAAACCGAGCCACTGGGGGACGGGATAACGCGGCTGACGCTTTGTCGGCCGCAGGCGCGCAATGCGCTTACGCTGGCGCAGGTGCGCGGCCTGCATGACGTTCTCGACGCTATCGCAGCCGACCCGCAATGCCGGGTTCTGGTGCTCGCCGCGCAGGGCAGGGGGTTTTGCGCGGGGCTCGATCTGAAGGCGGCACTTGCCGACGAGGCGCCTGAAAGCGCCGACGACTGGATGGCGCTGCAACAGGCCTATGCCGGGCTGGTGCTCAAGCTGCGCGCGCTGCCGCAGCCGGTGATTGCGGCGGTGCAGGGGGCGGCGGTCGGCTTCGGCTTCGGGCTGGCGCTAGCCGCCGATATCCGTGTCGCCAGCGAAAGCGCCAAATTCCTGGTCGGTGCCGTGAAGGTCGGGCTTACCGCGGGCGAATGCGGGATCAGCTATCACCTGCCGCGCCTGATCGGCGCCGGGCGCGCGTTCGAAATCATGCTGACCGGGCGCCCGGTCGACGCCGCCGAGGCATTGGCGACCGGGCTGGTGTCGCATGTGGTGGCTGAGGAGGCGCTTGCTGACAGCGCCGTCGAAACCGCGCGTGCGATCGCTGCCAACAGCCCCTATTCGGTGCGCGGCACCAAGACATTGATGTGGGAAAATCTCGAGGCGCCAAGCCTCGATGCGGCAGTCGCGGCGGAAAACCGCGCACAGGTGACCGGATTGCTCACCGAGGATTTCCGCGAGGGGGCGGCGGCCTTTGCAGAGAAGCGCCGGCCGCGGTTCAGGGGCCGCTGACAGACCGGATTGCCGTCGGAGGAAGATGTCGACCCGTAATTCCTCCCCTGGAAGGGGAGGGGGACCATGCGCAGCATGGTGGAGGGGGCCGCAAACGCTACCGCAAAAGGCGACTACCCCTCCACCGCTTCGCGGCCCCCCTCCGGGGGAGGAATGGCGTACGTCCTATCCTTGCAAGGCGCTGACCGGGCGCAGGTTCACCGGGACCGCCGAAAAGCGCGGCATGAAATTGATCGCCTGGATATGGTCGTCAAGCGAAGTCAGCCGCCCGGTATAGCTGCCGCGTTCGGCAACCGGATCGCGCGAAGGCCCGATTACGCCGAAGAAATGCGTCATCGAGACGACGCCGCGCCGCAGCCGGTCCTCGCCCTTCGCGATGCCGCGCACCAGCCCGTGCCCGGACTCGATCTCGATCGTCGCGCCGTCCTCGATACTCAGATCGGCCATGTCGTCGGGATTGAGGTACGCCCAGTTGACCGGATAGCGCCGCGCCATTCGTTTGGAATCGCGATAGGCGCCGTTCATCGCCTCGAGCACGCGGCGGCTGGTGAGGCGGAAGGCGAAGCCGGTTTCGGGTGTTTCCCGCAGCACCTCGGCCAGTTCGGTGGCGACATCGGGCGGACATAGCTCCAGCCGCGCACCATTGTCGTCCATCGCGCGGACATATTGCGGCGGGCGTTCGGGGCGGACCCCCGCGGGAGACGCCTGCAATGCCTCGAACGTCACATCGCCTTCGTCGCAGAGGAATTCGATCAGCGATTCGGACGGCGGTTTGGCGGCGGGATCGGTTGGCAAGGGCAGGCCGCGCTCGATTGCATCGTAATTCTGGCCATAGCCCCAGTGTTTGAACGTCAGCGGCAGCCCCATTCGCGCGCTGACGCCCCAATAGAATTCCCAATCGTCGATCACGCCGTCGGGCGGGGGCACGGCGGGCGGGGCATATTGCACGAAAGGTTCGGGAAAGGCGGCATCGCCCGCGACGGTGATGTCGTGCCGCTCGAACGGCTGGGCGGTGGCGATGACATAATCGGCGTGGCGCCCGGTCTCATTGAGCCGCGCGTCGAGGCAGACAAGCAGGTCGAGCGCCTCGAATGCCGGCACCGATCGCGCCGGATCGCCGAGCCCCATCAGCGGATTGCCGCCAAGCACGATCAGCGCGCGGATTTTGTCAGGCCCGGGGGTGAGGATCTCGTCGGGCAGTAGCGCAGTGGGAAATTCGCCCATCAGGTGGCCGATGTCGCGGGTGCGGCATTTGGGGCCGCGCTCCCAGCTTCGCGTCGGTGCGATTGCTGTCTCGATTGCGGGGCGCGGCTTCAGCGTGCCGGGATTGCGGACGAGATCGCCCGCGCGGCGATAGCCGCCGACCAGCGCGTTGACTGCCTCGATCATGTGATCGGCAAGGTTCGAATGGTCGGCGAAGGAAGGGCCGCTGCCGCTGCCCACCAGCGGGCGTTTCGCCGCGCCGATCATCGCGGCGGCTTCCTCTATCTGTTCGACCGGCACATCGGCGCGTTCGGCCGCCAGCTCGGGCGTGAAGGGGGCTACCGCCTCGCGCAATTGCGCGATCTGACTGGCGAAGCGATCGCAGAAGGCGCGGTTCCACGTCTCGTCGCGCAGCAGGATATGCGCGATGGCGGCAAATATCGCGACGTCCTGGCCCGGCAGCGGCTGGATCAGCAGGTCGGCGAAGCGCGCCGTTTCGGTGCGGCGCGGATCGATGACGATCATCTTCATGCCGCGCGCCCTGGCGGCTTCGAACGCGCGACCCGGTGCCTTGCTCTCGCCCGCGATGAAGGGAAAGGCCTGATGGCTGACCATCGGATTGTTGCCGACGATTACGGCAAGGTCGACGTCAGGCAGGCGCGGCTTGCCGCTCGCCATCACGCCCATCCGGCCCATCGTCACCCATTTGGCCGACTGGTCGATCGTCATCGTCGAAAAGAAATTGGGCGTGCCGAGCGCCGAGCACATCGCCCGTTCCATCAGCCCGCCCAGAGCCGCGCGATAGGCGCCGGTGCCGTGATAGAAGGCGATCGCGCGCGGGCCATGTTCGGCGACCAGAGCGGCTATCGCGTCGGCGATTTCGTCCATCGCGCGATCGACCGCGATCGGCGCGAAATTGCCGCTCCCGTCGCGCTTCAGGCTGGTCGTAAGTCGGTCCTCGGCGCCGTTGTGAAATTCCACGGCGGCGAGCCCTTTGGGGCAGATATAGGCGCCGCCGGGTGCCACGCTGCCATCGGGCGCGACGCCGGTAAGCCGGTCGTCCTCGACCGTCAGCTCCATCGCGCACAGCGCGCTGCAATTGCGGCAGAAGCTCTTGACCTTGCGCTGCATAGCCTCCTGATAGGGGGCGAGAACGGGCGATACCAGCGCCCGCCGATACAACGCAGCCAGCGGCACGAATCGATTGCCGCTGGCGACAATAGCGCGCTGCGCCGGCTGGTGGCGGCGCCAGGATCGAGGGAGAGAAGCAATGCCGGGATCGTTTCAGGCGACATCGACCACCGAGGACGTATTGGGCGGCGTCGACCTTGGCGGAAAGCATATCCTGGTGACCGGCGTTTCGGCAGGACTTGGCGTGGAGACCGCGCGGGCGCTGGTGGCGCATGGCGCGAAAGTGACCGGCGCCGCGCGCAATCTGGAAAAGGCCGAGGCCGCGACAGCGCCGGTGCGTGCCGCCGCCGCGGTCGGGAACGGAGCGTTCACGCTGGTCGAGCTCGACCTTGCTTCGCTCAAAAGCGTCCGTGCCTGCGCCGATGCGCTCGCCGACACGGCGTTCGACGTGATCATCGCCAATGCCGGGGTGATGGCGCCGCCCTTCGGCCGCACCGAGGACGGGTTCGAAACCCAGATGGGCACCAATCATTTCGGCCATTTCGTGCTGATCAACCGGCTCGCGCCGAACATGCCCGAGGGCGGTCGCGTGGTCGTGCTCGCATCCTCGGCGCATCACATGGGCGACATGGATCTCGACGATCCCGATTACCGGACGACCGAATATGACGTGCGCGCAGGCTATGGCCGATCGAAGACGGCGAACATCCTGTTCATCACCGAATTCGACCGCCGCCACCGCGATCGCGGCATCCGCGCGGCGGCAGTGCATCCCGGCGCGATCGAAACCGAGCTGGGCCGCCACCTTCCCGAAGAATTGCGGCGCAAGCAGATGGAAAAGCTGAAGGAGGGCGTCGAAGGCTTCGGCATGGACTATCTGCAGAAGAATGTCGGGCAGGGTGCGGCGACATCGGTCTGGGCGGCGGTGGTGGCGCCGGCCGATGAAGTCGGCGGGCGCTATTGCGAGGATTGCGGCGTCGCCGAAGTGCTGCCGCCCGGCACCAAGACCGGGCCGCTGGGGCCGGGCGTGGCGAGCTATGCCGTCGATCCCGAACGCGCGCGGATTTTCTGGGAGAAGACCGAGGAGCTGGTGGGGGAGACTTTCTGAGCGGGTTTCCGCTCCGGCTGAGAAGCGGCCGCTATTGCGACACGGCCCCCGCAAATGCGCCGAAAAGCCAGATCAATACCATCAGATCGATGATTAGGGTGAAGCACAGGATAAGCGCCAGAGCGAATGCGAAAAGCCCGAAATGATAGGCGAATAGCCGGGGGTTTTTCGATCGCTCCGTCGGGATGCCTCCGCCCGCGTATATCATCCCGGTGCGATGGGCTCTGACCAGCAGCCACGCCATGTAGACCGAGGCCAGATTGAAGAAAATCGGCATCACGACGAACAGAATGGTTTCGCTTCCGGTCGCGACTGCCATGCACACGATCACAAAGATCGGGACGCCGATCAGGATCAGAATATTTTGCGTGCGTTCGGATATCTGCATGGCTTTTCCCGGCGCGTCCCGTGTCCTGGAAACGGGCCGATAATCTGATGGGGTTCGTGGCGGTTGGCAATTGCCCGGAATGTGAGCAGGCGACGATAGTGAGGTTGCCGTAATCCCGGCTCAAGGCCAGGGCGACGGGGTGTTTGTTGCTTGACCTCACACCTCAATGCCCGTTTGCCCTGAGCTTGTCGAAGGGCCGTTCTTCTTTTCCCACCGTAGAGAGAAGGCAGAACGGGGCTTCGACAAGCTCAGCCCAAACGGGTTTGGAGGAAGGCTGGACGAACCTCAGTCCTTCTTCCCCTTGCTCCCCAGCTTGGCGATATATTTCTCGATCCCCGCGAGATATTCCGGGTTGAGCATCAGCGTGCTGTTCGCCATCCGCTCGACGTTTCGCGCCTGGGCGAGCCCCACATCGGCCGCCATTTCGATCGCCAGCTTGGCGACGCCCATCTGCTCGAGATTGTTCTTGGCGAGGTGGCGGCAGAAATCGAGTGCCGCTTCCTCGAACCCTTCATCGGGATGGACTTCGTGGACAAGGCCCATCGTCAGCGCCAGATCGGCGTCGGCGGGCTTGTTGCCCATGATCAGGTAGCGCGCCCAGTGCGTGCCGACGATGCGGGTGAGGCGGCTGACGCCGTTCGAGGCGGGGATCACGCCGAACAGGCTTTCGGGGAAGCTATAGCGCGCGCTCTTCGCGGCCAGCCGGAAGTCGCACGACAGCGAGAGTTCGAGCCCGCCGCCGACGCAGGTCGCGTGATGCGCGACGACGATCGGCTTTTCGATATGCTCCATCTCGTCATAGATGCGGTGCATGCCGTGCAGCCCGATGCGGTGGTTCTCGCGAATGCCCGATCCGGTGCGCTTGGGCTCGACCGGATCGCCGCTGCGCAGATCGGCGCCCGAGCAGAAATAGCGGCCCGTCGCGCGGATCAGCAGCACCTTGAGCGCGGGATCGTCGCGGAAACGGTGCAATGCCTCTTCGAACAGCCGCATCGTCTCGCCGTTGAGCGCATTCAGTTTGTCCGGCCGGTTGAGAGTCGCGATCAGGATCGCGTCTTCCTGCGTGACGAGCAGGGGGGCTTCGGTGTCGGACATGGCGGGTCTCCTCTCACGGCGCATTGGCTTTGCCCGGCGTCGTACCGTGCGGCGCGCGCGGCGCAAAGCGGCGCGCAATCGCCAGAGCGGTATTGATTGCCTTCGCGACGCCGCGCGATTGTATCTGAAGCCATGAACGGCACACTGACGATGCGCTCGACGGAGAACCGGCACGGCCGGTCTTCGAAGGGTGGTGTGCGAGCTTGCGTTTGGCGTCCGATTCCGACAAGAGCTTAGCAAGCTTAGTAATGAAGCGATCGGAGAGAGAAATGTCGGAAGCTGCTACGTTGAGCCCGGCCGTGGAACGGCCGGATCATGTCCCGGAATCGGTCTGCTACGATTTCGACCTGTTCAACGACCCCGAATATCGTGAAGCGCCGCACGAGCGCATCCTGGGCCTGATCGAGCAGGCGCCGCCGGTCTTCTGGACGCCGCGCAATGGCGGCCACTGGATGATCGTCAGCCACAAGGCCAATTTCGAAGCTTCGCGCGACACCGAAATATTCTCCAGCGAAGTCATCCCCGCCGCGCAGATCAAGGCGATGATGGCGTCGATGCCTGCCGATATGCCGCGCGTGCCGATGGCGGTGCCGATCAACCTCGATCCGCCCGAGCACACCAAATATCGCGCGCCGCTGCAAAAGACCTTTTCGCCCAAGGCGATGGCGGCGCTCAAGGGCGATATCCGCAAGCTCGCCGGCGAACTGATCGACTCGATGAAACCCAAGGGCAAGGCGAACTTCATGACCGAAGTCGCCGAGCCGATGCCGGTGCAGGTGTTCCTCAAGATGTTCGGCCTGCCGCTCGATCGTCAGGCGGAATATCGCAAGCTGGTCGAAGAGCATCTTGCGGCGATCAGCCTCGACGCCGCCTCGATGGCGCAGCGCATGATCCGCTGCGCCGCGATCATGCGCGACACGATCCTCGAACGCCGCGACAATCCGCAGGACGACATCATCTCGATGCTCTGGCAGACCGAAATCGACGGCCGGCCGATGACGATCGAGGATATGGAGAATTACGCCGTCCTGCTGTTCATCGCCGGGCTCGACACGGTGATGAACGGAATGGGGCATGGGGTGCATCGCCTCGCCAGCGACCTTGAGCTTCAGGCCAGGCTGCGCGCCGAACCCAAGCTGATCCCCGAAGCAGCCGAGGAATTGCTGCGCCGCTATACCTTCACCGTGCCGGTGCGCCGCGTGACGCGCGACATCGAATTCCACGGCGCGCCGATGCAGGCCAACGACCGCGCGATGCTGTTCCTGCCCGGCGCCGATCTCGATCCCACCGAGTATAAGAACCCGGCCGAATTCAACATGAAGCGCGAGAACAATGTGCATATCGCCTTTGGCGGCGGCCCGCATCGCTGCCTCGGCTCGCACCTTGCGCGGATCGAACTGCAGATCCTCTATGAGGAACTGCTCGCGCGCATGCCCGAGTTCCGGCTCGATCCCGAGCATAAGGTCACCTATCATGGCGGCCATGTGATCGGTCCCGACGCGCTCTGGCTGACCTGGGAGGCCTGACGCATGGCGAACCGGCCCTTGCCGAAGCTTGATGCCGTCAACCGTGACTTCTGGACCGGTGGCGAGCAGGGCGAGCTGCGCATCTATCATTGCGGCGATTGCGGCACCTGGGTGCATCCGCCGCGGCCGGTGTGCCGCAACTGCCTGTCCGAAAATGTCGCACCCGAAGCGGTGCCCGGCACCGCAACGGTCGACACCTTCACGATCAATCACCAGCCCTTCATGCGCGACATGGAAGTGCCGTTCGTGATCGCACGCGTCGCGCTGGATGGTGCGCCGGGCGTGTTTCTGACGACCAACATCGTCAATTGCCCGGTCGAGGACGTGAATATCGGCGACAAGGTGAAGGTCACTTTCCTTCAAGAAGAGGATGTGTGGCTGCCGCTGTTCGAAAAGATCGGGGAGGACGCCTGAGATGGCCGATAGCGAAGCCTATATTACCGGGATCGGTCAGTCCGAGGTCGGTGTCCGCCTGACGCGGCATCCGCTGCTGCTGACGGTCGACGCGGTCAAGGAAGCACTCGACGATGCAGGGCTGACGATCGACCAGATCGACGGCGTTTCGACTTATCCCGGCCGGATGCCGATCTTTCTCGGCTTCTCGCCGATCGGCGCCGATGAGCTGATCGACGCGCTCGGTATCAAGCCGACCTGGTATGCCGGGGGCGGCGAAATCAGCTCGCAGCTCGGCGCCGTGGTCGAAGCGGTCGGCGCGATCAAGCAGGGGCTGGCGCGCCACATCATCTGCTTCCGCACGGTGTACGAGGCGGCGGCCCTGTCGCGGCCCGAGGAATTTCCGCCGATGCGGCGCGACCGCGTCGATGGCGGCCAGCAATGGACCGCGCCGTTCAATGCCATCTCGGCGGCGAACTGGATCGGCCAGTTCGCGATGCGCCATTTCAGGAAATATGGGATGACGCGCGAACAACTCGCGCAGATCGCGCTGACCGATACGGCCAATTCGGCGAAGAACCCGCGCGCCCTGGTGCGCGAACCGCTGACGATGGACAAATACATGTCCTCGCGGATGATCTCCGAGCCCTTCTGCCTCTATGACTGCGATCGCTTCACCGACGCTTCGACGGTGCTGATCGTGTCGGCTGGCGATGCGCTGGGCGAAGTGAAGACGACGCCGGTTCGCGTCGCCGCGTCTGCAGGTACGGTCGAGCGCTATAGCTGGGACCAGGCCGAATGGGTCGCCGCCTATCCGACTGGGCGCGATCTGTGGAAGAACACCGATTACACTGCAGAAGACGTTGATGTGGCACAGCTTTATGACGGGTTCAGCTTCAACGCCGTGACCTGGCTCGAAGGGCTCGGCTTCTGCAAGGTCGGCGAGGCGGGCGACTTCCTCGAAGGCGGCAAGCGGATCGCACTCGACGGCGAATTGCCGGTCAATACCGGCGGCGGCCAGCTCGGCGGCGGGCGGCTCCACGGCTTCGGCTTCGCGCATGAAGCGGTGGTGCAGTTGCGCGGCGAGGGCGGCGAGCGGCAAGTGGCCAATGATCCCAAGGTCGCGGTGGCGACATCGGGCGGCGGTCCGCTCGCCACGGCATTGCTGCTGGCGAAGGACTAGGATGGCCGAAGCGCGCCTCGACGATCTTCCCGGCTTCCGGCGCCGGTTTCGGGTGGTCCCCGAAGCCGGGCTAGTGCGCACGGCGGTCGAGGACGATTATCATCACATGGCCGTGACGCTGCACCATGACGGCGCGGCGATCACCCAGGTCGAGCCGGAGATGATCCGCATTCCCTGGACGACCTGTCCGGGGGCGGTGGCGGTGCTGGTGGACAGCTTCACCGGCATGCCGCTCGACGAGGCATCGCGCACGACCGCCGAAAAGCAGCAGAATTGCACGCATCTGTTCGACCTGGCGGTGCTCGGCGCGGCGCATGCCGGGGACGATGCGCCGCTGACCTACGATATCCTGAGCTGCGACGCGGTCGACGGCGAAGTCACTGCCGAACTGCGCCGCGACGGGGAGCCGGTGCTGCGCTGGAGCCACGAACGCTTCACGCTCACCGCGCCCGAGGAAGTCGCGGGCCAGTCGCTGTTCAAGCTCGGCGACTGGATCAAGTCGCTTTCGCCCGAGCGGCAGGAATATGCGCGGATTTTGCGCTGGGGAACGATCCTGGCGAATGGTCGCGACATTTCGGATCGGGTGCGAACCGACAAATCGAAGCTTCCGATCGGTCAATGCTATACTTTTCAGGAGAAAAACCGAGGGTCTGCCTGTTATATTGAAGGGACCACGCGCGATTTCAGCAGCGGCAGGGATGGGCCGCTCGCGGAAGAAACAGCCGGAGCGGCGGAACCGGCAGAATAAGCCGCCGAACCATCCACGACGAACACCGCAAGCGCGGAGAATGGAGAGAGCAATGGAAAAGAACGATATGGTGCTGATCAGTGTCGACGATCACATCAGCGAACCCCCCGACATGTTCAAGAACCACCTGTCCGGTGCCGATCTCGAGTCCGCTCCGCAGTTCGTGGTCGATGAAAACGGCACGAGCGCCTGGGAATATCAGGGCATGTTCCTGCCGTCGGTCGGCCTCAACGCCGTTGTCGGCCGCCCGCTCGAGGAGTACGGCATGGAGCCGACCTCGCTCGAGCAGCTGCGCAAGGGCGTGTGGGACGTCGATGCGCGCATCGACGACATGAACGTCAACGGCATCGCCGCTTCGCTCAACTTCGGCTCGGCGGTCGGTTTCGACGGTGGCCGCTTCCACAAGGCGCCCGACAAGAAGGCCGCGGCGACGCATCTGCGTGCCTATAACGACTGGCATATCGACGAATGGTGCGGCGCGCATCCAGGCCGATTCATTCCCTGCGCGATCCTGCCCACCTGGGACATGGACGCGACGGTCGCCGAAATCCATCGCGTCGCCAAGAAGGGCGCGAAGGCCGTCTCGGTCACCGAAAACCCGACCGTGCTGGGCCTGCCGAGCATCCACAATGAATATTGGGAGCCGTTCTGGAAGGCGATTACCGAGACCGACATGACGATCTGCTGTCATATCGGTGCGGGCAACCCGGCGCCGCATGCCTCGGTCGAAACGCCGATCGAGGCGTGGATCACGACGATGCCGATGTCGATCGCGACCGGTGCGGCGGACTGGCTGCAGCTGAAGGCGCTGCACGATTATCCGTCGCTGCGCATCGCGCTTTCGGAAGGCGGCATCGGCTGGGTGCCCTATTTCATGGAGCGCGCCGATTATTCGAACTGGCGGCACAAGGCCTGGACGAACACCATTTTCCAGGACATCAAGCCGAGCGAAATCTTCAAGAAGCACTTCCTCAACTGCTTCATCGACGACAAGTTCGGGCTGCAGAACATCGAATATATCGGCGAGGACAATATCGCATATGAATGCGATTATCCGCACAGCGACACGCTGTGGCCGGAAGTCCCTGAATATCTCTGGGATTCGATCAAGCACCTCACCGACGGCCAGATCGACAAGATCACGCACGGCAATGCGATGAAGTGGTTCAACTTCGACATGTTCGCGCATCATGCGAAGGAAGACCTGACTGTCGGCGCGCTGCGTGCGCAGGCGGAGAAGGACGGCGTCGACATTTCGCTCAAATCCTCGGGCGGCGCGCGCCCGGTCGAGGAAGGCACCAGCCGCCCGATCACTTCGGGCGATCTGATGAAGATGTTCAAGCAGCACGCCCAGAAGGGCAAGGAAGCCGCCTGATTTCAGGCGCTTCTACCGCCGCGTGACGCGGCGGAGCTGAATATCGAGCGGCCCGGAGGCTTCGGCTTCCGGGCCGTTAGTTTTGGCTGCAAATTCCTCCCCTGAAAGGGGAGGGGGACCGTCGCGTAGCGATGGTGGAGGGGTAAGCCACGCGCGACTCGTTCGTGGAAACTACCCCTCCACCGCTACGCGGTCCCCCCTCCCCCTCCGGGGGAGGAATGTCGAAACCAGAGGACTGCGGCGGCGCCACCCGCGCCGCATCCCGCGCCAGCCGCTCGCGCGAAGTTAGCATCGGCCCCACCGCATCGATCCGCGGCGCGAACGTCCCGAGCCCCGGCGCATCCGGCATCGCCACATAGACCGCTTCGATTCCGCCGCGCGTATAGGTTTCGTGCCAGAAGCCGCTGCCCTGCTGATCGCGCAGGAAATCGCGCCACCAGCCGCCATGTGGCTGGTCGCGGGTGAAGGCGAGCATCGCATCGGTGTCGCGCCAATATTGGCGGATACCGATATGATTCCAGCCGAACAGCAGCGAGTCGTGCGCAAGCAGTCCCTCAGGCCGGTCGCGATCGATGGCCGCCAGCCCGCGCCCGATCCGCAGCAGTGCCGGAATCGCGCGCAATCTGCGCAGCCGGAAACCGAGCAGGATCATCACCAGATCGGGATAGGCGGCAAGGTCGACGGTTATACGGGAAGGCTTGGCTTGCATGGACGTCACTCCGCTGTGTACGGTGTACACACATGCATATTTGCTTACAGTGTAAACATGACTGAGGCCGAAACCGCGACTCTCCGTCAGCGGCTGGTCGACGAGGCAGTGGCGCTGCTCGCTTCGGGCGAAACCGCGCCCAGCCTGCGCGCGCTCGCGCGGGCCGCGGGCGTCTCGGCGATGGCGCCCTACCGCCACTTCGCCGACAAGGATGCGTTGATGCAGGCCGTCGCCGGACGCGGGTTCGAAATGCTGGGCGCCGATCTGACCGCAGCCGACGAAGCCGGCATGGCGGCGGGCGGAAGCAGGGCGGCGCTGATCGCGCAGGGCCACGCTTATCTCGCCTTCGCGCGCGCGCATCCGGCGCTCTATCGATTGATGTTCGCCGATCATTGCGCGGCGGCGCAGACGCCACCCGCCAGCGGCAGGGCATTCGGCGTGCTGGGGCTGCGCGTGACGCTGCTGGCGCCCGATAATGCGCAGGCGGCGACGCTTGCCTGCTGGGCGATGGTGCACGGGCTTGCGGTGATGGCGCTCGACGGGGTGATGGATGATGTAGGCGAGAGCGCGGAGCCGGTGCTGGCGCTGCTGGCGGACGGGATTGTGGGGGGCGAGCGAACCTAGCTTCGCTCCGTTCGCACTGAGCTTGTCGAAGTGCGGTTTTTCCTCCTCCATCGTTGCGAAGAGAGAAGAACGACCGCCCTCGACTGCCTGCCTGCGGCAGTCGCTCGGGATAGGCTTCGACAGGCTCAGGGCAAACGGAGGTAGTGGCTTTTAGCCGGTGCCTTGGGCTATCGTCCCCCCATGCAGGCCCAGCCGCACCTCCGCGACGCGACTCCCGACGATCTGCCCGCGATCCTCGCAATCTATAACGACGCCGTCGCCAACACGACCGCGATCTGGAACGAGACGATCGTCGATCTCGACAACCGCCGCGCATGGATGGCCGAGCGGAACGCGGCGGGATTTCCGGTGCTCGTTGCGGAAACCGAGGGGCAGGTTGCCGGATATGCCACCTACGGTCTGTGGCGCCCCCATGACGGCTTTCGCCATACGGTCGAGCATTCGGTCTATGTCGCGGCTGATGCGCGCGGGCAGGGGTTCGGCGAAGCGCTGCTTCGCGCGTTGATCGAACGCGCCCGCAGCGACGGGCTGCACGTGATGGTCGGCGCGATCGACGCGAGCAACGCCGGGTCGATCGCGCTCCACCGCAAGCTGGGGTTCGAGGGCGCAGGCGTAGTGCCTCAGGTCGGTGCCAAGTTCGGCCGCTGGCTCGATCTCGCCTTTCTGGCGCTGCGGCTCGATGACCAGCCGGAGCCGCCGCGATGACCGATATCGAACGCATTTTCCATGCCTGGCACGACCACGCCAAGGCGCGCGCGATCGAGGCGCTCGCCGCGCTCTATGCCGAGGACGCGGTGTTCGAAAGCCCGCTGGTCGCGGCGGTGCTGGGGCAGGGGAGCGAGCCGGTGCTGCGCGGCCGGGCGGCGATCCTTGCCTTCATGCTGCGCGGGGCGCAGGGGCGGCCCGATGACTTGCTCAAATGGTATCGCACCGGGGAATACTTCACCAACGGCCGCACGCTGATCTGGGAATATCCGCGCGAAACGCCCGAGGGCGAGCAGATCGACGTGGTCGAGGTGATGGAAATCGCCGAGGGGCTGATCGCAGCCCATCGGGTTTATTTCGGATCGAAAGGCTGCGCCCGGATCGCGCCGCTGCTGGCCGGATAATTCCTCCCCGAGCTTGTCTCGGGGAGGGGGACCATTGCGCAGCAATGGTGGAGGGGCAAAGCGGCAAGCGCCTCGCATACGGCTTTGCCCCTCCACCACGCCGCTTCGCGTCGCGGTCCCCCTCCCCCAGCAAGCTGGGGGAGGAATTAGAAGGTGCTGTTTTCCCCCTCCCTGCAAGGGAGGGGAAGTTAGGCCGCCGTTTCCTCCGTCGCCGCCAGCCGCTTGACCGCCATTTCGCGCAGCACGGTGAACTTCACCTTGCCGCTGCCGGTGACTTCCATCTCGGCATCGTCGAAGAACAGGATTTCGCGCGGTACCTTGAAGCTCGCCAGCCGCTCCTTGAGAAACGCCACGATCGCATCGGAGTCGAGGGCCGCGCCGTCCTGCGCGACGATGCACGCGACGACCTTCTCGCCGAGCAGATCATCGGGCACGCCCACTGTCTGCGCGCGGCGGATGCCGGGATAGCGCGCCAGCTCGTCATCGACTTCGTCGGGCGCGACATTGGCGCCGCCGGTCTTGATCATCGCGGTTAGGCGGCCTTCCCAGAAGAAGCGGCCTTCCGCGTCCACGTAACCGCCGTCGCCGGTGCAATAATAGCCTTGCTCGTCGAAACAGTCCTCGGGCGCCTTGCCGAGATAGCCCGACATCAAGGTCGGCCCCTTGATGCACATCTCGCCGCGTTCACCCAAAGGCACGATTTCGCGCGTATCGGGATCGATGATCTTGAGCATATTGCCCGGCAGCGGCACGCCGCAACTGCCCTTATATTCCGCCGGATCGGTGTCGGCCGAATAGCTGGTGCAGATCGTCATCGTCTCGGTCGTGCCGAACGACATCGGCAGATACCAGTCGCTCTCCACCGTGGGATGCTGGAGCATCAGCTCGGAGCGCGGGATATAGTGGAGGCTCGACAAGTCGGCCTCGGCCCAGTTGGGCGCTTCCTGCAGCCGCGCCCATTGGTGCGGGCGTCCGTTGACGAAACTGGTGCGCTCCGCCTCCATGATCCGCAGCGCCTCTTCGGCGTCGAAATAGCGTTGCAGCACCACCGCGCCGCCCGTCGACAGCGCGCTGCCGACCACCATCGCGCAATTGCCCGACCAGAAAAAGCCGTTTCCGGTCCAGGCGCGCACCGGCTCGCGCATCGCGAAGACGCGCGGCCAGCGCCACCATTGGATCGCGAAGGCGCGCTGCGAATGGAGGATGCCCTTGGGCAGGCTGGTGGTGCCCGACGAGAAGAAAATGCCGCCCGGATCGGTGGGGGCGACCGACGCCGCGCGCCCGGCGATGACCGCGTCGAGCGATGCGTCGCCATGACCGATAAACTGGTCCCAGCTTTCCACCGCGCCGCCGGTCGTCACATCGGCCGGTTCGCTCGCGCCAGGCACGCCGCCGACCGCGACCAGCCGGTTGAGGAAGGGAAACACCTCCGACACCAGCCCGCCGGGCGCCGCGGCGGCGATCGCGGGCTCGGCCTCGGCGAGCATCGCGCCGAAATCCTTTTTGAGCACCTGCTGCTCGAACAACAGCACCGATGCCTGCGAGGACTGGACGAGATATTCGAGCTCGGCAGGCGTCGAGAAAGTGCTCAGCGCCACCGGCACGCCGCCCGCCATCGCGATGCCGAACAGCGAGGAGAGAAATTCCGGCCGGTTGGTCATCAATATGCCGACGCGGCTGTCCTTGGCGACGCCGCACGCGACCAGCGCCCGCGCGACTTCCATCGCCCGGTCCCAAAGGTCCTTATAGCTCCACGAAATCCGCGCTTCGCCAGTGCGCAGCACGACCGCTTCGGCGTCGCCATAGCGCTCGACCACTTCGCGCAGATAGCCGGGGATGGTCAGCGCGCCCATGCCCGGTTCCTGCGCCAGCGGCGCGCCATAGATCAGCGAGATATTGCCGGGAGCCGGCCGCGCGGCGGGTGCCTTGCCCATGGTCTCTCTCCTTGGGCTTAGAGCGGCAGCTGAACCTCGGCGGTGCCCTTCAGGATGGTCTCGCCATCCTGCGTGGTCATCCGCGTTTCGACGACGACAACCGGCACGCCGTCGCCATATTCGGACTTCTCGATCTTCTCGACTACTTCGCCGTCGACATAAGTGACGTCGCCTTCGCGCGCCGGGCTGCGGAACTGCGTTTTCGAATGCCAGATATAGCCGTCCATGCCCGCCCAGAAGGCGACGCTGTCGAGATGCCAGGCATTCATCGACGCGCCATATCCATAGGCGCCGCCCATGCCGATCTTTTCCGACTTCACCGAATTGATGTGGCCGCTCGAGGGGCCGTGGAACAGGCCGTCCTTCTGGCGCGGATCATATTTCTGCGCCTCGAAGTCATAGGTCATGTCTTCGGAGAAGCCGGCATCCTTCTTCGCCGGATCGACATAGCCTTCGGGCGGGTTCCAGCGCCACGTGCCCCAGATATTCTGGCGATGGCCGCGATATTCGAGCGCGAAGCTGACCTTGGTATGCGGGCCGATCACGCGGCGCGTGAGCTTGTCGCCGACCTGCACTTCGCTGAACTTGGGCGACTTGCCCTCGCGGTTGGACATGATCCAGGCGAGGCGTTCCTTGTTGACCGCCTCGATTTCCTCGGCGGTCCATTCCTTTACCGCCTTCTTGTCCTTGTCATAAACCGCGCGCTTCTTCGCTTCCTCGCGCAGATAGCGGATCGACGTCGCGCGCTCCTTGGCGAAGAGTGTGCCGTCTTCCTTGTAATGATAGGTGTCGCCGTCGGCGAACATCGTCGGCCCGGCGAAGGGCGTGTCCTTGACGGTGTAGCCCGCGAAGAATCGCTCCTGGCGCAAATGATCGCCCGGCTTGATATGGTCGCCGTAGAACCACCATTCCTCGCCCGCGAAAATGAGGTGCGTGCCGGGCACGTTGCCGATGCACGAGGGGTGGCAGCCATGCCCATAGTCCATCGCCACAGTGAAGCTCTGCGGCGCAACGATGCCGCCGAACTTGCTTGCGCGCGCGAATTCCTCGTCGAAATGCAGCGGGTTGGCGTAATCGAGCGACTGCACCCAGCGACGGATTTCGGTGGAGGTCGCCGGATCCCACATTTCGGCGAAAACGACGCGTTCGCCGACATATTTGTCGACGTCGCTGGTATCGAGCGTGGCCGGGGTATCGGCTTCGGGCTGGGTGGCAGTATCAGTCATCACATGCTCCAACTTCTTGGATTTTGAAGACTGTCCTACCGCCCATCCCGAAACCGTTCTTGTCCGGGAATGTAGTCCGACAGTCCCTTACTTGTTCACGTCGACGACGATGCGGCCGCGCACCTTGCCGTCGATCAGGTCGCCCGCCGCGCCGATCGCGTCGGACAGGCCGATTTCCTTGCCCGCGATCAGTTCGAGCAGGCTCGGATCGAGATCCTTGGCGAGGCGATCCCAGGCCGGCTTGCGCGCGTCACGCGGTGCCATCACGCTGTCGACGCCGAGCAGCGAAACGCCGCGCAGGATGAACGGCATGACCGTGGTCTTGAGGTCGGCGCCCTGGGCGAGACCGCAGCAGGCGACGCTGCCGCAATATTTGGTCTGCGCAAGGACGTTGGCGAGCGTGTTGCTGCCCACCGAGTCCACCGCACCGGCCCAGCGTTCCTTCTGGAAAGGCTTGCCCGGCTCGCTCAGTTCCTCGCGCGCGATGGTCGAGGAAGCGCCGAGCTTGGTGAGATAGTCGCTTTCCGAAGCCTTGCCGGTCGCGGCAACGACCGTGAATCCTGCCTTGGCGAGCAGCGCGACGGCAACGCTGCCGACGCCGCCGGTGGCACCCGTCACCAGCACTTCGCCCTGGTCGGGCGTGACGCCCGCCTTGACCAGCGCCTCGACGCACAGCGCGGCAGTGTAGCCGGCGGTGCCGATCGACATCGCCTGGGCGGGCGAGAAGCTTTCGGGAAGCGCGATCAGCCACTCGCTCTTGAGCTTCGCCTTCTGCGCCAGGCCGCCCCAATGGGTTTCGCCGACGCCCCAGCCATTCAGCACCACCTTGTCGCCCGGCTTCCATTCGCTACCGGTGGTTTCGGTGACGGTGCCGACCAGGTCGATGCCCGGGACCATCGGCCATTTGCGCACGACGGGACCCTTGCCGGTGATGGCGAGGCCGTCCTTATAGTTGAGCGTGGAATATTCGACGGCGATGGTGACATCGCCTTCGGGCAGGTCCGCCTCGTCGATCTGGGCGACTTCGACCTTCTGACCGTCGTCGTCCTTCGAAATCAGGATGCCGGAGAACATGCGTACCTCAATCGTTGCTGCCCGGCGCGATGCCGGCGGGAATTGCGAAGGCCGGACATTTCGTCCGCAAACCGGCCGGGCAAATGCATCACGTGGAGCACGCGATTCGTCCGCTCCGACCGATTACCTGACCGCAGGCTAAGCCGGGCCGCCCGGGGATTGTCAACTTGAGCCGGAGCCTCCACGCGGATCGCCTGCAATATGTACATAGTGCAGCAACTATCGGAAATAGCAGGGAAAAGTAGGAAAGCTCGCGGTCAGGCCGCCGATGATACCACTTCGAACGGCTCCATCGGACCTTCCGAACCCCGGATGCATCGCTGTACCGATCTATCGAGCAGCCCGATGAGCGCCTGCGGATCGATTTCGTGATTGGTCTGGAAGACGAAGCCGATTGCCATCGGCTGTTCCCCCGGCGCGACGGGCAGCAGCACCGACACCATCTGCGCATCGCTGTCGAACCCGGCGGGGCCGACGGCATGTGCGTCATGCCCATGTTCGGCGACCTGCCGCACCATCTCGGCATAGCTGAACTTGCGGTCCTCGGCGGCCTCGGCATTGAGGCGCCGGATCAGGCCGTCGCGGCGATCCGCGCGCAGCGTCGAGAGCAGCAGGCGGCCGCCGGCGGATTCGAACAGCGGTTCCTGCGCGCCGCTGCACAGCGACGTATCGGCGCCGGGAGAGAATTTGCTGCCCGGGCTCCAGCGGAACACCTGGGCGTTGAGACCGACCATGCCGAGCAGCACCACGCCCAGCCCGGTCTGCGCCACCAGCCGGTCGATCAGCGTGGCGAGGCGCCCGTCGCGCACCATCTGCGGCTGAGTGATCGAACCCAGGATCGCCGCACGCGGAGTCAGCGTGTAGGAGCGCGAACCCGGATCCTTGTAGAGCAGGCCCAGCTCGACAAGGCTGGCAAGCAGTTCCGAAGTGCTGGATTGCGGCCGATTATAGCGGCGCACGATATCCATCACCGTTACTTCGCGACGCTGATCGTCGAAGAACTCCAGAACCTCGATGACCCGCCGCGCGGTCTTCGCCTTGTTTCCGTCGAGCACCGTAGCCATCGCTCTCCTCCATTTTTGTGACAGCATGCGCATCGCCGGGGCGTTGTCAACAAAAACTGAGACGGTCTCGTTTTGTGAGCAGATGCAAAAATTTCTCCGATTTCCGGGAAATTTGTAGGTTAGCGGTAACATAAGTTTCGGGCTTGGCGTGGATTGCCGGCTATGTAACGCCGACCGCGGCTCGGCTTCGGCCGAGGTCGTGAAAATCAGGCGGTGCGGCAGGCCGTTTTCGCGGCACGATACGAAACAGAAATTGCTGCAATGCAGCATGGCATGCGAGGCCCGGACCAATGGTTGAGGAGGGACTGCGGATTGATCCGAATCGGATGGCGGGAGGCTGGCCGGACCTGCCGATAGCGTTCGTTGCGCTCGACACAGGGCCGCTGGAAATGCCGCCGCTCCCGCCCTATCCGGTTGTCGGGATCGGCGATCCGGGGCATCCGTCGGGGCGCCGGCTGGATGCGGTGGTCGAGCCGCCCGTTTCGCTCGCGGGGCTGGCGGCATCGGCGCGGGCCAATCCGCTCGCGGCGTCGGCGGCGATGCGGTTGCTGCGGCGCATCGATGCGATGCCGGTCGACGCGGCGATCGAGCAGGAATCGCTGGCCTATGGCGCGCTTCAGGCGGGGGCGGAGCATGCCGCCTGGCTCGCGAGGCGCGAGGTGGCACCGCAGCCGCCCGGGAGGCTCCACGTGACACGCACGGGCAACCTGCTCGAACTGGTGCTCGATCGACCGCAGGCACGCAACGCAATCGACCGCGTGATGCGCGATGCACTGTTCGAGGCATTCACTGTCGCCGAGCTCGATCGCGATATCGAACGCGTGACGCTGCGTGCGGCCGGGCCGGCGTTCAGCATGGGCGGCGACCTCGCGGAGTTCGGCACGACGCGCGACCCGGACGTGGCGCATGCGATCCGCATGCAGACGCTGCCCGCGATCCCGTTGTCGCGGCGGGCGGATATCTATCATGTCCATATTCAGGGCGGATGCGTCGGTGCGGGGCTGGAGCTTGCGGCATTCGCAGCGCGTGTCACGGCGTCGCCGCGCGCCTGGTTTCAGCTGCCCGAGCTGGCGATGGGGCTGATTCCGGGGGCAGGGGGCTGCGTCTCGGTGCCGCGCCGGATCGGACGACAACGTGCGGGGCTGATGATCCTTTCGGGCAAGCGCATCAATGCGCGGACGGCTCTAGACTGGGGCCTGATCGACGCTATCGAAGATCTGCCGCCCGTCGACCCAGCTCGCGCGGACTCCGACTGACGCGAGGTCCTCGCGCGCCGCCGCCCACGGCCGGTCGAGCATGCAGAGATCGGCGGGGGCACCGGGCGTGATCCGCCGCCGCTCGCCGAGCGCTTGCGGCGCGGCGAGATAGAGGCCGAGTGCTTCCTCCGGCGTCAGCGCCTCGTTCGGCCCGATCATCGCGCCGCTCGGCGTTTGTCGCGACACGGCGGCCGCCATCGCTGCCCACGGATCGGTGCCGCCATAGGGCGCGTCGCTGCCCCCCGCGAGCGGCACGCCCGCATCGTGAAATGCGCGTAGGCGATAGAGCAAAGGCTGATCGCGCGGATCGACATCGGCGCGATAGGCGTCGCCCCGCTCGGCGACGAAATGCGGCTGGCTGACCACCGCGAGCCCCAGCCGCGCGATTTCGGCAACGGCAGTGTCGGGCGAGACCGAGGCATGTTCGATACGGTCGCCGGGGATCGTGCCGGCCGCGCCGAAGGCGGCGAGGGTGAAGACCAGTTCGACTTCGGTCGCGCAATGCACGGCGACGACGCGCCCCTGATCGTGCGCGGTCCGCATGAAGGCGAGGGCAGCGTCGAAATCGGGCAGATCGGCTTCGTGGAGATGCAGCTTGGCCGGGCCGAGCGTGATGCCCCGCGCCATTGCCGCCTGCGCCAGCTCCAGCTTTCCGGCGAGCAGCACCTTTTGCGGCAGGGCGTCGTGCGCCCGTTCGGCGGCGAAATGCCGTGCCATCGCATCGTCGTTGGCGGGCGAGATTTCGGTGAGCCCGGTCACCCCGCGCGCCGCCAGCATCGCGCCGACCTGCGCGAAGCGCGGCGGTTGCGCGCCCAGCGCGGCGCGCAGCCAGCCGTCTTCGTCGAACAGACGCCCGGTAAAGCGTCCGGCCTCGCGTTCCATTCCCGGCGGCGCGTCTCGGTCCGCGAGCAGCAAGTCGAGCGCGGCGCTGTTCAGGAACCACATCCGCCCCGAACGATGCTGGATGCGCACAGGCCGATCGGGCGCGATCGCGTCGAGCGAACCGGCATCGAGCATGCCCGCGACGCTTTCGTGATAGCCGACGCCGCGCAGCCAGCCGCCGCCGGATCGGCCCAACGCCGCCGCCAGTGCCTCGGCATCGGTCACGTCGGGTGGGCCGCACGGCACCGATGCCAGCCCGGCGGCAGTGGCGGCGACATGAATGTGATGATCGTGCAGGCCGGGCAGCAGCAGCGCGCCGCCTGCGTCGATCACGGGCTCGCCGGGGCGCATCGTCAGCGGGCCGACCTCGCCGATGTGGTCGCCATCGATACGGATGTCACAAACCGTGCCGTTTTCGAGTTCGGCATTGCGGATCAGCATGACGCGAGTCCTGCCGCCAGTCGCCGCGTATCGGCACCGCGCGGTGCCACCGCTCGGGCCGATCGGCGCGTGACGCCGGGGAAGGGCTTGCCCTCGGCCGCGCGCCACGCACGGAGCAATGCCGTGAGCGTTTCCGGGCCATCCGCGTTGGCCTGCCCCAGCGCCTCTGCCGTCACCCCGCGCATCGACAGGCCGAAGCGCCCGCCGTGCCCTGTCTGCCATAGGTCCCACGCCACCGAAGCGGCACGAATGCCGGTCAGCGGATCGGCAACGGCGTCGCCGGCGAAGCCGCTCGCGCCGCTGGCGGCACGCAGTTCGGCGGAAAGCCCTGCCGCCACGCCGCAATCGTCGCCGAAGCCGACCCAGTCGGCCGCGTCGCCGCGCGCGCCGTGGCCGGTGATCGTCAGCCAGATCAGCCCCGGCTGCCCGGCGACGAGTGCAGCGGCATCGATTCCCAGTTGGCGCAACGCACGCGGCCGCGCCGCTTCAACGATGATATCGGCCTGCGCGATCAGCCCCATCAGCGCGCGCCGTCCTTCCGCCGCCTTCAGGTCAAGCGAAATGCTCGCCTTGCCTTGGTTGAGCAGCGCGAACAGCGCCGGATCGCCTTCGCGCATGGCATCGGGGCGGGTGTCGCTTTCGACCTTCACGACGTCTGCGCCCGCCAGCCACAGCAGATGCCCGGCCAGCGGACCGGCCCACAGCGCCGACAGGTCGATCACGCGGGGCGGGCGGTCGGCACCTGCCCGGCTTTTGCCTTCGACGAGTCTCTGAACGGCCGGGCAGGGAGGGGCGGGCTCGGTCTCGGCTGCGATCGCCAGCCCCATCTCGCGGCCGCGCGCCACCAGCGCCGGGGCTTCACATTGCGCGACCTGCCCCGTGATCGCGGTGTCATCGGCAGGATCGAATGCCTGTTCGAACAGCGCGGGCAGCAATTCACGATCGCTCTCTCGCGCCAGATTGAGCGCGACCACGCCGTCCGCCGCCTCGTACAGCCGACATCCGCCGCCGGGAGAAACCCGGCCCGGCACGGCAAAGCCGTTCAGCATCGCCCGCTCGCCCAGCAACGTCGCGCCGTCGAGCGCCGCGATCGCCTCCGAACCGGTAGCCTGCGCAAGCGCCTTCACCCACCCGTCGGCGACATCCGCCAGCGGAATGGTGAGCGGCATCAGAACAGCTTCTTGACCTCGCGGCGCAGCAGCTTGCCCATTTCGTTATAGGGCAGCGCCTCGACGAAGACGATGCGCTCGGGCACGCGCGAGGAGCGCAGGCGATCCTTGACGAGCTTGCACAGTTCCTCCTCGCCCGGCTGGCTGCAATCGACCTTGCACGCGATCGCGACGCCCACCGCCTCGCCCCATTCGACCGAGGGGATGGCGACTGCCGCGCAATCGCCGACTGCGCCATGCGTAAGCAGCACGTCCTCGATCTCGCCCGGCGAGATATTCTCGCCGCCGCGCACGATCACGTCGTCGGCGCGGCCCGCGAGGAACAGATAGCCTTCCTCGTCGAGATAGCCCGCGTCGCGCGTCGGAAACCAGCCTTCGGCGTCGAGCGCGCTGCGTTCGCGATATTCGCCCGAAACCTGATCGCCGCGGACATAGATTTCGCCGCGCTCACCCGCGGGCAGCTTCCTGCCTTCTTCGTCGCGGATTTCGAGTTCGACCGTGGGCAGCGGCTTGCCCACAGAGGCGAGCCGGGCGCGGGCGGCGGGATCGCTCGCCTGATGCGCCGCGCGATGCTCGTCGGGGCCGAGCAGCGCGACGGTCGAGCTGGTTTCGGTAAGGCCGTATGCGTTGGTGAAATTGGTCTGCGGAAACAGGTCGAGCGCGCGCGAGATCAGTTCGAGCGGCATCTTGCCGCCCCCGTACGCAATCGCGCGCAGCGAGCTGACGTCCGCCTTCACCCCCGCATCCATCCGCCCGATGATGCGCGAGAGCATCGTCGGCACGACGAAGGCATTGGTGACATGCTCGTCCTCGATCAGCTTCAGCCACACATCGGGATCGAAGGCAGGAAGCAGCACGATCTTGCGCATCGCATAGATCGAGCTCATCAGCGCCGAAATGCCCGCGATATGATAGGGCGGCACGCTCACCAGCGCTGCTTCGCTTTCGTCCGCCGACATGAATTCGACGGTGCCGAGGATATAGCCGAGCAGGTTCGAATGGCGCAGGATCGCCGCCTTGGGCGCTGCCGTGGTGCCGCTGGTGAACAGCTGCACCGCGACCGTCTCTTCGGTCTCTTCCAGCTCGGGACCGTCCGCCTTGGCCTGCGCTTCGGCGACGAAATCCATTCGGCCGAACAGCGTGTGCCCGCCATCGCCGTTCAGCCGCGTCACGCGATCGGTGTCGCCGATCACATAGGCCGGGGCGATGCGGCCGAGCAGCGCGCCCAGATCCGCGTCCGCCAGACGATAGTTGAGCGGCACATAGGGAATGCCGGCCAGCGCCGCGCCGAACAGCGCGATCGGCGCCGCTTCGCTGCTTTCGTCGAGCAGCGCGATATGCGTCGCGCCGCTTTCGCGCATGCTGCGCGCGGCGCCCTGCGCGGCCTTCCACAGCGCGTCATAGGTCCAGCGGCGGTCTTCGCAGACCAAAGCTTCGCGATCCGGCGCCGCATCGGCGGCCATCTGCAGCAGCAGCGAGATGTTCATGGGGCGTGGCTCAGTCCGACGAAGGCAGCGGCTTGGCGTCCTTGGGCGCGAGCGCCGCGCCGTTGTACGACAGCGAACCCTTGCCCGCCTTCACGCACAGCAGTTCGATCGTGTTGTCGGCGTCGACATAGCGCTTGCCGATCTTGGTGCCCTCGGCAAAGGCCGGGTCGATTTCGCCGGGCGTGTCGGGCTTGGTCTCGACCATCGGCGCGCCGCCGCATGCGACTTCGCCTTCGCCCGCGCGGATCACCATCACTTCGGTGTCGCAGACGCTGCTCTTGAGCTTGGTTCCTGGCTTCATATTATCCTCAAACCATTTTTGGCGCCGCATGCGCGGCTTTCTTCATTGGCCTACTACAGCCAATGGGGTGGGCGGCAAGGGACCGCCCGAGGGGCATCGCGCCAACGATGTAAACCGCACCGCAAGGGCGATATCACCCGCGCCTTGCTTGCCCGCTTCGCATGCGCTTTGCAAAGGCTGGAGCAAGAGCCGTGAGTCCGCGACGGGCGCCGGCGGGAAATCATAGCCTGACAGGAGAGCATATGCGCATCGATTCGTCCCTTTCGGCCATCGTTACCGGCGGTGCCTCGGGCCTCGGGCTGGCGACCGTGAAGGCGCTGCGTGAAGCCGGCGTCAAGGTCGCGATCTTCGATCTCAATCCCGAAAGCGGGGAAGCCGCCGCCGCCGAAACCGGTGCGATCTTCTGCGAATGCGACGTGCTGTCGGACGAAAGCGTCGACGCCGCCTTCGCCAAGGCGCGCGAAGCCAACGGGCAGGAGCGGGCGCTGGTCACTTGCGCGGGCGGCGGCAACGCGATCCCGACAGTGAAGCGCGACAAGGAAACCGGCGAGATCAAATTCTTCCCGGCCGACAAGTTCGAATGGGTGCTGAAGCTCAACACCGTCGGCACTTTCCGCTGCGTCACCCGCTCGGCAGCGGGCATGATGACCCTCGATCCCATCGACGGCGAACGCGGCGTGGTGGTGAACACCGCATCGGCGGCGGCGACCGACGGGCAGATGGGGCAGGCGGCCTATTCGGCGGCGAAGGCGGGCATTGTCGGCATGACGCTGCCGATCGCGCGCGATCTTTCGCGCGAGGCGATTCGCGTGCTGACGATCCAGCCGGGCATTTTCGCGACGCCGCCGATGCAGCGCGCGCCGCAGCAGATGCTCGACGCGCTCGGCGCCTCGGTGCTCTTCCCCAAGCGGCTCGGCGCGCCGGAGGAATATGCCAGCCTCGCGCTCGAAATGATCCGCAACGGTTATATGAACGGCGAAACGGTGCGGCTCGACGGCGGCATCCGCATGCAGCCGCGCTGAGGCCAGAGACACACTTTCGGACATCCACTTCGTCATTCCCGCCAAGGCGGGAATCCAGCTGCCTTTTCGCTGAGTCTCGTTGCCTTTCGAAGAAGAAGCTGGATCCCCGCCTTCGCGGGGATGACGGTGACTATGCAAAGAGTACTGAGCCGGCTTAGCGAGTCGCCGCTCAACCGTTCTGTTTTGGGTCTGCCCGCTCTTTTTATATTGCGCCGCAGCATCACAGCTTCTTGCGCTTTCGAAACGAATGTCTGCCACGATTCCGGCCTGCCCGCGCATGCCGGAATTTTTTCGCTGCGGTGCGGCAAAGGTCTTGACGACTCGCTCCGTCAATACTAACCTTGCTTAGTATTTAGCGGGCAGTCGGATTCGGCCGCCCTGCCAGTAACTGGAGGAAAGACCCATGAAGAAGCTGCTGCCGCTCGTTATCGCATCGCTCGCCGTCGCCACGCCCGCCGCCGCGCAGGCACAGGATCCGACGCCGACCGAGGAAACCACCACCGCCGTCGCCGCCACCGAAGGCACGATGATCTATGATGCGTCGGGCCGTCGCCTGGGCTCGGTCTATGCTGTCGGTGAAGACGGCTCGGCCCAGATCCTGTATCGCGGCAAGAAGGTCGTGATCCCGGCGGAAACGCTTTCGGAAGCCGACGGCAAGCTGCTCACCAGCATGAGCCGCGCCGACGTCGCGCGCGCACGCTGATCGCACACAGCTCCGCGGGGGAGCATGTAAAGGGCGGGGGCCTCTCCGGCGAATTGCCGGGGCGGCGCCCGCCCTTCGCTTTTGCGGGCGCGGCAGTGCCACGCATGCGGGACCAAGGTTCCTGCGCCGATATTCCGCGATCGCTTATCCGCAGGCGGCGTTGCGCTCGGCCTCGCGCGCTTCGGAGATATTGGCCGACATCCGTTCGAGCAGCCCGGCGAGCATTTCCAGCTCGTCCTCGCTGATGCCTTCGAACGCTTCGTTTTCCTGTTCCGATGCGATCTCGCCGAGCCGTTCGAGCACCGGCGTCGCCGCAGGCGTCAGATAGACGCAATGCGCCCGTCGGTCGCCTTCATTGGCGCGGCGTTCGAGATAGCCGTCCTGGCACAGGCGCTCGATCAGCCGCCCGGCGGTGACTTCGGTGACTTCGAGTATCTCGGCGATCAGCCGCTGCGTCGCGCCGGGATGGCGGGACACGACGGCGATCACGCCGAACTTGGCCCGCGAGAGCCCCTGATTTTCGACACTCTGATCGAACCGCCGCCCCAGCTGCCGGGCAAGGATCGTCAGCTTGAGCGCGACGACACGCTTGGGATTGTCCATGTGCGCCGGTGCCAGTTCGGTCTCCAATCGACCACTCCCACAGATAAGCGTGTTACACGCGCTCGATAATGATTGCCGGCGCCATGCCGCCCGCCGCGCACATGGTGATCAGTCCGCGCTTCAGCCCTTGCCGCTCGAGTTCGTCGACGACCGTGCCGATCAGCACCGCGCCCGTCGCCCCGATGGGATGGCCCAGCGCGATGGCGCCGCCGTTGACGTTGATCTTCTCGCGGTCGATGCCGAGCTCGCGGATGAATTTCTCCACCACCACGGCGAAAGCCTCATTGACTTCCCACAGGTCGATATCGTCGGGGGTAAGGCCTGCCTTCGCAAGGATTTTCTTTGCCGCCGGCACCGGTGCGTCGAGCATCAGCGTCGGGTCGCCGCCCATATTGGCCATCGCGACGATCTTCGCACGCGGTTTCCAGCCATGTTTGTCGGCATAGTCCTTCGATGCGAGCAGCAGCGCAGCCGCGCCGTCGACCACGCCGGACGACGTGCCGACATGGTGGAGCGGCTGGATATCGAGATCGGGATAGACCTTGTTGACCAGCTGACGGAAAGTCGGCCCGCCGGGCATCGATGGCATGTCGGCGATCGCTTCGAATGCGGGCTTCATTTCGGCGAGCGTCTCGATCGTCGTGCCCGGGCGCGGATATTGCTCCTTGTCGAGGATCACCGTGCCGTCGTCGGCGATCACCGGCACCAGCGACTTGTCGAACCGGCCCTCGGCCATCGCGAGAGCGGCGCGGCGCTGGCTTTCGACGCCGAATGCATCCAGATCGGCGCGCGTAATGCCCGCAATGGCGGCGATCGCATCGGCGCACACGCCCTGGTTCGACTGCGGATATTTCTCGGCCAGGCGCATGTTGCCGGTGCCCAGGCCGCCCGGCGTGTTCAGCTTCGCGGCGCGCAACTCCATGCCATAGCTGGTGACATGCGACATCATTTCGGTGCCGCCGGAAACGACGACGTCTTCCATGCCCGAAAGGATCTGCCCCGCGGCGAAATTGGTCGCGGTCAGGCCGCTGCCGCAGAAGCGATCGAGCGTCACGCCGCTGACCATCGGATCATAGCCCGCGTCGAGCGCGGCCATGCGGCCCATATCGCCGCCCTGAAGCCCGAATTGCGCGCTGGTGCCCCAGATCACGTCGTCGACATCCTTCGTGTCGATATCGTTGCGGTCCTTGAGCGCCTTCAGCACCGTGGCGGCGAGATGCTGGGGGTGCATGCCCGAATAGGCGCCCTTGCCGGGTTTGCCGATGGCGCGGGGCGTGCGGACGGCGTCGATGATATAGGCTTCGGGCATTCCATCCTCCGGTTCGGTGGCGCATTTTTTTACGGCACCGGTGCTGCATTTGCGTTCGAAATGCTATCGAAGGCCGGGCGCCCGGTTGCAAGCAAGGGCGCGTCGGGAGGCATCGCCCTGCCGATCATTTTTTGCTGGTGCATCGGCTTGGCGGCTGCTTCCTTTCATTAGGAGCCGGCGCGGCGGCGATTCATCGCCGGGCGATACTGTAGCTAAGGAGGGGTTCGTGCCGAAAGTTGGCATCATCAGTGCAAATTGGGGCGCGGTCGCGCATCTTCCCGCGTGGCGCGCATTGCCGGGGGTCGAAGTCACGGCGATCTGTACCTCGCGTCAGGAAACGGCAGAGGCCGCAGCCGAGCGATTCGGCTTTCCCCGCGCCTTCTGGAACGCGGAGGAAATGATCGCCGATCCCGATATCGACATCATCGACATCGGCACCCGGCCCAGCATCCGCCATTCGATGGTGCTCGCCGCGCTGGCGGCGAAGAAGCACATCTATAACGGCATTCCCTTTTCGGCGGACGTCGATCGCGCCCGGGCGCTGCATCGCGCGTGGAAAGGCAGCGAAAGCGTCGCGATCGTCGACGCCTATTCGCAATGGCTGCCCGCGCCGCGCATGGCCAAGCGGATGATCGACGACGGGTTCCTCGGTCAGCCCTTCGGCGGCAACTGCATCTTCAATCTGGGGCTGTTCAACACGCCGCACCCGGCTTTCCCGTACAACTGGTTCGCAGAGGGCGGGCATGGCGTTTCGGCGATGCGCAATCTGGGCAGCCACATGCTGCACATGCTCGTTTCGCTGCTCGGCGAGGTCGACGAAGTGATGGCCGACGATTCGCAACTGCTCAAGGAATGGCGCTTCCCCGACGGATCGACGGTGACGCCGCAGAACAATGATTACGCCAATCTGCTGGTGCGTTTCCGCACCGGCATGCTGCTCCAGGTCCAGATTTCGTGGAGCGCCACGGTCGGGCGCGGGTTCCATGTCGATCTGTTCGGCAGCGGCGGGCGCATGGTGATGTCCGCGCCGAGCTTTCCCACCAGCCTCGGCACCACGCTTCATGCCGGCAAGCTGGGCGAGCGGACGATCGAGCCGGTCGAGATTCCCGACGAGCTGATGCGTCCCGAGGGGATCGATATCGCCCCCAACGTGCCGGTCGAAGCATCGCACGGCATGGCGATTTCGATGCAGAACATGGTTCGCGCGATCGAAGGCACGGCAACGCCCGCACCCGATTTCGGGCAGGCATGGGCCGTCGAGCGCGTACTCGAAGCGGCGCGCCGCTCGTCCGAATCGCGCCGCTGGGTAAAGGTCGACGATGTCGACTGACGCCGCCGACGCAGTGGAGGCGAAGCCCGATATCGGTGCCTTCGCACCGCTGCGTCAGCCGGTGTTCCGGCGCATCTGGTCGAGCAGCCTGCTGTCCAATTTCGGGCAGCTGATCCTCGGTGTCGGCGCGGCATGGGAAATGGCGCGGCTCACCAATGATTCGGCGGACATGGTCGCGCTGGTGCAGACCGCGCTGATGCTGCCGCTGATGCTGGTGGCAGTGCCCGCCGGCGCTATCGCGGACATGTTCGATCGCCGCAAGGTGGCGATGGCCGGGCTCGCCTTTGCCGTGGCGAGCGCAGGCACGCTCACCCTGCTCGCCTATTCGGGTGCCATCAGCCCGTGGATGCTGCTCGGCTTCTGTGCGCTGATCGGCGCGGGCGTGGCGCTCTATGCGCCTGCCTGGCAGGCTTCGATCCGCGAGCAGGTGACGCCCGATCAGCTTCCCGCCGCCGTCGCGCTGGGGTCGATCAGCTACAATGTCGCGCGCAGTTTCGGCCCCGCGATCGGCGGCGTGATCGTGATGGTGCTCGGCGCGAAAGCCGCGTTCGGGGTGAACGCGGTCTGCTATATTCCGCTACTCTTTTCCTTCTTCCTCTGGCGCCGCCCGCAGGTTCCTTCGCGGCTCCCGCCCGAGCGGATGGACCGCGCGATCGTCGCGGGTGCGCGCTATGCGATCCATTCGCCGCCGATCCGCACCGTCCTCATTCGCGCGCTGATCTTCGGACTGGTCGGCGCATCGGTGGCGGCGCTGACGCCGATCATCGCGCGCGAGATGCTGAACGGCACCGCAGGCACCTACGGCGTGCTGCTCGGCGTCTATGGCGTCGGCGCGGTGGCGGGCGCACTGACCACCAGCAACGTCCGTGAAAAGCTCAAGGCGGAAACCGCCGTAGCGCTCTGCGCGATCGTCAGCGGCATTGCCGTGATCGTGATGGGGCTCAGCCACTCGATGATCATCACCTGTCTTGCAATGGGTGTGTCGGGGGCGGCGTGGATGCTGCTCATTTCGCTGCTCAATGTCGGCGTGCAGCTTTCGGCGCCGCGCTGGGTGACGGCGCGCGCGCTTTCCTGGTTCCAGTCGGCGCTGACCGGCGGCATCGCGTTCGGCGCGGCGATCTGGGGCGCGGTGGCGAATCAACTCGGCGTCGGCGAGGCGATGGTCGTGTCGGGCGTGCTGACGATCGCCTCGGTCGCGATCGGCTTCATCCTGCCGGTTCCGCGCGTCGGCAATGACGAGCTCGAGACGATCGAGCTTGCCCATGAACCCGAAGTCGCGCTGGCGCTCACCCCGCGTTCGGGGCCGGTGGTGGTCGAGATCGACTATCGCGTCGATCCGGCCGAAGCGCGCAATTTCTACAATGCGATGCGCGACCTGATGCGCGCGCGCAAACGCAACGGCGCGTTCGACTGGTCGATCGCGCGCGACATTGCCGACCCGGAGCAATGGACCGAGCGCTATCACTGTCCCACCTGGGCGGATTATCTCCGCCTGCGTGAGCGCTTTACCGAGGCGGATCGCGCGCTGCAGGAAGCGGTCAATGCCTATATCACCGAGCCTTCGCGCGTCCGGCGCCGGCTCGAACGGCCGTTCGGTTCGGTCCGCTGGAGGGCGGATACGCCCGATCCGCATATCGATCCGATCACTGTCTATCCGAACTAACCCATTTCAGGAGAGATCCGCATGACCAAGACCGTCGCCGTAACCGGAGCCGCGGGCGCGCTGGGCAGCAAGACCATCGCCGTGCTCGCCGAGGCGGGCTGGAACGTCGTCGGCATCGATCTGGCCGACGTGCCGGGTGAGGGCGTCGCGCTCGCGCTGGGCGGTGTCGACCTGACCGACGAAGCCGCGATGACCGCCGCCGCCGATCGCATCCGCGGCGAAGTCGGCGCGCTCGACGCGCTGGTCAACATCGCGGGTGGCTTCGTCTGGGAAACACTGGCCGACGGCGCGCTGGCAAGCTGGGACCGGATGTACACGATGAACGTCAAGACCGCTGTCGTGACGACCCGCGCGTTGCTGCCGATGCTGCGCCAGGCGCAGGGCGCGATCGTCAATATCGGTGCCGCAGGTGCAGTGAAGGCGGGGATGGGAATGGGCGCCTATGGGGCGTCCAAGTCCGGCGTGATGCGCCTCACCGAAGCGCTCGCCGAGGAGCTGAAGGGCGAAGGGGTGCGCGTCAACGCGGTGCTGCCGAGCATCATCGACACGCCAACCAACCGCGCCGATATGCCCGACGCCGATTTCGGCGACTGGGTATCGCCGGAAAAGCTGGCGCAGGTGATCGCGTTCCTGCTGTCCGAGGGTGCGAGCGACATGACCGGGGCGCTGGTGCCGGTTACCGGGCGGGTCTGAGGCGCGCGCGCTCACCAATCAAAGACATCGTCACCCTGAGCTTGTTTCAGGGTCCACGCATCCACTTGCACGGACATCGCTTGTGGCACGGTGGATGCTGAAACGAGTTCAGCATGACGAGCCGGGTGTTGGCCTGGGGGCGCTCGCTATTCCCCCGCCAGCTTGTCCACAAATCCGAACACGGCGTCGTTGAATGCATCGTTGGCGTCGCCTGCCACCATGTGATGTGCGCCGGCGATGTCGGCATATTCGGCGTGCGGGACGAGCTCGAGAAACTCCTTCGCGCCTTCGTCGCTGACGATGCGGCTGCGCCCGCCGCGGACGAGCAGGGTGGGCACGGTGATCTGCCGCGCGGCGGCGGGCAGGTCGTGCGGCGGCGGGCCTTCCTCGGTGGGAATCCTGTTCATGTTCATGAACGCCGGGTCCCAATGCCAGTACCAGCGTCCGCCCCGCTGCCGCAGGTTGCGCGCGAGGCCGCTGGTATCCTTGGGGCGCGGCCGGTGCGGCAGATAGGCGGCGACCGCGTCGGCGGCTTCCTCGAGCGAGGCGAAGCCGTCCTCGGCGGAGCCCATGAAATCGACCACTTCGCGCGCGCCTTCCATCTCCACCTTGGCGGTGATGTCGACCAGGATCAGCGCGCGCAGCCGCTCGGCATGTTCGCCCGCGATCAGCATGCCGGTAAGCCCGCCCAGCGACGCGCCGACCACCACGGCCGGCTGCGGCAATTGCCTGAGCACTTCGATCAAATCGTCCGCGAATGCGTCGAGCGAATAGGCGCCGTCGGGCGCCCAGCCGCTGTCGCCATGACCGCGCATGTCGAGCGAGATCGCGCGATAGCCGCGCTTCGCCGCTTCGTGCAGCGCCTTGCCCCAGCTCTGCCGCGTCTGGCCGCTGCCGTGCAGGAAGAGGATCGGCATGCCGTCCTCCGGCCCCGTCGCATCGGCCACCAGCTCCACATCGGTGCCGCGAAAGCGCAGCAGTTCGACGCCGTTCCCGGCGGAAGTATCGCTCTCCATGCCAGTCGAATAGGCAGGCCGCCTGCGTCCGTAAAGGCGTAAGGCCGGCTGCGCGGCCATTGCATGCACAGGCAGATAATATCGCTGAGACGTGCTTTCCCCCGGGAGCCGCGCGCAATAGGTTCGCGGTAAAGACCAAAGACATGCCCAGCGAGAGAGATTCCCCATGAACGTGATGCGCGAAGCCGAACGCCCGATCACCGACCGCCCGGTGCGGATCGGCGTCGAAGCCTATACCTCGCCCGAATATGCGCGCGCCGAGGATGAGCGTCTGTGGGGTAAGGTGTGGCAGATCGCCTGCCGTGAAGAGGAAATCCCGAAGGTCGGCGATTATGTCACTTACGACATCATGGACGAATCGATCATCGTCGCGCGCGTCGCGGAGGATCGCATCGCCGCCTATTACAATGTCTGCCTGCATCGCGGCCGCCGGCTGACCGAAGGCTGCGGCCATACCAAGAAATTCGTCTGCAAGTTCCACGGCTGGAAATGGAATCTGCAGGGCGAGAATGTCGACTGCCTGATGCGCGAGGAGTGGGAAGGCGCGCTGACCGATGAAAATCTGCGCATGCAGCAGGTGCAGGTCGATACATGGGGCGGCTGGGTGTTCATCAACATGGATCCCGAAGCCGGGCCGCTGCGCGAATGGCTCGGCCATGCCGCCGACATGCTCGACCCGTTCGAACTCGGCAAGATGCGCTATCGCTGGCGCCAGTGGCTCAAATTCCCGTGCAACTGGAAAGTCGCGATGGAGGCATTTGTCGAGGGGTATCACGTTCCCGGCACGCATCCGCAGCTCACCAAATACGGCGCGAAATCGACCTGGAGCGAGGCGCATGGCCCGCACAGCGTATTCGGTCCGGCCGCGAAGAAAGGCTTCGGCGGCGCATCGGGCGGGATCAGCGCCGACGATATCGACATGCGCGTCGCGCTTGCCGAAACGATCGCGCAGCTCTGGGAGGAAGTGAACGCCACGACCACAAAGACGATCGTCGATGCCGCGCAGCGGCTGGTCGACGAACTGCCCGAGGATACGCCCGCGCAGCAGGTTTCGGCGCATATGATGATGTCGGCAATGAAGGACGATGCCGAACGCGGCGTCGAATGGCCGAAAATCCCGCCCGAACATTTCGCCAAGGCGGGAACGGTGTGGCACCTTTTCCCCAACAGCGTGATCATTCAGGGCCCGACCTTCGCGCTCTGCTATCGCGCGCGGCCCGACGGCGCCAATCCGAACAGCTGCATCTTCGAAGTCTATGTGATCGAACGGTTTCCCGAAGGCGAGGAGCCCAAACCCGAAAACGTCTATGTCGACCAGGAGCAGGAAGAGCGCTGGCGCAAGGTGCTGTGCCAGGATTTCGCGAACATGGAAGCGGTGCAGCAGGGCATCAAGTCGCGTGGTTTCCCCGGCGCACGCCCCAATCCGTTTCAGGAGCGCGGCGTCACCAATTTCCATCGCATGCTGGCCGAATATATGGGAACCGGCGCGCCCGAGCCCATCGCCTGACCGATCCAGGACATCGGCGTTCGTCGCCCGGCCTTGTTTCCGGGCGACGTTTGGTGCAACCGCGTCGATCAGACTTGCGTCGTGTTCCGGCGCAAGGCTAATCCTCCGCTCCCGGAGCCTTTCGTTTCTTATCAGTCAGAGGAAGTTTTCATGCCGCATCTGATCGTCGTCGATCGCGACGGTGCCGAACATCAGGTGGAGGCCGATGAAGGCCTGACGGTGATGGAAGTCATCCGGGACGCCGGTTTCGACGACTTGCTGGCCCTGTGCGGCGGCTGCTGCAGCTGCGCGACCTGCCATGTCCATGTCGATCCCGCCTTTGCCGAAAAGCTGCCGGAAATGAGCGAGGACGAGAATGACCTGCTCGACAGTTCCGAGCATCGCGATTCGCGCTCGCGCCTTTCCTGCCAGCTTCGATTCGGCCCCGCGCTCGACGGCATGAAGGTCACGATTGCCGAAGAGGACTAAGTAATTCCTCGCATTGCACGCTCCATGTTGCAACTGCACTCTCCTGAAACCCTGTTTCGTCCAAGCAAACTCAGCTTCGGCTCGAGAAGTTTCCGCAACTGCGAAAAGCTCTTGCCTTTGCTCGATTTTTCTTTTGGCGGATGGAGACTTTTGTGCCGCGTTGCGTTAATATGACAGTTGATGCTTTTTGGTATCTGGCTTTGCCTCCGGGCGAGTGAGGCTTTCAGGCATCACCTTGTTTGTTAACCGTCGCGGACGGGTCGTTCGGCTTCAGACCGAAAGCGGTCGCGATATGGGAGAAGATGATGGAAGGGATTGAATATAACAGCTCCCCCGTCACGGGGGAAAATCCGCCCCCCATGTTCGGGATCATGGTCGCGGTCGGCATTTCGCTGCTTTTCTGGGCATTGCTCGCCATCGTGCTTCTCTGACGAAGCGCGTTCGCGTCTGAACGGACGCTTTTCGGTTTCGCTTGCGGCCCTTCTGATACTAGACGGGCCGCAAGGAGAGACTGAATGAATTTCGATTTCGCGCTCGGCGAAACCGCCGACATGATCCGCGAGAGCACGGCACGCTTCGCCGCGGATCGCATTGCCCCGCTGGCTTCCAAAATCGACGACGAGGACTGGTTTCCTCGTGACCTGTGGCCCGAAATGGGCGCGCTCGGCCTGCACGGCATCACTGTCGAGGAAAGCGACGGAGGACTTGGCCTCGGCTATCTCGAACATGTCGTGGCGGTCGAGGAAGTCAGTCGCGCCTCGGCCTCGATCGGGCTCAGCTACGGCGCGCATTCCAATCTCTGCATCAATCAGATTCGTCGCTGGGCCAGCCCCGAGCAAAAGGCGAAATATTTGCCCAGGCTGATTTCCGGTGAACATGTCGGCAGTCTCGCAATGTCCGAAACCAACGCCGGATCGGACGTGGTGGGCATGAAACTGCGCGCCGAGAAGACCGATGGCGGCTATCTGCTCAACGGCACCAAGTTCTGGATCACCAACGCTCCCTATGCCGACACGCTGGTCGTCTATGCCAAGACGGGCGAGGGCGGGCGCGGCATCACCACCTTCCTGGTCGAAAAGGACATGCCCGGCTTTTCCATCGGTCAGAAGATCGACAAGATGGGCATGCGCGGGTCGCCGACCAGCGAGCTGGTGTTCGACGATTGCGAAGTGCCCGATGCCAATATCATGGGCCCGGTAGGCGGCGGCGTGGGCATCCTGATGAGCGGGCTCGACTATGAACGCACCGTGCTGGCGGGCATCCAGATCGGCGTGATGCAGGCATGCCTCGATGTCGTCCTGCCCTATGTCCGCGAGCGCCAGCAATTCGGCAAGCCAATCGGCAGCTTCCAGCTCATCCAGGCGAAGATCGCCGACATGTATGTCGCGCTCAATTCGGCGCGCGCCTATGTCTATGCCGTTGCGCGCGCCTGTGACGCCGGGCAGACGACGCGGCACGACGCGGCCGGCGCGATCCTGCTCGCCTCCGAAAATGCCTTCCGCGTCGCGGGTGAGGCGGTGCAGGCGCTGGGCGGCGCGGGCTATACCAAGGACTGGCCGGTCGAGCGCTTCCTGCGCGACGCCAAACTCCTCGATATCGGCGCGGGCACCAACGAAATCCGCCGCATGCTGATCGGGCGACAGCTCGTCGGAGGCTAAGCGACGCGGCAATCGTTTCGACTGCGTTCTTTTTGCCGTAACAGTGGCGATCTAGCCGGGCCGGAGCGTTTCCGCCCGCGCGCGGCAAGCAGGAGGTTTCGAGCAAAGATGCGCTATTTCCGAAGACAAGTGGCGGCAATTGCCGCGATGCTGCTATCCCTGTCCGGCGGCGGCGCCATCGCGCAGACGATCGAGCAGATTTCGGTCCATTCGCCTGCGATCGAAGGCAATCTGGAAGGCAACAGCGCCGACCGCGAGGTGTTCGTGCTGCTCCCGCCGGGCTATGACAGCGCGCCCGAGCGCCGGTATCCGGTCGTCTATTTCCTCCACGGCTTCACGGCACATGCCGCCACCTATGTCGAGCGCGGCGAGGCGCTGGAAGCCGCGAAGGCAGTGATGGCCGAAGGGCCGGAGCTGATTCTGGTCTTCCCGGACAGCTATACGCGGCACGGCGGATCGATGTATTCCACCTCGCCGACGACGGGCGATTTCGAAGGCTTCGTGACGCGGGACCTGATCGCCTATGTCGACTCGCACTACCGCACGATTGCGACGCGCGAAAGCCGAGGCCTCGCCGGGCATTCGATGGGCGGATACGGTACGCTCAAGCTCGGCATGAAATATCCCGACCTGTTCTCCAGCCTGTATGCCATGAGCCCCTGTTGCACCGCGCCGACGCCGATCACCGGCGAACAGGCCGCGCAACTGGCGCAGGTCACGCCCGAACAGGCGGACAACGCGCCCTTTTTTCTGCGTGCCGCACTGGCTTCGTTTGCCGCCTGGTCGCCCGCGCCGGACAAGCCGCCCTTCTTCTTTGATACCGGCGCGCAAGAGGACGGGACCGTGGACCCGATCGTCGTCGGCCGGCTCGCTGCCAATGCGCCCGAAGTGATGCTCCCCCAATATCTGCCTGCGCTGGCGCGTATGGAAGCGATCGGGATGGAAGTGGGCGACAGCGATTTCCTGATCGACGGCATCGTCGCGATGCATGAGGCGATGACGCGCTTCGGGCTCGCGCATGACTGGGAAGTCTATCAGGGTGATCACATGAATCGCCTGCCGGTGCGGTTCCGCGAAAAACTGCTGCCCTTTTTCCAGCAGCATCTCGACCAGCAATAGGGTGGGGCGGGCGCGGCCGATCGACCGCGCCCGCCCACTCCAATCGGTCGCCGCGGCGAATTTCACCGCGCATGGTTGGTTTCGCGGCCAAGCTGGTCTAGCGCCACATGCATGACCGCACCTGTTCTATCCACGCAGGTCCAGACGGACGGCGACCAGTTCCGCACCAATGCCGCGCATAACCGCGCGCTCGTCGAAAAATTGCGCGCCGATGTCGCGCAGGCCGCGCTTGGCGGCAGCGAGAAATCGCGCGAGCGCCACGTCTCGCGCGGCAAGCTGCTGCCCCGCGACCGCGTCGAGCGGCTGCTCGACCCCGGCTCGCCCTTTCTCGAAATCGGCCAGCTCGCCGCGTGCGACATGTATGACGGCGAAGTCCCCGGCGCGGGGATGATCGCGGGCATCGGCCGCGTCTCGGGCCGCCAGTGCATGATCGTGTGCAATGATGCCACGGTGAAGGGCGGCACTTACTATCCGATGACGGTGAAGAAGCATCTGCGCGCGCAGGAAATCGCCGAGCAGAACCGCTTGCCGTGCATCTATCTGGTCGACAGCGGCGGCGCGAACCTGCCGCATCAGGCGGAGGTCTTCCCCGACAAGGACCATTTCGGCCGCATCTTCTTCAATCAGGCGAATATGTCCGCGCTCGGCATCCCGCAGATCGCCTGCGTCATGGGAAGCTGCACCGCGGGCGGCGCCTATGTCCCCGCCATGTCCGACGAAACCGTGATCGTGCGCGAACAAGGCACGATCTTCCTCGCCGGCCCGCCGCTGGTGAAGGCCGCGACGGGCGAAGTCATTTCGGCCGAGGATCTGGGCGGGGGCGACCTGCACGGCCGCAAATCGGGCGTGGTCGATCATGTCGCCGAAAATGACGAACATGCGCTGACGATCGTCCGCGACATCGTCTCGACGCTCGCCCCGCCGCACGACCCGCAGGTCAATCTCGCCGAGCCGCGCGCGCCCAAATATGATCCCGAGGAACTCTACGGCATCATCCCGCAGGACGTGCGTGCGCCCTATGACGTGCATGAAGTGATCGCGCGGCTGGTCGACGGCAGCGAGTTTCACGAATTCAAGTCGCTCTACGGCACCAGCCTCGTCTGCGGCTTCGCGCATGTCATGGGCCAGCCGGTCGGGATCATCGCCAATAACGGCGTGTTGTTCAGCGAAAGCGCGGTCAAGGGCGCACACTTCATCGAATTGTGCTGCCAGCGCCGCATCCCCTTGCTGTTCCTCCAGAATATCTCCGGCTTCATGGTCGGCGGCCGCTACGAAGCCGAAGGCATCGCCAAGCATGGCGCCAAGCTGGTGACCGCGGTCGCCACTGCGACCGTGCCCAAGATCACCGTCCTGATCGGCGGCAGTTTCGGCGCGGGCAATTACGGCATGTGCGGCCGCGCCTATGCCCCGCGCTTCCTCTTCACCTGGCCCAACAGCCGGATCAGCGTGATGGGCGGCGAACAGGCAGCGAGCGTGCTCGCGACGGTCCACCGCGACGCCAACAAATGGTCGCCCGAGGAAGCCGAGGCCTTCAAGGAGCCGGTCCGTCAGAAATATGAGGAAGAGGGCAATCCCTGGCACGCCACCGCGCGCCTTTGGGACGACGGCATCATCGATCCCGCGCAGACCCGCGAAGTGCTGGGGCTGGCGCTGGCGGCATCGCTCGAAGCGCCGATCCCCGAACGCCCGGCGTTCGGCGTGTTTCGGATGTGACGCTGTGGCGGACGTCCGGGACTGGATCGATGAGACAGTCGAGCGATGCGGCTGGGCGGTCCTGTCGGTCGCGCCGCGCGTCGATAGTGACGATCCGCAGGAATGGTTCTCCTATTCGATCGGTCTTGCGCACAGTTTCGGTTGGCCGGAGCTGATCGTGTTCGGAATGGGAAGCGAGTTGCGCGCCGCGATAATCAATGATGCGGTTCGCGAATGTCGTGACAAAGGGGTGGCGCCGCATTCGGGAATGCGTCTCACGGAAGTGCTCGAGGGATATGACGTGCTGTGCCGCGATGGCGCGGACATCGCCGACCAGTATTTCGGCGGGGCCATCCGGTTCGCTCGCAAGACAGGGCAAACCCAGGATATGCAGCGGCTACAGTTGTTCTGGCCCGATCTGGAGGGGCTTTTCCCCGGTGATCCCGGTTGTGACGAGGGCGTTGTTGCCGAACAGACGCCCTTGAATCCCATCTACCGCAAGAAGCGTCGATTTCATTTATTCGGGAGGTCCTGAATGCGCCACCTTCTTCTCCCCCTGCTCCTCCTCGCCACGCCCGCCTTCGCGCAGGACAACGGCCTTCCGCCCGCGCAAGTCGCCGCGCCGGCGAACGACATTCAGGCCGTTCTTGCGCCCGTCGATGCGGTGTTCGCCGGGCTTGCCGCGCATGACCCCGAGCAGATCCGCCCGCACATCCTCGACGGCGCTACGATCACCATTGCGGAGTCGCTTCCCGATGGCAGCCATGCCGTCCACCGCCTGACCTTCGCCGACTGGCTCGGGCGGCTCGAAGGCGCGACCGGAAATTTCCTCGAGCGGATGCCCAATCCCGCTGTCGAGATTGACGGCGACATCGCGATGGTCTGGGGCTTCTACACCTTCCATCTCAACGGGCAGTTCAGCCATTGCGGCGTCGACCATTTCAGCCTCGTCCGGCAGGACGGCGAATGGAAGATCGCCGACCTGACCTATTCGACGCGCAGGACCGATTGCGGCCAATGACGCGCGACACGCTCTTCCTGCTCGACAATGACTGGCCCGACCCGGCCTATGGCGGGGAGCGGCGCTTCTATTGCAAGGATTGCATCACCGTGGAGGGGCTGCTCGCCGCCTTCCCGGATCGCGCCGCCAATATCGATGTCGTCCGCGTCGCCTGGCCGCGTCCGCGTCAGCCATTGGTCGATGCGCTTGGCGAGGAATATCAGGACTGCCCCGCGCTCCTCTTTGCCGAGGGCGGCTTCGCCAACGATATCGAAGCGCTGCTCGCCGCGCTCCACGCGCGCCACGGATTCCCGGAGCGCCACCCGTGACCCCTTTAAATGTAGGATTTTCTGTGCCTAGACTCGTCGCCATGCGCCAGACCGCAGCCCCTTCGCCTCGCGCCCGCACCATCGGCCACGTTTCGGGGAGCGAAGGGGAGGGGGGACGTGGTGTCTCTTTTGTCTCCTTTGGCGCCTGCAAGGGAGGCCGCGCATGATCGAATCGCTTCTCATCGCCAATCGCGGCGAAATCGCCTGCCGAATCATCGACACCGCGCGCGAGCTGGGCATCCGCACCGTCGCGGTCTATTCGGACGCCGATGCGCAGGCGCGGCATGTCCGCATGGCCGATGAAGCCGTGCATATCGGCCCCTCCGCGGCGCGCGAATCCTATCTCGTCGGCGAAAAGATCATCGCGGCGGCAAAGCAGACCGGCGCGCAGGCGATCCATCCGGGCTATGGCTTCCTCTCCGAAAACGCCGATTTCGCGCAGGCCGTGGCCGATGCGGGGCTGATCTGGATCGGCGCCACGCCGTCCTCGATCCGCGCAATGGGCCTCAAGGACGCCGCCAAGAAGCTGATGCAGGATGCCGGCGTGCCGACCACGCCCGGCTATCTCGGCGAAAATCAGGACCCCGATCATTTGAAGGCACAGGCCGACGAGATCGGCTATCCGGTGCTGATCAAGGCCGTCGCGGGCGGCGGCGGCAAGGGGATGCGCCGCGTCGATGCCTCGGGTGATTTCCGCGACGCACTCGAAAGCTGCAAGCGCGAGGCCGCGTCGTCCTTCGGCGACGATCGCGTGCTGATCGAGAAATACATCCTCTCGCCGCGCCATATCGAGGTTCAGATCTTCGGCGACACCCACGGCAATGTCGTGCACTTGTTCGAGCGCGATTGCTCGCTCCAGCGTCGCCACCAGAAAGTGATCGAGGAGGCCCCCGCGCCGGGCATGAGCCCCGAAACGCGCGAGGAGCTCTGCGCCGCCGCCGTCCGCGCGGCCAAGGCAGTCGATTATGTCGGCGCGGGCACGATCGAATTCATCGCCGACGCCAGCGAAGGCCTGCGCGCCGATCGCATCTGGTTTATGGAAATGAACACGCGGCTTCAGGTCGAGCATCCGGTGACCGAGGAAATCACCGGCGTCGATCTGGTCGAATGGCAGATCCGCATCGCGGCGGGCGAGCCGATCCCGGCCAAGCAGGAACAGCTCAAGATCCACGGCCACGCGATCGAGGCGCGGCTCTATGCCGAGGACCCGGCGACCGGCTTTCTGCCGAGCACCGGCAAGCTCGCCGCGCTCCATCTGTTCGAAGGGCCGCGCACCAGCTTCCGCGTCGAAACCGGGGTGGAGCAGGGCGACGCCGTTTCGCCCTTCTACGATCCGATGATCGCCAAGCTGATCGTCCATGCCGAAAACCGTGCGGACGCGATCGACGACCTGCAGCACATGATCAACAAGAGCCATGCCTGGCCGGTGAAGACCAATGCCGGCTTCCTGTGGCGCTGCCTCGACAGCGATGCGTTCCGCAGCGGTGACGTCACCACCGGTTTCATCGCCGATGCGGGCGAAACGCTGATCCCGGCGCCCGAAGCGCCCGACGAATTCTGGCACGCCGCCGCGCTGCACGTGATGGAGCGTGCCGACACGCTTGAAGTCGAAACCACGCCCTGGACCAGTTTCAGCGGCTTTCGCCTCAATGCCGCGCCGCGTCGCGAAGTCGCGCTGGCCGGACCTGGCGAAACGCGCATCGTGCCGATCACCGGCGGCGGCGACTATGATGACGCCTGGCTGATCGAGGCATCGCGCATCCCCGGCGAGGAAGCATTCCTGCTGTTCGACGGCGGCCAGCCCTATCGCTTCGCCCCGGCCCGTCACGAAGGCGGCGCGGGCGGCGCGGCGGCCGACGGCGCGATCCTCGCGCCGATGCCGGGAAAGGTGATCGCCGTCGATGTCGCGGCGGGCGACAATGTCGCCGCCGGGCAGAAGCTCGTCACGCTCGAAGCGATGAAGATGGAACACAGCCTCACTGCGCCGTTCGACGGGACGGTTGCCGAGCTCAATGTCGAAACCGGCAGTCAGGTGAGCGAAGGCACGGTGCTGGTGCTGGTGGACAAGGCCGAGGAATGAGTACGGCGGCGGTACAATTCCGTGCCGCCCGGCGCGACGATCTCCCCGCAATCCTCGCGCTGATCGCACAGGATACGACGCCGCCCGACCGCGAGTTTGTGAGCGACCCGCCCGATCCGCGCTACCTTGCCGCCTTCGATGCGCTGGCGGCCGATTCCAACCAGCTGCTCGCGGTCGCCGAACTGGACGGCCGCGTCGTCGGCACGCTGCAACTCACCTTCATCCCCGGCCTCGCTTTCCGGGGAAGCTGGCGCGGCCTGATCGAATCGGTCCGCATCGTCGATGATCTGCGCGGGCAGGGGCTCGGGACGATGATGATGGACTGGGCCGTCGCGCAATGCCGGGAACGCGGCTGCCGCATGGCGCAACTGACATCGAACATGAACCGCCCCGACGCGCACCGCTTCTACGAACGGCTCGGCTGGGTGCGGAGTCACTACGGATTCAAGCTGCAACTGGAGGATTGAGGCACGGAACGGAGCCACTCGCATATCGTCACCCTGAACTTGTTTCAGGGTCCACTCCTCCACTTGCACGGACCGGGCTTGTTGCACGGTGGATGCTGAAACGAGCCTGTCCCGAGCATGTCGAGGGGTTCAGCATGACGGTGATGCGTGAAGGGGCACGCCCCAAATTCCTCCCCGAGCTTGCTCGGGGAGGGGGACCGCCGAGCGCAGCTCGGTGGTGGAGGGGCAAAGGCCGCAAGCGCCGCGTCAGCGGAAACTACCCCTCCGTCAGCCCCGCGCGCTGCCACCTCCCCCTCCGGGGGAGGAATGGTAGAAGGGTCAAAACAAAAGACACCGGAGAGGCCCAAATGCCCCATTACGGCGACTATCAGAACGCCCTCTATTTTGCGGGCCTGAGCGGAAAGACCCCCGACCTTCCCGTCGATTTCGCCACGCTCGAAGCGCGCGCCGCCAAGGCGATGCCCGACAGCGTCCGCGATTATGTGATGGGCGGTTGCGGCGACGAGGCAACGCAGGACGCCAACGCATCCGCCTTCGCCCATTGGGGCATGGTGCCGCGGATGCTGGTCGATTGCGCCACGCGCGACCTGTCGATCGACCTGTTGGGCATGAAGCTGCCGTCGCCCATTTTCATGGCGCCGATCGGCGTCACCGGCATCTGCACCGAGGACGGGCATGGCGACATCGCCGCCGCGCGGGCCTCGGCCGAAACCGGCGTTCCCTTCATCGGATCGACGCTGATGAACGATCCGATGGAGGCGGTGTTCGCCGCCTGCGGCGATACGCCCGCGCTCTACCAGCTCTACACGCCCAAGAACGAGGATCTTGCCGCCAGCCTCGTCTCCCGCGCCGAAAAGGCGGGCGCCAAGGCGCTGGTGGTGACGCTCGACACCTGGGTCACCGGCTGGCGCCCGCGTGACTTGAACAGCGGCAATTTCCCGCAGCTGCGCGGCCATGTCCTCGCCAACTACACCAGCGATCCGGTGTTCCGCGACCTGCTCGGCAAGGACCCGGCGGAGGATGTGCAGGCCGCGGTGATGCTGTGGGTCAGCCTGTTCGGCAAGGTGCTGACCTGGGATGATTTGCCCTGGCTGCGCGGCCTCACCAGCCTGCCGATCCTGCTCAAGGGCATCTGCCACCCCGACGATGCGCGCCGCGCGGTCGATGCCGGGATCGACGGCATTTATTGCTCCAATCATGGCGGGCGGCAGGCCAATGGCGGGATCGCTGCGATCGACATGCTGCCCGACGTCGTGAAGGCGGCCGGGGACACGCCGGTGCTGTTCGACTCCGGCATCCGTTCGGGCACCGATGTCGTGAAAGCGCTGGCGATGGGCGCGGCGGCGGTGGGCATCGGGCGCCCCTATTGCTACGGGCTCGCGCTGGGCGGTGCGGCGGGAGCCGCGCATGTCCTCAAATCGATTCTCGCCGAGGCCGACTTGCTGATGGCGGTCAACGGCATGCCGACTCTCGACGCCGTGCGCGAAGCCGGCGTCACCCGTATCTGACGAAGGGACCAACATGGCTGGACGTTTTTTCGACGAATGGACCGTTGGCGACAGGATCGAGCACGATATCCGCCGCACCGTGACGGAGACGGACAATCTCCTCTTCACGACGATGACGCACAACACCCAGCCGCTGCATCTCGACGTCGAGGCGGCCAAGGCGAGCGAATTCGGCCAGATCCTCGTCAACGGCACCTTCACTTTCGCGCTGATGATCGGCCTCACCATCACCGACACGACGCTCGGCACGCTGGTCGCCAATCTGGGGTACGACAAGCTGGTGATGCCCAAGCCGGTCTTCCTCGGCGACACGCTGCGCGCGACCAGCGAAGTGGTCGAAACGCGCCCGTCCAAATCGCGGCCGGGGCAGGGGATCGTCACCTGGAAGCACCAGACACTCAACCAGCGCGACGAGGTGGTGTGCGAATGCCTCCGCTCGGCATTGTTGCGGAGCAAGCCGGCGGCGTGACCGGGCAAAGAAGCGCTTTCTGGATTCCGCGCTTTCCCTGGGCTACCCGCCCCGAACAATGAACTGGGCCGCACCCTTCGAATCCAATCTCGCCGCGCTTGCCGATGCCGGATCGCTCCGGCGGCTGAGCCCACGCCGGGGCGTCGACTTTTCGTCGAACGACTATCTCGGCCTCGCCGATGCGCCGCTGCTGCGCGAGGCGGCGGGGGAGGCGCTGGCGCGCGGCGTGCCGATCGGGTCTTGCGGCTCGCGGCTGCTGCGCGGCAACGACCCGGAGATCGAAGCGCTGGAGGCGGAGGCAGCGGCGTTCTTCGGCGACGAAGCGACCTTGTTCTTCTCGAGCGGCTTCGCTGCGAACACGGCGTTCTTCGCCACGGTGCCGCAGCGCGGCGACCTCGTCGTTCACGATGCACTGATCCATGCCAGCGTGCATGACGGTATGCGGCTCGGCCGCGCCGAAACGCGCGCCGCCGCGCATCAGGATGTTGCGGCCTTCGATGCGGTCATCGCCGACTGGCGCGGGCAAGGCGGCACCGGCCGCGTCTGGATCGCGGTCGAGAGCCTCTATTCGATGGACGGCGACAAGACACCGCTGGCAAACTTCGCCGCACTGGCCGACCGGCACGAGGCGATGCTGGTAGTCGACGAGGCGCACGCGACCGGCGTCTGGGGGCCGCTGGGCAGGGGGCTCTCCGCCGAACTGCCGCGCGCCGATAACCGGGTGATTCTGCGCACGCTCGGCAAGGCGCTGGGTTGCGAAGGCGCGTTGCTCGGCATGCCCCGGCTGCTTGCCGACTTCATGGTCAACCGCGCCCGCCCGTTCATCTTCTCGACCGCGCCGTCGCCGCTGATGGCCGCGATCGCCCGCGCCGCGATCCGCTCGCTGGAAGCATCGGAGCGTCGCGAGCAACTCCACGCGCTGGTCGACCATGCGGCGGCGAAGCTCGCCCCGATCGGCGTCCCCGCGACGGGCAGCCAGATCCTGCTGCGCCATGTCGGCGGCAATGCCCGCGCCGTTGCGATGGCCGAGGCATTGCAGGCGCAAGGCTTCGACGTTCGCGCCATCCGCCCGCCGACGGTGCCGCAGGGAACCGCGCGGCTGCGCATCTCGCTGACGCTCAACGCGACGCCCGATGACGTTGACGCGCTGGCGCAAGGCTTGGGAGACCTGGCATGAGTGGCCATCTGATCGTCACAGGCACCGATACCGGCGTCGGCAAGACCGTCATTTCCGCCGCGCTCGTGCACGCGCTCGGCGCCGCTTACTGGAAGCCGGTGCAGGCCGGGCTCGACGAGGAAACCGATCGCGAGGCCGTAACCCGGCTGGCGCGGCTGCGCGACGATCGCGTCTTTCCCGAAGCCTATCGGCTCAAGACACCGGCATCGCCGCATTTTGCGGCTGCGGAGGAGGGGGTGCTGATCGACCCCGACAGGCTCACGCCGCCGCAAAGCGACCGGCTGCTGGTGATCGAAGGCGCGGGGGGCGTCCTCGTCCCGCTCGCCGAACCCTTGCTCTACGCCGACATGTTCGCGCAGTGGCGCGCGCCGGTGGTGCTGGTGGCGCGGACATCGCTCGGCACCATCAACCACAGCCTGCTCTCGATTGAGGCGCTGCGATCACGCAACATCCCGATCGCGGGAATCGCGTTCGTCGGCGACGCCGTGCCCGATAGCGAACGGACGATCTGCGCGATCGGCCAGGTCCGCCGTCTCGGTCGCCTGCCGCATCTTTCTGCACTCGACTATGAAACGCTCCACATGGCCTTTGCCGAAGGCTTCGATCTGGAGGCACTCGATCTGTGACATCCCCCGTCTGGCACCCCTTTACCCAGCATGGCCTCGGCGAACCGATCCCGCGCATCGCGCGCGGCGAGGGCGCGGCGCTTTACACCGACGAGGGCCGCCGCATCATCGACGGCATTTCGAGCTGGTGGGTAACGACGCACGGCCATTGCCACCCGCGCATCATGGGAGCAGTCGCCGAGCAGACGCAGAAGCTCGATCAGGTCATCTTCGCCGGCTTCACCCATGAACCGGCGGAAACGGTCGCGGCGGGGCTGATCGAGATCATGCCCGCGCCTTTGCGCCACGTCTTCTTCTCCGACAGCGGGTCGACCAGTGTCGAAGTCGCGCTCAAGATGGCGCTCGGCTACTGGACCAATCGCGGCGAGCCGCGCCACCGCATCCTGGTGATGGCTTCGAGCTATCATGGCGATACGGTCGGCGGCATGTCGGTCGGCGCGCGCGGGGTGTTCACTGCCAGCTATGCGCCGCTGCTGTTCGATGTCGAAAGCATCCCCTTCCCGGAAGCGGGTGCGGAGCAGGCGACGCTCGACGCGCTCGAAGCCGCATGCGCCGCGCGCGAGAAACCCGCCGCCTTCATCGTCGAGCCGCTGATCCTCGGCGCGGGCGGCATGCGGATGTACGGCCCCGACACGCTTCGGGAAATGGCCGGAATCTGCGCCGCAAATGACGTTTTGCTTATCGTCGACGAAGTGATGACCGGCTGGGGTCGCACCGGAACGCTGCTTGCCTGCGAACAGGCCGATGTGACGCCCGACCTGATGTGCCTTTCCAAAGGCCTCACCGGCGGTTCGATGCCGCTCGCGGTGACGATGGCGACTGCGCCGATCTTCGACGCGCACCTGTCGACCGACAAGGCGAAGATGTTCTTCCACTCGTCGAGCTACACCGCCAATCCCATCGCCTGCGCCGCCGCCGCCGCCAATCTCGCGATCTGGCGCGAGGAGCCCGTGCGCGAGCGGATCGCTGGCCTGTGCGATCGGCAGGAGGCATGGCGCGCCAGGCTGGCGGCCGACGCGCGCTTCCACAATGTCCGCCGCACCGGAACGATCGTCGCCGCCGAAGTCGCAGTGCCCGACGGCGATTACCTCTCGGCGGCCGGGCCGCGCATGGCGGCGGTGTTCCGTGAGGCCAACGTGCTGCTCCGTCCGCTGGGGAACACGGTGTATCTGATGCCGCCCTATTGCATCGACGACGCCGATCTCGGCGCGCTGCACGATGCGGTGGACCGGGCGGCCGATGCGGCCTTGTCAGGGGGATAGCAAAGCTTCTCCGCTTTAACATTGCCACGGGCTCGGGGCGGACCCATTCTCCACAACAAACGCAAACACCCGTTTGCCCTGAGCTTGTCGAAGGGCTGTTCTTTCTTCTAGGCCAGAAGCAAGTACGGTGCTTCGACAAGCTCAGCACCAACGGATAGGGCAGGGCCGGGCAATCGGCTCTTCGACACAGGAACACTCATGACCGCCACCCACTCGACTCGTATGCTGATCCTCGGTTCCGGCCCCGCCGGGCTTTCCGCCGCAATCTATGGCGCGCGCGCCGGGATGGCGCCGATCGTCGTGCAGGGGCTCCAGCCGGGCGGTCAGCTCACCACCACCACCGATGTCGAAAATTATCCCGGCTTTCGCGACGTCATTCAGGGCCCCTGGCTGATGGAGGAAATGCAGGCGCAGGCCGAGCATGTCGGCGCGCAGATGATGTGGGACACGATTACCGAGGTCGATCTCTCGCAGCGCCCCTTCCGCCTGATCGGAGACGGCGGCACCGTCTATTCGGGCGACGTGCTGGTGATCGCTACCGGAGCGCAGGCGCGCTGGCTCGGCATGGACAGCGAGGAAGCATTGAAGGGCAAGGGTGTCAGCGCCTGCGCCACCTGCGACGGCTTCTTCTATCGCGGCAAGAAGGTCGCAGTGATCGGCGGCGGCAACACCGCGGTCGAGGAAGCGCTCTACCTCACAAATCACAGCCATGACGTGACGCTGATCCACCGCCGCGACAGCCTGCGCGCCGAGAAGATCCTGCAGGAGCGGCTGTTCGCGAACGAGAAGATCAAGGTGCTGTGGAACAAGACCGTCGAGGAATTCGTCGGCGAAGGCGAACCTGCGGGCCTGACCGCGCTCAAGCTGCGCGACACCGAGACCGGCGAGATTTCGAGCATCGACGTCGAGGGCGGCTTCGTTGCGATCGGCCATTCGCCCGCGACCGACGTGTTCCAGGGCACCGGGCTGACGCTCGACAAGGACGGCTATATCGAAGTGACGCCGGGGACTGCGAAGACCAACATCCCGGGCGTGTTCGCCTGCGGCGACGTGATGGACAAGCACTACCGCCAGGCAGTGACCGCGGCGGGCACCGGCTGCATGGCCGCGCTCGATGCCGAACGCTTCCTCGCCGAGGTCGATTTCGAAGCGATCACCGAAGCTGCGGAGTAAGAATTCCTCCCCGAGCTTGCTCGGGGAGGGGGACCGCCGAGCGCAGCTCGGTGGTGGAGGGGCAAAGGCCGCGAACGCGCCGCCTGCCGCGCCTACCCCTCCGTCAGCCCTTCGGGCTGCCACCTCCCCCTCCGGGGGAGGAATGCACTCGCCTTCACACCAGCGAAACGACCCCCGAAAAACCGCCTGCTCCTTGACTATGGTTAACCGATCCCTAGCTTGCTTAGTGACGGATTCGTGGGGGAAGCGCGATGGCTGTCAATGTTCGCGTCGTCGACGACAATGACAATACCGGTTGCCTGATCGCCTTTTTCGGGCCTGCGCTGCTTGTCGGTGCGGTGGTAGGCTATCTGATGTCCCAGGATGGCTGGCACTTGCTGTTCGCGATCCTCGGCGGGATCATCGTCGCGGCCGGGCTCGTTTGGCTGGCGTTGCGGAACAGCGTGACCATCTGGATCTACGGTATCGTTGCTGGCGTTGTGCTCGGCTGGGCGGTGAGCTGGTGGATGACGCGGATGTTCGATGCCGTCTGGGGCGGCTTTGCCGGCATCGTCGTATTCGCCGTTTTCCTCTTGCTCGCGCGGTTCACGACCAGTCAGCGGTAAGCGGAAGGCCGAAACCTCCTCATCCTCCTGTTCTTCGTCATGCTGAACTCGTTTCAGCATCCACCGTGCAACAAGCGATGTCCGTGCGAGTTGGGAAGTGGACCCTGAAACAAGTTCAGGGTGACGGTGGAAGAGGGGTTAGCGCAGCGCTTCCCGCACCCGCTCGAACAGCCACGCCTTGTCGCCCGTCCGTGCAAAGCTGTGGCTGTCCGATTCCAGCTCCCGGAACTGCACCCGCGTGCGGATGCGGGCGAAGCGGTCGCCCTTCCACGCATCGGCGAAGGCGATCGCGGTATTGTCGCCGCGCGCGAGCAGGATCGTCACCGGCACCGGGCTCGCGTCGAGCGACGACGCCATGCGCGCCGCCAGCCCCTCGGGCGCGGCGGCTTCGGACTTGGCCGAGACCTTTGCCAGCCCGCGCGCCAGCTTGCGCAGGTCGACGCCGCCGCGCAGCAGCCGCAGCCATTCGCGCGGGTCCTTGAGTTTCTCGGCATAGCGCGCGCGGATCGCGGCGGCGGGCGGCGTGTCGCTTTCCTCCTCGATCACCCAGGGATTGGCGAGCAGCAGCGCGTCGCACCCGGCCTGTTCGTGGAAGAAGGCGAGCGACGTCGCCGCGTCGCAATTGCCGAACGCCACCAGCCGCTCGAGCTGCGGGGTATGTTCCCGGAAGGCGGCGACGGAGGCGGCGATATCCTCGCGCGTCGTTTCGAACCCGCCATTTTCGCCGGTCGAATCGCCGATCCCGCGCCGGTCGTAGCGGAAGACGGGCGCACCCAGTTTCTCCGCCACGCGCTGCGCCAGCATCGCCTGCCCGCGATGCGCGCCGATGCGGATTTCGTTGCCGCCCGATACGATCAGCAGCCCGGTCGTCCCCGGCGCTTCGTCGAGCGTGCCGAGCAGCGTTTCGCCGGCGCAGGGAAAGGCGATCAGCTTTCGCATGCCGCCACCCATTGCGCGATATCGTCGGCTAGCAATTCCGCCAGCGCCGGATCATTGTCCGGCTCGGCCCGGCGCCAGAGCGGGGCGCCTGCGATCTTGTGATCGGCGGGCCGCGCATCGGTTTCGAGCCGCACGGTGCGCACGCCATCGGTCACCGGCGCCGCATCGGGCATTTCGGCGAGCAGCAGCGGCGAAAGGAAATTGCCCGCCATCTCGACCGGCTCGGTCGCGGTCTTGAGCGACGCTGCATCGAAGCTCTCGCCCGCCTCGCGCGCCGCCGCCTGTCGTGCGCGGGTGAGTTCGCGGAGTTGATCGGCGCCGGTCATCGGCGCGAAATGCCAGCGCCCGGCAAGCTGTGCCTCGCCGTCGAGCAGTGCGCCGCTGCGTATCGCGAAGCCATACACTGTCCGTCCCTCGCCGAGCGGAACGGCGGCCGCTGCGGCAAAGCCTTCGCGCGCGCGCGCCAGGGTCAGCGTGTGGGTGGGGTCTAGGCTCTCGCCCTGTCCCGGCACGTCGGGCAGCACCCCCGCAACTCCGCGCTCGGCGAGCGCGCGCAGGATCGTCACCGTGAACGCGCGCACGCGGTTTGCCTCCTCGAAGAGCGGCAGTGCCGCGACAATGACCGGGCCGGTATCGGGTCCGAAGCGCAACATCGCCTCGCGTCCGCCGGTCCAGTCATAATGCGAAATCACTTGAGCGCCTTGTCCGCGGCGTATCGGGTGAGCGCGCCGAAGGTTTCGAGCATTTCGCCGTCCACCTCATCGTCCTCGATGATGATCCCCAGCCGGTCCTCCAGCTCGGTCAGCACGCCGGCGACGGCCATCGAATCCAGTTCGGGCAACGCGCCGAACAAGGGGGTTTCGGTCTCGAACGCAGCCGCGCGGTCCTCGCTGAGGCCCAGCGTGTCGCGCAGCACCGCGCGAACGGTCGTTTCGACGGTATCGATACCTTCAGGGAGCATTGTTATCAGACCCGGTTGGAATTTGGGGAGACCGCCTAGAGGCTAAGCCGCCTGCGGACAAGTCCGAGCAAGTGACGGACAAGTCCCGGCCATGCGGCCGGATGGTTGCGCTTCCAGCAATCGATGCGCCACATCTTGCGCGCGCCCTCCATCCAGTCGGCCTTGTACGGCTCGTTTCCGGTGCCGTAATCAATCACTTGCGGCCGGTCCTGCTCTATCACATGGCGGAACATCGCCTCGCTCAGGATCGTGCCGGGGGAAAGGTCCTTCGCGTCCTCGCGATAGGCGAGTTTGTGGATCGTCGCGCGGCCGTTTTCTACGTGCCATAGCTGTGCGGCGATCGGTTTGCCGTCCCTGACCGCGATACCCAGCCGCAGCGTGCCCGCCGCGCCTTCGGCTTCGGCGAAGGACCGCATGAAGTCCCAGCTGCCTTCCTCGGGTTTCCAGCTCGCTTCGTAAATCTCGCGATAGGCGTCCCAGGCATCGGCATCGAATTCGCGATGGATTGCGATGTCGAGCCCGGCCTTCCTGCCCTTGCGCTTCGCCGTGCTGCGCAGCTTGCCCGGGCGAGACGCCCAATAGCTCTCGAAATCCGCCGGCGGCTCGATCTCCCAGGTAACCGTTGCGGGGCTGAGCGCAGTGATCCAGCCCGCCTTGCGAAAGGCCGCCGCGATCGGGGCGGGATCGGCCACCGGCGAAAGGGTCAGATGGGCAATGCCCTTCAGATTGCTGGCGATATCGTCGATCAGCGGGCCGCCGCCGCCTTGCGTCACAAGCTGGAAATCGAGCGTGTACCAGCTCGCCAGCGCCTGCGCCCGCACGCCCTTGCGCGCCAGGAACAGCCAGGCGGCGGCATCGCCGTCGCGCGCCCGAGCGATCAGCGGTCGGCCGTCTATCGGGCACAGCGCCGCGACGCGGCGAAACCAGTCGATCCGGTTGTAGATTCGCGGCTGCGCGGCACGATCCAGCGCGCCGCCGGCATCGGCGGCAACGGCATCCAGATCGTCGAACAACTTTACGTCAACACTCATCGGTATATCTCGGTAACCGCGCATTTCACCAAAGGGAACCTAGGCGGACGCAATGACGAAAGGCTTAAGCCCCGACACCGAGCCGCTCGACCGCCTGACGCTGCGCGGCGCGCCTGACGCTCCGGCGCTGGTCGACAAGGCGGGCGTCCTCGACTTTGCGGGGCTGGAGGAAGCCGTGGGCGCGGTGGCTTCATGGCTGCGCGCGCAGGGGCTGGCGCCAGGAGATCGCGTCGCGAGCTGGCTCGCAAAGACACGGCTCGCGTGCGTGATGCCCCTTGCCGCGGTGCGCGCCGAACTGATCCACGTCCCGGTCAATCCGCTGCTCAAGCATGCGCAGGTTTCGCATATCCTGAAGGACAGCGGCGCGAAGATGCTGATCGCGGGGGCGGGGCGGCTCGGTACGCTGCAAGACGGCGACCGTCCCGAAGTATGCGCCGCCGTGCTTGAAACCGATGTGCCGATGACGGGCGAGGGGCTGCCGCCGTCGCCCGCCGATGGCGACACGTCGAAACTCGCCGCGATCCTCTACACTTCGGGTTCGACCGGGCGTCCCAAGGGGGTGATGCTCAGCCACGCCAATCTCTGGCTCGGCGCAGTCAGCGTCGCGACCTATCTGAAGGTGGCGCCGCAGGACCGCATCCTCGCGGTGATGCCCTTGAGTTTCGACTATGGCCAGAACCAGCTGCTTTCGAGCTGGTATGCGGGCGCCAGCGTCGTGCCGCTCGATTATCTCACGCCGCGCGACGTAGTGAAGGCAGTCGAACGCTTCGCAGCGAACAGCCTGCCCGGCGTCCCGCCGCTCTGGGTGCAGCTGCTCGAAGCCGAATGGCCGCCCGAAACCGCCGCGCGGCTGAAACGCCTCACCAATACCGGCGGCGCGCTGACTCCGCGGCTGGTGCGCGGGCTGCGCGGGATGTTCCCGCAGGCCGATCTCTACGCGATGTACGGCCTGACCGAGGCGTTCCGCTCGGCCTATCTCGATCCGTCGCTGATCGACGAACATCCCGATTCGGTGGGGAGCGCCGTGCCCTTCGCCGAAGTGATGATCGTCCGCTCCGACGGCACGCGCGCGGGTCCCGACGAACCGGGTGAGCTGGTTCATGCCGGGCCGCTGGTCGCGCAAGGCTATTGGCAGGACGAAGAACGCACCGCGCAACGCTTCAAGCCCGCGCCCGCCTTTTCCGAATATGGCGGGATGGCGGTCTGGTCGGGCGACACTGCGATGGTCGGCGCCGACGGGCTGCTGCGTTTCGTCGGGCGCGACGACGAGATGATCAAGTCGGCGGGCAATCGCATCAGTCCGACCGAGATCGAGGATGCCGTGCTCGCGGGCGGCGAAGTCGCCGAATGCGCAGTGTTCGGCGTGCCCGATCCGCGGCTGGGGCAGGCGATCGTCGTGATCGCGCGGCCCAAGGGCGATCCCGACGCGGCCGAAGCATCGGTGCGCGAACGGCTGCGCCGCGAGCTGCCGAGCTTCCAGCAGCCGCAACGCTATCGCTGGCAGGCCGAATTGCCGCGCAATCCCAACGGCAAGCTCGATAGGACGGCGCTCAGGTTGTCGCTGATGGAAACCAATCCGGCGGAGGCGCGGGTATGAACCGGGCGCTGAAGGGAAGAACAGGGCTTCGACAGGCTCAGCCCGAACGGGAGTTCTGGGCGTGCCTATGAAGTATCTCCAAAAGCCGTTTGCGCTGAGCCTGTCGAAGCGCCGTCCTTCTTCTTCGACGACGTTCGAAAAGGGTACCTGATGAGCAAACCCACCGGTCCCATCCCGCTGCAATTCGCCGATCAGAGCGCGCTCACCATCGCCGGCAGGACCGCCGAACAATGGGTCGCCGAGGCAGGCGACACCCCGCTTTTCGTCTATGACGTCGGCGCAGTCGCCGATCGGCTCGCGGCCCTGCGCGCCGCGCTGCCCGACATCGTCGACATCCATTATGCCGTGAAGGCCAATCCCTGGGAGCCGCTGCTCGCGCAGGTCGCGCCGATGGTCGGCGGGCTGGATGTCGCGTCAGCGGGGGAAATGGTGAAGGCGCTGGCGGTGAAGCCCGCCGAGCACATCAGCTTTGCGGGGCCGGGCAAGCGCGACGATGAACTCGAAGCCGCGATCTGGGCCGGCGTGACGCTGAACGCCGAATCCGCCGGGGAGATCGAGCGCGCGCTGGAAATCGGCAGGCGCCTCGAAATCGCGCCGCAGATCGCAATCCGCGTGAACCCGGATTTCGAGCTGCGCGGTTCGGGCATGAAGATGGGCGGCCGCGCGTCGCCCTTCGGCATTGATGTCGCCAGTGTGCCCGATCTTGTGCGCCGGATCGGCGATGCCGGTGCGCAGTGGCGCGGCTTTCACATCTTCGCCGGGTCGCAGTCGCTGGATACCGCCGCGATCATTGAGACCCAGGCCGCCACTGTTGATCTGGCCGCGCGGCTGGCGGGGGACGCGGGGCAGGTGCCGCCGCTGGTCAATCTGGGCGGGGGATTCGGCATTCCCTATTTCCACGGCGATACGCCGGTGGACATCGCCGCGATCGGCGCCGCGATTGCCGAAAAACTGGCGGATCTGCCCGAAAATCTCGCCGGATCGCGATTCGCGATCGAATTGGGGCGCTGGATCGTCGGCGAAGCGGGCGTCTATCTGACGCGCATCGTCGACATGAAGACGAGTGGCGAAGAGCGTTTCTGGGTCGTCGATGGCGGCCTCAATCATCAGCTCGCCGCGAGCGGCAATTTCGGCACGGTCGTCCGCCGCAACTATCCGATCGCAGTGGCCGACAAGCTAAACGCCTCAGCCGACGTTGAAACTTCGGTGGTCGGCCCGCTCTGCACGCCGCTCGACCGGCTGGGCGACAAGGTGATGCTGCCGCAGGCACAGGTCGGCGACCTGATCGCCATCTTCTGTGCGGGCGCCTATGGCGCTTCGGCCAGCCCCTCCGGCTTTCTGGGGCACCCCGCCGCCAGGGAAATCCTCGCTCCGACGAAAAACTCCTAACGCTAATTTAACCTGTTCCCCCGCATAGCTGACACCATCCTGTGCGGAATGCCGTCGAGACGTCGTCGGCCCGTAGCCGCGCGGGGAAGGAGGTTCGGGCATGCGTTTCTTGAGGACTGGCCGAGTATTGTTGCTCCCGATCATCGGGGCAATGCTGCTTGCGGGCTGCATGGGCGGCGGCGGCCGACCCGAATTGCCGCCGGCCGGTTTCGTCGCCGGACCGGATTCTCCGGGCGAGGAATATATCATCGGCCCGCTCGATCAGCTCCAGGTCTTCGTGTGGCGCAATCCCGAGCTTTCGGCGAAGGTTCAGGTGCGCCCCGATGGGCGAATCACTACGCCGTTGATCAGCGATATGCCCGCCGTCGGCAAGACGCCCGGCATGCTCGCCGCCGATATCAAGATCGCGCTCAGCGAATATATCAACGATCCGATCGTGTCCGTGATCGTCGAGAATTTCTCGGGTACGTCGAGCCAGCAGATCCGCATCGTCGGTGCGACCGAAAAGCCCGCATCGATTCCGTATCGCGCGAACATGACGATCCTCGACGCGCTGATCGCGGTGGGCGGCCTTTCCGAATTCGCCGCGGGCAATCGCGCGCGCCTCGTCCGGTTCGACCGGTCGACCGGCCGCCAGCGCGAATATGGCCTGCGCCTCTCCGATCTGATCAAGGACGGCGATACCAGCGCCAATGTCCGTCTCGAACCGGGTGATGTGATCATCATCCCCGAAAGCATGTTCTAAGGGGGCGGCCGACCGGATGGGGAACCTCTACGACGAGATTCGCGCCGCGCTGTACGGCGTGTGGCGTCGCCGGTGGATTGCACTGGCGGTGGCCTGGGCGGTGTGTCTGGCCGGCTGGTTCGTCGTGTCGCAAATCCCCAACAGTTATGAATCGAGCGCGCGCATATTCGTGCAGCTGCGCCAGATCCTGCCGAGCCAGCAAGCCAACCAGGTGCAGCAGCAGCGCGACGTCGATCGCGTCCGCCAGACGCTGACGTCGGCGGTAAATCTCGAAAAGGTGGTGCGCGGCACCGCACTGTCGCAGACGGTGTCGAGCGAGCAGGATATCGCCGATCGCATCGCCAGCCTGCAGGGATCGATCAAGATCGTCGCCCAGCAGGACAATCTATTCCAGATCAGTGCGACCTCGGGCGATCCCAAGATCGCGCAGGCAGTGGTGCAGAAGCTGATCGACATCTTCGTCGAGGACAATCTGTCGAACGAGCGCGACGAAGCGAGCCAGCGGCTGAACTTCCTCGACGAACAGCTTGCCCAGCGCCAGCGCCAGCTTCAGGAAGCCGAGGCCAAGCGCGCCGAATTCCAGTCGCAATATCTTGCCGCTCTGCCCGGCACCGGATCGCTGAGCGAGCGGATCTCGGCTGCGCGGACGCAGCTTTCGCAGGTCGAAAGCGATCTTGCGGCCGCGCAGAGCAGTCTCAACGCCGTCAATGCCCAGATGGCGAGCACGCCGGCCACTGTCGCCGGCGGCGGCGGTGCTGCGGTTGGCCCGGCGCGGGCGCGCGTCGCCGCGATCGAGGGCCAGCTCGCCGAAGCGCGTGCGCGCGGCTGGACCGACAATCATCCCGATGTGAAGGCGCTGCTCAGCCAGCTTTCGGCTGCCCGCGCCGCTGCGCGCAACGAACCCAGGAGCGCCGGTGGCGGCGTTTCCAACCCGCTCTACATGTCGCTGCGGTCGATGCAGGCGGATCGCTCCGCCCAGGTCGCGGCGCTTACCCAGCGCAAGCAGCAGCTTGAGAACGATCTCGCCCGGCTCGAGGCGAAGCTGAGCGATGCGCCCGGCGTCGCTGCGGAACAGGCGGAAATCGACCGCAACTACAATGTGCTCAAGCAGCAATATGACCAGCTCCTTGCCCAGCGCGAGCAGGTGAGCCTCGAAGTCGATGCCCAGAATCAGGCCGGTGCGGTCAAGTTCCGCGTGATCGATCCGCCCACCGCGCCGCGCACGCCGACATCGCCCAACCGCCCGATGCTTCTCGCCGGGGTGCTGGTGATGGGGCTCGGCGCCGGTGTCGGCATCGCCTTCGCGCTGTCGAAGCTGCAGACCACCTATCTCGACGCACGCAAGCTGGAGCGCGCGAGCGGCATGCCGGTGATCGGCGCGATCGGCGAATATGTGACGCAGGCACAGCGCGCGATGCGCCGCCGCCGCCTGATCCTGTTCGCGGGGGGCACGCTGGCGCTTGGCGTCGCCTTTGTCGGCCTGGTCGGGGTCGAGTTCATCCAGCGCGGCATGGCGGCTTGAGGAGGCGGATATGAACGACTCCACACCCCGGCGCTACAAGGGTACATTGATCGAACGGGCGGCCGAATTTTACCGCTATTCGGACAGCCAGCCCGCGCAGCCGCAACCGCCCGTGCAGGAGCCGCCGCGCCAGGTGCCGCCCGCCCGGTCCGCCTTCGAAACACCGCAGGAGCCAGCCGGCCCGGTGTTGCGGCCGGCGCCCCAAGCCGAACCTGTCGCCGAAAATCCCGCTCCGACGACACCGCAGGCGCCGTCCGCGCCGGCTCCGGCCCCGGGCGGTCCCGTGCCGCATCCCGGCCGCCGCCAGGTGGTGATCGATCGCGACCGGCTGGCCGAACAGGGGCTGATCGTGCCCGGCGGCACAGTGACCGCACTGGCCGAGGAATTCCGGCTGGTGAAGCGCCAGTTGCTGCTCACCGCGCGCGCGGTGGCCGGAGCCGACGCCAACAGCGCCCGGATGGTGCTGGTCGGTTCGGCGCGGCCCAATGAGGGCAAGACCTTTTGCGCGATCAACCTTGCATTGTCGCTTGCCGCCGAAAAGGATGTCGAGATCCTGCTGGTCGACGCCGATTTCGCCAAGCCCGATGTGCTCAAGCGGCTGGGCGTGGAGACCGGTCCCGGGCTGCTCGACGTGCTTTCGGGCGCGGTCGAGAATGTCGAGGACTGCGTCGTCGAAACTGATATTCCGCAGCTCACGCTGCTGCCCGCGGGCACGCGCAGCGCCAGCGACACCGAGCTGCTGGCAAGCGATCGCGCGCATGCTGTGCTGGCCGGGCTCGCCCAGGCCAATCCGCGCCGGTACGTGATCTTCGATACGCCGCCGGTGCTGGCGGCGTCGCCCGCCTCGGTGCTGGCGCTGCATGTCGGCCAGGTGATGCTGGTCGTCCGTGCCGAGCAGACCACCGAAACCGATCTGCGCGAAGCCGTCGCGATGGTCGATGCGTGCGAGCATGTGCAGCTCGTTCTCAACGGCATTTCCTTTCAGCCGGGCGGATATCGTTTCGGCAATTACTATGAGGATTCGGGCGCATGACCGCTGAAACCGAATTCGGACGCCTGCTGCGCCGCGTGCGCATCGAATGGCTCGGCAGTGCCGCCGTGGGCGCGCTGGCGCTGGCGGCGAACCCCGCCCATGCCCAGTCGGGCGGCGGGCGCCATGTCGATATCACGCCGCATATCGATGTCGCGCAGGTGCTGACCGCCGATCTGCAGGATGGCGACGTCCTGACCTATACCAATGTCAGCGCGGGGGTGGACGCATCGGTGCAGACGCGCCGCGTGCAGGTGCAGCTCAGCTACACCTATACCCACCAATTCGCCTATGACAGCAACACCTCCGACGGGTCGGTGCATTCGGGGCTGGCGCGCGCCGCGGTCGCGGTCGCGCCGGGCTTCACCATCGAAGGGGGCGCCATCGCCACTCGGGCGCGCTCGGACATTCGCGGCGACGCGCCGGGCAACACCAATGACCTGGCGGCGGACAATGTCAGCCAGATCTATTCGGCCTATGCCGGCCCCTCCTTCGCGACGCAGGTCGGCGCGATCAATGTCAATGCCGGCTATCGCTTCGGCTATACCCGCGCCGAGGCGCCCGGCGTCACCGGCGTCGATCCCGACGCGCCGCCGCTCGACGTCTATGATGATTCGACGTCGCATTCGGCCAATGTCAGCGTTGGTGTCGCTTCGGGCACGGTGCTGCCGGTCGGCGTGACCGTCAGCGGGGCGTGGGAGCGCGAGGACGCCGGGCAGCTCGACCAGCGCTACGAAGGCAAATATGGCCGCGGCGACATCGTCGTGCCGGTCTCGCGCGGCGTCGCGCTGGTCGGCGGAGTCGGCTATGAAAGTATCCAGATCAGCCAGCGCGACGCGCTGCTCGACGCATCGGACGAGCCGGTGCGCGATGCGGCGGGGCGCTTCGTCACCGATCCCGATTCGCCGCGCCGGCTCGCCTATGACACCGACGGCCTCTTCTGGGATGCCGGCGTCGTCTATCGCCCCAGCCGCCGGACGATGGTCGAGGCGCGTGTCGGCCGCCGCTACGACAGCTGGAGCTACACCGGCTCGCTCAGCTACCAGTTCGGCCGCGGCAGCGCGGTGCAGGTCGGCGTCTATGACAGCATCCAGAGCTTCGGGCGCCAGCTCAACAACGGCATCGCGTCGCTTCCGACCAGCTACACCACCGGCTCGGACCCGCTGGGCAGCGACTACAATGGCTGCGTCACCGGTACCAACGGCGCGGCGGGGGGCTGCCTCAACGGTGTCTTCCAGTCGGTCGCGACGTCGAACTATCGCGCGCGCGGTGTCGACGCGGTGGTCGCCTTCAACGGCATGCGATCGCGCTGGGGCGTGGGCGCTGGCTACAGCAACCGCGAATTCATCGCGCCCGATACGGGAACCGGGTTCAGCGTCGACGGGCTGACCGACGAAAGCCTCTATGCCCAGCTTTTCGGATCGAGCAGCCTGACGCCGCAAAGCTCGCTGAGCGGCAATGTCTATGTCAATTATTACCGCAGCGAGATTCCGGGCTCGAACGATGTCTTCGGCTGGGGCGTCAACACGTCCTATTCGCACAGTTTCGGAAGGTTGAGCGCGACAGCCGCGATCGGTCTTTACGGGTTCGACAGACCGGACCCCTATGACGACAGTTACGTTGCCCAGGGCCTGTTCGGCCTGAGTTACGGATTCTAGCCGGGAGCGATCCCGCGGAGACGAGGATGTACGACGATCACTACGGATTGAGCGGCCGGCCGTTCCAGCTGACGCCCGATCCGAAATTCTGGTTCGATACGGCCACGCACCGCAAGGCGATGGCCTATCTCGGCTATGGCCTGAGCCAGGGCGAGGGGTTCGTCGTGATCACCGGCGAGCCCGGTGCGGGCAAGACCACGCTGATGGGCCATCTGCTGGCGCAGGTGGACGCCGAGCGGCTGAACGTCATCAAGATCGTTTCGACGCAGCTGCCGGCCGAAGACCTGCTGCGCACCGTCGCCTCGGGCCTTGGCCTCGAGGTCGCCGGCCAGTCCAAGGCGGCGATGCTTTCGGGCATCGAAAAGGGGCTGCACAATGTCGCGCGCAGCGGCAAGCGGACCCTGCTGATCGTCGACGAGGCGCAGGCGCTGCCGATCGAAAGCCTCGAAGAGCTGCGGATGCTCTCCAATTTTCAGGCAGGCGGCTATCCGCTGCTGCAGATATTCCTGCTCGGCCAGCCCGAACTGCGCGACCAGCTCTACGACCAGCGGCTCGACCAGCTTCGCCAGCGCGTCATTGCGATGCACCAGCTCGGCGCGATGGATGCCGACGAAGTCGAACCCTATCTGATCCATCGCCTGTCGGTGGTCGGCTGGCGCGGCAAGCCGCGTTTCACCAACGATGCGATCGCGGCGATGTACCGCTGGTCGGGAGGCAGCCCGCGCAAGCTCAATCAGCTTGCCACACGTGTCCTGCTGTACGGCGCGATCGAACAGATCGAAACCTTTCACGGCCCGGACATCGAAACCGTGATCGCCGATCTCGACAGCGATACCGCCGATTTCGCCGGTCATCGCCCCGCACCCGCACCCGCACCCGCGCAGGCGGCCAGCGCGGCTTCGCCGCCGCCGCCGCCCGAGCCGACGCCCCCGGAACCCACGCCCCCGCAGCCGACACCGCCGGCATCGAGCGCCGGTATCGCAGCGATGCCATCGCTCGACGAAATGCTGAATCTCGGCCCTGAAGAGATCCGCGCTGCGGCCACGCAGGCGCCCGCGCCGCCGCCCGCCGGGAAGGGGAGCGGCGACAATCCCGCATTGCTCCGCCGAGTCGAGGCGCTCGAAGCACAGCTCCAGTCGCAGGACGAAGTGCTGCGCCGCGTGCTGACGCTGCTGGTCGACTGGGTCGAAAGCGATTCGCGCCGCCCCGACATTTCGTCGTTGCGCGACGACGCGGCCTGAAGGAGCGGCGATGGTCGTCAACGCCCTCTCGGTCGATATCGAGGACTGGTTCCACGTCGGCGCCTTTGAAACGGTGATCGCACGTGAGGACTGGCCGACGCTCGAGGACCGGGTCGAGGCGAATACCGATGCGGTACTCGAACTGTTCGCAGCCGGCGGCGTGCATGGCACGTTTTTCACGCTCGGCTGGGTGGCCGAACGGCATCCGGCGCTGCTCCGTCGCATCGCCGCGGCGGGGCATGAAATCGCCAGCCACGGCTGGGATCACCAGCGCGTCTTCACGATGGGCCCCGAACAGTTTCGCAGCGATCTCGCCCGCACGCGCGCCGCGCTGGAGGATGCGTCGGGCGTGAAGGTCACCGGCTATCGCGCGCCGAGCTTTTCCTTCGACAAGCGCACGCCCTGGGCGCACCAGGTGCTTGCCGAGGAAGGCTATGCCTATTCCTCCAGCGTCGCGCCGCTGCGCCACGATCATTACGGCGTGCCCGATGCGCCGCACCACGCCTATCGCCCGCTGCCCGATTCGCCGCTGATCGAGCTGCCGGTGACGACCGCGCGGCTGCTCAATCGCCAGATCACGACCGGCGGCGGCTTTTTCCGGCTGCTTCCGGCGGCGATCACCGATCGCGCGGTGCGCGCCGCCAACGCTGCGGGACAGCCGGCGATCTTCTATTTCCATCCCTGGGAAATCGATCCCGGTCAGCCGCGCGTCGATGCCGCGCCGCTGAAATCGAAGCTGCGGCACTATGCCCGGCTGGGCGCGATGCGCGGCAAGGTCGCCGGGCTGATCGCACGGCACCAATGGGGGCGTACCGACCGGGTCGTCGCGCGACTGGCGGAGGGGCTGGCATGAACGCGCCGATGCTCAACCGAACGATCGCAGTGCGCGAGGCGGACCTGACCGACCCGATCGAGCGGGCGCGGATCGGCGCGTTCGTGCACGATCATGCGGATGGCACACCGTTCCATTTGCCGGCGTGGAGCGTCGCGGTCGCGCGCGGCTGCGGACAGAAAGCGCATTATCTGATCGCCGAACGCGGCGAGGACCGGCTGGTCGGCGTGCTGCCGCTCACCGAGGTTCATTCGCCGCTGTTCGGCCGCGCGCTGGTATCGGCCGGGTTCGGCGTCGGCGGCGGGATATTGTCCGATGGCGCGGGCGCGGTGGCACCGCTCGCCGCGGCAGGCTGGCGGCTTGCCGAAAGCGTGAGCTGCCCGACGCTGGAACTGCGCGGCGGCGCGCATCCGGGCGGCGGCTGGCACGCGGATTCGACCAGCTATTGCGGGTTCGCACGCGATCTGGCGCCGGACGAGGAGGCCGAGCTGAAGGCAGTGCCGCGCAAGCAGCGTGCCGAAATCCGCAAGGCGCTGGCGAACGATCTCGAAATTTCGGTCGGCTGTAACGAAGCCGACGCTGCGGCGCACTATCGGGTCTACGCGGAATCGGTTCGCAACCTGGGTACTCCGGTATTTCCCCGGGGTCTCTTTTCAGAGGTTCTGCGCGAATTTGGGAGTTCGGCGGATATCCTGATAGTCAGGCATCTTGATGTGCCAGTGGCGAGTGTGTTGAGTATCTATTGGAACGGCACGGTCTATCCTTATTGGGGCGGCGGCACGCATGCCGCGCGTGCCCTGCGGGCCAATGACCGGATGTATTTTTCGCTGATGCAGCATGCGCGCGAGCGCGGCTGCACGCGGTTCGACTTCGGCCGGTCGAAGGTCGGCACCGGCGCTGCCGCGTTCAAGAAGAACTGGGGTTTCGATCCGCAGCCGCTCACCTATTTCAAGCGCGCCCGCGACGGTGAAGCACCGCGTGAGATCAATCCGCTCAGCCCCAAATACCGGCTTCAGGTCGCTGCCTGGCAACGGCTGCCGCTCGCGCTCGCCAATCGTCTCGGCCCCTGGATTTCGCGGGGGCTCGGCTGATGGGCGACATTCTCTTTCTCGCGCACCGGATTCCCTATCCGCCCGATCGCGGCGACAAGATTCGCGGGTTCAACATCCTCAAATATCTCTCGCGCAAGAAGCGGGTGCATCTGATCGCCTTTGCCGATCGCTCGGAGGATCTGAAGCGCAAGGGCGGGCTCGCGCCCTTTACCGGCAATCGCTCGATCGTCTGGCGTTCCAAGCCGCAGCTTGCGGCCGGGGTGCAGTCGCTGCTGACGCATCGGCCGGTATCGCTGACGTCCTTCCAGAATGAATCGCTGCAGCAATCGGTGGACAACATCCTTGCCCGGCATGCGATCGACACGATCTTCGTCTTTTCCGGCCAGATGGCGCAATATCTGCCCGCGCGCCCGCGCCAGCGTGTCATCATGGATTTCGTCGACATGGATTCGGCGAAGTTCGAAGCCTATGCGCAAAGCTCGAAGGGGCTGAAAAGCTGGATGTTCGCGCGCGAGGCGCGGCTGCTCCAGCAATTCGAACGTCAGGTCGCGGCGCGCGCCGACGCCAGCCTGTTCGTCAGCGAGGCCGAAGCGGCCTTGTTCCGCAAGCGCACCGGCGCCGAGCGGGTATATGCCGTGGAAAACGGCATCGACACCGAATTTTACGATCCCGCCGCGCAGTTCAAGCGGATCGACTCGATGGGGCCGTTGATCGTCTTCACCGGCCAGATGGACTATCGCCCCAATGTCGAAGGCGTGGAGTGGTTCGTCCGCACCGTCTGGCCGCATATCCGCGTGTCGCACCCCGATGTGCGGTTCGCGATTGTCGGCCGCAATCCCACCGATGCGGTCAAGGCGCTGGGCAAGGAGCCGGGCGTCGTCGTGACCGGCGAAGTCGCGGACGTTCGCGGCTGGCTGGCCGCCGCCTCGGTCGCGGTCGCGCCGCTCAAGATCGCGCGCGGCGTGCAGAACAAGGTGCTCGAGGCGATGGCGATGGCACGGCCCGTGGTCGCGACGGGCGATGCCGCGCAGGGCATCGATCATGGCGGCACGATCCGTGTCGGATCGAGCGTCGGCGAAATGGCGGAAGCGATCGACGAACTCCTTTCCGATCCACGCAAGGCCGCCGAACTGGGCGCTTCGGCACGCGAGCGGATGCAGCAACGCTATAGCTGGGACGCCCGGCTGGCCCCGCTCGACGAGCTGCTCGGGCTGACGGGCCGCTCCGCGGGCCGTTCGACGGCGGCGGCATGACGGTCGCTTTATCCTCCGGCCATTTCGAGTCCGCGAAAAGCGGGTTCGACGCGCGCTGGCGGCGCCACGCGCTGGTGCTGGGCGGCGTCTGGGCGACGCTGCTCATCCTGTTCGCGCGCGATGTCGGCGATCTCGCGACGATCTACTGGACCAACACCACCTTCGGCCACTGCCTGTTCATTCTGCCGGTGGTCGGCTGGCTGGTGTGGCAGCGTCGGCGCGAGCTGGCGCTGGTCAGGCCGGAAGGATGGCTGCCCGGTCTGGCGCTTGTCGCGGTCGGCGGGTTCGGCTGGCTGCTCGGCGAAGCGGCGGAAGTCGCGCTGGCGCGGCATCTGGGCCTGGTGTTGATGCTGCAGGGGGCGGTGGTGACCGTGCTCGGCCCCAATGTGGCGCGCGCGCTGCTGTTTCCGATCGCCTATCTGCTGTTTCTCGTGCCGTTCGGCGAAGGCATGCAGGAGCCGCTGCAGGATCTTACCGCGAAGATGGTGATGCCGCTGCTGCACCTTGCGGGCGTTCCGGCGGTGAGCGACGGTGTGTTGATCACGACGCCCAACGGCTATTTCGAAGTCGCCGAGGCGTGCTCGGGGGCCAAGTTCGTGATCGCCATGCTCGCCTATGGCACGCTGGTCGCCAATGTCTGCTACGTCGCATGGCGCCGCCGTATCGCGTTCATGGCGATGGCGCTGATCGTGCCGATCCTGGCCAATGCGGTGCGCGCTTTCGGCACGATCTATGCCGCGTGGATGACCTCGGTCGAGGCCGCCACCGGGTTCGATCATATCGTCTATGGCTGGTTCTTCTTCGCGCTCGTCATGGCGGCGGTGCTGGCGATCGGCTGGCGCTGGTTCGATCGCGATCCCGACGCGCCCTGGTTCGATCCCGCCGCGCTGCAGTCGCCCGTTCGTCGCCGCGCCGAAGCGCCCGTTGCCGGGCTGCTGGTGCTGGCGGGGGCGAGCCTGTTTCTCGCGCTCGGCCATGTCGTCGATGCGCGGGCGAGCGATCTTCCCGCAAGCATGACCTTGCCCGAAATTCCGGGGTGGGAGCGCGTTCCCTTGTCCGATCGCGCGGCATGGTCGCCTCATTATCCGACTGCCGATCACACCCTTCACGGCCGCTATCGCGATGCATCGGGTGCAACGGTCGATCTCGCCGTCGCTGTCTATGGCAGCCAGCATGACGGCAAGGAACTGGTCGGCTTCGGCCAGGGCGCGATCCGCGAGGACGATCGCTGGCTACGCGTGGAAACGCTCCGCCCGCTCGACGGCGGGTTCGCGATACGCATGCGCGCGCCCGGCCCGGTCGAGCGCGAAACCGTGACCTGGTATCGCGTCGGCGGTGTGCTGACCGGCAGCGACAGCCGCGCCAAGCTGGCGACTCTCAAGGCGAAGTTGCTCGGCGGCGACCAGACGGCAGTGGCGGTGCTGGTCTCGGCCGAACGCGGCGATGGGGACAGCCGCGCCGCGCTCGAGCGCTTCGTCGCGGCGGCGGGGCCGGTCGACGCATTGGCGGATCGAGTCGCGAGCGGCCGTTGATCGCGGCGCCGCGCTCGCCTAGCTGCGGGAAATCGCCAGCGGCAGGGAAGGGGGCGCGGATCACATGTGCGGCATAGCCGGCCTCTATTATCCCCGGACGCCCAAGCCGGTCGATCCCGCCCGCATCGCCGCGATGAGCGACGCGCAGGCGCATCGCGGGCCGGACGGATCGGGCGTGTGGACGCAGGCTGGTGTGGGCCTGGGCCATCGCCGCCTGTCGATCATCGATCTCGCCACCGGATCGCAGCCGATGGCGACGCCCGATGGCGGCGTCGTCACTGTGTTCAACGGCGAAATCTACAACTTCATGGAAGTCCGCGCCGAACTCGAAGCGCTCGGCGCCAGCTTCGAAACGCATAGCGACACCGAGGTGCTGCTCCACGGCTGGCGCGCCTGGGGGCCGGACATGCTGCGGCGGCTGAACGGCATGTTCGCCTTCGCGGTTTACGATGTCGCCGCACGCAGCCTGTTCCTTGCGCGCGACCGGTTCGGCGTGAAACCGCTCCACTATGCCGAACTTTCCGACGGCGCCGTCGCCTTCGGATCGGAGCTCAAGAGCCTGCTCGCGCATCCGCTCGTCCGCCGCGCTGCCGATTTCCACGCGGTCGAGGATTATCTCGGCCTTGGCTATGTCCCCGACGATGCCTGCATCGTCGCAGGCGTCAAGAAGCTCCCGGCCGGACATTTCCTGCTGCTCGAACGCGGCAAGCCGGTGCCGCAGCCGCGCAAATGGTTCGATCTGGATTTCTCGCACCGCGCCAAGGGCAAGCCCGCCGATCTCGAAGCCGAACTGATCGAGCATATGCGCGAGGCGGTGCGTTCGCGGATGATCGCCGATGTGCCGCTCGGCGCCTTCCTGTCGGGCGGGGTCGACAGTTCGGCGGTGGTGGCGCTGATGGCCGAAGCGAGCAAGGCGGCGGTCAAGACCTGCACCATCGGCTTCGACGAAGCAGGCTATGACGAAACCGCACATGCGAAGCTGATCGCCGAACGCTTCGCCACGCGCCACAACACCCGAACCGTCGCCGCCGACGATTTCGCGCTCATCGACACACTCGTCGGCGCGTTCGACGAGCCCTTTGCCGATGCTTCGGCGCTGCCCACCTATCGTGTCTGCCAGCTTGCGCGCGAAACGGTGACGGTGGCGCTGTCTGGCGACGGCGCCGACGAGAGCTTCGCCGGATACCGCCGCTATCGCTTCCACGCGGCCGAGGAGCGGGTGCGCGGCCTGGTGCCCGAAAATCTGCGCGGGCCGATCTTCGGCACGCTCGGGCGGCTCTATCCCAAGGCGGACTGGGCGCCGCGCCCGTTCCGCGCCAAGACGACGTTGCTCGCACTCGCCGAGGGCGGCGAATTCGCCTATCCCAAGTCCGTCGGCGTCACCCGCCCCGAATTGCGCGGCGCGCTTTACACTGACGGCGCGCGCCGCGCGCTCGACGGGCATTTTGCCGAGAAACGCTATATCGACACGATGCGGCAGGCGCCCGCGCGCGACGGGCTCGATCGCGCGCAATATGCCGATTTCCGCCACTGGCTGCCCGGCGACATCCTGACCAAGATCGACCGGACGAGCATGGCCGTCAGCCTTGAGGCGCGCGAGCCGTTGCTCGACTATCGGCTGGTGCAGTTCGCCGCGACGCTGCCGCCTTCGCTGCGCATCCGCGCGGGGCAGGGCAAGTGGCTGATGAAGAAGGCGCTCGAACCCTGGCTGCCCAAGGAAATCCTCTACCGGCCGAAAATGGGGTTCGTCACGCCGGTTTCCGCCTGGTTCCGCAAGGCGCTTGCCGAAGAGGCGGCGGCGCTGCCCAAATCGCGGTTCCTTGCGCAGACCGGCTGGTTCGATCTGAAGGCAATCGAACGCATCGCCGCCGACCACCGCGCCGGCCGCGCCGAGCACGGCCGCACGTTATGGCAGCTGCTGATGCTCGAACGCAGCATGACGCGGCTGTTCGGTTAGGGGGCACCCCATCCACCACCGTTGGTCCTGAGCTTGTCGAAGGGCGGGTTTCCACAGGCGGAGCGCCGGCGGAAAGACGGGCTTCGACAGGCTCAGCCCGAACGGAGGAAGGGAGAGAGCTTAGCCCTTCTTGCGACGCGCGCGGCGCGCGATCGCCACGGCGACGATGCCGCCGCCCAGCAGGCCCAGCGTGCCCGGTTCGGGCACAGACGTCGGCGATCCGCCGCCATGCCCGCCCTGGCCGCCGCCACCCGGCGTGCTGCTCGGCGGCGGGGTGTCGTTGGCCTGCGCGATGCCCGGCATAGCCATCGTCGCGAGCACGGCCGCGGCGCTGAGATTGAGGATGTGACGCATCTATTGCCTCCCGCTTGAATTCATCGGGATGCACCACGCACGCATCGGGCCAGAATCGGGAAAATCCCCCGCAGAGCCCAGGGACAATGGTTAACGGCCCTGCGGGGGATGCGGTTACTGTAAAATTAATCGACGATTTCGCGGGCGATCAGCGCAGCTTTGCGATCTTCAGCCCGTCGGCGCGGGCGCGATCCTTCACCGACTCCTCGCTGCGCGTCAGTGCCTTGGCAATGGCCTTGAGTGCCATTCCCTTGCCCGCCAGCGTGTGCAGCTTCTGGATTTCATCCTGTCGCCAGGGTTGGCGATGACGCTCGAATTTCTCTGCCATCGCCAACCCCTAGACGCTTTCCGATCAGTCGAACAGCTTGGCCCAGGCGCGCTTGGCGCGGTCCTTCCAGTGGCCGCGATGATAGGCGTCGCTGGCGAGCAGTGGCATGACCGAGCCAGCCTCGGCGAAGACCATCTGCTCGATGCCGGTATTCACCTTGCCCCAGCTCGCCGCTTCCTGCAGCGTCGAGGAGGAGCAGGCGCCGTCGCGCACATCGGCGACGGTGATCTGCACTGCATATTTATGCACTTCGACGTCTTCATGGCCCAGGATTTCGGCGCAGACGACCGTGTCCTGAATGAAGTTCTTGGGCACGCCGCCGCCGATCATCAGCAGGCCGGTGGTGCCGGCTTCGATCTTGATTTCGGTCAGCTCGCGGAAATCGGCGATCGCGTCGAGCACCATATAGGGGCGGCCTTCCTTGGCGGCATCGACCTGATGCTTGACGAGGCCGAAGCCCGCCGAGCTGTCGACGAATGCCGGGCAGAAGATCGGCACGTCATGCTCATAGGCGAGCTTGACGAGGCTGTTTTCCTTCTTGCCGTGCTCGACGAGATATTTGCCCATCTCGCGGATGAACGCGCGCGAGCTGTAGGCCCTGGGCTCGAGCGACTCCGCGATCTTGTTGATCGTGTGGTCGCAGTCCTGAAGCTGCTCTTCGTCGATATAGGTGTCGTAGATGCGATCGATATAGAGCGAGCGCAGCGTATCATCGTCAGGGATTTCAAGCGCTTGATAGTGTTTGTGGCCAAGCCCTTCGAAGAAGTCCATGTCGACGATGCTGGCGCCGGTGGCGACGATGCAGTCGACCATGTTGTTGCGCACCAGCTCGGCGTACAGGTCCATGCAGCCGCCGGCCGAAGTCGAACCCGCGATCACCAGGCAAACGGTGCAATCCGGGTCGCTCAGCATCTGATTGTAGATGCCGGTCGCGTTCGCCAGATCGCGGCTGGTGAAGCTCATCTTCTTCATCGAATCGATGATCGGACGCGCGTCGAAGCTGGTGATGTCGATATGCTCGACCACGCTCGAAAGCAGCTCGGCCTTGCGGTTGTCGTTGATCGGCGCATTGGCCGAGGCGGTCTTGTTGAGGGTGTCGGTCATGGGATCTCCCATTTCTTCACGGCCGCCGTCGTTCAATGGGGACGCGGAAACCCGTTTGCAGGGGCATGGCCCCTTAACCCGTTTGCACTGAGCTTGTCGAAGTGCCGTTCTTCTTCCTCCCGGCGTCGGAAAAGAAGAAGAACAGGGCTTCGACAGGCTCAGCCCGAACGGATTTGAGCGCGATTGTTACAGCGTAACGACGTTCGAAGCTTCGCGGCGTTCCGCTGCGTCGAGATAGAGGCTCGCCATCGGCTCGTCGGTCACGATCACGGTTTCGTCCGATCCGAAGCCGTTGAACGCGGTCCGCATCGCCGCACCATAGGCGCCGAGCATGCCGATCTCGATATAGTCGCCCGCACGGACATCGGCGGGCAGCTCGAACGGGCCGGTCATGTGATCGAGGTCGTCGCAGGTCGGGCCGTAAAAGCTGAATTCCATGTCCCGCGCGTTCGAATCGGGTTCGCGAAGCAGCCGGACCGGAAAGCGCCAGCCGATATGCGCCGCATCGAACAGCGCGCCATAGGCGCCGTCGTTGATGAACAGCTCGTCGCCGCGGCGCTTTTCCACGCGCACGATCAGCGAGCTGTATTCGGCGCACAGCGCACGGCCCGGCTCGGCCCAGAGTTCCGCCGAATAGCTGATCGGCAGGCTTTCCCAGGCGCGGTGGATCGTATCGAAATAGCGTTCGAGCGCGGGCGGCTCCATCCCCGGATAGGCTGAGGGGAATCCGCCGCCGACATCGACCACGTCGACCGTCACCGCCGCCTCGACGATCGCCTCGCGCACGCGCTCGATGGCGTTCGAATAGGCTTCGGGGCTCATCGCCTGGCTGCCGACATGGAAGCAGATGCCAAGCGCGTCGGCCGCCTGCCGCGCCGCGAACAGCAATTCCTTCGTCTCACCCGGTGCAGCGCCGAATTTGGCGGCAAGGCTGAGCTTGGAATGATCGGAGGAGACGCGCAGCCGGACGCACAGCGTCAGATCGGTCGCGCCCTGGGTGGCGCGCATGATCTTCTGCAGTTCCTCGATCGAATCGAGGCTGAAGGTGCGGCAGCCATGATCGAAATAGGCCTCGGCGATGGCTTCCTCGGCCTTCACCGGGTGCATGAAGCACAAGGTGGCATCGGGGATCGTGCGCGAAACGAGGCGCACTTCGCCCAGCGAAGCGACATCGTAATGCGTGATGCCCGCATCCCACAGGACCTGCAGCAGATCCGGCGAGGGATTCGCTTTGACGGCATACATGGCGCGGCCCGGAAACTTCTCGACGAAGAAGCGGGCGGCACGCGCCGCGGCATGCGGGCGAATGAGCGTCACCGGCTGAACCGGACGAAGGGTGGTTGCTAACCCCAGCGCGCTATGATGCTTGGCCAATTCAAGGGACCTCCAAGGGTACAATTAACGTTCAACACAAGTGCTGCCTTGCGGTTGGAAGTCCCTTGGGGCAGCGAAGGATCGGCCACATAGGGTCCACCGCTTTTGATGTAAAGACTATAGAGCGAAAGCGTTTCCATGCGGGGATGAGTCGTGACGATAGTGAGACAACCAACGCGTGCCGGTGTTCGGGACGCTGCTGCCAAGATCGCGGCGATATTGCCGCCATCGCCGTTGCTTACCGCCAGTATCAGGGGTGTAACGGTCGCTTTCAAGGCCGAATGCCTCCAGCCGGTCGGCGCGTTCAAGCTGCGCGGGGCATGGCATCGACTGACCGCGCTGGATGAACGGGGGCGGCAAAAGGGCGTCGTCGCCTTTTCCTCGGGCAATCACGCGCTGGGGATCGCCTGGGCCGCGCGGCGACTCGGCATACCCGCCGTCATCGTCATGCCGTCCGATGCGCCGCGCGTGAAACGCGAGGGCACGCTGGCGCTTGGCGCGGAAATCGTCGCCTATGACCGCAGGACCGAGAATCGCGAAAAGATCGCCGCGCATCTGGCGCATTCGCGCGACGCGACTCTGGTGCCCAGCTTCGATGATCCCTGGGTGATCGAAGGGCAGGGGAGCGCCGCGATCGAAGCTGCCCAGCAGATGAGCAGCATGGGGCTCGATACACCGAAGCGGATCCTTCTTCCCTGCGGCGGTGGCGGGCTTGCCGCAGGTACCGCGCTCGCCTTGTCCGATGCCGAAGTCACGGTGGTCGAACCCGAAGGCTGGGACGATATGCGGTGCAGCCTCGAGGCAGGCTGGATCGAGCCGGTCGGTGAAAATCCGCCCGAAACGGCATGCGATGCACTGATGACCAACGAAGTCTCGCCGCTCACCTTCGATGTCCTGTCGCGACGCGGCGTCACCGGCATCGCGGTAAGCGAGGCGGAAATCCGCACGGCGCAGCGCTGGGCGGCGTTCCAGTTGCGCGTTGTGGTCGAACCGGGCGGCGCGGTGGCACTGGCCGCGTTGCTGGCAGGCAGGATCGCGGCCGAGCCCGGGATGCTGGTGATGTTGTCGGGCGGCAATGTCGATCCCGACGCCTATGCCGGCGTCCTGGGCGAGCATGAGGCGCCGGGCATCGCGGAGGATGCCGCCGCCGCGGGAGAATATTCGTGATCGGTCAGATGACGCCGATCACCTGGTTGGCCGTCGCGATCGCGATCGTCGCGATCTTTGCGCTGGGCGCCGGCGGCATCTGGATGATTACCGGCCGCAAGGATCGCCAACGCGGCGTGCTGATGATCATCTGCGCGCTGGTTATCCTCGGCAACGTACTGCTCTGGACGCTGCCGGCCTAGGGCCCGCAAGCGCTCGGATCACCGAAGACGGGAGCATGACATGCGCAGAACCTTCATTGCCTCACTCGCTGCCGCATTCGCATTGTTGCTCGCGGGAGGATGCGCCCGCGCGCTGGGCATAACGCAAGCCGTTCCTGCAACCGCGATCCAGTCCGACGCCCGCGAAATCGCCTATGGCGGCGACTCGCTCCAACGCCTCGATTATTACCCCGCGCCGGCCGCCGGTGCTCCGCTGATCGTCTTCGTCCACGGCGGCGGATGGAAGCGCGGCGACAAGGGCAACGCCACCGGTGAGACCAAAGTGCGGCATTTCCACGACCGCGGCTATGCCTTCGCCTCGATCAACTACCGTCTCGTGCCCGACTCCACGGTCGAGCAGCAGGCCACCGATGTCGCCCATGCGCTCGGTTATCTGATCACGCATGCCCCTGAACTCGGTTTCGATGCCTCGCGGATCGTCCTGATGGGGCACAGCGCCGGCGCCCATCTCGCCGCGCTGGTCGGAACCGATCCGCGCTATCTGCGCGACGCGGGGCTGGGGCTCGACGCACTCGACGGCGTGATCCTGCTCGACGGCGCCGCCTATGACGTTTCCGCGCAGATCGCCGAGGGCAATCGCTTCATGCATGACACCTATGTTCAGGCATTCGGCGAGAATCCCGCCCGCCAGCGCGCGCTTTCGCCCTTGCATCAGGCGGCTGCGCCCAACGCGCCGGCGTTCCTGATCCTCCATGTCCAGCGCGACGACGGCAGGCGCCAGTCGCAAGCGCTGGCGCAGGCCCTGCACGGCGCCGGGACGGCGGCCGCGCTCCACGCCCTGCCCGGACGCGGCTTTCGCGGGCATCGCCGAATCAATCAGGATATGGGGGATCCCGGCTATGCCGGGACGGCGATCGTCGACGGTTGGATCGCGGGGTTGTTCTGATCCCGCGATCGCGCGTCGCCCCTGCGCAGGCAGGGCCCCATGTCTCTGTCGTTCGCACAAACTCGCCCGACACATGCACGACGCGCTTGTGTCGAACATTTTTCAGGAAGCCAGCGAAATAGGCCCCTGCCTGCGCAGAAGCGACGGGGAATGCGACGCTCGCTTGAGGTTAACCCTTCACCGGATCGGCGAATTCGGATCCAGCCGCATGTCGAGATAATTGTCGACGCTCTTCATCAGCAGATCCATTTCATCCTGGAAGAAATGGTTGGCACCGGGAATGGTGTCGTGATGAATGGTGATGTGCTTTTGCGTACGCAGCTTGTCGACCAGCTTCTGCGTCGCGGCGGGCGTCGCCACTTCGTCATTCTCGCCCTGGATGATGATGCCCGAGCTGGGGCAGGGGGCAAGAAAGGTGAAGTCGTACATGTTCGCCGGCGGCGCGATCGAAATGAAGCCGCGAATCTCCGGGCGGCGCATCAACAGCTGCATGCCGATCCACGCGCCGAAGCTGAATCCCGCGACCCAGGTGGTCGAAGCCTCGGGGTGGAAGCTTTGCACCCAGTCGAGCGCCGACGCCGCATCGGAAAGCTCGCCGATGCCGTTGTCGAACGTCCCCTGGCTCTTTCCGACGCCGCGGAAATTGAAACGCAGCGTGGCGAAACCGCGCTTCTGGAAGGTCTTGTAGACTTCCTGAACGATGCGGTTGTTCATCGTCCCGCCCGATTGCGGGTGGGGATGCAGGATCATCGCGACGGGCGCGCGGGGCTTGGGAGCGGGCGAGAAACGGCCTTCGAGACGGCCTTCCGGTCCGGGGAAAATGACTTCGGGCATGGCACCTACGGTGGTTTTGGTCCCGCGCCGGTGGAGCGCGGGAAGTTGGTCGCTATATAGGGCCCCGAGCCCATCACGCAATTGGAACAGCACTTGTCCCGCATCTATCTCGATCACGCCGCGACTACCCCGATGCTTGCGCCGACGGTGACGGCGATTTCGCAGGGTATGGCGATGTGGGCAAATCCCAGTTCGCCGCATGCGGAAGGGCGCGCCGCGCGCTCGGCGCTGGAGGATGCGCGCGCGCGGATCGCGGCCGCCTATGGCTGGGATCGCGAACTGATCCTCACAAGCGGGGCAAGCGAATCGCTGGCGCTGGCGATGCGCCGGGCGATGGTTCCCGGACGGTTCGTCTCGGCGGTCGAGCATGACGCGGTGATGCGGCTTTCCGAAGGTGCGTCGGTCGTACCGGTGGACGGGCAGGGCGGGCTCGACCTACCAGCGCTCGAAAGCCTGCTGTCGAAGGACGAAAAGGCGCTGCTTTGCGTGCAATGGGCGAACAGCGAGACCGGCGTGCGCCAGCCGATCTCCGATATCTCGCGGATCGTGCACGATGCCGGATGCCTGTTGCTGGTCGATGCCGCGCAGATGCCCGCGGGCGCGGACCCGCAGGTCACCGAACATGCCGATCTGGTCGCGGTCTCGGCGCACAAGCGCGGCGGACCGCCTGGCATCGGCGCGCTGCTGGTCCGCGACCTCGGGCTATTGTCCCCCACCGGAGGGCAGGAGCGCGGCTATCGCCCCGGGACGGAGAATCTGCCCGGCACGCTCGGCTATGCCGCCGCGCTGGAGGTGGCCGAACCGCTCGATGCCTATCAGCTGCTGCGCGATCGCCTGGACGCCGCGATCCTCGACGCGGGCGGCGAAATCATCGCCCCCGATGCGTGTCGCAGCCCTGCCATCGGGGCCTATCGCATGCCGGGCGTATCTAGCGCGGCGCAACTGATACGCTTTGACGGCGCCGGCTTTGCCGTATCGGCGGGCAGCGCCTGTTCCTCGGGCAGTTTGAAGCCCAGTCATGTCCTTGGCGCGATGGGCCTTGCCGATATCGCCCCCGAAGTCGTTCGCGTCAGTTTCGGACGCGGCACGAGCGAGGCCGATATCGATGCCTTCGCCGCGATGTGGGCGAAGGTGGCGCGGCAGGCGGCGGCGCGGCTCGCGATATGATCTATCTCGACTATCAGGCGACGACGCCGCTGGCGCCCGAGGCATTGCAGGCGATGCTCCCCTGGCTCCAGTCGCAGCACGCCAATCCGCACAGCGCGCATGCCCCCGGGAGAGCCGCCCGCGCAGCGGTGGCGGTGGCGCGCGACCAGGTGGCGGCCTTGCTCCCCGACGATGGCGATGTCAGCTTCACCTCGGGCGCGACCGAAGCGCTCAACTGGGCGCTCAAGGGCGTCGGCCCCGGCCGGATCGTGACGCAGGCGACCGAACATGCCGCCGTGCTCGATACGGTCGCGGCGCTGCGCGAACGGGGCCGGGAGGTTGTTGTCCTCCCCGTCGATGCGGACGGGGTCGTCGATTATGACGCGGCGGCCGAGGCCATCATCCCCGGCACCGCGCTTGTCGCCTGCATGCTGGTCAACAACGAGATCGGCACGATCCAGCCTGTCAGCGAGCTCGCCGAACTGGCGCACGGCGCGGGCGCACTGATGCTGTGCGACGCGGTGCAGGGCTATGGCCGCATCGCCATCCCCGAAGGCCCGGACCTGATCGCCATCTCCGCACACAAGATCCACGGTCCCAAGGGCATCGGCGCGCTCTGGATCCGCGACGGCGTCACCCTCGCGCCGCTGCTCCACGGCGGCGGGCAGGAAGTCGCCGGTCGCTCGGGCACGCTCAGCCCCGCGCTCTGTGCGGGCTTCGGCGCCGCGGCGAAGCTGATGGCGGAGCAGGGGGATGCCGATTGGGAGCACGTCTCCGCGCTGCGCAACGCCGCGCTCGAACGGCTCAACATACCTCCCCTCCCTGCAAGGGAGGGGTCGGGGGTGGGTGCCGAACCGCAAGGTTCGGCTTCGACGCCGGCCGAGGAACGCGTCCCCACGGGCCGCGAACCCACCCCCAGCCCCTCCCTGGAAGGGAGGGGAGGATGGCAACTCAACGGCTCCCCCGATCACCGCTACCCCGGCAATCTCAACATCCGCCGCGATGGCCTCGACGTCGCCCGCCTGATGTCGGAGTTGCGCGATATAGCCTTTTCCGCCGGCTCCGCCTGTGCCAGTGGCTCGGGCCGCGCCAGCCATGTGCTGCGCGCGATCGGGCTTACCGAGGCGCAGGCGCGATCGAGCATTCGCCTCGGTTTCGGCCGCTACACGACTCAAGAGGAACTGATGACCGCCCTCGACCGCATCGACGCCACCGCCCGCGCGCAATTCCCGTCATGACGAAAGTCCGCTTCCTATCGGCCGACGGCGAGTCGGAGCAGCTGGTCGACGCGCCAGACGGCACGCGGCTTCTCGAAGTGGCACAGGAAGCCGGCCAGCCGCTCGAAGGGACGTGCGAGGGCCAGATGGCCTGTTCCACCTGCCATGTCATTGTCGACGCAGGCGATTTCGAGAAGCTTCCCGAAGCCAGCGAGGAAGAGGAGGACATGCTCGACCTCGCCGTCGGCGCGACGCGCACGAGCCGGCTTGCCTGCCAGATTCATCTCGGCGACACATTGGATTGCTTGACCGTGCGCATCCCGCCCGAACATCGCGACATGCAGGGGCGCTAGTCGGGCTTTCCGGGGGGGGGGGGGGCCGTGCAGGACTGGATATTCGATCATCTCGAGGGGATCGGCGCGGTCATTTCAGCGCTCGTCGCGATCTTCGTCGCGCTGGCGGCGTGGATCAACTGGCGCCGTACCGAGCTGCGCCGCGACGACGTGCTCGACTGGGCGAACGAAGCGATCGCCGCGATCCAGACCGTGCGCCAGATCGTCGCGAGCAGCCGCATGCGCCTCACCGCCGCCGAGGAACGCGCGCGGCTTTCGCAGGCGATGCTCGACACCTCGATCCTGATCGAGCGCGGCCGCCTCTTCTTCCGCAACACCCGCGCAATCGGCCAGCGCGACACCGAGCGCGCCTATCGCGGCAAGCGTCCCGAAATTCTCGACCAGCTCGTCCTCGCGCATCAGATCGCCTGCGCCTGGCCGACCGCTTCCGCCACCGATCGCGAGAAGATGCGGGTGGTGATCACGCAGGTCACCAGACGCTTCGTCACCTTGCTCCAGACCGAAGTCGGCCGCGAACGCACTGCATCTCCCGATACGCGCCGCCGCGGCGACGGCGCCGATCTCGCTGCGCGGCTGGCGGAAATCGCATGATCGGCCGCCGTGCGCTGATCGCCGGTTCGGCGGCGGCCCTCGCGGTCGGCTGCGGTCCGGCGCGCGAAGACCTCGCCATCACCGGCGACGGCCTGTTCGACGATCTCGCGCGCAAATTCGGGGGCGGGATCGGCATTGCGGCGCTCGATACCGGCAGCGGCCGCCGCATCGATTTCGATTCGATCAGCCGCTACGCGATGTGCTCTACCTTCAAGTTGCCACTGGCGGGCATGATCCTTGCGCGAAACGATGCGGGCGTGCTGCAACTCGACGAGGAAATCGGCTTTGGTCCCGACGATATGGTGCCCTATGCGCCGGTCACGGAGCGGTTTCTTGATCGCGGTGCGATGACGATCGCGGAGCTGTGCGAGGCCGCCGTCACGCTGAGCGACAATGTCGCCGCCAATCTGCTTCTGCGCCGGATCGGCGGGCCGGGGGCGTTCACGCAGTGGCTGCGCAGCATCGGCGACACCACCACGCGGCTCGACCGGATCGAGCCGGCGCTGAACAGCAACTTGCCCGGCGATCCGCGTGACACGACGACGCCCGGTGCGATGCTCGATACCGTCAACAAGCTGGTGCTGGGCAATGTGCTGGCGCCCGCCTCGCGCGCCGGCCTCGCCCAATGGGCCGTGGCATGCGAAACCGGCGACAATCGCCTGCGCGCCGGACTGCCGGACGCATGGCGGATCGGCGACAAGACCGGCACCAGCGCCAATGGCGCGGCGAACGATGTTGCGATCGTCTGGCCGCCCGAACGCCCGCCTTTCCTCATCGCCTGCTTCATCGATTGTGCGCGGGTGACGGCGGCCGAGCGCGATGCCGGCCATGCCGAAGTGGCACGTCGCATCCTCCGGGAATTTTCCTGACGTTGCAAAGCGCTGCTGTCACGACTATCTGCACGCCCGGGAGTCGGGCGGACGTGGTCGTCGCCAACCCGGTCAGATCTGGAAGGAAGCAGCCGTAACGATTTCGCTACGGGTCGTTCCGGCTCCCACCCTCATATATCGGCAGGTACCGCGCGAAAGCGTCGCAGCGTGTGCCCTACGCCAACGCGACCCCCCAAATCCTTCCGTCGCCCCTGCGCAGGCAGGGGCCTATCGCTGAACATTCCGGCGGTGCGCGGGCCACATACGCGCCGCGCCTGTGTCATGCGGTAGAGCGGGACGGCACAGACATAGGCCCCTGCCTGCGCAGGGACGACGGCGGGACATAAGACGGCGTCCGGGCGGCAAGCCACTGCCCGAACCCCATCGCCGTCGTCACCCCCGCGCATCCTCCATCCGCGCCAGCCGCAGCTCGACGCGTTTCACTTCGCGCAGCACCGCGAGCAGGTTGATCCGCCCGAAAAACCACTCCTTGGCAAATCCCTGCATCACCAGGATCGCCAGCGACGCCGCGCTCCACAACACCGTCTCGCGCAGTTCCACGGCAGTCACCGCCTGATACACGGTCAGCACCAGCGCAAAGCCCAGCGCCACGCTCACCCCCAGCATCAGCTTCGCCCAGCCGCCCAGCGGCCCGGCCATCGTATCGCCCATCTGCGCGAACAGCCCGCGCCGCGCGTCGAGGCTGGCGAGAAACGCCCGGTCGTCGGCATCCAGCGCGGCGCCCAGGCTCTTGTCGAAATCGGTCATGTCATGTCTCCTGAAAGTGCGTTTTTGAGGATCTTGCGCGCGTGGAAGATGCGCGATTTGACGGTGCCGACCGGCGCATCGGTGGCGAGCGCGATTTCCTCGAGCGTCAGCCGCTCGACGAAGAACAGGCTCGCCGCCACCCGCTGATCGGTGTTGAGCCGCGCGAATGCCTGCGCGATCGCCAGCGCCTCGCCCGGTTCGCCGCCGCCATCGGGCGCGGCTTCGATATCGCCTTCGCCCTGCCGCGCCCGGCGCCCCGCGGTCGCCATGACCGCCGAAGCCGCCCGCCGCCGCAATATGCCGAACGCCCATGCCGGAAATTTCGCCGGATCGTTCAGCCGCGAAATCCCGCGGATGATCCCGATCCAGCTATCCTGCACCACGTCGATCGCCAGCGCCGCCCGGTCGCCCGGTCGGACATGCAGAACCAGCAATTCGTCATAGACCCGGCCGCTATCATCCACCTGCCAATGCCTCCTCGAAAGGGTCAGTCTGGCGGGAGGGGCGAAAGGTTCAATGGGGGGAGGTATCGCGATCACAATTCCTCCCCGAGCTTGTCTCGGGGAGGGGGACCGCCGAAGGCGGTGGAGGGGCAATCGACTGCGGAGACCAGCCCGAACAGTCGGCGGCAATGCACCTCCCGCAAAATCCACAACCGTCGCCCCTGCGCAGGCAGGGGCCTATCGCTGTACAGTCCGGGGTAAGGTTGCCCCGGATGCCCCCCGTCTGTGTCAGGCGAATTGCCACAAGGAACAGTCATGGGCCGCTGCCTGCGCAGGGACGATGAATGCGGGGATCGGGCGCAGCAACTTCACGACCTGCGCGGTAACCGCGTCTCGATGGCCGTTGCCATGCACGAAATCTCGACCGATTCTTGATCCGGTATCCACTTGGTCAAGGCTCCGCGACGTTGCAGAAGCGCGCTGCTTCCGAGTGCTTGCCTGAGGGATCAAGAGCCAATGACGTTTCGAGAGAGAACGACCATCACGCGGCTCGCCGGCGCGATCATGATCACACAGTTCCTGCTATCGCTGTGGCTGCCCGCAGGGCATTTCTCGGCGCTCTACCCCGAAGCCGAAATCGACGGATTTCATCGGTCCGGCATATGGTTCGCCTTGGGGGGCAGGGTCACTCATTCCGATCGCCTTCGCTCGCCTTTCTAGAGGCGCTCACCGGTCTCGCCTAGGGTGCCTAGAAAAGCAACGGTGCCGACGATCACCGCAGTGAACTAAAGCGAGTTGCCAGCGTGTTGCAGAGACTAGCCTTTCCCTCGCCGTTGTTTAAATACTGCAGATAACGGTGATGCTGCAAATCGAACGGTATGTCGGCTTGCGTTTGAGTGATCGGGACCACGTGCTTGCCGAGCGTGTGAGCGATGCCCGCCTCGTAAAACACGTTTGGGTTCTTTCCCGTGAAATCGCAAACGACGATGTGCGCCCGGAATATCAGGCTAAATACGTCTTGAATCACAGCAGAGTGAAGCCAGATATCCTTCGCCCGCAAAGTGCGAAAACCTGATTTGGTTCCCGCGGCACTGATCGCTTCATAGACACCCTCGAAATCTGCGGAGAACGGCATCATTACGGCCACCAGATCAGTCTCCACTCCACCCTCTGGAACGTCGAAGACGCTTGGCTTGAAAGTGATTGCCCGCGATTTACTAGGTGCGGTGGAGACATTTTCGCCTGCCACTTCAGGTTCCCCATACATGCCGATGATCACATCTTCGATCCGCTGGAGGTTGGCTGGATCGCGCCCGACTATCTGGAACATCACCGCGTGCGCGTTGCCGCTATAGTCGGGATCGCCAAAGCTAAGGCTACGTAAGAGCCGGTCGTGGCCAGTCACAACGTCCATCGCGCCTGTCTCGGCGCCGAGTATCTGCCAATCCCCAGAATTGAAGTTTGTCACGGCAATGCGCGTCAACGCAATGAGGCGCTTACGATCTGAGTCGCTTAGCGGCGGTGGAAACACTCTTAGCCCCTTCTTCTACAACTCGCAAAAGTTCCCACGAATCGCGATCCTGCTCAAGCCAACCAGCGCCGTGCGTCTCGTGAAGACATTCCTAGTTGAGGCCGGGAAAGAAGCGCCGCATTTCGCTATCCTTTTGCGACGCGGTAGCTCCGGGGAGCGGTGACCCTAATCGAACGGCAGCTAACGGGCGCCTTAGCGAGTAGGTCAAACGGCTATGTTTGGGGCGCAATGATGCCGCCCCTCTTACCCCTGTCCTACAACCCCCGCCCCATGCTACCGGCGCCCCATGCAGATCGCTCCGAACCACCGCCCCCGGCGCCGCCGTTCCTCGCGCGCGTACGTGCGCGCTCGCACGCGCGGGAGCGCGCGCACGCGTGTTACGTCGCGACTCACTGCGAACTTTGCACGCAAAACTGGGCTTTTGGCTTTCGGCCGCATCGGCACTAGATTGCCCCTCTGATGACCGACGAATCCCCCCTCGATCTCGGCGAGCCGCCGCAGCCGGCCAAGGCCGAGGCCTATCGCGTGCTCGCGCGCAAATACCGGCCCAAGACCTTTTCCGAGCTGATCGGGCAGGATGCGATGGTCACCACGCTGGGCAATGCGATCAAGCGCGACCGGCTGGCGCATGCCTTTCTGCTCACCGGCGTGCGCGGGGTCGGCAAGACATCGACCGCGCGGCTGATCGCCAAGGCGCTGAACTGCATCGGGCCGGACGGGCAGGGCGGGCCGACGATCGATCCGTGCGGGGTGTGCGAGCCGTGCCGCGCGATTTCCGAAGGGCGGCATATCGACGTCATCGAAATGGACGCCGCCAGCCATACCGGCATCGACGACGTTCGCGAGATCATCGAGGCGTCGCGCTATGCCGCGGTTTCGGCGCGCTACAAGATCTACATCATCGACGAAGTCCATATGCTGTCCAAGGCGGCGTTCAACGGGCTGCTCAAGACGCTCGAAGAGCCGCCGAGCCATGTGAAATTCCTGTTCGCCACCACCGAGGTGCACAAGGTGCCGGTGACGGTGCTCTCGCGCTGCCAGCGCTTCGATTTGCGGCGGATTCCGGCCGACTTGCTCGCGGAGCACTTCGCGCATGTCGTGGAGGCGGAGGGCGTCACTGCCGAGCCCGAGGCGCTGGCGCTGGTCGCCCGCGCGGCGGAGGGTTCGGCGCGCGACGGGCTCTCGATCCTCGATCAGGCGATCGCCCATGCCGATATCGAAGGCGGCGGCGTGCGCGCCGACATGGTCCGCGCGATGCTCGGCCTGTCCGATCGCGGCGCGATCCGCGAGCTGTTCGGGCTGCTGCTCAAGGGCGAGGGGCAGGGGGCGCTCAAGGCGCTGCGCGCGCAATATGATCTCGGCGTCGATCCGCAGGCGGTGCTCAAGACATTGCTCGAAACCGTCCATGCCGTGACGCTGACCAAGCTGGGCACCGCGCCGCAGCCCGGCCAGTCGGGCGAGGAAGTGCGCGACCTGGAGGAATGGGCGGCGGCGCTTTCCTTCCCCGCGCTGCATCGCTTGTGGCAATTGCTGCTCAAGGGGCATGACGAAGTCGCGCGCGCCGCGATGCCGATCGAAAGCTGCGAAATGGCGCTGCTGCGGGTGATCCATGCCTCGCAGCTTCCCGATCCGGGCGATCTGGCGCGGCGGCTGGCCTCGGGCGAAATGCCCGCGGCGGCGGCGCCCGTACAGGCTCCGGCCCCGGCGGTGCCATCCGCGCCGGTTGCGCAAGCGGAGCCGGAACCGCCCGCTCTGCCTGCCGACTTGCCGGCGATGGTGCAGATGCTGCAGGATCGCAATCGCTTCGCGCTGGCCGAGGAAGTGCGGTCGATCGTCCGGCTGAGAGAGTATGACGCGCCGAAAATCGAATTCGCGGCGGCGCGGGCCTTGCCCTATGATTTCCTGCGCGAGCTGGGCGCCGCGCTGCGCGAAATCACGGGCGTCAACTGGCAGGTCAGGGCAGTGGAGGGCGAGGGACAGCCCACGCTGCGCGAACAGGGGGAATCGGAAGCCGCGGCGGAAAAGGCCGCGGTGATGGCGTCGCCGCTGGTCGCGGCGGCGATGGACGCGTTTCCCGATGCCGAGCTTGTCGGCTGGAAACGCAGCAGGAGCAACTAGGATATGAAGAATCTCGAAGACATCATGGCAATGGCGCAGAACGTCCAGGCCGAGCTGCAGAAGGCGCAGGAAAGCCTTGAGACGATCGAAGTCGAAGGCGCGTCGGGCGGCGGCATGGTGAAGGTGCGCGCATCGGCCAAGGGACGCATCCTGGGCGTCGATATCGACGATTCGCTGATGCAGGTTTCGGAAAAGCCGATGCTGGAGGATCTGATCGCCGCCGCGCTCAACGACGCGCGGGCAAAGGCCGATGCCGCCTCGCAGGAGCAGATGGCAAAGATGACCAACGGGCTGCCGTTGCCGCCGGGGATGAAGCTGCCCTTCTGACGTGCGAACGGGCGGAGCGCGGGGTGCCGTGCGGGAACCGGCATGGTGACGCCGCGTTCTAACCGCCAGTATCGTAAGCGTATGGGAGTTGAATCATGGCGACCGAGACCACCACTACGGAAGCCCCGCACACGACGGTGGTCGAACGTCGCGGCAGCGGAGCGGGCATCCTTATCGGTCTGGCGATCCTGATCCTCGCGATCGTCGGCGCTTTCTATCTGATCAACCAGAGCCAGAATGAACGCGTCGAAACACAGGCGATCCAGAGTGCCGCGCAGAGCGTCGGCGATGCCGCCGATTCGGTGGGTGACGCAGTGGAAGGCTCGACCGACTGACGGCCGCAGTGGTCAGCGGGTGCAGGCGTCCAGCCCCTGCGCCCGCACCGTGCCGATCCGTCCGGCGATGCTGTCGGCATAGCGGCGGGTAAAGCCTTGCGGGTTGGTGCCTGAACGCTTTTTGGGCTGCGGCAGGACTGCGGCGATCTGTGCGGCTTCTCGGGTGCTGAGTTTGTCGGCGCCGTGCTTGAAATAGCGCCGCGCTCCGGCCTCGACGCCATAGGTGCCGATGCCGGTTTCAGCGACGTTGAGATAGACTTCCATGATCCGGCGCTTGCCCCATAGATGCTCGATCAGGAAGGTGAACCAGGCCTCGAGCCCCTTGCGGGCATAGCCGCCGCCCTGCCAGAGAAAGACGTTCTTGGCGGTCTGCTGGCTGATCGTCGATCCGCCGCGCACGCGACCGCCCTGCTGGTTCTCGCGCCAGGCGGTTCGGATCGCCTCCCAGTCGAATCCGTCATGGGAGCAGAAGTTGGAATCCTCCGCTCCGATCACGGCGCGCACCATATTCGGATCGATCCGCGACAAGGGCCGCCAGCTTCGCTGCGCTCCATGACCGCCGACCATGTCGCCGATCATCGTCAGCGTCACCGGCGGGGGAAAGAAGCGGTACAGGCCCACCATTGCGACCGAAAGCGCCGCAAACCCGATGATCAGCAGCCCCATCCACTCCACTGCCCTGCGGAAAAGCGACTTGCGACGCCGCAGGCCCCGGATGGCGGGAACGGTGCTGGCGCTGCCGGTTCCCGTAGGTTTGAATGGTGGCGGCGGCGGTCGACGCAGTGGTACGCCTGAAACACCGGTGCGCGGCAGGAAATCATCTGTCGGGCGTGAACTGCCCTCGTTTTCCTGCTGAGGCGCCCAGAGCGAAGGCCAGTCTCCCGGCTGCGTTAACTGCACCGGCCTGTTGCCGAGTGATTCCGAAGCGTCCGCTCCGTCAGCGGCTTCAGGCGGGGGAGACGATCGGTCGCCGTCCTCTTCGTCTCCAACCGCCATCACGTACCTGTTGCGGCCAGCGCGTTGATCAGTTGGTGGCGAGCAGGCGTTTCTCGCCCGCAAGCCGCATCATTGCCTTTTGCAGCTTCTCGAACGCGCGAACCTCGATCTGGCGGACGCGCTCGCGGCTGACGCCATAGACCTGGCTCAGTTCCTCGAGCGTCTTGGGATCGTCGGTCAGGCGCCGCTCGGTGAGAATGTGCTTCTCGCGATCGTTGAGATCGTCCATCGCCTCGACCAGCATGTCGTGGCGGACATCGGCTTCCTGCGTTTCGGCGACGCGCTCGTCCTGAAGCGGTTCCTCGTCCTGAAGCCAGTCCATCCACTGGCTCTCGCTGTCCTCGCGCATCGGGACGTTGAGCGACGTATCGCCGCCCATCGCCATGCGACGGTTCATGGAGATGACTTCGTCGGTCGTGACGCCCAGATCTGTGGCGATCTTCTCGACGTCCTCGGGGCGCAGGTCGCCGTCCTCGAACGCGTCGAGCTTCGCCTTCATCCGGCGCAGGTTGAAGAACAGCTTCTTCTGCGCGGCGGTGGTGCCCATTTTGACGAGGCTCCACGAGCGCAGGATGAATTCCTGGATCGAGGCGCGGATCCACCACATCGCATAGGTCGCGAGTCGGAAGCCGCGATCGGGCTCGAATTTCTTCACGCCCTGCATCAGGCCGATATTGCCTTCGCTGATCAGCTCGCTGACCGGCAGGCCGTATCCGCGATAGCCCATTGCGATCTTCGCCACGAGGCGCAGGTGGCTCGTCACCAGTTGCGCAGCGGCATCGGTGTCGCCATGTTCCTGAAAACGCTTGGCGAGCATATATTCCTGCTCGGGTGCCAAGATCGGAAATTTCTTGATCTCGGCCAGATAGCGGTTGAGGCTTGCCTCGCCGCCAAGCGCGGGGATCGTCGCAGGGACGTTGGTTCCGCTAGCCATGATCGTTTCTCCCTTCGGATGGTCTGGGCCGGTTGCGAAGCAGCCGTGCCATATATTCTTATACGAGAAGCTTATCGAACAGTTCCTGCATGTCAGCAGGCATTTCGCTGTCAAACGCCAAAGCGTTACTATTCACGGGGTGAATGAACCCCAGATGTGCGGCGTGCAAGGCCTGACGGGCAAAGCCGGTTTCCGTCAATACGGAACGATGCGTAGGGCGCGACCGGCCATATACCGGATCGCCCAACAGTGGATGCCCGATCGACGTCATATGGACGCGCACCTGGTGGGTGCGGCCGGTTTCCAGCCGGCATTCGACCAGTGCCGCTTCGCGCAGGCCGCGCAGCATCCGGTAGTGCGTCACCGCGCGCTTGCCGCCCTTGACGACCGCCACTTTCTTGCGATTGGCCGGGGACCGCGCGAGCGGCGCGTCGATCGTGCCGCTGGTCGGGCCGGGCAGTCCCGCGACAATCGCGTGATAGCGCCGCTCGATGCTGTGTGCCTTGAATTGACGCGCAAGCCCTTCGTGCGCCCGGTCATGCTTGGCGGCGACGAGCAGGCCCGACGTGTCCTTGTCGATCCGGTGGACAATGCCCGGACGGGCAACGCCGCCGATCCCGGAAAGCTGGCCAGCGCAATGATGCAGCAGCGCGTTGACCAGCGTTCCATCCGGGTTGCCGCAGGCCGGGTGAACCACCATCCCCGCGGGCTTGTCGACTACGATCAGATGTTCGTCTTCGAAGACGACGTCCAGCGCAATATCCTGCGCTTCGTTCGACGCCGGTTCGGGCTGCGGAACTGCGACGCGAAACGCCGCGCCGGCTGCGGTCTTGCGCGAAGGATCGCGGGCGAGCCCATCCGGGCCGGTCACGTTTCCGCTGGCAATCAGGGCCTTCACGCGTTCGCGCGAAAGATCGGGCAGCGCATCAGCAAGCGCGCGATCAAGGCGCCAGCCATCGGCCGCATCCGCAATCACTGCCTCGACTATTGCCGCCCCCCGCTCCATTATGTGTCATAGATGGGTATGACGGTACGAATTTCAAGATCGCTGCTCGCCGAAATTGACGCTGCGTGCAACGCGGCGGCACCGTGTGAAGCATGCGGCCTGTTGTTCGGCGAGGCGCGCGCGATCATGCGGTGGCAGGCGTCCGAAAATGTCGCGGCCACGCCCGAGACGCATTTCGAGATCGATCCGGCCGCCTTGTTTGCCGCGATCCGCGCCGAACGTGCCGGCGGACCGACGCTGCTGGGCTATTGGCATTCGCATCCGAACGGCGATGCGTCGCCTTCGGTCACGGATGCGGCGATGGCCTCGCCGGACGGCAAGCTGTGGCTCATTGCTGCCCGGGGCGAAGCATCGCTGTGGCGCGCGGTGCCGGACGGCGAGCGGCACGGGCGGTTCGATCCGGTGCCGCTCGCCGTCACGCAGGGCTGAGGCGCGATCCTGCCGGCATCTCTCAGGCGAAGATATCGCCCAGCGCCTGTTCGCTCGGGCCGTCCTTCCAGTTGCGCAACTCCACGAACAGTGACGTCTGGACGGTGCACCAGATCGTCTGGTTTACCACTGAAAGGACAACCGTGCCGACGATCCAGCCAAACGAAAGCTGACTCTGGAAAGGGTCCGTGCCTTCGACGGTGGAGAACGCGCCCGACGCCGCGCTGAGCCCCGCCGCTATTCCAAAGGCGGCGCTGACGATCCAGGTCAGGATCATCAGGATCGCGAAGACGCCGAACACGTTCCAGCGTGCGCCTTTGGTCAGTTCCGCGCTGCGCGAAAAGGCGCCGAACACGCCGGTGCGTTCGGCGACGAGCGCCGGCGCGGCGACGGCCCACATCACATAGAGAATGATACCGGGAATGATGAACAACACCAGACCCAGGCCGACGCCGATCGCCAGCAGGATTGCGAGGCCGATCAGCGGCAGCGCGACGCTCAGTCCGTCGCTCACGCTTTCGCCGAAACTGGCCTTCTCGCCCTCGGAATGGGCAATGGTTACCCGTACGAGCGCGCCTTGAACCAGCGCCTGCAGCACCATCGCGACCAGCCAGCCCACGAACATGATGGCATAGGCTCCGGCCATCACTTCGCTGGTCGGGGAATTCGCGATATTGGCGGTTATCTCGGTTTGCTGGAACCAGTTGATCAGAGTCGACGGAATGGCGCCGAACAGCAGCACGATACCAAGCACTGTCACGGGATTGGCGACGATGACGCCGAAACCCTGTGAAAGCACGCGCCCAACCTGTATCCCCGAGCGTGCGTCATAGTTGCTTGCCATATATCCCCCCGGATTCCGATGATGGTGCGCAAGCTGCAGCCCCATTTCTCTTCTGTCCAGTGATTTGGCGGTGAATTCGACTTGCGCGATACGCTGCACCATCTAAGTCTGACGCCTGTTGGGGCGCCGTTGGGGGAGCGTTGGATTGACTGTCGGCAATGCGCAGCAGGCCGCTGTGTCCAGTGACGCGCAATTCGACGCTGCCTATCGTGCATTGCGCGGGGATCCGACTACCCAGTTCGATCTCACGCCCGCGCCGCCGCCTCCCGAGCCGCCGCAATGGCTCCACGATCTGGGCGAGTGGGTGATCGACGTGTTCCGCCCGGTCGCGCGCTTTCTGGGATGGATCACCAGCATGATGCCAGACTGGCCGTTCGCGCGGATATTGTTGTGGACGCTGATCGTCGTCGCCCTGGCGGCGCTGATCTGGTTCGTAGTGCGATGGGTGCGCGGCAGGGGCTGGCGCCGCAAGGGGCACGACACGGCGGACGCTGCTGACCCCGAGGAAGGCTGGGTGCCCGAGGCCGCCCCGGCGCGCGCCTGGCTCGAGGAAGCCGATGCGCTCGCCGCGCGGGGCGATTTCGGCGAAGCGGTGCACCATCTGCTGCGGCGGAGCATCGAGGATATCGAGCGCCGCCGCCCGCGGCTGGTGCGTCCCGCGCTGACGAGCCGCGACCTTGCCGCAACCGACGAGATTCCGGCGCGTGCCCGTGAACTGTTCTCCGGCATCGTCGCTACGGTGGAGCGCAGCCTTTTCGGCGAGCGACCGGTTACCGAAACCGAGTGGACCGCGACTCGCGCTGCCTATTCCGACTTCGCGCTGACGAAAAGCTGGCGCGCATGAGCGATATCGCAATCGACAAGGGCGAGCGTCGCGGCATCTTCAACCCGCTTACGGTCGGCCTGATCCTGTTGATCGGCATCGTCGGCTTCGTCGGCGTCACGGTGCTCAGCGCCTATGCGCCGGACCTGCGCTCGCAGAACCGCGTCGGGGGACATGCCTTATCCAAGGGGGCGACCGGGTTCAGCGGGCTGGTGCAACTGGCGGCTGCCACCGGCCGCAATCCGCAGATTCTGCGCGAGGAGCGGCTGTGGGAAAGCGAGGACCTGATCGTCGTCACGCCCGAAAACGCTGCGACTGACATCGGCAGGATCGGCGAGTTTCGCGAAGGCTACAGGCCGACGCTTTACATCCTGCCCAAATGGGATGTCGTGCCGGACGAGGCGCATCGCGGATGGGTCAACAGCCGCGGACTATTGCCCGAAGCGCAGCCCGAGGGCGTTTTTGCGCCGCGTTTCCATTTTGATATCCGTCGGCACGAGGAACGGCCGGCGCAGCTGATCGATGTCGACGGCATCCTGCCCGGGGGCATCGTCTTCACTATCCCGGAGAAGCTGCAGGTGATCACTGCCGCATCGGCCTATTCCGATGACTATTACGAGAATCTGGAACCGCTGATCACCGATGGCGAGGGCGGCATTGTCCTGGGGATTCAGGACAGCCGCTTCATCCTGTCGGACCCCGATCTCCTCAACAATACGGGTATGAAGGATGCGACCAATGCCGCCTCCGCGCTGGCGTTGCTCGACTGGATGAATTCCACCAATGCCGAATCGATCGGCTTCGACGTCGTCTCGAACGGGATCGGCGGGACCAAGAGCATCCTGCGGCTCGCCTTCGATCCGCCGTTTCTGGCGATGACGCTGGCGTTGGTCGCGGTCATCATCCTGCTCGGATTTCGCGCCTTCGGGCAGTTCGGCGCGCCGCAGCGGCGTCAGCGTGCGCTTGCATTCGGCAAGGCGGCGCTGGTCGACAACGGCGCGATGCTGGTGCGCAAGGCGCGGCTGACCCGCCAGATGGGCGGGCGCTATGCCCAGGTCATTCGCGACCAGGCCGTCCGCACCTTCGGCGTGTCGTCGCGTCTCGCTCCGGTGGAAGTCGACGCCTATCTCGACGGGCTGGAAGGCAAGGCGCGCTTCACGGAGCTCGCCGACGTGGCGGATGCAGCCGGCAACGACACCGAATTACTTGCCGCGGCGCGCGCGCTGCACGATTGGAAACAGGAGAAGCTGAGTGACGATTGAAGCGGTGCAGACGTTCGGCGCGGCGATCCGTGACGAAGTGGCCAAGGCCGTCGTCGGTCAGGAGGAAACGGTCGACCTGATGCTGGTGGCGCTGCTCGCGCGGGGCCATATCCTGCTCGAAGGGCCGCCGGGCACTGCCAAGACCCTGCTCGCGCGCAGCTTTGCAAAGGCGCTGGGGCTCGATTTCGGGCGTATCCAGTTCACGCCCGATCTGATGCCGGGCGACATCATCGGTACCAACTTGTTCAATTTCCAGACGTCGCAATTCGCGCTGAACCGGGGGCCGGTCTTCACCGAGATCCTGCTTGCCGACGAAATCAACCGCACGCCGCCCAAAACCCAGGCCGCGCTGCTCGAGGCGATGCAGGAACGCACCGTCACGATTGACGGCGAGACGATGGCGCTCGGCCCGCGCTTCACGGTGATCGCGACGCAGAACCCGATCGAGCAGCAGGGCGTGTATCCGCTCCCCGAAGCGCAGCTCGATCGGTTCCTGTTCAAGCAGGTCGTCGATTATCCGCCGATCGAGGAAGAACGGCGCATCATCGCCACGCACGGCGCCAACGATGTGAAGATGTCGCCCGAGCAATGGGGCGTCGAAGCCCGGGCGGACGCCGACCGCATCGCCGCCGCAGTCGATGCCGTGGGGCAAGTCAAGCTGGTCGACGAAGTCATCGATTATGTCGTCGCGCTGGTTCGTGAAACGCGTGGTGTCGCCGATCTCGAAAACGGCGCCAGCCCGCGTGCCGGCGCGATGCTGGCGGGGGCCGCGCGTGCCCGCGCCGCGCTCCAGGGGCGCGATTTCGTGATTCCCGACGATGTTAAGGCGCTGGCACCGGCATTGCTGCGCCATCGCCTGATCCTGTCGCCTGCCGCCGAAATCGACGGACGGCAGGTGGAGGACGTGCTTACCGGCATTATCGAGACGATCGAGGCGCCGCGTTGATCTATCCCACCCGGGCAGCGATATTGGTAACCGCCGCGGGCGCCCCTCTTGCGTTCGCGCTCGCCATATTCATGCCCGATCGCTGGTATGCCGGTCTTGCCTGGCCGCTTGCCGGGCTGTTGCTGACGCTGGCCGATGCGCTGGCCGGGCCGGGCGTGCGTGCCGGAAGCGCGCATGCCGTCATGCCGACTTCCATTTCGGTGGGTAGCCGGTTTCCCATTTCCGTCGATGTCGAGATCGCCGGAATGGCACCGCCGAAAAGCGCCCAAATAGGCCTTGAAGTCAGCGATATCGTCGACGGCGCGGATGCGCCGCTTGCGGTGCCGCTCGAACAGGGCCGTGGGCGCGGCGTTCGCCAGTTGGCGGCGTTGCGGCGCGGCGCGGTTACGATCCCGCAGATATGGCTGCGCTGGCGCGGCCCGCTCGGCCTGGTATGGAAACAGCGCCGGATCGCCAGCGAGTCGGGCGCCTCGATCCATCCCGATCTCGAAGCCGCGCGCGAACGCGGCGCGCAGATTTTCCAGCGGCACGCGCTGCAGGGGCTGCTCAGCCAGATGGACAATGGCGATGGCACCGATTTCGACGCGCTGGTCGAATATCAGTCGGGCATGGACCGGCGGCGGATCGACTGGAAGCAGTCGGCACGCCACACCAAGCTGCACGCCAAGGAACATCATACCGAACGCAACAGTCAGATCGTCTTCGCGGTCGATGCTGGACGCCAGATGTGCGAACCGGTTGCCGGGCTTCCCCGTGTCGACCGCGCGGTTTCGGCAATGCTGCTCAGCGCGTGGGTGGCGCTGAAACTCGGCGATCGCGTGGCAATCAGCGCGTTCGATTCCCGACCGCGACTGGTGAGCGGATTCGTCTCGGGAACACGCGGCTTCGGCGAAGTCCAGAAGATGGCCGCGCGGATCGATTACAGCGGCGACGAGACCAATTACACTTTCGCGCTGACGACGCTGGCCGGACAGCTTCAGCGGCGCTCGATGGTGGTTCTGTTCACGGAGTTCACTGATCTGATCTCGGCCGAGTTCCTGGTGCGCGGGGCGCAACGATTGTTGCGCACGCATCTGGTGCTGGTCGTCGTGCTGCGGGACGAGGAGCTCGAGACGATCGAGGAACGGCGCCCGGAGACGCCAGACGACATTACCCGCGCGGTTACAGCCGGCGCGATGCTCAAGGAGCGGCTGCTGGTGCTGACTCGGTTGCGGCATCTCGGCGCGCATGTCGTCGAGAGCGAGCATGATCGCGTCGGCGACCGGCTGGTTGCGGCCTATCTCGATCTCAAGCGGAGGAACCAGCTATGAGCGCACCGATGTCCTCCGCCCCTGTGCCCGTGGTGAATGCCACGCGCTTTCGCGCCGCCTATGAAGTCGAATGGTATCGGCTCGACGAAATTGTGACGCGGATCGAGAAAAAGTCCGTCCGGGTTGTCGATGCCGACGATCTGCTTGCCTTGCCGGTGCTCTATCGCGCGGCGCTTTCGTCGCTGTCGGTGGCGCGTGAAACCTCGCTCGATCGCGAGCTGGTCGCCTATCTCGAGCAGTTGTGCACCCGTGCCTATTTCCAGATTTACGGCGCACCGGGTGACAGCTGGCGCCAGATCGGCGCCTTTTTCGCGACCGGCTGGCCGGCTGCTGTCGCGTCGCTCTGGCGCGAGACGATCGTGTCGGTCGCGCTGATGCTGCTCGGCGCGCTGGCGGCCTATATGCTCGTCACCAACGATCCCGCATGGTTCTACAGCATCGTCCCGGAGTCGCTGGCACAGGGGCGCGACCCTTCCGCTTCGCAGGAGGTGCTGCGCGAAGTGCTTTACTCGGGCGATGGCGAGGGTGCGCTCGCCACGTTCGCGACATTCCTGTTCACGCACAATTCGCAGGTGGCGCTGTTCGCCTTTGCGCTGGGTTTCGCCTTTGCGGTGCCGACTGCGTTTCTGATGCTTTATAACGGGCTGATGCTGGGTGCGTTTTTCGCGATCTATGTGCCCAAGGGGCTGGGAGTGGCACTCGGCGGCTGGTTGTTCATTCACGGCACGACCGAGCTGTTCGCCATCGCCATAGCGGGCGCCGCGGGATTTCGGATCGGGCTGGCGGTGGCATTCCCCGGACGGATGCGGCGGCTCGATTCGGCGGTCGCGGCAGGGCGCACGGGCGGCCTGGCGATGGCGGGTGTCGTGGTGATGTTGCTTGCCGCAGGGCTGCTTGAAGGAATCGGGCGGCAGACAGTGCAAAGTGACGCGCTGCGTTATGCCATCGGCGGCACGATCCTGCTCGGCTGGCTGATATATTTCTATCTTCCTCGGCCGAATCGTGAGCGGACGCCATGAGGAGCGCGCGGCAAGCACGTTCGACCCGACGGCATTTCGTGACGCCGGAGGGAGTCGATCTCGGCCTCGACTTGGCCGGCGCGGGCGATCGTGCGGCTGCGTTTCTGATCGATGTCGTGATCATCCTCGCGATCCTGATCGGCGCGACCATCCTGCTCGGGATCATGGCGCGCGCGGCCGGTGAAACCGCCGGATCGGCGTTGATGATCATTTGGTTGCTCGGCTTTTTCGTTCTGCGGAACGCATGGTTCACACTGTTCGAATTGTCGGGCCGGGGCGCGACGCCGGGCAAGCGTATCGTCAAGCTGCGGGTGGTGGCACGCGACGGCGCGCGGCTCACCGGCGGGGCGGTATTCGTGCGTAATGCAATGCGCGAGATCGAGATATTCCTGCCGCTGACTTTCCTGGCTATGGATGCGCGAAGCAGTCAGGTGGATGCGCTGATCGTGCTGCTTGGCGTCGGCTGGACGTTCATTTTCCTGTTCTTCCCGTTGCTCAACCGGGATCGGCTGCGTGTCGGTGACATGCTGGCCGGAACCTGGGTCGTGCGGCAGGTGCAGCGCGACCTCAGCGAGGACCTGGGACGCGACACGGGCGAGCGGCAGCGGCGCGTCTTTCCCGAAGCGACGCTCGAACTCTACGGCGTTTACGAGTTGCAGACGCTTGAGGACGTGCTGCGGCGGGGCAGTGTCGATGCCGTCGCCGTCGTCGCCGATTCGATCCGCACCAAGGCCGGGCTGCCCGATGATGGCGATGACTACGGTTTTCTGTCGGACTATTATGCGGCGCTCTGCGCGCGACTGGAGCGCGGGGCGATGCTGGGACGACGGCGCGAGGACAAATCGACGCCGGTCCGGTCGTGACTGCGCTCGTCCCCCGCGAATGTGGCGCCAATCCACAGCAATGGCATCCGCGCATAGCTCGCCGCGATTGAGCGGTGTTCCGTTAGCTGTTCCAATATCCTCCAACGATTTTGATAGAGAGGATTGGAAATGGATCTGGGACTGGCCGGCGCCAATGTGTGCATCGTCGGCGCTTCGCGCGGTATCGGCAAGGCGACCGCGAAGCGTTTCGCACAGGAGGGCGCCAATGTCGCGCTGCTCGCGCGATCGGAAAAGAGCCTGGAAAAATCCGCGACCGCCTGTCGCGAGCTGGGCAGCGGCGAGGTGCTGACCAGCCAGTGCGACATGACCGATGGCGACGCGGTGAAGGCTGCGTTCGCGACGATCGGCGAGAAATTCGGCAGCCTCAACGTCCTCATCAACAATGCCGCCAATTCGGTCGGCACGCATGGTGCCTTCGCCAAGTTCGACGATGAGGAGCTGTATCTCGAGGCGTATAACCGGATCACGCTCGGCTATGTCCGCACCACGCGCGCGGCGCTGCCGCTGCTGCGCAAGGCCGACTGGGGCCGGATCGTCAACGTCTCGTCGATCTCGACCACCAAACCGCAGCCGATGCTGCATGTCTACAACATGGTCAAATCGGCGCTCAACAGCTGGAGCCAGGCGATGGCGCGCGAGCTGGGCGAGGACAATATCCTCGTCAACGTCATGTCGCCGGGTGCGATCATGGTCGAAAGCGGCAACTGGGGCGAGATCATGAATGGCTATTTCGAGAAATACGGCCTCGATCCGAAGAGCCCGCAGGATGCCTTCAAGCTCAGCAAGCTGCATTTCGGCGCCGAGGATTCGGTATGGACCAACCGCTATGGCTATACCGACGAATATGCCCGCGTGCTGACCTTCATGGGGTCGAAGGCGAACAGCTATATGAGCGGCGCCAACATCAACGTCGACGGCGGCACCAACTTTCACTGGTAAGCCGGGCAGGGGCGGCGCGCGCCGCCCCGTCATCTCTCAGACTTCGATCGCGGTCAGGCTCTCATGCGCCGATCGCTCGATCATGCCGAAGGCGCGCATGCCCTCGAAGCGATATTCGGCGCCGCCCTGATGCAGGTTGAGCCCGCCGATATCGGGATTGCCGACGCGGAAGGTGGAGAAGCGGGTGCCGGCTTCGACGCGCATCGTGCCCAGCGCGGATTCGAGTTCGAGGCTGACATCGTCTCCCTCGGCCGTGATCCGTCGCAGCCAGGGAATCACGGTCGCCTTGGCCGGGTGCAACCGCTCGCCGTCGAACACATAGGCCTGATTGAACATCGACCCGTCCTCATGCGGCGGATAGGCGATGTATCCGAAGCCGCGCCCGTCCGGGAATAGCGCCGATTGCCAGCAATGGCCGCGAAACCCCTCGAGCGGGCGGACGCTCTGCCGCTTGATGCGGATGCCGCGCCCGGAAAACTGATGCGTCTCGCCGTCGAAGGTGATCCAGCCGGTGCCGCGCACCAGCTGCTCCAGCCGCCAGCCGACGCCCATCGCCGCGGCTTCGCGCGCCTCGCGCTCGGCCATCTGAGCGACCTTTTCGGGGCTGTTGTCCTGCACCCATGCCGGCGCCGCCATTTCCAGCTCGATTTCCCATGCCAGCGCCTTGCGCCTGGCGGAGTCGAGCGTGTTGGTGATCTGTTGTTCGATCGTGCCAACCGTCACGTCGCGGTTCCAGCGGACGCGCCAGCGGCGCAAGGGTTCGATACAGCGAAATTCGAGCGGGCCGGCGCTCAGCGTATCAGCGCCGCCTTCATTGGCGCTGTCGCGTCCCGCGCCGTTCATCACGATTCCGCCCGGTGCGGTGACATTGCACTGGACGCGCGGATTGGCCCAGTTGGTCGCCTCCCGCTCGATGCCGATGCGGGGAAATCCGAACCGGCCTTCATCGTCGAAGAACCAGAAGGAGAAGCTCTCGCGCATTTCCGGGTCCGCCGGGCATGCGACGAAGAAGCGTTCGTGTTCGGCAGTCAGGCCCGAGGCCATAGGGTGGTCGGTCATGCGGCTTGCCCCTCCGGCGCGAAACGATTGGTATAGAAGGCGAAGCGTTGCGCGATCGCGTCGCGATCGAGGCCGAATTCGGCAGGGTCGGTCCGGTCATATTGCGCGGCTTCGATCGGTTGCGCCGCGCGCCATGCCAGCATCGCCGCGCGTGTTTCCGCGGTCAGTTCCTCGCCCAAAAAGGCGTAGAGCCGCGCGATCTCGCGCATCGGATCGGCCTGGAAATCGGCGAAGTGGATGTCGCAGAAACGGTGATCCTGTCCGGCATCGCGGAATGCGATCATCCGCTCCATCGCGGTTTCGCAGAAATCGACCACGCCCGCGCCGATTGCGTGCCGGTCTATATCGTCGGTGAAGCTGCCATGATATTCGAGATGCAGGTCGGAGACCGAGGGTATCACATCCTGGGGCGGGCGGTGCGTCATCACGAAACGCGCGTCGGGAAAGACCTGGTTCAGCGCGTCGATGAACAGGCTGTGCGAGGGGTTTTTGAGCCGCCAGGGCCGCACCGGCCCGTGATATTGCAGCAGTTTGAGCACGCGCTTCACATGGGCGTAGGTCGGAACGAGGTCCGCCTCATGGATCAGCCAGCGGATGTAGCCCGGCACATGGACGAAGGCCTCGAACATCTGCGATTTGAAGTCGTGCGCCATGAACAGCTGGCATTCGGTGGGCGAGGTAGCGGTTGTCGGCAGCATCGCCGTGAGGCGCGGGTGGGCTTTCGCGCGCCGCGCCATCGCCGCTTCCGCCTGTGCCAGTCGCGGGTCGTTCATTTCGGTCGCCGGATCGGGCGGCGGGCAGGGGGCCATGCTTTCCCAGGTGCGCAGCGATCGCGTGGTCCCGTCTTCGCCCAGCATGCAGGCGAGCGCCGTCGAGGCGGTGCGCGGCAGGCCTAGCCCGATCAGCGGAGCGACGATCTCCTGGTCCTCGGTTTCCGGGTGGCGGACATACCAGTCGACCACCTGCAACCGCTTTGTCAGGATATCGACGATCTGGAACTCCATGCCCATCCGGCCGCGCGCGTTGAGCCGCGCCTCGGTGTCGAGCGCGTGAAGCAGGCGATCCAGCCCCTCGCGAAATCCGTCATCACCGAAATCATCGCAGCCGGCGGCTTGTTTCGCCTTTTCCAGCAGTTGCGCGGCGCGGTCCATGTTTCTCTCCGTCCGCCATTCTTGTCATCGGCTTCGGTTTGCGGAAGGATGCGGGGAGCGGCAAGCAGGGCGCCCTATGGCTTTCGGCCTTTGCTGTGACCGCAGGACAAAAGCCGGACGAAGATCCGGGATAAGAGGATGCCTGCCATGCCCCTGGCCCCCATGCAGGTGCACCGGACGATCGACGCGCGCATCGATTGCGCTGCGGGCGAAGTCGCCCTGGTGCGCGAGCGGTTCACTGCGCCGATCGACGTGCGCGGCGAAAGCAACGATTGCCACCATCTCCAGTTATCGATGCTCCCCGCGAACGGCGCAGCGCGCAACCGGGCAGCTGGCGAGCGCCATGCGGGGCGCTTCTCTCCGCTGGGCGAGCTGTTCCTGCTGCCGGCGCATGCCGATGTCGACATTATCGGCAATTGCCGCGAACAGCGCGCGCTTGTCTGCCGACTCGATACGGCCGGTGCGGCGCGGTGGCTCGGCCAGGATTTCGAATGGACCGGTCAGCGGCTCACGCGCGGTCTGGACATTGCCAGCGGAGAGCTTCGCCGCCTGCTCTATCGCGTCGCGGCGGAGCTGGAATCGCCTGGTTTCGCCGGCCGGATCCTGATCGACGCGCTGGTAACGCAGGCCTGTGTCGAGCTGGGGCGCATTATTCGCGGTGTCTCCGATGATAGCGTTTCCGGCGGCCTGACACCGCGGCGGCTGGCGATCGTGGAGCAGGAAATCGCGCGCGATCCCGGCGGAGCCAGTGTCGCGCGGATCGCGGCGGCCTGCGGGCTTTCGACTCGCCAGCTCAGCCGGGCATTTCACGAAACGCGCGGCGAAACGCTCGCCGCGCATATCGCCGCTGAGCGGATCGCGCATGCCTGTGCGATGCTGCGCAACGGGGCGAGCGTCAAACAGGCGGCAGCCGAAGCGGGATATGGCGCACCGAGCAATTTCGCGACTGCCTTTCGTCGCGAAATGGGGTGTTCGCCGAAGGAATTTCGGGCGCGCGCCGCCGCCGACTGAACGTCGCTGTCAGTCGAATGCGATCGTGATGGTGAAGCGTAACGGGCCATCTCCCAGTTCTGCGGGCGGCGGTGGCATCGGCCCGGCGCGGTTTAGCGTGCGCAGCGCCAGCCGGTCGAGCATCGGATTGCCGCTGCTCGTATCGATTGCGATATCCTGGACACTGCCCGAACGGGTAACGGTAAAGCCAACGCGCACCTCGCCGCGCATGCGGATACCGCGCGGTAGGCGCGCATCGATATGACGCCACAGCGCGGCGCTGTAGCGGTCACGCAGCGCATCGGTGTTGGCTGGCGCAGCGCTGGGCGAGGGGAGCGGTGGCGTGACTTGCACCGGTCTTGCATCGGGGAGTTTCGGTGCCGCAAGGGCGGGAGCCGGGGTTGGCGGGGGCGACGGCGCGGCGGTCCTTCGTGGCACGTCGGCCGGGACGGGCTCGGAAAGCGGTGTCGCGGGGCGGGGCGCCGCTTCGGTTCGGCGCGGGCGTTCCTTTGGCGGCTGTTTCGGCTCGGACCGACGCTGGGGTTCGGCCGTGAAAACGCGGAGCACTGGCTGCTCGATCTGCTCGAAGCGCGGCGGACCGGCGAGCGCCAGCAGCGACGCAAGCGACGCGGTGACCATCACCGCGCCGCCCGTGCCGAACCAGCGCTGGCCGGCCGGGGGACGATAGCCGTCCCCGGGTCCGTGCCGATCAGAAGGACTTGCTGAGCGAGACATTGAAGCTCCGCCCGCGACCTGGCACCGGACGCAGCGTGCCCGTCGCCTTGAAGTCGCCAAGCGATACGCCTCCGAGCGGCAGCGCATATTCGCTGTCGAACAGGTTGCTCACATCGATGCCAAGCCGGAACCCGTCGACGGTATAGCCGGCGCCGATATTGGCGAGGACATAGCCGTCGGTCGGCGGCTCGTTGCGTGTGAGGTCCACACGGTTCTTGTCGGCCACCGCCTGCAGTTCCAGATGCCCGTCGAACCCGTTGTCGCCAGCGTAGTGCAGGCCGAGCGACGCGTTGAACGGCATCTGGTGATAGAGCGGGTCGTCATCGGCGAGGTTGTCGCCATGCAGCCAGCTCGCGCTTGCATCGAGCGTCAGGCGGCTTCCCGCATCAGTGCGCAGCAATTCGACGGCCCCCGACACGTCCAGCCCATAGAAGCGCGCCTCGCGATTGGCGAATTGCAACTGCACGAAGCCGGTCGGCATGCCCATCATGTCGGTCAGTTCGGCAAGCTTCACCACATCGATATAGTCGGCGACATGCGTGTAATAGGGCGAGATGCGCAGCGACCACGGCATGTCGCCCGCGCCGCTGAACGTCACCGCCGCGCTCACCGTATCGGCGCGCTCTGGATCGAGGTTGAGATTGCCGACATAGCCATTGCCGTCACCGAACCAGCCGATCATCCGGCTCGCCATCGATCCGCGCCCCCAGGCATAGCGTTCGTAGAGATTGGGTGAACGCACCTTGTGCGCATAGCCAAGTTCGAACGCGAAGCCCTTGGCGGCATCCCATTCGAGCAGCGCCGATCCGCTCCAGTTGCTGTCGTGCCGCTCGCGGTCGGCGGCGTTGAACGCCGCGGCTGCCGCAACATCCGCCATCTGCATCATGCCGGTGCCATAGGGGGCAACGTCCCCGGTGTTCATCCACAGCTGATCGTTGCGCAGCCCGATGGTGGTGCTGAGCGCATCGCTCCACTGCGCCTCCCATTCGGCATAGCTGCCCAGACGATCGCGATTGGCGTCGTTGATGTTGATGAAGCTGTTCGGCCCCATCATCATGTTGCCCGGCACCGGCGGCCACCATTCGGTGAGCCACTGATGGTGAAATTCGCTGCCGAGCCGGATCGTGCCGCGGCTGGACACCGGGAGCGAGACGCCGAGCCGGTATCCCGCCGTATGGCCTTCGCCGAGCATCGGCATGCCGCCCGAGGCGGTCCCGCCCTTGTCGTCGAGGAAATTCATCTCGTGGTCGGTATCGCGATAGTGGACCGCCAGATCGACATCGCCCCAGCCGAAATAGCCTTGATAGCGGCCATTGAGGAACCAGGACCTGTTGTCGGTCATGTCCATATATTGGTTGGGAAAGCCTTCGTACGGCGCGCGCTGGATGCCGCCGCGCAGCGTGAACAGGCCCAGGCCTGTAAGTGCGCCGAAGGTCAGGCTGTGATCGGTCTTGGCATATTCGCTCGACCGGACGATGCCGGCATTGCCGCCGCCTTCATGGTTTTCCGACTGGGTATAGCTGCCGTCATAGGTCAGGCTGATACTGTCGGTGGCGACCGTCACATTCGCCGCGCCGCCGAAATCATCGCCGTTCGAACGATAGAAAGCCGATGCGCGGCCCGTGACCAGCGTCCCATCCGGCCCCGCGAATTGCGGATCGGCGGTGTTCACCGATATGGCGCCGCCGATGCTGTCGCCGCCCATGCTGACGGGCGTCACGCCGGTCAGCACCGAAACGCTCTCCACTGTCTGCGGGTGGGTATAGGACAGCGGCGGGTTCATGTTGTTGGGGCAGACCTCGTCGATGCTGACGCCATCGACCAGGATCGATACTCGCCCGCTATCGAGCCCGCGTATCGTGGGAAGGCTGGATACGCCGCCCGCGCCGAATGCATCGACGCCCGGGATGCGAGTGATGGTTTCGGCAGTGTCGCTGCTGCGCGCGGAACTGCGCTCGATTTCGCTACGGTCCAGCGTCGTGCCGCTTGTCGGGTCAGAGCTGATCTGCACCGGGGGCAGGGCGGTCGCCTCTTGCGCATAAGCGGGAAGGGCAAGCATCGCCGCGCCGGAAATCAGCGCAAGGCGCAGCGCCGCGACGCGGCGGCGCGTGGGAATGGTCGTCATGGATAGTCACTCATCTGCATGCGCGCCGCAGTGATCCGCGGGCGCGATCCGAAAAATGGCGCACGACCGTGATCGGCCGCACGCGCGAGGAAGTTTCAGACGGTGTGCAGGGGTGGCGCGTGGCTCGGTGGCGGCGGGGCCGACAGGCCGGTGCCCGGCCGGACGAAATCGGTCAGCGGGGCGGGCGTGTACGCAACATAGGCGATGCTCGGCGCCGGCGGCGAGATCAGATCGGGCAGCTGCTGCGGCGCCTGATGCCCGGCAAAGGGGCAGTTCTCGCGCGGGTCGCGCTGGCCCTGATCATCCGGCGAATGTCCGAAGCGCTTGGCTTCCTCGATCGTCAGCACTCTGGTCACCGGGCCCGTGCCGGTACAGATCGAAATGACCATGCTGTTGTCGGCTGCCCGCGCCGGCATGAACCCCGGCGGCACGACGGCCGTGAGCGCGATCGCCGCAAAGGCGAGCACCCGCAGCACGCGGCCGATCAGTCCGGTTCGGATATGGTCGATGCCCATCGGATCATGTCGCTAGGGCCCGGGCCAAACCGGTGCAATATCTATTGTACCGGTGCCTGTCGGTTTCACGCCGCCACTTTCCGGCGCTCCGCCATTTCTTCGTTGAGCATTTCCGCAAGCAGGAACGCCAGTTCGATGCTCTGCCCCGCGTTCAACCGCGGGTCGCAATGGGTGTGGTAGCGGGCTTCGAGATCGGCCTCGCCGATGTCGATCATGCCGCCGGTGCATTCGGTGACGTCCTGCCCGGTCATCTCGCAATGGATGCCGCCGCCGAACGTTCCTTCGGCGCGGTGGACGGCGAAGAAACCGCGCACTTCGGCGAGGATGCGGTCGAAGGGCCGTGTCTTGTAGCCGTTGGCGGCCTTGATGACGTTGCCGTGCATCGGGTCGCAGCTCCACACCACCGGATGGCCCTCGCGCTTCACCGCGCGGACCAGCCTGGGCAGCCCGTCCTCGATCTTCTCATGCCCGTAGCGGGTGATCAGCGTGATGCGGCCGGGGATGCGCGCGGGGTTCAGCGTGTCGAGCAGGCGCAGCAGTTCGTCGGGCTCGAGGCTCGGGCCGCATTTCATCCCGATCGGATTGCCGATGCCGCGCAGATATTCGACATGCGCCGATCCCTCGAACCGCGTGCGGTCGCCGATCCAGAGCATGTGCGCGCTGGTGTCGTACCATTGCCCGGTCAGGCTGTCCTCGCGGGTGAGCGCCTGCTCATAGGGGAGCAGCAGCGCCTCGTGGCTCGTATAGAAATCGGTCGCCTTGAGCTGGGGCACGCTGTCGGCGTCGATGCCGCACGCTTCCATGAAGTCGAGCGCTTCGCCAATCCGGTCGGCGACGTCGCTGAATCGCGCGGCCCAGGGGCTGCGGCCCATGAAATCGAGCGTCCATTTATGGACCTGCTGGAGATTGGCGTATCCGCCCTGCGCGAAGGCGCGCAGCAGGTTGAGCGTCGCGGCCGACTGGCTGTAGCCCTGCAGCATCCGCTGCGGATCGGGGATGCGCGCTTCCGGCGTGAAGGCACTTCCGTTGATGATGTCTCCGCGATAGCTGGGCAGCTCGACCCCGCCGATCGTCTCCGTGGGAGCCGAGCGCGGCTTGGCGAACTGCCCGGCCATGCGGCCCACCTTCACCGTCGGGAGCTTTGACGCGAAGGTGAGCACCACCGCCATCTGAAGGATGACGCGGAAGGTGTCGCGGATATTGTTGGGGTGAAACTCGGCGAAGCTTTCGGCGCAGTCGCCGCCCTGGAGCAGGAACGCCTTGCCCTCGGCGACGCGCGCCAGTTCCTCGGTCAGCTGCCGCGCCTCGCCGGCGAAAACGAGCGGCGGGAAGCTGGCGAGCTGGCCGGTCGCGGCGCTCAGCGCTTCGGCGTCGGGATATTCGGGCAGCTGGCGCGCCTCGTGCGACTTCCAGCTTTCGGGGGTCCATTTGTTCATGGCGTCCTCTCCGGGACGATAGGGGACGAACCAATCGGCGTGATGGGCGATGCCGTTGGCGGCGATCTGGTTGACGACGGCGCGGCTGGCGCGTTTGCCATGCTCCTCCCAGCCCTGAACGGTGGAGCCCGGTGCGTCATACCAGGCGCCGAACGCTGCGCGGGTGAGCGCGCGTTCTTCGCGGAATTTCCGAATCTTGTAGCCAGCGAGTGTCGTCATGGGAGGAGCGCTTTACTCGCAGGGGGTAAAGCAGCGCAACCCCTTTTGAGTAATTCGATGAAAGCGGCTCCAGCGAGGGTGCCCCGGACGCTGACGCAGTGCCGGTCTTATCGGGTAACGAACAACCGGGCCGTGATTACCAAATACTAGGGATGTTTTCCTATTATGGGTTCATGACTTGGGGAAACAACGAGAAAAAAGGCGTGCCGTGGTGAGACGAGGCGCGGGGGAGGCGGCGCTCGAAGGAGCAACACCGCTTGCAACGCTGCGTGCTCGCGGCATCCACCAGCTCATCCAGGGGCTGTGGCTGGGAACCTTCTGGATGCTGGTGCTCGGTCTGTGGATAGGCAGCGCGAACGTCATTCCCTTTGTCGTCATTTATGCAGCGGCGAGCGCAATTCCGACATTCCTGTTCCACCGCCGCGGCGACAGCCGCATGCTGCGAGCCATATTGGCGATGGTCAGCGTCGGTTATACGATGTTGTTCGTCGCGATGTTCGAAGGGCACGGGGCTCAGGAAAGCGTACATTTGCTGTTCCTGGTGGGGCTCGGTGCGATGGTGCGCCTCTATGACTGGCGCGCCGTTGCACTCTCGACGCTTGCGGTTGTCGCCTATCAGATCGTCACCTACACCTTCTTTCCCGCAATCGCATACAAACCCGGATTTCTCCTCGTGGAGTTGCTGGTGCACATTGCCGGTATCGGCCTGACCGGGCTGGTGCTGTGCCAATTGGCCATCGTCGCGGGCGGTGCGATCACGCAGCAGGCGCGGATGCGCCTCGAGGCGGACAAGAATGCCCGACAGGCCGATGAACTCGCGATCGAGGCCGAACGGCGCGCGCGCGAAGTCGAGCAGGCTGTCATAGAGATGCGCGCAGCACAGGCATCGGCAGCCGAAGCGCGCGGTCGCTATGAAAGCGAACAGCGCCGTAACGGGGAGGTGCGGCGCAGCGAAATGATGGCGCTTGTCTCCTCCTTCCAGGCGCTGGTCGCCGACGCGGTGGATGCGGTGAAGAACGCTTCCGAGGAACTGGATCATTTCGCCGGTTCGCTCAACGAAGTGGCCGAAGCGACGAGCCGGGAAACCGCCGAGACCGCCGCGATGATTGCGCAATCGTCCGATGGCGCAGACATGCTGGCGGCACGTATTCGCGAACTCAGTGCTTCGATCGCGCATATCGCGAGCAGCGTCGAACAACAGGCGGACGCGACCGAACAGGCGCGGGAGCTTTCCCAGAGCGGCAGTACGGTGATGGCGTCGCTCGGCCAGCATACCCAGGCGATTGCCGGCTTTGCAGGATCGATTCACGAGATCGCCTCGCGCACCAATCTGCTCGCGCTCAACGCGACGATCGAAGCCGCCCGGGCCGGTGAGGCGGGGCAGGGGTTCGCCGTCGTCGCGCATGAAGTCAAGCAACTCGCCCGGCAGGCTTCCGGGGCGACCGAAGAGATCCAGGCACTCGCGCAACGCGCGCAGGGGGGCGCCCACGAAGCACGCGGCGCCCTCGGCGAAATCGCTGCGATGGTGTCGCAAATGTCCTATGCCGCAGCGGCGATCCGCACCGCGGTCGACAACCAGCGCGAGACCGCCCGCGCGATCGACGGCAGCGCGGGAGATGCGGCCGCCGGCACAGCCAGTGCCGCTGATCGAATGAACGGCATCGTTAGCGGCGCGCGCCGGACTGCGTTGCTTTCCAGTCAGGTTTCGCAATCCGCGGCGGAACTCGCCCGTACCGCGGGAATGCTCGAAACCGCCTCCGACGATTTCGTGAAGCGGCTCAACGCGGCCTGACGACGCTGCGCATCCGCGCAACAAACCGTATCCGGTTCGGCAATTATATTTCCCGGGGCTTGTAACCGCGCGGCAACGGCCGCACCATGCCGTCACAACGCCGGCGGGAGCCAAAGCGGAACCGGACCGGCGGGCGCAGGAGGGATGTCGTAACTCCGTCAGGGAGCGTTGTCGCTTGCCCACGCCCGTTCGTCTGCGTTGCATGTTTCCGATCCGGCCGGACAATCTTCAGGCCGGCATTTCCTTCGCCCGGGCATCTGCCCGATGATCCTCTCCGAATGGATCGTGCCGATGGTCGCCATGCTCGCCGCCGGACTGGCTGCGGGCTTCGCGGGCGGATTGTTCGGAATCGGCGGGGGCTTCGTGGTTGTTCCGGCATTGGTCGCGGTGCTGCCATTGCTGGGGGCGAGCAAGGCGGAATTGATGCATGTTGCGGTCGGCACGTCGCTGGCGACGATCGTGGCGACGTCGATCCGCTCGGTAACCTCCCATGCCAAACGCGACGCAGTCGATTTCGCGCTGCTCAGGAGCTGGGCGCCCTGGGTCGTACTGGGCGTAGGAATCGGCGTGGTGCTCGCGGCCTGGGTTTCGGGCGACGGGCTGACGGTGATTTTCGGGGCCGGGATGCTGCTGATGGGGCTGCATTTCCTCTTTCCCCTGCTCGCCGGACGGCAAGTCGCCGAAGCGATGCCGGGCGGTGTCGCGCGGATCGGAATCGCGGGTGGGATCGGCGCCTTTTCATCGCTGCTGGGCATTGGCGGCGGGACGCCCTCGATCATCGTGATGACGCTTCACGGCAAGTCGATCCATCGCGCCATCGCCACGGCTTCCGGGGTCGGAACGATCATTGCCATCCCCGGCGCGCTGGGCTTCATCGTGACCGGCTGGGGCGCGCACGGCCTTCCGGTCGGATCGCTGGGCTATGTCAACATTCCCGCGGCAGCGGCGATCATGGCGATGTCGGTGCTTTCGGCGCCCTGGGGCGTAGCGGCGGCGCATTGGCTGAGCCCGGTGCTGCTGCGGCGGATATTCGGCGTGTATCTTCTCGTCATCGGCGGATTGATGGTCCGCAACGGACTGGGGTGAATATCGACCTGATTCTGGAAACTCGAACTGTTGGGGGACAAGCGATGGGAATGAAGGTTTCGCGGCGCGGGCTGCTCGGGGCGGCGTCAGTGGGTGTGGGGATGGCCGCCTTCCCCTGTTACGCCGAAAGTTTCGGCGCCGCGCCGCAGGATGCGCCGCTGTTCGGCCCGGCGCCGGGTGTCGCGCTGCTTTCGCGCAACGAAAACCCCTATGGACCCGCGCCCAGCGCGGTGCAGTCGATCACACGCTGGGCGGACAAGGGCTGCTATTATGCCGATGGCGGCGCGCGCCGGCTGGTGGAAATGCTGTCCGAACGCTTCGGCGTCGGCATGGACCATATCGCGATCGGCAGCGGGTCGACCGAAATCCTGATGTCGGCGGCGCTGGCGATGAAGGACAAGGGCGCGATCGTCTGCCCCGAACTCTTCTGGGATGCAACGGTGCTTTACGCCCAGGCCAAGGGCGCGAACGTCAAACGCGTTCCGCTGAAGCCGGACATGAGCGTCGATCTGGCCGCGATGGAAGCGGCGGTGACCGACGATGTCGCGCTGGTGCAGATCTGCAACCCCAACAATCCCACCGGCATGGTGCTCGATGGCGAGGAACTGCGCGGGTTCGTGCGCCGTGTGAGCCAGAAGGCGACGGTGCTGATCGATGAAGCCTATATCGAACTCACCGACCGGCCCGACTATTCGAGCGTCGTCGATCTGGTGAAGGAAGGGTGCGATCTGATCGTCACGCGCACTTTCTCGAAGATCTACGGCATGGCCGGGCTGCGCGTCGGCTATGCCGTGACGACGCCCGAAAATGTCCATGCGATCCGCGGCTATGAAATGAGCTTCGGCGGCAATACCGCGGGGCTTGCAGCGGCGGTCGCTTCCTACAATGATGCCGGCTTCACCAATTTCTCGAAGGACAAGATCCTCGAGGCGCGCGGCATCATGCTCGATGCAGTGGCGGCGGCGGGCCTGCGCGCGCTGCCGAGCCAGACCAATTTCCTCTATGTCGAAGTGCCGGATGCCGATGCGATGCAGGCGGCGATGCGCGAGCGCGGGGTGATGATCCGTCCGGCATATGGGAAGTGGAAAACCTGGTCGCGCGCCTCGACCGGCCGGATCGAGGATGTGCGCCGCTATGCCGCGGCGCTGCCGGAGATCATCGGCGCGTGATGCGCATGGCGGCGACCATGCTCGCCGCCAGAAGCGCGCCCTCGGCGGCGGTGGTGACGGCATGGGAAACTGGGCCGAACCCCGCTTCGCCGAAAGGCGTTCCCAGCGCATCGAGCTGAAGCCGGGATCCGGGCATGGCCTGCGCGAGCAGGTCGAGACTTCCCGCCATCAGCTGGCCGCCCAGCAGATTCACGAGCAGCCCGGCGCACGCGCCGAAAACCGCCGCCGCCCCGGCTGATCGCCGGACGGAAAACCCGCGGCGCGCGGCAAGCCAGTAGCCTAGCCCCACCGCGCCGCCGAGCAGCGCGCCTTCCGGGGCGCCGGTCATGCGTGCCGGGGCATGGCCGAGCAGCAGCGCGAAACCGTCCATCGCGAGCAACTTCACGAAGCCGCCGACGATCACGCCGCCCGCCGCGCCGCTCAGGATGCTCCAGCCGCTGTCGCGTTCGCCCGCCAGTTCGGGTGCGGCAATGCCGAACGCCACGCCTGCGCCGCCTATGGTGGCGATCAGCAGCGTTGCGATCAGCAGCACGAGAAAGGCGGACAGCGCGCCTCCGCCGCCTGATGCCGCGACGATGCCGAACAGGATGCCGCCGACCAGTCCGGCGGTCGCCGCGCCGGCCGTGCCGCCCAGCGCCAGCCGCAACGGCGCGCGCCAGATCGGCTCCTCCCCCGCGACGGCGGGACCGGGTTCAGCAGCGCGCACCTCGGCGACGAAGCGATAGCCATGCTTTGGTACGGTTTCGATGAAACGCGGGCGCACCGCATCGTCGCCGAGCTGGCGCCGCAGCGTGCGGATACACTGGGTCAGCGCCTCATCGGTCACCGGCACGCCGCGCCACACTTGCTCGTGGAAGCGATCCTTGGAAACCAGCTTGCCGGCCTCGCCGACCATCAGGATCAGCGCGTCCATATAGCGCGCGTTGAGCGGCACCGGCGCGCCGTTGCGGGTCAGCCGCCGATCGGCGCAATCGAGCGTGAAATCCCCGAATTGAAGCCGCCCGGTCATCGTTTCAGCGAACCCTCAGATTTTGCTCATGCCGATCACCCGGCCGCCGGAATAGCTCCGACACCTCTCTTCACTAGGAGCGTAAGATGATGACAGCAAACGGAGTTGATCGCAGCGGCGGGCAAGTCGCATGGTGGCGCGTCGCGATGTGGGGCGGAGCGGCTACACTGCTTCTGGCGCCGGCAGTCGCGATGCTGGTGACGCGCGAGGTGGACTGGGGGCCGCTCGATTTCGCGGTGTTCGCGGTGATGCTCGGCGCTGCCTGCGGCACGGTGGACCTGGCGGCACGCGCGTCGGGCAGTCTCGCCTATCGCGCGGCGACGGCGATCGCGGCGGGTGCGGCATTTCTGATGGTCTGGGCAAATCTCGCCGTCGGCATAATCGGCAATGAAAATGACGGCGTGAATCTAATCTTTTTCGGTATCCTTGGGGGAGGTTTTGCGGGGGCTTGTTTCGCGCGCTTTCGGGCAAAGGGCCTTGCGGTCACGCTCGCGCTGATGGGAGTGGCGATGCTGGCCAGCATGGCGCTGGCGATCGGTGAGGTTACCGCCGTGTTCGTCGCGATCGGGCTGATCGCGGCACTGTGGCTGGCCGCCGCCGCGCTCTATGCGCGTGCGGCTCAATAGCCCGCGTCGAGATCGACGATATTGCGCATCGGCGTTCCGCTGAGGAACGCGTGGCAGTTTTCGAGGAACAGTGCCGCTGCCCGCTGGAACATCCGTGTCTGGCTGCGACCCGACAAATGCATCGAATGGATGCAGTTGGGCACGTCCCACAACGGATGTTCGGGCGGCAGCGGCTCGGGCGTCACCGTGTCGAGAAAGGCGCCGGCGATGCGGCGCTTTTCCAGCGCTTCGACGAGCGCCTCCTGATCGATCATGTCGCCGCGCCCGACATTGACGATCCATGCCGAGGATTTCATCGCGGCGAATTCGTCGGCGCCGAACATGGCGGCGGTTTCGCCGGTGGCGGGCGCCGCGAGGATCACCCAGTCATATTCGCTCAGCCTTTCGCGCCACTGGTCAGGAGTCAGCGTACCGTCGCGGCCCGACCGGGTGACGCCAGTCACCGCGACGTCGAACCCGGCCAGCCGGTCGCCGATCATCCGGCCGATTGTGCCATAGCCGATGACCAGCGCCGTGCTGTCGTAAAGTTCAACCTGGCCCGGCGCGGTTTCGGTCCATTGGTGCCTGTCGGCCATCCGCACGACTTCGTCGAACCGCTTGGCTGCCGCGAGCACACCCAGCATGGCATATTCGGCGACTGCCTCGGCATTGATGCCATTGCCGTTGGTCAGGATCGCCCCCAGCGCCTTCAGCTGGTCGAGGTCGAGAAAGTCGACGCCCGCGCGCAGCGTCGACACCCATTTGAGCTGCTTGCCAAGCGCCAGCACCTCGCCGCTCGCCCGGGCATTCTGCAAGTCGATCCAGGCGATGTCGGCATCGACCACCATCGCCTCGGCCTCTTCGCGGATGGAAAACCAGTGCGGAGAAAGCCCATCGGGCAGTTTGGGTTCGAGAAGCGGGCGGGCGAGGGCGGGCAGGACGGCTTTCATGTCCTGCCCGATAGCACCAATTCGGGGCGTCAGGCAGTGCCGTCGCCGCAAGGGGCGCCGCGGTGCATTTCGTCGTTGCGCATATGCCAGGCGAGCGATTCTACGCGTTCGACGATCTCGTCGGACACCGGAGAGGGTGGAACGATCTCGCCCCATGCCTTATGGAAACAGGCCAGCCAGCCGGTCACTTCCTCGGCACCGATCGCTGCCGGGAAGTGCCGCATCCGAAGCCGGGGGTGGCCGTATTTGTCGGTGTAGAGCGGCGGCCCGCCCAGCCAGCCGGTGAGATATTCGTAGAGCTTCTCCTCGGCGCGCGCGGTCGAAGGCGGATGCACAGCGCGGCATGCCCTTGCTTCGGGCAATTCGTCCATCAGCGCATAGAAGCGGGCACAAAACGCGCGGATCGTCGGCTCGCCTCCGATTGTCTCATAGGGCGTGGTCGCGGAAACGGCGGCTTCGGTCATGGCGACATATTCTCCAGCGTTTCCGATCATGTAGGGGGTCGGCCGCCGGTCAACAATTCACGTTTCCTGTAAGTGTCGGGGCGAGCGCCGCGCCTATAGCTCGGGCCGCCAGTCCCAGCCCATCGGATCGCCGTCCATCACTTCGATGCCCGCGGCGGTGAGGTCGTCGCGGATCGCGTCGGAACGGGCAAAATCCTTTGCTGCGCGCGCTTCGCGGCGTTCGGCGAGCCGTGCCTCGACTTCGTCGGCGGTCAGGCCGGCGCTTTCGGGGCGGACACGCAGGTCGCTTCGCGTCAGCGACAGCAGCTTCAGCCCGAGTACGGCATCGAATTCCGCCAGCGCCTCGATCCGTGCTTCGGCGGGCATTCGCTTCTGCGCCAGCAGTTCCTCGAGCGCGGGCAGGGCGCGGGGCGTGTTGAGATCGTCCGACACCGCTTCGTCGAGCGCGGCAACGAAGCGCGCGGCGGGATGCCCCTCGGCCCGCGCCGCGCCGTCGGCAACTGCTTCCACCGGATCGGGAAGATGCTTGCGCACGGCAATCACCAGCCGCTGCAACCGCGTGAGCGCGGCGGCCAGATTGTCGGTGCTGAATTCCAGCTCGCTGCGATAATGCGCCGAAAGGCACATCAGGCGATAGGCGAGCGGATGCACGCCGCGCGCGATCAGGCCGTCCAGCGTCGCGATGCCGCCCTTGGACTTCGACATCTTGCCCGACCGGTCGACCAGGAAATTATTGTGCATCCAGAAGCGTGCGCCGCTGTCCGCGCAGTCGCAGAAAGCCTGATTCTGGGCGATTTCATTGACGTGGTGGATCTCGCGATGGTCGATCCCGCCGGTATGGATGTCGAACGGCAGGCCCAGATACATGCGCCCCATCACCGAACATTCGAGATGCCAGCCCGGCGCGCCCTTGCCCCAGGGCGAATCCCATTCCATCTGGCGCGTCTCGCCGGGCGGCGTCTTGCGCCAGATCGCGAAATCCTGGGGATGGCGCTTTCCCTCCACCGGATCGATGCGGCCCTCGCCGGCGTCGTCGCGCACGCCGGCCAGCCTGCCGTAGTCAGGCACGGTCGTGCTGTCGAAATAGAGGCCGCTGGCGATCTCGTAGCAATGGTCGGGCGCGATCTTCTTCGCGAAATCGAGCATTTCGTCGATGCAGCTCGTTGCCGTCGGCATGTATGTGGGCGGTGCGATGTTGAGATCGGCTAGGTTGCGTTTGAACACCCCGGTATAATGTTCGGCGATATCCCATGCGCTCATCGCACGCGCCTTGGCGGCGGCTTCCATCTTGTCGTCGCCGGCATCGGCGTCGGACGTCAGGTGACCGACATCTGTGATGTTGAGAACATGGGTGAGCGCATAGCCCTTCCACCGCAGCACGCGGCTCAGCGTATCGGTGAAGACATAGGCGCGCAGATTGCCCAGATGCGGATCGGAATAGACCGTCGGCCCGCAGGAATAGACGCGCACACCTGCCGCAGGATCGAGTGGTTCGAACCGCTCGAACGAGCGACTGAATGAGTTATAAAGGCGAAGCGGATGTTGCTGCATGGCGCAGGCCCATAGCCGCTCACGGGGATTTCGTCACAACTTGTTTGTCTATGGAGCCGCGCCCGCTTCTTTCGCCGCGCGGGACAGGCTTCATACGCCCTGTTCGAGTGCCTTCGCTATCATGGCGCTCCACACTTCGGCGGCATTGCCATCGACCGCGTCACCTGCCGCCACCATTTCGGCGGTGGGCTCGCGAAGCGTCTTGAGAACCGCCGTGGCCCGCTCGACTTCCTGTTCCCAGGTCGCGTCGATATGGCCGCTGACCGCAGCGGCGATCGCCGCGCCGCCCTTCGGCTTGCTTCCGTTCGAACTATGGGCTTCGGCGCAGATGACGCGCGCGACGCGCTCGATCGGCGCAGTAAGGGCGATATCGGTCATGGCATGGCTCCCGTTTCGCTGCATTGGGCCAACGCCTGTTGCGTCCCGCCGTTCCCGCGCGAGCGGGGTGGCACGGAAGAACAGCCGTTTTCCCAACGCCATATCATCGCGAAGGTCAGGCCGCCAGCGAACCGGGCGTTTCGGATTTTCCGTGGCTGCGGAACAGCCCCGTGCCCTGCATGCCGCCCGCATTCATCGGTACAGCCGTGCTGCAATAGGCGCATTCGGCGGTCATGCGACCGATAATCCAATGCTCTTTCCCACACCCGGGACAGTGATTGACTTCACCCGGACGATACGAAACGCGGTACCCGGTATGGGCCTGACGAATGCCGAAATCGTACATCGTGTAATCTCCCTTGAACCGGCCCTGAAAACGGGTGGGGAAAGATCTTTGTTCCGCCCCCGCCGCGAATCGCGTCAACTTCCATTCGCCGCGTTCTGGGACCGACTCGGCGGTAAAGCTTGGAAAAAGGCGCGGTTCGGAACGGTGTAAAATCCGATTTCGGCGATAGGATTCATCGGACATCAGGCCGAAAATCAGTGCGGCAGCCGGATGCTCCGCGAAAAGGATTCGACCAGCCCCGCGTCCAGCTGGCCTTTCATTTCCTCCAGCTCGCGCAGCGCCCGGCCTGGAAGGCAGGCGTCCTTGTGCGGACGCTGCGAAGTCAGCGCGTCATAGACGTCGCAGATTGCGCTCATCCGCACGGCCTTGCTCAGATGCGTGCCCTTGTGTCCGTGCGGATAGCCGCGTCCGTCGATCCGCTCGTGATGCTGCAGGCAGACCTGATAGACTTCCTCGGGCAGGTTCCCGGATTCGAGCAGCATGCCGTGCCCTGTCTCGGGGTGTTGACGCATCGCACGCAATTCCTGGGCGGTCAGTGGTCCGCGCTTCTGGAGGATCGCGCCATCGACTCGCGCCTTGCCGACGTCGTGGAGCAGGCCGGCCATGCCGAGCCGCAGCACCATATCCTTTTCCATCCCGAGATCGCGCGCGAAACCGACCATATAGCCGCAGACCGACACGGCATGGAGATGCATATATTCGTCGCGCCGCTTCATCATGCCGAAGTGGAACAGGATATCCCGACTGCGTTCGACGCATTCGGCCACATCGCGCACGAGCGGTTCGATCATGGCCGGATTGGGGGCGATCCCGCTGCCGGCGTCGTCATAGAGCCTGTGAACCAGTCCCTTGGTACGCATCAGCAGCGCGCTTGCTTCCCTGCGCGCTTCGTCCGAGCTCAGTCTGGAGGGCGCGGCCGCGGGCGCGACGGCGTCATGCGTCCGGGAGGGCGCGCGGGAGCGCACATCGGCGCAGGCGCATGACCCGCATGATGCGGTGGCGCCGCGGCCTTCATCGATCACGACCGCCGAAAGACCGGCCTCGCGAATCCGCCGGGCGGTGGCTTCGTCGGAAACCATCAGTCGCGAGCGCCAGAAAGGGTGTTCCAGCCAGTTGCCCTCGAAGCTGTGGACATACATACCCACGGCCACGCATCGCGCGGGAATGCGTTTATACATTGCCGGCATTTCCTGACGGGGCGCGAAAGCGAATCCTCGCCGGAGCCGCTCCACATCGTGCGCCGGATTCACGACCGATATGCGAAACCCTCCCCCTCACGCTATTCTCCGTGCGACCGTCGGCCCAAATGCCGGGCGTAGCGACGCCATCTGGAAATATCATAGAGGGGAGCGAGCGCAGCGGACGTCATAGCGCGGAAAAAAGCGCCTTGGTGCACGATCGAAACGACGGGGAATCGCCTGCGCGAGAAATGGAGGCCCGAGCCGGAATCGAACCGGCGTATACGGATTTGCAGTCCGCTGCGTCACCACTCCGCCATCGGGCCTCGGCGCGGCGAACGCGCGAAATGCGCGGCGGCGGGCTTCCTGTCAACACCGTGATTGATTCGGGGGTTCCACGGATACCATCCGAAATTATTGCGTTACGGTGCGGTGCGATATGCGTCCCGGTGAAAGACCGTCCGGTCGACCGGCGCCGGGTGCCCGGTTTTTTTGGCTTCTTGGAGAGCGGAGTGCCTGAACTGATCAGCGCGCGCAGTAGCGAACAGCAGCGATTACGGGCGATGCGACGCTATCGAGTCGCGGGCACCGACAACATTGCGGAATTCGACAGCCTGGTGCGGCTCGCCATCGTCGCACTCTCTGCCCCGGCCGCAGCGATCAGCATTGTCGATGACGAACGCGTGACGATCAAGGCGGCGGCAGGGGCCATCGCCCTGTCCTCGCTGCCGGCAGAGTATGCGCTCTGCAACCTCGCAATCCGTCAGAACCGGCCCTGGATCGTCGAGGACGCGCTCAGCGACGAACGGACCAGAAATAATCCCTATGTCGTGGGGCCGCCGCGTCTGCGCTTTTATGCCGGTGCGCCGCTGCGCACATCGGACGGATATAATATCGGCATGTTCGCCATAGTGGGGTCGAAACCGCGAACGCTTGCGCCGGTAGAGCTGAAACTGCTCGCACATATGGCGGAAGTGGCGATGGACGTTCTCGAAATGCGCTTGATGGTGCTCAGCCAGGCGCAGGATATTTCCGCGCTCGCGGAAAGACAGTCCGTCTGGAAACGGGGCGCCTGAACCCTGAAATCGCGGCGCTGACGTCAAAGTTTCTTGCCAGCTTGCTTGGCGCCGGGGATTTGGCGCGATACAAGCGCACCAAAGCAACAAGTGTATTGCATGACTATAACGGTTGTGCGACAGGGCAGGAATGATGACTCTTTCGGTGGATTCCCCTGTGGACGGCGCGGATCGCTTTGCCGCGATGCGCCATGCGATGGTGGCGAGCCAGCTTCGCACCAATGCAGTGAACGATCCTCGCGTGGTCGAGGCGATGTCGCGGGTGCCGCGCGAAGCCTATGTTCCCGAAACGGTACGATCGATTGCCTATCGCGATACGCAACTGCCGTTGGCGGGCGGCCGTACACAGAATTTGCCGATGGCGACCGGCCGGCTGCTGACCGAGGCGCATGTCCGCCATGATGATCATGTGCTGCTGATCGGGGCCGCGGGCGGCTATACCGCCGCGGTGCTCGCGCTGCTCGCCGGATCGGTGGTCGCGCTGGAGGAAGAGCCCGCGCTCGTCGCACTGGCGCGCGCCGCGCTCGCGGAGGAAAAGACGGTCGAGCTGGTCGAAGGGCCGCTGGCGGCGGGCTGGGCCGCCGCGGCTCCCTATGATCTGCTGGTGATCGACGGCGCCGTCGAACATGTGCCCGACACGATTCTCGAACAGTTGAAGCCGGGTGCGCGTGTCGTGACCGGTATCGTCGATCGCGGAGTCACGCGGCTCGCCTCGGGCCGCCGCTCGGCGGGCGGTTTCGGCCTGGCGGATTTCGCGGACTGTGATTGTGCGGTTCTTCCCGGCTTCGCCCGACCGGTTTCGTTCCGGTTCTGATGATGGGCCGCTTTTTGATGACGGGGACGAAACCGATGCGCATTGCCTCTTTCCTGATGAGCGTCAGCTTGCTCGCGGTCGCTATGCCCGCCGCGGCGCAGGACGCGCCGTCGGCACAGGGCGATCGGGTTGCGGCGACCACCACGCTGCAGGATGCGATGGTTCAGGCCTACAATACCAATCCCCAGCTTTCCGGCGCCCGCGCCGAATTGCGTGCGACGGACGAAGGCGTTCCGCTGGCGCGTGCGGGGGGCCTGCCCTCGGTGCGCACGAGCAGCGGTTACAGTGAAAACCTCTATGACAGTGGCGCGACCGGAGTCAGCCCGACCCGCACGGGATCGGTGGGCGTCGATGCCTCGCTGCCCATCTATTCGGGCGGTTCGGTCCAAAATTCGGTGCGCGCCGCCGAAAGCCGTGTTGAATCCGGTCGCGCCAGCCTGCGCGGGACCGAATCCGATCTCTTCGTTTCAGTGGTCACGGTCTATCTCGACGTCATTCGCTACGAAGCAATCGTTCGCCTGAACCAGCAGAATGTGGAGGCGCTCCGCGTCAATCTGCAGGCGACACGCGACCGGTTCGAGGTCGGCGACCTGACGCGTACCGACGTGGCCCAGTCCGAAGCGCGGCTGGCGCTGGCGGAGAGCCAGCTGCGCGGTGCCGAGGCCCAGCTGATCGCAAGCCGCGAATCCTATATTCGCGTGGTCGGATCGCCGCCGGGAACGCTGGCGTCGCCGCCGCCGCTGCCCGATCTGCCCGACAGCCCCGATGTCGCGGTGCGCATCGCGCTCGACGAAAATCCCGATCTCGCCGCCGCGCGCAAGGCGCGCGAAGCGAGCGGCTACGACACCGATGTGGCGCGCGCCTCGCGGCTGCCGCAGGTCAGCGTCAATGTCGGCACCGATTACTATAATTATCTGGGATCGCTTGGAAATCAGGCGTCGCTGCTCGGATATGAGAATGACGGCCTTTCCGCCTCGGCGGGAGTGAGTGTTTCCTTCCCGCTCTTCCAGGGCGGGCGCCCCGCCGCGCAGATCCGCCAAGCGCAGGCGCGCGAGGCACAGTCGATCGAGCAAGTGACGCTGACCGAGCGCGCGATCATCGCGCAGGTCCGTTCGGCCTATGCCAATTACCGCTCGGCGCTTCGCGTGATCGAAGCGTCGCGGGTCGCGGTCGAGGCGAATCAGCTTTCGCTCGAAGGCGTCCGCGCCGAAAACAGCGTCGGCACGCGCACGATTCTCGATATCCTCAACGCTGAGCAGGAACTGCTCAACTCGCAGGTAAATTACGTGACGGCGCAGCGCGACGCCTATGTCGCCGGGTTCACGCTGCTCGCGGCGATGGGCCGGGCGGAAGCGAAGGATCTCGGCCTCGGCGGCGGCACGCTGTACGATCCGAGGTCAAACTATAATCGCGTACGCGGCGGCTGGTCCGACTGGAGCACCGGCGACGCGCCCGAACCGGTTGCCACATCGACCGCGCAAACGCCGTCGCAGACGCCCGATGTCAGCAATACGCTCGACCCGATGCTGCGACGCCCCGTTGACACGACCTACCCTGATAGCTCAGGGGAATAGGGTTAACCGCGCAGAGCGCAGCAGCAAAAGGGGTGCTCGATATGGGGGATATCAGTACCGAGCCGTCGATGGAGGAGATTCTCTCGTCCATCAAACGGATCATTTCCGAAGAAGGCAGTGCGCCTTCGGCACCGCGCAGCCGCCGCGCCGCGCGCCCGACGCCTTCGCGCGAGGAAGGTGAAGACGGGGCCCGCGATCTCGAGGAGGTTCTCGAATTGCGTGATGCCGTCGAAACAGCGCGGGAAGACGAGCCGGTGCTGCGCGAAGACAGCGAAGCGGCTGCGCCGAAGGCGCAAAGGCCGGCCCCTCGCGCCGAAAACCCAGAAGCCGCGCCGAGCGAGGCGGAACAGGTGGAAGCGTTGCGCAACGCCGAGAGCATCATTTCCGATCGCGCCGCAGAGGCGAGCCGCGGCAAGCTCGAGGCGCTGTCGCGGATGGTGGTGAAGCCGCAGGTGCCCGGTTCGGACACGCTTGAAGGCATGGTGCGCGAAATGCTGCGCCCGATGCTCAGCGACTGGCTCGACGACAATCTGCCGCGCATCGTCGAGGAACTGGTTTCCAAGGAAATCACTCGGATCACCGGCCGCAACGGCTGAATTCCGCTTTGATCGCCTGCCGGGTGCCGCGCAGGCTTGTCTTGCGCGGCGGCGCGGTTATGTGCCGGGCCTATGAGTGAATTGCCCAAAACCTTCGATCCGGCCGAGATCGAGAAGCGCTGGTATACCCATTGGGAAGATGAGGGGCTGTTCCGGCCCGATCGCCCGAATGCCGAGCCGTGGACGCTGGTAAACCCGCCGCCCAACGTGACGGGCAGCCTGCATATCGGCCATGCGCTAGACAATACGCTGCAGGACATTCTCGTCCGCCATGCGCGGCTGCAGGGCAAGGACGCGCGCTGGGTGGTCGGCACCGATCATGCCGGCATCGCGACGCAGATGGTGGTCGAGCGCCAGCTCAACGAAAAGCAGGACAAGCGCACCAACTATACCCGCGAACAATTCGTCGACATGGTGTGGAAGTGGAAGGAAGAGAGCGGCGGGCAGATCACCGGCCAGCTCCGCCGCCTCGGCTGCTCGATGGACTGGGCGAACGAACGCTTCACCATGGACGATGGCTTTTCGAAGGCCGTGCTCAAGGTGTTCGTCGACCTCTATAATCAGGGCCTGCTCTATCGCGACAAGCGCCTGGTGAACTGGGACCCGGGCCTCGGCACCGCGATCAGCGATCTCGAAGTCGAGACGATCGAAGTGAAGGGCGGCTTCTGGCGTTTTTCCTATCCGCTCGCCGACGGCAGCGGCAGCATCGAAGTCGCCACCACGCGCCCCGAAACGATGCTCGCCGACATGGCGGTGGCGGTGCATCCCGAGGATGAGCGCTATACCGCGCTGGTCGGCAAGCAGATCCGCCTGCCGATCACCGGGCGCCTCATTCCCATCGTCGCTGACGAACATGCCGACCCCGAACTGGGTTCGGGCGCGGTGAAGATCACGCCGGGGCATGACTTCAACGACTTCGAAGTCGGCAAGCGCGCCGGGATGAAGCCCGCCGACATGCTCAATATGCTCGATGCCAAGGCTGCTGTGACGCAGACCGCGGACGGGCTGATCCCCGATGAATATCTCGGCCTGGACCGGTTCGAGGCGCGCACGCTGGTCGTGAAGCGCCTCAAGGAGCTCGGCTGCCTGATCCCGCATGTCGTGAAGGACAAGGAAGGCAACGAAACCGAAGCGGATTTCGAACCGCGCACGATCCAGACGCCCTATGGCGACCGGTCGAACGTGGTGATCGAGCCGTGGCTGACCGACCAATGGTATGTCGATGCCAAGACGCTGGCCGGCCCCGCAATCGATGCGGTCAAGTCCGGCGCGATCAACATGGTGCCGAAGAGCTGGGAAAAGACCTTCTTCCACTGGATGGAGAATATCCAGCCGTGGTGCGTCAGCCGCCAGTTGTGGTGGGGGCACCGGATTCCGGCCTGGTATGGGCCATCAGTCACTCCTCTCGGGTATGACTTTGTAAATCCAAAGCATTTCGTGGCCGAAACTGAGGAAGCCGCGACCGAGCTCGCTCGTGAATATTATGTTCAATTCGTCGAAGAAGAATTTGAGATTAAAACGTTCGGTCGGCAGGTTGAAGCGGACGTTCACGTAAAGTCATACCACCGTGAGATTCCTCTCTGGCGAGACGAGGACGTCCTCGACACCTGGTTCTCCTCCGCGCTCTGGCCGTTCGCGACGATGGGCTGGCCGGAACCGGGCGAGTGGGAGGCGCGCTATCCCAACAGCGTGCTCATTTCCGGCTTCGACATCCTGTTCTTCTGGGATGCGCGGATGATGATGCAGGGGCTGCACTTCCTGAAGGAAGTGCCGTTCAAGACCCTGTATTTGCACGGTTTGGTTCGCGCCGCGGACGGATCGAAAATGTCCAAGTCCAAGGGCAATACCGTCGATCCGCTCGGCCTGATCGATCAATATGGCGCCGATGCGCTGCGCTTCTTCATGGCGGCGATGGAAAGCCAGGGCCGCGACATCAAGATGGATGAGAAGCGCGTCGAAGGCTATCGCAACTTCGCGACCAAGCTGTGGAACGCGGCGCGCTTCTGTCAGTCGAACGGCATCGGCGCGAGCAGCACGATCGAGCCGCCGGTCGCCGATCTCGCGGTCAATCGCTGGATCATTGCCGAGACGGTGGCGTGCGTGCAGGCGATGGACCTCGCCTTCGCCGACTTGCGCTTCGACGGCGCGGCGAACGCGATCTACCAGTTCGTGTGGAGCCGCTTCTGCGACTGGTATCTCGAACTGATCAAGCCGGTGCTGCAGGGCGGCGATGCCCCCGGGAGTTTCTCGGGCGACGAAATGCGCGAAGCCGCCGGGGCGCAGGGCGAAGTCGCCGAAACGCGCGCGGTGGCGGGCTGGGTGCTCGATCAGATCCTCGTCATGCTCCACCCGTTCATGCCCTTCATCACCGAAGAGCTGTGGTCGAAAACCGGCAAGCGCGAGCATGACCTGATCGTCGCGCAGTGGCCGATGGCGGATGCGCGCGCGCTCGATCCCGACGCGGCGCGTGAAATCGACTGGCTGATCGAGCTGGTGAGCGAAATCCGCGCGGCGCGCACCGAAGTGAATGTGCCGCCGGGCGCCCGCCTGCCGCTCCATGTCGCCGATGCGTCGGAACTGACGCTGGCCCGGCTTCAGCGGCAGGGCTCGGCGCTGGCGCGGCTGGCACGCGTCGATGTCGCGAGCGGCACGGCGCCGGCGGGTGGCGCGCTGCAGGTGGTGGTCGATGAAGCGACCTTCGCGCTGCCGATCGGCGACGTCGTCGATCTCGACGCCGAACGCGCGCGTCTGACCAAGGCGATCGCGGCGGCGGAGAAGGAGCGCGACAGCCTCGGCAAGCGGCTGGAAAACCCGGCCTTTGTTGAAAAGGCCAAGCCCGAAGCGGTGGAAAAGGCCCGCACCGATTTCGCCGACAAGGCGGCGGAGGCGGAGCGGCTGAGCGCGGCGCTGCAGCGGCTCGGTTAGGCATCCCGAAAATCGCGCCCTAGCAATCTCGTGCCAGGGCGCCGGGAGCGTTTGGGTGACGAAATGCGGTGTTAACCCAATGTATTAAGGGCGATTGTCCATTCTCTATATGCGCTGCGACACCTATTTGCCTTGATGTCAGTAACCGGCCCGCGCCGGAATCCGGTCAGGGAAACAGGATAATGAGTCGTTCCAAACTATTGCTCGCCGCCTCGCTGGGTGCCGCAGCACTTGCCATGCCGCAAACGGCAAGTGCGCAGGTGGTCACCGGGCTCGATGCGCTGCGCAACTGGAATCTGATGGTGCTGGGCGACCTGACCTCCTCGTCGGAAGTCGAGGGGCGCACCTATGTCACCGGCAATCTGAACGGCAACAGCTCCAACTATCAGATCCGCACGCCTTCGGACGCGACCGTTTCCGGCCTTCCGGGGCTGACCGTGGTCGGCGACGTGACCGGAGGGGCCAAGAATCTCAACAACGGTTCGGGCGCAGTGATCGGCGGCAATGTCGACAGCGGGTTCAATCTGAACGGCGCGCCGCAGACAGTGAAGGTCGGCGGCACGATTTCCAACACCAACGTCAATTCGAACACTGTCAATTCGGGGCTGGCGGCAAGCGATCCAGCGTTCATGTCCGATCTGCAGCTACAGGCGAGCGTGCTCGATTCGAGCCTGCATGATCTGTCGCACGACCTGGCGGGCCTCGATGCCAACAGCACGGCGACGTTCAGCGGCAATCGCGGCACCTTCGATGCCACGCCGGGCGCTGATGGCGTGGCGGTGTTCAGCATCGACGCCGCCGATCTCGACAGCATCGGCGAGATTCAGTTCAACACCAACGGCGCCGACACGGTGGTCGTCAATGTCGCGGGCGCCGACATCAATCTGAACGACAATTTTCTGGGCGGGACCAGCGGTCTCGGCGAAAACGTCATCTGGAATTTCAGCGAGGCCGAGACGCTCGACCTGTCGACTGCCTGGGGCGGATCGGTCCTGGCGCCCGATGCCGACGCCCATACCCGGAATTATGTCGAAGGATCGGCGGTGTTCGGCAATCTGGTGCAGGATGGCGAGTTCCATCTCGGCACCTATGCGGGCGGCTATAACCCGCCGAGCAATCCCGGCGGTGGCGGCGATCCAACGCCGGTGCCCGAACCGGGTACGATGCTGTTGTTCCTGATCGGCGCGGGCGGGCTGTTCTATGTCGCCCGCCGTCAGCGGAAGACCGCGGCGGCCTGAACGTCGTCCCGCTTGCATGGGCGCCTCCGTGCGGCCAATAGCGGGGGCGGGGGGATGATGACGGGCGAATTGCGCGCGTCCCGCCTTCTGCTTGAGGAGAGGGCATGGCGCAGCGGGCGAAACAGGACCTTACGACCGGCCCGATCGGCCTGACGCTGCTGACCTTTGCCCTGCCGACGCTGGCGACGTCGGTGCTGCAATCGCTCAACGGTTCGATCAACGCGGTCTGGGTGGGGCGGTTTCTGGGCGAGGAAGCGCTTGCCGCCGCGTCCAATGCGAACCTGATTCTGTTTCTCACCATGTCGTTCGTCTTCGGCTTCGGCATGGCGGGCACGATTCTGGTGGGGCAGGCCTGGGGGCGCAAGGACGTCGATGCCGTCCGCCGCGTGATCGGATCGGTGATCGGCGGTTTCCTGGCGCTCGCCTTCGTGATGGCGGCGCTCGGCTGGATCTTCGCGCCGCAGATTCTCGACCTGATGGGCGTCGCGCCCGGCGCTCGCGAATTCGCGCTCACTTATCTGCGGATCATTTTCCTCGCCATCCCGTCGGGCATGGTGCTGATGGTGTTCATGATGGCGCTGCGCGGCACCGGCGACGCGATGACGCCGATGTGGGTGATGGGCATATCGGCGGTGATCGATTGCACGCTCAATCCGGTGCTCATCCTCGGCCTCGGTCCGTTCCCCGAAATGGGGATTGCGGGCGCCGCCACGGCGACGCTGGTCACCAATGTCGTGGGGCTCGCGGGCACGCTGGTCTATGTCTATGCGCGCGACTTGCCGGTGCGGCTGCGCGGGCCGGAACTCGCCTATCTCAAGCCGGATCCGGCGCTGGTCCGCCGCATCATGGGCATGGGTCTGCCGATGGGCATGCAGATGATCGTGATGTCGCTGTCGTCTGTGACGATGCTCGGTCTGGTCAATCGACAGGGGGTCGATACCACTGCCGCCTATGGCGTTGCGCTGCAGCTCTGGACCTATGTCGCGATGCCCGCGATGGCGCTCAGCGGCGCGGTAAGCGCGATGGCGGCGCAGAATATCGGCGCGGGGAAATGGGACCGTATCGGGCGAATCACGGGCTACGGCATCTTCTACAATCTGGCCGGAACGGGCGCGCTGGTATTGTTGCTCGCTATCGCCGATCGCCCCGCGCTTGCGCTGTTCCTGGGCGGTGACAGCCCGGCATTGCCGATCGCCCAGCATATCCAGCTGATCGCGACCTGGAGCTACATCATCGCCGGCGTCACGATGGTGCTGTTCGGCACGGTGCGCGCGAATGGCGCGGTGTGGGTGCCGCTGATCATCCTGACGGTGACGATGATTCCCATCCGCGTCGGCTTTGCCGTCGCCGGGCAGGACTGGCTCGGTGCCGATGCGATCTGGGCGGCCTTCCCGGCGAGCTCGCTGGTCAGCCTGCTGCTCGCTGCGGCCTATTATCGCTGGGGCAAGTGGCGAAAGCCGAAGCCGGGCATGACGCGCCCCGGCCCCGATCGCGCAGTCGAGGAAGCCAATGCCAGCCTCGACCCCGACGGCAAGATGACGCCGACCGGCTGAGGCTTGCAAGCCGCCGCCGCGCCGCGCAGAAGCGCTCCGCATGGCTCAGGAAACCGAACCCGCAGGCGAAACGCGCGAAGTCACCGGCATCGTCGGCAGAGAAGGGCCCGCGCTGGTCGAGACCGAGCGGGGCAACGAGCTGGTGTTCCAGCTTTTCCCGTGGCGCGCCGATCGCGGCAAGGTGTCGCTTTCGCGGCTCAGCGTGGTGACCCAGACGCACGAGCCGATAGAAACCTGGTTCGATCGCCTGTCGCCCGGGGCGCCCGTTTCGATCCGCGGCTTCCTTCCCGACTGGGAATCGAGCCACGGGCTGGTGATGACGGCGTGGCTGGGCCCGGCGCGCGATCCCGCGCTGGCCGCCGCGGTGCAACGCTGGAACCGTGACCAGTCGTTGCGCCACCCGGCATTCAAGGCATTCGATTATGACATCGACACCGATCAGTTCAGCGTCACTGCGCGCTGGTCGGGCAAGCCGATGCAGCTGGTGATCGAACGCCCCGAGCGCGAGCCGTTGCAGGCGATCGCAGACCTTGCGGCGCGGTTGTTCGACGACAGCGAAGTCTGGGACATGCGGATCGAATCCTGGCTGCGGCGGGAAATGCCCGATAGCGGCGTGGCGGACTGCGTGCGGCTGAAACGAGTCACGGTTTCGGGCCGGGATCGGGTGGAACTGCTCTATGATGATGGCGATGCGCTGGGCGGCCGCAATCTGATCGCGGAAATCGATCTCGGGCGCGACGTGATCGTGACGGTCGACGTTATCGGCTGATGCCTTGCGCGGTCGCCGATGAAGGCGCACAAGCCGCGCCATGAGCCATTATCCCGTGCTTCGCATGCGCCGTGCGCGTGCTGCCGGCTGGAGCCGCCGTCTCCATGCCGAAACCGTCCTCACTCCCGCCGATCTGATCTGGCCGCTCTTTGTCACCGACGGCGATGGCGAGGAACCGATCGCGACGCTTCCCGGTGTTTCGCGCTGGGGATTGCGGGGGATCGCCGATCGCGCGCGGGAGGCGCGCGAACTGGGCATTCCCTGCATTGCGCTGTTCCCCAACACGCCGGCCGGGCTGCGCAGCGAGCGCGGCGAGGAAGCGCTCAATCCCGACAATCTGATGTGTCGCGCGATCAAGGCGATCAAGGACGCCGCGCCCGAGATCGGCGTGCTTACCGATGTCGCGCTCGATCCCTATACCAGCCACGGCCATGACGGGCTGATCGACGAAGCCGGCTATGTGATGAACGACGACACGGCCGAGCTGCTGGTGGCCCAGGCACTGGTGCAGGCAGCGGCCGGGGCCGATATCGTCGCGCCGAGCGATATGATGGACGGGCGTGTCGGCCGTATCCGCGAGGCGCTGGAGGACGAGGGGCATGTCAATGTCCAGATCATGGCCTATGCCGCCAAATATGCGAGCGGCTTTTACGGGCCGTTTCGCGACGCGGTCGGCAGCCGCGGGCTGCTGCAGGGCGACAAGAAGACCTATCAGATGGATCCGGCCAATTCCGAAGAGGCGCTGCGCGAAGTCGCGCTCGATCTCGACGAAGGCGCGGACAGCGTGATGGTGAAACCCGGACTGCCCTATCTCGACATCATCTGTCGTGTGAAAACTGCGTTCCAAGTACCTGTTTTCGCGTATCAGGTGTCCGGCGAATATGCGATGATCGAAGCGGCCGTGGCGGCCGGGGCGGGCGAGCGCGACGCGCTGGTGATGGAGACGTTGATGGCTTTCAAGCGAGCGGGATGTTCGGGCGTGCTCAGCTATCATGCGCCGCATGCGGCACGGTTGATGGGCGCATGATCACGACCGAGCGGCTGACGCTGCGGCCTCCCGAAGATGCCGATGCGCCTGCGCTTGTGGCGATTCTCAGCAACTCCGAAGTGATGCGCAATCTGGTCCGCAACCCGAGCGTCGAAACCGCCGAGCGCAGCCTGGTGCGGCACCGCGGCTATCGCGAGCATCACGGCCTTGGTTTCTGGGCGGTGGAAATGGACGGCAAGGTGGTGGGGCTTTGCGGGCTCAAGCCGGGCGCCGAGAAGACGCCGATCGAAGGCGAATTGGAGATCGGCTGGATTTTCGCCAAGAAGGTGTGGGGCCAGGGCGTTGCGCGCGAGGCGGCCGAGGCCAGCCTGCAATGGGCCTGGGAAAACCGTCCGGCGACGCGCGTGGTCGCAATCACCGGAGAAGAGCATGTCGTCAGCCAGCGGTTGATGGAAAAGCTCGGCATGCACCGCCTGCCGGAGGGTGATTTCATCCACCCCGATTATGACGCGGAGGATCCGATGGGGCGCAGTGTCACCTATGCGATCGAGCGCCCCGGACTCCACGGTTAATCTGGGCGAAAGCATCCGCGACTAAGGGTCGGGGTTGACGAACGGGGCCGGCCCGCAACGGGTTCGTAACCGGCGAGAGGAAACCAATGGTATCGGCAAGCGAGGCGCAGCCGCAACGACTACACCCGCATGCCGGCTGGCTTTTCGTCGTCGCGATCCTGACCGGAGCGTTTCTGTTGTTCCTCGTGCAGCCGATGGTGGCGCGCATGGCGCTGCCGCGGCTGGGCGGCGCGCCGGCGGTGTGGAACAGTGCGATGCTGGTCTATCAGGCGCTGTTGCTCGGCGGCTATGCCTATGCCCACTGGCTCGGCCGGTTCCAGCCGCGATTGCAGGCGGGTATCCATCTGGGCGTGCTCGCGCTGTGCGGCCTCTGGTTGCCGATCGGGCTGATGGCAATGCAGCTTCCCGCGCGGGTCGAGCCGGCATTGTGGGTGCCCTGGCTGTTCGGCGCGTCGATCGGCCCGTTGTTCTTCGCCGTTTCGGCGCAGGCGCCGTTGATCCAGCGCTGGTTCAACGCCGCGACGGGCGGACGGGACCCCTATGCGCTCTATGCCGCGTCGAATGTCGGAAGCTTTGCCGGACTGATCGCCTATCCGCTGCTGGTCGAACCCCAGCTTGCGCTGCACGGGCAAAGCCTGTTGTGGAGCGCAGGCTATATTCTCGTCTTCCTGCTGGTCGCGGCGTGCGCGCTGCTGCTTCCGCGCGGAGGTTCGGTGCGCGCACGTGTCGCGCCGCAGAGCGAAGCGCCGCGGGCGCGGCGCGTGCTGCACTGGGTCGCGCTGGCGTTCGTGCCCTCGGGGCTGATGCTGGCGACCACGACGTTCCTCACCACCGATATCGTTGCGGTGCCGCTGCTGTGGGTGCTGCCGCTCGGGCTCTATTTGCTCAGCTTCGTTGTCGCCTTCGCGACGCACAGGCTCGCGGCGAATCTGGCGAGCTATTTTACCCCGGCGATGCTGCTGCTCTTTGGTGCGACGCTCATTTCAGGAAACCAGGAATATAGCTATCTCAATGCCGCCATCGGGCTGACGCTACTCTTCTTCATCGCGGTCACGCTGCATGCGAGGATGTACGTGCTTCGGCCGGAGCCGGACCGGTTGACCGGCTTCTATCTCGCCATGTCGATCGGCGGCGCGCTGGGCGGAGTCTTTGCCGGGCTGATCGCGCCGGTGCTGTTCGACTGGACCTATGAATATCCGCTGCTGATCCTCGCCGCCGCATTGCTGGTGCCGCAACAGATTCTGTTCGGCTTCCTGCGACATTTCTGGAAAGGCGGCCGCCGCGCCGAATGGCTGAAGTCATCGGCGATCATCCTGCTGGCCGGTCTGTTTCTCTGGCTCGGCCTTGCCGGGGCGGGCGAGAGCTACAGCGACCGTTCGGCCAACATCGCCTTTCTCGGCATTGCCACGCTCGGCCTGATATCGATCGGGCGGCGCGTGCCCTTCTTCGTTGCCCTCACGGCCGGGCTGGTCGCGCTGGGAGGCTATCACGCGATCCAGCTATCGCTCGCCGGAGACCGCACGCGCAGCTATTTCGGCGTCTACACCGTCACCGACTATCCCGAGGAACGCCACCTCGCGCACGGCACGACATTGCACGGCGTCCAGCTCAAGGGTGACAAGGCGACACAGCCTACCACCTATTATGTCCGCGATTCGGGAGTGGGTCAGGCGATGCGGATGGCGCCGTTCCTCTATGGCCCCGCTGCGCGAATCGGCGTCGTCGGTCTGGGGACGGGGACGCTCGCCTGCTATGCGCGGCCGGGCGAACAATGGCATTTCTTCGAGATCGATCCGGTGATGGTGCGACTGGCACGCGATTCGGGGGATTTCAGTTTTCTGTCGCGTTGCATTCCGGGGGAACCGGCGATCGCGATCGGCGACGCGCGCATGCGGTTGAACGAGATGGCCGACGACAGTTTCGATCTGCTCGCGCTCGATGCCTTTTCCTCCGACGCGGTGCCGATGCACCTGATGACGGTCGAGGCATTCGAGACCTATGGGCGGGTGCTGGATGACAGGGGGCTGCTGCTGGTACACATTTCCAACCGCTTCCTGGCGCTGTCACCGGTGGTCGCGGCGGCCGCCGAACGGACCGGCTGGCATGCTGCGCGGATGGTCTATTATCCCCCTGCTGCCGAACGGGCCGATCAGGCGACGGTTTCGGACTGGATCGCACTCTCGCGCGACAAGGATGTGCTCGATGCGCTGCGCGTGGCGGGAGACGGGTGGCAACCGCTGGCGGCACGGCCCGGTATTTCGGCCTGGACCGACGACCATGCTTCGATCGTGCCGCTGCTGCGCGCATTCCACCCGGAACTGGCCGATGATTGAGTCGGGCTATTCCCCGGCGAGCCGACGTTCGAGCGCTTCGATGCGTGTCCGCTGGCGTTCCGCCGCGGCGTTCGCCGTCTCGCTTGCCGTCTGCAGCGCGGGATAGGGCGGCTTCCCGTCCAGCCCGCGCTGGATCGCCAGCGAATCGAGCGTAACCGCGGCGTCGAGTGTCTGCCCCCGGGCCGAATCGAGAATCCCCAGTGCGGCCTGTGCATCGAGCCACAAATCGCTTCCCGTCGCCGTCCCTGCGGCGACGGCGACTTTCGATTCGGCGCCGCGTGCCGCAGTGTCGAAGGCAGTGATGGCCATGTCGACCTGTTCGCGCAGTTCGGCGATTCGCGTGTCGAGCGCGGCATCGGGCGTCGCGACCGGCGCTGGAACTTTGGGTTCGGCGAGGCTCTGATCCTCGATATCGCGCGGCAGCAGCGAGGGATAGCGGTCGGTGCCATCGGCACAGCCGGCAAGCGCCGTCGCGCCGGCGAGGAGGAGCAGATGCACTATGCGTTTCACACTTACGCTCTATGCGTCGAAAAAAGGTCGCGCAACGGGCTTGCGCTATTGCGGAGACGCTTCTATGTCCCGCCCTCCAATGCGCGCCCGTAGCTCAGCTGGATAGAGCATCAGACTACGAATCTGAGGGTCGGACGTTCGAATCGTTCCGGGCGCGCCATTAAAAACCCCGGCAGGTCAGCGACTTGCCGGGGTTTTTATGTTTCCGGGCCAGTCCGGTGCGGTTTTGCGGACGCGCACCGGGCCGAGTCTAGACGGTCGGCGGGCTGCTTGGCAGCACCACCACGATGCGAAGGCCGCCGATCGGCGAGCGCCCCGCCTCGATCCGGCCGTGATGCGCATCGACGATCGCGCGCGCTGTGGCGAGGCCGAGGCCGGAAGCGCCCTGCTGCGCATCCTCGGTGCGGCCCGATGCACGGTAGAATGGCTCGAACAGCCGTTGGGCAAGTTCCACGTCCACGCCCGGTGCGCTGTCGTCGATGATCAGTCGCCAAGCGTCCCGAGAGCTTTCCAGCCCGAGCACGATGCGTCCGCCGCCGGGCGTATAGCGCAGGCTGTTCTCGATCAGCGCGCCGAACAACTGCTCAATGCGCGCGCCGTCCCATTTCACCAGGATGGTATATTCGGGCAGCGTGCTGGTTTCGAGGCTGACGCCCGCCGCCTTGGCGCGCTTGCCGTTGTCCCACACCGCATTGTGGATCAGCGCGCGGGGATCGACCTGGTGGAAAGTGACGGGCAGGCGCCCGAGATCGGCCAGCGCGACCGCGCTCAGATCCTCTGCCATGCGGCTCAGCACATGCTGGTCTTCGCGCAGTGCCGCGAGCTGGTCGGGATCGACCGGTGGTTCCATCGCGGCAAGCGTGTCGAGCCGCTGGCCCAGATCCTCTGCAGGCGCCTTCAATTCGTCCGCGATCGACACCAGCCAGGTGCGGCGCGCGGTTTCGAGGCGGCTGAACTGCTGCGCGATGCGATGCAGGTTGCGCATCGTCGATGCGGTTTCCAGCGAGCCTTGCTCCTCGAAATAGGTTTCGTGATCGCCCTGCACGATGTCGCGGCTCATCTTGTAAAGCGCGACCTGCGGCTTCGACCAGCGCCGCGCCAGCACATAGGCGGCGACGAGCAGGATGACGAACATCCCGATGATGATCGCGCCGATGCCGAGATACTGGGTGCCGAGAAACTGGCGGTCATAGTCGGTCAGCTGCGGCTCGCGGGTGATGCGCAGGAGCCCCAGCGTTTCGCCGTTGACGCGGACCGCCGCTTCGGCGCGCGGGGGCTCGGCGCTGTCGGGTCCGGTCACCGGGTTGCCCCCGGGCGTTACGAGCTGGATCCGGCCGGCGAGGCGGCTGGGCGCATCGCTGTTGTACCCGGCGACGAAGCGTGCGAGCGGCGTGCCGCCTGACACTGCCGTTTCCGCATGGCGGGCGACCAGATCGAGTCGCTCGCGATCCTGGTCGGCAAGCTGGACGCCATACCCATAATGGGTGTTCCAGACGAGCAGGCCGCCGGAAACCGCGGTGACGAGCAGTGCCAGCCCGGCGAGCGTGGAAAAAATAGCGGAAAAAAGCCGCACGACCCCTGTTATCCCCCAAACAGCAACAGCGCAGTTGCTGCGTTAGCTCCGCGCGGTCTGCGACACAAATGCTTTACCACGGCCGATTGTCGAGCGAATCGAGAATGCGGGCACCGGCCATGAAGACGGCGATCGGGCAGACCGCGAAGAGCAACCATCCGCCGGGTCCGGGAAACCGGTCCAGGTAATGGATGCCGCGTTCCACCGCGCCGGTGGCGAGCCCGTAGATGACGAGGAATGCCTCGAATTTGGTCTTGATGACGAACAGGCGCGCGATACGTCGGAACATGCCCAGATGGTAAGCAAGGCCCGGGCCAAGCCGAGATATGCGTCGTTTCGCATTAAAACCTAGGGTTAACTGTCAATTAATTCGACAATATCCAGGGTTTCGAGCAGCGCTCTGCGCGCGGTTTCGACATGCGCGATCAGCGCGGGATCGCCGATTTCGTCCTGCGGGATCGCCTCGGGCCAATGTTGTTCGACCACCCGTGCGATCGCGTCGAGCCGGTCGTTGTCGACCAGGAAACGCGAGTCGATCCGCGCCGGATCGGCAACGACGCGCAGCCGCAGGCACGCGGGGCCGCCGCCATTCGCCATCGACTGGCGGACATCGACGATTTCGAGCCGCCGGATCGGGCCGTTGCCCGCCACCAGTTCCTGCAGCCATTCCCATACGGCGGGAGTCTCGCGGGCTTCGCCGGGCAGGATCAGCGCCATCCCGCCTTCGGGGAGCGTCACCAGCTGCGCATTGAACAGATAGGATGCGATGGCATCGGCCAGGCTGATGCGCGCGGCGGGGACTTCGATGATCTCCACCCCTGGAAACGCGGCGCGCAGATCGGCGTAGAAGCGTTGCTTGTCGGCAAAGGCCAGCTCATGCGCGAAAAGCACATGCTCATTGGCGACGGCGACGACATCATTGTGAAAGGCGCCGGCGGCGATCGCGGCTTCGGATTGCTGGACGAACAGCGTCCGTGCCGGATCGAGCCGGTGATGCCGCGCCACCGCCGCACTAGCCTCAACATGCTGGCGGGCGGGGAAGGGGCCGCCCGAAATGCCGTAGACGAAGACTTCGACACCGGCTTCGCCATGCGCGGGAGTCAGCCGCATATGGTTCGCCGCGCCTTCGTCGCCGAACGGAGCGGGGACGGGGGGATGCACCGCAAAGGCCGGATCGGCGAAGGCGAGGCGAAGCTGCGCCAGCGTTTCGCGCCATTCGTGGCTGCGATGCGGCATCGTCACCAGATTGGCGACGGTCAGGTGGCACTTCCCGTCCGCCGCGTCTGGGGCGGGGGAGACGGTCGCGGCATTGGCTGCCCACATCGAAGAAGCCGACAGTGCCTGCGCCTGCAGGTGCGGTGCGGCGTCGGCGAAGCCGGTGGCGAGGCTTTCCAGCCAGCGATGGTCGGGGCGCGCCTGCGGCAGAAAAATGCCCTGGGTCAGCCCCAGCGCGATATTGGTGCGCATCTTGGCGATGCCCTGCAATGCCGCGGCGCGCGGATGCGAGGAAAGCCCGCGATTCTTCGTTGCGGCGAGATTGCCCGGGCTGAGCCCGGCATAATTGTGGCTGGGGCCGATGATCCCGTCGAAATTGATTTCGATGCGTGTTTCAGCGCGCGACATGGATCACCTCGCCGCCTTCGCCGATATCGAGCGCGGCGGCACTGCCCGCGTCGATGCGCAAGCCGTCCTGACCGGTGGCGACCTTGCCCAGCACGCAACGGAAGTCGGCGAGATGCCCGCCCGCCACCAGCGCGGGTTCGCCGGCTTCGCCCACGGCCCGCACGGTTTCGGTGCGTGCCTCGCGGATCGATTTCACCTGATCGGTGCGCGCCGTCATCGTCGGTCCGCCGTCGAAGATGTCGATATAGTTTTCCCAGGCGAAGCCTTCATTTTCCAGCATCCGCATCGCCGCGCGGCCATTGGGGTGCGGGCGGCCGATCACCGCGCGCGCGCTTTCGGTCAGCATCGCGGTGTAGATGGGGTGTTTGGGCATCAGATCGGCGATGAACTGGTTTCCGTGCAGCGCATTGAACTCGTCGGCTTCTTGAAAGCTCATCCCGAAAAAGCGCCCGGCGACACCGTCCCAGAAAGGCGATCCGCCGGCCTCGTCGATCACGCCGCGCAGCTCGGCCAGGATGCGGTCGCCGAAACGCGCGCGGTGGCGCGCGATGAACAGATAGCGGCTGCGCGCGAGCAACATGCCGAGGCCGCCGGCGCGTTCCTTGGGGTGCAGGAACAGCCCGCCGACTTCGCTCGATCCTTCGAGATCGTTGGCAAGGCTGAGCAACTGCGCGCGGAAGGTACGGTTCAGCTCCTGGCTGTGCTTGGTCACCATGCCCAGCCGATAGCTGTAGAAGGGCCATTTCTGCCCGACCTGCGTGAACAGCTGGCAGGTGCCGCGGACTTCGCCCGTTTCCACGTTTTCCAGCACCAGCACGAACAGCTCGTCGGCGATGCTGTCATCGGTGCGTGCGAACGCCTGATGGCTGCGATCCAGCTTGGCGCGCAGCGCATCCTTCTCGGGCGGCAGGTTGGTGAATCCCCCGCCGGTCAGCTTCGCCATTTCATACAGCGCTTGCAGGTCTTCGTCGCGCGCGGCGCGGATTACGAATGTCATGGGTGCCCCTGTTCGGCGATACGCAACATGGTGATGGCCGAAAGCGCGGCACGTTCGCTCAGGCTTTCGGGAATGAGAAATTCGTCGGAGGAGTGGATCGCGCCGCCGCGCGCGCCCATTGTGTCGACCACGGGCACGCCGCACGCGGCGATGTTGTTGCCGTCGCACACGCCGCCGGTGGCTTTCCACGCAATGTCGAGGCCAAGGTCGGCGCCGACCCGCTTGACCAGCCCGAACAGCTTTTCGGCACCCGGGTCGATCGGTTTGGGCGGGCGATTGAAGCCACCGTGCAATTCGATCTTCACGTCATATTCGGTCGCGACTTCGGCGACGGCGGTGTCGAGCGCCGCCTGCGCGCGGGCGATCGCGCCTTCGTCCTTTGGCCGGAAATTGATCCTCAGGACCGCCAGTTCGGGAACGACGTTGTTCGGCCCTCCGCCTTCGATCCGCGCCGGATTGACCGACAGCCCCTCGCCGCGAATGGCGAAGAGCCGCACCGCCAGCGCGCCGGCGGCGACGATGGCGTTGCGCCCGTCGTCGGGATTGCGCCCGGCATGCGCGCTGCGCCCGTGGACGATCAGCGAGAAATTGCCTGTTCCGCCGCGTGCGCCCGCCAGCGTGCCGTCGGGCAGCGCCGGTTCATAGGTGAGCGCAGCGACCTTGCCCTTCGCCGCTCGCGCCAGCAGCGACGCGGAGGAAAAGGAGCCGACTTCTTCATCCGAATTGATCACCACTTCATAGCCCAGCCGCGATGCGACCGGGCTCTGCTCGACGGCCTCGAGTGCGGCGAGCATCAGCGCCAGCCCGCCCTTCATGTCCGCGGCGCCAGGCGCGTTGAGATGGCCGTTGTCCAGCCAGCGCTCCTCCTGGAACGGATGATCGGCAGGGAACACCGTGTCCATATGGCCGGTCAGCAGGATCTGTACCGGTGCGTCGGAGCGCACGGTCAGGTGAAAATGGCGTCCGTGATCGAGGCTTTCGACAGTGCCGTCACTGTTTACGCTTTCCACCGGCTCCGGCGCCTCGAGTGCGATCTCGCCGGGCAGCGATGAAAAGGCGTCGGCCAGCAGATCGGCCATCCTGCCGACCCCGGCCAGGTTGCGTGTGCCGCTGTTCACCGCGACCCATTGCCGCGTGCGTTCGAGCATCGGCGAGGCCGCGCAGCGTTCGACGGCTTCGGTTTCTTGTGAGGACAGCGCAGTCATCCCGGGCATCTAGCGCCAAACGCCGCGCAGGTGAACCGGTCGCGGTGTCAGAAGTCGACGACCAGCCCCGCGCGCGTGGTGGTGTCGGTGCTCTCCCGGTTCGACGCCGGATCGCTTTCATATTGCAGATTGTAGGAAAGCTTCGCCGAAAGCGGGCCAAGGACGCGGAAACTGAACGATGTCTCGCTCGAAAGCGTGCTGTTCGCTGTCTGGACATAGGCCGAGGCGTTCTGGCGAAAGTGGATGCTCGGCGACAGCTTCCAGTGGAAATCGAGCGAACCGCGCGCGCCCACATACCCCTCGCTGGTGTCGTCGGTATAACGAGTCTGACGAAAGGCCGGACCGAGCTCCAGCTCCAGTGTCATCCCAGGCTGCTTGATCGGCGTGTAACCGAGACCGGCCGAAAGCGAATAGCGTTCGTCGAACCCGGAAAAGCGATCGCTTTCGAATTGCGCGGCGCCATAGACATAGCCGCGGTCGTCGATCTTGAAATTGGGTTCATAGGCGGCGAGGTAACGCTCCCGCGTGGTCACGCCGAGACTTTCCTGATAGTCCGCCTGAAGCCGCAGTTTGTGACGCCAGCGAAATCCCTCGCGACGCAGCCCGATCGAGCCGTTCAGTCCGATATTGCGGGTGTTCCCGGTCGAGCGATAGCCGGCCAGTTCGATCTTGCCCTTCACCAGGTCGAGGAAGTCGGAGTGGCGCAGCCGGCGCTCGGCGCTGCGCCGCCGCGCGGTATTCCATTCATTGGCGATGCGCGCGACTTCCTCCGCGCTCTCGGGTGCCGCGGCCTTGGTATATTTGACGATGGTAGCGACACCGCTTTCATCGCCGGCCTCCATCGCCGCCTCCAGCATCGCCTTGATGGCGGGCGGGATGACGACCGGATCGTCGGTGTTGGCAAGGAGCAGCGGGACGGCAAGCAGGATCAGTTTACGCACAAGTGACTCCTAGCCGCGAGCAATGGGCAGGAAAAGGGCAGGTTCAGGGCAAATCGCGCCATTGTGCCAGCGGTCGTTCGAAAATGCGGACGAGCTCCTCGTAGATCTCGCGCTTGAAGCCGACGATCAGTTCGGGAAGGTGGTGCGGCTCGGCCCAGCGCCAGGCGCGGAACTCGGGTTCGGGTGTCATGATATCGATATCATCGTCCCCGCCCAGAAAGCCGTAGAGGAACCAGCGCTGCCGCTGGCCGCGCCATTTGCCCTTCCACACCTTGCCGATCAGATCGTCGGGCAGGTCGTAACGCAGTTCGCCGGGCGCTTCGGCGATCGGCTCTACCAGATGGGAGCCGATACCGGTTTCCTCGCGCAGCTCGCGCACCGCAGCGTCGCGCGGGGCCTCGCCCGGGTCGATTCCGCCCTGCGGCATCTGCCAGGCTTCGAGCGTAGAATCGAGCCGCTGGCCGACAAAGACGAGACCTTGGCGATTGGCCAGCATTACGCCGGCGCAGGGGCGATAGGGAAGGGTGTCGGGATCGATCATGCGCTCCTCCTAGTCCTTGGCGCCGCACCTGTGTAGATAGGCCGTGTTTCGCATGCGGGACGGGTAGCAGGATCGAGGTCGGGCGACATGGCCAAGGCAAACAAGCGCAAACAGGCGCAGGCGGCGCGCGGCGCCGCGATCAACGACGATTTCCGGCAGATGATCGCCGAGCGGCTGCTCGAAGGCGCCGAGCCGGATGACCTGGCGAAGCGCGTCTCCGGTTCGGCTGGGTTGCCGCTGGCGCTGGTCGAGCAGGAAATTGCGCGCGCCGCCAAGAGCCCCTATCTCCAGGCCGCCGAAAAACTGCGTAATCGCATCGGCAAATGGGAATGGGTGCTGCAGAACAATGCGCGCCTGGCCGCCAACGATCCGCACGGACTGGAAATCCCCGTCATCGGCAAGGTTGATGGCGAGACCTTCTATCGCGACTATTATCGCGCCCATCGCCCGGTGGTGATCCAGGGGCAGTTCGATCACTGGGAAGCGCGCGAGCGCTGGTCGCTCGATTATTTCCGCCGCGTGCTCGGCAATCGCGAGGTGTTCGTCCAGACCGGACGCGAATCCGACGAGAACTACGAAATCAACACGCGCGATCACGGCGCGATGCGCCCTTTCGGCGAACTGTACGAGCGGCTGGCGTCGGAAGAGCCGACCAATGATTTCTACATCACCGCCAACAACAGTGCGCAGAATCGCGAGACTTTCCGCGCCTTCTATACCGATATCGGCGAGTTGCCGGGCATTCTCGCCCCGGGCGGGCAGCGCGACGGATTCATATGGGTCGGACCGAAGGGGACGATCACGCCCTGGCATCACGATCTGACCAACAATCTTCTGATCCAGATGGTCGGTCGCAAGAAAGTGTATCTGGTGGCCAGCCACGACACGCCGAAGATGCGCAACCATTTCCATTGCTACAGCCGCTGGCAGCATGACGAGCTGCTGCCGGGGCCGGCGACGAAGGAGCGTCCGGCGGTCCTCGAATGCACCCTCGGGCCGGGCGATGGGTTGTTCATTCCGATCGGCTGGTGGCATTGCGTGCTCGGGCTCGATCAGACGATCGGCATGTCCTTCACCCAATTCGCATGGGACAATGATTTCTACAGCGATTACAAGAGCTACGTTGCGTTTTAAGAGATTTTGGAAGGACGCCCTCACCCTTCCGGCGCTACGCGCCTCCCTCCCTCTCCCGATGGGAGAGGGAAGAGCTGCCGCAGGCAGCGAAGGGTGAGGGTGACCATCCGATGATGATCCCCATCGTCCACCACCCCGAATATGTCGCGCCCGCGCCGGCGCGTTCCACCTATCAGTGGAACAAGAACGGGCTGGTGCGCGACTTGCTGCGGGATGCCGGTGCCGAGCTTGTCTGGCATGAGCCGGAAGCTATGCCGACACAGTGGCTCGAAGCGGTGCATGACCCCGAATATGTCGCCGAGATTCTCGAAACGCGCGTGCCGCTGCACAAGACGCGGCGGATCGGCTTTCCTGTTACGCCGCCGGTGGCGAGCCGCGCGCGGATCGTGCCGGGAGGCACCTGGCTGGCGGCCAAACTCGCGCTTGAACACGGCTTTGCCGCCAACACGGCGGGCGGCAGCCACCATGCGCTCGCCGATACCGGCGCGGGCTTCTGCATCTTCAACGATCTGGCGATCGCCGCGGTGAGGCTGGCGGAGGAGGGGAGCGTCCCGCGCATCCTGATCGTCGATTGCGATGTCCATCAGGGCGACGGAACCGCGTCGCTGCTCGCCGGGCGGCACGACATCGCGACTTATTCGATCCATGCCGAAAAGAACTTCCCCGCCCGCAAGGCGCGCTCGACGCTGGACGTGCCGCTGGCGGACGGCACCGGTGACGCGGCCTATCTCGCAACGCTTCGCGAAACACTGACTCCACTGGTCGACAGCTTCGCTCCGGCGATGATCCTCTATCAGGCGGGTGTCGACCCCTTCGCCGAGGATCGCCTAGGGCGGCTCTCGCTGACGCGCGACGGATTGATCGCGCGCGACCACTGGATCGGGCAGTTTGCCGCCGCGCGCGGGCTTCCGCTCGCCAGTGTGCTGGGAGGCGGATATGGCGTTGACGCGATGGAGGTTTCGCGCCGCCACGTGACTTCGATTCTCGCGCTCGGGACAGGTTATGCCCAAGCCGACATTGCATCGGTCCGGGGTTTTTCTACCTTGGGGTTTGACGGCGAGAGGCGTAGAGCGCCCGCCACGCAATAGAGTTCGCAGGAAGTTTAGATGGCAACTGCCGCCCATATCCAGACGCCGGAAGAGGCGTCCGCCAACCCGCCGCCCGAAGCGGTCGTCGTGCGTTTCGCCGGTGACAGCGGCGACGGCATGCAGCTTACCGGGGGGCAGTTCACCCTCTCGACCGCGCTGGCGGGCAATGATCTGGCGACCTTCCCGGACTTTCCCGCCGAAATCCGCGCGCCGCAGGGCACGCTGTTCGGCGTCTCCGCCTTTCAGATCAATTTCGGTTCGAACGAAATCAACACGGCAGGCGACGCGCCCGACGTGTTGATCGCGATGAACCCGGCGGCGCTCAAGGTGAATGTCGAGCATTTGAAGCCCGGCGGCCTGATCATCGCCGACGAAGGCGAATTCGGCGACCGCAATCTCGCCAAGGCGAAGTATGACGCCAATCCGCTCGAGGATGACAGCCTCGCCAAATGGCGGCTGATGAAGCTCGATATCTCGGCGCTTACGGTCGAGGCGGTGAAGCCCTTCGGCCTGAGCAACAAGGACTCGCTGCGCTGCAAGAATATGTGGACGCTCGGGCTCGCGCTCTGGATGTTTGATCGCGATCGCCAGCCGATCGTCGACTGGCTCAAGGCGAAATTCGCCAAGGCGCCCGAGCTGGCCGAGGCCAATATCGCCGCATTGAACGCGGGCCATGCCTATGGCGAAACCGCCGAGATCGGCGGGCAGGTGGGGCGGCTTCACGTTCCTGCGGCGCCTGCCGAGCCGGGCCTCTATCGCACCGTCACCGGGGCGGAATCGATTTCGCTGGGGCTGGTCGCGGGCGCGCAGCTTGCCGACCTCAAGATGTTCTTCGGTGGCTATCCGATCACGCCGGCCAGCGCGATCCTGCACAATCTGTCGCGCTTCAAGGAATATGGCGTCACGACCTTCCAGGCGGAGGATGAAATCGCCGCGGTCGCTTCGGCGCTCGGCTCGTCCTATGCCGGATCGCTGGGCGTTACCTGCTCCTCGGGGCCGGGCATCGCATTGAAGACCGAGGCGATCGGGCTCGCGATCATGACCGAGCTGCCGCTTGTCGTGGTCAACGCGCAGCGCGGCGGCCCTTCCACGGGCCTGCCGACCAAGACCGAACAGTCGGACCTCTATCAGGCAGTGTATGGCCGCAACGGCGACGCGCCGGTGCCGGTGATCGCCGCGCGCTCGGCCGCCGACTGCTTCGACTGCGCGATCGAGGCGGTGCGGATCGCCACCCAGTACATGACCCCGGTCATGCTGCTCACCGACGGCTATCTCCAGAACGCGGCCGAGCCGTGGAAGGTGCCGGACATGAGCGACTATGCGCCCTTCCCGGTGCAATTCCGCGAAGAAGCGCCGGCCGAGGGCGAGAAGTTCGAGCCCTATGCCCGCGACAACAAGCTCGCGCGGCCCTGGGTCAAGCCCGGCACGCCCGGCCTGCTTCACCGCATCGGCGGCATCGAGAAGCAGCAGGGCACCGGCAATATCGACTATGCCCCGTCGAACCATCAGGCGATGACCGATATTCGCCGCGACAAGATCGCCGGGATCGACGTGCCCGATCAGGATCTGGCGCTCGGCGAAGCGGGCGGCAAGCTCGCGGTGGTCGGCTGGGGCTCGACCTACGGGCCGATCTATCAGGCGGTCCGCCGTGCCCGCGCCAAGGGGCTCGACGTCTCGCATATCCATATCCGCCACATCTGGCCGACGCCGAAGAATCTGGGCGAGCTGCTCAAGAGCTTCGACAAGGTGCTGGTGCCGGAAATGAACACCGGCCAGCTCAAGACGCTGCTGCGCGACCAGTATCTGATCGATGCGCAGCCGCTCAACAAGGTCAGCGGCCAGCCCTTCCAGATCGCCGAGATTCAGGCGGCGATCGAGGAAGCCATGCACTAATCCTCCAAGCACCCGCCGTTCGTGTCGAGCGAAGTCGAGACACGGGCAGATGCGGACCACGTCCCTCGACTTCGCTCGGGACGAACGGAAGAAGAAGACTATGAACGACCAGACGCCGATCAAGAAGAGCAGCCCCAAGGATTGGGAAACCGATCAGGAAGTCCGCTGGTGCCCGGGTTGCGGCGACTATGCGATCCTGAAGGCGGTGCAGCGCACCATGCCCGAAATCGGCGGGACGCCGGAGAACACGGTGTTCGTCAGCGGCATCGGCTGCTCGTCGCGTTTTCCCTATTATATGGAAACCTATGGCTTCCACACGATCCACGGCCGCGCGCCGGCGGTGGCGACGGGGGTCAAGCTCGCCAATCCCGATCTCGACGTGTGGATCATCACCGGCGACGGCGATGGGCTGTCGATCGGCGGCAACCACACGATGCACTTGCTGCGGCGGAACCTGAATTGTCAGGTGATGCTGTTCAACAACGAGATTTACGGCCTCACCAAGGGGCAATATTCGCCCACCAGCCGCGAAGGCACGCGCTCGCCCTCGACGCCGTTCGGTTCGGTCGATCACCCCGCCAAGCCCTGCGCCTTCGCGCTCGGCAGCGGCGCGCGGTTCATCGCGCGCGGGATCGACGTGCACAAGAAGCTGCCCGAGGTGCTCAAGGCCGCGCATGCGCATCAGGGCGCGGCGTTCATCGAGATTTTCCAGAACTGCATCGTCTATAACGCCGATGTCTTCGATCCCTTCGTCGCCAAGGCCAATGCCGCCAACACTCAGCTCTGGGTCGAGCATGGCAAGCCGCTGCTGTTCGGTTCGGAAAAGAGCGGTGGCGTGAAGGGCATCGCGCTCGATCCCGGGACGATCAGCCTCAAGGTCGTCGATGTCGAAGGCGATGACTGGGAAGCCGCGGGCGTGCTCGTCCACGACCAGACCAACCGGATGATAGCGCATCTGCTCGTCGAAATGCCGTTCGGCGATTTTCCGATGGCGCTCGGCGTGATCTACGACGACCCCGCCGCGACCTTCGACAGCGCAGTGATCGACCAGAACGCCAAGGCCTCGGCGGGCAAGACGCCCGACCTGCAGAAACTGGTCGCGCAGGGGCAGACCTGGATGGTGGAGAAGCAGCCGCGTATAGAATAGGCTGCGACAGCGCTTGGGAGGGGCATGGATGAAGCAACGACAGCATGATCTGGACGCTGTGCGCGCCATTTTCATGCTGATGGGCATTCCTCTACATACTGTGGGAAATGTCAGCACGCTTTATTCCAGCGACGAATTTCCATTCGTTTTCAACCTGATTCCCGGGTCGATCCAGCTGTTTCGCATGCAAGGATTCTTTCTGATTGCGGGCTATTTCTCCGCAATGCTGTTGTCGCGAATGTCGGCTAGGGCGTTCCTGCTGAAACGCTCCCAGCGTCTTCTTCCGCCGCTTGCGACTGGGTTGCTGCTCGTGATCCCGCTGCGCAGGTTGGTCGACGTTTTGCGACAGGGGGAGGCGGAACCTCTTTTTCCCGCCTGGTGGTCAGCGATTGCTGAACCGCGACTCTACGCCACTGGCCATTTATGGTTCTTGCTTGACCTCATCTATTTCACGGTGGCCGCAGCAGCGGCGTGTTTGTTGCTGGGGAGGCCATCCAAGAAGGCGAGCGCACTGAAGAATGCAGGTTCCTGGAAAATGGGATTGATCTTCTTCGGTATATTCCTTGCCGTTTTTCTCTGGGAAATGTTGGTGGCTGAACTGGATCAGGCGCTTCCTGAACTTCGTTCCAGTCGTTTGGCAGTCAGCTTCGCGTTACATTATGCGCCGTTCTTTGCGATGGGCATCGGACTTTGGTGCGTGCCAGTACTGGACGAGCGATATCGGGAATGGTCGTGGTTCAGCTTTGTAATCGGCGGGACAATGATGTTTCTCTCGCTCAAGTTGCCAGCGTTTCTGCCATCGCAGCTGATTCCGGTGGTGAGGTGCCTCACTACATTTTTCGTGATTCAGGTGTTCCTCGGAGCAGCATATCGCTGGTTTTCAGTAGATCGACGATGGGTACGGTATCTCGTGGACGCTTCATTCACGGTATACATTATTCACCTGCTGATCGTGCAGCTCTTGGTCTGGCTGCTTCAGTCGACAAGTTTGAACCCCTGGGCCATGTTTTCGGTAGTGTTGTTCGGGACACTCCTGTTGTCCTTCGCATTTTGGGAGATATGCGCGCGCAGTGCCACGTTGCGGTATTGGTGGGGCGGGCCGCCCCTGGCTCCCGAACATCGGCAAAAACAGCGTCATCAACCCGGCGACCCGCGCAATTCCGAAACCGAGCTTCAACTCGAGCGCTGAGCCCGTCGCTGCTTGCCGGTGCGGCGTAAATTCCGGTTGCAATCGGAACAATAGCAGGGGTGCTGCTTTGGCAGTGTTCCTGCCAACGGTCTGCGATATTCATGTCACAAGGTACGACCATCCTCTGGTTCCGCCGCGATCTGCGGCTCTCTGATCAGGCCGCGCTCGTTGCCGCCGCGAAGGAGGGGCCGGTGATCCCGGTCTATGTCCTTGACGACGAGACTCCGAGGCATCGCAGGATGGGCGGCGCCTCGCGCTGGTGGCTGCATCACAGCCTTCAGAGTCTCGACGCCAGCCTGCGCGAAAAGGGATCGCGGCTGATCCTGCGGCGCGGCAAGTCGGATGAAGTGCTGGCGCAGATCGCCGAGGAGAGCGGGGCAGGGCGCGTCCATTGCATCCGCCATTACGAGCCCTGGTGGCGCAATGCCGAGCGCGCGGTGGCGGACAAGCTCGATCTCGTCTGCCATCATGGCAATTATCTCGCCCCGCCGGGCTCCGTGACGACAGGCAGCGGCACGCCGTACAAAATCTACACGCCCTTCTGGCGCTCGTTGAAGGACGATATGCCGCCGCGCGAGCCCGCCAACCGCCCGCGCGACATTCCAGTGCCGTCGGACTGGCCGAAATCGGACGATCTCGACGATTGGGGCCTGCTCCCCACCAAGCCGAACTGGGCCAAGGGGTTCGAAGCCGAATGGGAGCCGGGCGGAGCGGGGGCACGCAAGCGCGTGGACGCCTTTGTCCAAGAAGCAGCGCGCTACGAAAGCACACGCAATCTGCCCGGCGTCGAAGGCACCTCACGTCTCTCGCCGCATCTGCATTTCGGCGAAGTATCGCCCGCCTATGTCTGGCATCGCACTTCGAGCGTCGGCGGATCGGTCGGCACATTCCTCGGCGAGATTGGCTGGCGCGACTATGCGCAGAACGTCATCCTGCAATTCCCCGAATATGGCGCGAAGAACGCACGCGATCAGTTCGACGCGATGGAATGGCGCGATTTCCGCTCCGCCACCGTCCGTGACGAATTCGATGCCTGGACGATGGGCCGCACCGGCTATCCGATCGTCGATGCGGGGATGCGGCAATTATGGGCGACCGGCTGGATGCACAATCGCGTCCGCATGATCGCGGCGAGTTTCCTGATCAAGCATCTGCTGATCGACTGGCGCGAAGGCGAGCAATGGTTCTGGGACACGCTGGTCGATGCCGACTATGCGAGCAACGCGACCAACTGGCAGTGGGTCGCCGGGACCGGCGTCGATTCGAACATGTTCGTGCGGATCATGGCGCCGCTGACGCAGTCGGAGAAATTCGATGCGGGGGACTATATCCGCGAATGGGTGCCCGAACTCGCCGGGCTTTCCGATCCCTATGTCCATGACCCCGAGGCGCATGGCTGTCGTCCGAAGGACTATCCGCGCAAGCTGATCGGCCATCGCGAGGCGCGCGAACGCGCGCTGGCGGCGGTGAAGGAAATCTGAGCCTCACGCATTCCGTTGGTGCTGAGCTTGTCGAAGCACCGTTCTTCTTCTTGGGTCGGGCGGAAGAAGAACAGCTCCCCTCGACTGCCAGCCTGCGGCTGTCGCTCGGGACAGGATTCGACAAGCTCAGGGCAAACGGGGGTTGTGGGGATGGAAACGGAAAATAGCCCGTCGCTCCTGCGCAGGCAGGAGCCTATGGCTGTCGATAGTTCGTGGATCGCCTGACACATGTCGGGCGGTCTGTGTGTTGTGTGTCTGCGTCTGGGCAGGGCGCTACAGACATGGGTCCCTGCCTGCGCAGGGGCGACGGCTATCCGATACGCAGAGCGTTCAGCCCACGCGCTCGAAATGCCCGGCCTCGAAACCGGCAACCGCCAGCCTCGCGATCGTGTCGGCAACCACTTCCGGCCCCTTGAGCGTCGCCGGATCCTCGCCCGGAAACGCGCGCGCGCGCATTTTCGTCCTGGTGGCGCCGGGATCGAGGATCGCGACGCGGACCTTGGTCAGGTTGCGCACCTCCTCGCCATAGCTGAGCAGCAGATTGTCGAACGCGGCCTTGCTGGCGCCGTACATGCCCCAATAGGCGCGCGGATTGCGCCCGACGCTCGAAGTCACGCCGATCACCTTGCCCGCTGCCGCCTTGCGCAGCAGCGGATCGAATGCCTGCAGCATCGCCGCCTGCGCGCTAACGTTGAGCGTCAGCACCTTGGCCAGTTCGGCGAAATCCATCGCCGTCACCGGGCCAAGCGTGCCAAGCGCGGCGGCGTTGAGCACCAACGTGTCGATCGCCGGCCAGCGTTCCCCGATCGCCGCGGCCAGCCGCGCGACGCTTTCATTCTCCGCCAGGTCCATCGGTGCGATCGTGGCGCTGCCGCCCGCCTCGTGGATCGCCTCTTCGACTTCTTCCAGCGCATCGGCGGTTCGCGCGGTGAGGATCACATGCGCGCCCTGCGCACCCAGCGCCTTGGCGGTCGCCGCGCCGATACCGCGGCTGGCACCGGTGACGAGCGCCACCTGGTTCGAAAGAGGCTTGTCGGTCATTCTTGCTCCGGGAACGCGCTTATTCGGCTGCTTCGGTTTCCTCGAGCAGCGCAAGCTGATCGGCGGTTTCGCGGTCACGCTGATCGGTCAGCGTGGTCGGATATTCGCCCGAGAAACAGGCGTCGCAATGGCTCGGCTCCTCGCCCCGCGCCGCCTCGCCCAGCGCCTTGTACAGGCCGTCCATCGAAATGAACGCCAGGCTATCCGCCTTGATATGGTCGGTCATCTGCTCGAGCGACTTGTTCGCGGCGAGCAGCTTGGCCTTTTCGGGGGTGTCGACGCCGTAGAAGCAGGGATTCTTGGTCGGCGGGCTGGCGATGCGCATATGCACTTCGGTCGCGCCCGCGTCGCGCATCATCTGCACGATCTTGTGGCTGGTGGTGCCGCGCACGATCGAATCGTCGATCAGCACGATGCGCTTGCCCGCCACGATATCGCGATTGGCATTGTGCTTCAGCCGCACCCCTTCGTGCCGGATCTCGTCGGTCGGCTGGATGAAGGTGCGGCCCATATAGTGCGAGCGGATGATGCCCAGCTCGAAGGGAATGCCCGATTCCTGCGCATAGCCGATCGCCGCGGGCGTGCCCGAATCGGGGACGGGGATGACGATGTCGGCCTCGACCGGTGCTTCCATCGCCAGCTGCGCGCCGATCGCCTTGCGCACGGCATAGACCGAGCGGCCCGCTGATACGGCGCGCGAATCGGGGCGCGAGAAATAGACATATTCGAAGATGCACGGGCGCGGCGCGCGGGGCGGGAAGGGGCGATGCGATTCGATCTCGGTGCCCTTCACCACGATCAGCTCGCCCGGCTCGATTTCGCGGATGAACTCCGCGCCGGCGACGTCGAGCGCGACGGTTTCCGACGCGACGATCACCGCGTCGCCACGGCGGCCGAGCACCAGCGGGCGGATGCCGAGCGGATCGCGGCAGGCGATCATGCCCTCGCGCGTCACGCAGACGAGCGAATAGGCACCCTCGACGCGCTTCAACGCATCGATGAACTTGTAGAGCAGCTGATCGTAATTCGACCGCGCGGTGAGGTGGATGATCGTTTCGGTGTCGCTGGTCGACTGGAAGATCGATCCGGTGCGCACCAGCTCCTGCCGCAGCCGCAGCGCGTTGGAGATATTGCCGTTATGCGCGATCGCGAATCCGCCCTCGCTCAGCTCGGCGAACAGCGGCTGGACGTTGCGCAGCGCCGTCTCGCCCGTCGTCGCATAGCGGACATGGCCGCAGGCGACCGAACCGGGCAGCGCGCGAATCGCTTCCTCATTCTGCTGGCTGAAGGTCTCCCCGACGAGCCCCATCGCGCGATGCGTATGGAAATGATCGCCATCGAAACTGGTGATACCGGCGGCTTCCTGCCCCCGGTGCTGCAGCGCGTGCAACCCCAGCGCCACGAGCGCCGCGGCGCCGTCGACGCCCGACGCGCCGAAGATGCCGCACTCTTCGCGCAGCTTGTCGTCATCAAACGGATTGGTGGTCAGCATCGGTCCCTCAACCGGTCTACGCGGGGCCATATAGGCGCTCGGGGCCGCTTTGTCGCCCTTTTGTAATAGAAAGGTGAACTCTCGGGCTTTTCGTCGGTTTTCCAGGGGGAAAGGAGACCGGTTATGGCACAGGACCACGGCAAGCAGGTCAAGAACGACGACACGTACGAAGCGCTGCGCGACCAGGGCGCCTCGAAAGAGAAGGCCGCGCGAATCGCCAATGCGCAGGCGAATGACAGCGTGAACGAGACCGGCGGGCGCAAGCTTGAGGAGCGGACCAAGGACGAACTCTACGATGAGGCACAGGAGATCGGCATCGAGGGGCGCTCGGAGATGAATAAGGATGAGCTGATCGAAGCGATACGCAATCATTGAGGGGAGGCCCCGGCTTCACCCAAATTCCGTTGGGGCTGAGCTTGTCGAAGTCCCGTCCTTCTCCCCGCCGGCGTCGGAAATGGCAGAACGGCGCTTCGACAAGCTCAGCGCAAACGGAGTTTGGTGTACGGATTCGCATTCAACCTGACGGCTGAATTGCGCTAAGCCTCCCCGCATGGACAGTGATCGCGAAACGGGCACTCTGCTCGACCCCAAATATGACGCCGCAGGGCTGGTGACCGCCGTCGTCACCGATGCGGCGAACGGCGCGCTGCTGATGGTCGCGCACATGAACGCCGAGGCGCTCGCCGCGACTCGACAAACCGGCGAGGCGACTTTCTGGTCCCGCAGCCGGGAGAGGCTCTGGAAGAAGGGTGAAAGCTCGGGCAATGTCCTGCGCGTCCGGGAAATCCGTATCGATTGCGATCAGGACGCGCTTTGGGTGATCGCCGATCCGGCCGGGCCTGCCTGCCATACCGGCGCGCCGAGCTGCTTCTATCGCCGCATTGCCGCCAACGGCGCGCTGGAGCGGATATGAAGCGCGCCGCGCTTGCGGTCGTGCTGCTCCTTGCCGCCTGTTCGGGCGGGGACGAACCGGCAGCGGAAGAGGGCCGGAACCTGCTGCCGCCGCTCGACCTCGAAACCGCCGCGATCGAACGCGGGATGGTGCGCGATCCCGCCAATACCGAAATTGCCGGGCTCTATTCGCGCGATACCGATCGGCTGTGCATCGTGCACGAAGGCGTCGGCTACAAGATCGGCGCCTTTGTCGATTATGGCGACGGCATCACCTGTTCGGCGTCGGGCACCGTCAGTCGGGTGGGGGAGACGATGCATGTCGAACTCGGCGACAAAGCCGAATGTGGCTTCGATGCGCGTTTCGACGGCAACCGGATCCATTTTCCGGGGCAGGTGCCGGATGGTTGCGAGGCATTGTGCTCGGGCCGCGCGTCCTTTGCGGGGTTCGCCCCTGCGCTGCTCAGCGAATCGGAAACAGAGGCGGCATCGGTCCGCGACCCCAAGGGTCGGTTGCTATGTGCAACTGACGGTTGACGTTGACGTAAAGGGAAACTAGATGAGCGGCCATGAACAAGGCCGTTTCCCGTTTCGAACCGCAGCCGGTTCTGCCGCACACCGATCGCGACGAATTCTCGATCTCGGATATGTGCGCCGAATTCGACGTCACGCCGCGCGCGCTGCGCTTTTATGAAGACGAAGGGCTGATCGGCCCCGAGCGGCGCGGCACCCAGCGCGTCTATTCGCAGCGCGATCGCGCCCGGCTCGCCTGGATACTGCGCGGCAAGCGCGTCGGTTTCAGCCTCGCCGAAATCCGCGAGATGATCGACCTCTACGATGTCGACGACGGCCGCCGCGTGCAGCGAAAGGTCACGCTCGATCGTTGCAGGGAACGGATCGACCTGCTCGCGCAACAGAAGGACGATATCGAGGCGTCGATCGCCGAGCTCCAGCAATTTGTCGACCTGCTCGAAAGCGTCGACGACGACAGCAATAACAACTGAGGAAGAGGCACGATGCCCCGTTATACCGCCCCCGTTCGCGACACCCGCTTCATCATCGAAAAGGTGATCGGGCTCGATCGCTATGCCGAGCTGCCGGCGTTCGCCACGGCATCGCCCGAAATCGTCAACGCCGTGCTCGATGAAGGCGGCAAGTTCGTGGCCGAACAGCTTTTCCCGCTGAACCAGAGCGGCGACCAGCAGGGCTGCAAGCGCAACGACGATGGCAGTGTGACCACGCCCGAGGGCTTCAAGGAGGCCTATAAGGCGTTCGTTGAGGGCGGCTGGATGACGCTCGGCGCGCCCGAGGAATTCGGCGGGCAGAACATGCCGCACATCGTTTCGACCGCGTTTGAGGAATATCTGATCAGCGCCAACATGGCCTTCGCCATGTATCCGGGGCTGACCAAGGGCGCAGTCGCCGCGCTGCTCGCGCACGGGTCGCAGGAACTGAAGGAGAAATATCTCCCCAAGATGGTGTCGGGCGAATGGACCGGCACGATGAACCTCACCGAACCGCAATGCGGCACCGATCTCGGGCTCATCAAGACCAAGGCCGAGCCACAGGCCGACGGCAGCTATGAAATCACCGGCACCAAGATTTTCATCTCGGCCGGCGAGCATGACATGGCCGACAACATCATCCACCTCGTGCTGGCGAAGACGCCGGGCGCGCCCGACAGCTCGAAGGGCATTTCGCTGTTCGTCGTGCCCAAGTTCCTGGTCAACGACGATGGTTCGATCGGCGAGCGCAACGGTGTGTCGTGCGGATCGATCGAGCACAAGATGGGCATTCACGGCAATGCCACCTGCGTCCTTAACTATGACGGCGCCAAGGGCTGGTTGGTCGGCGAGGAAATGAAGGGTCTCGCCGCGATGTTCGTGATGATGAACGCCGCGCGCCTCGGCGTCGGGCTTCAGGGCCTCGGCATCGCCGAAGTCGCGTTCCAGAATGCCGTTCAGTACGCCAATGACCGCCGTCAGGGCCGTGCGCTGACCGGGCCGAAGGACCCGGAGGAAAAGGCCGATACGCTGTTCGTCCATCCCGATGTGCGGCGCATGCTGATGGAATCCAAGGCGCAGATCGAAGGGCTGCGTGCGCTCTGTCTGTGGGGCGGGCTTCAGGTCGATCTCTCGCACGATGCGGGCGATGAGGAAGCGCGCGAGCTCGCCGACGATCTGGTCGGGCTGCTCACGCCCGTAATCAAGGGCTACGGCACTGATCTCGGCTACAAGGTCGCGACCGATTGCCAGCAGGTTTATGGCGGGCACGGCTACATCGCCGAATGGGGCATGGAGCAATATGTCCGCGATGCCCGTATCGCGATGATCTATGAAGGCACCAACGGCGTGCAGGCGATGGACCTGGTCGGCCGCAAGCTCGCCCGCAAGGGCGGCCGCGCGGTCCAGGCCTTCTTCAAACAGGTCGCCGGTGAAATCGCCGAAGCCAAGAAGGACGAGAAGCTGGCCGAATTCGCCGGCAAGCTGGAAAAGGCGCTTGGCGACATGCAGGCTTCGACGATGTGGCTCGCCGCAAACGGGATGAAGAATCCGAACGACGCGGGCGCCGCCGCCTATCCGTTTATGGAAATGACCGGCGTCGTCGCGATCGGCCTGATGTGGTTGCGCATGGCGACTGCCGCGCAAGGTTCGCTGGGCGAGGATGGTGCCGATACCAAATTCCTCGAAACCAAGCTTGTGACGGCGCGCTATTATGCCGACCGCATCCTGCCGCGCACTGCTTCGCTGCGCGCGCAGGTCGAAGCCGGCAGCGACAGCATCATGGCGCTCGAACCCGAAGCGTTCGAAGCCGCCTGATCGCCACCGACGGGCGCGCTTTCACTTGAGAAAGCGCGCCCGCTATGGCCTAAGCGGAGCGTGGTACTCGATCCCGTTCCGCTCGAGCCCGTCGATCGGGGATATCTGCACGTCTTGCGGCTTCAGGCGCTGCGGCGGACGGTCTTCTATGTCGCCGCCGCTGCGCTCGGCGATTATTTCGCACATCGTGAATGGGGCTGGCCGCTCGGCGTGATTGCCGGGCCGGTGCTGGTGATCGGCCTCTGGTCGATCTTCATCGCCGCCCACCGCCGCTGGAAGCGTCTCGGCTATGCCTATACCGGGCGCGAGCTGCATGTGGGCCACGGCTGGTTCGAGCGTGTGCACAGCATCGTGCCGATCGCCCGCGTTCAGCATATCGACATCACCCGCAGCCTGTTCGAACGCTGGTTCGGCATCGCCACCCTGGTGATCCATACCGCAGGCAGCAGCGTCGTGCTGCCCGGCCTGCGCTATGAGGAGGCCGAAGCGATGCGCGATGATATCCGCCCCCGCATCACGGGCGAACCGTGGTAGGCGACGAAGCGGAAGGCGAAGTCCGCCGGCTCCACCCGATCACGCCCTTCTTTTCGCTGATCACCGGCGCACGGTCCAACATCCCGGCGGCGGTCGCGATCGTTGCGGCGCTGTGGAGCCGGGGCGGGCTGGTGGTCGTCGCCGCGCTGGGCATCGGCGCGGCGCTGATGCTGTTCCTGCACTGGCTCGGCTGGTTGCGCACCACCTATCGCCTGACCGACGAGGAACTGGTGATCGACAGCGGCCTGCTCAGCCGCCACCGCCGCGCGATCCCGCTGCAGCGCATTCAGGATATCGGCATCGAGCAGAATCTGGTGCAGCGAATGTTCAATCTCGCCCGTGTCCGCATGGAAACCGGCGGGGGCGGGGCGGACGAGGCGCTGCTCGACATGGTTTCGCTCGATGAGGCGCGGCGGCTGCGTGTCGTGGTGCGCGGCGAGGCGCAGCCTGACTCGGGCGCGGTCGCTGCGCCGACGGAGGCGGAACGCGAGACTTTGCTCTACCGGCTCGGCTTCGGGCAATTGCTGCTCTCGGGCCTGCTCAGCTTTTCGCTTTTCTGGGTCGCGGCGGCGTTCGGCCTGTTGCAGTTTCTCGACGATTTCACTGGCTATGACGTTGGCGACCTGTTCGACTGGCTCGAACTGCATCGCGCGGACTTTTCCACCAGCCAGCTGCTGTTTCTGCCGCTGCTGCTGGTCCTGCTTGGCCTGTTGTCGGGAATGATCAGGACGATCCTGCGCGATTTCGACTTTCGCCTGACGCTGCACAAGGGCCGGTTGCGGCGCGTGACCGGGTTGCTCAGTCGCGGCGAGAGTATCCTTTCCATTCCGCGCATCCAGATGGGGCTTGTGCGTCGCATATGGCTGCGCGGAATGCTCGGCTATGCGGACCTGTCGGTGCAGACGCTGGGCGGCAGCGACGATCCCGGCGGGCGCCACCGGATCGCGCCGTTCGTCCGCGATCCCGCGATCGCCGAGCTGATGGCGGTTGCGCATCTGCCGAACTTCGAATCGGTCGGCCTGCGGCGCGTGGCCGCAGCGCATGTGCCGCGCGCGTTCCTGAAACAGGGGCTGCTGCCTACCGCGTTGCTGATCGGGCTGGTGATCTGGCTGCCCCCTGCCTGGCCGGTGCTGGCTGCGATTCCCTTCATTGTCGGCGCGGCGCTGCTGCAGCGGCGGTATCACGGCTATGCGCTGCGTGAGGATAGCCTGCAGGTCCGGCGCGGCGTGCTCACCCGGCGCCAATGGGTGCTGCCCTATGACCGGATCCAGATGGTGACGCTGCACCGGACGCTGCTGCAGCGGCTGTTCGGGGTTGCCACGGTGCTGATTTCCACCGCCGGGGAGACGGGGCGCGATCGCCCCGACATCCATGACCTTCCAGTCGCGGAGGCGGGCGACGTCGCACGCGCGCTGATCGCCCGGATCTGAAGCTTCGCTATTCGCGTGCGGCGCTGCCGTTGGCGGGCAGGGCGGGAACCACCGGTTCGGGCCGAGCGGTGGGCGCGCGCCGCACACCGGCAAGGCCTGCCGGGCCCTCGGGCGCGGCACTCGGGGCGGGGCGGGGCGGAATGGTGATCGACGATTCCTGCCGTGGGCTCGCCAGCGGCTGCGGGCGCATGCATTGCAGCGGACTCGGCCGATCGAACCGATCGCAGTTCCACAATGCCTTGCTGTAGCTCTGTCCGCCCATGCGCAGATAGCTGAACGCCATCGTCGCGACCTGGTCGGATGCCAGCGGCAGCCGGTTGGGCGTACTGTCCTCCGGCATCCAGCCCATGAACTTGCAGCGCTTGCGATCGCCGCACACGCGAATCGCCAGTGCGGGAAACTCAGCGGCGTCCATGCCCGGGTCGAGCGTTACGAGGAAGCTGTCGGGATCGCTCGCGGTCGGCTTGGGCAAGGCGTCGGGCGCGATTTCGGCGGCCTTTTCTCCCGATGCTTCGGGTGCTTCGCCATGATCGCCGGAAAGCGCGGCAAGCAGCGGCTCGAGCGGTTCGGCACCGGCATAGGCGCGCGAGAAGGCGCGCGGCGTGCCCCACCATCCCGTCCAACGGAAGAAGAGGTGGCCGTGCACCTCGGTGATCTTCTCAAGGCTCGAGCTCCAATAGGGCACGACCCAGTCGGTGTGATAGTGCGTGGCGTGGCCGACTTCGGCATAGACGTCGCCGTTCAGGGCGCCGCGGGCGGTTTCGCGGGCGCGCCGCCACGCCGCCTCGGCCGGGCGGCGTGCCATTGCCCCGTCGCAGGTGAAGGTGAACTGGCAGCCGGTACTGCGTTCCGATCCCTGAAATACCACGCCGCAGACGGTGTTGGGGAAAGCGGGATGCCGCACGCGGTTGAGCACGACCTGCGCGACTGCCTGCTGCCCTTCGCGATCGTCGCCCGCTTCGTAATAGACGGCGGCGGCAAGGCAATCGACGGCGCGCGCCTGGTCGGCGGCCGCGCCGGATACGCGAAAAGCGCGCGCGGCGGGGTTGGGCAGGTCAGAGAACGGAACCGCGGCATTGATCGCGCGCGCGCTTTCCGGTTCGACCTTGACGAAATCGACGGGCTCGACCGGCGGCAGCTCTTCCTTGGGTACGATGCGCGCGGGCTGGACCGCCTCGACCGCTTCGGGCGGGATCGGCACGGCACGCGGCACCGTGGCCACGACGATTGAAGGCAGCGCGATCGCCACGCAGCCGACCGTCGCCAGCAGCATGCGCATCCGCGGCGAAACGCCGTGCAGGCTGTGATGCACTGCGCGCATTCTCAGCGCGCCCGCAGGACGGCGGGCAGGGGCCCGTCGGGGCCACTTCGGGCGCAAGGATGAATCATCGTGCGCAGCACCTAGTGCGCGCGCGAACAAGCGCAAGTCGCCGCGCGGTCAATCGACGCAAAGTTGAGCCATTCGGACCCGAGCGTCTCAGTCCTCGGGCCAAATCCCCCGGGCTTCGCACAGATCCCAGTCGTCCGCCGCCTTCAGCCGACAGCCGGCGCCCCGATTCGCGGGGCAAAGCCGCACTGCGCGCTGATAGTGGTTGTAACAGCTTTCCGGCGGGCCCTGGTGCGAAGCGGCTTCCGGTTCGCCCTTGGTGTCGGCCACGGCCGCCGTTGGCGATTCGGTCGGCTGCACCTGAGCGGCCGCCGCCGAATCCGGCTTCGCCAGCTGCGGACCATAGCCCGCTTCCCCATTGCCGCCAAAGGCCAGCGGCCAACCCAAAAACACCGCCAGCATAATGCTGACGCAAATCATGGCATTGCGCACGAGTTCCCCCCGGAAGTCTCTAGCGATTTATCCCCGACTCGTGCAGCCTAACCTGAATCCCCGGTTAACGTCGAATCGTTTCACGCCTCAGGAAGGAACTCAGAAACAGATAGATAGCGCTCACCTGTATCATAATTGAACCCCAGGACGCGCGAACCGGCGGGCAGATCGGGCAGCTTCTGGAGAATCGCCGCCAGAGTCGCGCCCGAGCTGATTCCCACCAGCATGCCTTCCTCGCGCGCGGCGCGGCGGGCCATGTCCTTGGCGACTTCGGCATCGACCTGGATCGCGCCGTCGATCGCATTGGTGTGGAGATTGGCGGGGACGAAACCGGCGCCGATGCCCTGAATCGGGTGCGGGCCGGGCTGACCGCCCGAAATGACCGGCGAGGCTGCGGGCTCCACCGCATAGACCTTGAGGTCCGGCCAGCTTTTCTTGAGCGTTTCCGCAACCCCGGTGATATGGCCGCCGGTGCCCACGCCGGTAATCACCACATCGGGCGGGCTGTCGGCGAAGTCGTTGAGGATTTCCTGCGCGGTGGTGCGGACGTGCACGTCGACATTGGCCGGATTCTCGAACTGCTGCGGCATCCATGCGCCGGGTGTTTCGGAAACGATCTCAGCCGCGCGTTCGATCGCGCCCTTCATGCCCTTTTCGCGCGGCGTGAGGTCGAAGCTGGCGCCATAGGCGAGCATCAGCCGCCGCCGCTCGATCGACATGCTTTCGGGCATGACGAGGATCAGCTTGTATCCCTTCACCGCCGCGACCATTGCCAGTCCGACGCCGGTATTGCCGCTGGTCGGCTCGACAATCGTGCCGCCGGGCTTGAGGTCGCCCGATTTCTCCGCCGCCTCGATCATGGCGAGTGCGATGCGGTCCTTGATCGATCCGCCGGGATTGCTCCGTTCGGACTTGATCCATACTTCGGCATCCGGGAACAGCCGCTGCATGCGGATATGCGGGGTATTGCCGATCGTTTCGAGGATCGTCTGGGCCTTCATCGCTTCCTCCGATTATCTCAGGAGAAGCGACTTGGGGCGAGCTGCCCGCTTGCGCAAGGCTTGATCGCTCAGCGCGGGGCGTTGAGCCAGCGATAGGCCGCGGTTCCCGCACCCCCGGCGATCACGAAGCCGAGAAAGACGAGCGGCCCCAGAAATATCAGAAAGGCGCCGCACAGCGCATGCCACACCGCCCCTTCGGCAAAGGCCGACGCGATCGATGGCGCCGGGAGCGTGTCGCGGTTCATGTCGCGCGCGGCGAGCAGCAGGAACAGCGCGACCAGATAGCAGGTGGCAAGCAGCAGTCCGGGTCCGCGCGCGGCGCCCGTGATGCTGGTCGTCAGCCACAGGAAGATCGCCGTGGCCACCGCCGCCGAGAGCAGGCGCGAGCCGCGACGAACCGCCAGATGCGGCGAGTGTCCGCGAACCGGGTCGCTGTGATCCTGTGTGGCGCGCGGCTCGCGCATTTCCTGTCCCCCGCCGCTGTTGGGACAATGTTACGCCAGCGAAAGCAAAGTTTCGGTAAAGGCTGCAGGGCGTTGAATATTCAACCGGATTTCGCGGTTGAATCGTCGTCCCCGCGCGAATCCGGCGGATCGAAAGTGCGCGCGTGGATCAGTTCAGGGAAGATTTTGGCCCAGAGGCCGGTCACGAGAATTGCGCCGATCCCGCCGCCGACCACTGCCGCCACGGGTCCGATCAATGCGGCGAGAAAGCCCGATTCGGCTTCGCCCAGTTCGTTCGAGCCGGAAATGAACAGCGTCGATACCGCGCCCACGCGCCCGCGCATGTCGTCCGGGGTGTAAATCTGGATCAGCGACTGGCGGACATAGACCGACACCATGTCGAACGCGCCGAGCGCGAACAGCGCGACAAGCGAAAGCAGCACCGCCGGCGACCAGTCGCTGCCGACGGCATCGTCGCCCATCATGCCGGTCATGATCGGGCCCGCGAACCCGAAGACGACCGTGGCGAGCCCGAAGCCCGCGACTGCCCACAGCATCTTACGCCCAACTTCGGTGCGCAGCGGCCGCCAGGAAAACAGGGCGGCGGTCACCACGGCGCCGATCGCCGGGGCGGCGCGCAAATGGCCGAGGCCGTCGGCGCCGATCTGAAGGATGTCGCGGGCATAGACCGGCAGCATCGCCGTCGCGCCGCCCAGCAGCACCGCGAACAGATCGAGCGAGATCGCGCCGAGCACCAGCCGGTTGCGGCGGACATAGTGTAGCCCTTCGATCATCTGCAGCCAGGGATTGCGCGCCTTGCGCACCGCCGATCGCGCCACCGGAGTGATCAGCATCAGCATCAGCAGCGATGTCAGGAACAGTCCGCCCGAAACGGTGTAGGGGAGCCAGTCGGCACCGGCATAGAGATAGCCTCCCAGCGCCGGACCGATCACGACGCCGACCTGCCAGGAGACCGAGCTCAGCGCGATCGCGGTAGGGAGCAGCGCGGGCGGGACGAGATTGGGGGCCAGCGCCTGCAGGGCGGGCCCGGCAAAGGCACGCGCGACGCCGAGCAGCGCGGCGATGCCGAACAATGCGGGCAGCGAGATGGTGTCGGTCCAGGTCAGCCAGGCGAGGGTGATCGCGCACCCCGCTTCGAGCGCGACCGACGCGCGCGCGATCCAGCGCCGATCGAGATGATCGGCGACCCAGCCGGCGAAGAGCGACAGCGCGAGCAGCGGCAGGAACTGCGCGACGCCGATCAGACCGAGCTGGAACGAGGCTTCCTTGATCCCCATCGTTTCGCGGGCAAGGTCGTAGACCTGCCAGCCGATGACGATCACCATCGCCATCTGCGCCAGCGTGGCGCAGAAGCGGGCGATCCAGTAAACGCGGAAGTTATGGACGGAAAGCGGATGGCTGGGCATTCTGTCCGCCTTAGTCGCGCGCGAGCCCGATCGGCAATGAAGGATTTTCGCTGGCGTCGAAAGCCGGGTGGGACTGGCAATCTGCGCCGCGAATTGCCATTGTGATGGCGGGTTCGGAACTGGAGACAAACGAGAATGCGGATACGCTTGCCGCTCATTCTGGGGATATTGGCGATGGCAGGATGTTCTCCGGCGGCAGACAACCCGATAACCGGCAATCAGTCGGCGCTGCAGGCGGGCAATTGGTCGCAGTTTCGCGACGACACGATCGAACGCTGGTTCGAACTCGATCCCGCTTTCGCCGTCTATCAGGGGCGGCACGAATATGACGGCCGCCTGCCCGACTGGAGCAGCGAAGGCCTCAAGCGGCGCGGCAGCTTCCTGAAGGAAACGATCCGGCAGGCGCGCGGCTTTACCGGGCTCGACATCCACGACCGGTTCGAGCGCGACTATCTGGTGAAGGTGGCGGAAGGGGCGCTGTTCTGGCTCGAGGATGCCGACCAGCCGCACAAGAACCCCGCCTGGTATGTCGGCAGCTTCGATCCCAACGTCTATGTCGCGCGCGAATATGCCGACCCGGCGACGCGCATGCGGGCGATGGTCGTCTATCTCGAGAATGTTCCCGCCGCCGCCGCCGCGGTCCGGGCCAATCTGCAGCAGCCGCTGCCGGCGAGCTTCATCGACTATGGCGTGGCGGCCTTTGGCGGCTTTGCCGATTATTATGTCGGCGACGGCAAGGCGGCGTTCGCCGATGTCGCCGATGCCGATCTGCAGCGAGCCTATGATGCCGCGGCCGCTCCGGCTGCGCGCGCGATGCGCGACCTGCGCGACTGGCTTGCCGGTCAGCGCGACAAGGCGGCGCAGGATTTCGCACTGGGGCCCGAGCGTTTTCAGCGGATGCTGAAGCAGACTGAGGGCGTCGACATCTCGATCGATGCGCTGGTCAAGGTCGGACTGGCCGATTTGAAGCGCAACCAGGATGCGCTCGCCGCCGAATGCGCCAAATTCGCGCCGGACGCGACGATCGCCGAATGTGTCGCCAAAATGTCCGCCGAAAAGCCCGAGGGCGGCGTGGTCGAAGCCGCACAGGGGCAGATACCCGAGCTGCGGCAATTCGTGATCGAGCACGACCTCGTTTCGATCCCCGGCACAGAAGAAGCGCAGGTGCGCGAATCACCGCCGTACAATCGGCAGAATTCGGCCTATATCGATATTCCCGGACCCTTCGATAAGGGGCTGCCGTCCATCTACTATATCTCGCCGCCCGATCCGAGCTGGCCGGCCGAGGTGCAACGCGCCTATATCCCGGCCGAGCCCGATCTGCTGTTCACCACCGTGCATGAAATCATGCCGGGGCATTTCCTCCAGTTCCTCCACGCCAATCGTTCGCAATCGGTGCTGGGGCAGATTTTCGTAGGCTATGCCTTCGCCGAAGGCTGGGCGCATTACAGCGAGGAAATGATGTGGGAGGCCGGGCTGCGCGAGGGCGACCCCGCAACGCATATCGGCCAGCTTTCCAATGCGTTGCTGCGCAATTGCCGCTTCCTCGCCGCGATCGGCCTGCATGCGCAGGGCATGACCCAGGCCGAGGCGCAGCAGATGTTCCAGCAGCAATGCTATATCGACGAAGGCAATGCGCGGCAGCAGGCGGCGCGCGGTACCTACGACCCGGCGTTCCTCAACTATACGATGGGCAAGCTGATGATCCGCAAGCTGCGCGCCGACTGGACCGCCCGAAATGGCGGGCGCAAGGCGTGGAAGGCGTTCCACGATCAGTTCCTGAGCTATGGCGGCCCGCCGATCCCGCTGGTGCGCCAGGCGATGATGGGCGATCCGAGCCCGCGCGCGGTATTCTGATGGCGCAGGGCGGCGGCTTCCGGCTGCACGAGCCGGAAGCGCCAGACGCGCGGCATCGCGAGGCGGTGCTGGCACCGCTGCGCGCCTATAATGTCGCGCGTGCAGGGGATGGCGGCTTTCGCCCGGTGGCGATCCTGCTGCGCGATGCCGATAACAGCGACCGGGGCGGCCTGTGGGGTACCATCGGCTATGACTGGCTGTTCGTCGAATTGCTCGTCGTGCCCGAGAGTGCGCGCGGGCAGGGGATCGGCGCGCGGCTGATGGCGCGCGCGGAGGCGATTGCACGTGCCGACGGTTGTGTCGGCATCCGGCTCGACACCTTCGAATTTCAGGCGCGCGGATTTTACGAGAAGCTCGGTTTCGAGCTCTACGGGACGATCGAGGACCATCCCGTGGGCAGTCGCCGCTATTTCCTCAAAAAGCGGATCGGCGGCGCGGCGGACATTCCGGCCGGATAGGGTGGGGGCGGCGATGAACGCCGCCCGCGGGCCCTTATTTCGAAAGCGCTTCGATCAGCTGGTCGCGCGTCATCGACGAGCGTCCGGGAATGTCGCGCTTCTTGGCTTCCTCATAGAGTTCCGCGCGGGTGCGCTTGTCGGTGGCCGGCGCCTTGGCGGGCGCCGGTGCGGCCTTTTCCTTGGCGGGCGCCGCTTTGGGTTTCGCCGCTGCCTTGGGCTTGGCGGCAGCCTTCTTGGCGGGCTCGGCCTTGGGCTTTTCGGCCGGTTTGGGCGCCGCCTTGGTCGCACCGGCCTTCACCGGAGCTTGCGCCGACGCCGGCTTGGGCTTCGCCGGAGCCTTGCTGGCGGCAGTCTTGGGTGCGGTTGCCTTGGTCGCGCCAGCCTTTACCGGTTCGCTGGGTTCCGGCTTGGGCGCGGGGGCGGGCGCCGGCGGGGGCGGCGGAGCGGCCGCCGGAGCCGGGGCGGCGGGCGCGGCGGGAGGCGGTGGCGCGCTCTTCTTGCTGCCTCCGAACAGTGCCTTGATACGCGACAAAATCCCCATCTTCATACCCCCTGCGTTTTGGCTGCCCGATCCTGCGAAGCCCGCCCGGAAACGGCCGGAAGCGCCAAGCTTAGGGCTATCGCCCCCGGCTTGTCGAGACCGACGGATCAGCCAATGTGCAGGAACCCGCACGGTCCTTCGCCGTTCCATGAAGCAATGCTTCGGAGAGTAACATGCGTACCACCCTTGCCGTGTCGGCGACTGCGCTCATCCTGTTCGCCGGATCCGCCGGCGCCCAATCGCATCGCGGCGAAAATGGTCCCGGGTTGCGGGACGATCGGCGCGCCGAACCGCGCGGGCATGCGGGCAAGGGCGATGCTCGCTCCCGGCGTCCTGCGCAGCGGGAGCGGGAGACAGGGCGTCCCGAACGCGCGGAAAATCGCGGAGGGCCGCAGCTGGTCGCGCGCGGGGCTCTCGAACGTCAAGCCCGCCGCGCCGCCGCCGATATCGCACCGGGCGGACGAAACGGCGCGGGAGGCGATGCCGCACAGCGCGCACGCGCGCGTGACTTCGGGCGCACAGCGACCGCCGGCCGAACCTCGCATATCCGGCATCCGCGCGACATAGAGCATTTGCCGGTACGGTCGGTCGGCCTGATCGACGGCTGTCCTCCCGGTCTGGCGAAGCGGGCCGAGCCATGCCTTCCGCCTGGGGAGGCGCGGCGGCTGATTGCCCAGCGCCGCTGGTATGACGGGTGGTGGCGATCGCCTACGGGTAACGACAGATCGCAATATCGCCATGCCGGCGGCTATCTCTATCGGCTCAACCCGGCGGACGGCGCGGTCATGTCCTGGCTGCCGCTTCTGGGCGGCGCGCTGGCGAAAGGGCGGAGCTGGCCGGGCGGCTATGCCGGCGATCCCGTTCCCGCCTATCATGCCGATTACTATGGCTATTCGGATGTGGAATCCTATCGCTACGCCAATGGCGTGATTTACGGCGTCGATCCGAAAAGGCAGATGATCCAATCGGTTGCGGCGTTGCTGACGGGCGACGAATGGAAGATCGGATCGCCGATGCCGGCCGGCTACGGTGTCTACAATGTCCCCAATGCCTATCGCGACCGCTATCGGGACACCGACCGGTCCTGGTACCGGTATTCGGACGGTTACGTCTATCGGATCGACCCGACGACGCGGCTGGTTCAGGCGGCAATCGAGTTGCTGGGCTGAAGCGATGCGGCGCGGGAAAAACAACAAGGAGAGTTGCGCGATGCGTGCGACATTCGCGCCGGGGCTGGCCTTTGCCCTGGCACTGGCGGCATGCGGAAATGCCGAAGAAGCCGGACGGACCGAGGCGCTGGCGCCCAGCGACCGCACCGTCGCGGCGGCGCTTGAAGCGACCGACCGCCTCGATCGCACCGGCGCGCTGGTGCGCACCGCGGGGCTGCAGCAGGCGCTCGACGGGATCGGCCCCTATACGATCTTCGCGCCGCTGGACGATGCCTATGCCGCGCTGGGCGAGGCCGGCGATGCGCTCGGCGGCGACGCTGCGCAGTCGGGCGCGCTGGCGGCATCGCTGCTGCGCGGTCATATCGTGCCCGGGCTGCTCACCGATCGCGACATCGTCAACGCCATCGAAGTCAATGGCGGCGAAGTGGAAATGACGACGATGGACGATACTATCCTCACCTTCCGCGACGACCGCGACGGGATCGTCGTGACCACGCGCGACGGCGCTCGTGCGCGGCTGCTGCCGGGAACCGAAGTGGCGCGCAACGGTGCGGTCCATCCGATCGACGGCCTGCTGCGCAATGCCGGGGAGAGCGGAAGCGGCGCGCGCTGACGCGAGTTCATCGTCGGTTCAGCGCCTTGATTCCACATCCGTAACGGGTGGCGGAAACCAAGGGGAGCTACGATGCACGCGCAAACCATCATTGCGGCGCTGGCGCTGACCGGAGCCGGGCTCCTGTTCGCCGAGCCTGCCGGGGCGCAAACTCTGAGCCGCGGCGACTATGCCCAATGCGAAGTCTATCGTAACGGCGAATATCGCGGGCTCAGCCAGACCTGCCTTGAACGCAAGCGCGCGCAGATCCGCCGCTATCAGCGCAATCGTGCGCGCGATTCCGCCAGCTATGCGGCGCCCGCGCGCGGCCCGTATCAGGCGATCCGGCCATGTCCCGGCCATGCCAATATGGGGGCGGGGTGGCTGTCCACCCGCACGCCCTCCGGCGGCTTTGTTTCCACGCCCTATGGTGCGTTCGATGCGCCGGTGAACGGGCGTCCCTGCGTGCCGCGGCGCAACGGGGGCATCCTTCGCGGCGTGCGGTGAGCGTGCGTCAGTCGCGCGCCGCGCCGAAGGTGTAGAACAGCGCGATGCCGCCCGAAAACTGGTCGCGCGATCCCAGCTGCGTCACGATCGGGGAATCTTTTCCGTCGCCCAGCAGCCGATCATATTTGACATAGCCATAGACGCTCCAGCGCCGGTCGATCTTTTGCAGATAGGCCGCCGCGGCGCCCGCCGAATGCAGCCCGCCATCGGCGTCATAGACCGGCAGGCCGGAAGTGATTGCGTCGCCCGGCGTCACATCGAAATAGGCGCTTTCATAGCCATTGCCGGCAAAGGTCACGCGCGGCCCGATCGAAAACAGCCACTGGTCGCCGTCACGCGCGACATAGTCGCCGCTCAGCGTGCCGATCAGTCCTTCATGCCCGTTGACGCCATAGCGTGCCTCCGCGCGAAGCCGGACATTGTCGACAACCCACAGATTGGCGAAGCCGCCCAGCTCGACGGTGAAATCGACCTTGGTCAGTTCGACGCCCGCCTCATGCTTGCCGCGCGCGCCCTGAAAGTTGAAGGCGGGGCCGATTTCGAACGGCCCGCTGCGCAGGATCGGCATGCCGATGCTTTCGTCGGGCGCTTCGAAATCGAAGATTTCGCTGCCCCGGGCGCGGGAAAACTCGAACATCGGGCTGAAGCTGACATCGTCCGATCCCGGGAAGCTCGGCGTGACCTGCGGACCGATCCCGACACGGGTCCGCGAAGGGGTGTCCTGCGCCAGCGCGGGCAACGGGGCGAGCAGGGTTGCGGCCGCGATTCCGGCGGCGAGGGTACGATGCATGATGGTGCGGTCTCCTTTGCGCACTCAACCCGTTCGATGCCCGAAACGTTCCGCTGCGGCATATGGCATTGACGGCATTCAGCCTGCCCGTGTCAGGCGATAGAGGCCGGCACCATGCGCGGCGATTCGTTGTTCGAACCGATCGCCGAACGCGCCGACATCCGCGCCGCGCCACAGGTCGCGCGCACGCCAGCCTTGCGGCAGCCCGATCAGGTCGAACCGCGCGCCGATGGTCTGCGCTTCGTCGGTCAGGTTGAAAAGCGCCAGATAGCGGTCCCGCCCGTCCGCAGCGCGCGCGGTCCACAGCCGCATGCCGTCGGCGATGAAATGCGGGCGATTGTCGGTGCTCGCCTGATTGACCGCCAGCACTTCGCGGTTGGTGAGCAGCGCCAGCGTGGCGGCGTCCAGATAGCGCAGGTCGCCGCCCATGATCAGCGGCGAACGCGCGATCGACCACAGCGTCATCACCGTGCGCTGTTCGTCGGGCGTGAAGTTGGTGTCGCGATCGCCGAGCGCGAGCCGGCCGAGCGGCAGCATGTCGGCATCGGGCCAGCCGCCCGGCCGGCGATGCGCGTTCCAGTTTTCCAGCCGCGTGAACTGCGCCGCGAGCAGGTCCCAGCTATCCCAGAAATCGTCGCTGATCCGCCACATCTGGGCATAGCGCGCGACATGATCGGCGCGCGGCACCGGCGTTTCGCCGGGCGACAGGCTGAGCGCGATCGGCCGCCCGGTCGCGGCGATGGCGTGATGCGCCGCCTCGATCTCGGGCGCATGCGCGTCATAGGGGCGGCTCATATCGTCCATCTTGACGAAATCGACGCCCCAGGAGGCGTAGAGCGCGAAGACGCTGTCATAATAGGCCTGCGCGCCGGGCTTGCGCATGTCGACGCCGTACATGTCCGGGTTCCACGGACAGATGCTGGAGGTGTCGGCAATATCGCGCGCGGTGTAGCGTGTGCCGAGCACCGGCAAGTCGCGCTCGACCGCCAGCCGCGGAATGCCGCGCATCAAGTGGATGCCGAACTTCAGCCCCAGCGCATGCACCTGTTCGGCGATCGGCGCGAATCCCTTGCCGCCCGCCGAGGACGGAAAGCGATTGGGCGCGGGGAGCAGTCGGCCATAACCGTCCATCTCGGGCTTCGGCGCGCTGTTATAGGTATAGCTCGATGCTTCGGGCTCATACCACTGGATGTCGATGGTGAAGACGTCATAGCCCGCAGGCAGCAGCTTCTCCGCCATGATCGTCGCCGTCTCCAGCGCCTGATCCTGCGTGATCGTCGTCGCAAAGCTGTTCCAGCTGTTCCAGCCCATCGGCGGGGTAGGGGCGAGCAGTTCCGGCGCGGCGCTTTGCTTCGCGAGCGCCGAGGGCGCGGTGGCGGCGCCGATACCGAGCGCGGTGGTGGCTAGAAAATCGCGGCGGTGCATGGAAGGTCCCCTCACAATTATAACCGTTAAGGTAGCGCTATCATGCAAGGGTGAGCAAGGCGAGGTGTGCCTGAGGCAGCTTGCCGATGTCTATCTCTCCGGCGTGACAGGGTGAGGTCTCAATGGCCCAGAAGTTGTCCGTGCTATTCCTCTTGCGTAACGGTCAAATCGCAATAGTGTATCGAAAGATAACGTGGGGAGGTGAGCTTGGAACTGGAAACAAAGCTCAGTGAGGTTGCTCAGGTAGCGCGCGAGCATCGAGAAGTGCTGCTTACCGAAGAAGCGGCGAAGAACGCTCTTGTCATGCCTTTTCTGCAGGCGCTTGGTTACAACGTCTTCAACCCCTCGGAGGTGGTTCCCGAGTTCACTTGTGACGTTGGAACCAAGAGAGGAGAGAAAGTCGACTATGCGGTATGCCATTCCGGCGGCGTAGCGATATTGGTGGAATGCAAACCGGCAAATGTCGAGCTCGACATTGCCCACGCCTCGCAGCTCTTTCGTTATTTCTCCGTGACGGATGCGCGCATCGCGATCCTGACGAACGGAATTGTGTACAAGTTCTTCTCGGACATCGACACGCCGAACAAGATGGATGAACGTCCCTTCTTCACGCTTCAGATCGACGCCTTGCGCAAGACCGATTTTCGGACGTTGGAGAGCTTCACCAAAGCTGGCTTCGATATCGAGAAGATCGTGCAGGAAGCGGGCAATCTGAAGCTCCAGACCTTGGTCTACAAGGAACTCCAGAAGGAATTTCAGGAACCTTCCGAGGAGTTTGTCCGATTGATTGCGGGTCGGGTCCACGAAGGCGGCAGGATCACCGCTGCGGTCAAATCGCAGTTCGAGAGCCTGATTGTAGCTTCAATCGCAAGCCTGATTCGGGATCGGGTGAACGAACGCCTGACGTCGGCGTTGAGCGCCTCGAATGCACCGGAAGATGTGGCAGCGGGCGAGGCCGATATAGGCGGGATCGTCACGACCGAGGACGAGATTGCCGGTTTCAATATCATCCGTGCCATCGCGGCCCGCGTTACTGATCCTAACAGGGTGGTGATCCGCGATGCGCAGTCCTACTGCGCGGTCCTTCTTGATGATAACAACCGCAAGACGATTGCCCGGATGCATTTCAACAGTCCCACTTCGCGTTATCTCGGCACATTTGTGGGCAAGGACGAAACGCGGCAGTCGGTTTCAGGGCCTGTCGATATCTACAAGTTCGAAAAGCAGATTTTGGAACGTGTAGCTGAGCTTGATGGCTGACGGAGGCTCACCCCAAACTCACAAAGCTATCCATAACCCGCTTCCGCCCGGCCTGTTCGAAATCGATCTCGAGCTTGTTGCCTTCGATCTCCGCGATCGTGCCGTATCCGAATTTCTGGTGGAAGACGCGCTGGCCCAGCGACAAATCCTCGCGCGGCTTGGCGCCGAAGCTTACCGCGCTGGCTTTGCTTTCGAGCACGCGCGCGGGTTCGCGGTTGAAGCTGCGTTTGGTGTAGCCGCCGCCGGGGTTCTTCAAGTCGACGCCCGCCGCGCGTTGCCAGCCCGGGCCGCGCCCGGTGCCGCGTGACACATCGGCGAAGGGATCGCTGCGCTCGCTCCAGTTGGCGCGCCACAGGCTTTCGCCGCCGCTCATCGTCGTTTCCGCCTCGTGATGTTCGCCGGGCAGTTCGCCGACGAAGCGGCTGGGGATGCTGCTCGTCCACTGGCCGTAGATGCGCCGGTTCGCCGCGTGCAGGATCACCGCCACTCGCCGCGCGCGCGTGATCGCGACATAGGCGAGGCGGCGTTCCTCCTCGAGGCTCGCCTGACCGCCTTCGTCCAGCGCGCGCTGGCTGGGGAAGACGCCTTCTTCCCACCCGACCAGAAATGCGGTGTCGAATTCCAGCCCCTTGGCGGCGTGGATCGTCATGATCGTCACCTTCGCCTCTTCGGCGTTGGCATCATTGTCCATGACCAGGCTGACATGTTCGAGGAACGCGCCGAGCGTTTCATATTCCTCCATCGCCCGGACGAGTTCGTTTAGGTTTTCCAGCCGCCCCGCCGCCTCGGCCGAGCGATCCGCCTGCCACATCGCGGTATAGCCGCTTTCGTCGAGGATCTGCCGCGCCAGTTCGGGATGCGGCAATTCCTCGCCCATCGCCCGCCAGCGCGCGAAATCGCCGGCGAGATTGCCGAGCGACCGCCGCGCCTGCGGCGTCAGTTCGTCGGTATCGAGAATGCGCGCCGCCGCGGTGGTGAGCGGTACCCCCTCGCGCCGGGCAAGCTGATGCACCTTCGCCACCGCTTTGTCGCCGAGGCCGCGCTTGGGAGTGTTGACGATCCGCTCGAACGCCAGATCGTCCGCCGGCTGCGCCACCACGCGCAGATAGGCGAGCGCATCGCGGATTTCGGCGCGCTCGTAGAAGCGGAAGCCGCCGACGATGCGATAGGGCAGGCCGATCGCGATGAACCGATCCTCGAATTCGCGGGTCTGATGCTGCGCGCGCACGAGGATCGCGAAATCGTCGAGCGATTTGCCGTCGCGCTGCCCGCGCTCGATCTCGTCGCCGACGCGGCGTGCCTCCTCCGGCCCGTCCCACACGCCGATCACGCGCACTTTCTCGCCCGCGTCGAGCTCGGTCCACAAAGTCTTGCCCAGCCGCCCGCTATTCTGCGCGATCACGCCCGATGCCGCGCCCAGGATATGCGGCGTCGATCGGTAATTCTGTTCGAGCCGGATCACCTTGGCACCGGGAAAATCCTTTTCGAACTTGAGGATATTCTCCACCTGCGCGCCGCGCCAGCTGTAGATCGACTGATCATCGTCGCCGACACAGCAGATATTCTTGCGCTCCTGCGCAAGTAGGCGCAGCCAGAGATACTGGACGCTGTTCGTATCCTGATACTCGTCGACCATGATGTAGCGGAAGCGCTGCTGATATTGCTCCAGCACCTCGCGATGCGTGCGCAATATGGTGAGCATGTGGAGCAGCAAATCGCCGAAATCGCAGGCGTTGAGCGCCTTCAGCCGCTCCTGATACAGCGCGTACATATGCTGCCCGCGGCCATTGGCGTAGCTTTCATTGTCGCCGGCATCGAGCATGTCGGGCGTCAGCCCCTTGTTCTTCCAGCTGTCGATCAGCCCGCCCAATTGCCGCGCGGGCCAGCGTTTCTCGTCCAGTTCCTCGGCCTGGATAAGCTGTTTCAGCAGGCGTAACTGATCGTCGGTGTCGAGGATGGTGAAGTTGCTGTGCAGCCCGACCAGCTCGGCATGGCGGCGCAGCATCTTCGCGCCGATCGCGTGGAAGGTGCCGAGCCACGGCATCCCCTCGACCACGTCGCCGACCAGCTGCCCGACGCGCTCGCGCATTTCGCGCGCGGCCTTGTTGGTGAAGGTCACCGACAGGATTTCGCTGGGATATGCCTTGCGCGTCCATAACAGGTGCGCCAGCCGCCGGGTGAGCGCCGCCGTCTTCCCCGTCCCCGCGCCCGCGAGCACCAGCACCGGCCCCTCGGTGGTCAGCACGGCATCGCGCTGGGGTTCGTTCAGCCCCTGGAGATAGGGCGGATCGGCGGGAGGAGACGCTTGCGACATACGCGAACAGGTAGAGAACGGCGCGTGCACTCGCAACCCGCTTGCCCATTAAGCCTCTATAATGAGCGGGTGCCGTACCTGCACGATCGTTTAACCATCGGTTATCGAATCCGGCCTAGGGTGAACGATCGCGATTGCTGGGGGGCGCTTGTTGGAGAGTAGCCTTGGATCGCTATGTCGGCATGACGAAAATGGTTCGACGGGGTGAACTGATCGCGATTATCGCGATCGGGGTTCCGTTGTTTTTGCTAATGTCGTGGTTCGACGCGTTCGATGGTTTCGCGGAATTCGCGGCTTCGCACGAAGCCTGGGAATTGGACGAGATCTTCGTCCTGCTCATGCTGATGGGGAATTCGGGGCTGATCATCGCCACGCGTCGAACGATCGACGCCCGCCGCGAAATCGCCCGACGCGAGGAGGCCGAGGCGCGCGCTATGGAGCTGGCGCGCCACGATCCCCTGACCGGGCTCGCCAATCGTCGTGTGCTGGGCGAAGAGCTTGAGGAAATGCTGCACCACGCGGCGCATCGCGGTTGCGAATGCGCCGTGTTCGTGATCGACCTCGACCAGTTCAAGCCGGTCAATGACCTGTACGGCCATGAAGCGGGCGATGCGGTGCTGGTCGGCGTGGCCGAGCGGCTTCGCGAAGTCGCGGGGGATCAGTCGGTGATCGCGCGGCTGGGCGGTGACGAATTTGTCTGCGTGCTGCCGTGCCAGATGAATGGCGAAGCGCCGGCGCGCATGGCCTCCGCGCTGCAACGGCGCCTGTCCGAACCGTTCCACGTTTGCGGGGCGACTGCGGAAGTCGGCGCCACAATCGGTATCGCGCTGTGCCCGGCGGACGGCACCGATGTCGAAACGCTGCTGCGCAGCGCCGACGTCGCCATGTACGAAGCCAAGCGCGAGAAGCGCGGCAGCTTCCGCTTCTTCCATGCCGAAATGGACGCCAAGCTGCGCGAGCGTGCGAAGCTGGAAACCGATTTGCGCGCTGCGCTGGATGGTGGGGCGATACTGCCTTATTTTCAGCCGGTGATGGCGCTTGGCGACTCCCGTATCGCGGGTTTCGAGGCACTGGCGCGCTGGCAACATCCCGAACGCGGCGTGATCGCGCCGGACGAATTCATCCCCGTTGCCGAGGATATGGGGCTGATCGGTCAGCTCACCGAGACCATCCTGCGCCAGAGCTGCATCGCCGCGCGCAACTGGCCGCCGCGGCTTACCTTGTCGATCAATATCGCGCCGCTGCAGCTGAAGGACGAATGGCTTGCATCGCGGCTGCTGTCGGTGCTGACCGAAACGGGTTTCGCGCCGAGCCGGCTGATCGTCGAGGTCACCGAAAACGCCATCATCGACGATGTCGACCAGGCGGCCGAGGTTTTCGCATCGCTGCAGAATGCCGGCATCCGCATTGCCCTCGATGATTTCGGCAAGGGCTATTCCAGCCTGTCGCATCTGCGTCAGCTTCGCTTCAATCACCTGAAGATCGACAGCAGTTTCGTGCGTTCGATGGATTCCGCGGAAAGCCAGAAGATCGTCAGCGCTGTTTCCGGGCTGGGCAAGGCGCTCGGCATGCCGGTGACGGCCGAGGGCGTTGAATCGGCTGCGATCGCCGATGCGTTGCGCGCATTGGGTTGCGAACAGGCGCAGGGATATCTGTTCGGCATGCCGGTACCCGCCGACCAGCTCGAACTTCTGCTGGCCAAAAGCGCTGCCAAGCCGGTGCGCATTCGAAAGACCGGATGATGCGTCTCGCTGGCGGTCTTGTCTTCGCGGCGCTGTTCGCCGCTGCCCCCGCTGCTGCGCAGAGCGTCGAGCAGCTCGAACAGCTCGAGCCGGGCGCGGGCGAGGTGCAGGCCGAATATTTCGGCGCATGGGGTGGCGAGGGCGAGCAGGTGTTCGAATTGCAGGCGGGTGTTTCCGAACAGGTCGCGCTGGGGGTCGAGGCGGAATTCGAAGGCCCGGGCGACGGGCTGGTGTTCGAGGAATTTGGGTTCACGGCGCTGCTGCGTTTGGCAGACCCGGAAGAAGTGGCGCTCGCGACCGGCGTGATGGTCGAGATCGGCTTCGACACCGATGGCGAGCTTGCCGAACTCGGCGGACGCTTCATTGCCGAGAGCATCGGCGAGCGCTGGTGGCTGCAGGGCAATCTGATCGTCCGCCACCAACGCGAGGATGGCGAGCGCGGCACCGGCCTGGCCTATGGCGTTTCGGCGCAGCGCGCGCTGATCGACGGGCTCTGGTTCGGGGCGGAAGCTTCCGGGCAGTTCGCGCGCTTGTCCGGCCCCGCCGAACTGGCCCCGCGAGGCAGTCACTGGATCGGTCCGTCGCTGTCGGGCGAAATCGAACCGTCCGAGGAAAGCGAAATCGAGCTGGGCCTTGCCTGGATGTTTCGGGTATCGGGCGAGGGCCAGCCATCCGGGCCGCGCGTGTTCCTTCAGGCAAGTTTCTGACGGCGCGACCTTTCTCGTTGTAAAATCCGAGTCACCCCCGCATCCTGACGAAGGAAGTAACGGGGGAGACGGAAGATGATCTCGCGGCGGTCGATGCTTGCAATTGGTGGCCTCGGAGCGCTCGCGCCGCGCATGGCGGCGGCTGCCGTGCCGGATCAGTCGATCATGATCCCGATCGGCATCATCGGGCGCCGCGTCGTCCTGCCGCTGACCATCGGCGACAGCGAAACCTGTCTTTTTCTCCTTGATACCGGCGCGACGGTGAACCTGATCGACCACGATCTGGCTCAGGAACTGCGGCTGCCGGTGCATACCGGCGGGGTGATGCGCGGCATTGGCGGGCGGACCGTGAACACCGTCTATCGCGCGCCCGAAGTGGTCCTGGGCGGCGCCGTGCGTCAGCGCAACCTGCTGTTCGTCGACATCGGCGAGGATCTGAGCCTGGGCGAGGACATGCGCGGCGCCATGTCGGCGGGCCTGCTGACGACGTTCGACAGCGATCTCGATTTCGTTGACCGGGAAATCCGTGTCTATCCGCGCGGGCGCAGCGACCGTTCGGGTTTCACGCGGCTGTCGGGCGAGATCGAACATGCGGATCGCAGCGGCGGTTCGCAATATATGTATATCGATGCCTGGCTGGGTCAGGCGCGGATGCGTTTCCTGCTCGATACCGGCGCGCCGCGCGCGCTGATGCTGTTCGCGCATGCCGTCGGGCGCAGCGGCTTGTGGAACGACGACATTCCCTGGACGCCGCAGCAGATGCACGGGCTGGGAGGAGAGGCCGATCTCGGGCGTACCGTGCGCGCGCCGTTCCTGGAAATGGATGGTATCCGGTTCGACAGCCCGCTGGTGCAGCTTTTCCACCCCGACGATAATGACAGCGGCCGTGACGCCGACGGCATCATCGGTCTGGAAATTATGGAGCAGCTCGACTGGTCGACGGAGGTGCGGCGCAATCGCATCTGGGCGCGGCGCAACGGCAATCGGGCCGAGCGGCAATATTACGGCATGTCGGGCCTTTGGGTCGATGCCGAAGGCGACGATCTTGTCGCCGTCGCGGTCGGCAAGGGAAGCCCCGCCGAAGCCGCCGGCATCGCCGCGGGCGATCGCTTTCCGGGCATGACGCTTCCCCAGATGCTCGCGCGCATCAATCAGCGGGAGGGCGCCGAAGTCACGCTGGAGGTTACGCGCGGCGGCACGACGACCACGCGGAGCTTCACGCTCGCGCGCTATCTGGATTGAGGCGGGACTTGCCACCGCGAACGGGAAGCGCCACCTGACGCGCTTCACTCTGTCGGAGCACGCCCGTGAAACCCACCGCGCGCAAATGGCGCATCGCCATCATCCTCGCGCTTGCGATTGCCGCCGCCTATGTCGCCTGGCGCAGTCAGGGCCCGCAGGAGGCGCCGTGCGAACCCGGCCGCGAGGAAGTGAAGGACGACAGCGGAAACGTGGTCGAGATCCGCACCGTCACTTGTTTCGACTGACTGCGCTCAGAGATATTTCGCGCCGGTGAAATAGAGGCCGTCGGGCGGCGCGTTGAACCCCAGTGCCTGCCGCTCGCGCGCGGCCAGCGCATCGGCGACGTCCTGCGGCGACCATTTGCCTTCGCCGACCAGCTTGAGGCAGCCGACCATCGAGCGAACCTGATGGTGGAGAAACGACCGCGCTTCGGCCACGACATAGACTCGCTCGTCCTCACGCCGCACCTCGAGCCGGTCGAGCGTGCGCAGCGGGCTGTCGGCCTGGCAATGCGCCGAGCGGAAGGTGGTGAAATCATGCCGCCCGATCAGGTGGTTCGCCGCTTCCTGCATCGCGGCTTCGTCGAGCGGCTGGATGACGCGCCAGGCAAGGCCCTGCTCGAACGTCAACGGCGCGCGGCGATTGACGATGCGATATTCATAGGAGCGCCCGACGCACGAAAAGCGTGCATGCCAGTCGTCGGGGACCATTTCGCAATCGAGCACCGCGACGGGGTTGGGACGCACGCGCGCGTTGATGGCTTCCATCAGGCGGAACGGCGTGAAGTCCTTTTCCACTTCGCAATGCGCGCGCATCGCTTGCGCATGGACGCCCGCATCGGTGCGCCCGGCGGCGTGGAACAGCACGTCCTCTCCGGTCACTTCATGCGCGGCGTCTTCCAGTGCCTGCTGCACGCTCGGCCCGTGATCCTGCCGCTGCCAGCCCATGAACGGGCGGCCGTCAAATTCGATCGTGAGCGCGAACCGCGTCAAAGCTGCGTGCCCGCCGGAATGGCAAAGCCGCGCAACAGGTCGGCCGGCGCCATCGCGCCCTTGCCCGCGCGCTGGACCAGCGTGGGGCGGATCGCGCCGCTGCCGCACGCGATGGTGAACGCATCGTCGATCACCGTGCCCGGAGCGCCGCTGTCGCCAGTGACTTCGGCGGCATGGATGCGGAAGCGCTCGCCTTCATATTCGAAAAACGCGCCCGGCACCGGATTGAACGCGCGGATTTGGCGCTCGACCTGATCGGCGGGCTGCGTGAAATCGATCCGCGCTTCGGACTTGTCGATCTTGGCGGCATAGGTGACGCCTTTTTCGGGCTGCGGCACCGGCGGATGGGCATCGGGATCGGCAAGCACCTGCACCATCAACCGCGCGCCCATAGCGGCGATCTCTTCGGTCAGTTCGCCCGCGGTCTTGCGCCCGATCGGCGTGCGCCCCTCAAGCCGCACCGGGCCGGTATCGAGCCCGGCCTCCATCTCCATAATGCCGACGCCCGTCTCTTCGTCGCCCGCCAGGATCGCGCGCTGGATCGGCGCCGCCCCGCGCCAGCGCGGCAGCAGCGACCCGTGGACGTTGAGGCACCCCATAAGCGGCGCGGCAAGGATCGGTTTCGGCAGGATCAGCCCATAGGCGGCGACCACCGCGACATCGGCGTTCAGTGCCGCGAATGCTGCCTGTTCGTCGGTGCCCTTGAGGCTGACCGGCGTACGCACCGCGATTCCCAGCGCCTCGGCACGCGCATGGACGGGCGAGGGTCGCAGGCTCTTGCCGCGCCCCGCACGCCGCGGCGGCTGGCTGTAGGCAGCAACGACATCGTGTCCCGCCTCGATCAGCGCGTCGAGCGTCGGCACCGCGAAATCGGGCGTTCCCATGAAGATGATCCGCATGGGAGTGCCCTATGCACCGGAAGTTACGGATCGCAACCCCGTGTCCGAATTCCGCTTGCCCTGAGCTTGTCGAAGGGCAGTCCTTTCTTGTCCGTCGGAGCCCAAGGAAGAGCGGCACTTCGACAAGCTCAGTGCAAACGGAGGTGTTTGCTCCGGCTTGCATGGCCACTTCCCGTCGCGCTCGCGCCTCGCTATCTCCGGCCGCATGGCATCTCCCGAAATCGAGGCGCTGACTCAGGCGCTCTCCCGGCTTCCCGGGCTCGGGCCGCGTTCGGCGCGGCGCGCGGTGCTGCATCTGCTCAAGAAGCGCGAGACTGCGCTCGAACCGCTGCTCGCCGCATTGGGCGCAGTGAGCGACAAGCTCTCGACCTGTTCGATCTGCGGCAATGTCGACACCAGCGATCCGTGCGGCATCTGCGCCGATCCGCGGCGCGAGGGCAGGGCGCTGTGCGTGGTCGAGGAAGTCGCCGACCTCTGGGCGCTCGATCGCTCGCGGCTCTTCCCCGGCAAGTTCCATGTTCTCGGCGGCCGCCTCTCGGCGCTCGACGGCGTCCGGCCCGAGGACCTGGCGATCGACAGCCTGATCCGCCGCATCGCCGATGGCGGCATCGATGAAGTCGTCCTCGCGATGAACGCCACGCTGGAGGGACAGACCACTGCGCATTACATCGCCGAACGGCTCGAACAATATCCGGTCCGCCTGACCCAGCTTGCCCACGGCCTGCCGGTCGGCGGCGAACTCGACTATCTCGACGAAGGCACGCTCGCCCAGGCGCTGCGGGCAAGGAGGCCGGTGGCGTGAGCGCAGCTGGGGACCGGCAGGTTGTTGTCGCTGACGATCTCCGCGCGCGTGTCGCCGAGATCAAGGCGTTTCGAGGTTTCGAAGCATCGAAATGGTGGCTGGCATTCTACCTCGGTGGCGCCGTGGAAAGGCTCGAACGGTCAGTTCCACAACTGGCTGTGTTGGGCGCGATCAATCTAGACGACAATGATTGCGGGTTCCTCTATCCGAAGATCGAAACTGCAAGTAAGCCCGTCCGCATCACCGAAGTGGTCGCAGCCGTCCAGGCGATTTGTAGCGATTGTGGCGTCCAACTCTTGCATGTCGATGTCGATACCAGCCCGTCGGTGGTGAATTCCCGTTTCGAGCTGTTAATCGATTTTGAAAAGCCGGTTGGGGAGCGGTTTGCGTGAAACAGAAAACCGCGCGCGTCGTGCAATGGCTGCCGCTGGCGATTCCGTTCGTTCTTGCGGCGGTCTTGATCCACAATCCCGGCATCTGGCCGATGCTGCCCTATTGGCTGCGGGCGGTGATATTTCTCGGCGCGGTCGGCGGCGTGACGATCGGCTTTCTCGCCGCGATCATCTGGTTCCTGCGGCAGTAGAGCGTCGACGCTGGCCCGATGCTACTCGGTGACGGCCAATGACAGGCCGCTGAAAACAAATTCACCGGTCGAGCAGAAGGCGCGCACCCGCGCCGTTTCGAATGCCTGTAGCGTAGCCGAGAAATGCGCCTCGTCGATCGTGACAGTGAGGTTTCCCGCTTCCGTCAGCGTCATGGTGAAATCGAAAGCCGATTCCGCCGGCAACTGACCCAGTCCCATTGTCTTCCGCGTCCCGGAACGGTTGGAGACGATCTCAAGCTCGAGAAACTTGGCGTCGGGTTGCGGCGCCCTGACCCGGAAGAAGACACCATTGTCCCGATCCATATCAATGGTGACGCCCGCAACGGGAGCATAGTCCCCGCGCCGGGATTCCTTGAGCATCAGGGAACCGTGAACCTCGAAAGGGCTGGCGGTTTCGATCGCGACCGACGCGGACCGGTTCTCCGCGGCATCGCAATCAAACGTCATGGTCTGCGCGTGGGAACTTACCGACGAAGCAGACAGGAACAGGATCGCCATTTTGAATAGCCGAGACAAAGCCCGCATCAACTTGGCCCCCTTCGGTTCTGCGACGCGGCCTTTTGGTCGCATGGGGCGGAACGGAAGGAAAGAGCATTCCATAATCCGGCATTCGGCCAGTTGATTCCCGGGCGGCCGGGCCCTAAATTTCGGTCATGGCCATCCTACCCATCGTCGAAGTACCCGATCCGCGTCTCAAGACCGTCTCCACGCCCGTAGAAGGCGTGGACGATGAGGTGCGCAAGCTGATCGAGGACATGTTCGACACGATGTACGACGCGCCCGGCATCGGCCTTGCCGCGATCCAGGTCGGCGTGCCCAAGCGCATCGTCGTGATGGACCTGCAGGAAGAGGAAGACGAGGACGGCAAGCCGATCCGCGAGCCGCGCGTCTTCATCAATCCCGAAATCCTCGATCCCGCCGAGGACATGTCGCTTTATACCGAAGGCTGCCTGTCGGTGCCCGAGCAGTTCGCCGAAGTCGAACGCCCCGCGCGCTGCCGCGTCAAATGGCTCGACGAGAACGGCGCCGAGCATGACGAAGTGTTCGAAGGGCTGCTGGCGACGTGCATCCAGCACGAGATGGACCATCTCGAAGGGATCGTGTTCATCGACCATCTCTCGCGCCTCAAGCGCCAGATGATCCTCAAGAAGCTGCAAAAGGCGCGCAAGGCCGCCGCCTGACCGGCCGGTTTACCGCTTCACATCGTCGAGCAGCGTCAGCGGCGTATCGCTTCGCGCGATCACACTCATGCTGCCGTCGGTTTCCAGCACCACTGCGCCGACATCGGCGATATTGCCTATCCCGGAGGCGCGCACCGCCGCATCGACTTCGGATCGCGTGACGCGTTCGCTGCGCATCGCCGCGTCGCGATAGCCGCCTTCATGCACCAGCAGCGCCGGATCGCTGCGCACCAGTTCCTTGAATGGCGGCCAGGCGACCGACAGCTTCGCGACGATCCACTGCAGCAGCGCCAGCATCGCAAAGGCGAGCAGCCCTTCGAGAAAGGCCACGTCCTTGGTCAGCAACACCGTTGCCAGCGTCGAGCCCAGCGCGACGGTGACGACCAGATCGAAGGCGTTGAGCTTCGCCAGCGATCGCTTGCCGGCAAAGCGCAGCACCACCACCAGCGACCCATAGGCCGCCAGCGAGATCAGGACGACGCGAAACAGGCCGTCCAGACTATCGAACCACATTCGCGGCGGCCCCGATCAGAAGGTTTCGAGCGCGGCCTGGCAATCCGCGGCGCATTCGCGGCACATTTCGGCGCAACGGCGGCAATGGTCATTGTCGTGCATCTCGCATTCGGCGGCGCAGATCAGGCATGCCTGCATGCACAGCTTCAGCGAAGACTGGATCAGCGCCGGATTCTGTCCGGTGCGGCGAACGGCGATACGCGCCGTCATCGCGCAGACATCGGCGCAGTCGAGGCAGCTGCGGATGCACTGGCGCATGTCCATGTTCTCGGCGGAACAGGCGTCGGCGCAGCTGGTGCAGATCGCCGAGCAGAACATGGCGTGGCGCGCCGCCTTTGCCAGCGGTTCGTTCAGATCGCCCGCGACATCGGGATGCGACTTGATCATTTCGGCAATCGACATGAGGCATTCCTTTCCGGTGAATGCCAAACGAACGGTGCCGCGACCGCATCGTTCCCTGTCAGCAATTACAAGGGCTTGCGCGCCACCAGATCAATCACTGCAGACATGCCCGCATGGCCGGGCCCTTCGTCGAGTTCGGCGTCGTAGCTTTGCAGGCTTTCGATGGTGAAATCGGCGAACGCTTCGCGCAGCATCGCTTCGGTGTAGAGATTCTCCACCTGCTTCGGTCCGCCGGTGCCATAGGCAAGCTGCTCGGGGCGATAGCCTTCGAGCAGCATCAGCCCGCCGGGGCGCAGCGCCTGCTTCATCCCCGCGAACATCGCGGCGCGATCGGCGGGGCCGGTGAACTGGATGAAGATCGCCGCAACGACATCGAACGCGGCGTGCGGCCATTGCCATGCCAGCAGGTCGACTTCGCGCGTGGCGATCGCGACGCCGTTGCGATCGGCGAGCCGCTGCGCCTTGGCAAGTGCGTGCGGCGAGAAATCGATCGACAGCACATCGAGCCCCTGTTGCGCCAGCCAGACGCCGTTGCGCCCTTCGCCGTCGGCGACCGCAAGCGCCCTCATGCCGGGGCGCAGCAACGGCGCCTGCCGCGCGAGAAAGCCATTGGGGGCTTCGCCGAAGACATATTCCTCGGTGGCGAAACGCGTGTCCCAGAAGGACTGGTCGGAAGGATCGATCATGCGGCACCTATATACGATAATGATTCGCAATTGCATAAATTATTCTATGCGTGCAATATCGCCCGGATCGAGCGGCAGGCCAAGCGCGGTTCGCTCCGTCACCGCCATCCCCGCGAAAGCCGGAGTCCGGTTTTCTTCCTTCAGCCATGATCGCTGGACTGCGTTTCGCGGGGGTGGCGGCCCATCGTGTCCTTGCCGGGAACTTTGGGCTGTCCTACTGCAATCGTTCCAGCTATGTTCCCGTTATACTACCGATCCGCGCGCGGGCGCACGCGCGCATGTTACGGTACGACTCTGGTGCGACCTTTGGGAGATTTGCGTGGGTTTCGAGCTTTTGATCACCGGCGCTGTGGCGCTGCTTCTCGGACTGGCGCTCGGCTGGTTCTTCGGCGGGCGCGGCGCGGCCGATCTGCGTGCCGAACGCGACCGGCGCGAAGCCGATTTCAAGGCGGCGATCACTGATCTTGCCGCCGCCGAGGAGCGCGCGAAGGAAGTGCCTGGGCTGCGCGAGGACATCGAATCGCTGCGCGACGAACGCGACGCCGCACGCACCGAACTGACGACGCTCAAGGCGCAGGCGGGGGCTTTCGAGGAACGGCTCGCCGAGTTCAAGGGCGCGCGCGAAGTGATGGCGGGCCAGTTTCGCGAACTCGCCGGACAGATGCTCGGCGAGGCGCAGAAGAGCTTTCTCGAACGCGCCGAGGAACGCTTTACCCAGAGCGGCGAGAAGAACGAGGCCAAGCTCAAATCGCTGCTCCAGCCGGTCGAGGCGACGCTCAAACGCTATGAGGAAGGGCTCAATCGCGTCGAAAAGGAGCGCAATGACAGCTATGGCCAGCTGCGCGAAGCCGTCGCGGCGGTGCAGGCGAGCATGGCCGAAACGCGCGGCGAGACCGCCAAGCTGGTCAATGCGCTGCGCGCCGCGCCCAAGACGCGCGGCCGCTGGGGCGAACAGCAGTTCCGCAACCTGATCGAGCTTGCCGGGCTCGACGGTCATGTCGATTTCCAGCCCGAGGTTTCGGTTTCGACCGAGGACGGCAATCTTCGCCCGGATTTCATCATTCGCCTGCCCGGCGACCAGCAGCTGATCGTCGACGTCAAATGCGCGCTGGAGGGCTATTTGCAGGCCGCCGAAGCGACGTCGGCGGAGGCGCGCGAAGCGGCGATGCTCGCCCATGCCCGCGCAGTGCGCAACCACGCCGATCAGCTCGGGCGCAAGGCCTATTGGAGCCAGTTCGAAAAGGCCCCCGATTTCGTCATCATGTATATCCCCGGTGACAATTTCCTGTCGGCCGCGCTCGAGGCGGACATGGAGCTGTGGGAACGCGCGGCGCGCAATCGGGTGATCATCGCCGGTCCCTCGGCCTTCCTCCCGCTCGCGCGCACCGTCGCGGCGATGTGGCGCCAGCAGAAACTGACCGAGGACGCGCAGGAAGTCGGGCGGCTCGGCAAGGAAATGTACGAGCGGCTGGCGACGGCGCAGAAGCATTTGAGCCGCGTTGGCGGCGGGCTCAATTCCGCGGTCGACAATTACAACAAGTTCGTTGCAAGCTTCGAAGGACGCGTGCTGGTATCGGCGCGCCGGTTCGAGGCGCTCAATGTCGATACCGGCGCTGCGAAGCTCGAAAGCGTTGATCCGGTCGATGTCGTCGCGCGTGCGCCGCAGGCGGAATTGCTGACTTCGGGCGAGGCCGGTTCCGCGGAGGTGGACGAGACCGAAAGCGGCTGAACCATTGTCTTTGGGGGAAAGAATGCGGAAATTCACTTGTACGGCGCTGTTGCTCGGCGCGCTTCCGGCCCTGCCGCTGCCTGCCGCCGCCGCCGCGCAAGTCGAGGAAACGCAGCCGAACGATGGCGGACAGCAGGATCGCGCGGCGCAGGACCGCGATGCGCTGAACGCCGCTATGGCGCATATCCGTGCAGGCGAACCCGCCAGGGCGATCCCGCTCCTCGATCCGCTGCTCGCGCGTTTCGACGCCGAGAATGCCGATGAAACCCGCAATGTCTATTGCGCCCAGAACCAGCAGATGATGATCCTCTACAGCGCGCTCGGCAGGCAGGCCGAGGGCAATCGCGACACGCAGGTGCTCGATTCCACCTGGTGCACGGCATTGTGGATGAAGGGCTTTGCCCTCATCGATCTGGAGCGCCCCGAAGAGGCGTTGGGATATTATCGGCGCGCGACCGAGCTGTCGCCGTTCAGCCCGCAATATTTCGTCGAGCTCGGCTATGCCTATAAGGAGCTCGGGCAGTGGGAGGAATCCGCGAAAGCCTATCGCCAGGCGGCCGAAGGCGCGCAGATGGCGTTTCAGGACGAAGAACGCGACAGGTGGTTGCGGCGCGCCTGGTATGGCGAAGCCTATGCATTCATCGAGCTGGGGCGCTGGGCGGAGGCGGAAGCGCTACTCAGGAAATGCCTGGAAGTGGCGCCGGGTGACGAAAAGGTGCTCAGCGAACTGCGCTATATCGCGGAAAACCGCACCGACGGGAAATAGGCCTCAGCGCATCGGTCGCGGGGCGGGGGCCTGCGGACGGAGCACCAGCGTTTCGCCGTCGGGCGCGGTGAGGATCAGGCGTTCGGCCGCATCGGTGGAATAGGCGAGCGGCTGGCCCAGCAGCGCTGACAGCGCCGACTCGCGGGCCATCAGCGGGGCTGGGCAGGCCATTCGCGTGCTCATCATCGCGCCGGTGACCAGCCGGTCGTTTTCGAAGCGGAAGCTGCCGCCCATGCGATTGCATCCGGCGCTCGCCGAAATGCGACCGTCCTGAAAGCGGATCGTTGCGTGCTCGTCGTCGATGGCTTCGCCGGCGATCGACACGATCCGCCAGCTTCCGTCGAGGATCGCGCTGCTGTCTGCCGTCGCCGCCTCGGCCGGCGTCCCGCCGCAGCCCCGATAGCGCGTGCCGTTGACCGTGACCTGCACTGTGTCGGGATAGGTCCGGTCGCTCATCCCGTCGCTGCAGCTGCGGGCACTGAAAACCTGAACCAGCATGTCGCGCGTCGCGAAATTCTGGCTGGCGAGCGCGACCCGCGCCTGCGGCCGCTCGCGCACCAGCGGCGGATGATCGGGGCGTTCGAAGCGCATCGTGTCGGCATCGATGGTCAGCGACCAGAAGGGCTCGGTGCCAATCGCGCGATAGGGTTCGACCGCGACGGGCGCGGCGGGCGTCGGTGCCCCGCCGGGCTGGGCCATCGTACAGCCACCCGCGATCAGGGCGGCGAAGGGGGCGGCAATCGGAATGAGGCGTGGCAGCATGGGTTCCTCTCTTCCCGAAATCTGGCGCGGCAGTGCTGAACCGGGGATGACCCGCGTTTCAGCGCTGCTGCCGGTCGAGCACCTGATATGCCATCACCGCCGTCGCCACCGCGGCGTTGAGGCTGTCGGCCTTGCCCAGCATCGGCATCTTCACCAGCACATCGCATTCGGCGGCCATATGTTCCGGCATCCCCTGCGCCTCGTTTCCGGTCAGCAGAAAGGTGGGGGCAGGATAATCGGGCGCGCGATAATGGTGGTCGGTGTCGAGGCTGAGCCCGACGAGCTGCCCCGGCCCGGACCGCAGCCAGTCGCGAAATTCCTCCCAGCGCGCCCGCGCCACCGGCACGGTGAACAGCGCCCCCATGCTGGCGCGCACTGCCTCGACCGAAAAGGGGTCGACGCAATCGTCGACCAGGATCAGCCCGCCCGCACCGACGGCGTCGGCGGTGCGCAGGATCGTGCCGAGATTGCCCGGATCGCGCAGCCGCTCGGCGACCAGCCAGATGCCCGCGCTGTCCCGGTTCAGATCGGAAAGGTCCACCGTGAATTCGGGATAGACGCCGACGACCGCGCCCGGATTGTCCTTGCCCGACAGCTTGGAAAGAATGTCGGCATTGGTCTCGATCGCTTCGCCGCCCGCCGCTTCGGTTTCGGCGACCAGCGCCCGCGTCAGCGGATGGCTGGCACTGTCCTTCGCGAAGAACAGATATTGCGGCAGCTTCCCCGCTTCGCGCGCTTCGGTGAGGATGCGCAGCCCCTCGGCGAGGAACAGCCCTTCCTCGCGCCGGTGACGCTTGTCGCGCAGGTTGCGCATGCGTTTGACGAGCGGATTGGAGAAAGCGGTGATTTCGCGGGCCATGCCGGCTCCTTGCCGATGCGCGCGGCGAACGCAAGCGGGCGGCGTGGAAGTGTATTATATGCATTAGACGCCAGGCGGGATTCGTGTAGCGTCGCAGGCTCGAAGGGAGCCAAGCATGACCGACCTGCCGATACCGCTCCGTGTCCGCATCGCCGCCCTTTGGGCGACGCTGATGTCACTCTACATCTACAACGACTATTTCAAGCTCTACCGCCCCGGCGTGCTCGGCGAAATGGCGGCGGGGCGGATGGGGCCGCTCGGCCCGGCCGATGCCACCGTGCTGATCATCGTTTCGGTGATGCTGGCGATTCCCGCCTGCATGATCGCGCTGTCGGTGCTGCTGCCCCCGGTGGCGAGCCGCTGGCTGAGCGTAGTGGTGGCGCTGCTTTACACCGCAATCGAGGCACTGGCGTTCGTCGGCGCCTATCCGGCCTATCAGATCATCGTTGCGCTGGAACTGCTCACGACGCTGACGATCCTCTGGATGGCGCTGCGCTGGCCACGGCCGGACGCGACCTAGTCCTCGCCGAACCGGTCCTCGACGAGCTGCGCGAGCGCAGAAACGGCTTCCTCGGCGCCGTCGCCTTCCGCGCGGATCACGATCGAATCGCCCATCGCCGCACCCAGCATCATCAGGCCCATGATCGACGTCGCGGTGACGCTGGAACCGTCCTTCTCTACGGTGAGCCGCGCCGAATGGCTGGACGCGAGCGTCACGAACTTGGCGCTGGCACGGGCATGAAGGCCCCGGCGGTTCTCGATGCGAACCGTCCGCGATGCTTCGCTCATGCGGCGGCCTCGCCCAGCACCTCGGACGCGACGGTGATGTATTTGCGCCCGGCTTCGCGGGCGCCGGCGACCGCTTCGGTGACATTCATCGCCTGGCGCGCGCCGCCCAGCCGGATCAGCATCGGCAGGTTGATTCCCGCGATCACTTCGATCCTGCCGGTTTCCATCAGCGAAATGGCGAGATTCGACGGCGTGCCGCCGAAAAGATCGGTAAGCAGGATGACGCCGTCGCCGGTATCGACCGCCTTGATGGCCTTGTCGATGTCGGTGCGCCGCTCCTCCATATCGTCCTCGGGGCCGATGCAGATGGTTTCGATCTGCTCCTGCGGTCCGATCACATGCTCCATCGCAGTGACGAATTCCTCCGCGAGGCGACCATGCGTAACCAGTACGAGCCCGATCATGCTGTTCTCATCCAGTTGCCTGCGCCGCCGGCTGCGTTTCCAGCGAGTCCTGCGGCGCGGTTTGCAGATCCCGATGCGTCACCGTGGGGGAAAATCCCTCCTCACGCAACCGGCGCGCCATCCGTTCCGCGACATGCACCGAACGGTGTCTTCCGCCGGTACAGCCGAAGCCGATGGTGACATAGGCCTTGCCCTCCGCCTGATAGCGCGGGAGCAGCAGCAGCAGCAGCGATTCGATCTGTTCCATCGCCGCGGCATAGGCCGAATCTTCTTCGATATAAGCCGAGACATCGGCGTCGCGGCCCGTGCCGGGGCGCAATTCGGGCACCCAGTGCGGATTGCGCAGAAACCGCATGTCCAACACCAGATCGGCATTGCGCGGCACGCCCCGGGCAAAGCCGAACGACATCACCGAAACGGTCGTCTGGCCGATGCCTTCGACCGAGAAAGTGGAGCGGATCTTCTGCGTCAGTTCGTTCGCCGAAAGGCTGGTGGTGTCGACCAGCCGGTTGGCCCAGCGGCGCAGCGGATTGAGCAGGTCGCGCTCGCGCGCGATGCCGTCGGTCGCCGGGCGATCCTGCGCCAGCGGGTGGCGACGGCGGGTTTCGGAATAGCGCCGTTCCAGCTCGCTGCCCGCGCAATCGAGGAACAGCATGCCGATGTCGTGCTCATGCTCCTCGCGCAGCCGCTTGATCCGGCGGACGATGCTTTCCCCGTCGAACCCCCGGGTGCGCGCGCCGATGCCGATGGCGAGCGGGCGATCATCGTCGCCCTCCGCGCCTTCTGGCAGCGGCGTGTCGAGCAGCCGGTTGAGGAAGAGAAGCGGCAGATTATCGACCACTTCCCAGCCAAGATCCTCGAGCGTGCGCAGCACGGTCGACTTGCCGGCACCCGACATGCCGGTGACCAGCAGGATATTCTTGGGACGGCGCTTGCTCATCCGGCAATTGCCCTGGCGAGCGCATATTCGACCTTGAGCGGCGCGGAAGCCTCGAGCGCGGGAAGCGTGAGCGAGGGAATATCGACGCCGGCGACACGACGTGTCCCGAACCCTTCGGGAAATCGCGGCGGTGCCGCGTCGATCGCGATATGCAGTGCGACAGTCACATCGCTTTCATAGGACATTTCGACAATGCCGACACCGCGAACTTCGATCTTTCCGGCGATTGTTGTCGGCGGTGCGGCACACAGGACACGATCGCGCCGCGTGCATATGGTGTAGTCATCCGCCACGAGCATCGCTCCGCGATCGATCAGCCGCAGCGCCAGATCGGATTTGCCCGCGCACGACGCCCCTTCGATCAGCACCGCGCGGCCGCCGATCGCGACACAGGACGCATGTACCGTTTCGGTCGACAGTTCCGCCACGCCTTGCCTCCCCGGCGCCGGTCATTCGCCGGCGATCGGCAGCCGAACCACGAAGCGCGCGCCGCCCAGCCGGTCTTCGCGCGATTCGACATGGATGCTGCCCTGATGGCCCTCGACGATGGTGCGCGCGATGGCAAGCCCGAGCCCGGAATGCTGGCCGAAAGCCTCCCGGCTTGGCCGCACGGTATGGAAGCGGCGGAAGATCGCCTCGCGCGCTTCCTCGGGGACGCCGGGGCCTTCATCCTCGACGCGGACCACCGCGCAATCGCCCTCGATGCCGATCGAGATGGTGATCAACCCGTTCTGCGGCGAGAAGGAGATGGCGTTTTCGATCAGATTGTCGAAGACGCGTTCGAGCCGGGTGCCTTCGCCGAGGATCGTCACCGGCCCGCCGCCCGATCGCTGGTCGACGAGAATGCGGACCCCGTGGGGCAGGCCGCGCTTCGTCCGCTGGTCGACCAGCGCCTGGATGACTTCGCAAAGCCGCAGCGGTTCGAAGGTCGCGCGGCTGAGCTGCGCGTCGAGACGCGAGGCATCGGAAATGTCTGTGATCAGCCGGTCGAGCCGCTGCACATCGTCATGGATGATCGCGACGAGCTGTGCCTGCAGCTCGGGATCCTTGACGTTGCCGAGACCGTCGACCGCCGACCGCAGCGAAGCTAGCGGATTCTTCAGTTCGTGCGCCAGATCGGCGGCAAAGGCTTCGGTCGCGTCGATGCGTGCGCGCAGCGCCTGGGTCATGTCCGAAATCGCGCGGGCCAGCGAGCCGATCTCGTCGCGGCGGCTGGGCAGGCGGGGGACGACCACTTCGCGGGCACGGCCGAGCCGCACGCGCACTGCCGCGCGGGCAAGCCGCCGCAACGGCCGGACGATGGTCCGCGCCAGAAACAGCGACAGCAGCACCGAGACCAGCGACACGATCCCCAGCACGACGCCGAGGCGATAGCGTTCGGCGCGCACCGTGGTGGTGATGTCGCGCGCGTTCACCGTCGTCATCACTACCCCCAGCCCGGTGATCGGTGCGGCGGCGGTGATCACGGGCGTGCGATCAGGCGCGCGCCAGACGGTGGCGGGCGTGCCGTGCGTCGTTAGCGCCGTGCGCACGTCGGGCCAGTCGAGCCCGGCCTCGTGCTCGCGATAGGTGGGCGCGCGCTCCGCGCCCGCGACGCGATCGATCACGGCGTCCAGAAAGCGCGCGACATCCTGGCCCCAGGGGTCCTTGTCGGGATCGCGCAGCACCATGTTGCGCAGCCCCAGGTCGCGGCTGTCGGAAAGCAGCCGGCCTTCCTCGTCATACAGGCGGATGCGTGATCCGGTGTCGCGGGCGAGGCTGAGTACCAGCAGGTCGCGGCGTTCGTCGGTCGCCGATGCCAACGACTGGGCAACCAGCCGCACTTCGCGACTGGCCTGCGCGACTCGGCTGTCGACGATGCGACTGCGAAAACTGTCGAGATAGGAAAAGCCCCCGGCGAGCAGCGCGAGGGCGAAGATGTTCACGGCCAATATGCGGGAAGTGAGGCTGACCCGGCTGGACCAGCGCAACGCCAGTTGCGGCTCGTCACTCATCCGAGAAACGGTATCCCGCGCCGTACAGAGTCTCGATCGCGTCGAATTCCGGGTCGGCCTGGCGGAATTTGCGGCGGACGCGCTTGATGTGGCTGTCGATCGTGCGATCGTCGACATAAATGTCGTCCTGATAGGCGGCATCCATCAGCTGGTTGCGCGTCTTGACGATGCCGGGGCGCTGGGCGAGCGTTTCCAGGATCAGGAATTCGGTGACGGTCAGTGTCACGTTCTTGCCGCCCCAGGTCACCTTGTGCCGCGCCGGATCCATCGTCAGCCTGCCGCGCACCAGCGGCTGCGCGGCTTCGGCATCGCTCGCGTCGCCGCTGGGCTGCAGCGCCTCGGTGCGACGCAGGATCGCCCGGATGCGTGCGAGCAGCAGCCGCTGGCTGAAGGGCTTGGAGATATAATCGTCCGCGCCCATCGCCAGGCCGAGCGCCTCGTCCAGCTCATCGTCCTTCGACGTGAGGAAGATCACCGGAATGGCGCTGCGCTCGCGCAGCCGCCGCAGCAGTTCGAGCCCGTCCATCTTGGGCATCTTGATATCGAGCACCGCCAGGTCGGGCGGATTTTCGATCAGCGCCTTCAACGCGCTTTCGCCGTCGGAATAGACGCGGGTCAGAAACCCTTCGGTCTGCAGCGCGATCGAAACGGAGGTCAGGATGTTACGGTCGTCGTCGACCAGGGCGATGGTGGCACTCATGGAACCCGCGCAAACTCAATTCAGGTATCGCTCCTGCGGTTAGACGAAACTTCCGGTCCGCTCAATCGCCGCTGCCACAAGTGAGAGATTGACCATGATCACCCCTACTGGGTAGTTTCACCCCTACTGACAAGTTTTCATACCCAATTCGCGCGACGATGTTATACATGTCGCGAGCGCACCCTTGAGCAAGGAGAATGAGATTTGACCGAGCGCACGCCGCGGATGGGCATCGACGCCCAGGGCATCGAAACCGGCGCAGAGCTTTTCTGGAACCTGGACACGGCGCCGCTGGTGGAACAGGCTGTCTCCCGCGACGAGGGGCGTCTGGCCAAGGACGGCCCGCTGGTGGTCGAGACCGGCAAGCACACCGGCCGTTCGGCGAGCGACAAGTTCATCGTCCGTGATGCCGAGACCGAGGACAGCGTCTGGTGGGGCAAGGTCAACAAGTCGATGACCAGCGAAGCGTTCGCTGCGCTCAAGGCCGACTTCATGGCCGCGCTCAAGGACAAGGACACGCTGTTCGTTCAGGATCTCTACGGCGGTTCGCAGCCCGAGCATCGCGTGAAGGTGCGCGTGATCAACGAACTCGCCTGGCACAACCTGTTCATCCGCACGATGCTGGTGCGCCCGGAAGTCGAAGACCTTGCCGGGTTCGAGCCTGAATATACCATCATCGATCTGCCCAGCTTCAAGGCCGATCCCGCGCGCCACGGCTGCCGCAGCGAGACGGTGATCGCAGTCAATTTCTCCGAAAAGCTGATCCTTATCGGCGGCACCGCCTATGCCGGTGAAATGAAGAAGAGCGTGTTCGGCCTGCTCAACTATCTGCTCCCGGTTGACGGCACGATGCCGATGCACTGCTCGGCCAATATCGGCCCCAAGGGCGATACCGCGATCTTTTTCGGCCTGTCGGGCACCGGCAAGACCACGCTGTCGGCCGATGCCAGCCGTACGCTGATCGGTGACGACGAACATGGCTGGTCGGACACGGCGGTCTTCAATTTCGAAGGCGGCTGCTACGCGAAGATGATCCGCTTGTCCGAAGAGGCGGAGCCGGAGATTTTCGCCACGACCAAGCGGTTCGGCACGGTGCTCGAAAATGTCGTGATGGACCCCGAAACCCGCGCACTGGACCTTGACGACAGCACGCTCGCGGAAAACAGCCGCGGCGCCTATCCGATCGGCTTCATTCCGAATGCCTCGGAAAAGAATATGGGGCCGGTGCCGCACAATGTGGTGATGCTCACCGCCGATGCGTTCGGCGTGCTGCCGCCGATCGCGAAGCTGACGCCGGACCAGGCGATGTACCACTTCCTGTCGGGCTATACCGCCAAGGTCGCGGGCACCGAAATCGGCGTGACCGAGCCGGAAGCCACCTTCTCGACCTGTTTCGGCGCGCCGTTCATGCCGCGTCACCCGTCGGTCTACGGCAACCTCCTCAAGGAGCGGATCGCCAAGGGCGGCGTGTCGTGCTGGCTGGTCAACACCGGCTGGACCGGCGGCAAGTATGGCGAAGGCAGTCGCATGCCGATCAAGGCGACTCGCGCGCTGCTCAACGCCGCGCTCGACGGCAGCCTCAACAGCGCCGAATTCCGCACTGATCCCAATTTCGGGTTCAAGGTGCCGGTGAGCGTGCCGGGTGTCGACAGCAAGATCCTCGATCCGCGTGAAACCTGGGCCGACAAGGGCGCCTATGACCAGACCGCGGCGAAGCTCGTCGATCTGTTCAACGAGAATTTCGCCGAATTTGCCGATCATGTCGATGAATCGGTGCGCGCCGCCGCGCCGGGATCGCAGGTTCCGGCCGAATAAGCGCACTGCCAACGCGCTGGTCGCAAGGCCGGCAGATCGGGGCCCGCCGGTGCATTTTCGCACCGGCGGGCCTCGTCGTTTCGGGCGGTTCATGGTAGGAAACGGGCTCGTTTCGGACCAGAAAGGACGCCCCTATGAGCATGCTTGACGGAATTCTCGGCCAAGTCGTTGGAAATGTTGACGTCGCCAATCTCGCCGCCAAGGTGGGCCTGTCGGAAGAACATGTCGAAATGGCGATTCAGGCGCTCGCCAAGTTCCATTCGCGCGAGGGCGACACCGCCGAAGGCGCCGCCGCCGAAACCGGGCTGCCGCTCGACAAGATCCAGGAAATCGTCACGCATCTGGGCGGCGAAGGCTCGCTCGGCCGCTTCGCCGAACTGCTGCAGGGCAATGAGGGCATTGCCGGCGCCGCGACCAGTGCGCTGGGCGGCCTTGCCGGGGGTTTGTTCGGCAAGAAGTGAGGAGAGGCGGGCGCGAGCCCGGTTGTGAAAGATGACCGAGTTCGCGCCGCGCCTGTTCGACAGCGACGAAGCCGTTCGCCATCTCGGCGAAGGGCTGCTCGCATGCAGCCTGCGCCGCGAGGAGTGGACGCACGAGGCGCATCTCGCCGCGACGCTCTATCTGATGACGGCGCGGCCTGACATCGATGTCGATGCGCGGATCGGCGATCTCATCCGCGCCTTCAACGAAAGCGTCGGCGGCGTGAACGACGATCACAACGGCTATCACGACACGATCACCCATTGCTTCGTTGCGGGTGTGCGCCGGTTCCTGACCGAATGGCAGGGCGGGGAAGGGCTGGCCGAACGCGTCAACGCCCTGCTCGTCAGCCCGATGGGCCATCGCGACTGGCCGCTCCGCTTCTATTCGCGCGAATTGCTGTTCTCGGTGGCGGCGCGGCGGGGGCTGGTCGCGTCTGATATTGTCGCGCCGCCGGGCACAAGTTTTTCGGGGTAGGCGCCGCCCGCGCTGCGGCTAGTGTCGGGCATTATGCATGCGCGTGAAAATGACGGCAGCTGGGGGCTGACCGAGAAGGAAAAACAGACCCTGCGGCTGATGGTGCGTGGCCATGACGCGAAATCGATCGCCCGCGATCTCGGTCTGTCGGTGCACACGATCAACGACCGGCTGCGGGACGCGCGGCGCAAGATGGAAGTGTCGAGCAGTCGCGAGGCCGCACGATTGCTGCTCGACGCCGAGGGGCAGGGCACCCCCGAAAGTCTTGCGGACAAGGAAATCGGGGCAGACGCAGCCGCTCCGGCGCCCGATCAGAAGGGCGCGCCGGTCGACGGCGCTGGGATCGCCATCGGGCGTCCCCAATTCCTGATTGGAGCTGTTCTCATGACACTGACTCTTGGCCTTCTCGCCTTTCTTGCGGTTCCACAGCCGGTTACCACCGCGCCCGCGTTGCCCGCCGGCACGCAGGTTGCCCCCGACCCCGCCGTCGTCGATGCCGCGCGGCAATGGCTGGCGCTGCTCGACGAGGGCCGCTGGGACGACAGCTATCTGGCGACCGCTGCGGCATTTCGCGAGCTCAATACCGCGCAGGTCTGGTCCGACGCCTCGGAACGGGTCCGCACGCCGCTCGGCGCAATGGTATCGCGCACCTTCCTTCGCCAGGAATATGTTCCCGCGCCGCCCCAGGGCTATCAACTCGTCAAATTCCGCACCAGCTTCGCCAATCGGGCCGAGGCCATCGAAACCGTCACGCTGGAACAAGAGGACGGCGTGTGGCGGGTCGCGGGCGTGACCGTCGAATGATGCGCGACCGGCGGGGCGGCCGCAGCACCGTCCCGCGAGAGCGTCAGTACAGCTCGTTCTTGTAGCTCTCCGCCATCAGTTCCTCGGTCTGGACGATCTCTTCCTCGCTCCGCTTCTTCTTGCCCAGCAATTGCCGCGCGGCGATCGAGCGGGTTTCGGTCTGCCAGTGCTCGGGCTGCCACATATGCGAGCGGATCATCGCCTTGCCGCAGTGGAAGAAACATTCCCGCACTTCGACATGCGTGAACATCAGCGCGTCCTTGCCCTTCACTGCCATGTCGGCGAGCACCTCGGGGTCCTTGTGCAGCGTCGCGGCGCCCTTCACGCGCAGCGTCTCGCGCTGGTTGGGCACGACAAAGATGATGCCCACCTGCGGATTTCGCAGGATGTTGCGGAAGCCGAAGGTCAGCCGGTTGCCGAGCCGCTCGGGGATCAGCAGATTGCCGTCGCCATCCACCTGAACGAAACCCGCCGGATCGCCCTTGGGCGACACGTCGATCAGCCCCTGCTCGTCGATCGTCGCGAGGAAGATGAGCGGCGACTTCGCGATGAAGGCGCACATCGCCTCGTTGAGGCTGTCGATCACCTTGGCGCGGACGAATTCCATCGGCTCTCCGATCACGGCTTCGAGTTCGGCTTCGCTGGTGATGCGGTGATCGGGGGGCATTGGTTCTCTCCGGGCAGGGCGCTCTGCGGCGCTTTTCCGGGAGCCTATGGTCTTGCGGAAAGGTCTCCAACCCCGATTCCGTTGCGGGTTCGGCGGTAGGGGGTTATATCACTAGCCCATAATGGCAATACCCTTGGTGAGAGCGGCTGGGGCGAGCGAAAAATAGCCAGGTAGCGCATCCGCTTGTCAAAGATTCCAGTTGCAGGCCTCAGCCACTTGCGAAATCGCCTCTTTGCTCCCCGTCAAGTCAAAAACTGCCGTCACAGGACTTTCGTTGTAAGGTGTCGTCTGAAGTACCAGTCGGTCAGCATCCACCATTTCCTTGAGCATTGTGATTGGAGAGGTCGGATAGAAGGTCGCCTCGTTGTCTGTCGAGATGCCCCAGCGCTGCTTTTTCGAAGGTTCTGTGCCCAGCCGTCTAGTAACATACTTCCAGTTGTCATATACGTTGTGGCTATCGTCCCCTAGATAGTCATGCCAAATGGCATACAGTTCAGTTTTATTGGACTGACATCGTACGACGAGTCTCGGTGCGTCTCCGAAAGACGAACTGCCTTCGACGGCATTGAGAGAAACAATCACGGTTTCAGTGTCGTCGATTGGATTTGTTTCTCTCGAAATAGACCAGTCGCCGATTGGGGATGAGTCGGCCGCAATCGAATTTCCAGAAGTTGGGCTGTTGCCACTGGTATCGACAGGCTCAGACGCGCCTGGCTGACCGTAACACCGTTTCATGGCCCTTAGGAATCCATCATCTCCCGCGTAATATACGCGGTGGTCGGCATAGAAGAATGGCTTGAACCCTACGTAAGCGCCAAGACGATTCTTCCCGTTCACTTCACCAGTCGTGACTGCGCTATCGCCTCTGCAGACCTTGACGTCACGAAACTGAGCAGAATCGGGATCGATTAGTCCTTCGCGTACTGCTTTCTCCGCTTCATTTGCGCATGAGGAAAGTGCTATCAGCGCTGCAAAAAGCATGCCTGTCTTGAAATTCACCACCACCTCCCCCCGAAGATCAATAAGGATATTTTCAGGGTAGAGAACTGGTCTTGCTCAAGCAACACTACTTACATGCGGCACTGGTTCCGGGTGTCGCTATTTATCTCCCCCGATATACCGGTCCACCACGCGCCCCAGCACCGTCATCGGCACATTGCCGCTGGTCACCACCGCGTCGTTGTAATCCTTGAAGCTGAAGCGTTCGCCCATCTCCGCCTTGGCTTTGGCGCGCAGGCGGTTGATCTCGCTGTGGCCCACCTTGTAGCCGCATGCCTGACCCGGCCAGCTGCAATAGCGTTCGACTTCGCTGGTGACCTCGTCGAGCCCCGATCCGTTGGTTTCGTGGAACCACTGAATCGCGTGCTCGCGCGTCCAGCGCTTGGCGTGCAGCCCGGTGTCGACGACGAGACGGCACGCACGGAACGCGATCGACTGGAGATAGCCCAGTCGCCCGACTTCGAAATCGTCATAGGCGCCGAGTTCGTCGGCGAGCTGCTCGGCATAGAGCGCCCAGCCTTCGCTATAGGCGTTGAACGCCAGCAGCGATCGGATCAGCGGCAGGCGGAAGCTGTATTCGCCCTGCCAGACATGGCCCGGAATCGCTTCGTGGAAGCAGAGATCGGGCAGCGAATAGCGCGTGAACATCTGCGGATTGCGCAGGTTGAGCCACATCCGCCCGGGTACCGACCCGTCGATCGTCCCCGCGCCGCCATATGCCATCGGCGCGCCCGGCTCTGCCTCGAGCGGCATCCGCTTCACTTCCCAGTTGCCGGGGACGAGCGTGTTGAACGCCTGCGGCATCTTGTCGTGCATGTTTCCGATCGTCTCGCGCGCAAAGGCGAGGATCGCCGCGCGGCCTTCATCGCCTTCGGGGAAGAGATATTTCGGGTCTTTGGCGAGCGCGACCATCCGCTCGCCGACGCTCCCGCTCGTATAGCCGATCTTGTTGAGGATCGCGTCCATCTGCCCGTGCAGCTCGGCCACCTGATCGAGGCCCATCTGATGCACCTCGTCAGGTGTCATCGTCGTCGTCGTGCCCGCGCGCAGCGCCCAGGCGTAATATTCCGCGCCGTCGGGGAATTTCCACACGCCCGCATCGCTGGTCGCCTGTGCGCGGTGGCGCTTGAGCTCGGCGATCTGGCGTTCGAGCGCGGGCGCGACTGCTTCGCGCGCGATCACTTCGGCCGCACCGGCATAATCGGCGGGATAGTCTTCGGTCCGCCCGGCGAGCGATGTCACGATGCCCCATTGCGCCGGATCGCCGTCGGTCGCGATGGCGAGCGAGGACAGCGCCTTGTCGAGCAGGAAGTCGGGGGCGACCACGCCTTCGCCCTCGGCGATCTTCAGCCGCTCGGTCTCGCCGTCCAGCGCATCGGCATATTCGCGCATCCGGGCGAGATAGGCATCGGCATCGGCGGGCCGCTCGATCTTGTGATCGCTGTCGAGCATCTGCGGAATATCGAGATAGGCGCCGACATTCTGGACGACGACATAAGGCGAATTGCGCCACCCGCCGACCGACACGTCGCCATAGGCGAAGTCGAGCCCGTCGAGCGCGAGGCCATAGGCGGTCTTCGCGACATCGACATTGACTCGCATCGTCGAGGACAGTGCGTCCATGTCGAGCCGCGACAGCGTCGCGATATCCTCGCGCAATGTGGTGGCGACCTGCGCGCGCCCTTCGGGGCTGCGGTCGGTCAGCTCGAATTTCTTGTTCGCGCGCGTTTCGGTGTCGATGCCCAGATAGGTCGCGCTTTCGGGGAACAGGTCGAGATAGCGTTCGGCGACGACATCGATCAGCGCCTGCGCCCGGTCATCGGCCGATTGCGGCGCGGCCAAGGCGCGGGCCGGCACCGTTCCGGCGAGAATGCTGGCGCTGGCACCGGCGAGCAACGAACGGCGAGTGGTGGTGAGCAATTCGTATCTCCAAGCTAGTTCCTCCCCCCGGAGGGGGAGGGGAACCGCGAATCGGTGGAGGGGTATTGGCCTCGCACGCATCGCTTGTGGCTTCACCCCTCCACCATGCTGCGCATGGTCCCTCTCCCCTTGCAGGGGAGGAACTCGAGTGGCGATCCTGATCTACTCCGACCCTAGCATCTCCATCGGCTCGACCAATAGCGAGCCGTCCCGCGTGCCGACGATCTTCACATGCGTGCCCGCAGGCGCATCGGCACCCAGCGCGGACCATTCGCCGTCACCGACGCGCACGCGGCCCTGACCGCCCTCGATCGGCGTCACCACCGTCACCGTCTGTCCGATCAGCCGCGCGACGCGATCGTTGAGCATCGGATCGCTCGTCTCGACCGGATAGTCGCGATACCAGCGCTTGCCGATCGCCACCGTCACCGCCGACCATGCGGCAAAGCCGATCAGCTGGCCGCCGATCGACAGCTCCGGGAAGAACAGCGTGATCGCGCCGGTGATCGCAGCGGCAACGGCAAGGAAGATCAGAAAGACGCCCGGCACCATCAATTCGGTGACCGCCAGCGCCACCGCCGCGATCAACCACCAGAGCCCGGCATCGTTGATCCAGTCCATCACTCGTCCTGTGCGAAAGGCCCGCGGCGTTTGGGCGGGGTGGGGGAAACATTGTCGCCCATGACTTCCTTGGCCAGCTCGCCGATCCCGCCCAGCGTGCCGATCAGCTGTGTCGCCTCGACGGGGAACAGGATCGTCTTGGCATTGGGCGAAGTCGCGAACTTGCCGACCGCGTCGACATATTTCTGCGCGACGAAATAGTTGATCGCCTGGGCATTGCCCGAAGTGATCGCTTCGCTGACCAGCTGAGTCGCCTTGGCTTCGGCTTCGGCGGCGCGTTCGCGTGCCTCGGCTTCGCGATAGGCGGCTTCGCGTTTGCCCTCGGCTTCGAGGATCGCGGACTGTTTGAGCCCTTCGGCGCGCAGGATCTGCGACGCCCGGTCGCCTTCTGCGTCGAGGATGTTGGCGCGTTTCTCGCGCTCGGCCTTCATCTGCCGCGCCATTGCGTTGACGATGTCCGTCGGCGGGCGGATGTCCTTGATCTCGACGCGAGTGATCTTGACGCCCCAGGGCGTCGTCGCGTGATCGACCACCGAAAGCAGCCGCGCGTTGATCTCGTCACGCTTGGACAGCGTCTCGTCGAGGTCCATCGACCCCATCACGGTGCGCAAATTGGTCGTCGCGAGGTTGAGCAGTGCGACGTAGAGATCGGAGACTTCATAGGCGGCCTTGGCGGCGTCGAGCACCTGGAAGAACACGACGCCGTCGGTCTGGATCATCGCATTGTCCTTGGTGATGATCTCTTGCCCCGGAATGTCGATCACCTGCTCCATCATGTTCACGCGGCGGCCGACGCGATAGAGGAAGGCAGGGAAGAAATTGAAGCCGGGCGTTGCCGTTCCGGTGTACCGGCCGAAATATTCTATCGTATATTGATAGCCCTGGCGGACGATCTTCACGCTGAAGAAGAGGTAGAGGACCACCAGCACGGCAATGAACACCAGCAAGGTCATTAACGCGTCCATTCCCTCGACTCCCTCTCGATTTCGTCCGCTCTTGCTAGCATAGGTAGCGGCTATGGCTACCAAAACCCGAATCGCGCCGCGCACCGCGCTGTTTCTTCCGGCATCCAATCCGCGTGCGCTCGCCAAGGCGCGCACGCTCGACGCCGATCTGATCATCCTCGACCTCGAGGACGCAGTGAAGCCCGAAGACAAGGAAAGCGCGCGCGAGGCCGCCGCCGAGGCGCTGGCCGAAGGCTTTGGCGGCAAGCCGGTCGCGGTGCGTATCAACGGCGAGACCACGCCGCATCACGGCCCCGACATGATCGCGATGCGGACGACGAGCGCCGACTATATCGTCGTGCCCAAGGCGGAGACGGTGAAGTCGGTCGATAATGTCTTCTCGGTGACGATGAAGCCGTTGCTGACGATGATCGAAACCCCGCTTGGCGTGTTCGGCGCGCGCGACATTGCCGCGCGGACCCATGTCCACGGCCTGATCGCGGGCACCAATGATCTGCGCGCGGAGATCGGCATTCCGGCGTCCTCTTCGCGCGCGGGGTTGCTGCTTTCGCTGCAGATGATCGTGCTCGCCGCGAGTGCTGGCGATGCCTGGGCGCTCGACGGCGTGTACAATGCGCTCGACGATGCCGAGGGGCTGCGCGCCGAATGCCATGCGGGCCGGGCGCTCGGCTTCGACGGCAAGACGCTGATCCATCCCAACCAGATCGTTCCCGCGCGCGACGCCTTCTCGCCGACGCAGGAGGAACTGGAGGAAGCGCGTGCGCTGGTCGAGGCGGCGAAGGGCGGGGCGGAGCGGTTCCGCGACCGGATGATCGAGGAGATGCATGTCGCGCAGGCGCGGCAGCTGCTGGCGCGCGCGGAGCGATAGGCAATGCGCCTTCGCCCGGGCTATGCGCTCGCGGCGCTGCTGATCTTCGCGGTGGAAGTGCTGATCGCGCTTTACGTTCGCGACGCCTTCGTGCGGCCGCTGCTCGGCGATGTGCTGGCGGTCATCCTCGTCTATCTCGGGTTGCGCGCGATCCTGCCGATCGGCGTTCGCGCTGCGGCGCTGTCGGCGCTCGCCATCGCCTTCGCCATCGAGTTCGGCCAGCTGCTGGGGCTCGCCGATATGCTCGGCCTTGCGCGCGGTTCGCCGTGGCGTGTGGTGATCGGTTCGCACTATGACTGGCGCGACCTGATCGCCTACACCGCCGGCACGCTCGCGGCGCTGCTCGTCGAACGGCTTCGCGCGACATTCCCCTAGCGCAACTTTCGCCCCTTGGTTACATGGACCGCCAATCTCCGACTCAGGATAGCTGGCACCTCATGGAAATCCCCTACGGCCTCACCTTCGACGACGTCCTTCTCTATCCGGGCGAATCCGAAGTGGTGCCCAGCATGGCGGACACGCGGACGCGCGTGACGAAGGATCTGGCGCTCAACATCCCGGTTCTTTCCTCGGCGATGGATACCGTCACCGAAGCCGACATGGCGATCGTTATGGCGCAGCTGGGCGGGATCGGCGTGCTTCACCGCAATCTCTCGATTCTCGAACAATGCGACGCGGTGCGCCAGGTAAAGCGTTTCGAAAGCGGGATGGTCGTCAATCCAATCACGATGGCGCCTTCGGGAACGCTTGCCGAGGCGCAGGCGCTGATGGACCGCAACCGGATCAGCGGCATTCCGATCACCCAGCCCGACGGCAAGCTGGTGGGCATCCTCACCAATCGCGACGTGCGCTTCGCCGAAAACCCGCAACAGCCGGTTTCCGAGCTGATGACGCACGAAAATCTGGCGACGGTATCGGCCGGCGTCAGCCAGGAAGAGGCGCGCCGCCTGCTCCATCAGCGGCGCATCGAAAAGCTGCTGGTGGTCGACAAGGACTATCGCTGCATCGGCCTGATCACGGTGAAGGACATCGAAAAGGCGGTCCTCTATCCCAGCGCGACCAAGGACGGCGCGGGCCGCCTGTGCGTCGCCGCCGCTACCACGGTCGGCGACAAGGGCTATGAGCGCACCGCCGCGCTGGTCGACGCCGAAGTCGACCTGATCGTGATCGACACCGCGCACGGCCACAACAAGGACGTGGCGCGTGCCGTCGAGCGCGTGAAGAAGCTTTCGAACAACGTCCAGGTCGTCGCCGGCAACGTCGCGACGGGCGAGGCGGCCAAGGCGCTGATCGGTGCGGGCGCGGACGGCGTGAAGGTCGGCATCGGCCCGGGCTCGATCTGCACGACGCGCGTCGTCGCGGGCGTCGGGGTGCCGCAGCTTACCGCCGTCATGGAAACCGCCGAGGAGGCGTTCCGCCACGACGTGCCGGTGATCGCCGATGGCGGCCTGCGCACCTCGGGTGACATCGCCAAGGCGCTGGCGGCGGGCGCATCGACCGTGATGGTCGGGTCGCTGCTCGCGGGCACCGAGGAAGCGCCAGGAGAAACCTTTCTGTATCAAGGCCGTGCGTATAAAAGCTATCGCGGCATGGGAAGTGTCGGCGCGATGGCGCGCGGCTCGGCTGACCGCTATTTCCAGCAGGATATCAAGGATCAGCTCAAGCTCGTTCCCGAGGGGATCGAGGGCCAGGTTCCCTATAAAGGCCCGGCGCGCGACGTGATCCACCAGCTGGTCGGCGGGGTGAAGGCGGCGATGGGCTATGTCGGCGCGCCGACGCTGCCCGAGCTGCGCGAAAAGGCACGGTTCGTGCGGATCACCAACGCGGGATTGCGCGAAAGCCATGTCCATGACGTCACCATCACCCGTGAGGCGCCCAATTACCCGACGCGCTGATCGCGGGCAGCCCGAACGTAACCGAACCGACTTATTCGGCGCATAGGGCGGCGCGATGACACATCACGCCATGCGCCTTGGACGACGCAGCTTCACTTTCGGTCTCACCTCGCTTGCCTTTTCCGGGCTGGCGCTGAGCGGATGCGCGGCGTCGCGCGGTTCCGCGACGGCGCTGTCCGAAGGCTATGGTCCGCTGCGGGAGGATCCCGCCGGGCTGCTCGATCTTCCGCCGGGCTTTTCCTATCGGGTTATTTCGTCCTTCGGCGATCCGATGGACGATGGCCTGCGCGTTCCCGATCGCTGCGACGGTATGGGCGCGTTCGATCTGGGCGGCGGCAAGGTCGCGCTGGTCCGCAACCACGAACTCAAGCCGCATCACGGCGATACCGGCGCATTTGCCGATGCGATTGCGCGGGCGGGGGAGGGCGCCGGATATGATCGCGGCGCCGACGGCGTCTGGCTGCCCGGCGGCACCACCACACTGGTCTATGACCTCGCGTCCGGCAGAGTCGAGCGCCAGCACCTCAGCCTGGTCGGCACGATCCGCAATTGCGCGGGCGGCGTAACGCCGTGGGGAAGCTGGCTGACCTGCGAGGAAGACGTTTCGCGTGCCGGTGACGGGCTGGGCAGGGATCATGGCTGGGTGTTCGAAGTACCCGCCACCGCGCCCGGCCGCGTCGACGCGGTGCCGCTGCGCGACCTCGGTCGTTTCAATCACGAAGCGGCTGCGGTCGATCCGCGCACCGGGATCGTCTATCTGACCGAGGATCGCGACGACAGCTTGTTCTACCGTTTCCTTCCGCTCGTACCGGGGCAGCTTGCCCGGGGCGGGAAACTGCAGGCGCTGGCGTTTGTCGATCCGGCTCTGGGTAGCGACAGCCGCAACTGGAGCGAAGTAGTGCTCGGTGTCGGGCAATGGGCCGATGCCCGCTGGATCGACCTCGACGGCACCGACAGCCCCGACGATGATCTGCGCAAACGCGGCAATGCGGCCGGTGCGGTGCGCTTCGCCCGTGGCGAGGGTATCCATTACGGCGATGGCGAATTCTATTTCTGCTGCACTTCGGGAGGCGCGGCGAAGCTGAGCCAGATCATGCGCTATCGTCCGTCGACCTTCGAGGGGAGAGCCGAGGAGCGCGAGGCGCCGGGGCGGCTCCAGCTGTTCGTCGAATCGACCGACGGCGCAATGCTCAATTTCGGCGACAACATCGTCGTTGCGCCGCACGGCCATCTCTATGTCTGTGAAGACCAATATACCGCGATCGTCGACAATCACCTGCGCGGCGTGACGCCCGAGGGTCGCGTCTATCCCTTCGCGCGGTTGCGCGTGCAAACAGAGCCTGCGGGCGCCTGTTTCTCGCCCGATGGCAGCACGATGTTCGTAAATGCCTACAGCCCTGGAAAGACGCTGGCGATCACCGGGCCGTGGGGGCGCTTCCCCGGCTGAATCGACGGGCGGATCGTCCTGCCCCTTTCAATGTAGGGTTTCGTCTGCTTTGGGAGGGGGATGGCCGCTCCCGTTTTCCCTGCATCGCATCGCGCCGATTTGACTCCGTTCCTCGCGTGCGCGCGTGCGCGGGAGCGCGCGCACGCGTGTTACGTCGCGACCCGGTGCGAACTTCGCACGGAAAACCGCCAATGACGCCCGCTGCCCGAATCCAGTCGGCGATCGAGCTGCTCGACGCGATCATCGTCGCCGCGCGCGACGGCGGAGCGGCGGCCGATACGATCATCGCACGCTGGTTCGCCGGGCGGCGCTATGCCGGATCGAAGGATCGGCGCGCGATCCGCGAGCTGGTGTACGATGTCATCCGCCTGTGCGGCGAACGGCCCGAAACCGGACGCGCGGCGATGCTTGCGCTGGTTCGCGAGCGGCCCGAACTGGCGGAGGGATTCGACGGCTCGGGCTACGGCCCCGCGCAGATCGGCGAGGATGAGCCGGTGGCGAGCGCGGGTGTGGCGCCGAAATGGCTGATCGAATCGCTCGCGGCGTCGGGGCTGGACGACGCGCAACAGGCGGCACTGCTCGAACGTGCACCGCTCGACATCCGCGTCAACCGGCTGAAGGGGGAGCGCGAACATCTGATCCATGAGCTGCCCGATGCGCGGCCGCTTGAATTCGCGCCCGATGCGCTGCGGCTGCCGCCTGACACGCGCGTCGATCAAGCACCGCACTATCGCGACGGCTGGTTCGAGGTTCAGGACGCGGGCAGCCAGATCGTCTCGCTCGCCGCCGGAGCGGCGCCGGGGATGCAGGTGATTGATCTGTGCGCGGGGGGCGGCGGCAAGACGCTCGCGCTCGCCGCGGCGATGGGTAATCATGGCAATATCCTTGCCTGCGACGTCGATCGGGGGCGCCTGTCACGACTGACCCCGCGCGCCGAGCGGGCAGGGGTGAGCATCGCCGAGACGCGGCTGTTCGATCCCGGTCGCGAGCATGAGGCGCTCGACGGCTGGGCGGATCGCGCCGATCTCGTCCTGATCGACGCGCCGTGTTCGGGCACCGGCACCTGGCGGCGCAATCCCGAGGCACGCTGGCGGTTGACGCCGCAGCGGCTGGAAAAGCTGACGCAGACCCAGGCGCACTTGCTTTCGCTCGGGGCGGGGCTGGTGCGGCCGGGCGGAGCGCTCGTCTATATCGTCTGTTCGCTGCTCGATGCCGAGGGCGCCGATCAGATCGCGGCCTTTCATGCGGCGCATCCCGAATGGCGGATCGAGCGGCCGGGCCTGCCGATCGGCGATCCGCGCGGCGAAGGGGTGCGGCTGACACCATTGTCCCACTCGACCGACGGCTTTTTTGTCGCGATGATGCGCCGGCCATGATAGCGATACGTGCCACACCAGCGGAGATTTTGATGCGTTTCACGACGATTTCTGTCGCCATTGCCCTTGTCGCCCTGTCGGTATCGACATCGCTCTACGGCCAGCGCGCCGACGATCAGATCGATCCGCGTTCGATGACTCTGCTGCAGCAGGGCCGCGCGGCGCAGGCGGCGGGCGATCTTGGCGGAGCGATCGATTCGCTCGAAACCGCGCTTGTCGTCGATCCGCGCAATGCCGAGGCGTTCATCGTGCTGGGTGATATCGCCCGCGCGCGCAGCCTGCCGGGCAAGGCGATCCGCTATTATCGCGATGCGCTGACGCTCGATCCGAACGATACCGTCGCAATGCGCGGCGAAGGCGAGGCGCTGGTACAGAAGGGCGCGATCGACAAGGCGAACGAAGTGCTGGCCAATGTCCGCGAGATCTGCGGTAGCGGCTCCTGCCCCGAGGGCGACCGTCTGGCCGCCGCTATCGCCAAGGGACCGCCGCCCGCCGCCAATGCGACTGCCGCGAACGATGCGGCCACCCCGGAAGAGGCGCAGTAAGGGACACCGTCGTCAGTCGATAAACGCCGTTGGCCCTGAGCTTGCCGAAGGGCCGTTCTTGCTGTTTCGGCGGTGGTAAAGGGAAATACGGCGCTTCGACAAGCTCGGCGCGAACGGATCGGAAGCGGCGCGCTAGTCCGACAATATCCGGGCCAGCGCGACATATTCGGCGACGGTGACGGTTTCGGCGCGGCGGCTCGAATCGATGCCGGCCGCGTCCATCGCGGCGATCGCGGCGGGGACCGGTTTCAGGCTCTGGCGGAGCATCTTGCGCCGCTGGCCGAATGCGGCGGCGGTCAGCGCCTCAAGCCGGTCGAGGCGAATGCCCTGCGGCGCGGGCCGCGGCACGATATGGACTACCGCCGACATCACCTTGGGCGGCGGTGTGAAGGCGGAGCGGTGCACCGGCATCGCGATCTTCGCGGTGGCGCGCCACTGGGCGAGCACCGCCAGCCGGCCATAGGCGTCGCTGCCCGGAGCAGCGACGATCCGTTCGGCGACTTCGCGCTGGAACATGAGGCTCAGGCTCTGCCACCACGGCATCCACGCCGCCGAAAGCCAGCGCACCAGCAGTGCGGTGCCGACATTATAGGGGAGGTTGGCGACGATATGCGGCTTGCCGGTGAACAGCGACGGCGCGTCGATTTCCAGCGCGTCGCCCTCGATGACGGTCAGCTTGCCGGGCCAGGCTTCGGCAAGCTCGGCCAGCGGGGGCATGCAGCGCCGGTCGCGCTCGACCGCCGTCACCTGCGCTCCGGCCCGGAGCAGGGCGCGCGTGAGGCCGCCCGGACCGGGACCGACTTCGAACACTTCTGCGCCGGCGATATTGCCGGGCACGGTCGCGATCCGGTCGAGCAGCTTCTCGTCGAACAGGAAATTCTGGCCCAGCGCCTTGCTGGCGCTCAGCCCGTGCCGGCGGATGACCTCGCGCAGCGGCGGAAGGTCGCTCACGCCGCTCCCGCCGTGGTGTTCACATCGGTGCGGTGCTGGGCGGCACTGGCGGCCATGCGGATCGCCGCGATCATCGCGCCCGGCTCGGCCTGGTCAGTGCCGGCGATGTTGAAGGCCGTGCCGTGATCGGGCGAGGTGCGGACAATGGGAAGCCCCAGCGTGATGTTGACGCCCTCGTCGAAATGCAGCGTCTTGATCGGGACCAGCGCCTGATCGTGATAAAGGCACAGCGCGGCGTCATAGCCGGCCCGGGCGCGGGCATGGAACATGCCGTCGGCCGCAAAGGGGCCGACCGCGTCGATGCCTTCATCGCGGAGCTGTGCGATGGCGGGTTGGAGGATTTCGATTTCCTCGCGGCCGATCGCGCCGCCTTCGCCCGAATGCGGATTGAGCCCGGCAAAGGCAAGCCGCGGCCGCTCGATCCCGAAATTGCGATACAGGCCGCGTGCCGTGACCCGCGCCTTGGTCAGCACGAGGTCGATCGAGATCAGCTCGGGCACTTTGGCAAAGGCAACATGCACCGTCATCGGTACGACGCGCAGCGTCGGCCCGGCGAGCATCATCACGGCATTTTCGGTCGAAACGCCACAATTTTCGGCGACGAATTCAGTCTGCCCGGGGTGGACGAATCCGACATCGTAGAGCTGCGCCTTCGACACCGGGCCGGTCACCAGCGCCCCGGCGGCTCCCGATCGGGCGAGGCCGCAGGCGATTTCGAGCGTCTGCAGCGCGCATCGGGCACCCGCGACGCTCGGCTGGCCGGGCGTCACTTCTCCGGCGTCACAGATCGACAGGACCGGGAGCGCATCGGCGAAGTGCCCGGCGGCGTCGGCGGGATCGTCGATGCGGATCACAGGGCCGTCCCAGACACGCTGCACCGACCGAATATCGCCCACCGCGAAGAACGGCGCCAGCGAATGGAGCTGGCGCGCATTCCACGCCTTGGCGATGATTTCCGGGCCGACTCCGGCCGGATCGCCCATCGCCACTGCCAGCGGCCGGATCATTGCCAGCCGCTCCCGCTCAACGGTAATCGATCAGCGCGTCGCGCCGCAGGTCGCGCAGCATGCGCTGCGCCCGGAGCGACGTGCGTTCCTGCTCGATCCGGTCGCGGACCTGATCTTCCGAGGGGAGGATCGGTTCGCTCGGATCGTCGCGACCGCAAAGGACGAGAACGCTCACGCCGTCGTCGAGCGAGCCGAACGGCTGCGTGGAAGACCCCACCTGCATGTTGCCGACGATCTCGCGCAGCTGCGGCGGCAGTTCGCGAATCCGCATCGAATCATTGTCGACCACGCTGGCCCCGATCGCGTCGGCAGTGGCGGCAACATCGCCGCAGCCGCGCATTTCCTCTGTCGCCGCGGCGAAAGCGGCCACCTGCGAAGATGCTTGCGCTTCGGTGGTGCCGGCCGGGAAGCGGATCGTCATCTGGCGCAGGCTCAGCCGGGCGTCGGATGGGTCGGCGGTCAGCACCTTACGCTTGTCGACAAGGTAGAGCAGCGAATAGCCCGGTCCGACATCGATCGGGCCGGCGATCTGGCCGACCTGCATGTTCCGGGCGGCTTCGGCCAGCGGCTGCGGAACCATGCCGGCGCGCACCCAGCCCAGGTCGCCGCCGAGCGGCGCGGTCGTCGCTTCGGAATAGCGCTGGGCGAGCACTTCGAACGGGGTGCCGTTGCGCATCTGTTCGGCCATTTGCTGGAATGCGGCCGAAACCTGCCGTTCGCGCTCCGGCGTGTTGGAGGAGATGTAGATTTCCTTGAGGTGATATTCCTCGGTGCCGCGCGCATCCTCGAGTCGCTTCAGCCAGGCGGCGACTTCGTCGTCGCTGACGTTCACATGCACTTGCTGGCGGAGCAGCTGCTGCCATGCGATTTCGCCGTGGATCTGCCGCTTCACCGAAGCCGCCGACGAACCGATCGACGTCAGCCATGCGGTCATTTCCTCCGGCGTCCGATTGAAATTCCGCTGGGCATAGGCCGCGAAATACTGATCGATCTGGTCCGGGCCGATTTCGATCTTCGCCGCCTCGGCCGCCTGGATCTGCAGCGTTTCGTCGATCAGCTGACGCAGGATCTGGAGCCGCAGCTGGCGGCGATCATCGTCGCTCAGTTCGAAATTGTTGACGGTGGTGACGAAGGCGATGCGCTGATCGACATCGGTACCGGTGATCACCGTATCGTTGACGATCGCGGTGGGCTTGCGAACGTCGGGGTTTGCTTCGCCGAACAGCTGGATGTCCGACGGCAGGTCCAGCCCGCTGGTGGGCAAGGCAACGTCTTCGTCGGGAACGGTTTGTGCCGACGCAGCCGGCACAAGCGCAAACAGACCCAGGGCCAGCAAGGCCATGCGGCCCATTCGAGCCACCTTCGCAACGCGTTTCACGAGAACCAGAACCTCATCATCATCCGCAGAATGGGCGCCTTTAATGAGCAAATGTGCCTGAACCAAGGCTGAGCGGGCGGACCGCGTCCGCCGCAGTCCTGAATTCCGATTAGCCGCCAAGATTGGTGAATGCAAAGGTCAACAGATAGCTGTTTCCGCGCCGCGCGTCGCCAGTGGTCTGATAGTCGCGCTTCCAGGTGACGCCGAGCCGCAGGCAATTATCCTCATAGAGGAAGCCCAGACGGTGGCGCACCGGCTCGAACCCGTCGGAATTGGAGAGGAGATCCTCGTTCCGGTCGGTGAGGTCGACCAGGACCGATCCCGAAATTGACCAGAATCGCGAAACCTGCACACGGGCGCCGACCCGTGCTTCCTCGCGGTCCTGCAGATCCTCGAGCGCCGGGCCGATATCGCGGTTGAGCCGCAGATAGCCGAGCTGGACATAGGTGGCGCGCGAACCGACCGTGGCATCGACTTCGTTGCGGCGAAAGGCCAGATTGTCCTTGTCGATGCGGAAGCGGTGCGTGAACGAAATGAAGTCGCGATAGCGAACCACCGTCCGGCCGACGAAATCGGACACGCGATCGGTAAGGCCGGTGCCGTCGGGAAACAGCGTTTCGCGCGACGTCAGTCGATAGCTCTGACCGATATTGGCGTCGATAGAAAAGCCGGGAAGATAGAGCGCATATTCGACGCCCCAGGTGAAGCGCGTCGAATCCTCGAAGCGGTCATAGCCGGGGAAACGGTTGAGCGCGAAGAGGTTGGAATCCTCCAGATCGACAGCGCGGGCATCTTCGTTGGGAACCGCGAGATTCTTGATCTCAGGTGCCGCGACGACCTGAAAGCGGGGCGTGATCCGCTGCGTTCCCCCAAATGCCGGCCCGACCAGCGGCCAGCGCATGTCGAGCGCGACCGCGCCGACGGCCCGTGCCTGTACCCCCTCGGTCCCGCGATAGCTTTCCACGGTGGTCGCGATGGTATCGTTGGCGTTGTAGACGTCGCCGCGGCCATAGGCGGTGAGCGTGATTTCCTGGCCCCAGGAAGTCAGTCGCCGCAGATCCCAGCGTGCCGAAGCAAAGGCGCGCTGCGTATCCTGTCCGTCGGTGCGGGTCAGCGCGAGCGTGTTCACCCGCGCTTCGATCTTGCTGTCGAGCGGGGCGTCGAAACGATGGCGATAGTCGATCTCCGGGAAGGCGATCGGCTGCAGCCCCTGAAGTTCGCCCACGCGCAGGGTCTGCACGGCCCAGCCGTTGACGGCGAAGTAGCTAGACCGGTCGATGCGCTGGACGCGCAGATTGTTGCGCAGCCGATCGTCGCGCGAAATATCGTAGCGGCGGAGGAAGGTGCGGTCGGTGCTTAGCCGCACGGAGCTGCTTACCGACCAGTGCGGGTCGAGCTGAAAATTGCCGAGAATGTCCAGATAGCCGCGAAAGTCGTTGGTCGACGTGGCGGGAGTCAGCGGTACCGTAAGATCGTCGCTGCGCCGGCTGTAGGTTCCGTAGCCGGTGATGCGAAAACTGCCCAGTTCGTTCAACTCGCGATAGTCGGCGCGAAGCATCGGCGCGACGGTGGAGAAGACCGTGGGCGTAATGGTGAGATCGCGATCGGGCGCGAACGAGACGAAATAGGGCACCGACAGCTGCAGGCCGTTGGTGCGGTTATAGCTGATCTCGGGCGCAAGCAGGCCATCATCGCTGCGCCCGCCGACCGGGTGTGAGAATGCCGGAAGCGGCAGTGAAGCGATGCCGAATACTGAAACGCGGGCACCATGATAGCGGATGCGGCCGACATCGGGGTCATAGACCACGCGATCCGCAGTGATCTTCCACGACGGCTCCTTCGGACATCCTTCCGTATCGACCACGTCGCACGGCGTGTAGGCGGCGTTCTGAACCGTGATGATTCCGTCGGTTCGCTCGCCGCGCTGGGCGGCGATCCGGCCGCCGGCCTCGAGCACGACCAGCATGTTCTCTACAACGCCATCCTTCAGCGTGTCGGTGAGCTCGATCCTGTCGCCATAGGCGCGGTCGCCTTCGGCATTGACCACGACGATATTGCCCTCGGCGACGACTTCGCCGGTCTTGCGATTCCAGGTGACGCTGTCGGCGCGCAGGCGATCGCTCTGGCGGCGCAGGCGCACATCGCCGCTGGCTGTGACGATATCGGCTTCATAGTCGTAGGACAGCTCTTCCGCGCTGAACGCCAGTTCCTCGGCATCCTGCTGCGATGCGGGCTGCGCGGCGGGCGGCGGATCGACGGCCCGATCCTGCAGGTCCGGGCCTTGTGCGGGCTGGCGGTCGAAGGCAGGCGCGGGCGTTTCTATGCCGTCCGAATCCGCACGGCCTGCATCTTGCGCATGCGCGCCGCTCGCCAGACATAATGTCAGCGGAAGCGCACTCGATAGCAACAGTGCCTTGCGCGTCACGGAAACGCTTACCCCTTTGCAACTTGCGACGCGCGCGATGCACGCGAACCGGCCCTATCGCACCGGACGCCTCGTATCGCAACGCCCCGCCGACACGCTGGCGGAGCGTCCTGCCGCAGGTTAGGACGATGCGATGCAGGTCGACTTCTATCATCTAACGCGTTCGCCGATAGACCGGGTATTGCCGCAAATCGCCGGGCGCCTCCTTGCGCAGGATGCCCGGCTGCTGGTGGTGGCGAGCGACGAATCGACGCGAAACCGGCTCGACGCGAGCCTGTGGACCTGGTCGGCCGAGAGCTTCCTGCCGCACGGGCAGGCGGGGCGCGCGGATGATTCGCTCCAGCCAGTGCTGATCGCCGGCGATGTCACTTCCGCCAATGGCGCGCGGAACATTGCGATCGTCGATGGCGAATGGCGCGATGCGGCGCTTGGTTTCGATCGCGCCTTTCATTTCTTCTCGGAGGAAAGCATCGTCGCGGCGCGCGCCGCCTGGAAGGGGCTGGCCGGCCGCGATGGTGTTGAGCGGCGTTATTGGCGGCAGACCGAAAGCGGCTGGGAACAGGCGGCATAACGGCTTGCATCACGCATCCCCGAGGACTAGGGGGACGCGACTTTTCCACAATCCAATCACAGGAGCCGCACGGCCATGGCCGCGACCCGGACCTTTTCGATTATCAAGCCCGATGCAACCCGCCGCAATCTCACCGGCGCGGTCACCAAGATGCTGGAAGACGCTGGCTTGCGCGTTGTCGCTTCCAAGCGCATCCAGATGACCCGCGAGCAGGCAGAAGGCTTTTACGGCGTTCATCGCGAGCGTCCCTTCTTCGCCGATCTGGTCGCCTTCATGACCTCCGGCCCGGTGGTCGTGCAGGTGCTCGAGGGTGAAGACGCCGTTGCCCGCAACCGCGAAGTGATGGGCGCGACCAACCCCGAAAACGCCGCCGAAGGCACGATCCGCAAGACCTATGCGGAATCGATCGAAGCCAATTCGGTTCATGGTTCGGATTCGGCCGAGAACGCCAAGATCGAAATCGACTTTTTCTTCAAGCCCGAAGAAATCGTCGGCTGAGGCAATACGCCCTCCCGGGCGGGAGGGCGTTTGCTATCGAGGCAGGATGATGGTGGCGGTCAGTCCGCCGCCATCGCGATTTGCCAGCGTGATCTCGCCGCCGGCTTCACGGACGATCGCCCGCGCGAGTGCCAGGCCCAGCCCGATGCCGCCGGTTCCCCGGTTGCGCGAACTTTCGAGCCGCGTGAAGGGATCGAATACCTGTGCGATGCGATCGTCCGGTATACCCGGGCCGCGATCGGATACTTCGATGCGCACGCTGCGCGCTTCGGGCAGCAGCCGTACCTGCGCGCCATCGCCGTATTTTATGGCGTTCTCGATCAGGTTGCGAATCGCGCGCCGCATCAGCGATGGCCGCATCCGCATGGTCAGCCGCGCCGCTTCCTCGAACGTCACATCGGCGCCCAGATCCTGAAAATCATCGACGACTGCGTCGAGCAGAGCCGCCAGATCGACGTCGGTGGCGGGTTCACTGGGCCGACCGAGCCGGGCGAGCGACAATATGTCGTCGAGCGTCCGGTTCATCTCGTCGATCGTATCGGCCATCTTCGCGCGATCTTCCTCATCCTCGACCGATTCGATCCGTACCCGCAGCGCGGCCAACGGCGTGCGCAGGTCATGGCCGATCGCCCCGAGCATCTGATCCTTCTCGTCGATCATCGCGTTTACGCGCAGGCTGAGCGCATTGAATGCCGCAATCACTGCGCGCACATCGCTGGGGCCGTGCTCCTCGACCGGGTCGGCGGGCTCGCCGGGGCGGAAGTGTCGGGCCGCATGGGCCAGCGAATTGAGCGGCCTGGCGATTCGATGACCAGCCCAGAGCACTGGCAGCAGCACGACTGCGTACAGGATCAGCGTCTGGATCAGCAGCTGAAAGATCAGCCCGCGCTCGGTCCGCGGCCAGGGCGCGCGTAGTGTCAGCCAGCCCCGACCGGGAATTTCGACGGCGATCTGCAGTTCGCCGCCCATGCGCACGATCCGCTTTGCCCGTGTCGGGTTCATGTGGCGAAGCCGCGGGTCGTCCGGCGTAATGTCGCGCAAGCCTGTGACGATCCTGCCTGCCGGCACATCCGCATCGGCAAGCCCTCGGGCGATCGCCGTTTCGACGTCGCCGCGTCGGGGCAGTCCTGGATCGATCGGGTTGAGTGGGCGCAATTGCACGCGCGACCGGCCAACCCGGTCGAATCGGTCGCTTGAAACCCGTTCGGCGGCGTCGACGATGCGCGTCACCGACGGCAGGATGATTTCAGTAAAGCGAACCTGCTGGCGTTCGCGGTAGAGCAAGGTGAAATTGATTGCCTGCGCCAGGAACAGGGCGATAGCGACCAGCAGGGCGATTTGTCCCGGCAGGCTGCCGGGCAGGCGCCAGCGCCTCACAGCCGCGTCACCTCGGCGGCAAGCGTATAGCCACCGCCCCAGACGGTCTTGATGATTGCGGGGTTTTTCGGGTCGGCCTCGATCTTCTTGCGCAGCCGGCTCACCTGATTGTCGATCGCGCGATCGAACGCTGCTGCTTCGCGGCCCTTGGTAAGATCGAGCAGCTGGTCGCGCGTCAGCACCTGGCGCGGACGCGTCACCAGCGCGTGCAGCAGGTTATATTCGCCGGTCGAAAGCGGCACCGAAACACCTTCGCGATCGATCAGCGAACGTTCGTCGGTCTTCAGTACCCAGCCGGAAAAGCAGTAGCTTCCGGCCTCGGGCCCGTGCTGACGCGTGCCGCCGGCGGCAAGCCGGCGCAGCACGACCTTGATACGTGCAGTCAGCTCACGCGGGCTGAACGGTTTGACCACATAATCGTCGGCGCCCATCTCCAGTCCGACGATGCGATCGGTTTCCTCGCTTTTTGCCGTCAGCAGGATTACCGGCGTCTCGCTGGTCGCGCGAATATGGCGGCACAGGCTGAGCCCGTCCTCACCCGGCATCATGATGTCGAGGATGACGAGATCGATCGCATAGGCATTGAGCCGTGCACGCGCGCTTTCCGCATCGCCGGATTGGGTCACGCGAAATCCCTGCTTGGAGAGATATTGCGCAAGCGGTTCGCGGATCGAGCGCTCGTCGTCGACGAGGAGGAGGTGAGGCTGTTCGGACATGATCGGGCGTTAGCATATCCAAGTGGTGACGAAAGCGCCGGGTGGGCAGGGGGCGGCCCACCCGGCAACCCGCACCGGTTCGGTTCGGGGAGGGCGCGGTCTTATTCGGCTTCCGGTGCGCCGGCGGGCGGGCCCTGGCGATGGCGGCGCTCCATCATGCGTTCGCGCATCTTCTCGCGCATCGCCTGACGTTCCGCCCGGTCGATGCGGCCGTCGCTGTTCGCATCGACCATGTCGAAGCGCTTGAGCGCCATATCCGTGGCTTCGGCGAGGCTTACAATGCCGTCGCCATTGGCATCCATACGCGACATCATGCGGCCTTCGCCACCCGGGCCGTGCCGACCGTGATGGCCGCGCCGGGCATGCCTTCCGCGACCGGGCATGTCACCGTTTTCGGCGCGCTCGGCACGGCGCGCCTCGCGGCGGGCCTGGCGTTCCGCGCGCATTGCCTGGTGTGCGGCGACGCGTTCCTCGGCGCTGATCTGCCCGTCGCCGTCGGTGTCGACCCGTGCGAAGTGGCTTTCGACGCTCGCTACGATTTCTTCGCGAGTGACGACGCCGTCCTGGTTCGCATCGGCCATCATGCCCGGGCGGGGCGGCGGCGGGGCGGCATCCTGTGCGAAGGCGATGCCGGCGCTTGACAACATGGTCGCCGCGAGTGCGGATCCGATCAGGGATTTGGGAAAGGTCATCTTCTGCTCCTAATTTCGCGTGTCGACCGGAGCAGGGGGGGGCTCCGGCGACGGATGTATTTCTGCGCCAAGGCTGTCGCGAACATATGTCAGCAACGCCGAAAACTGTCGCAAAATGTAGCAGCGTTCCGGTTACGGCCTCGAACCGCCGGTGGGACGGCGCTTTCCCAGTGGCTTTTATTCGCGAAATATGCCGCGAAGCAGCAAATTCAAATATTCGGTATTGCAAGAGAGGGTGTCCGATTCTGCTGCACTGCAGGAAATCGGCTATGGTATTTCCGCAACATCGCAGTTTTTCAGGAAATTCAAATCTTCGCCACGCTTGACGTTCCTTCGTGTAAATAGTGTATTCGAGTTTGAGGTGCGGAACCTGAAGCGTTCCGGCCAAGTGGAGGAGAGGATAATGCGATATCGCCTTTTGTCGGCATGTGCGGTGCCGGCCGTGATTGTTTCGCTCGCCGTTCCGGCGCATGCTCAGGCGCAGCAGGCCGCATCGACCCAAGACATGGAGAGCGACGCTTCGGTTTTCGGTCAGGAGATTGTCGTTACGGCCCAGGGGCGCGCGCAGGTGCTGGCGGACGTGCCGGTCGCCATCTCCGCGGTATCGGCCGAGCAGCTGTCCGACAGCGGCACCAATGATATTCGCGAACTCAATCAGCTCGCGCCGTCGCTGCTCGTGTCCTCGACCGGCAACGAAGCCAATGGCTCGGCGCGTATTCGCGGTATCGGCACGGTAGGAGACAATCCGGGACTCGAAAGCTCGGTCGCGGTGTTCATCGACGGTGTCTATCGCTCGCGCAGCGGCAATGCGCTGGGCGAACTCGGCCCGATCGAGCGTGTCGAGGTGCTGCGCGGGCCGCAGGGCACGCTGGGCGGCCGCAACAGTTCGGCAGGGCTGCTGAGCATCTTCACGGCTCCCCCGGAATTCGATTTCACCGGCTATGGCGCGTTTACCTACGGAAATTTCGAAGCCATTCGCGGCGAGGCGGGGATCAATGCGCCGCTGGGCGAAACGCTCGCTGCCCGTATCGACGGCGTCTATTTCAAGCGTGACGGCTTCTATCACGATGTCGTGAACGACACCGACATCAACGATCGCGATCGCTATCTGGTGCGCGGGCAGCTGCTGTTCGAACCGAATGTCGACCTGTCGGTGCGGATCATCGGCGATTATTCGGAAAAGAACGAAAGCTGTTGTGCGGCAACGTTCGTCCAGACCGATTCCGCCCCGCTCGCACGGATCAGTCCGGGACTGGACCCTTATGCCATGCCGGTAACCGGGTCGCCTTCGCTTACCAGCACCGCCAACCCGATCATCCCGATCCTGCTTGCGCTCGGGCAGAATCCCGATGGACTCACCGGCAGCACCTACGATCGCGACATCTATGTCACGTCGGGTCGCTCCTTTGCCGGCAAGACCAAGGATTACGGCATTTCGGCGCAGATCGACTGGACGATGGGCGATATCAACCTGACGTCGATCACGGCCTATCGCGAATACTCGAACTATCAGGGGTCGGATGCCGACTATACCCAGGTCGATATTCTCTATCGCGCACCGAACGAAGACGGCATGGCGCGCGCGTTCAAGACCTTCAGTCAGGAAGTGCGGCTTCAGGGCGCCGCCTTTGACGGGCATCTCGACTGGCTGGTCGGGGGCTATTACGCCAATGAAAAGCTCGAGACGCGCGACAACCTGCGCTTCGGCGATGATTACGGTGCCTTCGCGCCCTGCCGCATCGTAAATGCCATCAATCCGGCGCTGGCCTCGCCCTCAAGCTCGGGCTGTATCAGCGCCGGTGGGCGGGCGCTGGTGGCGCCGTCCTTCGGTCCCGCTGCGCCGCTGATCTGGGCTGGCCTGGACAATCTCGCGACCCTCAACGACCTGGGCTCGACCCGCGACGTCTACAATCAGGAAAGCAACAATTTCGCGATTTTCACGCACAATATCATTCATGTAACCGATCGCTTCGATATCACGCTGGGGCTGCGTTACACGAACGAGACGAAGGATTTCGACGCGACCTTCGGCAATGACAATACGGTATGCCCCACCAATCGCGCGCTGCTTTCCTCGCTGCTCGCGACGCCGCTTGCCCCGCTCGCCGGCGGCATCATCTCGCTGTCGTGCCAGGGCAATTCGACGTCCGAAATCGATGGGCTTTCGCTTGCGGACAGCCGCAGCGAGGACGAGTTCACCGGAACGGCAGTGGTCTCCTACCGCCCGACCGACGATCTGATGGTCTATGGCAGCTATTCGCGCGGCTACAAAGCGGGCGGGTTCAATCTTGACCGCTCTGCCCTGCAGGCGAGCCCGTTGGTGGGCAATCCTGCGGTGACGGGCTCCACCGCAAATCTCCAGTTCGATGCCGAAACCGTCAATGCCTTCGAAATCGGCGCCAAATACGCGACACGCGATTTCATGCTGACGGTCGCCGGCTTCCGACAGGAGTTCAGCAACTTCCAGCTCAACACCTTCAACGGCTCGGTTTTCCTGGTGCAGAACATCAACGGCTGCAGCAGCAGTCTGGGCATGGCCGATCAGGATGCCGATCCGGCCACCGGCATCTGCGCGGCCGACAATGTGACCGCCGGGGTGATCGCGCAGGGTGTGGAACTGGAAGGCACGTTGCGACCGGGCGACGATCTGACTTTCACGATGGGTATCACCTATGCCGATACCCATTATGAGGACGATCTGGTCGGCACCGATAACGGCGCGCCGCTTGATCCGGCGCTGCGCCTTTTGCCGGGCGACAATCTCTCCAATGCCCCGGAAATCGTCGCGACGGCCTCGATGTCGTGGATGCCCGAACTGGGCAGCAGCGGGCTGCGCGGCCTGTTCTATCTGAATGCCCGCGCAGTGGACGATTACAACACGGGTTCGGACCTGCTCTACGGCAAGGAACAGGACAGTTATGTGCTCGTGAACGGTCGTATCGGAATTCGCGGGCCCGATGACCGCTGGGCGATCGAGTTCTGGGGCCAGAATCTGTTCGACGTCGACTATACGCAGGTCGCGTTCAACACGCCGTTCGTTGCCTCGCAGCAGACCTATTCGGCCTATCTCGCCGAACCGCGCACCTATGGGATCACGCTGCGCGCGGGCTTCTGAGCTTCCGCCCGGGACCGGCATGGTGCCGGTCCCGGGATCAGCTGTGCAACACGCGGTTGTCGAACAGTCCGAATGCCAGCGTCGAGGCATAGAAGGCCACTGCCCGGTCGCGCGGCATCGTGCTTGCCCATTTGCGCATATCGAATGCCCCGTTCTGCAAGGCGACCAGCGCCTGGCTGGCGACCAGTGGATCGACAGCGCGGACCGATCCCTCCGCGATCCCGTCCGAAATCATGCCGGCGAAGCGCCGCGCGATCCGGTTCGACCGATCGACCATTGCCGATCGCATCTCTGGCGGCAGGCCCGAGAGGGCAGTGCTGCGCAGCAGCGGCCCATGTTCGGAAAACTGCACGTCGAGCAACGTCGCGACGATACTGGTCAGCTGGTCCCAATGGGTGCCGGGCTGCGCGACGCCCAGCCGTTGCGCCTCGGCGATCAGATCGAAGCTGCGCTCGTGGCAGGCCACCGCCAGATCGTCCTTCGCATCGAGATGGTGGTAGAAACTGCCTTTGGTGACGTTGAGTTCGGACGCGATGCGCTGCACCGACGCGCCGCGATAGCCGAGTTCGTTGATCAGGCGGGTTGCCGCAAGCAGAAAGGCCTCGCGTCCCGGCTCGTTGCCCGGCGGCTCCAGGTCGAGCAATCGCGGGTGCCATTCGCTGCCCGGCGCGGCGATGCCGTGGAGGAAAATCTCCATCTGCCGTGCTTCGACGCGCGGATATTCGTCGAGTTCGTAGCGATCGAGCCAGGCCGGCAGCCAGAAGGTGTTTTCCAGCAGCACATGCGCACGGCCGCCCCAAAGGTTGAGTTCCTCCCGCGAGCCCGAGCCGGTGTCCCATAGCGCGCGAGTGCGCCGGAACACGCTGCGCCAGCCGTCCAGCAGGCGGCGCTTGATCGGCTCTTCCATCGCGCGCAGGTCCGAAAGTGTTGCCGCCGAACTGGCTTCGCCACGGCGGATCCGCGCGAGACGGTCCATGTTGATCGCCAGATAGCGCGCCACCCGGTCCTGCGGTGTCGCTTCGCGTTCGGCCTCGGCCAGCATCGTATGGAGCAGGTCGAGCGTCTGTTCGAAACAGGCTGCGGCAAGGTCTTCCTTGCGCTTGAAATAGTAGGTGACGCTGGTCGTATTGAGTCCGACCCGCCGTGCCACATCGGCGAATGTCATGCCGCGCGCGCTCTGCTGGTTGATCGCCTCGGCGGCGGCGGCAAGGATTGCGTCCCGCTTTTCGCGGAAACGCCGCGTGCCCTGGAGTTCGTCGTCGCGGATTTCCGGTTTCGCCATCATGCCAGCTTACCCGATACGCTGCGCGGCAAAAGCGTTTTTTGATATTCCGGCATGTCGTATTGGCGTGAAAATTTGCTCATGGGCAGCGATTCAGTCCCTTTACCGAATATGCGGTACGTTCTAAGTACGGCCAAGCCGCGGTTCCGACGGCATTGGAGTTGATGTCATGGATTTCACGCTCGGCCAGCGCGAAACGCATTTTCAGGATCGCGTTCGCGACTTCATAGCGCGCGAAATTCGTCCGCGCACGCCGCAATACCGTGCGCAGGTGGCACAGGGCGATCGCTGGCAGCATGTTCCGGTGATCGAAGAGGTCAAGTCGCTGGCGAAAGCCGAACGGCTCTGGAACCTCTTCATGCCGCCGCATTCGGGCCAGCCGCCGGTCGACGACAGCTTCCGGTTCGAAGGCGAGCAGCTCACCAACCTCGAATATGCGCTCTGCGCCGAGGAGATGGGGCGCATCGAATGGGCGCCCGAATGCTTCAACTGTTCGGCTCCCGATACCGGCAATATGGAAGTGCTCCATCGCTACGGCACGCTGGCGCAGAAGGAGCAGTGGCTTCGTCCCCTGATGCATGGCGAAATCCGCTCGGCTTTTCTGATGACCGAGCCCGCCGTTGCCAGCTCCGATGCCACCAATGTCGAAACCCGGATCGAACGCGATGGCGACGAATATGTCATCAACGGCCGCAAATGGTGGTCGTCGGGCACCGGGGATCCGCGCTGCAAGGTCGCGATCGTGATGGGCAAGACCGATCCCGAAGCCTCGCGCCATGCCCAGCAGAGCATGATCCTCGTCCCGCTCGATACGCCCGGCGTGACGATCGAGCGGATGTTGCCGGTGTTCGGCTATGATCATGCGCCGCATGGTCATGGCGAAGTGTCGCTCACCGATGTTCGCGTACCGGCCGACAACATCCTGCTCGGCGAAGGACGCGGGTTCGAGATTGCGCAGGGACGGCTGGGGCCGGGGCGTATCCATCACTGCATGCGCACCATCGGCGCGGCGGAGGAAGCGATCGACGCGATGGGCCGCCGTCTCGTCAGCCGGATCGCCTTTCGCAAGCGGCTTTCCGACCAGTCGATCTGGGAACAGCGAATCGCGCGGGCGCGTATCGACATCGAAATGACGCGTCTTCTCTGCCTCAAGGCCGCGGACATGATGGACAAGGCGGGCAACAAGGCCGCGCATCTCGAAATCTCGATGATCAAGGTGCAGGCGCCGGGCATGGCGCTGTCGATCATCGACGATGCGATTCAGGCGCATGGCGGCGCCGGCGTATCGGACGATTTCGATCTCGCCGCCGCCTGGGCGAACATCCGCACGCTGCGCCTCGCCGACGGGCCGGACGAAGTGCATAACCGTACCATCGCCCGGCACGAATTCGCGCGGCATGCCGAGCATATGGCGGAACGGCCGTAAGCGCCGCCGGAGTCGATTGCCATGAGCGACCTCGATTGCGTCAGGCTGGCCGAATGGATGGCGGCCAATGTCGCGGGTTTCAAAGGGCCGGTGACGGCTCGTAAATTCCCCGGCGGACAGAGCAATCCGACCTATCGGCTCGATGCCGCCAGCGGCGCCTATGTGCTGCGGCGCAAGCCGTTCGGGCCGTTGCTGCCTTCCGCCCATGCCGTCGACCGCGAATATCGGCTGATCGCGGCGCTGCACCCCACCGGCTTTCCCGTCGCGCGGCCCTATGGGCTGTGCGAGGACGAGGGCGTCATCGGCTCGGCCTTCTACGTCATGGAGATGGTCGCGGGGCGGACGATCTGGGACGGGGCCTTGCCCGGCATGGTGCCCGATCAGCGGCGGCACCATTATTTCGCGATGGTCGATGCGCTCGCCGCGCTGCACGCCATCGATCACGAGGCAGTAGGGCTTGGCGACTATGGCAAGCCCGGCAATTATTTCGAGCGGCAGGTCGGCCGCTGGTCGAAACAATATCGCGCCAGCCAGACCGACGACATCCCCGAGATGGAAAAGCTGATTGCGTTCCTGCCGCGCACTGTGCCCGAACAGACGCGAACGACGATCGTGCATGGCGACTACCGCATCGACAACATCATCTATGCGCCGCGCGAGCCCAAAGTGCTGGCGGTGCTCGACTGGGAGCTTTCGACGCTCGGCGATCCGCTTGCCGATTTTTCCTATCTGCTGATGAACTGGGTGACGCCCGCCGACGGCAGGGCAGGAGTGGAGGGGTTGACCGGCCCCGACACAGGCATCCCGACGCTGGAAGAAGTCGTCGAACGCTATTGCGCGGCGACCGGGCGCGACGGCGTGCCCGCGCTCGACTGGTATTTCTCCTACAATTTCTTCCGCCTCGCCGGGATCGTTCAGGGCATCAAGAAACGGATGATCGACGGCAATGCATCGAGCAGCGAAGCGGCGGCGACGGTCGCGCGGCTGCCCTCTCTGGTGGCGGCGAGCTGGAAATTCGCGGCGCGCGCCGGCGCTGCCTGACGGGAGAGGGTGATGGGCAGATTCGACGGCAAATCGGTGATCGTCACCGGCGCGGCATCGGGTATCGGCCGGGCGAGCGCGCAGCTCTTCGCGGCCGAGGGTGCCAGCGTGATCGCCGCCGACCGGGCCGAGGGTGTGCATCACACGGTCGCCGCCATCGCCGATGCCGGCGGCACGGCCGAGGCGATGGTGATCGACGCCGGATCGGAAAGCGATGTCGCGGCGCTGGTCGCGCGGGCCTGCGAAGCGCATGGCGGGCTCGACGTCTTCTATGCCAATGCCGGGATCATCGGCGGGCTGGAGGGCATTTTCGACACCAGCGCCGAAACCTGGGCCGAAGTGCTGCGCGTCAATCTGATCGGCCCGGCAATGGCGATCAAACATGCCGGACCGAGGATCGTCGAGCGCGGCGGCGGCGCGATCCTTTGCACCGCGAGCGTCGCGGGGCTGCGATCGGGCGCGGGCGGGCCAGCCTATTCGGCGTCGAAGGCGGGCGTGATCAACCTCATCCAGTCGGCGGCGCAGCAGTTTGCCGGATCGAATGTGCGCGTGAACGCGATCTGCCCGGGCCTGATCGAGACGGGGATGACCGCGATCGCCTATGAACGCGCCCGGGCGAAGGGCAAGGAGAGCATGATCGGCCAGCTCAACCCGATGCGGCGCGGCGGGGAGCCCGAGGAAATCGCGCGGGTGGCGCTGTTCCTGGCTTCTTCGGATGCGAGCTACGTCAACGGGCAGGCAATCGCCGTCGATGGCGGGCTTTCGTCGAGCCACCCGGTGACCCGGCAGGAATTCGGGCGGACGAGTTTTTAGGGTTGTTGCCCATCCTCCCCCGCCAGGGGGAGGGGGACCGCCAAAGGCGGTGAGGGGAGGTCGGCGGTTTCCTTTCGATCGTTCCGTGCCCGCCCCCTCCGTCAGCCGCCGCTTCGCGCCGTCTGCCACCCTCCCCCTGGCGGGGGAGGACTTCCACATGCGCTACCCCGTCGCCCCCGCGAAGGCGGGGCCATGTCTCCATCGGTTCGCGGTTCGCCTGACACAGCGGCGACGTGCATGAAGTCCACCATCTTGAGACACTGCACAGCAATGGGCCCCCGCCTTCGCAGGGGCGACGGGCAGGGGGAGGCTGCGCGGGGTGTGTACTGGTGTGCGCCTTCGCGACCTTGTGATCTTCGAATGAGAAAGAGCGGTTCCGCCGCCTCCCTTCGGCAGCGGATTCGAACGAACCCGATTCGACGGCCCGGTTTCACCCGATTTCGCGCGGCTGGGCAGTTTCGCAAAAGCCACGCAAATCCGTGCCAAGTTCGCACCGGGTCGCGACGTAACGCGCGCGCGAGCGCGCCTGCGTGCGCCCGCGAGCGCGATTATAGAACATGTGGAACGTACCAGGAACATTTTGTGTAGGACAGCGAAATCGGAAGCACACCCGCACCACTGAAGGAACGGGCGACCGATCGGCATTGACTTGCCCTCCATCTGTGCAACTTTTCCCCGGCGGCGGTGCCGCGGGGAGAAGATGATGAAACGCATTTTGATGGGTGCGGCGGCGCTGGCCGCGCTGGTTCCGGCACTGCCTGCGGCGGCGCAGGAAATCGTCGTAACCGCGTCGCGGCGGATCGACATGACCATGATTCCGGTCGTCCGAATGAAACGGACCGCGGATTTCGCGATCCTCGAAGTCGTCGTCACCGGCGACACGCGCGATGCGACCCGGCGGCAGGAGGAAATCTACGGTATGGTGCGCAAGGCGATCGATCTCGCGCCGCGCTACGGCGTCGAACTCGCCACGGGGGAGTTGATCGTCGAACCGCTGACGCCGGAAAATTACCGCGATCTGGGGCTGGAGGAAGGCGATCGGGAGGATACCGACGAAGCCCGCTTCTATGTGAAGGCGCGGCTCGAGCCGGGCATGGCGTCGGCCGACGCGCTGGGGCGGATCACGCGTTTCGTCGAAGCGGTGCCCCCGGTCGGACGGGCGCAGATGGAGGCGGACGGCGACCTTGCGCTGTCGGTGGTCGATCCCGATCAGTATCGCGGGCAGATCGTCGCGCTGATCGCCGAGGACGCCGGTGCGACGGCAGCGGCGTTCGGTCCCGGCTATGGGGTTCGGGTGTCACAGCTCGAACAGCCGGTGCGCTGGGTGCGTGCGAGCCTGACCGAAGTCTATCTCTATCTGCCGGTCGACGTTGCGGTGGTGCCGCGCAGCGAGTGAGCCGGGTCAACGGCATTCCTGCGAAGTGATCTCGCGTCCGGTGGCACGGAATATGCCGTCGTCGTCCTCGGCGATCTCGATCGGTGCCACGGTGAAATAGGTGCCGCCGTCGAGCGCCCGGTCCAGGACGCAGATGCGCAGCGTGTCGCCGGTCGCGCCGAGCAGGCGGATGCGGAACACCCAGCGGCCGTTTTCGGGCTGCAGCGCGACCGCGTCGCCCTCGCGCGTCACTTGCGTGAAGCCGTAATCGGCGAAGCTGGATTTTTCCGGTTCGCGGCGCGGGGTGATCGAATTGGGGAAGCTGGTGACGTCGAGCCGCTGCGCGACTTCTGCCGGGTCGAACAGCGGCGTTTCTTCGAGCAGCGCGTCCTGGGGCAGCGCAAGCATCAATAGGGCGGCGATCATCGGGGGTACTCTAACCGGGCAGATGGATCGCAAACGCCTGGAGAGGGAAGTGGTTCAATTCCTCCCCCGAGGGGGAGGGGGACCATGCGCAGCGTGGTGGAGGGGTAGCTTGTCACGAACGCTGCGTTCGCGGCCAATACCCCTCCGTCAGCCTTTCAGGCTGCCACCTCCCCCTCCGGGGGCGGAATTCAGTCCTTCTTCTTCTCGCGCAGGCGGATCAGCCCTTCCTGCGTTACGCTGGCGACGAGGCGGCCGTCGCGGGTGAATATCTGGCCGCGGTTGAAGCCGCGGCCGTGGCCGCTCCACGGGCTTTCGCACGAATAGAGCAGCCAGTCGTCCATGCGGAACGGCTCGTGCAGCCAGAGCGCATGGTCGAGGCTGGCGGTCTGGAGATTGCTCGTCCCCCAGCCGACCGGATGCGGGCGCATCGACGTGCCGAGCAGGACCATGTCCGAGGCATAGGCAAGCGCGGCGCGGTGCAGCTCGGGATCGTCGGGCAGCGGTGCGATGGCGCGGATCCAGCAATGCTGGAAGGGCGGCAGCTCCTCCGCCTTGAACCGGTCGAACGGCGCTGCCTGGCGCTGCTCGATCGGGCGCAGGCGGAGGAGCTGGCCGCGAAACTGTTCGGGGATGCGGTCGGCGATGGCGTGGAGGCGGGTGTGCTCGTTTTCGAGTTCCTCGGGCGGGGGCACGTCGGGCATCTGCGCCTGCTGGTGGCGCAGTCCTTCCTCCGGGCACTGGAAGGACGCGGCCATGTTGAGGATCGGTTTGCCTTTCTGGATCGCGATCACGCGGCGCGTCGCGAAAGTGCCGCCGTCGAAATCACGTTCGACGCGGAAGATGATCGGGTAATTCTCGTCGCCCGGGCGCATGAAATAGCCGTGGAGCGAATGGGCGACCTTGTCCTTCACCGAACGCTGCGCCGCCTGCAGCGCCTGCGCGATCACCTGACCGCCGAAGACGCGGCCGACGCCGCCCGGCTGACGGCTGCCGCGATAGAGGTCACGGTCGAGTTCCTCGACATCGAGCAATGTGATGAGTTGTTCGATGACGGTTTCGGGGGCGGGGTCTTGGTCGCTCATGGGGTCTCCAGTGACCGAACGTGGAAGGGGAGGGAAGTTTCCTTCATGTTTTCAGTTCCTCCCCTGGAAGGGGAGGGGGACCGCCAGCGAAGCTGGTGGTGGAGGGGTAAGGTGCCACAGGCGTTGTGCTTGCGGCGAATACCCCTCCACCGCCTATGGCGGTCCCCCTCCCCCTCCGGGGGAGGAATTTCGTGACCGCTCGCCATGTTGGCGGAAAAACACGGCCCTTCGACAGGCTCAGGGCCAATGGTGTGGGTGGGGCAGATACGGTTTCCCTAAAACCCTGCCATCTTCGCCACCGCATCGGCGTGGAAATTGGTGTCGCCGAACATCTCCGCCAGCACGCGCGCGCGCTTCATATAGAAGCCGATGTCATGTTCGTCGGTCATCCCGATGCCGCCGTGCATCTGGATCGCCTCCTGCACCGACAATGTGGTGGCGAGGCCGGTCATCGCCTTGGCGACGGCGGCGAGCATCGCCGGGTTCTCGGCGCGGCCGGTGTCGATGTCCTGCTGTGCCTTGAGTACGGCGGCGCGGGCGACTTCGAGTTCGGAATAGAGGTGCGCGGCGCGGTGCTGGAGCGCCTGGAAGCTGCCGATGGCGACGCCGAACTGCTTGCGGTCCTTCAGATACCCCATCGTCATGTCCATCGCGCCGCCGCCGACGCCGAGCATTTCTGCCGAGGCGCCGATGCGCGCGGCATCGAGCATGCGCGCATAGGCGTCGCCGCCGATCGCGGCGTCGCCGTCGAGCCGGACATCCTCGAAGGTCACGCGCGAGGCGAGGCTGGCATCGGTGAGGCGTTCGGGAGTGGCAGTGACGCCTGCGGTGTCGGCGGGAACGGCGAAGAGCGTGGCTTCGCCTTCGAGCTGCGCGGCGACGAGCATCAGGTCCGCGACATGGCCGTGCGTCACGAATTGCTTGGCGCCGCTCAGCACGAAGCCATTGCCCGAGCGCTTCGCCTCCATCGCGACCTTGCCGTCATGTTTGGCCTTTTCGTCGAGCGCGAGCGCGGCGACGGTTTCGCCCGCGAGGATGCCGGGGAACCAGCGTTCGGCCTGCGCGGAGCCCTTGAGCGCTTCCACCGCCGCGACGGCAGTGGTGAGGAAGGGCGAGGGGGCAAGGTTCCGGCCGATTTCCTCGAGCACTACGCCCGCTTCGACCTGGCCGAGGCCGAGCCCGCCGTGGCTTTCGGGGATCAGGATGCCGGTGAAGCCCATTTCGGCGAACGACTTCCAATGCTCGCGCGAAAAGCCGTCGGGGTTTGCGTCGTCGCGCAGCTTGCGCATGTGCGCGACGGGCATTTGTTCGGAAACATAGTCGCGCGCGGTGTCGCGCAGCATCGTCTGTTCGTCATCGAGGAAGAGCGGCATTTTTTCTCTCCGTCGCCCCTGCGGCGGGGCCTGTTGCTGTGTAGTTCTTCGGATCGGCTGACACATGCGGGCTGCGTATGTGTCGAATGGTCCGCGATACGATGAAGACATGGGCCCCTGCCTGCGCAGGGGCGACGGTTGGTTCAGGCTCCGGGCAGTTGCAGGATGCGCTTGGCGATGATGTTGAGCTGGATCTCGCTCGTCCCGCCTTCGATCGAATTGGCCTTGGTGCGCAGCCATGCGCGCGCGGCCGCGCCGCCGTTCGACGCGTCGCTTTCCCATTCGAGCAGGTCAGAGCCGCCCGCCGCCATCATCAGCTCGTTGCGGGTCTTGTTCAGCTCGGTGCCGTAATATTTCATCATGCTCGGCTGGGCGGGGTGGGCGCGGCCGGCCTTGAGCTCGTCCATGAACCGTTCGGACATTGCACCGAACGCGCGCGTGCGCACTTCGAACAGCGCCATCTGCGCACGCAGCAGCGGATCGGCGAGCTTGCCGTCTTCGGTGAGACCCACCTTGTCGCGGGCGATGGCGTGGAGGCTCTTGTTGCCGCCTTCATTGCCCATGCCCGAAATCATCTCGCGCTCGTGCCCGAGCAGATATTTGGCGACGTCCCAGCCCTTGTTCAGTTCGCCGAGCAGATTGCCCTTGGGCACCTTCACATCGTCAAAGAAGGTCTCGCAGAAGGGCGAGTAGCCCGAGATGAGCAGGATCGGCCTGGTCGAAACGCCGGGCGTTTCCATGTCGAACAGCAGGAAGCTGATGCCGCCCTGTTTCGTGCTCTTGTCGGTGCGGACCAGGCAGAAGATCCAGTCGGCCTTGTCGGCATAGCTGGTCCACACTTTCTGCCCGTTGACGAGGAAATGGTCGCCCTTGTCCTCGGCCGAAGTGGCGAGGCCGGCGAGGTCCGATCCGGCATTGGGTTCGGAATAGCCCTGGCACCAGCGGATTTCGCCGCGCGCGATCCTGGGCAGATGTTCGCGCTTCTGTTCCTCGGTCCCGTATTTGAGCAGCGCCGGGCCGAGCATCGAGATGCCGAAGCTGTTGAGCGGATTGCGGCAGCCGAGCTTGCGCATTTCCTCGCGCAATATTTTGGTCTGCGCCGGAGAGAGGCCGCCGCCGCCATAGGCCTGGGGCCAGTCGGGCACGGTCCAGCCGCGACCGGCCATCGCGTCCATCCATTCCTTCTGGCCCGGCTGGAACACCGGGTTGCGGCCGCCCCAGTTGATGTCCTTGTCGCTGCGCACCGGCTGCCGCATTTCGGGCGGGCAGTTCGCCTCCAGCCAGGCGCGCGTTTCGGCGCGAAATGTTTCGAGGTCTTCGGTCATTTTCTCTCTCCAGTTCCTCCCCCGGAGGGGAGGGGGACCGAGCCCGGACGTCGTCCGAGGTTGGCGGAGGGGTATTGGCCAATGGTGTTTCGTTTGCGGCTGCTACCCCTCCGACGCGCTGCGCGCGCCACCTCCCCCGCCGGGGGAGGAACGATTCAGCTTGTGAACTTCTCGCCTTTTTCCGCCTTTTCGCGGAGCAAAGGCGCGACTTCGAGGCCGTGTTTTTCGAGGCCGGCGACGATCTTCTTTGCGCCTTCGGTGTCCGCCCAGAACATCGGGCCGCCGCGATAGGGAGGCCAGCCATAGCCGTAGATCCAGACGATATCGATGTCGCTCGCGCGCTGGGCGATGCCCTCGGCAAGGATCTTCGCGCCTTCGCTGACCATCGGATACAGCGTGCGCTCGACGATTTCCTCGTCGGTCACTTCATGCTGCTGCGCGCCCTTCTTCTTGCGGAATTCCTCGAGGATTTCGGCAACACGCGGGCTCGGCGTCGGATTGCGCTTGTCGTCGTAATCGTAATAGCCCGCCTTTTTCTTCTGGCCCCAGCGGCCCTCGGCGCAGAGCGCGTCGCGGATGCTTTCAATCCTCTCGGGATCGCGGTGCCAGCCGATATCGGTACCGGCGAGATCGGCCATCTGGAACGGGCCCATCGGCATGCCGAAATCGACATGGACCTTGTCGATCTGCTGCGGCGTGGCGCCTTCCATCAGCAGCGCTTCGGCTTCGAGCTGGCGCGGGAAGAGCATCCGGTTGCCGATGAAACCCATGCAGACGCCGGCGACGACGGCGACCTTCCTGATCTTCTTCGACAGTGCCATGACGGTGGCGAGCACGTCCTTGTCGGTCTTCGCGCCGCGGACGATTTCGAGCAGCTTCATCACATTGGCGGGCGAAAAGAAGTGCATGCCCAGCACGTCGCCCGGCCGCGAGGTGGCTGCGGCGATCTCGTCGATCGAGAGATAGCTGGTGTTCGAGGCGAGGATAGCGCCCGGTTTGGCGATCTTGTCGAGCTTGCCGAACACGTCCTTCTTGACGTCCATGCTTTCATAGACGGCTTCGATGATCAGATCGCAATCGGCGAGGTCATCCATGCTCAGCGTCGGGGTGAGCAGGCCCATCGCGCCTTCCACCTGTTCGGTGGTGATGCGGCCCTTGGCGGCGGTATTCTCGTAATTCTTGCGGATCACGCCGACGCCGCGATCGAGCGCTTCCTGCTGCATCTCGACGATCGTCACCGGGATGCCTGCCGACAGGAAGTTCATCGTGATGCCGCCGCCCATCGTGCCGGCGCCGATCACGCCGACCTTCTTGATGTCGCGCAGCCTGGTGTCCTTGGGCACGTCGTCGATCTTCGATGCGGCACGCTCGGCGAAGAAGACGTGGCGCAGCGCGGCGGACTGAACGCTCATCACCAGCTTGAAGAAGGCGGCGCGCTCGCGCTCGACACCTTCGCTATAGGGCTTGTTCCAGGTTTCCTCGACCACCGAGATGATTTCATAGGGCGCTTCATAGCCGCGCATCTTGCGGGCATTGGCGGCCTTGAATTCCTCGAACATGCCAGCGTCGCCGTCGACCTTGCGCTCGCTGGTGCGCGGGAGCGGGCTGGTGCCGATCACTTCGCGGGCATAGGCAAGCGCGTCTTCGAGCAGGCTGTCCTCGCTCGCGAGACGATCGACCAGACCGGCCTCCTTCGCCTTCTTCGCCGAGATGGGATCGCCGCCGGTCATCATGCCGAGCGCGGCGGGGATGCCGATCACGCGCGGCAGCCGCTGGGTGCCGCCCGCGCCGGGCAGGATGCCGAGCTTGACTTCGGGCAGGCCGAGCTTCGCCGAGGGGACGGCGATGCGATAATGGCAGGAGAGCGCGACTTCGCAGCCGCCGCCCAATGCGGTGCCGTGAATCGCCGCGACGACCGGCTTGTCGAGCGCTTCGATCTCGTCGACGACCTGCGGCAGGCCGGGGTCCTTCATGCCGGTGGCGAATTCGGTGATGTCGGCGCCGGCGAAGAAAGTGCGGCCCTTGCACGCGATCACCACCGCCTTGACCGAATCGTCGCCCGCGGCTTCCTGAACGCCCGCCTGAAGACCCAGACGGACGTCATGGCCGAGCGCGTTGACCGGCTGATTGTCCGACCAGATGACGAGAATTTCGCCCTGACGTTCGGTGGTTACTGCGGACATTGGTGTCTTTCTCCTGTGATCGTTGCCGGCGGCTCAGGTGAGCGCCGAATAGATGAGTGTCTTGAGTTCGCGCCGGATCGGGAAGGCCGTCGAGGGCGAAACCTGAGTCATGAATATCATGTGGAGATGCTCGACGGGGTCGATGAAAAACGCCGTCGAGAACATTCCGCCCCAGTAATATTCGCCCGCGCTGCCCGGGATCAGCGATTGGACCGGATCGGTGGTGATCGCAAAGCCGAGGCCGAAACCGGTGCCGGCATTGGTCGCCTCGCTGAACAAGGATTGCGACATGGTGGCAAGGTCGCCGCCGCCTGGCAGATGGTTCGCGGTCATCAGATCGAGCGTCTTGCGACCGACGATCCGCGCGCCGTCGAGTTCCCCGCCGTTCAGGCACATGCGGCAGAAGCGGTGATAATCGAGCGCGGTCGAGACGAGACCGCCGCCGCCCGACACCAGCGTGGGCGGTCCGCTCCAATAGGATTGCGCGCCGCGATCATATATCACCCGGCCCTTGCCGGGGACGAGCGCGTAGCAATCGGTCAGCCGGTCGATCTTGTCCTCGGGCACATGGAAGAAGCTGTCTTCCATGCCCAGCGGGGCGAAGATGCGTTCGGCGAAGAAGCGTTCGAGCGGCATGTCCGATACGCGCTGGACCACTGCCCCCAGCACGTCGGTCGACACCGAGTAATTCCATGCCTCGCCCGGCGAGAATTCGAGCGGCAGCTTGCCGAGCGCGGCGAGAAATCCGTCGAGATCGAGATTGCCGTACCAGTTCTCGATCTTGTCCTCGCGATAGGCGGCATCGACATTCGACCGGTTCTGGAAGCTGTAGGTGAGGCCCGATGTGTGGCGCAGCAGATCGACCATCAACATCGGCCGCGCGGGTCGCGTTGTCTGGAACGGCACGCCCGCGCCGCCGCCGGCATAGACGCCGACCTCGGCAAGTTCGGGGATGACGCTTGCCACCGGCGTGTCGAGCGCGACGAGCCCCTGCTCGACCAGCATCATGAACGCAGTCGACGTGATCGGCTTGGTCATCGAGGCGATGCGGAACAGCGAGCTTTCATCGACCGGCGCGCCGCCTTCGCGCGCCGCGCCTTGATGCGAGAAATGGACGATTTCGCCGTGCCGCGCGATCAGCAGCTGGGCATGCGGGAGGCGCCCGCTATCGAGATAGCGTTCCTTCAGAAACGCGTCGATCCGTGCCAGGCTGGCGCCGCTGATTCCATGCGTTTCCGGTTCTGCCAATCGCATGGGTTGGTCCATACCCCCTATTCGAAAACTCACCAAGGCAATTTCTCGCCGGCTCGCGCCGTTTCGTCTCCCTATTGCGCCACAGCGTCGCTAAAGCAACAGCAACCTTGCTTTTTTCATTCGGATCGCGACAAACCCGAAATTCAAGATATGAGAATCGCAAGAGGATGTCATGACCAGCGAAGCGCTTGTTCCGCTCGATCCCGCATGGCCGGCGATGACGCTGGCGCAAACCGATGCGTTGCTTACCGCGCCAGGCGCCCGGTTCGAAATGGAAACGGTCGATATCGCCGGCGTGGCGACGCGGACGTGGAAGAACGCCCCGCCGACGTTACGGTTTCTGGCGCAGGCGATCCGCGCGCATGGCGGGCGCGTGTTCACGGTCTATCAGGATGAGCGTGTCACCTATGAAGCGAACTGGCGCGCGACGGCGCAACTGGCCAACCAACTGTGGAGCATGGGGGTGCGCAAGGGCGACCGCGTGGCGATCGCGATGCGCAACCTCCCCGAATGGCCGGTGGCCTTTTTCGCCGCGGCGAGCATCGGTGCGATCGCGGTGCCGCTCAACGCATGGTGGGTGGGCGAGGAGCTGGCCTATGGCCTGTCCGATTCGGGCGCGAAGGTCGCGATTCTTGACGGCCAGCGGCACGATCGTCTGACGCCGCATTACGATGCGCTGCCCGATCTGGAACATGTCATCGTGTCGCGCGCCGATGCGTCGCTGGAGGGGCCGAAATTCCATCGGCTGGAGGTGCTGATCGGCACGCCGAACGATTGGGCGGGACTGGACGATGTCGCGCTCCCCGATGTGGAAATCGCGCCCGATGACGCGGCCACCATCTTCTATACCAGCGGCACGACGGGTCAGGCGAAGGGCGCGCTGGGCACGCATCGCAACATCTGCTCGAACATCCTGTCCGCGGGCTATGTTCAGGCGCGCGGCATGTTGCGGCGGGGGGAGACGCCGGGCGAACCGGCGCCCAAGGTGTCGCTGCTCGTCATCCCGCTGTTCCACGTCACGGCATGCAGCGCGGCGCTGATGCCCGGCGTCGTCACCGGATCGACGGTGATCTTCATGCGCAGATGGGACCCGCTCGAAGCGATGGCGATCATCGAACGGGAGAAGGTGCAGTTCACCGGCGGCGTGCCGACCATCGCGTGGCAATTGCTCGAACATCCCGAGCGCGACAAATATGATCTCTCCTCGCTCGACACGATTTCCTATGGTGGCGCGCCCTCCGCGCCCGAACTGGTCAAGCGGATTTACAAGGAATTCGGCGCGCTGCCCGGCAATGGCTGGGGGATGACCGAGACAATGGCGACGGTGACGCAGCATAGCGGCGAGGACTATCTCAACCGCCCGACGAGTTGTGGTCCGCCGGTGCCGGTGGCGGAATTGAAGATCGTTTCGCAGGAAACGGGCGAGACACTGCCGACCGGCGACGTCGGCGAGCTATGGGCCAGGGGGCCGATGGTCGTGAAAGGATACTGGAACAAGCCCGAGGCGAGCGCGGAGACCTTCGTCGACGGCTGGGTGAAGACCGGCGACCTGGCGCGGCTCGATGAGGAGGGCTTCTGCTATATCGTCGACCGGGCGAAGGACATCATCATCCGCGGCGGCGAGAATATCTATTCGAGCGAAGTCGAGGACGTGCTTTACGCGCATCCGGCGGTGATCGATGCGGCGCTGGTCGGCATCCCGCACCATCAGCTGGGCGAGCAGCCGGGCGCGGTGGTGCATCTCGCGCCGGGGGCGAGTGCCAGCGAGGATGAACTGCGCGCGTGGGTCGGGCGGCATCTCGCGGCGTTCAAGGTGCCGGTTGCGGTGAAATTCACCGACGCGGTGCTGCCGCGCAATGCCAATGGGAAGATATTGAAGACCGAGCTGCGCGGACTGTTCGCGGCGGAGGAGGCTTAGCGGTTGCGCTTGCTTCGCGGTTCATTCCGAATGCGCGATGACGTGCTTCACCGCCGCTTGCCACCCCGCCAGTCGCGCCTGGCGCGCGTCCTCGCTCAGCTTGGGTTCGAACGTCTCGATCGCGCCGCGCATGACGTCGGCGTCCTTTAGCGAGGCGAAGATGCCGCAGCCTCGGGCCGCCAGCATCGCGGCGCCGAGCGCCGTCGTCTCCGCCATTACCGGGCGCTCGACGGGGATGCCGAGAATGTCGGCCATGTCCTGTGCGATCCAGTCGTTCGCGACCATGCCGCCGTCGATGCGTAGCCTGCTCCAGTCGTCGCCGTCGGCGGCGAAGGCGGTCTTGAGGTCGTGCGTCTGGAGCGCCTGTGCCTCCAGCGCGGCGCGCACGATATGCGCCTTGCCGGTGGCGAAGCTGAGGCCGGAGATGGCGGCGCGTGCCTCGGGTTCCCACCAGGGCGCGCCGAGCCCGGCGAGCGCGGGGACAAGGTAGACGCCGCCATTGTCTGTAATCGAGCGGGCGAATTTCTCCGTCTCGTCGGCGCTTTCGATCAGGCCGAGCGAATCGCGCAACCACTGGATCAGGCTGCCGGCGACGAACACCGCGCCTTCAAGCGCATAGGCACGGCGCCCGTCGAACTGCCATAGCACAGTGGCAAGGAGGCGGTTCTTCGAGGCAGGCGGCGTTGCGCCGGCATTCGCCAGCACGAAGGCGCCAGTGCCATATGTCCCCTTCGCCTCGCCGCGTCGGAAACAGCCCTGGCCTATCGTCGCCGCCTGCTGGTCGCCCGCAAGCCCGCAGATCGGGATTTCGCCGCCGAGCAGCTTGGTGGTGCCGAAATCGCCCGCGCTGTCGACGATACGGGGCAGGGCAGTGCGCGGCACGCCGAACAGGTCGAGCAGGCCATCGTCCCAATTTCCCGAGCCGAGCGCCATCAGCAGCGTGCGCGAGGCATTGGTGGCGTCGGTGATGTGGAGCCCGCCGGTGAGCTTCCACACCAGCCAGCTTTCGACCGTGCCGATCGCGAGCCGGTCGCCCGCGCCCTTAAGCTGCGGCCAGTGCTCCATTGCCCAGGCGATCTTGGTGCCCGAGAAATAGGGATCGAGGAGAAGTCCGGTGCGCGCCTGCACGCCAGGCTCCTCGCCGCGTTCCTTGAGGCGGCGGCAGAGCGACGCCGTGCGCCGGTCCTGCCAGACGATCGCGGGCGCCAGCGGCTCGCCGGTGGTGCGATCCCAGAAGACGATGGTTTCGCGCTGATTGGCGATGCCGATCGCGGCGATTGCCTCCGGCCCGCCCGCCTTGTTCACGACCGCGTGCGCGCAATCGAGCGAATTGCGCCAGATCTCGTTGGCGTCGTGTTCGACCAGCCCGTGCGCGGGATAATTTTGCGTCAACGGCATCACATGGCTGCCGTGCACGCGACCGTCCGGCCCGAACAGCATCGCGCGCGTGGACGTGGTTCCTTCGTCGATGACGAGCAGCATCTCTCCCATTCCCGATGCTTAGCCGGGATTACAAGCGCCGCAAACCGCGCTAGAGCGTTGGGAGGATTTGGCGACTTTGCGTTCGTCACCCTGAACTTGTTTCAGGGTCCACTGGTCCGCAAACCCGAAGGGTTCGGTTTTCGCGGCGCCGTGGATGCTGAAACAAGTTCAGCATGGCGAGTTTGTTGGTGATGGCGGGAAAGGCAAAGAGTGAACGGGGACATGAGCGCACGGGAGGATCAGCAGGAACCGACGACGCCGGTTTCGCCGCCCGCGCCGGTGCCTTCCATGCCCGATGAAAGCGCGATCGAGCTTCGGCGCGACCGGCTGCTCGCCGGGCTGACGCTGATGGCGGGGATCGCGCTGCTGCTTGCGCTGCCCTTTGCATTGCATGCCGGATCGGAATTCTTCCTGCCGCTCACCGCCGCGCTGGTGATCGCAGTCGCGCTGGTTCCGCTGCTCGAATGGCTCGAGCGGCATCGCGTGCCCGCGCCGCTCGCCTCGCTCGCCTGCGTCGTGCTGTTCGTCGTCGCGGTCAACGCGGCGCTGGCGTTGATCGTGGTGCCGGCATGGCAGTGGATCCGCCTGCTTCCCGACCGGATCGACTTGATCCAGGCCAATCTTCGCCCGCTGATCGACCTGTATTCGAACCTGCAGCAATTCGTTGACGATACACTGCGCAATTTCGTGTCGGGGCCGATTCAGGAGCCGGTCGCGGTCGCCGGGCCGCCGCCGCGCTCGCTGGTCGATCTGGTGACGTCCTCGGCGCCGAACGTGCTGATCCAGCTGTTCTTCGCAGTGCTGGTCATCTATTTCTTTCTTTCCGGCTGGACCCGGCTGCGCAAGAAGGCGATCACCAGCCGGTCGAGCTTCGGCGGCGCGATGGCCACGGCGCGCGTCATTCAGGACGTGGTCGATGATACGTCGGCCTATCTCGGTACGATCACCTTCATCAATCTGCTGCTCGGGCTGTTCGTCGCGGGGTGCCTGTGGATGATCGACATGCCGACGCCGCTGATGTGGGGCGGCATCGTGACGCTGCTCAACTATGTTCCCTATTTCGGGCCGGTGCTTGCCGCGATCCTGCTCGGGCTGGGCGGGCTGATGACCTTTTCCGACATCTGGCTGGCGCTGCTGCCCGCGGTGATCGTGATCGGCGCGCATCTGGTTGAGGCGAATCTGATCACGCCGCTGGTGGTCGGACACCGTCTGACGATCAGCCCGTTGCTGATTCTCGTCTCGCTGAGCTTCTGGAGCTGGGTGTGGGGCACGCCGGGCGCGCTTCTGGCGGTGCCGCTGCTGATCATTATCCAGACCGTGCTGGAAGCTGCGGGGACACCCGATATCGCCGGATTCCTGTTCGAAAAGGGTACGCTGGTGCAGGACCACAAGCTGCGAAGGCAGCAACGTGCGCCGGGGGATGAGCATTCGGGTTGACAGCCCCCAAAGCCTCCCCTAACAGCGCCGCTCTCGCAGATACGCGGGTGTAGCTCAGTTGGTTAGAGCGCCGGCCTGTCACGCCGGAGGTCGCGGGTTCGAGCCCCGTCACTCGCGCCACTTCCCTTGTCGGGAAGTGGCGTAGCGGTTACCAAGAAAATTCGGGCTTCTAAACTAATCCACGCGACAGTTTGAGCGCTTCAAGCGCGATGTCGGCGACGCGGCGCAGCCATTTCGGGAGCCGCTGAAGCAATTTCTCGACGCTTCCGTAGACCGTCTCACAGTCCTCCACGACGCGCTCGCTGAGCAGGTCCACGGGTTCGCTGACAAAAATAGCGTCCATCTCTTCCAGAGTAGCACGGCTGGCTTCCGAAAGCAGTTCACGGTGGCGAAACGCAATGAACAGCAATTCGCTGTTGAGAAAGGCGAATGCCGCCATGCTGGCGGGATCGTCATACGGCTCGTCGTGCACGATATACTCGCGCCAATCGCTATATTGTAGCTCCCCCAAGCGCGGTTCCGCGTCAGCCCAGAGCGTGTTCATCCCTTCAGCTAGCCAGCGCTGCCGCAAGCCTAGCTCGTTGCGGGCGATCGCTAGCTTCACCAGGGTTTCGGCGAACAGGCCAAGCGCCTGCCCCATATCGGCCGGTGCGGCCGCGCCTCTCAGGTCTCCCATTTCTCTTCTCCCGTTGTTCTGCGCGAGAGTATATCAGGAATAGAGGTCGGGTTGGGTCCGGCTATCTCGTCCGAATCGAAGCTATCACCCGCGCCAGCGGCCGGTCTCCATCCAGCGCAGCAGCGGCTTGAGCGGCGCGATCCAGATCCAGACCAGGCCGAAAAAGACGTAGATCAGCAATTGCAGCCACATGGGCAGCGTCGCCAGCGTCGTGGCGAAACTGGCGATCAGAACGACCCAGACGAGGATGAACAGGCAGATGGCGATCATGCCCACCGGCTTGCGCCAGCTGGGTTGCCATTCGGGATCGGTCATAAGGCTGCCTTGCTGAACAGGCCGCGTTCGGTGACCACGGCATCGAGCGGTTCGTCCCAGCTTTCGACGGGAACGGCGGGTACTTCCTGGATCGACCATGCCACGCCGACCCGCAATGCATTTCCGAAATGGGCGAAGGCGCGGTCATAATAACCGCGTCCCTGGCCGAGCCGGTGGAGTGCGTCGTCGAATGCGAGCAGCGGCGTCAGGATGATGTCGGGCACCAGTTCCTCGGCATGGCGAAGCGGCTGGCGGATGGCGTGATTGTTGACTTCGGTCTCGTCGCCCGGCGTCCATTCGAGGAAGCGCATCGGCACTGCGGGCGTTTCGATATAGGGCAAGGCGATCCGCGCGCCGAGTTCGCGCGCCCGTTGTGCGAGCGGGCCGGGGTCGGCCTCGAATCGCATCGGCAGATAGGCGGCGATGACGGTGCCTTTGGCGATGCGCCGTTCAAGCAGCGCAGGCAGGGCTATGTCGGGCAATCCGCCGGCCATCACGAAGCCGCGACGCAGACTGCGTATTTCCCTGCGCAGCGCCTGTTTCTCTTCAGCCAGCGATTTCAATTGCGCGCTTCCTATGTGGCGGGACCACCTTGGGCCGTTTGCTTGAATATCCTCTGACGCCAGTAACGTCAGGTGGGCGCCGTTTGCATCGGGCCAGGGCCCGGACAGGGACAGCTCCCTTGGATGTTTCTATCGCCTCAGGGATAATCGCTAAAGCTCGCACCGGGCAGTACCCGCCAACCCCAATTTAGGCGGTGGCGGGGTCTTCCTCAAGTGCCGCCGCGACGGCTTCGAGCCGATCGGCGAGATTTTCGAGCAGGACCGGCGAAACGCCCGACGGCGGGTTGCGCTGCGCCTCGTCGAGCAGGTCGGCGAGAATCAGCGACAGGTAGAGCAGGGTCCGCTCGCTGTTGAGCCCGCCCGACGCGCGCTGTGCGGTCTGCGCATGTTCGGCGATCAGCGATTCGAGGCGCTTCAGATGCGGTTCCTCGCCGTCGCGGCACGAAACCGAATAGCTGCGCCCGGCGATCGAAAGCGAAACTTCAGCCATTGGGGCGATCCTCACGCGCGATCAGATTGTCGAGCGCCGCCACCGCTTCCTCGATTCGGCTGCGCAGCACCGCATGGCGCCGGGCAAGCCGTTCCGACGCGAAAGCGCGGGCGCTCGCGGCTGCTTCGATCCGTTCCAGAGCGCGGTCGATCCGCGCGGAGGCGTCATTGGAGGGTGTGTCCGCCATGCGCACGCCACTAGCATGGCGATGGCGCGCGACAACCCCAGAAGCGTCTACGCTGCGGCGAACCGCAGGCGTGCGTGGTTGACGTGCGGGCGGGAGGGTTTCAAAGGCGGGCGCGACTCGATTCGCCGCATGTCGCGGCAAGGGCCGCGGACTTGGGCTTCGCGGCGTCAAGGGAGCGTAATGACCGCGTCTTTCAAGGACTGCGCAAACGCCGTTCGCGCGCTTGCGATGGATGCCGTCGAGGCGGCGAATTCCGGCCATCCGGGCATGCCGATGGGCATGGCCGATGTCGCGACGGTGCTGTTTCACGACTATCTGAAATATGATGCCGCCGATCCCCACTGGCCCGATCGCGATCGATTCGTGCTGTCGGCGGGGCACGGCTCGATGCTGCTCTATGCGTCGCTGTATCTGAGCGGCTATGCCCGTCCGACGCTGGAGGACATCAAAAACTTCCGCCAGGTGGGCAGCCCCTGCGCGGGGCACCCGGAAAATTTCGAACTGCCCGGCGTCGAATGCACCACCGGTCCGCTGGGGCAGGGGCTGGCGATGGCGGTTGGCATGGCGATGGCCGAGCGACACCTGAACGCGGTTTACGACGATTCGATCGTCGACCACCGCACCTGGGTGATTGCGGGCGACGGGTGCCTGATGGAAGGCATCAACCATGAGGCGATCGGTCTGGCCGGGCATCTGAAGCTGGGCCGCCTCAATGTGTTCTGGGACGACAACGACATCACCATCGACGGCAAGGTGAGCCTTTCGTCGAGCGAGGATATCCCGGCGCGCTATGCCGCGACCGGCTGGCATGTCGTCGAATGCGACGGCCATGACGAAGCGAGCATCAAGGCGGCGATCGACGCGGCGCTGGCCGATGACCGCCCCTCGCTGATCCGTTGCAAGACCGTGATCGGCAAGGGCGCGCCGACCAAGTCGGGTACGTCGGGCGTGCATGGGTCGCCGCTCGGCGCCGAGGAAATCGCCGGCGCCCGCGAGGCGCTCGGCTGGAACCACCCGCCCTTCGTCATCCCCGACGATGTGCGCGAGACCTGGCTCGCGGCCGGAAAGCGCGGCGGCGAAGCCAATGTCGCGTGGCAGGGCCGTCTCGCAAGCCATTCGGACAAGGGCGAATTCGAACGTCGCATGGCGGGCGATCTGCCCGATGGCTTCAGCCTCGACGATTATGTCGCGGAATTGCTCGCCGATCCGAAGAAGGTCGCGACGCGCAAGGCGTCCGAAATGGCGCTGGGCGCGATCAACGATCTGCTGCCCGAAACGATCGGCGGTTCGGCCGATCTGACGGGCTCCAACAACACCAAGACCAAATCGACCGGCCCGCTGACCGCCGAGGATTATGCCGGCCGCTATGTCTATTACGGCATTCGCGAATTCGGCATGGCCGCGGCGATGAACGGCATGGCGCTGCACGGCGGCGTCATTCCCTATGGCGGCACGTTCCTGGTCTTTTCCGACTATTGCCGCCCGGCGATCCGCCTGTCGGCGCTGCAGCATTGTCGCGTCGTCTATGTGATGACGCATGATTCGATCGGGCTCGGCGAAGACGGGCCAACGCACCAACCGATCGAGCATGTGATGAGCCTGCGCCTCGTCCCCAATCTCGAAGTCTGGCGCCCGTGCGACACGATCGAGACCGCCGAGGCGTGGCAGGCATCGCTTGAGAAGAAGGACGGGCCGAGCCTGCTTGCGCTGTCGCGCCAGAACTTGCCGCAGCTTCGCGCCAGCGGCGGCATGCAGGCGGCGAAAGGCGGCTATCGCCTCCATGCCGCCGAGGCGCCGCGCAGGCTGGTGCTGATCGCGACGGGTTCGGAAGTCGAACTGGCGGTCGCGGTGCGCGAGCAGCTGGAAGGGGAAGGCATCGGTGCCGATGTCGTCTCGATGCCCTGCTGGGAACGCTTTGACGCGCAGCCGGAAGGCTATCGCGCCGACATTCTCCCCAGCGATGTTCTGCGCGTTTCGATCGAAGCGGGTACCACTATGGGCTGGGAACGCTACACGGGGCTCGACGGCATGCGTTTCGGGCTCGACAGCTTTGGAGCCTCGGGGCCCGCTTTGCGCCTGTTCGAACATTTCGGCCTGACTGCGGAGGCCATCGTTCCGCAGATTATCGAGCGTCTTAACGCCTAAGGGAGACACAGCAGATGACGAAGGTAGCGATCAACGGGTTCGGACGTATCGGCCGTCTGGTGGCCCGCGCGATCCTCGAGCGCCCCGATAGCGGGCTGGAACTGGTGACGATCAACGATCTCGCCGACGCCAAGTCCAATGCGTGGCTGTTCTCGCGCGACAGCGTGCACGGCAAATATCCCGGCACCGTCGAAGCGGACGGCAACGACATCGTCATCGACGGCAAGCGCATCAAGGTGACCGCCGAGCGCGATCCCGCCAATCTGCCGCACGCCGAAAACGGCGTCGAACTGGTGCTCGAATGCACCGGCTTCTTCACCAAGCGCACCGACGCGCAGAAGCATATCGAGGCCGGCGCCAAGAAGGTGCTGATCTCCGCGCCGGGCAAGGAAGTCGACCTGACCGTCGTCTATGGCGTCAATCACGACAAGCTGACCGCCGATCACAAGATCGTTTCGAACGCGTCGTGCACGACCAACTGCCTCGCGCCGGTCGCCAAGGTGCTGAACGACGCGATCGGCATCGAGCGCGGTCTGATGACGACGATCCACGCCTATACCAACGACCAGAAGATCCTCGACCAGATCCACCCGGACCTGCGCCGTGCGCGTGCCGCCGGCATGTCGATGATCCCGACGACGACGGGCGCCGCCCGCGCGGTGGGCGAAGTGCTGCCCGAGCTCAAGGGCAAGCTCGACGGTTCGGCCGTCCGCGTGCCGACCCCGGACGGGTCGCTGGTCGACCTCACCTTCACGCCCAAGCGCGACACCAGCGTCGAGGAAGTCAACAAGCTGCTCAAGGACGCGGCCGAAGGTGCGCTCAAGGGCGTGCTGGAGTTCTCCGACGAGCCGCTGGTTTCGATCGACATTGTCCACACGCCGTTCAGCTCGACGGTCGACAGCCTGGAGACCGCGGTGATCGACGGCAAGCTGGTTCGCGTCGTCAGCTGGTACGACAATGAATGGGGCTTCTCGAACCGCATGGTCGACACCGCCGGGACGATGGCCAAGCTGGGCTGATGCTCGTGCCTTCTCCCGTTGGGTTCGAGCAGCTTCGAGCGAAGCCGAGAAGCGACCGTCGAGAACCGGTTCTCGACTGCGTTCTCGACAAGCTCGAACTTCGTTCGAACCCAACGGACGGGAGTTTGGATCATGGGTAAACTTACCGGCATCGCCCGCCACGATCATCCGCGCGGGCCGATCGAGACGATTGATTCCGTCGAGGTTACGGTGGATGGCGGGCTGCACGGCGATTTTCGCGGCACCGTCCGCGCGCCGGGCAAAGACAAGCGCCAGGTGTCGCTGATCGAGGCGAAGGACTGGGACGCGGCGATGGCCGATGTTGGCCATTCGCTGCCCTGGTGGCATCGCCGGGCGAACCTGCTGGTCGAGGATTTCGATTTGCCGCAGACGCCCGGCGCGCGCATCCGCATCGGTGATGTCGTGCTTGAAGTCACCTGCGAATGCAATCCCTGCAGCCGGATGGACGAGCTGGTCGACGGGCTCAAACTGGCATTGATGCCCGATTGGCGCGGCGGGGCGCTCGCCCGCGTGATTTCGGGCGGCACGATCTCGGTCGGGGGCGGGATTGCAATCGAACAAGATTAGCTGCTGACCATCTTTCACCGTTCGCCCTGAGCCTGTCGAAGGGCGGTTCTTCTCTCGACATACTGCGAGAAGAACAGAATGGTGCTTCGACGAGCTCAGCACCAACGGCAACAGAACGAGGGATCGAATGACGCGCAGCTTCAAGACGCTCGACGATATGGGGGACATCAGCGGCAAGCGCGTGCTGGTCCGCGAGGATCTGAACGTGCCGATGGCCGATGGCGAAGTGACCGACGACACGCGCCTGCGTGCGGCGATGCCGACGGTCGCCGAACTTGCCGACAAGGGCGCCAAGGTGATCGTCCTCGCGCATTTCGGCCGTCCCAAGGGCGAGCGCAAGCCGGAGATGAGCCTCGCGCTCGTCACCAGGCCGTTCGAGGCGGTGCTTGGCCGCCCGGTGCGCTTCATCGACGATCAGGGCGCCGCCGATGCGATCGCGACGATGGAACCGGGCGATATCGGTATTCTTGAGAATACGCGTTTCGATGCGGGCGAGGAAAAGAACGCGCCCGAGACAGTCGATCGGCTCGCCGCGCTCGGCGATTGCTACGTTAACGACGCCTTTTCGGCGGCGCATCGCGCCCATGCCTCGACCGAGGGCCTGGCGCACAAGTTGCCTGCCTTTGCCGGACGCCAGATGGAAGCCGAGCTCGATGCGCTCGACAAGGCGCTGGGCAACCCCGAACACCCCGTCGCGGCGGTGGTCGGCGGGGCGAAGGTTTCGACCAAGCTCGACGTCCTCAAGCATCTCGTCGCCAAGGTCGATCACCTGATCATCGGCGGCGGTATGGCCAACACCTTCCTTGCCGCGCGCGGAGTCGATGTCGGCAAGTCGCTGTGCGAGCACGAGTTGACGCAGACCGCCGAGGAAATCCTCGACGCGGCCGACAAGGCGGGGTGCACGGTGCACCTGCCCTATGACGTGGTGGTTGCGAAGGAATTCGCGGCCAATCCGCCGAGCCTGCGCACCTGCAACGTCCATGAAGTCGCCAAGGACGAGATGATCCTCGACGTCGGCCCCGCCGCCACCGAGGCGCTCGCCGATGCGCTCAAGACCTGCAAGACTCTGGTGTGGAACGGCCCGCTCGGCGCATTCGAGACCAAGCCCTTCGACGCGGCAACTGTGTCGCTCGCGCGTACTGCCGCCGCGTTGACCAAGGAAGGGACGCTGGTGTCCGTCGCCGGGGGCGGCGATACGGTTGCCGCGCTCAATCAGGCGGGGGTTTCGGGCGACTTCAGCTTCGTTTCGACCGCAGGCGGCGCGTTCCTCGAATGGATGGAAGGCAAGGAATTGCCGGGCGTCGCCGCGCTGACTCAGTGAAGGCCAGTAACGCCGTTTCTTCGGCGCATGGTGAATTCGGTTTTACTATTCCGGGCGGCGAAGACAGCGTCTTCCCGCCCGAGATTTTCTTCATGAGAAATATTCGCTCCGTTACGGAACTATCCCTAGGGGGGATTCCAGTACGGGCATCAATCGGCATGTCTATAATGACCAGGGATTAATCCGCGGGTGCCCAAGTGCGGCGACCTTGCGTCATTCAGGATCGGCCGTGCTGAAATCCATTTCCATCTCCCGCAAGCTTGCGGGCGCCTTTTCCGCTGTATTCATTGCCGCGATCGTCACCCTGGGGATCGTCTATGTCGCCGCCGAGCGCGTGACCTATCTCACCGAGGTCAGCGATCGCGCGGATGCCGAGCAGGCGCTTGCCGCCCGCGCGGAAAATTCGCTGCTCGTCGCGGTGGCGAATTTGCAGGCCTTTGCCGTGAGCCATCAGCCGGACGATGCCGCCGCCTATCGCGCCGCGATCGAGGATTTCCGATCGGCGACCAAGGAACTGGCGCCGATGCTGACCGAACCGAAGGACGTCGCGCTCCTCGAGAACACGGTGGCCGCCGCGGACAAATGGGTGCGGGAGACGGCCGAGCCGGTGCTGGCGACGATGAGCACGACGGATCGTGCGCGCGTCGAAGCCTTGCTCAAGGGCGACAACGGTTCGCATGCGCTACGCGATCTTGTTGCCGGAGCCGAGGAACTGCGCGTCGAGAAATTCGAGGAAGTGCAGGAGAATCTGCACCGCATGCACGATGCGAGCGACGTCGGCGAATGGAGCGTTCTGATCGGCGGCATGCTGATGGCGCTGGTTTCGATATTTCTGTGGCTGACGCTGCGCCAGTTGCTCGGCCGCCCGGTGGTGAAGCTGACGCAGGTGATGCGCGCGCTGGCGGGCGGCAACAATGCAGTCGAGGTGCCCGATGCCGAGCGTCGCGACGAACTGGGAGACATGGCGCGCGCGGTGCTCGTGTTCCGCGACACCGCCGTCGCCAAGGAAGCCGCCGATCGCGAAAAAGCCGCGGCCGATGCCGAGCAGCGCACCGTGGTGGAAACGCTGTCCGAACGGCTGGGCAGGGTCGCCGGGGGCGATCTGACCGCGTCGATCAGCGGTGAGTTCCCGACCAGCTACGCCGTGCTGCGCGATAATTACAACGCTGCGCTCGGTTCGCTTCGCGAGGTTATCGCGACGGTCGTCGTCAGCGCCGGAACGATCCGCGGCAGCTCCGGCGAAGTCGCGGTGGTTTCCGAGGATCTCGCCAAGCGCGCCGAATCGAATGCGGCGAGCCTGGAGGAAACGTCGGCGGCTTTGTGCCAGATGGACGACCGGCTGCGCGGAACCGCCGAAGCGGCGGCTGATACGGTGGCGAGCAGCACGGCGACGCAGAAGGCAACCGGCGACGGACGCATTGTCACCGATGGCGCGGTGCAGGCGATGACTCGCGTCGCGGCCGGGGCCGAGGGCATCGACGACGTGATCGAGGGCCTCGACAAGATCGCCTTCCAGACACGAGTGCTCGCGATGAACGCTGCCGTGGAAGCGGGCCGGGCGGGCGAGGCAGGCCGCGGCTTCGCGGTCGTCGCCGATCTCGTATCGGCACTGGCGATGCGCGCCGAAGAGGAAGCCAAGCGCGCGCGCGAGCAGCTCGAATCGACTCAGGCGGATATCGGCTGCGCGGTTGAGGCGGTGCGCAACGTCGATGTCGCGCTCCACGGCATTGCCGAGGGGGTCGACAAGATGTCGGATCTGGTGAACGGCATTGCGCGCGACAATCAGGCGCAGTCCGCTGCGCTGACGCAGATCAACGTCGCGATCGGCAGCATGGATCGTGCGACCCAGCAGAATGCAGCGATGGTGGAGGAAAGCTCTGCCGCATCGCGGACCCTGGCAGGCGAGGCGAACACGCTGGCCGAACTGACGGCGCGGTTCGTGACCGGCGGCGGAAAGCGCCCGTTGCAGGTGTCCGGGGGGCGGACGTCGGTCGCATCGGTGCCGCTGGTGGCGATGGCCTGACGCGCGAACCGCAGACTGCCGGGCTTGCTGCACTGCACAATAAACTGCTTTACAGTGGGGGCGGCGCGGATTAGAGGCGCCGTCCCTTTTGCCATATCGGTCGGGCTCTTCGAGACCCGCCGGGCGCGGCCGGCGTGCCGGACTCGTGTTCCTTGGCAGCGGGGATCGACTTTGTAGCTCAATGGCAGAGCACTTGGCATTGCAACCAAGCGGTTGGCGGTTCGATTCCGCCCTCAGTACGCATAGCTCAGACGGATAGAGCAACAGACTGATAATCTGTGTGTCGCGGGTTCGACTCCCGCTGCGGCAAGACCTTGTAACGGTCTCCAAATGACGGGAGGCCGGAGCGACATTCAGGCTGACGCGCGAGAGAGCGGCTCCGGCTGCCCGATCGCGCCGATGCCACTCGGTTTCCGGCCCTGCGCCGGCGAGGATACCGGCAGCACGCGGCCGGGCGTGCGGCAAGACTCCCGAAGGTGGATGCGTCCGCCGGTCGCGGTCTTGTCAGATCGCCTGGAAGTACTGCCTGAATCGCCGGACCGCCGCGCAATCGGGGAATGCAGCTCCGGCCGACCTTTCTCTTGTCGATATCGCCGATATGAATGCCGTCTCCGTCAGGCGATACGTATGCCACTTGCCTATTTGTATCTATGCTGCACTGCAGCAAAATAATAGTTGCATTTGTTACCTCCTCGACATAAACGCGCGCTCCCGCTGCGGAATCGGCCGCGGCGGCATGAGCAAAGAGGAGGGCCGGCGATGATCAAGTCTGTTGTCATTGCTGAAAACCAGCGCGGCCTCCTCATCCGGGATGGCCGCGTCATCACTGTGCTTGGACCGGGGCGTCACCGCTTCGTGGACTGGCTGAATCGTGCCCGCCTCGAAGTCTATCCGGCGACGGGCCTGTTTCAGTCGCCCTGGGCCGACATCGTCGCAAAGCAGCACCCGGAGCTCGCAGAAGGCAATTTCGTGAGCGTGCGGCCGGGCGAAGGTGAAGTCGGCATTGTCCGGGTCGATGGCCGCACGGCGTATCTCGTGCGGCCGGGCATGTCGGCGCATGTCTGGAACGTGCTTGAGGACGTCACCGTCGAGACGATCGACGTCGATGCGCAGCCGAAGCTCGACAAGCGTCAGCTTGCCGCGTTCGAAACGGCGACGATCGTGGGCGGCGCCGTGCCGGCGCCGATCGCGGCCGTCCTGGTCGATCAGGCCGAGGCGGGGCTCGTCTTCTTCGACGGCGAACTCGTCGAGAGCGTCGGTCCGGGCCGGTACGGCTACTGGCAGCTCGGCCGCAAGGTCGCGGCGCGGACGTTCGATATGCGTCCGCAGCCGGTGGAAGTGTCGGCGCAGGAGATCCTGACCCGGGATCGCGTCTCGCTGCGCGTCACGCTGACCGCGTTCGTCCAGGTGGCGGATGCGCGGCAGGCGGCGCTCGGCGTGCCGGACTTCCAGGCGCACGTCTACAAGCTCGTCCAGTTCGCGGTCCGCGAGGCCGTGGGCGGCCGGACGCTCGATCAGCTGCTCAACGATCGCGAAGCGGTCGATGGCGAGATCGTGGCGCATGTCCGGGCGGAGCTTGGCGAGATCGGGGTTCGGGTCACCCAACTCGGGATCAAGGACGTGATCCTGCCGGGCGACATGCGCGAGCTGCTCAACAAGGTCGTCGAGGCGGAAAAGGTCGCGCAGGCGAACCTGATCCGCCGACGTGAAGAGACGGCCGCGACGCGCAGCCTGCTCAACACGGCGAAGCTGATGGAGGACAATCCGACGCTGCTTCGCCTGAAGGAGCTCGAGGCGCTCGAGCGCGTGACCGAGAAGATCGGGCGGATCGACCTCCACACGGGGGCGGGCGCCGGTCTCGGCGGCGTGCTCGATCAGCTCGTCAGCCTGAAGAGCGCATGATGGACGGGCGGGAAGCAACTGCTTCCCGCCCGTTTTTCATATCCGGCACCGGGACGGTCGCTGTCGGTGGCGCGTGGTATCGCAGGGGCGTGGCCTTATTCTGCCGCATTGCAGCGAAGGCGATGCGCGGCTAACAGAAAAACAGCTTCAAGACGGTTCGGCCCGCGCCTGCCGGAACCGGTGGAAAATCAACGGAAAAGGGGTGAGATCGATGCAAGACGCGGAAATGACGGCCAAGATCGCCGAAGGTAAGGGATTCATCGCGGCGCTCGATCAGAGCGGCGGTTCGACGCCCAAGGCGCTGCGCGGATACGGCATCGAGGAAAGCGAATATTCGGGCGACGAGGAAATGTTCGCACTCATCCACAAGATGCGCAGCCGGATCATCAGCTCGCCCGTCTTCACCGGCGACAAGGTGATCGGCGCGATCCTGTTCGAAAAGACGATGGACGGCCAGGTCGGCGGCAAGCCGACTCCGACTGCGCTCAAGGACAAGGGCGTCGTTCCCTTCATCAAGATCGACAAGGGCCTCGAAGCCGAAGAAAACGGCGTTCAGATGATGAAGCCGATGCCCGAGCTCGATGCGCTGCTCAAGCGGGCCAAGGGGCTGGGCGTGTTCGGCACCAAGGAACGCTCGGTGATCAACGCTGCCAACCAGGCCGGGATCGAAGCGATCGTCAAGCAGCAGTTCGAAGTGGGTCAGCAGGTGCTTGCCGCCGGGCTGATGCCGATCCTCGAGCCCGAAGTGAACATCAAGAGCGCCGACCGCGCCGAATCCGACGTGATCCTGCTCGCCGAAATCGCCAAGCAGCTCGCGGCGATGCCGGGTGACGACAAGGTGATGCTCAAGCTGTCGATCCCGGCGGTTGCCGGCACCTTCGATCCGCTGGTCGATCATCCCCGCGTGCTGCGCGTCGTTGCGCTGTCGGGCGGATATAGCCGCCCCGAGGCCTGCGCCGAGCTGGCGAAGAACAAGGGCATGATCGCGAGCTTCAGCCGTGCGCTGCTGCAGGATCTGCGCGCCCAGATGAGCGACGCGGAATTCGACGCAGCGCTGGGCGGTGCGATCGACGAAATCTATGCGGCTTCGGTGGAAAAGACGACCGTAGCCGCCTGATCTTGCGGCATTGTCGCTCGACAAGCGGAAGCTGAGCGCGCAATCCTGACCCGAGATTTCGGGGGGATAATATGCGGGTGTTTCGGGAAGGGGCGCTTGCCTTCGCCATTCTGGTGGCGGGGGCGACGCCCTCCCTGGCGCAGGACAGCGACAAGGCGCATGGCAATGCGGCGCTGACCGCTGCATCCGGCGGTAGCGGAACCGCTTATGTCAGTGGTTTCGACAGCGAGGAGGCGCATGCCTTCGGCGCCTGGATCAATCGTTTCAACGATGCGGCGCGGATCTCGCTGTCTCAGGTGTCCGGGCTTCAGGCCGCCTGGAATGCCGCTTCGCAATCGGGGGACGTGGAGGGACTGGCAAAGCGTTTCCGGCCGACCCTGGAACGTACGCGCGCGGCGATCACGCAGTCCAATGCCGCGCTTCGTGCGCTGGACACACCGGAATTCCCGGGGCTGGATCTTGCCGAGCCGTTCCAGCCGGCCCGGCTGGTGGAGCAGATGCTGGCGCTCAACGAGCAGCTGAGCGGCATGCTCGATCAGTTCGAGCGTTTTGCCGAGGCAGTGTCGGCGCATGATCGTGCCGCGATGATGCAATCGATCGAAGCGTTCCTGCGGACGACGAAAATGGTGATCGAATCGCGCAGGCTGCTTGCCGAGGCCGAGCTGGCGGCGATCGATCCGCAGTCTTCCGATTATGAATATGCGCGGTTCAATGTTGTCCTGCTGGGTTCGGGCGTGCGCGTGCTGGAAAGCCTCGGACTGCTGTTGAACGGCGGCGACGATCCCGCCTTTGATGAAGACCTGGCGCGGATGGCCGACGAAATCGACGCGATCGTCGCCGAAGGACGGCGCAAGCTCGGCGTTGAAATGGCAGCGGTCAAAACCACCCTGGCATCCGCGCGCGGCGCCGAAGCGGAGAGCCTTGAACGGCGCCGCCGGATGCAGCTTCTCGATGCGGAGGTATTCGATCTTGCCGCGGCCTATGCCGCGATGCTGCGCGCGGCGGGTGAGGATATCCGCAGCCACGGGCTTTCGATGGAACGTCTGCAGCCGCTTTCGACCAGGATGAACGAGGCACGGATGCAGCTGAACCAGATCGTTCTGCGTCAGAATGCTATCTTTTCCGGCGAGGAATGATCGCCTGCCGCGACGGCTCTGGTTGACGTCGGCGCCGGGGCGTCCGATTTGCCGGTGATCATCCCGATCCGCGTTCACAGATAGAGAAACGATGTCCGACGATTTGCCCCTGCCCGACGATGATCCGCTCGGCCCGATCGACGCGCGCTTTGCCGAGCGTTTCCAGCGCGACGACAGTCGCGAGCCGTGCCAGCTCTATCTGATCTCGCCGCTCGATGTCGGCGGCGATTTTTCCGATCGGCTGCGCCGCGCGCTGGAAGCGGGGCCGGTCGCGGCGTTCCAGTTCCGCGTCAAGGGCGTCGACCAGCATGAGGCCGCAAGGCTCGCCGAGCCGCTGCAGGCGATCTGCGCCGAACATGACGTCGCCTTCATCGTCAACGATGATGTGAGTCTGGCCAAGAGGCTCGGTGCCGACGGCGTGCATCTGGGGCAGGGGGACGGCGATGCGCGCGAGGCGCGGGCGGTGCTCGGCCCTTCGGTGCAGATCGGCGTGACCTGTCACGACAGCCGCCATCTTGCGATGGAAGCAGGCGAGGCGGGGGCTGACTATGTCGCATTCGGCAGCTTCTATCCGACGACGACCAAGGAAGTCCGCCACCATCCCGAGCCGGTCATTCTGAGCTGGTGGTCGGCGCTGTTCGAACTGCCGTGCGTCGCGATCGGCGGAATCACGCCGGGCAATGCCGCGCCGCTGGTGGCGGCCGGGGCGGATTTCCTGGCGGTGTCGGGCGCGGTGTGGAATGGCGACGAGGCGGCGGCGGTGCAGGCCTTTGCCGAGGTGCTGGCGGCGCAGCCCTAAAACCAGTTGCGGCCCGAGCGGATGCGCTGGTGCGGCTGAAACAATGTCCGCGCCGCGCGTGAGGCATTGCGCATCACGATCAGCAATTCGTCACCAGCTTCGATGCGATCATCGCTTGCCGGGCGCGTAATATGCTCGTCGCCGCGCCGGATCTGGACGATGAAAAGCGCCGATTCGGCCATCTTCTCCACCGTTGCGACGGTCATGCCGCAGACTTCGGCATTTTCGGGCACGTGGGTACGCTCGAGTTCGAGCCCCATCTTGCCCAGCTCGGCGCGCGAGGCCTGCACGCCGTCGTCGGTCTTGGTCCATTTGCCGCGCGGGAACAGGATCATCCGCGCGATCCGCTCGGCGCCGATATGCGTCGGGAAGACGATATGGTCGGCGCCTGCATGGCGCAGCTTGCGATCGGTGGTGGGCGCCTCGCCGCGCGCGATGATTTCGACGTCGGGATTGAGACTGCGCGCGCTGAGGCTGATGAAGACATTGGAGGCGTCGTTCGGCAATACGGTGGCGAGCGCGCGGGCGCGGCGGACCCCGGCAGAGATCAGCACGTCCTCGTCGGTCGCCTCGCCGTGCAGGCAGAGATGGCCTGCCTCTTCGGCCTCGTGGAAGCGCGCTTCCTCGCGCTCTATCACGACCAGCGGCACCTTGGCTTCGGCGAGGTCGCTGGCCAGCATCTGACCGATCCGGCCATAGCCGCAGATAACGACGTGGTGGTTGAGCTTGTCGATACGCGCCTGCATCCGCGTGGCTCCCAATATGCTGCGTAGCTGAATGACCGTGAAGAACTGCACCAGCGCGCTGGTCAGCAATATCATCCCGGTGCAGCCGAGCACCATCGTCGCGACGGTGACGATGTGGAGATATTGCGTGTCGACCGGGCGGACTTCACCATAGCCGACGGTGTAGATGGTGAGCAGCACCATGTAGCTGGCGTCGGTGAAGCTCCAGCCCGCGGCCATATAGGCGATCGTCGACAGCGCGGTGACCGACACCACGAAGATCAGGATCGTCACCAGATTGCGTATCGGCGAGCCGAGCAGGCTTTCCGCGCCGGACCAGAGGTGTCGCATTATGGTGCGCGACTGTGATGACCGGACGGGCGGCTGTCCAGCGCGGAAACCCCGTAGCGTTCGAATCGTTGTCCTTGCGAAATGGCGGCGATGCTTGCCGCGAAAGAATGAGAGGAGATGGCGTTTTGGGTCGCATGTTCCGGCGGATCGGACGGTCGCTCGCGGCACTGGTGCTGCTGGTGCTTGCCGGCCTGGCGGCGCTGGTGCGGATCGAAGTGCATCCGGCGCAGAGCGTGGCGGCCGAGCGCCCGACGCAGCCCGTCGCCGTGGTGCAGGACGCATCCGGCGCCTCGGCCGACATGCAGCCGACCGGCGAGCCCGCACCGGCCGCGGCTTCCGCGCCGGTGGCGACTGGCGACGCGCCGGTGCTGATGATGCCGGTCAGCGGCGTGGCGGCCGCGGATCTGTACGATAGCTGGGGCGATCCGCGCGGTGGGGGCGAGCGCACGCACACCGGCATCGACATCATGGCGCCGGGCGGGACGCTGGTGGTCGCCGCCGCATCGGGCACGATCGAGAAGCTCTACAGGAGCGAAGGCGGAGGCGGAATCACGCTCTACCAGCGTTCGGACGATGGCAAATGGAGCTTCTACTATGCTCATCTCGGTGGATATGCGCCCGGCATCACCGAGGGGATGCACGTCGAGGCGGGCGACTCCATCGCCTATGTCGGCGACACCGGCAATGCGGCGCCGGGCAACCATCACCTGCATTTCGCCGTATCGGCGATGCAGTCCGATGAGGGATGGTGGCAAGGGACACCGATCAACCCCTATCCGCTGCTTGCGGAGGGACGGTCCGGCGGTTAAAGGCCGCGCTCGCTCTTTCCCAACCAGAATATAGGCGATCCCATGAAGATCAGCGGCGTGGAAATCCGTCCCGGCAATATCATCGAATATGAAGGCGGCATCTGGCGCGCCGTGAAGATTCAGCACACCCAGCCCGGCAAGGGCGGCGCCTATATGCAGGTGGAGCTCAAGAATCTGCGCGACGGACGCAAGAACAATGTTCGCTTCCGTTCGGCGGAGACCGTCGAGCGCGTGCGGCTCGACACCAAGGATTTCCAGTTCCTGTTCGCCGACGGCGACATGCTGACTTTCATGGACAAGGAAACCTACGAGCAGATCACGCTGCCGCAGGACCTGCTCGGCGATGCCGCCGCGTTCCTGCAGGACGGCATGGATGTGCTGATGGAAATGTATGAGGAAGAGCCGCTCAGCGTGCAGCTTCCCGACCAGATCGAAGCGACGATCGTCGAAGCCGATGCCGTGGTGAAGGGGCAGACCGCCTCTTCGAGCTACAAGCCCGCTGTACTCGACAACGGCGTGCGCATCATGGTGCCGCCGCATATCGAAAGCGGCACGCGCGTGATCGTCGATGTATATGAACAGACTTATGTGAAGCGGGCCGACTGATGACCTTTCGAGCAACCCTAGCCGCCGCGGCGCTGACCGCGACATTCATCGCCATGCCGGCAGCCGCGCAGGATGCGGCTGGTGCCGAGCAGGGCGCATCTGCGCCGACCGCCCAGCAAATCGAGGACGGCGGCGCGACGCTGTCGCTGCTCGTTGCCACGCTGCGTTCGGATACCGCCACCCAGCCGGTCAAGGACGCGATCTTTCGCTGCATGTTCGTCGCGCCCGTCGGGAAGATTTCCGAAGCCGCGACCGAAGTGATCGCGCGCAATCCGCAGCTGCAGGAGCTGGACCCGACCCAGGCGCGCGCGCAGGCGATCGCCGCAGTGTGCCAGGTTCCCGTGGAAGGCGAGGCGGCTCAGCCGGCTCCCGCCCCCGAATCGCAGTCGCGCTGATGGTATCGCATTCCGGCCTCGTCACCGTTATGGAGCGCGCCGCCCGCAAGGCGGGGCCGCGGTTGCGCCGCGACTTCAATGAAGTCCAGCAGCTTCAGGTCTCCAAAAAGGGGCCAGCCGACTTCGTTTCCGCCGCCGATCGCCGCGCCGAGGACACGCTGGTCGAGGAATTGCGCAAGGCGCGCCCCGACTGGGGTTTCCTGGTCGAGGAATCGGGTGAGATCGAAGGCGACCCGGACAAGCCGCGCTGGATCATCGATCCGCTCGACGGTACCACCAACTTCCTCCACGGCATCCCGCATTTCTGCATCTCGATCGCAGTCGAGGATCCGCGCGGCGCGCAGGGCAAGCCCGAGGTCACGCACGGCTATATCTATCAGCCGCTGACCGACGAGAGCTTCTGGGCCGAAAAGGGCAGGGGAGCGTGGTTGCAGGACCAGCGCCTGCGCGTTTCGGCGCGGCGCCATCTCGACGAGGCGCTGATCGCGACGGGCATTCCGTTCCTGGGACACGGCAATTTCGCCGAATGGAACCGCATTTTCGGTGCGGTCGCGCCCGAAGTGGCGGGAATCCGCCGGCTCGGTTCGGCCGCGCTCGATCTCGCCTGGGTCGCTGCCGGCCGGTTCGACGGCTATTGGGAAAGCGATCTTCAGCCCTGGGATGTCGCGGCGGGCATCCTGATCGTCAAGGAAGCCGGGGGCTTCGTCACCGACTATCGCGGGCAGGACCGGGCGATGGAGCGCAGCCAGTTCCTTGCGGCCAACGACGTTCTCCATTCGAAGCTGCACAAGCTGGTCGCCGGGGCGCTTCGGTGAAGCTCTGGCTCGGGCTGCTGGTCGTCGCGCTGCTCTCGCCGGCGCAGTCGACCGGGCCCCGGGCCGTTTTCACCATCGACGCCGGTCACCGCCTGATCGAGGGGATCGCGGCAAGCCCGCGCGGCATCTATTTCTCGTCAATCGTCGATCGCGAGGTCGGGTTGCGCGGCGAAGATGGCAGTCTTCGCTTCTGGCGCCTGCCCGATGCCTATGCCGCGCCTTTCGGCATCGCCTATGATGCGCAACGCGACTGGTTGTGGATCGCGGCGCAATGCCCGGAAAAACCCCGGGTCAGTCCGTGCGGCGATCCCGCGCTGATCGCGGTCGATGCGAATTTCGACGTGCGGCGGCATCTGACGGTGCAGGGCGCGTTTCATCCCGGCGACGTTTCGGCTGGCGGCGGCTCCGTGTTCGTCAGCGATAGCGGCAACGGTGCGGTCTATCGCTGCGGCAAGGACTGTACCGCGCTGGAGCAACTCACCGGCCCGCGCGAGCGCGGCAGCGCGCAGGGCAGTACGCTCGATTCCGATGGCAGCCATCTGATCTACGCCGATTATCGGGCCGGCATCATGCGAATCGATCTGGCGACGGGCGAGGCGCGGGCGGTGGCCACGGCCGATGAAAGGCGGCTGCGCGGGATCGACGGGCTGGTTCGCGTCGGCGATCGTTATGTCGGCGTGTTCAATGCCTCCGTTCCCGGCGCGCTGATCAGCTTCGCGATCGATGCCGAGGGGCGGCTCGCCGATCCGGGAAAGGTGGAGGATGGCGGCGTGATCGGCGATCCGACGCAACTGGCGTTGCGCGGAGAGGAACTGCTGTTCATCGGGGATTCGCAATGGAGCCGCTTTGCCGGCGACGATCCCGTCGCGGCGGACGATCCGCAGCCGACCACGATCTTTGCGTTGCCGGTCGACGCCGTCAGTGGCGATTGAGCATATGCCTCGTACCTGCCCGGAGGGAAAGGCTTTGTTGCGAATGATTCTCAGGGCCTGCGGGCCTTGCGGCCCGGAAGGCACGGTCCTAGAAGCGCCCTAAGTTTCCGCAACCGCGAGAAGGCCCCTTGGTCGACCTCAGCCAATATCTGCCGATCCTGCTCTTTCTGGGCGTGGCATTGGCGCTCTCCGCCGCTTTCGTGTTCCTGCCCATGCTGGTGGGCCGTTTGACCGGTGCGCATAAGCCCAGCCCTGAAAAGCTGTCCGAATATGAATGCGGTTTCCCCGCGTTCGAGGATCCGCGCCACCAGTTCGACGTCCGCTTCTATCTGGTCGCGATCCTGTTCATCGTGTTCGACCTCGAAGCGGCCTTCCTGTTTCCCTGGGCGGTCAGCGTGTTCGATCTGGGCTGGGTGGCCTGGATCTCGATGATGGTGTTCATCGCCGAGCTTGCACTCGGTCTCGTCTATGCGTGGAAGAAGGGAGCGCTGGAATGGGAGTAGACCTTACTACGCCGCCGCCCCCGGGCACTGCGCCGGATGCCGGCTTCTACAACGACATCAACGCCGAGCTGGGCGACAAGGGCTTTCTGGTCACGTCGACCGAAGAGCTGTTCCAGTGGGCGCGCACCGGTTCGCTGTGGTGGATGACCTTCGGTCTCGCCTGCTGCGCGGTCGAGATGATTCACGTCAACATGCCGCGTTATGACATGGAGCGGTTCGGCGCCGCGCCGCGCGCCAGCCCGCGTCAGTCGGACGTGATGATCGTCGCCGGTACGCTGTGCAACAAGATGGCGCCGGCGTTGCGCCGCGTCTACGATCAGATGTCCGAACCGAAATATGTCATTTCGATGGGCAGCTGCGCCAATGGCGGCGGCTATTACCACTATAGCTACAGCGTCGTGCGCGGATGCGATCGCATCGTGCCGGTCGACATCTATGTGCCCGGCTGCCCGCCGACGGCCGAGGCATTGCTCTATGGCGTGATGCAGCTTCAGCGGAAGATCCGCCGCATCGGGACGATCGAACGCTGATGCGCGGCGTTGCGACACTGGCGGCATGTGCTGCGCTGGCCCTTGGCGGGGCGGCGCACGCGACTCAGGACGCGTGGTTGCCTGCCACTGCCGCCGACGGCGCGTTCACGGTCGATACGCCGTGCTCGTCCGAAGAGATCGCGCAGTTCAGCCAGTTTCCAGATCTGACACCGGGTTTCAGGCTCGTCCCCGAGTCGCGTGTCGTGTGCAAGAAGGGCGGCTTCCTGATGGTGGCCGGCATATTCGCGCCGGAAGGCTATCCCGAGGACGGGCCGGCCTTGTTCGACCTTTTCGAAGATATGCTTCAGAAGGTGCCGGGCGCCACGACGATTCGTTCGCTCGTCGTCGACGGTCGCCGGACCATCGTCAATCGCGAGGAGCGCGATGGCAGTGTCGCACAGACCCAGGTGATCGAATTCGGCCATTCGCGTGCCATCATGATCATCGGCGGCTATGGCGAGGATGACGGCCTGGCCGTTGCCGATCAGCATGCGCTGGTCGATCGTTTTTTTGGTTCCGTTCGAGTGCATGAGCAATGACGCAGCGCCATCCCGCTCCCAAATTCGCCGCCAATGACGGTGTGATTGAAGCTGCCTCGGCTGCGCTGGGCGGCATGCTGCTCGCCAGCGAGGACGCCGTGGGCGAAGTCAATCTGACGCTCGACCGCGAACGCCTTGTCGAGGCGATGGAGCTGCTGCGCACCACGCCGGGCCTTGAATATCAGATGCTGATGGAGATCGCCGGCGTCGACTATCCGTCGCGTCCCGAGCGGTTCGAAGTCGTTTACATGCTGCTCAGCGTCACGCGGAATCATCGTATCAAGGTTCGCGTGCAGACCGATGAGGTCAAGCCGGTGCCGAGCGTCACCGGCATCTGGCCGGTCGCCGGCTGGCTCGAGCGCGAAGTGTACGACATGTATGGCGTGCTGTTCGACGGCAACCCGGACCTGCGCCGCATCCTCACCGATTACGGCTTTGTCGGCCATCCGCAGCGCAAGGACTTCCCGCTCTCGGGCTATGTCGAGCTGCGCTATTCCGAGGAAGCAAAGCGCGTTGTCTATGAGCCGGTGCAGCTGGCGCAGGATTTCCGCAATTTCGATTTCATGAGCCCGTGGGAAGGCGCCGAATATATCCTTCCCGGCGACGAGAAGGCCGAGGGCAAGGTGCCCGAAGCCAAGGGCGCGCCTTCGCCGGTGAAGGCTGACGAGATCAAGAAGGCCGACGCCGCCGCCGACAAGAAGGGTGAGGCTAAGGTCGAAGAGCCCAAGACCACCGACAACACCGCACAGAGCGGGGCGGGGCAGCCGCATCCGGGCAACAAGTCCGAGGAAAAGCCCGATGACCCCGATGTCATGCCCACCAAGAAAGGGGGGCAGAACGAATGACTGACACCGTCGAACAGATGATGGAAACGCCCGCCAAGGATCCGGCGACCGGCGATACCGCCATCGCCAATTACACGATCAATTTCGGCCCGCAGCATCCCGCCGCGCACGGCGTGCTGCGGCTCGTGATGGAGCTGGACGGCGAGATCGTCGAACGCGTCGATCCGCATGTCGGGCTGCTCCATCGCGGCACCGAAAAGCTGATCGAGTACAAGACCTATGCGCAGGCGCTCCCGTACATGGACCGCCTCGATTACTGTTCGCCGCTGTGCCAGGAGCACAGCTTCGTGCTCGCGGTCGAAAAGCTGCTCGATCTCGAAGTGCCGATCCGTGCGCAATATCTGCGTGTGTTCTTCGCCGAGCTGACGCGTATTTCGAACCATATGCTGAACCTCGGTTCGCACGTGATGGACGTCGGCGCGATGACGCCGAACCTGTGGATGTTCGAGCTGCGCGAGGATTGCCTCAACTTCTTCGAGCGCGTTTCGGGCGCGCGGATGCACTCCAACTATTTCCGCGTCGGCGGCGTCCATCAGGATGCGCCGCTCAAGCTGCTCACCGATATCGGCGACTGGCTCGATACGCGGCTGCCCCAGATGTTCGGCGATGCGATCAGCCTGGTCGCGGAAAACCGCATCTTCAAACAGCGCAATGTCGATATCGCCGTGGTCAGCCGCGAAGACGCGATGCGCTGGGGCTTTTCGGGGCCGATGATCCGCGCGGCGGGCATCCCCTGGGATATCCGCAAGAGCCAGCCCTACGACGTCTATGATCGGATGGAATTCGACATTCCCGTCGGCACCAAGGGCGATTGCTATGATCGCTTCATGGTCCGCGTGAAGGAAGTCTATGAATCCGCCCGCATCATGAAACAATGCCTCGCGGAAATGCCCGAAGGCCCCATCATGACGCTCGACCGCAAGGTCGGCCCGCCCAAGCGCGGCGAAATGAAGCATTCGATGGAAGCGCTGATCCATCACTTCAAGCTATACAGCGAAGGCTATCACGTCCCCGCGGGCGACGTGTATGTCGCGACCGAAAGCCCCAAGGGCGAATTCGGCATCTATATGGTGAGCGACGGCACCAACAAGCCGTACCGCTGCAAGATCCGCCCCACTGCGTTCAGCCACCTCCAGGCGTTCGATTTCATGGGCAAGGGGCACATGCTGGCCGATACCACCGCCATATTGGGCGCGATGGATATCGTGTTCGGGGAGTGTGACCGGTGAGGCGTGCGGTTGGTGAACTTGTCGCGGCGGCGAGCGCGATCGTTGTCACTGTGTCGCTGGTTTCGAGCGGGCATGAAAATGCCGCTTATGCGTTGGCGCTCGCCTGTATGGTCGGCGCCATAGCAATTGCCGCCCATGATCGTTGGCTGGCGGCTCATACGAAAAGAGAAGCTGATGGCCGCTAAAACCATCCCCGATACCCCGGAAATCCGCGAGCGCTGGAGCGGCTTTGCCTGGACCAAGGCGAATGCCGCCAAGGCGAAGGAAATCCGTTCGCGCTATCCCGAGGGGCGTCAGCAAAGCTGCACCATTCCCTATCTCGACCTCGCCCAGCGGCAGGTGGGGATGGAAACGGGCACGCAGGGCTGGCTGCCGATTCCGGTGATCGAATATGTCGCGAAGGAACTCGATCTCGCGGTGATCCGCGTGCTCGAAGTCGCGACCTTCTACACGATGTTCAACGTGACGCCCGTCGGCAAGCATCACGTTCAGGTGTGCGGCACCACGCCGTGCTGGCTGCGCGGCAGCGACGAAGTGTTCCGCGCATGCAAGGACAAGGGCATGGCCAAGGGCCATACCACCGAGGACGGGCTGTGGACGCTCACCGAAGTCGAATGCATGGGCAATTGCGCCTCGGCGCCGATGGTGCAGATCAACGACGATAATTTCGAGGATTTGGATTACGAGCGGACCACCGCGATCCTGAACGCGCTGGAAAAGGGCGAAAGCCCCAAGCCGGGCACGCAAGAGCCGGGCCGCCACACGGTCGAGCCTTCGGGCGGGCCGACGACGCTGACCGAGATGGTGAGCGAGAACCACGATTATCGCGGAGAATGGGCATGAGCGGCAACAACAAGAGCCTGATCGTCACCATCCTCGCCATCATCGGCGGGATTGTCGTGCTGGGCTGGCTGCTCAAGGCCACGCTGCATCTGCTCGGCCCGCTGATCCTGATCGGGCTGGCCATTCTGATTTACGTCGTATTCTTCAAGGACAAGTCGAAACGATGAGCGACTTCACGCCTCTCGCCGACAAGGACCGCATCTTCACCAATGTCTACGGCTATCAGCCGTGGAACATCGATGCCGCCATGAAGCGCGGCGACTGGGACAATACCAAGGCGCTGCTTGACCTCGGCAATGATACGATCATCGATCGGATCAAGGCCTCGGGCCTGCGCGGTCGCGGCGGGGCGGGGTTCCCGACCGGCGTGAAGTGGAGCTTCATGCCCAAGGAGCCGACGCCCGAGCGTCCGAGCTTCCTCGTCATCAACGCCGACGAATCCGAGCCCGGTTCGTGCAAGGACCGCGAGATCATCCGCCACGATCCGCACAAGCTGATCGAAGGCGCGCTGGTCGCCGGTTTCGCGATGCGCGCGCGGGCGGCGTACATCTATATTCGCGGCGAATATATCCGCGAGGCCGAGACGCTGTTCGCGGCGATCGCCGAATCCTATGACAAGGGTTTCATCGGCAAGAATGCCTGCGGTTCGGGCTATGATTTCGACGTCTTCTGCCATCGCGGCGCGGGCGCCTATATCTGCGGCGAAGAGACCGCGATGCTCGAAAGCCTTGAAGGCAAGAAGGGCCAGCCGCGCCTCAAGCCGCCCTTCCCGGCGGGTGCGGGCCTCTATGGCTGTCCGACCACGGTCAACAATGTCGAATCGATTGCAGTCGCGCCGACGATCCTGCGGCGCGGGCCGGAGTGGTTCTCCTCCTTCGGGCGCGAGAACAACAAGGGCACCAAGCTCTTCCAGATCAGCGGCCATGTGAACAAGCCGTGCGTGGTCGAGGAGGCAATGTCGATCCCGTTCCGCGAACTGATCGAGCGCCATTGCGGCGGCATTCGCGGCGGGTGGGACAATCTGCTCGCGGTGATCCCGGGCGGCTCCTCGGTGCCGCTCGTCCCGGCGGCCGAGATCATGGATGCGCCGATGGATTTCGACGGGCTGAAAGAGCTCAAATCGGGCCTCGGCACTGCCGCCGTCATCGTGATGGACAAGTCGACCGACATTGTTCAGGCGATCAGCCGCATCAGCTATTTCTACAAGCATGAAAGCTGCGGCCAATGCACGCCCTGCCGCGAAGGCACCGGCTGGATGTGGCGCGTGATGGAACGGCTGCGCACCGGCGAGGCCGATATTTCCGAAATCGATACGCTGTTCCAGGTGACCAAGCAGGTCGAAGGCCACACCATCTGCGCGCTGGGCGACGCGGCCGCATGGCCGATCCAGGGCCTGATTCGCCATTTCCGACCCGAGCTCGAACGTCGGATTGCCGAGAAGAATGGCGGCGGCGCGATGATGGCGGCTGCGGAGTGACGCGATAGACCTTCTGTTCGATCTGGTCGCTTATCTGGGCGACCTCATCCCGCCCAGGGATGATCGGGGCAGGCGGTGGCATCGTGTCGGTTGCCTTGTCGCATTGCCTCTTGTCGCGATTGCGGCCGCAGTCCTGATCGCCGTCATTCTGCTCCAAGAATAGCATCGAATCCCAAAGCTTTCCGTCGACGTAATTGACGCATTTTTCCACCGGCGAAATCGGCAAGGCGATCCGGCAGGATTATGCTTTGTTTCCATGATGATTACGGCCGAAGTTCACCTGACGTTCAGGTTGGTTGCGTCACGCTTGCGAAATGCGCTGTTTCCAAGCGGGTAGGAGGTGGTTGCAATGAAGCAATCCAGTCCGGCGGATGCAGTCGCGGGATTTGCCCGTTCGCCCGTTTCGGCTCTCGCGCACTTCAGTGGGGACATGGCCGCAGTGACGCCGCAGCCGCTCGCGCGGTGGGTCCGTTTGGGACCGCTGCTTGCCAATCGGTCGCGTGCCGACAATGATGAGGGTATCGCCAATCCGTCATGAAGAAACGGACAAGCACCTTTTCAGTAACCGGATCGTAACGGCACGATCCATTTAGCGATGCCGGAAATCGCTTCCGGCCGCACATCCAGGGGGTGAAGATGAAGCATATTGTCCTCGCACTGGCCGCAACCGGCCTTTTGCTTTCCTCGGGCCAGGCGTTCGCGCAGTCCGATGGCCGACCGACGGGCGCTGGCCGCGATTCGAATGATTTCAGCGACCGTTTCAACATGGAGCGTCTTGTCCATAATCCTGAAAACGCGGCGTCCACCTATCGGGCTTCGATTCAGGAGGCGAGCTGCGTCGTCAACATCAGCGGCGATCGCAGTGCCGATCTGATCGGCGGCGAGCTGACCGACGATCCGCGTTTCCGTGACCTGACTCGCGCCATGAGCCAGCGCTACAGCGCCTGTGTGCGCGATCCTTCGGGGCGTGTCATGCCGATCATGCTCAGTGGCGCGATCGCCGAGCAACTGCTGCTCGAACAGCCCGCCGAGAGCTTCGAGGACCGGGCGAGCAGCGTGAACGTGAACGACGCTGAGGCGTTTCACGGCAATCTCGCCGAAGGCGTGACGATGGCGAAAATCGCCGCGTGCGTCGCCGTTTATTCGCCCGGCCTGGTCCGCAAGGTGCTGGATACCGAAGTCGGTTCCGCGACCGAGGGCGAAGCGCTCGACGCGGCCTATCGCGCCACGCCGGAGTGCGGATTGCCCGCGCGACCGGCCAGCATTCCCGAAGCGTTCCAGCGCGGTGCGCTGGCCGAAGCGCTGCTTCTCTGGCGCGAACGCTCGGAATAATCGTTGCGGCGCGGTTTTCGGCGCGACTGCGTGCCGAAAACCGCGTGTCGCAATCGGCTTCTCCAAAGGAAAATATGGCCTATAGGGCATCAACGGGTTGCACTTGAGCGCTCGGTCGGACAGAGACGCGCTGCGTGTCGTGGCAAAAGCTGGCTAGGGCTGGCACCGGCTGCGGCCCAACCAGAACGAGAGTTGCATGCCCAAGCTTACCGTCGACGGAATTGAAGTAGAGGTTCCCCAGGGCGCCACGGTGCTTCAGGCCTGCGAGGCCGCCGGTAAGGAAATCCCGCGCTTCTGTTACCATGAACGACTGTCCATCGCCGGCAATTGCCGCATGTGCCTGGTCGAGGTTAAGCCCGGACCGCCCAAGCCGCAGGCGAGCTGCGCGCTGCCGGCCGGCGACAATCAGGAAGTGCGCACCGATACCCCGATGGTGAAGCAGGCGCGCGAGGGCGTGCTCGAGTTTCTGCTGATCAACCATCCGCTCGATTGTCCGATCTGCGACCAGGGCGGCGAATGCGATCTCCAGGACGAGACGATGGCCTATGGCAAGGGCTGGTCGCGCTATCAGGAGAACAAGCGGGCGGTCACCGAAAAATATATGGGCCCGATCGTGAAGACCGTGATGACGCGCTGCATCCATTGCACGCGCTGCGTCCGCTTCACCGAGGAAGTCGCCGGCGGCGAGGAAATCGGCGCGATCTGGCGCGGCGAGGACATGCAGATCACCAGCTATCTGGAGCATGCCGTCAAGAGCGAGCTTTCGGGCAATGTCGTCGATCTCTGCCCGGTCGGCGCGCTGACCTCGAAGCCCTATGCGTTCGAGGCGCGGCCCTGGGAGCTCAAGAAGACGATGGCGATCGACGTCATGGACGCGGTCGGCACCAATATTCGCCTCGACAGCCGGGGCAGGGGCATCCTGCGCGCGCTTCCGCGGATCAACGAGGACGTCAACGAGGAATGGGCGCATGACAAGACGCGCCACGCGGTCGACGGCCTGTCGCACCGCCGCCTCGACAAACCCTATGTCCGCCGCGAGGGCAAGCTGGTCGCCGCGAACTGGGAAGACGCGTTTGCCGCGATCGTTTCGGCCGCGAAGAAGGCGGGCGACAGCGTTGCCGCCATCGCCGGGGACATGGTCGACTGCGAAACGATGTTCGCGGCCAAGGCGCTGGTGAAATCGATGGGCTCGTCGCTGCTCGAAGGGCGGCAGACCGGCATGGATTACGACGTCACCAATCTGGCGGCGGTCAATTTCAACACCACCATCGCGGGCACCGAGGAAGCGGATGTGATCCTGCTCGTCGGCACCAATCTGCGCTGGGAAGCCTCGCTGGTGAACACCCGCGTGCGCAAGGCCATCAAGCGCGGCGCCAAGGTGTTCGCGATCGGCCCCGAGGTCGATCTCACTTACAAAGTCGAGTGGCTGGGCAACGACCTGTCGCTGCTCGGCAAGCTGCCCAAGGCAGTGAAGGACGCGTTCAAGGGCGCCGAAAAGCCGATGGTGATCGTCGGCGGCGCCGCGCTCAGGAACGGGCATGGCGCGGCGCTGGGTCTCGTCAAGACGCTCGGCCTCGTGAAAGAGGGCTGGAACGGCTTCAACGTGCTGCATTTCTCGGCGGCGCGGATGGGCGGGCTGATGCTCGGCTATGCGCAGAAGGGCGGGATCGCCGATATCGTCGCGGCCAAGCCGAAGCTGACCTTCTTCCTCGGCGCCGACGAAGTGGACTTCAAGGCGTTCCAGGACAGCTACAAGGTCTATATCGGCCATCATGGCGATGCCGGCGCGCATGCCGCCGATGTGATCCTGCCGGCCGCGAGCTATGCCGAAAAGCCGGGCACTTATGTGAACCTCGAAGGGCGCGTGCAGCGCGGCGATCGCGCCGTCTTCCCGCCGGGCGATGCGCGCGAGGACTGGACGATCCTGCGCGCGCTGTCCGAAGCGCTCGGCCACACGCTGCCGTTCGACACCTATGGAGAGCTGCGCGCGCAGATGTTCGCTGACGCGCCCGCGCTGGCGAATGAAGGTCTGGCGAGCTTCGAATGGGCGCCGCCGAGCCTCGACACCAAGGCGGAAGGCGAAATCGCCTATCCGATCCGCGACTTCTACCTCACCAACTCGATCTGCCGCGCCAGCCCGACGATGCAGCGCTGCTCGGCCGAACTCGTCCACGGCGAGGAATTCGCGGAGGCGGCGGAATGACCAGCTGGTTCACCTATCTCGGCCTGCCCTATGGCTGGGCCTGGTTCATCGCCACGATCATCGACATTTTGCTGATCGCGCTGCCGCTGATGCTGGCGGTGGCGATGATCATCTACGCCGATCGCAAGATCTGGGCGGCGATGGCGCTGCGCAAGGGGCCCAATGTCGTCGGGCCGTTCGGGCTGCTGCAAAGCTTCGCTGACGGGCTCAAGGTCTTCCTTCAGGAAACGATTATTCCGGCGGCCGCGAACAAGGGGCTGTTCCTGCTCGCGCCGATCATCACTTTCACGGTGGCGCTGATCGTCTGGGCGGTGGTGCCGTTCCAGGCGGGATGGGCGCTGGCGGACATCAATGTCGGGCTGCTCTACGTGCTCGCGGCGTCGTCGCTCGGCGTTTACGGGATCATCCTCGCGGGCTGGGCGTCCAACTCGAAATACCCCTTCTACTCGGCGATCCGCGCCGCGGCGCAGATGGTCAGCTACGAAGTCTCGATCGGCTTCGTGCTGATCGCGATGGTGCTGTGGGCGGGGACGTTCAATCTCGGCGGCATCGTCGAGGGGCAAAGGGGGCATATCCTCGGCTTCATCAACGCCTATGCGCTGAACCCGCTGCTTTTCCCGATGGCGGTGGTGTTCTTCATCTCGAGCCTCGCCGAGACGCAGCGCGCGCCGTTCGACCTGACCGAGGCGGAGAGCGAGCTCGTCGCGGGCTATCAGACCGAATATTCGTCGATGGCCTTCGCGCTCTACTGGCTCGGCGAATATGCCAACGTCATCCTGATGTGCACGCTCAACGCGACGTTGTTCTGGGGCGGCTATCTGCCCCCGATCGACTGGGCGCCGCTCTATTATGTGCCGGGAATCATCTGGCTGTTCGCCAAGATCCTGTTCTTCTTCTTCTGCTTCAGCTGGGTGAAGGCGACCGTCCCGCGCTATCGCTATGACCAGCTGATGCGGCTGGGCTGGAAGATTTTCCTGCCGCTGTCGCTGTTCTTCGTGTTCCTCGTGTCGGGCTATCTGATGCTGATGCGGGTGGGGCTGTGATGCGCTTCTTGGCGGTTGCCTTTATGTTGCTTTTCTCGCCGGTCGCTGGAGCGCAGGTTGCTGCAGATGAGAATGGCGAGGCAACAGTCGGGCGCTTTCAGTTTGTACCGGCCTCGGGCGAAATGCCGGCGGTGGTTTTCGATACCGTAACAGGATGCATTGAGCTGATTGAGAAGTTTGTTCTCGACGACGGCTCTAATCAAACTGTTTGGATACGGCGTATAAGTGATGAAGTCATTGCCGGTACCCCAAAACGATGTGAGAAAACGGAAGATTCTATTCCATGAGTTTCGCGCAAACCATTCGCTCCTTCACGCTGTGGGAGTTCATCAAGGCGCATGCGCTGACCTTGCGCTACTTCTTCAAGCCCAAGGCGACGATCAACTATCCGTACGAGAAGAACCCGATTTCGCCGCGGTTCCGGGGCGAGCATGCGCTGCGCCGCTATCCGAACGGCGAGGAGCGCTGCATCGCGTGCAAGCTGTGCGAGGCGATCTGCCCGGCGCTGGCGATCACGATCGAGGCCGAACCGCGCGACGACGGCAGCCGCCGCACGACTCGCTACGACATCGACATGGTGAAGTGCATCTATTGCGGGCTGTGCCAGGAAGCGTGCCCGGTGGACGCGATCGTCGAGGGCCCGAATTTCGAATTCGCCACGGAAACCCGTGAGGAACTCGTCTACCACAAGGAAAAACTGCTCGCGAACGGCGACCGGTGGGAAAGCGCCATCGCGGCGAACCTTGCCGCCGACGCGCCGTATCGTTAAGCGCACCGCATCTATCAGGGGCCATCCGATTCCGTGATCCAGGCACTCGCCTTCTATCTGTTCGCCATCGTCGTCATCGCGTCCGCGGTGATGGTGATTTTCTCGCGCAATCCGGTCCATTCGGTGCTGTGGCTGATCCTGGCGTTCTTCAACGCCGCCGGGCTGATGCTGATCGCCGGGGCCGAGTTCATCGCGATGCTGCTCGTCATCGTCTATGTCGGCGCGGTCGCGGTGCTCTTCCTGTTCGTCGTGATGATGCTCAACATCGATTTCGCCGAATTGCGGGCGGGGGTCGTTCGTTATGCCGCGGTCGGGCTTGCGCTCGCGGTCGCGCTGGCGGCGGAGATCATCATCGCGGTGAGCGCGTGGAAAGTCGGCGGGCTCGAACTGGGGCGCCGCATCGCCGCCACCGACGACGCGGTGCCGAATATCGAGGCGGTCGGGCAGCTGCTCTATTCGCGCTATCTGTTCGCATTCGAAGCGGCGGGCCTGATCTTGCTGGTCGCGATGATCGGCGCGATCGTGCTGACCTATCGCCACCGCCCCGGCGTGAAACCGCAGAATATCAGCGCGCAGATCAACCGCCGGTCGAAGGACGCGGTGAAGATGGTCGATGCGCCGGTGGGCAAGGGAGTCGAGCTGTGATGGCGACTGCCAAATTCCTTCCCCGGAGGGGGAGGGGGACCGCGAAGCGGTGGAGGGGTAATCTGCCCCGCGCGCACCGCTCGGCTATCGGCCTTTCCGCCTGCCGCACTTACCCCTCCACCATGCTCCGCATGGTCCCCCTCCCCCTCCGGGGGAGGAATGGAGAAGCTCTATGATCGGCGTCACCCATTATCTGGTCGTATCGGCGATCCTGTTCACGATCGGCGTGCTCGGCATCTTCCTCAACCGGAAGAACCTGATCGTCATCCTGATGGCGATCGAGCTGATCCTGCTATCGGTCAATCTGAACCTCGTCGCCTTCTCGTCGGCGCTCAACGATCTGGTCGGGCAGGTTTTCGCGATGTTCGTGCTGACGGTCGCGGCGGGCGAAGCCGCCATCGGCCTCGCCATTCTCGTCATCTATTTCCGCAGCCGCGGATCGATCGCGGTCGACGACGTCAACCGGATGAAGGGGTAAACGTCCGGTGCAAGCAATTCATTTCATTCTGCTGCTGCCGCTGCTGGCATTCCTTGTCGCGGGCTTGAGCAATCGCGGGTTCGGCATTGCGTTTCCGAAGCTGGTGACGACGGGTGCGCTGTTCATCGCCTGCGCGCTGAGCTGGTCGATCTTCATTCCGTTTCTGAGCGGTACCGGCACCGAAAGCGTCGCGCCGGTCTTCACCTGGATCGCGTCGGGCGATCTGGATGTGAGCTGGGGCCTGCGCGTCGATGCGCTGACGGCGGTCATGCTGGTGGTGATCACCAGCGTTTCGGCGCTCGTCCACCTCTATAGCTGGGGCTATATGAGCGAGGACCCGGATCAGCCGCGCTTCTTTGCCTATCTCTCGCTGTTTACCTTTGCGATGCTGATGCTGGTGACCGCCAACAACCTGCTACAGATGTTCTTCGGCTGGGAAGGCGTGGGTCTCGCCTCGTATCTGCTGATCGGTTTCTGGTTCAAAAAGCCCAGCGCCAATGCCGCCGCGATCAAGGCGTTCGTCGTCAATCGCGTCGGTGACCTTGGCTTCATGATGGGGATTTTCGGCACCTTCCTGGTGTTCGGGACGATTTCAATTCCCGAAATCCTCGAAGCCGCGCCGGGCATGGCCGGTTCGACCATCGGTTTCCTCGGCGGGCGCGTGGATACGATGACGCTGCTGTGCATCCTTCTGTTCATCGGTGCGATGGGCAAATCGGCGCAGCTCGGCCTCCACACCTGGCTGCCGGACGCGATGGAAGGTCCGACGCCGGTTTCCGCGCTGATCCACGCCGCGACGATGGTGACGGCGGGCGTGTTCATGGTGTGCCGCCTGTCGCCGATGTTCGAAACCAGCGAAGCCGCGATGACGTTCGTTACCGTGATCGGCGCCGCAACCTGTTTCTTCGCCGCCACCGTCGGGCTCGTGCAGACCGATATCAAGCGCGTCATTGCCTATTCGACCTGTTCGCAGCTCGGCTACATGTTCTTCGCCGCGGGCGTCGGCATGTACGGCGCGGCGATGTTCCACCTGTTCACCCACGCCTTCTTCAAGGCGCTGCTGTTCCTCGGCGCGGGTTCGGTGATCCACGCGATGCACCATGAGCAGGACATGCGCTATTATGGCGGCCTGCGCAAAAGCATCCCGATCACCTACTGGACGATGATGGCGGGCACGCTCGCGATTACCGGCGTCGGTATCCCGGGCAGCCTGTTCGGCTTCGCCAATTTCGGCTTCGCCGGTTTCCATTCGAAGGACGCGATCATCGAAGCGGCCTATGCGGCGGGCGCGATGCCGGCCTTCTGGGTCGGCGTGATCGTTGCGCTGCTTACCAGCTTCTATTCGTGGCGCGTCGTCTTCCTGACCTTCCACGGCAAGCCGCGCTGGGCGGGCTCGGAGCATGTCCAGCATGCGGTGCACGACGCGCATCATCACGGCCATGACGCGGCGCCGGGGCAGGTCGACGCGCATGCGCATGGCCATGAGGTCGTCGACAATCCGAAGGCCGAAGATGCCGGCCATGCGCCCGACCATCACGCGCCGTCGCACGAAGACATGCCCGAGGGCACCGGCGGCTATCACCCGCACGAAAGCCCGTGGGTGATGCTGATCCCGTTGCTACTGCTGTCGCTCGGCGCGGTGTTCGCGGGGCTGGTCTTCCACGGCTTCTTCATCGAGGCCGAAGGGAATTTCTGGGCCGGCAGCCTGTTCTTCAACGAGCATCTGGCGCATGCGATGCACGAAGTGCCGGTGTTGGTGAAGCTCTCCGCGACGATTGCGATGCTGATCGGGCTGTTCATCGGCTGGTACGCTTATATCGCCAATCCGCGTTTCCCGGTGGCGATGGCGTCGACCTTCAGCGTGCTCCACACCTTCCTGCTGAAGAAGTGGTATTTCGACGAGCTCTACAATGTCGTGTTCGTGAAGCCTGCGATGTGGTTGGGTCGCCTCTTCTGGAAGGCGGGCGACGAGGGCACGATCGACCGGCTCGGCCCCAACGGCCTTGCCTGGGCGGTCCAGCGCGGGAGCGGCATCGCGGGCAGGCTGCAATCGGGATATGTTTATACCTATGCCTTCATCATGCTGATCGGGCTCGCGGGCGCGCTCACCTGGGTCATTACGCGGTAAGGGGCCCGGCACATGGAAAACTTCCCCATCCTTTCGGTGATGCTCGCGGTTCCGGCCGTAGCGGCGGTGGCGTGCCTGTTCGTCGGCGCTTCGACCGCGCGGGTGATCGCGCTGGCGGCCACGCTGGTCGATCTGGTGCTTGGCGCGATCCTCTGGGCGAGCTTCGACATCGGGGGCGCGCAGTGGCAGTTCGTCGAATTCGTGCCGATCTTCGGCCGCTTCGGCTGGGCGCTTGGCATTGATGGTTTCGCGCTGCTGCTGATCCTGCTCAGCGTCTTCCTGATGCCGATCTGCATCGGCGCGAGCTGGAAGGCGATTACGGATCGCGTGTCGGAATATATGGCGCTGTTCCTGTTCACCGAAGTGCTGATGATCGGCACCTTCGCAGCGCAGGACCTGTTCCTCTTCTACATCTTCTTCGAGGCCGGCCTGATCCCGATGTACCTGATCATCGGTGTCTGGGGCGGCGTGAACCGCATCTACGCGTCGTTCAAATTCTTTCTCTACACGCTGCTCGGATCGGTGCTGATGCTGATCGCGATGATCTACATGATCATGTCGACCGGCACGACGTCGATCCCCGAGCTGATGCAGACCGATTTCCCTGCGCATGTCCAGACATGGCTATGGCTCGCCTTCTTCGCGTCCTTCGCGGTGAAGATGCCGATGTGGCCGGTCCATACCTGGCTTCCCGACGCGCACGTTCAGGCGCCGACGGCGGGGTCGGTGATCCTGGCGGGCGTGCTGCTGAAGCTCGGCGGCTATGGTTTCCTGCGCTTCTCGCTGCCGATGTTTCCCGAAGCCTCGGCGCAGCTCGTCTGGCTGGTCTTCGGCCTCTCGGCGGTGGCAGTGATCTATACCAGCCTCGTCGCGCTGGTGCAGAGCGACATGAAGAAGCTGATCGCCTATTCGTCGGTCGCGCATATGGCGATCGTCACGGTCGGCCTGTTCGCCTTCAACGCAGAGGGCATTCAGGGCGCGATGATGGTGATGCTCGGCCACGGCCTTGTTTCGGGCGCGCTGTTCCTGTGCGTCGGTGTGATCTACGACCGGCTGCATACGCGCGAGATCGACCGTTATGGCGGGCTTGCGATCAATATGCCGCGCTATGCCGTGCTGTTCCTGCTCTTCACGATGGCGGCGATCGGCCTGCCGGGGACGAGCAACTTCGTCGGCGAACTGCTGGCGCTGATGGGCGCCTATCAGGTGTCGACGACGATCACGCTGCTGTGCACCACCGGTATCATTCTCGGCGCCGGATACATGCTGTGGCTCTATCGCCGCGTCGTGTTCGGCGAGCAGAAGAATGCCGATGCCGCCGCGATGCCCGATCTTTCGGCGCGCGAGCTGTGGCTGCTGGCGCCGATCGCAGCGGTGGTGCTGTGGATGGGCGTCTATCCCGAAAGCTTCCTCGCGCCGATGCGCCAGGATACGCAAATACTGCTCGAACGGATCGACCGCGCCAAACCGGCCGGGGATTCGCAACCGACCGAAGGCCATCCGGCCGCCCCTGCAACGCATGAAGACGCCGCGCACGGGGAGGCGCACTGATGAGCTACGCCACCCAACTCGCAATGGCGCTGCCCGAGCTGGTGCTCGCTGTGTCGGGCATATTGCTGATGCTGATCGCCGCCTGGGGCGGACAGGCCGTGACGCGCGCGGTCAGCTTCGTGTCGGTGCTGGCGCTGGTCGGCGCGGGCATCGCGCTGTTCGGGCCGGCTTCGGCGGGCGGCGAGGCGTTTTACGGCCTCTATCGCGCCGATGCCTTCGCGGCCTTCGCCAAGGTGCTGATCTTCGGCGCGGCAGCGGTGGCGATCATCATCGCTCCCAAATTCTTCGAGCAGACCTCGGGCGACGATCTGCGCCCGGAATATCCCGTGCTGATGCTTTTCTCCGCCGCGGGCATGGGAATGATGGTGTCGGCGGGCGACCTGATCACCCTCTATGTCGGGCTCGAACTGCAGAGCCTTGCCGCCTATGTGCTGGCGAGCTTCATGCGGCATGACACGCGCTCGGCCGAAGCGGGGCTCAAATATTTCGTCCTCGGCGCGCTGGCCTCGGGCATCCTGCTCTACGGCATCTCGCTGGTGTACGGCTTCAGCGGCACGACGCTGTTCGACGGGATCGCCGATGCTTATGCGGGCGAAGAGTCGCTGGGGCTGCTCTTCGGGCTGGTGTTCGTATTTGCCGGGCTCGCCTTCAAGGTGTCGGCGGTGCCGTTCCACATGTGGACGCCCGACGTTTACGAAGGCGCGCCGACGCCGGTGACGGCTTTCTTCGCCTCGGCGCCCAAGGTCGCGGCGATGGCGATGGCGGTGCGCGTCGCGATGGAAGCGATGGCGCCCGCGGTCTCGGACTGGCGCCAGATCGTCGTCTTCGCCGCGCTCGCCTCGATCTTCTTCGGTGCGATCGCCGCGATCGGGCAGAACAACATCAAGCGGCTGCTCGCCTATTCGTCGATCAACAATGTCGGCTTCATGCTGATCGGCCTTGCCGCGGGAACGCAGGCGGGCGTGGCGAGCGTGCTCTTCTACCTCGCCGTCTATATCGTGATGACGCTCGGCGCGTTCATCATCGTGCTGCAGATGCGCGACGAGAGCGGCCAGCCGGTCGAGACGATCAGCAGCATGGCGGGCATGTCGCGCAACCGGCCGGGCCTGGCGCTGGCGATGGCGATCTTCATGTTTTCCTTCGCGGGCATTCCGCCGCTGCTCGGCTTTTTCGCCAAGCTGGAAGTGTTCATCGCGGCCGTGAATGCCGGACTGTTCCCGCTGGCGGTTGCGGGCATCGTCGGCTCGGTGATCGCGGCCTATTATTATCTGCGCGTCATCAAGGTGATGTATTTCGACGAAGCGGCGCCCGCCTATGCGGGTCGTGCCGGGCCGATCGAAGGCGCGCTGCTGGCTGTCGCGGCGCTGTTCATCTCGCCGGTGGGCTGGTTCCTGCTCGCCCCGCTGGGAAGCTGGACGAGCATCGCGGCGCAATCGCTGTTCTGAACCTTGCATGCGGCCGTTTACGCTGAGCCTGTCGAAGCGCCGCCCTCCTCTTGCGCATCGGTTGCGAAGAAAGAACGGCACTTCGACAGGCTCAGTGCCAACGGTGGTGGATAGTTGGGTAGCATGATCCGCACCGTCGCGGAGACGGGCTCTACCAATGCCGATATGCTCGCTCTCGCGCGTTCGGGCGCCGAGGAGGGGCTCTGGCTTCGCGCCGCGCGCCAGAGCGGCGGGCGCGGGCGGCAGGGGCGGGCTTGGGTATCGCCGCAAGGCAATCTCTATGCGAGCACGCTGGTTCGGCTCCGTCCCGCCGATCCGCCGCCGGCGACGCTTGCGCTGGTGACGGCGGTGGCGCTGGAGGAGGCGGTGCGCGCCTTCCTCCCCGACGCGCCGTTGCTGCTCAAATGGCCCAACGACCTGCTGGTCGAAGGCGCCAAGCTCTCGGGCATATTGCTCGAACGCGCCGACAATGCCGTGGTGATCGGCGTCGGCGTCAATATCGCGCACCATCCGACCGATACCGAACGGCCCGCGACGAGCATGGCCGCCTATGGCGCCACGCCCGATCCGGCGCTGTTCCTCGAAACGCTGGCCGAATGCTTCTCTCGCTGGCTGGCGCGGTGGCGCGGGGAGGGGATTGTCGCGATCCGCGACCGCTGGACAGCGCGCGCGCATCCCGAGGGGACTGCGTTGCAGGCGCGGCAGGCCGACGGCAGCGTTGTCGAAGGACTCTATGCCGGGCTGACCGGAGACGGCGCGCTCATCCTGCGCTTGGCCGATGGCGGCCGCCATGTCATGCACGCCGGCGACGTATTCCTGATCTGAAGGACGCACCCCAATGCTGCTCGCCATCGATGCCGGTAACACCAACATCGTCTTCGCGCTGCTGGAGGACGGCGAGATCCGCACGCGCTGGCGCATCGCCACCGATCCGCGCCGCACCGCCGATGAATATGCCGTGTGGCTCAACCAGCTGCTCCAGCTCGAAGGCTATGACCGTTCGGCGGTGACCGCCGTGATCGTCGCCACCGTCGTGCCGCGCGCGCTCCACAATCTCGAAGTGCTCAGCACCAAATATTTCGGCGTCGAGCCGGTGATCGCGGGCAAGGGCGCGGCGCAATGGGGCTTCGCGCTCGATGTCGAGGAGCCGCAGAGCCTGGGGGCCGATCGCGCGGTCAGCATGATCGCCGCGCATGCCGCGCATCCCGGCGACGTCATCCTGATCGATTTCGGCACTGCGACGACGTTCGACGTGATCGACTATCGCGGTGCGTATAAGGGCGGGATCATCGCGCCCGGTATCAACCTGTCGCTCGACGCGCTGGTCAACGCAGCCGCCAAACTGCCGCGCATCGCGATCGCCGCGCCCGAGACCGACAGCGTCATCGGCCGCAACACCGTCGATCAGATGAACATCGGTATCTACTGGGGATATATTTCGATGATCGAGGGTCTGGTCGCCCGGATTCGGGAGGAGATCGGAAGGCCCGCCAAGGTGGTCGCCACGGGCGGACTGGCCATATTGTTCGAGCAACACACCAGCGTGTTCGATGCGGTTGAGGCCGATCTGACCATTCAGGGACTCGGGTTGCTCTGGCAACGTTCTGTAAAATAACTGTTTTACAGCACAATTCGACAGGGCGAAATCCGTTGACTGCCAAGGGCTATGCCTTGGCGCCGCCTCTTTTCAATCCCTAGAAGCGTCCCGGTTAACGCCGGAACGCCGCCATGACGTCCGGCATCATGGGTAGCGAAACCAGACTGCGCACTCCGGGCTCCGGGAAGGCGCGGCGTGCAGGGAGTGATGGAGATGAGGACCTCGTACAGGATTGCAACGTCGACCGCGGCATTGGCGACGGCGCTGATGGTGATGCCGGGTGCGGCGTGGGCGCAGGACGCGACCGCCGATCAGGACGCGACCACCACCGAGCAGACGGTTGAAGACGAACAGCTCTTCGAAACCGCAAACGAAATCGTAGTCACGGCACAGCGCCGCACCGAACTGTCGCGCGACGTGCCGATCAGCGTCACCAGCATCGACAGCGATCAGATCGCGACGGCGGGCGTCACGCAGCTGTCCGATACGACCAAGCTCACTCCGGCGCTTCGCTTCGACTATCAGGGCGCGGCCGCGCAGCCGACCATCCGCGGCGTCGGGACCGCGATCACGACCTCGGGCGGTGGCCCGAATGTCGGTATCTATGTTGACGGCTTCTTCCAGTCGAACCCCTATGTCGCCGATTTCGACCTGCTCAACGTTGAGGGTATCCAGGTTCTGAAGGGGCCGCAGGGCACGTTGTTCGGGCGCAACACTACCGGCGGTGCGATCATCGTGACGACCGCCGAGCCGAGCTTCGATCCGCATGGCGAAGCGCGGTTCAGCTATGGCCGGTTCAACGAGATCAACGGTCAGGCCTATGCGACGTTCGGCGTGACCGACAATATCGCAATGGATATCGAAGCCCAGTTTTCCGAGAATGACGGTTTCATCACCGACGATCTGACCGGCAACGACCTGGCCGGCAAAAGCCACGGCTGGTCGGTGCGCGCCGGGCTGAAGTTCGAAGTTTCGCCCGACGTTTCGGTGCTGCTGCGCTATTCGCACACGACCAAGGATGATCCCAGCCCGCAGCTGGTCAACGCCTATGTCGACGAAAGCGGCGATGCCGGTTTCTTCGACAAGGTCTCGGCGGGCGGCCAGGCAGTCTATGGCGCATCGGATTCGCAGGGCATGCCGCTGATCTATTATTATGCGCCGGCCGGCACCTTCACCAGCGAGCCGGGGCATGTCACGCTGAACGGCCCGGTCAGCTTCCATACCAATTCGGATACCGTTCAGGCGACGGTCAAGGCGGATCTCGGCTTTGCCGACTTCACGTCGTACACCCAGTATCGCGATGACGACACGCCCTGGTTCGGTGACCTCGACGCGACTGCGGTGCCGCTGTTCAACATCAACGTGAACATCTTTGACGAGACCTTCTCGCAGGAATTCCTGCTCAATTCGCATCCCGAGTCGCGGCTGCAGTGGACGGTCGGTCTCAACTATTTCCAGACGCGCGACACCTGGGACGTCAACGCATCGTTCGGCACGCCTTTCGCCGACTATGGCGGCTCCAGCACGCTCAGCAAGTCGTGGGCGGGCTTTGCCGACCTTACCTATGAAGTGGTGCCGGGGCAGCTCTTCATCACTGCCGGCGCGCGGTACAGCCACGACATCGTGACCGATGCCTATTTCAAGACGAATTTCGGCATCACTTCCTATACCGGGCCGGACGGCAACCCGGTTTCGGTCGGCTCCCTGCCGCCGGAAACCAAGATCCCGGTCGACGAACTGACGAATGACAGCCTGACGCCGCGCGTTGTGGTGCGTTACAAGCCGAGCGAGTCGTCGAGCATCTATGCCTCGTACACGCGCGGTTACAAGGCGGGCATCCTGAACGTCGGCGGCCTTTCGCAGCAGGTGGTCGAGCCCGAGGAAATCGACGCCTTTGAAGTCGGCTACAAATATGGCGACCGGTCGTTCTCGCTCGATCTGTCGGGCTATTATTACGACTATAAGAACCTGCAGGTTTCGAGCTATCAGAACGGCGCGGCGCAGATCCGCAACGCGGCTTCGTCGGAAATCTACGGGATCGAGGGCCAGGTCCGCTATCGCGTCAGCCAGGCGTTCAGCGTCAACATGGGCGCTGCGTGGACGCATGCCCGCTACAAGTCGTTCCCCAACGCGCCTTATTACAGCTATTGCGATCCGGCAGTCGCCACGGGCGACCTCGCCTGCGGCGCGATCGGACCGGGCTCGCTGACGCAGACGACGACCGACGCTTCGGGGCTGCAGATGCAGCGTGCGCCGGAGTTCACTGCATCGGCGGGCGCAAGCTATACGACCATGCTGGCGGGGGGCGACCTGACGCTGTCGGGCAACCTCTACTACACCTCGTCCTTCTATTTCGATCCGTCGGAACAGTTCCGGCAGGACGCGTATGAGGTGCTCTCGCTGCGCGCCGAATGGACCGATATCACCGACACGTTCACGATTTCGGTGTTCGGCGACAACGTCACCGACAATCGTTATCGCACGCAGGTGCTGTTCAACACGCTGGGTATCGGCAGCACCTGGAGCGCGCCGGTGACCTACGGCGTCGGTCTCGGCGTCAAATTCTGATCCGGCATCCCGGCCGGGCGCGTGCCGCCCGGCCGGAATTCCCCGGTACAACTTCACTCTGTCCCCATTGGCGCTTCTGTGCCAAAGAGCGCGCGTGTCCGACGTTCCTCACGCGCTGGCCGCCGGTTGGCGGGGTCGCAAGCCGCAGTGGAGAACGGCGCATCGGCAATCTCAAACTCTGCCGCGTGTCATGATCGCGCGCGCGGCGCAGCGATAGGAACGCAGTGACTCCCGGTAAGGAACTTCTCTTCGTCGCGCTCGGCGGTTCGGGCGAGATCGGCATGAACGTCAATCTCTACGGCACCCAGGGAAAATGGGTGATGGTCGATTGCGGCATCACCTTTGGCGACGCGGGCTATCCTGGGATCGACGTGATCCTGCCCGATCTGCAGTTTATCGAGGAGCGGCTCGACGATCTGCTCGGTATCGTCCTGACCCACGGGCATGAGGATCATATCGGCGCGCTGCCCTATCTTGCACTCGATCTCGGCGTTCCGCTCTATGCGACGCCGTTCACTGCCGGGCTCATTCAGGGCAAGCTCGATGAGGAAGGGATTTCCGATCGCGTCGAGCTCAACATCATCGAGAATGAAGGTAGCTTCAAGCTGGGGCCGTTCGGCTTCCGCTATGTCCCGCTCGCGCATTCGATCCCGGAAGGCAATGCCGTCCTGATCGATACGCCGCACGGCCGCATCTTCCACACCGGCGACTGGAAGCTGGACGAGCAGCCGCTGCTCGGTACGCCTTCGACCGCCGAGGAACTGACCGAAATCGGCGATGACGGCGTGCTGGCGCTGGTTTGCGACAGCACCAATGTCTTCAACGAAAAGGCGTCCGGCTCCGAAGCCGAAGTCCGCACCGGGCTTGACGAAGTCATCGGCGGTGAAACCGGCCGGGTGCTGGTCACGACCTTCGCGTCCAACGCCGCGCGGCTGAAGACGCTGGGCGAAGTCGCGCGCGATACCGGGCGCGAACTCTGCGTCGCCGGGCGTTCGCTCGATCGCATCCTGCGCGTCGCCAAGGCGACCGGCTATCTGCGTGACTTCCCCGAGACGATCGATTTCGACACGGCGATGAGCCTGCCGCCCGGGCGCGTGATGATCGTCGCGACCGGCGGGCAAGGCGAACCGCGCGCGGCGCTGTCGCGCATCGCCGAGGGGACGCATCCGATCAAGCTCGACAAGGACGATCTCGTTGTTTTTTCGTCGAAGCAGATTCCCGGTAACGAGCTCGCCATCGGCCGGATCATGAACACGCTGGCGCATCGCGGCATCCGGCTGATCACCGATCGCCAGGCGTTCGTGCATGTTTCGGGGCATCCGGGACGGCCGGAACTGGCGGAGATGTATCGCTGGATCCGCCCGACCTATCTGCTGCCGGTGCATGGCGAAGTGCGCCACATGATCGAGCAGGCGCGGTTCGGCGTCGATCAGGGGATTTCGGGCGCGATTTTTCAGGTGAACGGCGAAGTCGTGCGGCTTGCGCCCGGCACGCCCGAAGTGATCGATCATGTGCCCGTCGGCCGGCTGGTGCTCGACGGCGACGTGATCCTGCCCGCCGATGGCGGCACGATCAACGAGCGGCGCAAGCTGGCGCTCAACGGCCAGATTTCGGTCGCGGTGGCACTGACATCGAACGGGCACATGCTCGGCGTGCCGCAGATCCGCCTTCAGGGGGTTCCGGTGGAGGAAGACCGCGAATCCTTCCTTCAGGACGCTGCAGCCGCTGCGGCGGAGGCATTGCGCGATCGTAAGCGCGGGGTCGATATCGAGGATCTGCGCGAAACCCTGCGTCTTGCAGTGCGGCGCACGGCAACGCGCTGGACCGGCAAGAAGCCGGTCGTCGATGTTCTGATCGTGGAGGGATAATCATGGGCCTGCCTTCAATGCTGGCCGTATATTTTCTGTTCTGGGTCTTTTCGGTGTTCCTCGTCCTGCCGTTTGGCGTGAAGACCGCGGCAGAGGTCGGTGAGCAAGTACAGCCGGGCCATGCCGAAAGCGCGCCGCACGAATTCCGGCTCGGCCGCACGCTGTTGCGCAGCACGATCGTCGCGACCGTACTCTTCGCGCTGTTCGTGCTCAATTATCTCTATGGCTGGGTCACGCCAGAGATGCTCGACTGGACCCAGTGGTAGGGCCGGCGTTGCGGAAGAACGATGCTTCGACAGGGGCGGCACCGACGGGATAAGGGCAGCCAAGCCTGGGCAAACATCGCCATGCTGAACTCGGTTCAGCATCCACTGGGGCAGGGCCTCCGCCCTCAGGCCCGCAGCCGTTCGATCGCCTGCGCCAGCGCGACGTAGAGCTTGCCCATGTCGCTCGACAGCAAGGTCACGCCCAGCGGCGACCCTTCGCGCAACGACAGGATCTGCCGCAGCATCGCTTCGAAATCGTGGATGTAGCGATTGACGTTGTCGCGGAAATCCTCGTCCTCGGCATAGAGGTCGGCGATCTGCTTGCTCTCGGCAGTGTCGAGCAGCCGCACCGCGCGGCGCGTGAAGACACCGCGATCGCCCTTCAGATAGGCGGTCCAGGCACTGTCCGACACATCCTGCGAGAAGCATTTGGCGATGTCGATAGAGGCCGAATTCATCGTCTCGATCAACGCCGAGACGCGGCGCGCGAAATTGTCGCTGTCCGCCTTTTCGCGTTCGGTGCGCGCGTCCTCGATCCGGTGTTCGATCGACGCAGTGGTTTCGGCGAGCGACAGCATCTGCTGCGTCAGCCGTTCCGAAGCGCGAGTTGCGGCGCGGACGGCGGCCTCGGTCGTTTCCGCGAGTTCGCCGAGCTGGCGCCGGACCGAGCTGTCCATCGCCTTGCGCAGCGCGTCGGTCCCCGCGGTTTCGAGTGCGCGTGTCGCTTCGGGAACAATGCCGTGCAGCGTCTCGCGCGCCTTGTCGGCGGCCGCCGAGGCGGTTTCGCGCACCCGCACCAGCGCATCGACCAGCTGCGGGGCGGCGTCCTCGGCAAAGCGCTGGGTGGTCCCGATCGCCTGATCGACGATGGTTTCCAAAGTCTCGGCCTTGGCGCGCCCGTCGTCGAGCGTTTCGAGTAGGTCCTGCGAGGTCCGCGCGAGCGTGTCCCGCTGCTGCGACACGACATCGGCGATCGCTTCAATCGCGTCATGCGTGCTTTCGGCAGCCGTGACGAGCGCAAGCAGCTCGGGCTTGCTTTCGCCGATCACCTTGCGGCTCGCCGCGATCCGCGTGTCGAGCCGGTCGAGCGCGGCAGGCAGCGTCTCGTCCATTTCGCGCGTCGAGGCATCGAGCGCGGTAAGCAGATCTTCGGCAGTGTCGATCACGCCGCGCGCCGTGGCGTCGCCGGCATGCATCGCTTCGGTCATCGCGCCGACCGAGCCCGACAAGGCACTGATCGAGGCCGCCAGCGCCTGCGAGCGTTCCATCCCGCTTTCGTGCATCGCAGCGATTTCGCCGTCGATCGTGGCGACATGGCCCGAAAGCGAGGCGAAGATCGCGTCGCCACGACCCTGTTCTTCGGAAAGCCGCCGCGAAATGCGATCCACGGCTTCCTCGATCGCCGAAATGCGTTCGCCCAGCGCCTCGACACTGTCGCGTCCGGCCTTGTCGAGCGCCGACTGGTTGGCGTTGAGCATCGCGAGGATCGCTTCGCCCTGCGCGGCAATGCCCTTGCGCGCTTCGTCCACTGCCTGCGCCGCCCGGTCGAGCACGCCGTCGACTGCTTCGGACATCTCGCCGGTGACCGCTTCGAGCCGCTGCCCCGCCTGTTCGCTCGTCTCCTCCATGCGCGAGAGATGCGCGGCCAGCCGATCGGCGGCGCCGCCCGCGACACTGTCCGCCTCGCGCCCGCGCTCGCTGAGCGCGGCAAGCTGAACATCGAGCGCGGCGGCGCGCTGGCTCGCAGTCAGTCCCGCTTCCTCTATCTGCTGGGCCAGGTCGCGCATTTCCTCATGTGCCTGGGGCAAGGCGTTGAGCACGGTCGTCACCTTGGCCTCGGCACCGGTGACTGCTTCGCCGAGCGTCTTTGCGCTGGTGTCGATCGCATGCGCCTGCTCGCCGATCCGATCGGCAGTGGTCTGTAGTCGCTGCGCGGCGCCGTCGCCCATGTCCATCAGGTGATTGGTCTGTTCGGCCAGTGCCTTGCGATTATCCTCGATCTTGCGCGAAAGCGTCGCGACCATGCGTTCGAGCGCCTCTGCTTCGGCACGCATCGACCGCGCTGTCGCGCCCCAGCGGCGCGCCTCGGCAGTGCTCGAACGCAGCGCGAGCAAGTAAAAGATGCCGATCAGCGCAGGAGGCACGCAAAGCGCGGCAATGAACTGGATGAGATCCAGCGGCGGCATGCCCGCCTCCAGAGTCGCACGCGAGGCCCAGAGCGCGCCGCCGAACCAGCCGACGACGGCGAGGATGGTGAGCGTGGGAAGGAAGAGATTGCGGCGCAACGGCTCGGGCGATTCGCCATCATCTTCTTCATATTCCACGATTTCCGGGACGTCCTGCGGATCGCTTCCCGTCGCGCGGACTGCCTCGGTTTCCGGCGCCGCTTCCTCGGCGGCATCGGAAAGCAGCAGCTCCTTACCGCCATCCTCCTGCGTTTCGGGCAGGTGCTTCGCCTGTTTTGTGCGTGCCATGTCGCGCATTTACCACGATTCATCGCGGAACCAACAGTCGCCGCAACAAAGCTTTAAGCAACTGAGCGCTAAAACGCGTGCGATGGCGTATGATCCCGGTGCAATAGATGCGACTTTGGCGGCTGCCGTGGGCGACGAGCCCGGGCTGATCGCCGAACTGCGTGAGGCGTTTCTCGAAGGCGCGAGGCGCAGCTTCGCGTCGTTGCGAACCGCGGACACGAACGAGTCCTGGACGGCGGCGGCATTGCGGCTCAAGGGACTGGCGGCGAGTTTCGGCGCGGTCCGGCTGATGGCGCTGGCCAACGAAGCGGCGGAAAGCAAGCCGCGCGACGCGGAAATCATGCGCAAGATCAACCGCGCGATCGACCGGCTCTAACGGGCCTTCCAGAGCTTCGCGGAAAATTGTCATGCTGAACTTGTTTCAGCATCCACTGTGCCGCACGTGCCTTGCCCTGCTATTTTGGGGGACGTTGCCGCAAACCAACATGGGTTCGCGCCTTGTTTCTCGGTGGACCCTGAAACAAGTTCAGGGTGACGGTAGTATTTGTGGATGGCGATGCGCCTACCGCTTCCGCGTCAGCTCGCGCATCGCGTCGTCGAGCCCGTCGAGCGTCAGCGGGTACATGCGGTCGCTCACCAATTGCCGGATGAGCTGGGTCGAGTGGGAATAATTCCACTGTTCCTCGGGAACCGGGTTGATCCAGACGGTCGCGGGATAGGTGTTGGTGACCCGCTCCATCCAAACCGCGCCGGCCTCTTCGTTGAAATGCTCGACCGAGCCGCCGGGGTGGCTGATTTCATAGGGGCTCATCGCCGCGTCGCCGACGAACACGACCTTGTAATCGTGGCCGAACTTGTGGAGCACGTCCCAGGTCGGCGTCCGCTCGGCGAAGCGCCGGCGATTGTCCTTCCACACGCCTTCGTAGAGGCAGTTGTGGAAATAGAAGAATTCCATGTTCTTGAATTCGCTGGTCGCGGCAGAGAACAGCTCCTCGACCAGCTTGATATGCGGGTCCATCGATCCGCCGACATCGAGGAACAGCAGGAGCTTCACCGCATTGTGCCGCTCTGGGCGCATATGGATGTCGAGCCAGCCCTGCCGTGCGGTGCCTTCCACCGTCGCGTCGAGATCGAGCTCGTCGGCGGCGCCTTCACGCGCGAAGCGACGCAGGCGGCGCAGCGCGACCTTGATGTTGCGGGTGCCGAGTTCGCGGGTGGAATCGAGATTCTTGAACTCGCGCTTTTCCCAAACCTTGACCGCGCGCTTGTGGCGGCTCTCCCCGCCGATCCGCACGCCCGCCGGGTTGTAGCCCGAATGGCCGAAGGGCGAGGTCCCGCCGGTGCCGATCCACTTGCTGCCGCCCTGGTGGCGCTTTTCCTGTTCCTCGAGCCGCTTCTTGAGCGTCTCCATGATCTCGTCCCAGTCGCCGAGCTGCTCGATCTTCTCCATTTCCTCGGGCGAGAGGAATTTCTCGGCAACGGCGCGCAGCCACTCTTCCGGGATATCGGTCGGGTTTACGCCGTAGCTGGTGGCGATGCCCTTGAAGACCTTGGCGAACACCTGATCGAAGCGATCGAGCAGCCCCTCGTCCTTCACGAAGGTGGCGCGGGCGAGATAGTAGAAGGCTTCCGGCGACTGTTCGATCACGTTGCGATCGAGCGCTTCGAGCAGCAGCAGATGCTCCTTCAGGCTGGCGGGAATGCCCGCGGCGCGCAGCTCGTCGAGGAAGTTAAGAAACATGGAGGCCTTTTGCCCGTCCGGGCGGGCGAGGGCAACTAGGGGATGCGTTCGTAGAGCTTCCAGTCCATGCCGGTGAGGCTGGAGGTTTTTCCGACCGCGATCGTCGCGTAGCGCGCGCCGCAGCGCTCGGGCTGCATCGGTAGCGGGCCGCCTGTCTTGTCGAGGAACAGGAAGCGCTCTGCAGGGCAGGCGCCGCCGACGATGCGCAGGCGATAGCGTTTCTGGCTCGCCGCGACCGCGAGTACGGCGCTGGCGCGACTCATTTCGATCGCGACGCGAGCGCCGGTGGGCGCGCGGCGCATCATCGCCGTGATCGCGTCGCCGGGATCGCCGCGCTGGACGGCGATCAGTTCGCGATCGGCGATGAGCGAGGTAACGGTCGGCACTGCAAGCAATCCCAGCGTCAGGCCACGCGGCCAGCCGGGGCGGCGCAGCGCGACACCTGCGGCAATCGCAGCAAGAAGAAGCAGCGCAGTGGCTGCGGCGAGATAATAGCGCGAGATTCCCGCATTCCCCAGCTGGAAAAGCGGCACCAGAAGCACGCCGGCGAGCGCGAGCCGCAAATAGCCTTCGATTCCGGCCATGCGCGGCTGACCCCGCAACGTCAGTCCGAGCGACAACAGCAGGATCACGGCTGCAATGCCGATCAGGCCGCCTGTCGAGCCGGTGAGCATCATCGCCACCCCATGCACCCAGTCGCCCCAGTCAAAGGGGGTATAGCTGCCGAAGCGCATCCCGCCGTTCCTTTGCGCGGGAACGAAAATCACCGCGAGCGTCGACAGCCCGGCGACGGCCATCGGCAATGCGTATCGGGCAATCGCGGCAATGGCATCGCGCCGCGACCGGCGCTGGAGCAGCGCGATCACCACCCACAGGCACAGGGCCGCGGCGCCGAAGGCGAAAGTAAGCTGGCCGAGCAATCCGAACAGCACCGCCAGCGTCAACGGAATGGCGGGCACCGGCCGGTCGGGATCATCGAGCCAGCGCGCCGTGAGCAACACTGCAACGAGCAGCGCGAGCAGCATCGGCGCATAGCCGCGCGCTTCGGAGCCGTAGATGACCAGCAGCGGCGCGACCGCGAACAGCAATGCCGCGACGATCCCGGCATGTCGCCCGCGTCGTCCGGCTATCGCCGCCGCGAGTGGAATGGCGAGCGTGCCGCAGAGGATCGACAGTCCGCGCTGGAGCGGCGGCGGCGCGCTGACTCCCACAAGCTGCAGCCACAGCGTGTTGAGATGGTGGTTATTGTCGTGATGGAAATGCGCGAAGACGGCGAGCGGCGCGCCGAGTTCGTGCGCTGACCAGGCCGACCATGCCTCGTCGAGCCAGAGTGCCCCCTGCGCCGCCGCGATCCGCAAGCCGAGGCCAAGCGCGGCGAGCGCGGCTACCGTCATCCAGAAACGGCGATGCAACGGTTCCGGCGTTCCCGTCATCGCGCTTGCTTAGCGGTTGGCCGAAGGCGCGGCTAGGCTTCGTGTCGGCCGAGATGCACCAGCATCGCGAGAAGCACCACCAGCCCGCCTGCGCCTCCCAACCACAGCGCGAACGCCTGGCGATCGCCTTGCGAAAGCATGTTCACCGCCAGCAGCCAGGGGAAATAGATGCCCTGTTTCGCGCTGGTGGCGGCGATGGCGACGAAGGTTCCCGCGATCCCGAAAACAAGCGGCGGCACGAAGCTTCGGAAACGCAGCGCGACCCAGAGCTGGAGCATCGCGACCAGTATCGCCGCCACCGTCATTTTGGAGAGGATTTGCGCCAGGTCTCCCGGCGCGAACGCTTCCCCGACGGGCTTGATCATCGCGATGAATCCGGCCGCTGTCCATGCCTCGATGAAGAGCAGCAATGTCATCGCCGCGATCAGCGCAGCCATGACCAGCGCCTTGGCCAGATAGACGTTGGGCCACGCCCCGGGCATCGTCAGCAGCATGTTCCATGCGCGCGGGCCGTGCTCGATCTGGGCGAGCAGCACGCTCAGCGCGGTGAGCGTCAGCGGCAGCATGGCGAAGGCCCAGAAGGCGGCCGTGCTCATCCCGAACATCGGCAGCAGCACCGGTTCCTCCTTGTCGAGCGCCATAAGCGTGGCGAGCACCACGACGCAGGTCGGTGCGGCGAGGCAGAGCAGCAGCGCGAGCGAGCGGCGCAGCTTGAGGATTTCGGTAGTGAGATAGCGGAGCAGCATCGGGGTTCCCTTCAGGCGGCGCGGGCGATTTGGTCGTGATAGATGGTTTCGAGCGATGCCCGGCGGCTGGCGAGATGCGACAGCGCCTGGCCGCGCTCGACCAGCAGCCCGGCGATCACCGCGGGCGGGGCGCCGGTGACCAGCAGGGGCTCCTCCGCCGGACGATCGGTGGCGACCGCGAATCCTGCATCGATCAGGATGCGTGCCGAGCGGACGGGATCGTCGGTACGCACTTCCACGGCTTCGCCGCCGCGCAACTCCTCGAGCGGGGATTCGAGCAGCAACCGGCCGCGATGGAGCAGGCCGACATGAGTGGCGACCAACTCGACTTCGGACAGCAAATGGCTTGACACTATCAGCGTCATGTCGCCGGTTTCGGGCAGTCGGCGCAGCAGCGCGCGCATGTCGCGAATGCCGTCGGGATCGAGCCCGTTGGCGGGCTCGTCGAGGATCAGCAGGCGCGGACTGCCAAGCAGCGCGCGGGCGATAGCCAGTCGCTGGCGCATGCCGAGCGAATAGCCGCCCGCGCGGCGGTTCGCGGCGCCGGCGTCGAGGTCGACGATTTCAAGCACCCGGTTGATCTCGCGGACGGGCAGGGCGAGCAGTCGCCGGGCGATGTCGAGATTCTCGCGGCCGGTGAGGTGATCGTAGAGCGAAGGCGTCTCGATCAGCGATCCCACGCGATGCGTCGCCGATCCGCGGGGCTGCCCGAACAGCCGGATGGTGCCGCCATCGGGGCGAAGCAGGCCGAGCACCAGCTTGAGCGTCGTCGTCTTCCCCGCGCCGTTGGCGCCGAGAAAGCCGTAGATCGCGCGGCGCGGCACGGTGATCGAAACATGGTCGACGGCAGGCGGGCGCTTGCCGAAGCGCTTGGTGAGGTCGCGGATCTCGAGGGCAGTGGTCATTGCTGACTCCCTATTTAAGTCTTGCTTAAATAGGGGTAATATGAGAATTTAAGTCAAGATTAAATTTCGAGCCGGGAAGAGCGATGACGATCGAAGGATTGCGGGCGCGGGCCCGCGTGCTGATGTGGCTGGTGACAGTGCCGTTCGTGCTGCTGGCACTGCTCGCGGTGATGCAGCTGACGATGGTGTGGCGGACGGGCGGCGCGCAGGCGGGCTATATCGTCGTCAATTTCGCGCCGATGTATGTCTATGTCTGGGCGATCTGGATGGTGCGGCAGGCGCTCAAATCGATCGCGCAGGGCGGAGGATTTGACGCAGTGGTGCCAAAGCTCCTGTTCCGCATCGGCCTGGCGCTGTTCTGCGGCGCGCTGTTTCAGGTGTTCGGGACGACACTGCTCAGCGGGCTGATTTTCGGGCGCGGGCCGTTCGCGGGGTTCGATGGTTCGGAAGTCACGCTCGGCATCGTCGGCGCGACGCTGGTGCTGGTGTCGCAACTGCTGCGTCAGGCCGCCGCGATGCGCGAAGAGCTGGACGCATTTTTCTGATGCCTGTGCAGGTTACGCTCGACGCCGTGCTGGCCAAGCGCGGCATGACCGGCAAGCAGCTGGCCGAGGCGATGGGGCTCAGCGAGACGCAGCTCTCGCTATTCCGATCGGGCAAGGTGCGCGGCATCCGCTTCGCGACGATCGCGAAGATGTGCGCAGTGCTCGAATGCACGCCGGGGGACTTGCTGGGCTATGAATATGATCCAGGGGATTTGGGGGCGGAGGAGTGAGGCGTTGGGGGCGCTAGCAAGGATGGTCGCCGTCGCCCCTGCGCAGGCAGGGGCCCATGTCTGTAGCGTTGCGTCCCGCCGTCTGACACACAAGGCTCGCTCGTTGTGTCGGCGGAAGCGCCAAACTTCACAGCGATAGGCCCCTGCCTGTGCAGGGGCGACGGCAGAAATAGGCTGCTGCATCGCGGCTAAGAGGAGAACATTGCCGTTGCCACGCGGTCGTGTCAGCTTCGCTGGCATGACAGATTTTCAATGTTGGTTCTGTGGCCACCAAATTGCGCGCTCCGATGCGGGAGCCGTCATGCTGCAAGTCGAGAGCCTATGGCGTTGGGCGGAAAATACACGAGCTGCAGATGATCCGTGCCAAAGCATTTATGCTCATTCCGAATGTGCCAAGGATCGTCTAGCGGGGGCTACCATGAAGCTGGAGCCATCAATGTTCGGTGAGGACGGCTAATTTCGGCGTGATCATCTGAAGAAAGTCAACCGCGGTCATTCGTAAGCTACGGCTCGCGATGCGCCCTCACTTCCCCTGCTGACGTCGCGCCATGAACGCCAGGCGTTCGAACAGGTGAATGTCCTGCTCGTTCTTGAGCAGCGCGCCGTGGAGCGGGGGGATGGCCTTGCTCGGGTCCTGCGTCTGCAGGACGTCGAGCGGCATGTCCTCGTGGAGGAGCAGCTTGAGCCAGTCGAGCAGCTCGCTGGTGCTCGGCTTCTTCTTGAGGCCCGGCACTTCGCGAATGTCGTAGAAGATATCCATCGCCTTCTTCACCAGCATCTTCTGGATGCCGGGGAAGTGGACCTCGATGATGTCGACCATCGTGTCGCGATCGGGGAAGGCGATATAGTGGAAGAAGCAGCGGCGCAGGAACGCGTCGGGCAGGTCCTTCTCGTTGTTCGACGTGATGACGACGATCGGGCGTTCGGCGGCGCGGACCGTCTCGCCGGTCTCGTAGACATGGAATTCCATGCGATCGAGTTCCTGCAACAAGTCGTTGGGGAATTCGATATCGGCCTTGTCGATCTCGTCGATCAGCAGCACGGGCGTCCTGGAGGCAGTGAACGCCTCCCACAATTTGCCCTTGCGGATATAGTTGGAAATGTCGTGGACGCGTTCGTCGCCGAGTTGGCCGTCGCGCAGGCGGGCGACCGCGTCATACTCATACAGACCCTGATGCGCCTTGGTCGTCGATTTCACGTTCCATTCGATCAGCGGGGCATCGACTGCCTTGGCGATCTCATAGGCCAGCACCGTCTTGCCGGTGCCCGGCTCGCCCTTGACGAGCAGCGGGCGCCGCAGCGTGACGGCGGCATTGACCGCGACCTTCAGGTCGTCGGTGGCGACATAGTCTTGGGTACCTTCGAAGCGCATGCATCCCGGATAGAGGCGGGGGGCGGCGCAGCGCAAGTCTTGTTCGCGGGCGCCGCATCGCCGCGGCGCCGAGACTCAGTGCATTTCGCGGGCGGAGGCGCGTGCTTCGAGCAGATCCCACAGGCCGCGATGCTGAGCATAGACCTGTTGCGCGCCGAACATCATCGCACGTTCGCGCGGCAATTCGGTGGTAATCGAAGCGACGAGCGCGGCCGTTTCTTCGGCGATCGGCAAGCGGCACAACGGGCTTTCCATCCCCAGACGCAGCGCGGCGGCATCGAGCACTTCACGAATCGCCTGCCAGTCGAGCACCAGCGCGATTGCGGCCCCCGCCGCGCAACCGGCGCGATCAGACTGGGCGAGCATATCAAGGGCATGGCGCTGTCCCGCCGCGGCGGCTTCCGATTCGGCCTGTCCGGGCGTGGAGGGCAGGGGCCCGGCGGCAGCGACCAGGCGGACGAGATAGCCGCGCTCGGTCGCGAAGGCATCGGCGGCTTCCTGCAGCCATTCGCGCTCGGGGGCTTCCTCGGCATGGTTGAGTGCGTGATCGACCACGCCTGGATGCCGGCCGTGGAGCAGGCAGAGATAATGAACCGCGTCGGCCAGGTCGCGCGGATCCTCGTTCCGTTCGCCGAGCTTGCGAATATGGCGATGGCTTGCGCTGCCATCCGAAGCGGTCAAAGCGCCCAATGCGCCCCAGGCGCCTCCCAGCCGGGAAATCTGGACGGTATCGTACGGCATAAGCCCCCACACGCTGAACACCGCCGGTTGTCGGTGACCGGCCGCACCTTTCTGACGATCAGGTCTATACCGAAGCGCGTAAAGACGTGGTTTACGCCGAAAAATTTGCGGGAAACCGCTTTCGGCCGCGCAAATGCGCGGTCCGGCGCGTGCGACGCCGCACAAAACCGGCGTGCGTGGCGGATCGCCCCGGAGGGGAATGCGTTGTGTACTGCAGCATGGTTGCCGGAATTGACCCTTTAAATAACTGACGCGTCAGTTATATGGTTCGCATGGCCCGTCGCACGCCCCCCGATCGCCGTGATTCGATCCTTTCCGCCGCGCGCGAAATATTTGCGGCAAACGGCTTTGCCGGCGCGCGGATGGAGGATGTCGCCAAGCGTGTGGGGATATCGAAAGCGACGCTGTATCTGCAGTTCGCCGACAAGCAGGCATTGTTCCGCGAATTGATCGACTGGCTGATTGAAACCTCGCTCCCCGACGCGTTTCCACTGACTCTGGCCGACGCCTCGGCGTCGGAGCGGTTGGCGATCTTCGCGCAGGAGGCCGCGGGCAAACTGGCCGATGACGACGTCGCCTTTCTGCCGCGGCTGGTGATCGGTGAAAGCGGCAATTTTCCCGAGCTGGCAAAGGCCTGGCACGATGTCGCGGTGAGCCGGGTGCTGACCCTGATCGAAGGGTTGGTGCAGCAGGGGATCGACCGAGGTGAGTTTCGCGCGGTCGATCCCTATCTGGCCGCGCGCAGCGTCGCCGGGCCGCTGGTGCTCGGTGTGTTGTGGAATACCATCTTCGCGCCTGTAGGCGCGGAGCCGATGTCGCTGGCGGCGCTGGCCCGGTCGCATGTCGATATATTGCTCCACGGACTTCTGCAGGGAGAAACTGCGTGAGGCGGATACTATTGCCGATCGCCATATTGGCGCTGGTTGGCGTCGCGATTTGGTGGATGTTCCTGCGCGGACCGGACGAACCCGCGCCCTGGCTCGGCTATGTCGAGGGCGAATCGATTCAGGTCGCGGCGCCGGTTTCGGGCACGCTCGCGCGGCTCGACGTCACGCGCGGCGGCAAGGTGGCCGCGGGTGACGCGCTCTTCGCGCTCAACGCAGTCAGCACCGAGGCGCAGTTGCGCCAGCTTCAGGCGCAGCGCGATCAGGCGCAGGCCCAGCTTGAGGACTTGCAGAGCCCGCGCCAGCGCCCGGCAGAACTGGGCGTGTCGCGCGCGCAGCAGGAAGCAGCGCGCGCCGAAGTCGAGCGAACGCAGCGTGAATATGAACGGATCGCGACGCTTGCCGAAAAGGGTTTTGCCACACGCAGCCAGCTCGATGCGGCCAAGGCGGCGCGCGACAGTGCCCGTGCCACCTTGCGCCAGGCACAGGCAAGCGAGGCATCCGGCGAACTGGCCGGGCGGCAGGACCAGATCGAGGCTGCACGCGCGCAGGTGCAGCAGGCCGAGGCCGCGATCGCCGCCCAGCGGCGCCGGGGTGACGAAATCGCTCCCGCCGCGCCGGTCGCGGCGCAGGTGCAGCAGACCTATTTCAATCCGGGCGAGTGGGTCCCCGCCAACACCCCGGTCGTGCGGCTGTTGCCGCCGGACAAGGTCCGCATCCGCTTCTTCGTTCCCGAAAGCGTTGTTTCGACATTGCAGGAAGGGCAGGCCGTCCGCGTTTCCTGCGATGGATGCGGCGATCCGTTCTCGGCCACAATCCGTTATATCGCGCCGCAGGCCGAGTTCACGCCGCCAATCATCTACAGCGAGGATGCGCGTGAGAAGTTCGTCTTCCTCGTCGAGGCGCAGCCGCAGGGCGATGTCGCGCGCCTCCATCCCGGCGTCCCGGTGGAAGTGCGCCCGCAATGAGCGACGCGCCCGCCATATCGGTGTCCGGCCTGACCAAGATATTCGGCGGCCGGACAGTGGTCGATCATGTCACGATGGATATCGGGCATGGCCGGATCAGCGGCTTTCTCGGCCCGAACGGGTCGGGCAAGACGACGACATTGCGGATGATTTGCGGGCTGCTGATCCCCGACGAAGGCGAGGGCACCGTACTTGGGCTCGACCTCGCGACCTGTCGCGCCGAGATCAAGCAGAAGGTCGGCTATATGACTCAGCGTTTCGGCCTGTTCGAGGATCTGACGATCCGCGAGAATCTCAACTTCTTCGCCGACGCGCACGGGCTCGACAACAAGAAGCGGCGCGTGACCGACGCGCTCGAACAGCTCGGGCTGGAAACCCGCTCAGGCCAGCTGGCGGGTACGCTTTCGGGCGGGTGGAAGCAGCGACTGGCGCTGGCGGCATGCACGCTGCACGAACCGAAGATATTGCTGCTCGACGAGCCGACCGCGGGCGTCGATCCGCTCGCGCGACGCGAATTCTGGGATCAGATCCACCGGCTGGCGGGCGACGGCGTCACCGTGCTGGTTTCGACGCATTATATGGACGAGGCCGAGCGGTGCCACGACATCGCCTATATCGCCTATGGCGTGCTGCGGGCGCGGGGGACAAGTGAGGAGATCGTACGCGATTCCGGCCTCGTCGCGCTGACCGGCGAAGGGCCGGGGGCCGACCGGCTGGCGCCGAAACTGGAGAAACGGCCCGGTGTCGCGATGGCGGCGGCATTCGGCACCACCATGCATGTCTGCGGCGAGCAATATGATGCGCTGCGCCAGGCTGTTGACGATATCGCCCCCGATATCCGCTGGAACGAGACCGAACCGACGCTCGAGGACGTGTTCATCTATCTGATGCGGCAATCGCCCGACAATAGTGTCTCGGTGTCGGCATGAACGACATGCTGCGCCGCGTCTGGGCGATGCTGGTCAAGGAATTCCACCAGCTGCGCCGTGATCCGGTGACGTTCGGACTGGTGGTCGCGATGCCGCTCATCCAGCTCTCGCTGTTCGGCTTCGCGATCAACAACGATCCGCGCCATTTGAAGGCCGCGATCGAGACCAACGACAGCTCTACCTATACGCGAACGATCCAGTCGGCTCTGCGCAACTCGACTTATTTCGATCTGATTCCGGTGACTCGTCCGGGCGAAGGGGAAGAGATGCTGCGGCAGGGCGAGGTCCAGTTCCTGATCATCATCCCGCCCAATTTCTCGCGCGACCTGGTGCGCGGTGACCGCCCGCAACTGCTCGTGCTCGCCGACGCGACCGACCCGGCATCGACCGGCAATGCCATATCGGCGGTCGAGCAATCGGTGCTGTCGGGGCTGCGGCACGATCTGATCGGCCCCACCGCGGCTCGGGCGCCGCCACCTTCGCCGGTCGATGTGGTGATCCAGCGGCGCTACAATCCCGAGGGGATTACCAGCCACAATATCGTTCCCGGGCTGCTGGCGGTCGTATTGTCGATGACGATGGTGACGATGACGTCGATCTCGGTGGCGCGCGAGCGCGAGCGCGGGACGATGGAAAACCTGCTCGCCACGCCACTGCGCCCGATGGAGGTCATGGCGGGCAAGATATTGCCCTTCGTCGCGATCGGCGCCTTGCAGACAGTGATCATCATCGCAGTCGCGCTGATCGTGTTCGGCGTCCCGTTTCAGGGGCCGGCATGGGCGCTGGGCGTGGGGACGCTGGTCTTTGTGACGGTCAGCCTGCTGCTCGGCTTCACGCTTTCAACCTTCGCCGACAGCCAGATGCAGGCGATGCAGATGAGCTTCTTCTACATTCTGCCGAGCATCCTGCTCTCGGGATTCGCCTTTCCCTTCGCGGGCATGCCGACTTGGGCTCAGTGGCTGGGCGAAACCTTACCGGTAACGCATTTCCTGCGCGTCGTGCGGGGCGTGATGCTGAAGGGCTGGGGGTTCGGCGATACGCTGCCACAACTGGGCGTGCTGATCGTGATGGGTGTGCTGCTCGCACTCCTCGCGGCGCATCGGTACGGAGATACGCTGGAATAACGAAAAAGGGGCCGCCCGACGGGCGACCCCTGAATGCTCTATTTCAGCGTCGTTACTGGTCGAGGAACGACCGCATCTTGCGGCTGCGGCTCGGGTGCTTGAGCTTGCGCAGCGCCTTCGCCTCGATCTGACGGATACGTTCGCGCGTCACGCTGAACTGCTGGCCCACTTCCTCGAGCGTGTGATCGGTATTCATGCCGATGCCGAAGCGCATGCGCAGCACGCGTTCCTCGCGCGGAGTGAGGCTGGCGAGCACCCGCGTCACCGTTTCCTTGAGGTTCGACTGGATCGCGGCATCGACCGGGATGATCGCGTTCTTGTCCTCGATGAAATCGCCCAGATGCGAATCCTCCTCGTCGCCGATCGGCGTTTCGAGAGAGATCGGCTCCTTGGCGATCTTCATCACCTTGCGCACCTTTTCGAGCGGCATCGAAAGCCGTTCGGCCATTTCCTCGGGCGTGGGCTCGCGGCCCTGCTCGTGGAGGAACTGGCGGCTGGTACGCACCAGCTTGTTGATCGTTTCGATCATGTGCACCGGGATACGGATGGTGCGCGCCTGATCGGCGATCGAACGCGTGATAGCCTGACGGATCCACCAGGTCGCATAGGTGCTGAACTTGTAGCCGCGGCGATATTCGAACTTATCGACCGCCTTCATCAGGCCGATATTGCCTTCCTGGATGAGGTCGAGGAACTGCAGCCCGCGATTGGTGTATTTCTTGGCGATCGAGATAACGAGGCGGAGATTGGCCTCGACCATTTCCTTCTTCGCGATACGTGCCTCGCGCTCGCCCTTCTGCACCATGTTCACGATGCGGCGGAATTCGTCGAGCGCCATGCCGGTCTGCTGCGAGATTTCGGCGACTTCGTTGCGGATGCGATCGACCGCGCCGGATTCGTTTTCAGCGAAAGCAGCCCATTTTTTGTCGAGGCTCCTGACCGTGTCGAGCCAGCTCTCGTCGAGCTCGTTGCCCATATAGCTTTCGAGGAAATCCTTGCGCTTCACCTTGTGGCGCTCGGCAAGGCGCAGCATCTGGCCGCCCAGTGCAGTGAGGCGCCGGTTGAAGCTGTAAAGCTGATCGACGAGATATTCGATCTTGGCCTGGTGGAACTGGACGCTTTCGACTTCGGCGGTCAGGTCCTCGCGCAGCTTCTGATATTTGCGCTCGTCGGCGGCCGAAAGCTCGCCGCCCGCCGCCATCGCGTCGAGCCGCCTGGCCTGCATCGCCGAAAATTTCTTGTAGATCGAGGTGATGTTGGCGAACTTCTCGAGCGCCTGCGGCTTGAGAGTCTCCTCCATCTGCGCGAGGCTCAGCGTATTGTCTTCCTCATCGTCGTCCGACGGCCGCTGGGCGCGGCGCTCGGTCATCGAATCCTCTTCGTCGTCGGCCGATTCCTCCTCGGGTTCCTCTTCCTCCTTGTAGGAGGGGCCGGCGGTCTTTTCGGAAATCTCGCCCGAATCATCGCCGTCATCGTCGTCCGACAGGCTTTCCGGGGCGGGGTCCTTCGAAAGCATCGCGTCGAGATCGAGAATCTCGCGCAGCTGCATTTCGCCTTCATTGAGTGCGTTCGACCAGTCGATGATCGCGTTGAAGGTGATCGGCGATTCGCACAGGCCGAGGATCATGGTGTCGCGACCGGCCTCGATACGCTTGGCGATGGCGATCTCGCCTTCGCGGCTGAGCAGCTCGACCGCGCCCATTTCGCGCAGGTACATGCGCACCGGATCATCGGTGCGGTCGACCGTTTCCTTCTTCTTGGTTTCGACCGGAGGCGCCTGGCCTTCCTGGCCCGCGCTGACATCGACCTCCTCGGGCGTGTCGTCCTCGGGCTCGGCGTCTTCGCCGGCGTCCTCATTCTCGACGACATTGATACCCATGTCGTTGAGCGTCGCCATCACGTCCTCGATCTGCTCGCTGGACATCTGGTCCTGCGGCAGCATCTCGTTGAGCTGGTCCACGGTGATGTAGCCGCGCTTCTTGGCGCGCGCGATGAGCTTCTTGATCGAGCCTTCATTGAGATCGATCAGCGGCGCGTCGCCCGTTTCCGCATTTTCGGACGCATCCGCCATATTCGCCTTCGCCATCAATAACCCTCAAGTTGGTGACGGCGCTTATTTTACACCGCCCTAATCGTCGAAATCTTCTTCGTCCGCAAGTATCAGATTCGCGAGCCGGGCCTGAAGTTCCTGCCGCTGCCGCAAAAGCGCCACTTGCCGGGCGAACGCTTCTCCAGTCTCGTCGACATTCACCAATGCCGTGGCCTCGGCGATTGCCGCCTCCACCGCCGGCCGAGCCACCATCACCGCGATCGCTTCGTTGAGGTCCGCACGAGCCCTTGCCTCATCCGTCGTCTTGCGGGTGAAGGAGAAGGGCAGGGTGTCAGCTCTCAGAAGCTCGCTCGCGACCGTATCGAAACCGGACTGTTCCAATATGGTGAGGATGCGGTCGCTATCAAGCTGCCGTGCTTCCAGTGCGACATCGATTACGGCGGCGAACAATCGTTCGAGCGCGCCGTTGCCGATGCGCAGCGATCCGAGCACTTCCATGTGTCGCGCAATCTCCGCCGGATGACGGATGAGCCCGGCCAGCACGGCGCGCGCCAGCATCGGATCGAGGCCCGAGGCATGAACCCCGCGCGCCTTGGTGCCGACCGGTCGGGGCGGGGGCTTCCAGTTGCCGCGCTTGCCGCCGCGCGGGCCGTCATAGCCGCGCTGCTGAAACTGCCGGGCGGGGCGGGCGAACATTTCCTCGAACCGTCGCCGGAACTCGGAGGCATATTCGTCGCGCACCATCGGATCGCCGATGCCCTGCGCCAGTTCGGTGAGCCGGCGGCGCAGCCCCGCGCGCCGTTCGGGGGTGTCGAGCGGTTCGGCGGCGACCTCATGTTCCCATAGCCGCTGGGCGAGCGGCTGCGCCTTGCCGAGCAGCGCTTCGAACGCGGCTGAGCCGGCGCCGCGCACCAGATCGTCGGGGTCCTGCCCGTCGGGCAAAGTGACGAAGGCGAGGCTGCGCCCCGGCTGGAGCAAAGGCAGCGCGCGGTGGGCGGCGCGGATCGCGGCTTTCTGTCCTGCCGCGTCGCCATCGAAGCAGAGCAGGGGCACGTCCGCCATCCGCCACAGCCGCTCTAGCTGATGCTCGGTCATCGCCGTGCCGAGCGGGGCGACGGCCTCGGCGAACCCGGCCTGCGCGAGCGCGATCACGTCCATATAGCCTTCGACCGCGATCACCCGGTCGGTCTTGCGCGCGGCGGCTTGTGCGCGATCAAGGTTGAAGAGATTGCGCCCCTTGTCGAACAGCGGGGTTTCGGGGGAGTTGAGATATTTGGGCTCGCCGTCGCCGATAATCCGGCCGCCGAACGCGATTGTCCGCCCGCGCACGTCCCCGATCGGGATCATCAAGCGGCCGCGAAACCGGTCATAGGGCTCCTTGCCCTCGACTGCGATCAGCAACCCCGCCTCGACCAGCATCGCGTCGCCATATTCGGCGAGCGCCTGGCGCAGCTTGGTGCGCGAATCGGGAGCGAAGCCCATGCCGAAGGCGCGCGCCGTTTCGGCACTGATTCCGCGCCGTTCGAGCATCGCGCGTGCCTGCGCACCTTCGAGCCCGTGCAACTGCTCGGCGAACCAGGCTTTCGCATCTTCCATTGCCTCGCGCAGCCCTTTGGCGCGCATGTCGCGCTCGGCCTGGCGCTTGTCCTGTGCCGGCATCTCCATGCCCGCTGCGGCGGCGAGTTCCTTCACTGCGTCGATGAAGGGCAGGCCGCGCTGATCGGTCATCCAGCGAATCGCATCGCCATGCGCGCCACAGCCGAAGCAGTGGTAGAACGCCTTGTCGTCGTTGACGTAAAAGCTGGGGCTTTTTTCGTTGTGGAACGGGCAGCAGGCGCGGAATTCCTTGCCCGCGCGCTGGAGCTTCACGGTCTTGCCGATCAGCGCGGACAGCGTGGTGCGATTGCGCAGCTCGTCGAGGAATTGGGGGGAGAGGCTCATGTGTCTTCTCCCCTCCCGCTTGCGGGAGGGGCTGGGGGTGGGCCCTTCTTCAGGGCAAAAGCGATGCCTTCGATCACGCCGTCGACATTTCCAAGCACTTCAGCATTCGAGAACCGCAAGACGCGAAATCCGCGCGACTCGATGAAGCGCTGGCGAAGATCATCCGCCTCGGTTCGAACATCGTGACTATGGCCATCCAATTCGACGATCAGCATTTCCGAGCGGCACATGAAATCGCAGACGAAGGGGCCAACTGGCATCTGACGGTTGAAACGGACACCGAGTTTGCGACCGTTCAGGCGGCGCCACAACATCCGTTCGGCGGGTGTAGCTCGATTGCGGAGTTTGCGTGCCGTCTTTGTCGGCCGGTCGATGCCTTCGACAGTGCCCACCCCCGACCCCTCCCGCAAGCGGGAGGGGAGAGGAGTCGAGGCACCGCTATCGCTCACCCCGCCAGCGCCGCCTTCACCAGCCCGCTCGCCTTGCTCATGTCGAGCTCGGCGCCGTGGCGGCTTTTCAGCTCGGCCATCACCTTGCCCATGTCCTTCATGCCGCTGGCGCCGGTTTCGATCTTGATGACCTCGATCGCGTTGCGCGTTTCCTCCTCGCTCATCTGCGCGGGGAGGAAGCGTTCGATCACGGCGACTTCGGCCTCCTCGGCGGCGGCGAGTTCCTCGCGGCCGCCCTTGCGGTACATATCGATCGATTCGCGGCGCTGCTTCACCATTTTCTGAAGCACGTCGATCACCAGCGCGTTGTCGTCGGTCACGTCGGTGCCACGCATTTCGATGTCGCGATTCTTGATCGCGCTCTGGATCAGGCCGATCGTGGCACGGCTTTCCTTGTCGCCTGCCTTCATCGCGGCAATCTGGGCGGCTTTGATATCATCTCGGATCATGGTGTCTCTCGTGAGTCGGGTTTGCGCTGCTGATAGCGAGCCCGGACGAATGATGCGAGCAGTTGCGAGAGGCAGTTGACGCGCACGGGGCGGGGGTCTAGCGGACGGCCCTTAGCGACATTGCGAACAACCCCCGAAGGAGTGCCCGCCACGATGGCCGATGCCAAACGCATGCCCATGCCCGAAGGAGCGACGGGGGTATTGGTACTGGCATCGGGGGACGTGATCTGGGGGCGCGGTTTCGGCGCCGAGGGCCAGGCGGTCGGCGAAGTCTGCTTCAACACCGCGATGACCGGCTATCAGGAAGTGATGACCGACCCGAGCTATGCCGGGCAGATCATCACCTTCACTTTCCCGCATATCGGCAATGTCGGCACCAATGCCGAGGATATCGAGGCGGACGATCCCCATGCGCTGGGCATGATCGTGCGGCAGGACGTGACCGAGCCGAGCAATTTCCGCTCGGCGCAGCGGCTCGACGCGTGGATGGCGGCGCATGAACGCATCGGCCTGTCGGGCATCGACACCCGCGCGCTCACCCGGCGTATCCGCGAAGGCGGCGCGCCCAACGGCGTGATCGCGCACAGCAAGGACGGCAAGTTCGATCTCGACCTGCTGCTCCAGATGGCGCGCGAATGGCCGGGGCTGGAGGGGATGGACCTCGCCAAGGTGGTGAGCTGCGAGACGCATTATGGCTGGCAGGGCGGCATGTGGCGGCTTGGGGCCGGGTATGATGACAGCGAGGCGCCGACGTTCTCGACGGACGCTTCTCGACAGGGCTCGAAGCTGCTCGAACCCAACGGAAAAGAAGAACCGCTTGTCTCGAGCGCAGGTTCGAGCTTGTCGATAACCGATGTCGAGAGGCCTGTCTCGAGCCCCGTCGAGAGGCCCCATGTCGTCGCGATGGATTTCGGGTCGAAGCGCAACATCTTCCGAAATCTCGTAAAGGCCGGCGCGCGCGTCACCGTGCTGCCCGCCACCGCCACGTTCGACGAAGTGATGGCGCAGCAGCCCGACGGATTCTTCCTGTCGAACGGCCCGGGCGATCCCGCCGCGACGGGCGAATATGCCGTGCCGGTGATCCGCAAGATGCTCGAAAGCGGCAAGCCCTTGTTCGGCATCTGCCTCGGCCATCAGCTGCTCGGCCTCGCCGTCGGCGCGCAGACGACCAAGATGTTTCAGGGCCATCGCGGCGCCAATCATCCGGTGAAGCGCCTCAGCGACGGCGCGGTCGAGATCACCAGCATGAACCACGGCTTCGCGGTGACACGCGAGAGCCTGCCCGCCAATGCGCGCGAAACGCATGTGTCGCTGTTCGACGGCTCGAATGCCGGGATCGAACTGACCGACCGGCGGGCATTCAGCGTCCAATATCACCCCGAAGCCAGTCCGGGTCCGCAGGACAGCTTCTACCTGTTCGAGAAATTCGTGGAGATGATGCAATGAGCCTGAACGCAATCGAGCAGACGGCGCTGTCCTATTATCTGGCGACCGGCGCGAACGACCTCACCATCGCGACGCGCTGGTATCCGCATGGCGACCTGATCCTCGTCATCGAGGACAAGATCGCCGTCGCGACGCGCAAATTCGGCCGCAAGGTGAGCGGCAAGGCCAAGGCGCCCGCCGAGCAACTGCTCGACACGCTGATCGAGCGCGGCGCGTTCGAGACCAAGACCAACGAATTCGGCGGTTCGATGCACCAGTTTCAGGACGGCAAGTATCGCGAGGTGCTGAAGGACCTGCAGGCGAACGATCCGCTGGTGCAGGAGGCGGACGGGCCGGAATATTGGGAAGCGAAGTTCGGGGCGTTGGTTGGGGCGTGAGCGATAGGTTCGCCTTTGACCGCTTGCGCGAAACGCATGTCTCACTGTTCCACGGCTCGAACGCCGTGATTGAACTGACCGACCGTCAGGCTTTCAGCGTTCAATATCACCCCGAGGCGAGTCCGGGGCCGCAGGACAGCTTCTATCTGTTCGAGCGGTTTGTGGGAGGGCTGCGGTGAGCCGTATCGGTGGCTGGTGGCGTCTTTGGATTGCCGGCGCGGCACTTTTAATTCTTATCACCGGAGCGGTCGCCCTCTTTACTCAAGACCTCGAAGGCGATGGCGTTGGAAGTGCTTCTTGCGTTTCAGGGACGATCCGGGCGGGCTCGAGACAGGAGACTAGTTGGGTCGCTAACCCAAAATATTTTGGCACGGTCGCCGATCCGCGCCAACGGAAGCTGGGGGAAGTCGTTGACGAAGCTGCGGCTTGGGAACGACTGTTGAAGGCCAAAGGCATCGACAGCTCTGACGAGTATTCGCTGCCGATTAGCAGAAACATTCAGACCTTTTCCTGTGCTTCGTGGCGCGGCGTAAGCTCTTCAATTTTGTACGCGGCATTGGTTGCGTTCGCTGTGGCACTTGTTGGACTCGTGTTTCGGTGGATTTTTCGAGGTTTCAAGAAATAAATGCCCAAACGCACTGACATCTCCTCCATCCTCGTCATTGGCGCTGGTCCGATCATCATCGGTCAGGCGTGCGAGTTCGATTATTCGGGCACGCAGGCGATCAAGGCGCTCAAGGAAGAGGGCTATCGCATCGTCCTGGTCAATTCGAACCCGGCGACGATCATGACCGATCCCGAGCTGGCCGACGCGACCTATGTCGAGCCGATCACGCCGGCCGTCGTCGCGCGGATCATCGAGAAGGAGCGGCCCGACGCGGTCCTGCCGACGATGGGCGGGCAGACCGCGCTCAACACCGCGCTCGCGCTGTTTCGCGACGGCACGCTGGAGAAATTCGGCGTCACCATGATCGGCGCCGATGCCGATGCGATCGACAAGGCCGAGGATCGCCGCCGTTTCCGCGAGGCGATGGACAAGATCGGGCTGGAAAGCGCGCGCTCTGCCGTCGCGCACAGCATCGAGGAAGCGCTCGATGCGCTCGAATTCACCGGCCTGCCCGCGATCATCCGCCCCAGCTTCACCATGGGCGGCACCGGCGGCGGCGTGGCGTATAACAAGGACGAGTTCCTCAAGATCGTCGCCAGCGGGCTCGATGCGTCGCCGACCACCGAAGTGCTGATCGAGGAATCGCTGCTCGGCTGGAAGGAATATGAGATGGAAGTCGTCCGCGACCGTGCGGACAACGCCATCATCGTCTGCTCGATCGAGAATATCGATCCGATGGGCGTCCACACCGGCGATTCGATCACCGTCGCGCCCGCGCTGACGCTGACCGACAAGGAATATCAGGTGATGCGCAATGCCAGCATCGCCTGTCTGCGCGAAATCGGCGTCGAAACCGGCGGTTCGAACGTGCAGTTCGCGGTCAATCCCAAGGACGGCCGCCTGATCGTCATCGAAATGAATCCGCGCGTCAGCCGCTCCTCGGCGCTGGCGTCCAAGGCGACGGGCTTCCCGATCGCCAAGGTCGCGGCGAAGCTGGCGGTCGGCTATACGCTCGATGAGATCGAGAACGACATTACCGGCGTCACGCCCGCATCGTTCGAACCGACGATCGACTATGTCGTCACCAAGATCCCGCGCTTCGCGTTCGAGAAGTTCAAGGGCGCAGAGCCCTATCTCGGCACCGCGATGAAGTCGGTCGGCGAGGTCATGGCGATCGGCCGCTCGATCCATGAAAGCCTGCAAAAGGCGCTGCGCGGCCTCGAAACCGGGCTCAGCGGCTTCGACAATGTCGAGCGGCTTGCGGGCGCGACGCGCGACACGATCGTCGCGGCGCTGGGGATGGCGACGCCCGATCGGCTGCTGATGGTGGCGCAGGCGATGCGCGAGGGCTTCAGCCTCGAAGAGATCCAGGCGATCACCCACTACGACCCCTGGTTCCTGCAGCGCATCCGCGAGATCATCGATGCCGAACAGGGCGTGATGACCAACGGCCTGCCGCGCGACGCGGCCGGTATGCGAAAGCTCAAGGCAATGGGCTTTTCGGACAAGCGGCTCGCCTGGCTGGCGCTCAAATCCGCCAATATCCGCGAGGGTCTGGAAAGCGGTGCCGCAAGCGGCGGGGGCCTTGTCCACGAAGCGGTGAAGGCGATGACCGGCGGCGTCACCGAAGCCGAAGTGCGCAGGCTGCGCCACAAGCTCGGCGTGCGCCCCGTCTTCAAGCGGATCGACACCTGCGCCGCCGAATTCGAGGCGAAGACGCCCTATATGTATTCGAGCTACGAAGCGCCGAGCTTCGGCGAGCCCGAGAATGAGGCGATGCCGTCGGATCGCAAGAAGGTCGTGATCCTCGGCGGTGGCCCGAACCGGATCGGGCAGGGGATCGAGTTCGATTATTGCTGCTGCCACGCCTGTTTCGCGCTGGCCGATGCGGGCTATGAAACGATCATGGTCAACTGCAACCCGGAAACGGTGAGCACCGACTATGACACCTCCGACCGGCTCTATTTCGAGCCGCTGACGGTCGAGGACGTGCTCGAAATCCTCGCCGTCGAACAGTCGAAGGGTGAGTTGCTGGGCGTGATCGTCCAGTTCGGCGGGCAGACGCCGCTCAGCCTTGCCGCGGGCATCGAGGCCGCCGGCATCCCGATCCTCGGCACCTCGCCCGACGCGATCGATCTGGCCGAGGATCGCGAACGTTTCGCCAAGCTGGTCGGCAAGCTCGACCTCAAACAGCCCGCCAACGGCATCGCGCGCAGCCGCGAGGAAGCGATCGCGGTCGCCGAACGCATCGGCTATCCGGTGCTGATGCGCCCCAGCTTCGTGCTCGGCGGCCGGGCGATGGAAATCGTCGACGGGCGTGCGCAGCTCGAGGAATATATCGAAACCGCCGTGCAGGTGTCGGGCGATGCGCCGGTGCTGATCGACCAGTATCTGCGCGACGCGGTCGAAGTCGATGTCGATGCGCTTGCCGACGGCACCGATGTCGTCGTGTCGGGCGTGCTCCAGCATATCGAGGAAGCCGGCGTCCATTCGGGCGACAGCGCCTGCTCGATCCCGCCCTACAGCCTGCCGCCCGAGATCATCGCGGAAATCGAGCGCCAGACAGAGGCACTGGCGCGCGCGCTCGACGTTCGCGGCCTGATGAACATCCAGTTCGCGGTGAAGGATGGCGAGGTCTTCCTGATCGAAGTCAATCCGCGTGCGAGCCGCACCGTGCCCTTCGTCGCCAAGGCGATCGGCGCACCCATCGCCAAGATCGCGGCGCGCGTGATGGCCGGCGAGAAGCTGGCGGCAATTCCCAGGATCGACCGGTCGATGGACTATATCGCGGTCAAGGAAGCCGTCTTCCCCTGGGCGCGTTTCCCGGGAGTCGACCCGGTGCTCTCGCCGGAAATGAAGTCGACCGGCGAAGTCATGGGCCTCGACCGCGATTTCGGCACTGCCTTCGCCAAGGCGCAGCTCGGCGCGGGCGTAACGCTGCCGCAGTCGGGCACGGTCTTCGTCAGCCTGAAGGACAGCGACAAACCGGTCATCGTGCCGGGCGTGAAGACGCTGGTGGAAGCGGGCTTTTCGATCGTGGCCACCGGGGGCACGGCGGACTATCTGGCCGAACAGGGGTTGCCGGTCGAACGGATCAACAAGGTGCTCGAAGGGCGCCCGCATATCGTCGATCGGATCATGGACGGCGATATCGCGCTGATCTTCAATACCACCGAAGGCTGGCAGTCGCTGAAGGATTCGGCATCGATCCGCGCGTCGGCGCTGGCGCAGAAGGTGCCCTATTTCACCACCGCGCCCGCCAGCAACGCCGCGGCGGAGGCAATTGTGGCGCTCGCGCGGCAAAGTCTTGAAGTACGCCCGCTACAGTCCTATTATTCGCGTTCGCACGATTAATCCCCACAACCGGCGTTGATGTGCGGGCGGCTCCAGGGAGGGGTCGGCTGGTGGAGGGGCGTCTCCAGACGAAGGACGGATTTATGGCGACTGTCGACAAGATGCCGATGCTGGCCGAGGGCCATGAAAAGCTGACGGCGGAGCTCAAACGGCTCAAGGCGGAACGCCCGCTGATTGTCGACGCGATCGAGGAAGCGCGCGCGCATGGTGATCTTTCGGAAAATGCCGAATATCATGCCGCCAAGGAGCGTCAGGGCCAGGTAGAGGCGACGATCGCCGATATCGAGGACAAGCTGAGCCGTGCGCAAGTGATCGATCCCAAGGAGCTTTCGGGCGACAAGGTGGTGTTCGGCGCGACCGTGACGCTGCTCGACGAGGACGACAAGCCGGTGAAGTACCAGATTGTCGGCCAGACTGAGGCGGACGCAAAGACCGGCCGCATCAGCTACAGCTCGCCGCTCGGGCGCGCGCTGATCGGCCGCAAGGTCGACGACGAAGTCGAAGTGACGGTGCCGTCGGGCGACCGCTACTATCTGGTGTCCAAGATCGAATTCATCTGATCCCATGCCGTTTCAAATCCGCTCGGCCACTGCCGCGCTGGTGGTGGCCACAAGCGTGGTCACGCTGCTGGTGCAGGCGCTCGACCGGACGGGCTATTCGGCGATCTATGGCGGCTTCATTCCCGCGAGGCTCAGCGGAGCGGATTTGCCCGAAGGCTTCAGCGCGCTTCCCGCGTGGCTGACGCCGCTCAGCTGCACCTTCCTGCATGCAGGCGTTTTCCATCTCGGCATGAACATGCTGATGCTCGGGTTCACCGGCAAGGAAAGCGAGCGCGTGGTCGGTCCCGCCGGCCTTATCATCCTCTATGTCGTCGGCGCCTATGCCTCTGCCTTCGCACAATGGGCGATGGAGCCGATGGAAGTGATCCCGATGGTCGGCGCCAGCGGCGCTGCTTCAGCGATCGTCGGTGCCTATTCGCTTTATTACCGTAGAGCGGGCGCGAAGCGCGTACGCGCGATCGGGCCGATTCCCGCAAGCGTCGTCCATATCCTCTGGCTGGCCGTCGGCTGGACGCTGATCAACCTGCTGATGTGGTGGGCGCTGCTGGGCGAGGGGATGCAGATTGCGGCCGCGGCGCATGTCGGCGGATTTCTGGCCGGATTGATCCTCGCGCGGCCGCTGCTTTGGTGGCGGTGGCGCAACGCCTGACCGGCGCGCGCCACCACGACGTTCAGGCCGCCGGCTTGGTCGGGTCGAGGTCGGGCTCGAGCAGCCGGTGCAGATGCACGATGACATATTTCATTTCAGCATCGTCGACAGTGCGCTGCGCCGCGGCGCGCCACGCCTTTTCGGCGCTGGCATAGTCGGGAAAGATGCCGACGACGTCCAGCTTGGCGCTGGCGTCGAAATCGAGCGTGGTCGGATCGCTCACGCGACCGCCGAACACGAGATGCAATTTGCTCACACGAACCTCCGGGGGATTTGTCTAGGCACGCAGCCTTGTTAGCCGCAGCGTCTAGCCGTTGCGTTGCAGCATGCAATCCCCGGAACGTGCGTAGCGGGCTTATTCGGCCTTGGTCGCCGCCTTTTTCGCGGCACCCGCTGCGGTTTCCAGGATCTGCGACACGGTCTGCTTCGCAGCCGCCTTTGCGGGTAGCAGCTGGTTCAGCTCTTCCTTGCCGGCTTCGCGCGCGGCTTCGGCGGCGGCCTTGGCACCGTCGGCGAGTCGCTTGCCGACCGGGGCCAGCATTTCCTTCTCCTTGTGATGCCGCGGGATCAGGACGCCGATCAGCATGCCCAGCGCGACACCGCCCGCGAGCAGCGCCAGCGGATTTTCGCCGGCGGTTTCGGCGGTTTTGCGCGCTCGCTCTCCAGCCGCTTCGATCGAACGGCTTGCCGAGCCCTTGGCATTTTCGATCGCCTTGCCGGCGCTGTCGATCACGCCCTTGCGGTCTTCGGTAGTGGTCGCATCGCTCATCGCAGGATTCCTTTCATCCGATTGCTTCAACGCGACGTATCATCGCCGGTTGCATGTTCGATTTTCCGCTGGGCCACCTTGCGCCGGATCAATCGGCGCGACAGCAGCAATCCCAGCGCACCTGCCGCCGCGGCCACGGCCAAGGGGCGCCGGCGCACCAGCGACTTGGCACCGTCTGCGGCGCTCTCCATCGCATCCTGGGCGATGGTGCCGGGCGAAAGCCGGTTCTTCACAGTGCCCAGCGTCGCCATAAATTGTTGCCGTGCGTTGCGCGAACGCTCTTCGGCGAGGACGATTTCGCCCCTGTGTTCGGTCATGGTCGTCTTCCGTTGCGCGGTTTCAGCGCGGCAGTGATCTTGTCGCGGGCGAACATGGCCAGGAAATAGATCGCAACGCAGCACCCGCCGATGACGAGCAACGTCGCCAACCCGGCATGCATGAACGTGGCCAGCGTCAGGATCAGCCCGACCAGCAGCGCAATCAGCGTTGCGAAGCCGAGCACCGCCGCGATCGCGCCTGCGATCAGGCCATTGCGCGCAATCGCGAAACGTTGCGACGCCAGCGTGCGATAATAGTCGAACTCGGCGCGGCCATAGCTTTTGCCGTCCTCGACCAGTCGCGCGATCAGCGCTCCGATACTTTCCTCTTCGGGCTGATTCGATGCCACGCTGCCCCCCGAACCCCGATCAGGCTTCGTCGGTTTCGGACACGGCGTCGATGCCCGATTTGAGCAGCCGTGCGAAGACGAATCCAAGGGCAGCCGCAGTACCGACTGCGATCGCCGGGCTCTTCTTCACGAATTCGCCCGCTTCGGCGATCAGATCGTCGATTTCCTTGCCACGCAGCGATTCCGAGAAACCCGAAATACCTTCCGCTGCCGAACGGGCATATTTGCCGTATTCGGGACCGATCCGTTCATCGACGTCTCCGGCCGCATCGGTCATCAGCTTGGCAAACTCGTCCAGCGCGCCGGTTGCGCGTTGTTTGCCTTCATCTGCGAAACCGCGTGCGCGATCCGCAGCCTGATTCCCGAGCTTTGAAGCTTCTTTCTTGATATTGTCCGCTGCGCTGCGCTTGCCTGCACCGTCCTTTACAGGAGGCTCTGCAACCAGCGTGTCCGCAGGCGTTTCCGACGGTGTCGCGCCGGTTTCGGGAGTTTTCGAGGTAGCGCCCGCCTTGATCGGCTCGGCCGGGATTGCCTCGGGGGTTTTCTTGTCCGCCATCGCTCAGCCCTTTCCAGTCTTTCGATCAACAACCATGCCGCGCGAAACGAGTTCCCGCCTGCGTGCAATTGCCGATCGCCGTCGAAGCCGATAGAGCGCCAGCGTTCCGATCGGCGATCCGCCTTCTCTTACGTAGGGAGACCATTTCGTGACCGCAATCATCGACCTTCACGCACGCCAGATTCTCGACAGCCGGGGCAATCCCACGGTGGAAGTCGATGTGCTGCTCGAAGACGGCAGCTTTGGCCGTGCCGCAGTGCCTTCGGGCGCTTCCACGGGCGCGCATGAAGCCGTTGAAAAGCGCGACGGCGACAAGAGCCGCTGGATGGGCAAGGGTGTCGAACAGGCGGTCGATGCCGTGAACGGCGAGATCGCCGAAGCCGTGATCGGCATGGAAGCCGAGGACCAGGTCGATCTCGACATGGCGATGATCGAACTGGACGGTACGGCGAACAAGGGCCGGATCGGTGCCAATGCGATTCTGGGCGTCAGCCTGGCCGCGGCGAAGGCGGCGGCGGATGCGCGCGGACTGCCGCTCTATCGCTATGTCGGCGGGGTTTCGGCGATGACGCTGCCGGTGCCGATGATGAACATCATCAACGGCGGCGAACATGCCGACAATCCGATCGATTTCCAGGAATTCATGGTGATGCCGGTCGGCGCGGAAAATATTGTCGAGGCGGTTCGCTGCGGCTCGGAAATTTTCCACACGCTGAAAAAGAAGCTGCACGATCGCGGGCTTTCGACCTCGGTGGGCGACGAAGGCGGCTTCGCGCCGGCGCTCAATTCCACCACTGACGCGCTCGACGTGATTCTCGCCTCGATCGAAGCGGCCGGATACAAGCCGGGCGACGACGTGATGCTCGCGCTCGACTGCGCCTCGACCGAATTCTTCAAGGACGGCGCCTATGTGATGGAAGGTGAGGGCAAGACTCTTTCCCCGGCCGACATGGCCGACTATCTCGCCGATCTGGTCGACAAATATCCGATCCTCTCGATCGAGGACGGCATGGCCGAGGATGATTTCGAAGGCTGGAAGCTGCTGACCGACAAGATCGGCGACAAGGTTCAGCTCGTCGGCGACGACCTGTTCGTCACCAATCCAAAGCGGCTGGGGCAGGGGATCAAGGACGGTCTCGCCAATTCGCTGCTGGTGAAGGTCAATCAGATCGGCACGCTCACCGAAACGCTCGAGGCCGTGACGATGGCGCAGCGCGCGTCCTACACCGCCGTCATGTCGCACCGTTCGGGCGAGACCGAGGATGCGACGATCGCCGACCTGGCGGTCGCCACCAATTGCGGACAGATCAAGACCGGCAGCCTCGCCCGTTCGGACCGGCTGGCCAAATATAACCAGTTGATCCGCCTCGAAGAGGAGCTGGGGGATGCAGCCATCTACGCGGGACGTTCGATCCTGCGCTGATCGCCTTTACGCCGCCGCCGCGGCCTTGCTCGCGGCGGCGCTGTTGCTGCTCGTGCCTGGCACCGCCGCCGCGCAGCCAGCCGAACCATGCACCGAAGCGCGCGCCGATCGCGTCACGATCACGCGGCTGGCCGAGCGTCTGGGCGACTATGAAGGGCGATGCGTCGCCATCACCGGCATTGTTGCCGGATCTATCGTCTATGCCGATCAGGAGGCGATCTACACCGGCATGCTTCCCCGCAGCGAATTCGGCGACGCCAATCCCCGGCGGGTCGGACTGCGGCCGCCCTATCCCCGGCCCGGGATCGATACTCCGCCCGAGCCCGGATTCAGGCGCGCTACCGTTACTGGCCGGGTCCATGATTGCGGGCTCGATTGGGGCGTTGAGGAGCTGGAAGGCGGCGGCATGCTGATCTCGATGGGGTCGGGATACTGCCACTATAATCGCGGCGCCGTGATGGGGGTGACTTCGGTGCGATATGCCGAGCGGCTGATTCTGCCGCGTCGGATCGGGCCGGAAGCTGCCCGGCGGATCGGCAACATCGTGCCGGCGCCGGATGACTGGCAATATCGGGCCATATTCGAGCCGGTAGCAGCGGAATATCGCGCGGTGCTGGAATCAGGCGATGTCGATCGCTTCGCCGAAATGCATGGCCTGGAAGGCGCAGACCCGAAGGACTGGAGCCGGAACGATGACTATGCCGATCTCATCTGGATGCTGTCGGCGGTGTTTGCCGATAGCGGGGGGCTGGCCGATCTGCGGCGAGGGCGGCTCGGCGAGCCGGTGTTCTTTCTGGAACGCGACGGCGAGGGTGCCGAGGAGCCGCCATCGATGGTCATCGCGTGTTTCTTTCCGCCGGATTTCGAAAACGACAAGTGGCCGATCAGCACTGCCGATATCGGATCGCTGTCCTGGCGCCCATATGCGTGCATCGTGATCGACTATTTCGTCCGTGCCGGGGATCGCGATGCTGCTCCGTCCTGGAGTATCATCACTCCGGTCGATCTGTTCGGCTTCGTCGAACCCTAGGCGCAGGTCTCGGCAGCGGAGCGACTCGCCGGATTCCGTATCAATACGGCTTGATTAATGCGGATAGTTAAGCGAGAATCGGGGCATGTCGCGTAAGTCAACTGTTTCTTCGATCCTTCGCAGCGCGGGAATGCCCGCGGTGGCGCTGATTTCGATGGCCTTTTTCGGCTATTATGCCGTGCTGGGCCCGAACGGCGCGATGGCGCATCCCGAAGTTAAGCAGCAGCTTGAGGCCCGGCAGGCCGAATATCAGCGGCTCGACAAGCAGCGCGCCGATCTTAAGAACCGCGTCGACCTTCTCGATCCCGAGGGCGCCGATCCCGATTTGGTCGAGGAGCTTGCGCGCAAGAAGCTGAATGTCGCGCGGCCTGACGAGGTTATCGTTCCGCTCAAATAAGCGTGGAAATCTCCGGGGGGATGCAGAATGTTCGGGCGCTTGGTTTTTCTGGTTCCCTTGCCCTTCTCACTGCTTCCGCTGCGCCGCCTGCTTTGCCCGAAGCGCTGGGCCCGATCGGCCTCTGCGCTGCGCAGGAACAGGCTATCTTTCAGTGCACCAGCGGCATGCGCGTGATCGCCATATGCGCGGATTCGGCGCCGGCGCAGGGCTATGTTCAATATCGCTACGGCCAGCCCGGCAATATCGAGCTGCAGCATCCCGCCGCGCCGCAGGGGAGCGGCACGCTCGCTTATGCCACCACTGCCTATTCCGGCGGCGGCGAAGCGCAGATCTCCTTTTCCCGGGGACGCTACACCTATGTCGTCTATAGCCGAACGGTGCGGACCGGCTTCGGCCCCGAAGGCAATGCGCCTGAATTTTCCGCGGGCGTGACAGTGCTGCGCGACGGCACGCCGATCGTCCGCAAATCCTGCGACCGGCCGGAAACCGCGCGACTCGACGTGGCGGCGGCCCAGCATCGCTTGCCGGAAGCGGATTTCATCGAGCATCAATAACCAGGGTTTCGATTGCCCTGGGTGCAATCCATCGCGCATTGAACGCACGCCATGAATATGCGTTGACGTTGCGTAGCGCGTGGCAACACGCATATACGCTCCAATTCTGCCCAATCGGGACGTGAGGATATCTGTGGCAAAGACCCCGGCGACGCGCCGAAAAAGCGAACCTGCGAAACCCAATCGTGAACGGCCGAACGAACCGCAACGGTACAAGGCCGAGAAAGAGGAACTGCTCGAGCTCTACAAGCGGATGCTGCTCATCCGCCGGTTCGAGGAGAAGGCGGGGCAGCTTTACGGCCTCGGTCTGATCGGCGGTTTCTGCCACCTCTATATCGGTCAGGAAGCCGTCGCGGTCGGGCTTCAGTCGGCGCTCGATCACGAGAAGGATTCAGTGATCACCGGTTATCGCGATCACGGTCACATGCTTGCCTATGGCCTCGATCCCAAGGTGATCATGGCCGAACTCACCGGCCGCGAAGCCGGGATTTCGAAGGGCAAGGGCGGGTCGATGCACATGTTCTCGACCGACCACAAATTCTATGGCGGTCACGGCATTGTCGGCGCGCAGGTGCCGCTCGGCACCGGGCTCGCCTTCGCGCACAAATATAACGAGGACGGCGGCGTGACGCTCGCCTATTTCGGCGACGGTGCGGCCAATCAGGGCCAGGTCTACGAAGCCTTCAACATGGCCGAGCTTTGGAAACTGCCGATCGTTTTCGTGATCGAGAACAATCAGTATGCGATGGGCACCAGCGTCAATCGCTCCTCGGCCGAGGACCAGCTGTTCAAGCGCGGCGAAAGCTTCCGCATTCCCGGCATTCAGGTCGACGGGATGGACGTGCTCGCGGCACGCGGCGCGGCCGAGGAAGCGCTCAAATGGGTGCGCGACGGCAAGGGACCGATCATCCTCGAGATGAAGACCTATCGCTATCGCGGCCACTCGATGTCCGATCCTGCAAAGTATCGCAGCCGTGAGGAAGTCCAGTCGATCCGGGAAAAATCCGATCCGATCGAACATGCCAAGCGCGACCTGGAGGCCGTCGGCGTCAAGGAAGACGAGCTCAAGACGCTCGAAAAGGAAATCCGCAAGATCGTGAACGAAGCCGCCGATTTCGCCGAAACCACGCCCGAGCCCGATGCGGGCGAACTCTATACCGACGTGCTGGTGGAGAAATATTGAGATGGCCGTTGAAATCAAAATGCCGGCGCTCTCGCCCACGATGGAGGAAGGCACGCTCGCCAAATGGCTGGTGAAGGAAGGCGACACTGTCTCGGCCGGCGACATCATGGCGGAAATCGAGACCGACAAGGCGACGATGGAGTTCGAAGCCGTCGATGAAGGCACGATCGCCAAAATCCTGGTCGAAGCGGGTACCGACAATGTGAAGGTGGGCACCGTCATTGCGATGCTCGCCGAAGAGGATGAGGACGCCGCGGACGTGGAAGCGCCGGCGCCCGCCGCCGAAAAGCCCGCCCAGGCGGAAAAGGCGGCCGAATCCGAAGCGCCCAAGGCCAAGGAAGACAAGACCGGCGCCCAGCAGCTGGCCGACCGCAAGCCGGTCTCGGGCGATCCCGAAGTGCCTGAGGGCACCGAAATGGTTAAAACCACCATCCGCGAAGCGCTGCGCGACGCGATGGCCGAGGAAATGCGCGCCGATCCGCGCGTCTTCATCATGGGCGAGGAAGTCGCCGAGTATCAGGGCGCGTACAAGGTGACGCAGGGCCTGCTCGAGGAATTCGGCGGCAAGCGCGTGATCGACACGCCGATCACCGAATATGGCTTTGCCGGTGTCGGCACGGGCGCGGCGATGGGCGGCCTCAAGCCGATCGTCGAGTTCATGACGTTCAACTTCGCGATGCAGGCGATCGACCACATCATCAATTCGGCCGCGAAGACCAACTACATGTCGGGCGGCCAGATGCGCTGCCCGATCGTGTTCCGCGGTCCCAATGGCGCCGCCGCGCGCGTCGGCGCGCAGCATAGCCAGAATTACGGCCCCTGGTATGCCAGCGTGCCGGGGCTGATCGTGATCGCGCCTTATGACGCCGCCGACGCCAAGGGGCTCCTCAAGGCCGCGATCCGCAGCGAGGACCCGGTGGTCTTCCTCGAAAACGAGTTAATGTACGGCCGCACGTTTGAAGTGCCGCAGATGGATGATTTCGTGCTGCCGATCGGCAAGGCGC